>NZ_VAWA01000027.1 GCF_005771565.1 Nesterenkonia sphaerica
GACCCGGTACACAAACTAATTGACACCCCCCGAAGATCGCCTCATGCATCTCCGAGAGCGCGACCACTGAGGCGTGCAGGGGTCTTCCGTCGAGGGAGCGCCATTTCCCATCCAGTAGCGTCTGGACCTTATTGGAGACCACCACGTGGGTATGCAGGTGGGGGTCGCCGGCCCGGGAGTCGTAGTGGTCATAGGCAGTGGCAACCAGTCCGGCGACATCGACCTGTGCAACCGCCCCATCCCCTGCGGTTGCGCCCGTGCGGGTGGCTGCAACCTCGGACTCCATGAATGCAACCACCTCTGCAACGGCTGCATGATGAGCTTGTGCGATCAACGCCTGGGTCCCGGCATCAGCAACCGCCCACAACACCGAGGCAGACTTCGGCACCGAGAACGTGAAATCGAACCCCGCCACCGCACGCCGGCGGCTGCGGGCGGCTTCCTCAGCCTCAATCCCAGCTACCGCCTCGGCCTTAGCGGCCGGACCCAAGGACGGCTCCAGCCCAGCGATGCGAGATTCAATCCGTTCGTTGGTGGTCTTGTATTGCGGATATGCCTTCCCCAAAGGCTTGCCTGTGACAGGGTCACGGCCCATCCCCACTAACAGCTGAAGCTGCGCCTCAGAGACCTCATCACCCACACCGATCCGCCCATCCCCCAGGCCACGGACGCCGGCACCAAGCCACCGCCCCGGTGGAGTGCCTTCCTCCGTGTAATACCGGGTCAACGGCGTGGACAACGACCGATCGCCATCGCCAGCGGCGACGGTACGCAGCAGGTACTTATACCCGTCGCCGGCGGACATGACCCGCATCGACACCGTCACCTGGACCACCACCTCTCAGTGGTCAGGTAGGCATCGAGCTACCGTCCTGGGCGAGTCAGCTCTGAGTTGATTCGGGACCTTTGCCCTCGATCTGCAAGAGGCGTGGTAGCTGTGGTAGCTGTAGCGGAGGTCAGTGAGGGTCGAGTATGGCGTTGACTGTGGTGATGATGAGGCCTGGTGCCTCGTTGGGTTCGAGTCGTCCGGCTGCGACTTCGGCTCCGGCTCCGTGGAGAATCTGGTGGAGGACGGCCACTTGCCAGGTGGCAGGCATGTCGGCCCGGATGCTGCCTTCTTGCCGCCCTCGCGCGATCAGTGCTTCCACTCGTGCGGCGGGGGACCCGTGAAGCGCCCTCATTCTTTCGGGGGGTATTTCCCCTTCTGCGGCAGCGATGATGGATCGTGCTTGATCCACTAGTTGCCAGCTGCCGGTGATCAGTCGAGTCAGTGCCCCCCGGGGGTCCCCATCGAGGTCGATGCCGGACAAGGTCCGCTCACCCGCCTCGATAACGCGGGTGACCACCGCTTCGAGCAGTTCAGCACGTGATGCGAAGTGTGCATAGAGGGTGACTCTGCCGATGCCAGCTTCCTTGGCTATTTCGGCCATCGTCGCGTTGGGCCTCTGTGACAGGCACGTGATGGCCGCATCGAGTGCTCGTTCGATGTTGCGTGCGGCGTCGGCTCTCTTGGTGCTTCTGCTGGTGGTTGCCACGTCCCTCACTTCCCGTACAGGCGTGTATGAGTTACAGTAGCAGTCTCAACCCGAACATTCATGTACGACTTAGGAGGCAAGGTGTCCACAACGAAGGCTGATCACGGGGCGCGTGAGGGGGTGCACCCTCGGCGCTGGCTGGCGCTTGGGCTATTGGGCACGGCTCAGTTCATGTTGATCCTCGATGTCACGGTGGTCGCGATTGCGCTGCCACAGATGGCCGCTGATCTGAACCTGTCCCGGGAGGCGATCACCTGGGTGGTGGCCGCCTATACGTTGACCTTCGGCGGGCTGATGCTGCTGGGCGGGCGCAGCGCGGACCTCTTTGGCTCCAAGCCCATCGTCTACACGGGGCTCACGCTGTTCACCGCCGGATCATTGGCGGCTGGCCTCGCTGAAAGTGGGGAGGTTCTGCTTAGCGGAAGAGTTGGGCAAGGTCTCGGCGCTGCACTGCTATCCCCGGCCGCGCTCTCGGTGGTGGTCAAGCTGTTCACCGGCGATGAGCGCAACCGCGCTTTGGGCATCTGGTCAGCCCTCGGTGGCGGCGGGGCTGCTGTGGGCGTCCTGTTGGGCGGGCTCATTACAGCCGGACCCGGATGGCCATGGGTGTTCTTCATCAACATCCCGGTTGGGCTAATCATTCTCATCGGGTTGCTCCGCGTGTTGCCGCCGCTGCCTCGGACCTCCGGCCCGCGACCGGCTCTGGATGTCTTGGGGGCCTTGCTCGTCACCGCCGCGACAGGATCGGCAATCTATGCACTGACCATCGCTGGTGAGGTTGGGTGGACCAACATGCAGAGCCTTATCGGGCTGGCAGCCGCAGTAGTGCTCTATCTGCTGTTCGGGTGGCGACAGAAGACAGCCGCGTCCCCTCTGATGGACCTCGGACTGCTGACTCGCCGCCCAGTCTCAGCAGGGGTGTTCGTGATTCTGATCGCGACAGCCCTGATGGTGGCAGTCTTCTTCCTCGGCACGTTCTACTTCCAGCAGTACGCGGGACACGGTCCACTGATCACGGGCCTGCTGTTCCTGCCGATCGCGGTAGCCACGATGACTGGAGCCAACCTTGGTGGTCGCCTTATCGCACGTATAGGTGCCCGCACCCTGGGAGCAGTCGGCATGGCCGTGGCAGCTCTCGGACTGGTGGTACCCGCCCTGTGGGCCACCACCCTGACTACGACCCTCGGGGTCAGCTTTGGAGCCTTCGGGATCGGCGCGCTGTTCGTTGTCGCCTCAGCCACCGCGTTGGGACAGATCGGACCGGAAGAAGCCGGCATCGCCTCGGGACTGCTGAGCACCTTTCACGAGTTCGGAGCCTCCATCGGGGTGGCCACTGTATCCGGCATTGCAGCCCTGAGCCTCGTTGCCGGCGGCGGCGACACCGGATTCCAGCAGGCCTTTGGCTTTGCCGCAGCCGCAGCCCTCATCGCGGCAGTCATCACACTTGCAGCGATCCCACCCCGCCGTCCCGCCCCAGCCTGATCACGGGGCCAACCAGGACTAACGCCTTTACATCAGATACCCGTACCGGGTATAAGTAGAGATACCCCTAGGGGGTATCGGAAGGAGAGGAACAATGAATACGACCACCACTTACACCGTGACCGGGATGACCTGCGGGCACTGCGAAAGCTCCGTTCGGACCGAGGTCTCACAAGTACCCGGAGTCACCGAGGTTGATGTCAGCGCGAAGACAGGAACGCTGACGGTCACCGCAGAGAACTCAATCAACGACGCCGAGGTGATCGCTGCTGTTGACGAGGCCGGCTACACCGCGGCCAGGGACTGACCATGAACGCGCCTGCACGACTGAGCCTGTACGGCACAGGACTGGCCGCTGTGTTCATCACAGCGTTCTTCACCGCCGGAGCAGTCGTTCCCGACGAGACCGTGCAGAACTGGGTGGACGACACCTCGCAGAGCGAGCATCACGGGGAGGATGGCCATGACCGCTGAAACAACCAACTCGGCCAACATCGAGTTACAGATCGGCGGGATGACCTGTGCCTCCTGCGCGATGCGCATTGAGAAGAAGCTCAACAAACTCGACGGCGTGGAGGCCAGCGTCAACTACGCCACCGAAAAGGCCCGCATCACCTCCAATGGTGGCCTGGAACCCCAGGTGCTGATCACCGAGGTCGAAAAGACCGGCTACACCGCCGCACTACCCGCTGCCTCCGAAGATAAGACCAGCTCGGGTGACGAGGACGGTTCGGTTGAGGACCAAGAGCTGGTGGTGCTGCGGCAGCGGCTGATCGGTGCCGCAGTCCTTTCGGCGCCGGTGATCGCCATGGCGATGATCCCGGTCTTGCAGTTCGACTACTGGGGCTTCGCATCCCTGGTCCTGGCCGCCCCAGTAGTGGTGTGGGCCGGTTGGCCCTTCCACCGGGCTGCGATGATGAATCTGCGCCACGGGGCAGCCACGATGGACACCCTGATCTCAGTGGGCACCACCGCGGCACTGATCTGGTCGGTGGTGGCCCTGTTCTTCGGCACTGCCGGCCAACCCGGAGTGGTGCATCCGTTTGAGCTGACCATCTCCCGCAGTGACGGCCTAGGGCATATCTACCTGGAGGTCGCCGCCGGGGTGATCACCTTCGTGCTGCTGGGCCGGTATTTCGAGAAACGTTCCAAGCGCCGGGCCGGTGCCGCCCTGCGCGCTCTGCTGGAGCTGGGGGCCAAGGAGGTGGCCGTGCTCCGCGACGGTACAGAGCAGCGGATCAGCGTCGATGAGTTGGCAGTGGGCGATGAGTTCGTGGTCCGGCCCGGGGAGAAGATCGCCACCGACGGTGTAGTGGTCTCCGGGACCAGCGCGGTGGATGCCTCCATGCTCACCGGTGAATCGGTTCCGGTGGAAGTCACCGAAGGCGATGCGGTGACTGGGGCCACCGTGAACGCCGGAGGCCGCCTGATCGTCCGGGCAACCCGGGTGGGCTCGGATACCCAGTTGGCGCAGATGGCCCAGCTGGTCGAGGACGCCCAATCCGGCAAGGCAGAGATTCAGCGCCTGGCCGACAGGGTCTCCGGGGTGTTCGTGCCGGTGGCTATCGCCATCGCCGTCGCCGCCTTGGGGGCCTGGCTAGGTGCTGGCTTCCCTGCCTCGGCAGGGTTCACCGCTGCGGTGGCGGTGCTGATCATCGCCTGCCCCTGCGCCCTGGGGCTGGCCACCCCCACCGCATTGCTTGTCGGCACAGGCCGGGGTGCTCAGCTGGGGATTCTCATCAAAGGACCGGAGGTGTTGGAGTCCACCCGCAGGACCAACACCGTGGTGCTGGATAAGACCGGCACTGTCACCACCGGAAAAATGACCCTGGAAGACGCCCTCCCCGCCGAGGGCACCGAGCGGGATGAGCTGCTGCGGCTGGCCGGGGCAGTCGAGGACGCCTCCGAGCACCCTATCGCCCAGGCCATCGCCACAGGAGCAGTCACCGCGACGGGAAGTCTGCCGGAGGTGGAGTCCTTCGAGAACATCGAAGGTCGCGGTGTCCAAGGCATCGTGGAGGGCCACGCCGTGCTGGTGGGACGTGAGTCCCTGCTGGCCGATTGGGGCCAGCACCTCGATGAGCAGTTAGCAGCGGCCAAGCAGCATGCGGAGTCCCAGGGTAAGACCGTGGTCGCCGTCGGCTGGGACGGTCAGGCCCGGGGCCTGCTGGTGGTGGCTGATCAGATCAAGCCCACCAGCGCCGAAGCCATCGGCCACTTCAAACAGCTCGGTCTGACCCCGGTGCTGCTGACTGGGGATAACCAACGCGTGGCTGAGCAGGTCGCCGCCGAAGTCGGCATCGATGAGGTGATCGCTGAAGTCCTGCCCCAGCAGAAGGTCGATGTCGTGGCAGGCCTGCAACAGCAGGGTAAGACGGTGGCGATGGTCGGCGATGGTGTCAACGATGCCCCTGCCCTGGCCCAAGCCGACCTCGGACTGGCCATGGGCACGGGGACCGACGTGGCCATCGAGGCTGCCGACATCACCCTGGTGCGTGGGGACCTGCGGGCTGCTGCTGATGCGATCCGGCTCTCCCGGAAGACCCTCGGTGTGATAAAGACCAACTTGTTCTGGGCTTTCGCCTACAACACCTCTGCCATTCCGCTGGCGGCCTTCGGTCTGCTCAATCCCATGCTGGCCGGGGCGGCTATGGCCTTCTCCAGTGTGTGCGTGGTGACCAACAGCCTGCGGCTGCGCCGGTTCAAGGCCCAAGCCGACCGTGCCGCCACAGGTACCCCCGTCACAGAAATCAACACTCAGACCATCACGGTCTGAACACCATCACTGAAAGGACCAGACCATGACCACTCATCACTGCGGTGCACACTCCCACGCCTCCGAGAACCACCACGACCATAGTCACGCACCGTCCCCGGAGAAGCTGGCCGCAGCATCCTCCGAAAAAGTCGCCGAATGCCCGGTGATGGAAGGAACCCTAGTGATCAAAGCTGAGGCAGAACAAGCGGGACTGTACCGGGAATACCAGGGCAAGCGGTATTGGCTGTGCTGCGAAGGCTGTGGACCGCTCTTCGATGCTTCCCCCGAGGAATACGCACATTCCGGCTGAGCAACGAGCACCTCATGCCATCGGAAACGAATCAACAGGAAGGACCAGCTCGATGAGATTCCGTCATCCTGCCACCGTCGTCACCGCCCTCACTTTAGCCACCGTGTTGGCCGCCTGTGGTCAGAATGACCAGCAGGAAACTGATGAGTCCGACCATGGTGAGCATTCCGCCGAAGAAGTCTCCGGTGAGTTTAACGATGCAGATGTCGAATACGTCTCAGGCATGATCGTCCACCACGAACAGGCCGTTGAGATGTCGGACATCCTGTTGGCCAAGGACGATGTGGACACCGATGTTGTCTCTCTGGCTGAGGAGATTCGGGACGCTCAGCAGCCCGAGATTGACCAGATGGTCGCCTGGTTGCAGGACTGGGGCCATGATCCCGAAGACGATCACGGTGGCCATAGCGACCACGGGAACGAGCACGAAGGAATGATGAGCGACGACGACATCGCCGACCTTGAAGCTGCTCAAGGCGATGAGGCTGCGCGCCTGTTCTTAGAGCAGATGATCGTCCATCACGAAGGTGCAGTCTCGATGGCTGAGGACCACCTGGCCGACGGGGAGAACCCCGAGGCCCTGGAACTGTCAGAAGAGATCATCAGCGTCCAGCAGGCTGAGATCGAACAGATGGAAGACCTGCTGGAGAACATATAGGACCCCTATGACTGACCACCATCACAGGCACCATCACCACTCAGGCCAAGACCACCCTGAGTCTCACCATGGGCATGCGATGCATTCCACAGCAGAGGCCACCCAGGGGCACGCGGCCCACGTCCACGACCAGCATCAGCATGATCACTCCACGCATGCCGGACATGGCCACAGCGGACACGGGGGCCATGGTGATCACGTCGGGCAGTTCCGCCGGCTGTTCTGGATCATGCTGGTGTTGGCGGTGCCGGTGGTGGGGCTCAACGAGATGTTCGCCCACCTGGTCGGCTACCACCTACCAGAAGCCGACTGGGTCTGGTGGGTCTCCCCGATCCTGGGCACAGTGATCTATGCCTGGGGCGGCTGGCCATTCCTCACCGGGGCGGTCTCAGAGATCCGCTCAGGCAAGCCGGGGATGATGCTTCTGATTGGGCTGGCCATCACAGTGGCTTTCATCGCTTCCTGGGGTGCCAGTCTGCACCTGCTGGATCACGAGCTGAACTTCTGGTGGGAGCTGGCCCTACTGGTGGTGATCATGCTGCTGGGTCACTGGATCGAGATGCGATCCTTGGCCCGGACCAGTTCAGCTCTGGATTCGCTGGCCGCGCTGCTGCCGGATGAAGCGGAGAAAGTCACCGACCACGGGGTGGAGAAGGTCTCCCCGGCGCAGCTGGCCCTCGATGATGTGGTGATCGTTCGCCCCGGTGCCTCTGTACCTGCTGATGGGCAGGTGATTGAGGGCTCGGCGAGTATGGATGAGTCGATGGTCACCGGGGAGTCCAAGCCTGTCCGTCGTGACGAAGGCGATCACGTCGTGGCCGGAACAGTGGCCACTGACTCTGGTATCCGGGTACGGATTACCGCCACCGGAGACGATACCGCCTTGGCTGGTATTCAACGTCTGGTCGCTGATGCCCAGGCCTCGTCCTCGCGGGCTCAGCGGATCGCTGATACAGCAGCCGGGTGGCTGTTCTGGTTCGCCCTGGTCGCCGCACTGATCACTGCGGCGGCCTGGGCCGTGCTGGGAATGCCGGATGCTGCTGTGGTGCGGACCATCACCGTGCTGGTGATCGCCTGCCCGCACGCCCTGGGTCTGGCGATCCCGCTGGTGGTCTCCATCGCCACCGAACGCGCCGCACGCGGGGGCGTGCTTATCAAGGACCGCCTAGCCCTGGAATCGATGCGCACCGTAGACGCAGTGCTCTTCGACAAGACCGGCACACTGACCAAGGGAGAACCCACCGTCACCGGGGTCGAGCCCACTCAGGGGTATACCGGCGACGAGGTCCTGGCTCTGGCCGCAGCGGCCGAAACCGACAGTGAGCACCCGCTGGCCCGGGCCATCATCGGCGCAGCATCCCACCGCAACTTGGAGGTCCCCGCGGCCAAGGACTTCTCATCCTCACCAGCTGTAGGGGTTCGCGCCACAGTCAATGGCACGGTGATTCAGGTCGGTGGCCCCTACATGCTCCGCGAGCAGCACCAAGATGAGCTGTCCATCGCAGAGCAATGGAGGAACGAAGGCGCGATCATCCTTCACGTCCTGGTCGATGGGGAGGTCGTCGGTGCCCTGCGCCTGGCCGATGAGATACGTCCTGAATCCCACGCCACGGTCGAAGCTCTCCACGCCGTGGGTGCCCAGGTGGTCATGATCACCGGGGACGCCCAAGCAGTTGCCGAGACCGTTGCCGCGGAACTGGGCATCGACCGGGTATTCGCCGGGGTCCGCCCCGAAGACAAGGCTGCCAAGGTCAAGGAACTCCAACAAGAGGGGCAGAAGGTGGCCATGGTCGGCGACGGCGTCAACGACGCCCCAGCCCTGGCCCAAGCCGATGTCGGTATTGCCATCGGGGCCGGGACTGATGTGGCCATCGGCTCTGCCGGGGTGATTCTGGCCAGCTCCGACCCACGCTCCGTGCTCTCGGTGATCGACCTGTCTCGCTCCAGCTACCGGAAGATGAAACAGAACCTCTGGTGGGCAGCCGGCTACAACCTCGTCTCCGTGCCCCTGGCCGCAGGAATCCTCGCCCCTATCGGATTTGTCCTGCCTATGAGCATCGGCGCGATCCTGATGTCAGCCTCCACTGTCGTCGTCGCGCTCAATGCTCAACTGCTGCGCCGCCTGGACCTGCGGCCAGAAGTTTCCACCCGAAACCTCACCACTTAGGAATCCCCTCATGTCTACCGAAACACCTGTCCAACACGGCTATATCAGTGACAAAGACCGCTACCTCGCACGGCTGAAACGCATTGAAGGCCAAGCGCGAGGTATCCACCGCATGGTCGAAGAAGATACCTACTGCATCGACATCCTCACCCAAATCAGCGCGTTGACTTCCGCCCTGGAGAACGTGGCGCTAGGGCTATTGGATGACCACCTCAAGCACTGCGTGGCTCATGCCGCGCAAGCCGGAGGCGCAACCGCTGACGAGAAGATCAACGAAGCCTCTGCGGCGATCGCTCGCCTCGTGAAGTCCTGAAACCTGGGATGAACGATGGATGGAGTGAGGGCGTCTCCATTCATCTTTCGCCCTATCGTCGCGGAGACTTCAACACATGTACAACAGGTCGCCCCATCGGCTTATGACTGGGTGCGGCTTGTGTTCCTCCGATCTGGCACAGCTGTTGTCTACAGCGAGTTCGGTGAACGACCCGCTCGTCCCGGTGATGTGCTGCTACTGGCGGCCAATGTGCTCTCAGGGTGCCACCCGGAAGAACCGGTAACGACTACAACGGTCTTTCTGGACTTTGAGTATCTAGTTGACAAGGTGTTTTGGCAGCAATCGGCTGTGCTGGCAGATCGATTGGAAGCCTGTGAGCTATTGGATCAGCCCTATGTAGAGCCCGCTCAGCTGCTGCGTCTTAGCGACGAGGCTTTCGGCAGAGTTCTTCCGTGGCTAGATGAACTGACTGACCTGAGTAACTTCGAAAATACGGCCACGGTGTTCTTCGAAGTGGAACGGGCGCTGCTATCTGTGCTCCAGGTCGTGCTGCCTGACATCGAAGTCTCGTCTATCCGTCGCAGTGCCACTCAACGCGAGGCGGCCAAGCCCACCCCACCTCGCCGTCGCGCTCCCCGGCCTCTGCGCCCGGAAGCCCGCCGAGCAGCCGAGATGTTGCGCTCAGACCTCACTCACCGATGGGGCTTGGACGAGCTGGCTGAGGCCGCCCATTTATCGGTGCCGCAGTTCCACCGGGTGTTCATAGACGCCTATGGCAAGACACCACAGACCTATTTGACGATGTTGCGGGCTGAGGAACTTGCCCGACTGCTGCGGGAGACCGACCTGCCCATTGAGGTGGCGATGCGGAAAGTAGGGTGGAACACCCGAGGCCACGCGGCCCGGTTCTTCCGCCAGCATCTGGGGGCGACTCCGTCCAGGTACCGGGAACTGACCTGGATGAGGTGACTCCGGTGTGGATGGTGCACTTCTTCTCATGGATGCTCCACTTCTTATCACGCTGCCCAGTCATGGTCTGTGTCGATGATGCTCAGGCTGATATGCCGGGGAGGACTTGTCGGGTTCACCTCCTGTGTCCCTGATGGTCACCGCCGTACATGTTGTCTCCGATGTCCGTCATCGCCTCGCTGGTCTTCCCGGCGCACCTGCTGGTTGACCGAGCTGCTTCTTGTGGCTCGGTTGGTCCGCTGGGTCACAAGGAAGGCCAGATGCCATGTCGGAGAAACCAACACCCTCACGCAGCGACCGTGAAGCCAAGCTCGATGAGCTGCACGGGCGACTGACCGGTGCTGTCGAGCAGTTGGTCTCGGGTGAGGACTGGCAGCAGGCGATGGCGTTCGCGGCGAGGTTCCGGTCGCGGTCGTTCAACAACACCCTGCTGATCTTCGCTCAGCACCAAGAGGCCTATCAGAAGGGTCTGGTGGGTGAACCGGCGTCGTCGTATGTGGCTGGGTACAGGCAGTGGCAGCAGTTGGGCCGGCAGGTGCAGAAGGGCCAGCCGGGCTACATGATCTATGCCCCGGTCACCGCCCGGTTTGCCACAAGTGATCCTGCTGATCCTGGGTCGTGGAGGCGGTTGGATCGCGGTGAGAAACCCCGTGCTGGTGAGGTGGTGCGTTCCCGGATGGTGGGGGCTAAGCCTGCCTATGTGTGGGATGCCGCCCAGACTGCTGGGGAGCCGCTGCCCGAGCCTCCGGCACCGCAGCTGTTGAAGGGCCAGGCCCCTGCTGGGTTGCACTCGGAGCTATCGCGGCTGATCCGCGAGCAGGGGTTCACCGTTGTTGGGGCTGGGGGTGCCGCCGAGTTGGGTGGTGCCAATGGGATCACTGACTACTTGGCCAAGCAGGTTGCGGTGCGCTCGGATATGGACCCTGCCGCGCAGGTGAAGACCCTGACTCATGAGTTGGGTCATGTGCTGATGCATAGGCCGAACCAGCAGGAGGCCCGTGGCCACCGTGGTGTGGTGGAGGTTGAGGCTGAATCGGTGGCGCTGATGGTCGGTGCCGCTCATGGGATGGACACCAGCGACTACACGATCCCGTATGTGTCCACCTGGGCAGCGCAGGTGAAGGATCAGGAGCCTGCTGAGGTGGTCAAAGCCACCGGTGAACGGGTACGCCAGACCGCGCTCTCGGTGCTGGAGCAGTTGGATACCCCGCAGGTGACGGATGGCACCCCGCCCGGGTTGGAGCGTCACCAGCCCCAGCGTAGTAGTGCTGTCCGCCAGAGCCCGGAACCGAGGGACAGGCAGAGAACAGGGCCGGTCCGACCGATACCGGAGCCGGCTGGGGCGCGGCGTGAACCGGTGGCCTCTGGTGGTGTGGAGAGGTCGGGGTTGTGATGGCCGGGCTGGCTTCCTTCACCCAGGTTCTGATCGACACTCGTGGGGCGGAGCTTCCGGTGGTGGCCTCCCGGCTAGCTGCTGCGGGGGTGCCGGTATTCCCGTGTGTGCCCGGCGCGAAGCGTCCGTTGACCGAGCATGGGTTCTACGACGCCAGCACTGACCCAGGCCAGGTTGAACGGTGGTGGGGCCGGTGGCCGGAGGCGAATATCGGTGTGCCCACCGGGCAGGCCTCGGGCTTGGTGGTGGTCGATGTTGATGTCCACTCTGAGGCCGACGGATACCGGTGGTTTGGCCGTGCTCATCGTGCGGGGCTGACGACCGGGTGGGATGTGTTGGTCTCGACCCCCTCGGGTGGAATGCATGCCTACTACCCGGTGGCCCCGGGTGAGCAGCAGCGGTCGTGGCAGGCAACGGCAGCGGGGATAGATTTCCGTGGCGATGGTGGCTACATCATCGTGCCACCCTCAGTAGTCCAGTACGAGGATTCTGCGGCGTCCTACCGGCTGGCCCGGATCGCTGGGACTCCGCCGCGGCCTGTGGATGCCTCCGGGTTGCGTCAGTTCCTGGACCCACGCCCAACACCACCGGCCCAGGCCACCTCGCCTGGGCTTCGGCGTGAGGCTGATGTGTCCCGGTTGGCCTCCTGGGTCGCTGCCCGCGCTGAGGGTGAGCGCAACCGGGGACTGTTCTGGGCAGCGTGCCGCCTGGCAGAAAACAACGTGCCTGCTGGTGATGCGGTTGAGGTGCTGTCTGCTGCGGCCTCACATGCTGGTTTGGGCAAGCGGGAAATCACCGCGACGATCCGCTCGGCCTACCGCACCACCGGCACCGAGAACACCCCTGGGCGTGAAGCTGCACCCTCGGTGGGACCGGAGCCATTTGCTCGCCGCGACCGGCAGCCCTCTGCTGGGCGGTCAGTGCAGGGTCGGAGCCTCGAATGAGCACTGGCGGGCAGGTTTCTGGTGTGGGGCACCGGTGGGCGCTGCGCACCGCGGTGGCTGGCACGGTGTTCATCGCCGGTGGCGCGTTCTGGTTGAGCTTCAACGCCCTGGCCGATCTGGCGGCCCGTTCTGGTATCGAGGCGGGTCAGGCATGGGTGTGGCCACTGATCGTGGACGGGATCATTGTGGTCGCCACCGTCTCCGCCGTCGCTCTGGCAGGTCAACGGGCGGCATGGTATCCGTGGGCGCTGCTGGCCGGCGGAGCCCTGGTCTCAGTGACAGCGAACAGTCTGCACGCGGTGGTGGCCGCTGATGCGGATGTGCCTGGTGTGCTGGCTGCCTCCGTGGCGGCGGTCCCGCCGGTGGTGCTGCTGGCGGTCACTCACCTGACAGTGATCCTGACCCGCACCACCCACTCTCAGACGGGCGAATCTCACAGCGACCAAGCCCACGCCGAACAGTTCCGCACTCCTGCACCCGGCCCCACGATCGAGGACGACGACGCCCGATCCTCTCCGGGGCCGGTCTTGGACGGGGTAAGCACTGAAGCTGTTTCCGTCACCGCTGAGGCTCCAGGCGAGGAGGTGTCGGTGGGTCGGCGTGCTCGGGCGCGGATTCTGCGCGAGCAGGGGTGGTCGAACAAGCAGATTGCCAAGCAACTCGGGGTTCACCGTTCGACGGTGGGCCGCTGGGCAGCAGCCGGGCACCTTACAGATGAACCATCCACCCACGGCAGCAACGGCAGAGCCGCTGTGGGTGGGAACAACGAACAGGGAGAACTGTCATGAACACCATCAACCCTCACACCCATCATCCCGACCCCGGAGACGCGCGTGGGCAGTCGCAGCCCCACCGGGAATCCGGGCCAGCTCCGCAAGGCCCGGAGGTGCCCTCGGTGGAGAGAGCAGCGGAGATCTCGGCCCCTAACGGTCCAGAGGCTCCGGCTGGGCCGGGTGGTGGTGTGCCGGATGCGGTCGAGGCCGATCACATTCGCCGCCGACAGAACCTCGGTCCCGCTGGAGCCCGTCCGGCTCGTGGGGTGGAGTGGGTGCGGCCCACCGATCTGATGGCCCGGCACTCTGCTGTGGTCGCCGGTCGCGGGATTGATTTCGAAGCGGCCTTGGCTCGGCGGGTCCGTGGCCCTCTGGTGGCTCCGGCTCGCCGGTTGGGCAGCCGGGTCACGCATCTTCCCCCGGTGTCGGCGTTCGGTCGTGGGCGTCAGCCCCATCAGGTCTCCCGGGATGCGGTGGGACACAGCTGACCGCTGTGTCGGGGTTCTGTTGGTGGTGATGACCGATGAGCACAGCAACAACGAGGTTGCCCCACCGGACCGGCCAGAGGCCGGGCCGGAAAGGGCTTGGGGGTGGGGTGTGCACCTGGTGGTCAGGAGGTACAACAATGCACACCACCAACAACTCCAACCCACAGGCGACCGACAACACCCGTGACGGGCAAAGCAAGCCATCGTTTCGCTCCAGTGCGGGGCTGCGAGTCCTACTCCACCGGTTGCATCAGGCAGGTCCCGGGGCGTGGGAGAACGATGCCGAGGCCGCTGAACTGATGGTGTTCACCGCGGAGAAGTACGCCGCCCTGGCCCGCAAACACGGTCTCGACCCGTGGGAGGCGGCTTCTGCGGCGTTTGATGTGATGCGCAGCCGCTCCACACGGGAAGCAGCCGATCCGTGGGCGGTGGTCACTCACGCGGTACGGATCACCTGCATCGCCGAGGAACGCGCCCAAGGCCTGCTCTGCTCGGTCCACCAGGCCCGCCGACCGCATATCTCCGTCTTCCATGACCCGGAGCGGTTCAGCGACCGCGAAACACCCCTGAGCGATTACCACCCGGCCTTCCACACCACCGACCACCACCCCGAAGACACCGACAACACCGAGGATGCGGCGGCTGGGTCGGTGGTGACCGCAGCACGTACCGCTGTGGAAGACGCCATCGAGTTGTTCACCTTGTTGGATTGGCATCCGCGTACCGCCCGGGCCGGGATCGAACACATCTGCTCGGCATTGACTCGGGCCTCCAGCAGGCAGGCGGCCTACGAGGCGTTGCGGCGGGATAAGCATGCCCGCGCCCTGCTGGACATCCCCGGTGAGTCTTGGGCGGCGATGCTCAAAGCCCTGCTGGGCCACCCCGATGCCGCTTACGCGGCCACCAACGCTGGTCGGGGTGTGCTGCTGCGGCTGCTGATCGGTGAGAGCCTGCCGATGCTGCTGCGCGATGAAGACCTCGTGGTGCTGATCGCCTTCACAGCCCCCGGACAGTCCCGTACTGGTGGGGGTCAGTGATGAGTGAGCAGACCGGGTTCATCGAACTCGACCGCGCAGTAGAAGCCATCACGGTCGGTCCCCGGCACCGCACCGACTTCGGGGACATCGACGAACTGGCCGCCTCCATCGCCAGAGAAGGACTGCTCCAGCCGATCACCATCACCCCTGAAGGACTGCTGGTGTGTGGTGCGCGCAGGTTGGCTGCGATCAAACAGCTCGGTTGGCGCAAGACCAACGTGTGGGTTCGCTCCGGTATCTCCGACAAGCTGGGGCATCTGTTGGCAGAGCAGGACGAGAACACCCTGCACAAACCGCTGACCCAGCAGGAAGCCGCCGCCCTCTACCGGGAGCTGAAACAGCTGCTGGCGGAGGATGCCGAACGGCGGAAGGCCTCGACCCAGTTCCACGACGGGCATGAGCCTGGGGAGCATGGTGGTGGAAACTTTCCACCACCAGCAGGCAGCAACGGGAAGACTCGGGAGCAGGCTGCGGCGATGATCCCGGGAAGTGCCTCCTATAAGACTCTGGAGAAGATCAGCTACCTCCAACACCTGACCAGCGACCCGACCGTCCCCGACGAGCTGCGCACCCAGGCAGAGCAGGAACTCTCCCGGATTGATGCTGGTGCTCCGGTGGACCCGGCCTACCGGCAACTGCGCGAAGCAGCTGAAGCCGCCCAGCAACAGCGCGTGGAGCAGCTGCATCGTCTGGCCGATGAGGCTGTGGCCAAGGCCAAAGCCTCCACCAAGAAACGCACCACCACGACCGCAGCGCAGGCAACAGGGTCGGCAACGGATGAGGTGCCGCGGCGGTATCCGACCCGGGCGTTTTGGGCGACCTGGGGTGAACTGGCCGACTGGTGGACCCACTACGACCCCGACCAGCTCGCCGCCGAGCTGACTGATGAGCAGTACCGCAGCTTCCAGGCCACCGTGGAAGGCACACTCGCGTTCGCCGAGCGACTCCAGGCCGCACGCGAAGCCCGAACTGACGACACCGGCACCGGTGGGACTGTTCCGGTGCGTGGGCATCTGCGCGCCCTCTAACACCCCACCACCCCTCTGTCGCCTACCTATCCAGTGGCGGCGTTGAACACCTTTTGGGGTGGGGTGTGCACCTGGTGGGTATGAAGCTCCCTGAGTTCTCCACTGTGTTCTCCCGGCCCAAACTGCTGGCCGGACTCACCGCCGGTGTCGCTCTGCTTCTACTAGTCGCGGTAGGTATCTATGGGCTGGCCGCCGGGCCCCGCCAGCCAGAGTCGCCTGCGCCGACGACTGCGCAGACCACAGACCCCACGCCCACAGCACCCGGGGAACCCACCGAACAGCCGGACTCTGATGTGCGACAGCCAGTGGTGCCACCGGTGGAACGATCCGCCGATCCTGAGACGTTCGCGCGCAACATCGCTACTGCCCTGTTTGAGTGGGGCACCGCCTCGGGGCTGATGCCCTTGGACTACACCTCCGCACTGCTGGATGTCGGTGACCCCACCGGGGCCGAACAGGCCGGCCTGGCCAACGACGTGGCTGCCTATCTGCCCACTCGTGAGGCATGGACTCAACTGCGCCAACACTCCACATCCCAGCACCTGAGCATCGATGAGGCCTATGTCCCGCAGGCGTGGGAGGACGCTCTGGCCCAGGCCCCGCCCGGGCAGATCACCGAAGGCACGGTGGCCTACACGATCACCGGCACCCGCCACCGGGACGGCACCTGGAACAACGAACCGGTCACCAGTGAGCACGAGGTCTCCTTCACGGTGTTCATCGTCTGTGCCCCTGCCTATGAGACCTGCCACCTGCTGCGGCTCTCCGAACTCGACAACCCCCTCACCTAACCGGCCCTGAGCTGACTGGCCTGAAAGGGAGGTGCCTGACCGGTGTTGAAGAAAGCAGCCATCATCCTGGTCCTACTGGCCATGCTTGGCCCCTCGGTCGCCCTGGTCTCGGTCGGCGCGTTGATGAGCCCAGGTGCCGGAGCCTCCTGCATTGTGCCCGGAGCCAGCCCGCACCTAACAGTCGGGGAAGTTCCCGACGAGTTGGAGGTCACCACCGCCAACGGGGAGACCTTCACCCTGAACCAGGAGCAGCTGGGGCATGCTGCCACGATCATCGAAACAGGGTCCAGCATCGAGGGGGTGAGTCGGGATGGGCTGGTGATCGCGCTGATGGCCGCGCTGACTGAATCCACCCTACGTCAGCTCTCCAACACCAGCGCCTACCCGGACTCTGCCGACTACGACAGTGACGGTGATGGCTCTGATCACGACAGCCTGGGGTTGTTTCAGATGCGCCCGTCCACCGGGTGGGGCTCCGGAGCGTGTCAAATCAAATGAAACATGGACCTGTGTTGGTTAGTTG
>NZ_VAWA01000028.1 GCF_005771565.1 Nesterenkonia sphaerica
TGACGTGTCCTGGGTTCTGTTCCCCTGGGATATGAGAATTCAAGAGGCTAGGGCATGGAGCGCCAGAGGCTTTTCGAAGCTCTCTGGCGTCTTCCAGTCTAGGGCGCTGTGGCGACGCTGTCGGTTGTAGTAGATCTCGATGTAGTCGAAGATTGCGTTGGCCAGCTCCAGGCGTGTTTTCCACTTCTTACGGTTGAGTAGTTCGACCTGCATGGTGCCCCAGAAGGACTCGATCATCGCGTTGTCATACCCATCACCAATGGTCCCCATTGATCCGACCAGCCCAGCATCCCGGAGTCGGTTGCTGAAGGCCCATGAAGTGAACTGGGTCCCGTGGTCGGAGTGGACCACGGTCTGGTGCGGTTTGCGGGCGTCGACGGCCATGTCCAAGGCGTTGAGCACCAGGGCGGTAGTCTGCCTGGTGTCGATGGCCCAACCGACGATTCTGCGGGAGTAGACGTCGATGACGGCACAGCAGTAAACCTTGCCTTCTCGGGTGGGGTGTTCGGTGATGTCGGTGCACCAGAGCTGATCGGCAGCGGTGGCGGTGAAGTTGCGGTTGACTAGGTCCTCGGTGGTGATCAGATGCTCACGATTCACATACCGCTTTCGGGTTCCGGAAAGGCCTCGTAGTCCGGTGTCCTGCATGACTCTGGCGACCTGGTCTCGTCCAACCGGGATGCCCAGGCCATGGACCAGCTCAGCATGGACTCTGCGGATGCCATAACAGCCCCGCGAGGCCCGGTGGATGTTGGCGGCGGTCTCTGCCAGCATTTGATGCCGCAGCGTGCGTTGGCTGGCTGGCCGGTCCCGCCATGCCCGATAGCCGCGCTCGGTAACCCGCAGGACGTGGCAGGCGGTCTTGGTGCTGATGCCCTGCCCGGTCAAGGCTTCGACGACCGGGAACCGCCTTTTGGGCGGATGCCCTGATCTTTCAGCATCGATGCTGCCAGCCGAGTTGCTCTCAGCTCCTCTTCGAGCTGGTGGATACGCCGCTTGGCATCGGCGAGCTCAGCGGCTTCTTCGCTGGTGGTGCCAGGGGCTTCACCAGCATCAACGCGGGCTTGGCGGCGCCACTTATAGATCGTGGCAGCAGAGACGCCGAGATCTTTGGCGAGGTCATCGACGCGGCGGCCTTCATCCAATAGAGACAGCACGCGTTCACGGAACTGATGCGAGTACTGACGGGGCATATTCCCTCCTAAGGGTTGTGTCAGATTCTCACAACTGAGGGGAACCAAACCCAGGACACGTCAACAGCGGAACTAAACCCAGTACGGTTCAAGGCGACCGCGCCCGCGCCCGTCTAACCACGGAACGAAACCCAGTGCGCTTCAGCACCGTTGGCACAGCGAGTCTGATAATTGTTTGGTCCAGGCGATAACCCCACGTAGGAGTGCCACGGCTCGGCATGCAGGAACGGGGAACCCAATGTGGGCCTGCTTTCAGGTCCTTACGCCCAACCCTGTCGTGACGCTGGACTCGCGTGGATGAGACTCATCCCCTTGATGGTTCCTAGGAGGCGTCATATCGTGCCTGTGGTCGCTCGAGGGACCGTGGTTGCCTTAATCGTTGGGATCGTCGTGGCAGGGAGCGCTGTGCCGGCAGGCGCCCACCAGGAGTGGTTCGTCAACGCCCCGGAGGCCTATCCACTGGACTTTGGGGCGCTGCTGCGCCCGGGCGTCGTCTTCGCGGCGGCCGCAGCCGTCGCGGTGACCCTCTTGCTGCGCCCGGTGGCGGCGCGTCTTCCGACTCCCGAGCTGGCGGTGATCAAGCCGGCCCGGCGGTTAGGGTCGCTCGTGCCATGGGTGCCCCGGCTTCTCGCCGCGCATCTGGGTGTCAGCCTTCTCGTCTTGGCGTTCGACCGGGTGGTCCTGGACCCTGGCATAGACGTCCCGGAGGGCGTTGGGGGCACGCTGCTGCTCGTTCCGCAGGCCATGGTGGGCGGGCTGCTAATCGCCGGTGTCCTCGTCCGTGCGGCGAGTGTAGCGATCATGCTCACCGGGCCACTGCTCGTGGCTCTGCAGGGTCCCGAGGCGCTCGTCACCCTGGCAGTGTTCGTCGGTAGCGCCGCGTTTCTGTTCGTGTTGCCTCCACGTCTGAACGATGGAGGTCGCACGGACCTTGACCTGGCGACGCTGCGCCGGGCGACGTTCGGTCTCAAGCTTGGCGCGGGCGTAACCCTCATCTCCCTGGCCATCGTGGAGAAGCTGGCGAATCCAGAGATGGCGCGGGCTATGCTCGAGCAGGAACCGCTCCTCAATCTCCTTGCCCCGTTCGGGGTAAGCGCCGACGCCTTCGCGGTGGTTGCCGGGTCCGTCGAGCTTTTGTTAGGGCTGCTCGTCATCTCCGGCGCTCTGCCGCAGGTGGTTGCGATCCTGACGGCCGTGCCGTTCACCGCGACGCTGGCGCTCTTTGGGGCGACCGAGTTTCTGGGACACCTGCCGTTGTACGGTGTCCTGCTCAGTTTCCTCGTGCTGGGGAGCCTGGAAGAGACTTCCCACAGTCTATCCGGGCTGCGGCGACGGGCGGGTGTGCCTACTCATTGAGCGGGTCGTAGAGACCAGCCTTCTCCGGGAACGCGGCGAACCGGGTGCAGATTTCGTCGGTTCACGTCTCATTTCTTGGACCGGAATTGACCGCCCCCCGTCTCAGAATCTGATCCACTGGGGTCGGTTTCGGGCGTCCCCTTCAGGGCGTCCTGGTCGACTTTGTGCCCCGCAACAGGATTGCGCTGCTCAGAGGCCGGGGTGTGGATCTCCAGCTCCTCGGCCAACGCCTCATCAGTCCGCGGGCGGCGGCTGAAGAGCCAGATCAGAGCGGCGATGGCGATCAGGAAGACGACGAAGGCGACGATCTGGTTCAGCCTCCAGTCCAGGCCGATGAACTCCAAGGGGAACTGGGTGCTCTTATCGGGCTCGTCGCGGCGCATCGATTCGATCCAGAAACGACCCATCATGTAGTAGGCCACATAGGTCCAGGCCAGCAGGCCCTGTTTGAACTGGAAGCGCTTATAGAGCCAGACCAGTGCAATGAATCCCAGCAGGTTCCACAGTGATTCGTAGAGGAAGGTGGGGTGGAATGTGGTGAATTCGCTGGCGCCGGGAGGCAGCGCTTGGTGCGGCTGGTCGGTGTCGATCTGCAGGCCCCAGGGCAGGGTGGTGGGGCCGCCGTAGAGCTCCTGGTTGAACCAGTTGCCCCAGCGGCCGATCGCCTGAGCCAGGATGACTCCGGGCACGATCGCGTCAGCGAAGGCGCCGAATTTGATGCCGTTGCGCCGGCAGAAGATCCACACGGCCACCGAGCCGGCGGCCACGGCACCGATGATGCTGAGGCCGCCCTGCCAGATCTGGACGGTGCGCAGCAGGTCTCCGCCTTCGCCGAAGTAGGCGTCGGGAGAGCTGATGACGTGGTAGATCCGGGCGCCAATGATACCGAAGACCACTGCCCAGAGTGCGGCGGAGAGAATGTCGTCGCCGTCGCCTCCGCGGGACTTCCACAGCCGGGTGGCGACCACCACTGCCAGAGCGATGCCCAGCAGGATTGCCAGGGAATAGAAGGCGATGGAGAAGGGCCCGGGTAGGTCGATGTGGTTCATCGGCGGGGCGGGGAAGCCCGCAGAAATCATGGCGGCAAACATATCAAGTGCGTCTCCTTGCTTAGGATTCTTCGGGGTTCCGGGAAAGGTGGATGATCGAGGCGACCGTGCCGCCCCACACCGTCACCACAGCCACGATCATCATCACAATCGCTGCGGTAGTCATCGATGAATCACCTCAATACCGGGTCTGCGTCCTCGGGGATCTCGAAGACCTCCTCGGCGATGGGCTCATCCACGCTGTGGATGGTGACCTGCAGCTCACCTTCCGGCCCCGGGACCCGGTGTTCCCCCGGGCCGAACTGTGCGGCCCACGCGCCTGGCTCCAAGACCATCTCTGGGAGGTCGATGTCTTCTGGCTCCACGTTCTCGGTCCGTGACCAGGTCAGTTCCGAGTCCGGGCCCTGCTCAGCGACATACAAGGTTCGCTCCTCGACCCGGTAGATCTGGTCCGCGACCGGTGTTCCTTCGATCTGGGTGGTGAGCCGGAACGAGGGTGCATCGTCCAGGTCCCTCACCCAGAGTCGGTCCTGCTGGCCATCAACCTCGATGACCATCTCGAAGCTCTGTGCGTACTCGTCAGGGACTTGGGTTTGGGCATCCTCTCCTGGGGTCTGCGCCTGGCCGGTGAGCTGCGGGTTCTCCTTGAGGAGGCGACTGTCGAAGTACGCTACGGTCCCCAGCATGAGCACTAGAGGCGCGACCATCAATGCGACCACACCCGAGATTGCGGCAACGGTCAGCATCCCGCTCTCGCGCCGCTGGCGCTTCCGCCCGAGCACGGTCTTGGCGAACGCGGCTGCTTGAAGCGAGACCGCGAAGACCCCCATGCCGAGGAAGACGTACATGAACCAGATCGAGGGGTAGACCTGCCACTGGGGCGGGGTCGTCTGGAAGAAGTAGAAGAAGTATAGGGTCCCACGCAACATGGCGAGGTAGAAGATGACGTGCACCAGGCTCCGGTGGATCCATTTCCACGACGACGCTCCAAGGAAGTTCACAGCTCGGTCGGAGGAGGTCACCGCCAGCAAGATGATCATGGGCAGCATTACCATCCCCATCATGTTCATGATGCCGACTTCGGCGCGTGCCAGGACGAATCTGTCCAACTCCTCCACGTACTGGAAGCCGAAGAGCGTTGCGAAGTCCCCGCGCGCCCAACGGTCCCATATGGCGTAGGCGTGCCCTACTGCCAGTACCGCGAACCATATTCCGAGTTCCCGCCGCCACGGCAACAACCGTTGGACGGGCTTCCAGAAGGCCGACGCGGGCGAGAGACTCAACGTCAGGAACAACAGGACGAACGCAGCATGTGCCCATGCTCGCCAGAAGGGATGGTCCTCTCCCCAGTCCGGCCACAGTGCTGGCTGGACCCCCCAAGCCGAATACGACAGGTAGAACAGATAGACCAACAGCCCCGAAACGCTCGCCATGCCCAGATGGCGCAGCAAGAGCGTCTTCTTGCTCGTGATACGACTTCGCATGTCTGCCAAAGCCTTTCTCCTCGTCGAGGGATCATTCTGGAAGACCTGCGTAGGAGTGCAGGCCGGGGAAGTAGACGTTGACGACGGCGTAGTTGATGATGATGCACACAAAACCTATGATCGACAGCCAGGCGGCACGGTTGCCGGTCCAGCCTCGGGTCGCCCGGGCGTGGAGGTAGCCGGCGTAGACCACCCAGATCACGAAGGTCCAGACCTCTTTGGGGTCCCAGCCCCAGTAGCGGCCCCAGGACTGCTGGGCCCAAATTGCGCCGGTGATCATGGGCCCAAGGGTCCAGAAGACGAAGCCTATGGCGTTGAGGCGGTAGGCCCAGGACTCCAGTGAGAAGGCCTTGGGCACCAGCTGCATGAACTGCCAACGGGATACTGTCCGTTCGAACCACCCCGATGGCCCCTGCGCCAGCGCATTTTCGCGCCTAGCCTGGACCAGCTGCAGCACGTTCATGGCGAAGGTCAGCACGAACACCCCGATTGCCAGTGCAGCCAGGCTCACGTGGATTGCCAGCCACGGACTTTGCAGAGCCGGTTGGACGTGCCCGATGGGAGTGGGGAAACCGATGGTAGCGGCCACCATCATCGCTACAACCAGGCCGAGGACGAAGGTTCCGATGAATCGCAGGTCGCGCCGGAGCAAGGCCAGCAGGTAGACCACGGCGACCACCAGGGCAGCTCCGACGAGGAATTCGTACATATTGCCCAGCGGCCAGCGTGAGGCTGAGACTCCGCGGGCCACCACCGCGAATGCGTGGGCAGCCGCGGCCACAATGGTTAAGGCCACTGCGGCGTTGGCGAATGGACGTGGCGCCCTCAGGTATGCCATGTCCTGGTCCACCAGTTCCGGGATATCCGAGGAACCCCTTCTGCCGCCTGCAGGTGCGGACGCCCGGTCTGCGGCGCCGGGGGCAGATGATCCGGTAGCCGCCGCTGTCAGCTTGCTGCTCCGGGTTAAGGAGCCCTCGTGTTCTTCTGCAAGCTCGGCCTCAATACGTCGGATCGTGGTAGAGCTTTTTGCGGTGTCTACGGTAAAGAGAATGAAAGCAAGCGTGTAGATAAACGCTGCGATCATCATGAACAGTTCAGAGTATTCGGCCAGTGCAATGTTGATGGGTGGCAGGGTGATGGCCCCAAGTGTAAACAGCATGGTCAGTCGCGCCTTCCTGTCGTCGCTTCGTCCTCAGCCTCATCCAGGGCTGCTGGTGGTCGCACGGGCCAGGTCTTCTCGAACTGGGCTCGCAGAGCGATGTTCTCGTCGCGGAGACCGAAGTCCTCTCCCCTGGAGAGCAGCCCGTAACGCACCAACGTGCGGCCGGTTTCGGTGATCTCTGCAGTCACCCAGGCACGACGACGGCGCAGATACAGGCTGATGACTAGTCCTGCGGTGGCCGTCAGCGCGAACACCAGGATCGCGGTCTCGCCCGGGTTATAGGTGATGTCGATGGCGATGTAGTCCTGGACATCCTCAAATTCCAACGTGCCCAACCCGTCAGGAAGCTCATGAGTCTCCCCCGGCCCCAACACCACCCCGCCGGCCTCAACCTCCCGGGAGTTCAGCACATCAAGCTCGTCAGTCTCCAACACATAGACGTTCTGCGGTGTCCCATCGTCAAGCCCGAGGTCACCGGAATAGGCGTTCAGGTGCAGCTCCGGGTTACCCAGTTCAGGGTCAGCTGAAACCGCCATACCATCTCCACCATCTACTGCGGTGGGCAGAAACAGACCCACGAACCCCAGCTGCTCAGGATCAGCATCGGGAGCCTTGACCACCATCCTGGAGGTGTAGACACCATCATCTGGGCGGGTGATCACCGGCCCAGACAAAGCCACCTCACCCTCGCCGTCGCGCACGGTGACCACCGGGGCGTAGCCATTGCCCACCAGGAAGACGTTTGCCCCGCCGAAGGACAACGGGGCGTTGACTTTCAATGTCGTCTCCACAGGCTCAGCATCGATGTCTTCCTGGACGGTTACCCACGCAGTGAAGTCCAGCGCATTGCCCCAGTCCGCTCCGGCCTCTCCTTCAGCTGTGAGCTGCCTGTCGAAAGCACGCTCAAAATCGTTGAGCTGGATGGAGAACGGGTCCAGCTGATCCTCGCTGAACCAGGTGCCGGGATAGAAGTTGTCGTAGGCGACCAGGGCGTTGACGAAGCCCTCGTCCTCAACAATGATCTTCTGACCCCGATAGCTGAACATCGCGCCCAGCGCCACAAAGATCAGCACCCCCACCAGCGAGACGTGGAAAAGGATATTGCCGACTTCACGGAGATAACCTTTCTCCGCACCGAGGGAGCCGCCGCCGGCCTCATCGGGACGGACTTCAACCCGATACCGACGACGCCGCATAATCTTCGCGGCATCCTCAAGCGCCTGATCGGGGCCGGGCCCATCGTCGTCGAGTTCAAGTGCCCCGTATTCAGGCAGCCGCTGCAGCCGCCGAGGAGTCCGCGGCGGGGCTGAGCGCATCTGCTGCCAGTGCTTGCGGGCACGCGGAATAATGCAGCCGATCAGCGAGATGAACAGCAGCAGGTAGATCGCCGAGAACCAGACCGAGGAGTAGACGTCGAACATCTGGAGGAAGTCCAGGATCGGGCCCAGGGTCGGGTTATCCTCCATCCAGGTCTGGACCGCAAAAGCATCCTGGACCCGCTGCGGGAAGATCGAACCCGGCACCGCACCCACCGCCAACAGAAGCAGCAGCATCAGCGCGGTGCNACCCACCGCCAACAGAAGCAGCAGCATCAGCGCGGTGCGCATCGAGGTCAGCTGGGTCCACCCCCAGCGCAGCATCTCAGTAAAGCCCAGAGCCGGGGCCGTGTAATCCCGCTTAGCCGTGGACTTCCCGGTGCGGTTCTTCTCGGTGCCCTGGGCAGCGTTCATCGCATCTTCGCGAGCATTATCCTGGTGAGCTGAGGGCTCGGCTGGTTGATTACCCATATCCTCTGTTTCTTGAGGGGTTGATGGCTTTGTCATCAGATCGGCATCACAATCTCGTTGGCGAACCAGTCCTGCAGCGCAAACACCCACCGGTTCCAGATGCCGGTGACCATCAGCAGCCCCACACCGATCAGCACGCCCCCACCGGTGCGCATCACGGCTGCTTTGTGGCGCTTGAAGAAGTCCAGGGCCCGCATCCCGCGCTGCAGCCCCAGGCTGATCAAGATGAACGGCACCCCCAGCCCCAGACAGTAGATGAACACCAGCAGCGCCCCGCGGGCCGGATCAGTGCCATAGACCAGAGCCAGAACAGCAGCCAGAGTAGGACCCATACAGGGGGCCCAGCCGATGCCGAAAGTCGCACCAAGAACAGGGGCACCCAAGAGCCCATCCGGTGGCCGCCGGGTAATCTTGCGCTCACGCTGGAAGAAGCCGAAGGCACCCATAAAAATCAGGCCCATGAACACCACGACGATGCCCAAAACTTGGACCACCCACGCGCCTTCGAACCGCAACCAAGCAGTGGCGTAGGTGAACACGGCTCCGATGAGCACAAAGATCACCGAGAACCCAAGGACGAACAGGGTGGCCCCGAGCACCATGCGGGACTTCGCACGCTCGTGCAGCGCCGTACCGGAGAGCCCGGTGACGTAGCCCAGATAGCCCGGGACCAAGGGCAGCACACACGGTGAAAGGAAGGAGACCAGACCAGCCAGCAGCGCAATCGGCGCAGCCAGCAGAAACGAAGAATCGAAGATGATCTCAGCGAAGGGGTTCGCCATCAGCACCGGAGTCATGCTTCAGGCGCCAGGACGGTGTCTGCTGCGGCCGTGTCCGTGTCAGAATCTTCTTCCAGCACAGTGTCGATCAGTGCGCGCAGGGTGCCCGGCTCAACGATGCCCACCACGCGGGCCGAGACCCGACCGTCGCGGTCCAGCACCAGGGTGGTCGGCACTGCCGAGGGGTGAGCATACTCGGTCATCGCCATGATGACCTGGCCGCTGCGGTCCTCCATAGAGGGGTAGGTGACGCCGAAGGTGCGTTCAAAGGCTTCGGCGGTGGGCTGAGTGTCACGGGTGTTCACACCGAAGAACTGCACGCCCTCTGGTTCGAACTCCTCGTGAATCTCCTGCAGATCAGGAGCCTCCACCCGGCAGGGCGCGCAGGCGGCGTACCAGAAATTGATGACGCTGACCTCACCCTGGAAGGTCTCGGGGGTGATGTCGGTGCCGTCGAAGAGCGTGGACTCGAACTCCACCGACTCACCGCGGCTCTCCGGGGCCACCTCCTCGACGGAGCCGTCGCCAGCCACATAGTTGGTGCCGTCGTTGGAGGCCCGCTGGGCAAGATCATCACTGTCAGAACCGCAAGCGCTTAGCAAAAACGCAGTGGATGCCATGGCGATGGCAGCGACGGTACGGCCTTTAGGTCGACGGCCAGAAGAAGGGTCGAGGGGCATAAAGTTTCCTTTGGCTGATGCAGCTTTCATGGTCGTCTCGCTTGTCGTGCAGATATAGAGCTGAGTTCTCCTCACGCGGAGCCTCCACGGACTGGAGCCGCAAGCTCAGAGTGATGGTGAGGTTTCTGCGGAGCTTGGAACATTTCCGGGTCACTGACCGCGTGATACCCCCATTGGGGTCGGCGACGGCATCCGTAGTCCCCCAGGCCCGCAGGTTTTTGTGACAAAGAGGACGGTCTCTTACGCAGCACTAGGAGCTACGGCATCATTGAAGTCATTCTGGACTCATCCAGCACACCGTCGATGTAGTAGCCAGCTCCCAGGTTCGACGTCGAGACTAAGGCCTCAGCGGCCACGAAATGTCACGTTCTCGTTAACCTCACGGCGCTGTCGAGGGGCTCCATCGAGCCTGCCTAGCACATGCAGAGCCATTTCGGAATTATTTGGTTCCAGGTGGCAGCACGCAGGACAGTGCCGCCTGAGTGTTAGCCGACAAGAGTGGGCGGGCCGCGCAGAGAGCCGGGCCCGTTGCTTGGACGAGTTGCGGTGGGTGTCCACACGTCTTTGATGAGAGGGACACGCACCGGGAAGATAGTCACGGCAAACTCTGGTACATCTCGGCCAGAGAGATTCAGCAAGGTGTGTAGCGCCTCGACCAGCTCGTCAGCACGGCGAATTGCCCCATAGGTGACAAGCAGGGCGCCACCATGCGCCAGAAGTGCCGAGCAGTCGGTATTAGTCAGCAAAGTCTGTAGATGCCCGACAGTCTCAGTTCCCGCTGAGAGGCAAAAAAGCCCGTGCAGGAACATCTGTACGGTTAGAATCTCAGCAACGAGGCGTCGCCGAGTACGCGGGGCGAAAGACAGCACGATGCAAAACGAAATCAAGACCGCAAAGCCGAAGAGAACAGCGCCAAGAGTCGGTGCACTGGAGACCGCCAGGCAGTGGGCGACGGCTGTGGAAGCAACTGCCACAAAGCTGATGATCACGCCACGAGCAGCAGGACTGCTGTTTTCACTACCGGAGGTCGGCCCGAACTTCGTATCGTGCACACAACCCCCCAGCTCAACAGTCGAGAGACATCTTACGTCTCCATGAATTCTACAAGATGTAGAACAAAAGTTCTCACCTCGGAACTTTCACCGAAACACCCCTCCCCTGGCATGCGGCTGGCTGGAGTCGACGAGTGCCGGGAGAGGCTCTTCCGCCACCTTCTGCAAGAGAGGTCCCCGCTCGAGGAAGTCATGGCCTATGCCTAACAGAAAAAACAGGGAGCACCCAGGCTTACTGCTTAGTGAGCTGGGGGCGTGATGATGCCAGCGAACGCCGAGGGCCGCAGCCGACCACTGTTCGCGAATAATCGCTCGGACCAGCACGACCGGGCCCGCTCTTTCGTGGTTGCACACGCTGGGCGAACCCGTGAGTTTTAGCTGATCGCCGAGAGGAGATCGGTGCAGGCTTGCTCACAGCGCCGGCAGGCCTCGGCGCAGACGCGGCAGTGCTCATGCATGTCCGCGTGCTTTTCGCATTCGGCGGCGCATTCTGCGCATGCGGTCCTGCATGCTTCAAGCGCTGCCTTGACCGTGGTGAGGTCCTGCCCGGTGCGGCGACTAAGGATGTTGCCAGTCGTCGCGCAAAGGTCTGCACAGTCAACATTGAGGCGGATGCAGTCGCGCAGGTCGGTGACCATCTCTTCGGCTAAGCAGGCCTCAGCACAAGCGGTGCAGGCCTGTGCGCATTCGAAACAGGCCGCGATACAGTCGGCCAGCTCCTGAACGGGAATATCAGTTGTGCCATTGGGGTGTGTTTCGATTATTGAGGGTGGTGGTTTCGTGCGTCATCGCTGTGCTTCTTCATAGGCCTACCGGCGCCGGATGACCCCGGACCCTTTCGACGCTACTGAGCAGTTGTGACGAGGACAACCATCCGGATCTGAACTTCACACACTCTTCATACCGGCGCGCACACGAGAGATTGTGCGCCATAGGTAGAGTCAAGAAACCCCGGGACCACGTCGTCAGAGCAAAGACGGTTGAGTCAGCTCTGATGCCAGTTGCCTCATTGCCGAGGCGACGCACAGCAGACCCTGAGTCACATGAGCTGCGAGGTGGTGAGGCAGGTCGGGTCGCCCTCACCGGTCGAGATCGGTGCCGTCGATGTCAGGCCATCGTGTTCAATGGTGAGTTCGGCGTCTAAATCGCGAGGAAGCCACAGTCCGAAGAACCCGTTGTCGTGTGTTTGAACGGTCTCATCGAACAAGGCCTCTCCGGTGTCTTCGTCGACGACAGTCACCTCCAGTTCTTCGTTCCCCATCTCGCCCACGCATGTGGTCAAGCTGTGGAAGAAGCAGTCGTGGGTCTGGTCCACATAGGGTGCTACCGAGAGGTAGAACTCGTCCTCGGGCAGGGGCACCGATGATTCGTTGCCGTCCTCCTCGATCATCACGACTTCTTCTGTCTCAACGGATGCGACAAAGTCTGTGGGGCGCTCCTCCAGTGGCAGGCTTTCCAGTTCTTCGACAAGCTCACGTCCGGAGGCGTCCTCCAACCCGGAGGCTGACAGCCCGGTGTCACTGCCCCCCAGAAGTGGTTGAAGGGTCTTCCGATGAACATGCCGCAAGAAACACCATCGCTGCCAGCGCGGCGGCGGTCGCGCTGAATCGTCTGGTGTGGCTGGCCCGAGTCATGGTGGGGGTTCTCCTGGGTGCTGAGTAGTTCGACGAGTTCTTGGGAAGAACTGGTGATGGTTAGAGGCTATCGCGCAATTCTTCCATCTCTTCGATCTCTGCATTCTGATCAGCGATGACGTTCTCTGAGAGTTCAAGGGCCTCCGGGTTCTGTCCCGCTTCGAGGTGGCCCTCTGCCATAGTCACGGCACCTTCGTGGTGGATGATCATTTGGTCTAGGAACAGGCGGGACGCTTCGTCTCCCTCTGCTGACGCAAGATTGTCGAGGTCTTCCTCGCTCATCATGCCGTCGTGCCCACCATCGCCCATCATGCCATGATCGTCGTCCTCCATCATGCCACCGTGGTCGCCGTCACCCTCGGGCTCATGACCCCAGGCTTCCAGCCATGATTCCATCTGTTCAATCTCGGGCTGCTGAGCGGCTCGGATGTCTTCCGCTAAAGCCGAGACCTCAGGATCGGCGTCATCGGTCTGCAGCAAGATGTCCGACATTTCCACCGCCTGCTCGTGATGAACGATCATCCCGGAGGCGTACTCGACGTCGGCATCGTTGAAATCGCCATTCGCAGTCTCAGCTTGTTCGTCCTGTGCAGCGGGATCCTCGGCAGGTTCCTCGGTGTCCTGATTTGGCTCTCCGCACGCGGTGAGTGCGACAGATGCGGCAAACACGCTGACGGCTACAGCACTGAGTTTCGTCTTCATGTCTTGATCTCCTTAAAGCTGGTTCGCCTCAAGTAGACATGAGGTGGAGGCGGCCAGTCGTGCCAGAAGTGGGTTCTTCAGAGGATCTTTAGAAAACTTAAACTCTCGCTTGATGCGGTTGTGTCGGTGCTCACTGGCCTGACCTTCGCACCCGTGGCGGCCTCAGAAGCATCTCCAGCGGCCCGCGGCTAACCAGCCGACGCCAGATGAGCGAAAAGGCTGTCAGCAGGGCAATGATCAGGATGCTGGCCACAAGCCCTTCTGGAACGTCCGCGGGCCCTGGCCGGACCGCGACGGCGAGAATCAAGAGATGACCCACGTAGGCGGTGAATGCCAACTGCCCCAGCTTCACCAGGGGATCCAACGAGCCTTGGGTGCCGCGGTCAGCAATCTTCAGACATAGTCCCAGCACGAAGATGGCCGCGCCGGTGCCTTCGACCAGCCATAGCGGCATCTGAGAATGAGCCACGGAGCTGATCAGTCGTTGCCACACCAGATGACTGGTGGGCTCACCCATGTAGGCGATGAGTGTTAAGGAGATGGTCCGTGCTCCGATGGCGCTGACCGCGCCCCACAGGATGAGTCGGGTGCTAAGGATTCGACGGGTCAGGTCCTGCCGTCCAAGCCACATCCCGAGGAGGAACGGGGCCACCCATACTGCGACTGGATAGGGACCCGTGACGAAAGTGCCGGCCAGGAGTTCCCCAGGAGAATCAGTGGCTGAGAGTGGATCCCGGTCAAAAGCCTTGTCCGTGCCTTCCTGAACCGCGAGCCACAATATGGGCCCCAGCGAGGCGCTGAGCCCGGCAAGGACAAGCAGGGCCTGTGCGGGAGCTCTGGTGAGCGGCAGCGCCGCTGTGAACAGGACGGCGTAGGTCACCAAAATCACTGACACGCCGTGGTCCACTGCTTGAAGCAACAGTCCGCCCACGAACAGCACCACTGCCCGCCAGAGGATAGAGCCCACGGGTATAGGACTTTCACCGCTCCGGGCCCGCCGGGACAGGAGGGAGAATCCGATCCCGCCTAAGAGCATGAACAATAACGACGCCCGTCCGTAAGGAAGGCGGTAGAGCATCTCGACCAGGCTGTCGCCACCGCGAGGCCCGACATTGACGACCACCATACCCGCCACGGCGAGGCCACGTGCTGCGTCCAGTGCGGCGAGACGTCCCAGGTTGGGCCTGGCGCTGTGTTTGTGGGAGGACACGCTCGGAGGTGGCAATCTCGCTTCCCCCTGAGTCAGAATGTGGTCTTCGGTGTGCGCGATCATTTCCCGCAACCCTCTAGGCTAACCACGTGCCCCGCCTGGGCGGACCCAAAGATGGGCCCTTGACCGAATCTTTATTGAACCTTCGTCAGATCCTAGAGATAGCTGATCAGCGCTGAGCTTCAGTTATGGCGCGGTAAGCCCACTGTGAAGAGAGCACCGTGCCCTAGACCTCCGCTTTTGACCCTGACATTGCCGCCATGTGCCTCAACGATAGAGCGCACGATCGCCAGCCCAATACCGGAACCGCCGTGGGCACGATCACGGGCTGTGTCCACCCGGTAAAACCGTTCGAACAGGTGCGAAAGGTGTTCTGAGGCCACGCCGTGACCAGTGTCTTCAACGCTCAGGAAAACCGTCTCCGAGTCGCTCCCGGCTCGAAGGATCACCTGATCGCCCGGCTCCGTGTGCCGCAGGGCATTATCGAGCAGATTCGTCAGCACTTGCGAAAGTCGATCCCGGTCCCCGAGGACCCGGGCACCATCGGATTCCTGGACAATCTGCAGAGCGACGTCTTGTGCGGCGTAGGAGCTGCGGGCTTGACCCTGCGCGACGCTGATGAGGTCGGCGACCGAGATGACGTGGGTCTCCATGCTCAATCGGTGTTCTTCGGCAGAGCTCACCAGCGACACGTCTGCCGAGAGGCGCTTCAGCCGATCGGTCTGCTCGCGAAGCATGGTCAAGGTTTCTGAGTCGGCTGCTGCCACTCCGTCGAGCATCGCCTCCAGATAGCCATCGACAGTGGCGACAGGTGTTCTCATCTCATGAGCCAAGTCAGACAGAAGCTGCTTTCGAGTGTGTTCTGTCTCGTCGAGTTCTGACGCCATGCGGTTGAATGCGGAAATCATCTCGGTGAACTCTGCGCCCATGGCGCCTTCGGGCACTCGAGCACCGTAATCGCCGTGTGCCACTCGGATCGCTGCGCTGCGCACCTTGTTCAGAGTGGCTGTTATGCGGCGGGCGAGGACGACACTGACCAGTACGGACGCTAGGCAAGCGGCAATCAGTGCTAATAAGAGGGAGAGCTGCCACGATGCGTCGAAGGCCTCCTCAGCGTGCTTCACCACCTCTGGGTCCGGGTCGGACGTCTCAACCATAAGCATGTGCTCGTGGAAGATGGCTGGTCCTACGGCAAGGGCCACGGCCCAAGCTGTCAGAGCCCCTACGCCAAGGACGAGAACTGCAGCAAGGAGTATCCGGACCCCGAGCCTGGCACCCCACGGTTGCCGGTCAGGCTTCATTGCACCGACCGTAACTTGTATCCGACGCCGCGCACGGTATGGATGAAGCGAGGGTCAGCGGGGTCGTCATGTATCTTGCGCCGGAGATTGCCGATGTGCACATCGACCAAATGCTCATCTCCTAGCCACTCATCACCCCAGACTTGGGTAATCAGTTCACGGCGTGACTTTGCGGTTCCGGGTTGAGTGATCAGCGCCAGGAGCAGCTCGAACTCCGTCCGGGTCAACTCCACGCGGCTCTCGTCAAGCCAGACTTCGCGCGCATTCGTGTCGACCACCAATGACCCCGCCGTAAGCCGGTGGCTTTCTGCTGCCCCCTCGGGACGGGGCCGCCGCAGCATAGCCCGTACCCTCAACACTAGAGCGTGTCTGATAAATGTTTGGTCCA
>NZ_VAWA01000029.1:0-1716 GCF_005771565.1 Nesterenkonia sphaerica
TGAGCCAGGATCAAACTCTCCATCAAAAAAATAATAGAGAAACAACAACGCAGTTCAACGGTCCCACCCTGCCGGAAAAACAGAGCCTCACGGGACCATATTTACCAACGCTGTTGGATAATCCATGGCTAATGTCGCAGATATCCATCACGGGGGTGACAGACCTGCGACGATAACCAATACAAATAATTGGTTTTCAACAAACTTGGCACACTATTGAGTTCTCAAGCTACAAACACCCCGGCACCACCAGAAGAAACTTCCCTCTGGATCGCTCCGGAGCAACTTTTCAATCTTACCGGACCCGATTCCTGAGTGTCAACTCAGCGTGTCGCTTCCGTTTGGATGGAGGATTGGACCTAACGGCCCGGGTGCGCACTTCGACTCTGGGTGAATTCCCTTCGCAACGAAGCGCGGATAGTTACTCTAGCACCAGCTTCCGGAGAATGTAAACTCGGCGGAAAATCCGCTAGTTTTCGGCCTGCAGCAGCATGGACGGGCGGAAAACCCACCGACCTTCCCAACGCGAAAACAGCTCGAGTGCCGCCGTCAGCATTGCTGCGCGGAAGAAGACTGAATCCACTGCTGCGCTGTCAGCGTCGGAGGCCCGGTACCCTTCGAGGAACTTCGCGGATGCCTCCTCGTACCACTGCCCGAAATTCACCGGTGCTGAAGAAGTCTCGACACTGCCGGCAGCTGCAGGCTCACCGGAGACTTCATCGCCGCGGTCGGTTTCCTTCGAAGCCTCCACGTCGGCTGGAGGCAGGTCGCTGGCCACTTCCATAACCAGGTGCGCCAAGGACATCAGCGCAGTCGTGACATCACGGAATCCTGGAGCATGTTCCAGGAATCCTCCCGCTTCGCTGACCACCCACCGGTCCTCGGTCAGCTGATGAAACTGAGCCAAGCTCAGTTGTCCATGAATCCGTTGGAGCAGCAGCGGCTCATCAGCATCCCGCAGCTGCATGCTGATCAGCTCAATGACTTCACTGAGATCTGCCGCTTCCTCTTCGTCAAACTCCTCCCGCACCCGGTGCCACTGAGCGAGCAGGGCATGCTGAGCGTCTACGGCGGCGGCTTTCAGCTGGTCCTGCGTCTGCGGGTAGGCGCCGAAGGAGCCCGCGAGGTCAGCGTGGAAGTTGCCCAAGAGATGGCCCAACATCCGCGCGCTTGAGGTGAAGGGGCTTCCGGCCCGGAGCGCATCTCGGGCAGCGCCCCACGCCTCTGGCGCTTCGGCACCCGCCTCCCGAATGACCACCAAGTCCGCGCTCACCCACTCCGCGCTGCTCCATTGGTCACTGAACCCCCGGTCCTCCCACGCGCCAGTCACGGTGCCGAGCACTCGCGATACAGCCGTGGAGTGCGCAGCGGTCAGAGTGTGGATGGTTTCCAGGAGAATATCCCGCCGGGGGGCCGGGCGCCGGGGAAAGTCCAGGGTCACCATCTGGTGCCAGGCCGCGTCGTCGATGCCGCTGGGCTGGACCAGAGTCCGGGTGCTTTGCGGCAGAATTGGCTCGGCGGGCTGGCGGCGGACCTCCAAGGTGAAGGCGTCCCACTGATCGAAACCAGCGTAGGCGCGCCCCCTGGAGCGGCCATTCCGGCTGCCCTGCTGCCGGCGGGCCATCTCCAAGACTGCGGCCAGGAAGGCGCGGTCTCGGGCGCCATCATAGACCCACCACTCGTTGCCGTCCTGTGCAGTGAGTTTTCCGATAAAGG
>NZ_VAWA01000029.1:1731-15358 GCF_005771565.1 Nesterenkonia sphaerica
CCGATAAAGGCAGCCTTGCCTGCCAGAGCGGAGGGTCTCGAGCGCAGCGCGATAGGCACGGAGACGTGCGCAGCAGGCTCCCGGGTGCCCTCAGTCCGAGCAACCTCAAAGAGGTGCAGCTCCAATACCAGCTGCGAGTCGGCATCACCTTCGGGAGTGGGCAGCCGCAGACCACCGACTCGTGTCAGGGCGGCTCGGCCTCTGGGCGGCGTGGGAAACCACGATTGGTTCGCCAACCAGTTGCCAAGAATGTCCAGGAAGCCGGGCTGCTCCTCCCCCCGGATGCGGGGATGATCGTTCACTGCTGCCGGACCCCCTGCCGGAGAGTGGAAACTTCATAGAGGCTGATGCCGACCGCCATAGAGGCATTGAGGGATTCGGTGGTGGCGGCAATGGGAATCGAGACGATGGCGTCGCAGGTCTCGCGCACCAGCCGAGACAGCCCACGGCCCTCCGAGCCGACAACCAGCAGCAGCGGTTGGTCCGCAAGGTTGAGATTCGGCAGGTTCATCTCGCCCTCGCCGTCGAGCCCAGCCACAAAGTAGCCCTGCTGCTGAGCCTCCTTGAGCGTCTGGGTCAGATTCTTCGCCTTGGCCACCGGGATGCGGGCTGCGGCCCCGGCAGAGGTCTTCCACACGGTGGCCGTGACCCCTGCGCTGCGCCGTTCTGGGATGACGACGCCGTCAGCACCGAAGGCAGCCGAGGCGCGCAGTATGGCGCCCAAGTTGCGCGGATCGGTAATGGAGTCACACGCCACCAGCAAAGGTGGGTGCCCGATGTGCCCCTTGGCGGAAGCCTCGATGAGGACCTCGGTGAGGTCGGTGGCGTCGGCGTAGTTGTAGGGTTCGAGCACCAGCGCGATTCCCTGATGAACGGCCTCTCCCGTCGCGGTGTCGAGCTGACGCCGGGTGACCTCCTTGACGCTGATACCCTGGGTCGCGCAGTGCTGGAGGGATTCTCTGACACGTCCGTCTGTATCGATATCACGAGCAATGAGCAGCTGTTTGGCCGGTACGTGTTCGGCCAATGCTTCCACCACAGAGTTCCTGCCGGCGACCACGTCATCGGCGCCGTATCCGGAGCCGGAGGTGCGTGCTCGATTGGAGGGGCGCTTGGCGGCGGCTCTGTCGGCCAGCTGCTTCTGCCGGTGAGCCTTGTGGTACACGCGATCCTCAGCCTTGGGGGTCGGGCCTTTGCCCTGGAGGCGCCGCTTGCCCTGGCCGCCTGTGCCCTTGGTAGGACCTTTGCGCTCTTTCCGCACTGCGGAGGTTTTGGGTCGGGAATCTCTTGGCATGGTCACCCTCCACTCTTGACGGACCACTGCGTACCCTGCGGGGTGTCCTCGATATGCACTCCTGCGGAAGCCAGCTGATCTCTGATGGCGTCGGCCCGAGCGAAGTCCTTGGCGGCCTTCGCCTCGGCACGGCTGCTGAGCATCTTCTCGACCAACTGACCGAGCGCGGCATCACCGGGTCCTCCTGCCGTCTGGGGTTCAGGCACCTCGCTGATACCCAGTATCCGGAGCATCTCAGCTGCTTGGCTCCCCAGCGCCTGGGCGGCGTCGTCGTCCTCATTGTCCAACGCGGTATTGCCCGCGCGCACCGTTTCATGCAGGACCGCCAGCGCCGCAGGCACATTCAGGTCATCATCCATGGCCTGCTGAAACGCTGGAGGGACCCCCTGACGTGAGTCCACTGTCGAATCAGGATGGGCGCGGGCAATGAACTGCTCAATACGCTCCAGAGCTGCTTCAGCTTCCTGGAGGGACCCGGGTTTGTACACCAGCTGGGACCGGTAGTGCGCCTGGCCCAAGAAGTAGCGGACGGCTTTGGGCCGCGCTTCGGCGAGCATCTCCTCCGGGGAGATGGTGTTGCCCAACGACTTCGACATCTTCTCGCCTTCGAAGGTGACCATGCCGTTGTGCAGCCAGAACTGGGCGAACCCGTGACCGGCGGCGGCAGACTGTGCGAGCTCGTTCTCGTGGTGGGGAAAGCGCAGGTCCAGACCCCCGCCGTGGATGTCGAAGTCTTCCCCGAGGTACTTGGTGGCCATAGCCGAGCACTCCAGATGCCACCCCGGGCGGCCTGGGCCCCAGGGGGAGTCCCAGGCTGCGGTTTCCGGCTCCCCGGACTTGTGTCCCTTCCACAGCGCGAAGTCGCGCGGGTCGCGCTTCCCGCGCGGATCGGCATCAGGGGCATCCTGCATCTGCTCGAGGTTCTGCCGGGTCAGCTCACCGTAGGCTGCCCAGGACCGGACGTCGAAATAGACATCGCCGGAGCCGTCCGTGGCCGGATAGGCATGTCCGGAATCGACTAGCCGCTGGATCAGCGCGTGCATCTCCGTGATGTGTCCCGTGGCCCGAGGTTCGTAGCGAGGCCGGAGGACCCCCAGCGCATCGTAAGCCTGGTGAAAGGCCTGCTCGAACCGATAGGCCAGCGCGAACCACGGCTCCTGCGCCGGATAGTCGGGACTGGGCTGGAAGTCTTCGGCAAAGGAGGCGGAGGATTTTTCAAGAATCTTGTCATCGATGTCGGTGACGTTCCGCACGCTTAAGACGTCGTACCCAGACGCCTCCAACCACCGAATGAGAATGTCGAACGCCACCGCTGACCGGACATGACCGACATGAGGGTTCCCCTGGACCGTGGCACCGCAGTAGTAGAGGGACACCTTCCCTGGTTCCAGGGGCTGGAAGTCGCGCACCTGCGCGGTTCTGGTGTCGTAGAGTCTCAGGGTCACGGGCCATACCTTACCGGCTCAGGGGCAGAAATCCGCTGTAGTCAGTACAGCACGGCGGTGGCTGTCGCCATGATTCCTTCACCGCGACCGGGGAAGCCGAGTCCGTCGGATGTCGTGGCCGAGACCGCCACGGGTGCACCGGCGGCACGGCTGAGCACCTGCTGGGCCTCCTCCCGCCGGGCGGCGAACTTGGGTCGGGCTGCGATGAACTGAACTGAGACGCTGCCGATCTGGTAGCCAGCACTTCTCACGATTCGCGCAGCCTCGGCCAGCAGTGCGGTGCCGCTGGCTCCCCGGTACTCGGCTCGGCTGGTACCGAGGGTGTCGGCGCCGAAGTGTGTTCCGAGGTCGCCCATCCCGGCTGCGGAGAACAATGCCGCGCAGGCGGCGTGGGCCACCGGATCGGCGTCGGAATGGCCGGCCAGTCCCCGTTCTCCCGGCCAGTGGAGTCCAGCCAGCCACAGTTCGGTGGCTTCCTCTGCGGCGGCGAAGGCATGAATATCGTGCCCGATGCCTACTCTCGGGACAGGCACAGCGTGGACCTCAGACCCTGCACCGGCAGCCTGTTCAGGCGCCGCACCATGATCGGTGCCGTTTTCGGCCAGCAGCGCGCGAGCAATGACGAGATCGGTGCTGGTGGTGATCTTCAGGGCATGGGGATGACCGCCCACCACCGCCACCTGCTCTCCCAGGTTCTCCACAATCACGGCCTCGTCGGTCAGCGCGGCAGACTCTTCAGGCGTCAGCTGCGCTGACCGGGAGTAGGCCCGCTCCAGCAGCTCCAGCGCAAAACCCTGAGGGGTCTGTGCTGCCTTGAGGTCTTCCCGCGGCACGGTCTGCCGGACATGCGCCGAGGGGCCGACACGCTTGATCGTGTCCGCCAGCGGCACCACCGGGACCACGCTCTGTGCGCCCGAATCCAGTGCCGTAAGCACGCGGTGAAAGACCTCTGGCGGTGTCAGCGCTCGGGCAGCATCATGGATCAGGACGTGCACCGCACCGGTCCAGGACTGCTGCTGGGCGTACTGCTGCACCGCGCGGACCCCGGCACTGACCGACTCGGTGCGCGTTTCCCCGCCGGACACCGTGCGGATATCGACTCCGCAGCGCTGAGCGGCGCGTGCGCCGGCTGCAGCCAGCTGGTGCTGCACCTGAGCATCGCCGGGGAGCACGAGCACTAGTACGTCCAGCTGCAGCGTCGCGGTGACAGCGTCCAAGGCATGCTCGAGCACTGTTCTGCCTGTCAGGGTGACCGCCGCTTTGGGTGTGCCCATGCCCAGGCGCGTCCCCGAGCCCGCCGCCACAATGATCAACGCCCGGCGACGTCCCGTGCCAGAGGGCACGGCGTCATCCGGGCGTTGTGTCATTTATGGAATTCTCGTTGCTCAGCGGCGTCGATCAGGCAGGGGCAGGTGCAGCGTCCCGGAGGACGTCGTCGAGCATGTTCTCTGCGTCCTGCTCCTCAAGGTCCTTAGCCAGACGCAGCTCCGAAACCAGGATGCGGCGGGCCTGGGAGAGCATGCGCTTCTCGCCGGCTGAGAGGCCTCGATCGTTTTCCCGCCGCCAGAGATCACGCACGACCTCGGCGAGCTTATGAATAGAGCCGGAGGCCAGCTTCTCCACATTGGCCTTGTACCGGCGTGACCAGTTGGTCGGCTCCTCAGTGTGCTCCGCCCTCAGCAGGCCGAACACCTTCTGCAGTCCCTCTTCATCCACTACGTCACGAACGCCCACCAGGTCGACGTTGTCAGCAGGGACTTTGATGGTCAGATCCCCTTCGGAGACCCGCAGAGTGAGGTACGTCTTTTCCTCGCCCTTGAAAGTTCGCATCTCCACCTCTTCAATGGTGGCTGCACCGTGGTGCGGGTAAACGACAGTCTCGCCGACTTCAAAATTCATGTAATTATTCCCCTTTCCCGTCGACAAGTTTATCACGCCAGGGGGTCACCGGCGTGTCGTGATGGCCTGTTCTGCCGGGAGTATTAGAGTTCGCCGCGCAATATTTCTTCTACACAAAGTAGAACTGCGACGCGATCGAGTAGTCTGGTCTCCATCGGTTCGCGCACCATCGTCTGAAGGAGTTCCCGCGGTGAAGTACACCTCCCCGGCCCGTCGTGCAGCTGCGGCAGCTGTGCTGGTCGGCGCTCTCGGCGCCACTGGCTGTTCAGCCATCAACTATCAGGCGACCACCCATGTGTACTCCGGCTCGGACGGAACCATGTTCGATGCTGAGGATGTAGCCCTGCGCCATATGGTGCTGGTCGCAGGCGAGGAAGGCGGCGCTGCGCGGCTGCTGGGCCTTGCTTCCCACACCAACTCCGCCGCTGCGGGGCCCGCGGAGGTCTCCCTTGAGGTCGCCGGAGACAGCTTTGACCTGACTCTGGAGCCGGGGGAGGCGGTCAACCTCGAGCATGACGAGGAGTTCATTGTCTCGGCGATCGACACCGGCCCCGGCTCCCTTCAGGAAGTGACTGTCGCAGTCGACGGCACCGAGGAGACCTTCAACGCCACTGTGGTGGACGGGACCTTGGAGGAGTACCGCGACCTCCTGCCCGACGGCTTTGACGCCACCGTGCTTGACCACCTTGAGCACGGCCCTGATACCTGGGGCGGAGGGGCCGCCCACTACGACGCCGACGGCGACGGGCACTAGACCCCAGCCGCACACCCCTGCCGAAGCCCCCTGCACTGAACAGCAGGGGGCTTCGCTGATTCTTGGGGCCGGCCCTTAGAACATCTGGGGACACGGTGGGCGTTCGGCTTCACAGATGGACTCCTCACGGATGGACTTAGGGGTCAAAGTGTGGTGTGATCTTGTTGCCCGTGTGAGACGCAACACACTTTCGGCTTGCCGGGCAGCACACCTTCACTACGGATCGTCGGGCACGTACCTGCCCGTGAAAGGGACCCACTATGGCCTCAGTGACCTATGACCAATCCAGCCGCATCTATACGCCAGGGGCGCGGCCAGCCATCAACCAATTGAACTTGGAGGTGGCCGACGGGGAATTTCTGGTCCTGGTGGGGCCCTCCGGCTGCGGCAAGTCCACCGCACTGCGAATGCTGGCGGGACTGGAAGAAGTCAATGAGGGCCGCATCCTCATTGGCGGCGAGGACGTCTCCCACGTCTCCCCCAAGGACAGGGATATTGCCATGGTTTTCCAAAACTATGCACTGTACCCCCACATGTCAGTGGCAGAGAATATGGGTTTCGCCCTCAAGATCGCCGGAGTCTCCAAAGACGAGCGCGCAAAACGCGTACGGGAGGCCGCGAAGATCCTGGATCTGGAGGCATACCTGGATCGGAAGCCGAAGGCGCTCTCGGGCGGGCAACGGCAGCGGGTGGCCATGGGCCGGGCGATTGTCCGCAGCCCCAAGGTCTTCCTCATGGATGAGCCGCTGTCCAACCTGGACGCGAAGCTGCGGGTCCAGACCCGAACCCAGATCGCGGCCCTGACCCGGGAGCTGAAGACCACCACGGTCTACGTCACCCACGATCAAGTGGAGGCCATGACCATGGGAGACCGTGTCTGCGTGCTGAAGGACGGGGTCCTGCAGCAGGTGGACAGTCCCCGCAACCTCTACGACTCTCCGGCCAACGTCTTCGTGGCCGGGTTCATCGGCTCACCGGCGATGAGCCTGTTCAAGGTCAAGGTGGAGGACGGTCAGGTGCTGCTGGGCAACGAGCGCCTCACCGTGCCAGGGGTGGACCTGCACAGCAAGTCCGAAGTCATTCTCGGAATACGCCCTGAGGACATGGAAGTCTCCAGCGATGCCAGCGGCATCAAGATGGTGGTCGACGTGCTTGAGGAACTCGGCGCCGATGCCTTCATCTACGGAACACCGCAGGACGTGCACACTTTCCAGCCGCTTATTGTGCGCGTGGGCGGCCGCCGACCTCCCGCCAAGGGCGAGACGGTCTACATCCACCCCCATCCTGACCATGTCCACCTGTTCGACGTGGAGACCGGGCTGCGGCTGAACGGAGAAATTCCGGAGAACACCCCGCACGCCACCCTCGACGACGTCGAGGCCCTGGCAGAGGCCGAGGACTAGGATGCCGCGCCGTCCGCGGCGTCATGACTCACCACCCAATAAAAGCTGATTAAAGCGGCGGAAAGTGGAGATCTCGACACTTTCCGCCGCTTTTTTAGTGGATTCACACTGCGTATCGTGCGTCTATACAGCAAACGTCCAGCGCCGCCCTCGTAGTGTGGAGCTATGGCTAGAAACGCACTCTCAATTGCTATTACGATTCTGCTCACAATCGTGTTCCTGTGGCTGGCGTGGTGGCTCCTGACGGAGATCATCAGCATCGTCGGCAGCGTGATCCTCTCGATCATCATTGTGGTGCTCGCGCTGTTTGTGCTGCGCGGAATCACGCGTGCAGCAGCCTAGCGAGATGACGTCAATAGCTTTCACATAGCACCCAAAGAAAGAAGGAGTATTCAAATGCGCGGTGGCGGAATTTACATCGGTGGCGGTCTTTTGACCATCATTGCGATCATCATCATTCTGGTCTGGATTCTCTGAGCTGACCTGACTTGGCTCATGGTCTCTGATTTTCGAGGTCGAGGGCCTGTGCTTCCTTGTGTTTCCGGGGGTGAGGGTTAGTGCGTACCGCACTAAGAATTANTCCGGGGGTGAGGGTTAGTGCGTACCGCACTAAGAATTATGCTGGTGGGATGCGGATTCGGCGGGTGAAGACAGCTTCAGGGGCCACCGCAGTCCAGATCGTGTCCTACCGTCATGGTCAACGCCATGTGATCGAACACCTCGGATCAGCCCATGATCCTGCAGCATTAGCGGCTCTGGAAACCGCTGGGCGGGAGAAGATCAATGCCAACCAACTGACCTTCGATCTTGAACTTGCTGAAGAAGGCCGCACTGATTCCACCAGGCCGGGCCGGAGCTGTGATGTCTCAGGAGAGCGGTAACACTTCTGCATCAGGACATCGGTAACAGTTGATGTATCAAGACATGGGTGACAGTCCTGGTGTGCGTCGGCGGGGAGCCGGTTTGCGTTGTCCTCGGTTGCTGATGTGGCCGGTGGTCTTTGGCGGCCAGGGGTGTTCGATGAGGACCTCGCCGTTGTTGTCGACGAAGATGATGGTCTCCTGGTCCCAGAGAACATGGACGTACTGGCGGGCAAGGGCGTTGCTGATTTGGTAGCGGATCCCTTTGACGTGGACCTGTCCGACTTTGTTGACCTTCCTGATCTCATCGCCGGCCCATCCGCTGTCCGGGCCTAGAGGCAGAGACTCCGGCCTTTCAACGACCGCAGCAGTAGCGGTAGCAGGTGCCTGGGGTTCTACTGGTGCCGGTGCTGGGCGTGGCGGGTCCACTACTGGTGTGGCGGCCCAGGCCGCGGCGGGAGTGATCCGGCCCGGTAGCCCTTGGTGGGGACGCTGGGTGTTGTAGATCAGGTCGAAGGCATCCACCTGCTGCTGCAGCTGGTCGATGCTGGCTGCCAGCGGCTGGGCGTCGAGGAAGCGGAACAGGGTCTGGTGGAACCGTTCGTTCTTGCCCTGGGTGGTGGGCTTTCCCGGCTTGCCGGTGATCGGCTCCACGCCGAGGCTGGTGAGGTAGGTGAATAGCTGCCCGACTGCTCCGCGGCGGGAGGGATTCAATGCTGCACCGTTATCGGTGAGCAGTTTTTGTGGGACCCCATGCTCATCGATGCCTTTCTGCACCACCGCCAGGGCCGCCTCGGCGGTTTCGCCGGTAGCGACGTGGGAAGCTACCGCGAGTCGGGAGTGGTCATCCTGGAGCTGGAAGATCACCGCCTTGCGCCCACCAGTGAGCACGTATTCGGCGGCATCGAGCTGCCAGCAGCAGTTCGGCGCCGGGTAGACAAACCGCCGGTACGCCGCCCGGGGCCGCTTCCGCGGCTGCACTTCGGCCACCCCGGCCTGACGGAAAATCCTGGCCAGCGAGGCCACCGCCGGCGGGGTCAGGCCCAGGGATCGCATCTTCTCGAACACACTGATCGGACCATGATCCAGCCCCGAGGACGCCAAGGCCGCCCGGACCTGCAGCGCCTGGTGTTTGAGCTGATCATCCAGCTTGGTGGGACTGGACTTCGGGCGACGAGAGCGCGGCTGAAGCGCCGCGGCTGCACCATGCTCCCGAGCCTGGTTCAGGATCTTGTAGAACGACTTCCTAGAGATCCCATGCTCCGCGCAGAAGCTGGACACCGAGCCCCGAGGAGCGTCATCGGGCCACTGCGAGATCGATAGGCGAATACGGGGATCAACAGGATCATTGGGCTTCGGCATCCACCCATCTGATCCCGAGAAGTGTCACCACCACGACCCTTGGAACTGTCACCGATGTCCTGATACAGAACCGTCACCGATCTCCTGAGACTTCACAAGGCCGGGCCGGAGCCGTTCAAGCCTAGTGCTGAAGGGCACCAGGTCACGGCTGCTGTGGGAGGTACTCGAATCCGCATATACGCGGATCTTTGGTGAAGCCGTCACCGATGAGGTCTTCACCCAGAAGATCGATAGGCGAATACGGGGATCAACAGGATCATTGGGCTTCGGCATCCACCCATCTGATCCCGAGAAGTGTCACCACCACGACCCTTGGAACTGTCACCGATGTCCTGATACAGAACCGTCACCGATCTCCTGAGACTTCACACGGTGCTTTCACAGTTGCGGAGATAGTCCTCATAGAGGCGTACAGTGTCAATCCCAGGAAGCTCATTCGCGATCTGCTGGTATCGCCCCTCGTCGTCTGTCACGATGTACGCGACTCGGATCTTCTCGGCTTCCTTGAGTGCTGCGATGAATCCAGAGGCCTTGTCCAGATCGTTGATGACGCCGTAACTATCGGCAACTTCCCACCCATCGTGGATCGTGTCAATCCGCCTTCCTACTGCGCCGGCTCGGAGCCAAAGCATCGGAGCGATCGCGGCAAACGCACGGCCCGTACTCACACGCCAAGGGGATTCATACGTGAGGGTAAAGAACGCTGCGTTCTCATCGAAACCCTCGGACATCGGGAACTCATCGACGAACTTGTAGTCACCCTTTATGGGTTCACCGTGTGGCGTTATTCCCGTAATCGCGGCGCGTATGCGTGGCTTAGTAACGTACTCGCAGATGCCAAGTTTCTCCCATTCCGGGTCGCCGGGGCGCAAGGTCTCCATACGAAGTCGGATCTGTTCCTCAGCAGAGACCTCGTTATTCGTCACAGAGATACACTGGCGAATCCCGCCATCCTGCTTATTCAAACGCATGACTGCGTGAGCAGTAGTGCCCGAGCCAGAGAAGAAATCTAGCACCACAGCATTGGGCTTTTCCTTGACAAAGAAGCGCAAAACGTCCTCGACTGCGTAGAGCGCCTTAGGGAAGGGAAACTTCCTCTTTGGCAGCAATCCGTTGAGGAGACCCGCACCGTTAGCACTGGCGTCATGGGACTTTCTGTGCCATACCGAGCGAGGTGTGGGCAGCGTCGTGACGCGCATCTGAGTCGGGTCTAGCACCCACGCGCCTTGTGCGTCCTTGCCGAGCGTGGCTACCTCGCCCTCTACGACCCTCTTAGCCTTGCCTGCCTTCATGTACTGAACGCGCCACTGGCCCGTCTTTTGGTTTCGACCAGCGACGCGGACGGTCCCTCGCTTTGTAGCGGCATTCAAACCCTGAGGGGAGAGTTGCCAGAAGCCTTCTGTACCGTCATCTTTGATCGGCCAAGCCACTTCCATGCCCTCCGGACTGACGTAAGAGTCTCGGGATTGAGAGAGCGCGAGTGCCTCGCCAGGGCCCACTATTTTGGGTACCGATGGGTCAATGATTATGGGGTAGAACTGCTTCGGACGCTGGGCTCGAATTACCCCAATCCCACGCCTGACCATGCCTTCCCAAAAGTCAGATTCTGCGATGTTCCGAGATGAATCCTGCGCGGCATCGAAGAGCATGTTGTCTGTGTTTCGCTGGACTCGGGCCGACCCGAAGAAGGTTACAAAGACGAACTCCTCGACACGCGAGAATCGGTCCGTGCGAGACGTTCCGCCCGGTTTGATCACGCTCGTGATCATCTGGGTCTCTGCCTCGGGGAACGTCTGCTCCAGGAGCAGTCCGAGTCGCAGGTACTCCTTTTCATCAATCGTGACGATGAGAACGGAGTCATCAGGGTTTAGCAGTTCCCGAGCGAGCTTCAGCCTGCGTTCCATAAATGCTAGCCATTTAGAGTGCCGGTAGAGGTCATCTCCCTCGACATAGTCGTTGTTGTACTTCCAGTCACGCGCGCCGGTGTTGTACGGAGGGGTCGATGTAGATCGCGTCCACGGAATTCTCATGCGTAAATGTCAGTTGCTCCAACACGTGGTAATTCTCGCCGTTTATGACGGTGTGGAACGGCTTCTCGCCGCCTCGCTGGACCGTGCCGTCCGGTCGGAGTCCTGGGTAGACCCTGTCGCGGAATTCTGCGACGAGGATCAGGTCGTCGAGATCGACAGTGGCGGTCTCGGTCTTCTCGCCGTTCGGCGTCGAAATCTCGGCGAACCCTCCGCTGACAGCATCGACTCGCCAGATGCGCTGGTCTCCGCGCGCAGTTGATCCTCTTGGGGGAAGGACTCGTACCTTGCTGCCTTTGCGGATCTTGTGCCCCGTCAGCTCAACTGCCTCAGGTGCATGTTTCTCGAAATTCAGACCGAACTGCAGGCGCCTCTGCAACGGCCGAATCTCGGCTTCAAGGTCCTCACCGAGCTGCGGGTCAAGCTGCTTGGCAGTGCGCAGAAGGTCCGATAGCCTCGACATTCTTTTCCTCACACTCAAACGGGCTGGGTCCATCTTCCTCCGCGAACCTGCGACGCGAACCCCCGCAGCGATCCTATCCCTGTACGTACTTGAGGGCGAAGCCCGCCCTTATGTTGCGCTCCGGCTCCTACCTTGTATACGTGATGAGTGACGTGCATTTGGGACCTAACCCCGACGTGACGGTAAACCCTGGCCGACTCTCCGCGGTCCTATAGAGGAGTAGTTTCGTTTTGGCAAGCGGCCATTCGGGACGGTGATGCTCCCTTTGTCTACTTCGGGACGGGCCATAAGCTCGGTGATGATCATGCGGACTGCGGTCACGATGTGATCATTTGTGCCAACTGGATTCTGAAGTTTCACCGTCCCCGGTGCAGTTTCGATAAGTCGGGTCGTGATGGTACTCAGCGCGAGTCTCCTGATCCTCGGGAAGCTCTAAGGCGCGGTCACGCAGCGCGGTGGCCAGGGGACGCGCCAGGTGTGTAAGGTGGTCGTTCTGGCTCCGAGGCGTTGAGCGCGTGCCCGCCCTGCAGAGCGAGGGATTCAAGCTTCACCCCCAAGTGTCATCGCGGCGGCGCGCTCACGGGTGAGTTCCGCCTCACTGCGTGGGTCCAGTCCTAGCGTCTGGCGATGCTTCGCTGCTAGCCGTTCGAAGTTTCGGAGCCAGTTCAATGTTGAACCCCTCGGTTCCCCCGTTTCGGGATGGAAGGTGCCGACCTGCTCCAAGTGGCGCATAACGAGCGTGGCTTGAGCTTCAGCTGTCGCCCAACCCGCCACCGCCTCAGGATATGCGGCGAGGTCCGGGCGCTTATTTAAGAGACCTACTGTCAGAAGTTCAGCTAGGGCTCCATAGACAAGAGGACTGCGAACCCCGTGGCCGAGAGTGACAGCGGGAGTCTGGGGAACGGAGGTCGTTTGCCGGGGCGGTGGCCGTCCGCGGCATTCTGGCGGGTCGAATCTGGTGTGGCGGTGTTCTCGGTGTTCATACATAGTTCCTTAGCTTCTCTGGCAACCCATCGAAGTCGACGTGGCATCAAGGGTGAAGGTTTGGTTGGACGTCGGTTAGTAGTTCCAAAGGTGGCGCGTTCACCCCTGGGAGGCTGAGGCTGGGCTTGAGGTTTAGTTCGGTGAGGATGGCACGCTTGGGGCGCCACGTAAGCCATTCAGGACCAAAGGCCTCCGTGCCAGGAGCCGCCCACATGCCGGAAGTAGGATCTCCAGTGGCGGCTACTGATGCCGACCACGTTTGCGCTTCTTGATGTAGAAACCCTCCCGCTCGCTTGAGGCTATGGAGACCGGACTTTGCCACGATTTCGGAGGCTCTGTGAGCTGTTTTGTGACACGGAACCGGTGAATGGCGTCTGACCAGCGCAAACACGGATTAAGCACTAGCTACTGGGCCTAGTATCCCGCCAATAGGCGCCGGCTGAACATGAATATGCCCCGTCCAACGTCGGATTACTGACGCTGGGCGGAGAGTTTTTGTGTGCCCTTCGGCCGTCACGGTCGCACTATGGTGCAAACTGTCCCGACTCGCATACTTCTTCTTCGATATATCCCTGGTCGCACATGTCTGCTACCGAGAGGGCATGGTCCGGGCTGGTCAGGCTGTAAACACCGGTGCCCTTTTCGGCCGGGTCAAGTGGCTGGGTGAAATTGATTTCGCCGTGGATCCCCGTTTCACAGCCGAGCTCTAGAGCTTTATCGAACTGATCAGAACGGCTGCCGTCTACCTCGTTCACTTCCTCATGGTAGGGGCATGGTTCAACCGATAGCGCGTCAGCGTGTGGGGCTGGCTTGATTTCTTCCTCATGCCAGCCGCGGTCATCGTCATATGTCCAGTGTGTGTGCTCCGAACCTTCGGAGTCGCCGTCTGGCTGCGCGTCGCTGCCCTGCTCTGGGCTGCCGCCTGCTGACTCTGGGCCTTCTGCGCTGGTGGTGGACGCTGGCGTCACTTCGGCGGCCGGTTCGCTGTCAGGGGCGCTGCACGCCGCCAGGCCGAGGGCTGCAATGGCTGCCGTGCTGGCGAAGATTCTGCGGGTGCTGATGGTGCTACTGCCTTCCGATGGTGTCTTAGCGTTCGGGCCACCCTACTAGGTGTAGTTCCCCGACACGTTGTGATC
>NZ_VAWA01000003.1 GCF_005771565.1 Nesterenkonia sphaerica
ATCCAGAGCGCCGGAGTTCTTCAGCTGCTCGACAAGCTCAGCAGCCGCTCCCGAATTCGAATGTGCATCAATCACAGTCACCATCACGTCCTTTCATGAGTGACCCGGTACACAAACTAATTGACACCCCCTGCTGCGGTGTGATCCTCGGGCAGGTAGCAGAGCATCAGGAACCGGCTCTTGCGTTCGACCAGAGTGGCGATCGCTGAGCGGTTCCCAGCACCCATGATCAGATCACCTTCCCAATGGCCAGGCACCGCCCGGTCGTTGACCTCGGCAGGACGATCACTGATCATGATCATCTCCTGGCCTAACTGGCGGGGCCGACGTTGCTGGCCCCGGGGTTTCCGGCGGGCTCTGCCGGTACGCAAGGCGGCCTGTACTTCTTTTTTCAGCCCGCCGCGGGCTTGGAAGTACAGGGCTTGGTAGACCGTCTCGTGGCTCACACGCATCTCCAACTGATCAGGGAACTCCTTGACCAGGGTGGCACTGATCTGTGCCGGTGACCACTGCAACTCCAGCTTGGACTGGACCCAATCACGCAACGGGGAAGCCTCCAGGAGTTTGGGCTGCTTCGGACGCGCTCTCCGGGTCACAGCCAGTCGCTGAGCCCCGTAAGGAAGATACCGGCCATACCGGTCACTGTTGCGGGTGAGCTCTCGGCTGATCGTCGACGCCGATCGGCCTAACTCCGCTGCGATCATCCGCAGCGAAGCCCCAGACTGTTGCAGATCTTTGATCCGTTCTCGCTCCAGCACCGACAGAAACCGGGACGAGATCTGGGGAGCGTGGCTGATCAGCCTCATGGTATCCATGGCCTGGTTATACTCCACCTGCCGAGGACTCGGCCGCAGCGGCGCGGTCTCACCTGAGTCGCGTAGTTGTCTATCCCATTTATGGCCAGCTCGCCGGGTGACCCCGACTGCCGCAGCCGCAGCAGCGAGGCTGGACCCGGCCTCGCGCAGCTGATGGTATCGGTCACGTCCTGGATGCGGGGGGCAGCCCATCGGCGCTGGAGTCTTCGAGGAGGACTCTGCGGTCTCCCAGTGCAACCACTTCGCTGCGGTCGATGCTGCAAAGCCCAGCTGCGCAGCCGCCTGCCGCACGCTCAACCCCTGACCTACCAGCTGCTGATATCCCAGTCGATCCTCCGGGGTATAGCGGCGCACCTGCCTACGTGGCTCTTCGGTGTAGTCCAATGCAACTCCTGAAACTCAGGCTGTTGCAACGACCACTAGATTCCGCCTTCTCTTTTTTGGCGCGGGGGTGTGTCGGGACATCGTTCACCTTCAGCGGCACTGGAATCGACTTACGCGGCAAAGCCAATCAGCGTCTTGACCCGTCGGGGCCCTGAATCCGCAGACTCAGGCCCCGACAGGTGGCGCCGATCTTGGCTCGCGGGTCTCAGATGTCCTTTGCATCCGGGACTTGACCCCACTCTTTCCCACGGCCCACAGGCGCGACATCTGCTGCCACGGTGGCTGGCTCAGGAGCTTCGTCGGGCACAGTGACCCCGATGCCATTTTCGTCGATTAGACCATCTGCGCGGTCCTGCATTTCGAGGCGGCGCGCGTATGGCAAGGCCAGCCAGAACGCGAAGCCCACGGCCAAGAGTCCGCCGGCCAGCTTGCCGATCACCATGGTGACAATCATGTTCGGCTGGAACGTAGCGGTGAAGGCGAGATAGTCCCCCACGGCGAATGCCGCGCAGACCATGAAAGCAATGGTCAACACTTTGTCCTTCGGAGGCATGAGACGAACCAATTGGAACAGTGCCACCGCATTGGCCATAGTCGCCAGGAACCCTGCAATCCCGGCTTCAGAGATGCCGATTCTGCGGCCGGCCACCTGCAGCGGAGCCGCCAGCAACTTCCGAATCATGTAAATGAGGGGGAATGCCCCGGCAAGCATGACGGCGATGTAACCAACAATCTCCAAGGCGCGGAACTGATCCTCAGCATCAGCAATGAATGGCGCCAGGGGCCAGCCACCGAAGATCGCCGAGAACGCTCCGGTGAAGTATTCAGCCACAGAGAGTGCCACAGCAGCCGTTGTCACGATTTGCAGGAATCGCCCGAAGTACAGGAACGCGGCAATCATTTTCTGGGTGAAGAACCGTAGCGCCAAAGAGAGCAGGCCCATCATGATCACCAGCGGTATCAGGTTCAGCAAAACCTCCCCATAACTGAGATCAAAGGGGCGCGTCCCGGGGCCTGTCGCCTCGACTCCCTCGCGCAGCGGAACACCGCTCTGGAGCAGAATAATGGCCATAAACAGCGAAGCAAATGGGATGGCCAAGAAGCCTGACATGACACCGAGCGCTAGGTACTTATGGTCCCGCCGCTCCAGGATGGACAGACCCACCGGAATGCAGAAGGCGATCGTTGCCCCTGCCGTCAGACTAACCGTAAAGGCCAGAATCCACGCTCCGTGTCCGTCGGCTACCTCGTATGCCAAGTGATAGGCGCCGAGGTCACTAGGAATGAAGGTGCTGGTGGCGATCGCTGCATCCGAATGCATCGCCGAATATACGGGCGCAACGACAGCATTGATCGCAGGAACAATAACGGGAATGAGCGTCATAATGCCCGCGATGGGTATAAATATATGACCCATCATCAGAATGCCTTCTTTGAATTCCAGTCCAAGCTGGGAACTGGGGCGGACTATATGCGCTCCCGCTCCGATCAGAAGAGAGATCATCATTATGTAAATGATGACTTCACCAAGGAACTCCATGAGTGTGACCTCCGTCGCCGAATGGCACGCCACTTACCCATGGTCCTAGCGGCGTGATCAAGATGAGAATCACCAAAACCTCTGTGTTTGGTTGATAAAACACTAAAGCCTGTCCGGTGTGATTGAGGTCACGTTTTCGTAACGAATTTGCCGACAGTGTTGTAGATAGTCCGCGCCTTCTGTGGTTCCCACCAAGAAATGACCCGGCTGGCCGAGTACCAAGTGGAGAAATTCTCATCGGAAGGGTCGGCAAGACGGCGTCTGAGGCGCACTTGCCAAAACATCTATTTCTGTTAGTATTTCTGCTCACATGGAGTGATGCAGGTTACACAACGGCTGGACTCGCAGAAACAGTGGCTCAGGAGCTATCACTCATAACGACAACCCTGATGAGGGAGAACCGGCATGCCGACCACAACCGACACCGTCCCGTACCTGGACATTTCAGCTTCGGACTTCGCCATGGCCTCGGAGGCCGTCCGGGACGCCCGCGATGCACACTGGTTTGCGCGGACCAATTACGGCATCGCCGTCCTCTCCTACGAGGACGTCTCCACACTGATGAAAAGTCCCCGCATGATCCAGGGCTCAGCCAGATGGCCTCAGCACCACGGTGTCCACGACGGTCTCTTCCACGATTGGTGGGCCAAGAACCTTCTCGTCCTCGAAGGGGAGGACCATCATCGGATCAGACGCTTGGCGAACCCGGCGTTCTCTCCGCGCAAGATCAAGGCACTGGGGGGTCGGTTCGACGAGCTGGCCCACGAGCTGATCGACCAATGGATCGACAATGGGGAGGTCGAGTTCGTCGAGGGGTTCGCCGCGCCGTTCGCCACCCGCGTGCTGTGCATCATGCTCGGCATTGATGAGAAGGAGTGGCCCACCATCAACCGGTTGGCGTCCACCGTCGGTGCCGCACTGGGCGTGAACATCAAGGAAGAGATTGGCGCGATTGATGCCGCACTAGAAGAGCTGCACCGGTATGCCGACCAGCTGATCTCCGACCGGCAACAGAACCCCAAAGACGACTTTGTCACGCGACTGGTGGACGCCAACCGTGACGGCGACAGCCTCAGCGATGCCCAGCTGCAGAACCTCCTGGTCCTGCTGATCTTCGGAGGCATGGACACCACACGGAATCAGCTGGGCCTGGCGATCCAGTCATTCATCCGCCAACCGCACCAGTGGGAGCTGCTGGCCGAACGCCCGCAGGAGCTGGCAGCCCCTGCAGTGGAGGAGTCACTGAGAGTCAACCCCACCACCCGATGGGTCACCCGCGAGGTGGTGGAGACCTTCCAGCACAAGGATCTCACTTTCTGCCCGGGCGACACGGTCCACATGTTCACCTATGCATCCGGGACTGACCCAAAAGTGTTCACGGACCCGACCCGGATCAACCTGGAGGCCGATCGCAAACCGCACTACGCTTTCGGCGGCGGAATTCACCACTGTCTGGGTCACTTTGTTGCTCGCTCCGATATGCAGGCCGCCCTGCCGGCGCTGGCCACGCGCCTGACGAATCTCCGCATTGTTGCAGGCGGCGACGAATGGATGCCCGACTCCGGCAACACCGGACCCGTCCGGCTGAACATCGCGTTCGACAAGCGCGCCACCGTTACAGCGAATTCAGGCTGACCCCTTGCCCACCGTGCCACCCCGAACAGCTGCCAACCCTCTGGAAAGGACAACTCGCATGAAGGTCTGGGTCGATAGGAACATCTGCGACAACCACGGACAGTGCGCTATCGCGGCACCGGAAAACTTCTGGCTCGACGCCGAGGGCGTGCTCCAGTATAAGGAGGACTTCCCGGACTCCGATCTGGAATACATAGAAGACGCCATGGACGTCTGCCCCGTTCAGGCGATTTTCCTCAAAGGTGAGCAGTGATCTGAGGTGAGCTATCAAGGTCGCGGGCGCCGCATCGTCGTCGTCGGAGCATCGATGGCGGGGCTGCGCACCGCTGAGCAGATACGCAGCGCGGGCTGGCACGACGAGGTGGTCCTCATTGGCGACGAGGCCCACCCGCCCTATAACCGGCCGCCGCTGTCCAAAGAGGTCCTGAGTTCTCAACAGCACCCCGAAGAAGCACTCTCCGCTGTGCTTCTTCGGCAACGCGCCTCAGCTGCATCTTTCACGTTCCGCCTTGGACAGTCGGTAGCAGCGTGCAACCTTGCAGGACAGCGCGTCACCCTCTCCACCGGGGAGCGCCTGAGTTACGACGGGCTCGTGGTCGCCACGGGCATCCGTCCCCGCCGTCTGGCGGTGCCGGGGCCCACCAGTGGGCGTTACGTGGTGCGGACGCTCGAGGATGCGCTGGCTCTGCGGCAGCAGCTGCGGCCTGGAACGAAAGTGCTGGTCATCGGCTGCGGCTTCATCGGTTGCGAAGTGGCTGCGAGCGCTCTCAGTCTCGGCTGCGACGTGCAGCTAGTGGAAGGCTCCCACGGTCCCATGCACCGGGCGCTGGGAGCCACCGTGGCTACGGCCATGCGCCACTGGCTCACCCGGCGGGGGTTGCAGATCCACGCAGGCCGCGGCGTCGTCGAGTTTCTGGCCCACTTCCCTGACCGGCTCAACCAGGTCAGCGGAGCACGACTCGACGATGGCACCAAGCTGGAGGCAGAAATAGTGGTGGAAGCAGTCGGGTCGCTGCCGAACGCCGAATGGCTCTACGGCAATAGCCTCGACCTCTCCGACGGCGTACTGGTTGACGAACACCTGCGCGTTCGCGGCGCGCAGCACGCGGTGGCGGTTGGGGACATTGCCCGCTACCCCGACCCGTGGACCGGTGGAGTCCCGCGACGGGTCGAACACTGGCAGGGCGCGATTGACACCGCGAAGACCGCTGCCCGCAGCCTGGTCGCGGGGCTCACCGGTGGACAGGTCCCACCACCGTACGCCTCAATACCAAGTTTCTGGAGCGACGTCTTCGGCACCCGGGTTCAAGGGCTCGGCGTACCTCACTTCGGCACCGCCACCGAGGTCCTCGAAGGCAGCCTGGAGACCCCGGAGGCGGGAGTCGCCATCGCCTACACCCGGGAAGGTTACGTGGTGGGCCTGGTGACAATCGCTTTGCCGCCAGCGCGGCTGATGGAGCTGCGCCCACACCTAGGACATCCGCTCTCCGACCTCCTGAGCCCCCTGCAGCTGACCACCACCTGAGCAGTTCAACCATCGAGATGGGAAAAATCATGACCACCACCAACATTGACACCGATCTCCCGACCGGCCGTGAGCCCCTGATTGACCAGCTGCACGAGGCCACCCGGACCGCAGGCCAGAGCCTTACCAGCCTCTACCAGCACCGGGCGCACACAGCGCTGACTGACCGCGACGCTTTCCACCGGCACCAGAGCGCGAACCTCACTGAGGAAACGGTGGATCGGATCACGGAGGAGATTGCACGCTCAGGGGTAAAGTACATCTATTACACGATCCCCACACTGAAATCCCGCACCGTTGCCAAGATGGTGCCCGCCAAGCACGTGGTGCGAAATCTGGAGCGCGGCATCAATTTTCACCGCACGGCGATCTCCGACCTGCAAAACGATATCTTCGGCAATCTGATCGGTGGAATCGGCGCCAAAGAGTTTGTGGCGCTGCCGTTGCCGGACACGTTCCAGAGGTACCCCTGGGACCGGGAAGTGGGGCGCATGTTCTGCACTACCTATGAGCCTCCGCACCTGCCGGAAGTCGGTGGACGGCCCCTGGGCACCGACTCCCGCGCGCACCTGATGCGCACCCACCAGCTGATGAAGGACACCTTCGGGCTCACCATGAAATCCGGGACTGAGCCGGAGATGACATGGTACGGAAAATCCATTGAGCCGGTGCTCATTCCCGGGCACTCCCCCGCCTACCAGGTGGAAAACCTGGAGGGGATGCGGCCGATCTACAAGCGGATCCAGGAGTACGCCACCGCGCTGGGTTTCGACATGATCGAGACCGACTACGAGGATCAAGGCCAGATTGAATGCAACTGGAACTTCGACGACGCCGAGCTCACCTCCGACCGGTTGGTGACCTATCGCCAGATCTGCTCACAGGTCGCCCGCGAATTTGATGTGGAGGCCAGCTTCATGCCCAAGCCGTACCTCGGCTCCATGGGAAATGGCTGCCACCACAACATCAGCCTATGGGACACCGAAGGCAACAATGCCTTCGTGATCGACGGGGTGGAGGAGCTGCACATGTCGCAGCTGGGCCGCTGGGCCATCGGAGGCATCCTCAAGCACGCCCCAGGCATGATGCTGGTGATGTCCAGCACCGTGAACTCCTATAAGCGGTTCTGGGATCCGGGGCAGTTCGCCCCCGCACGGGCCGACTGGGGACTCGACGACCGGGCCAGCTCGGTGCGCATCTCTGCCAACGGCCGCGCCGAAATGCGCATACCTGACGCCTCCGTCAACCCGTACCTCTCCCATTCGCTACTACTGGCGGCCATGGCCGACGGTATCGGCAACCGGATTGCGCCCCCCGCTCCCGGGTCCTCCGGCCAGAACCTGCCGATGACGCTGGGGGACGCCCTGGATGCTTTCAAGGCCGACGACTACATCCAGAGCACGCTGCCCGAAGACCTGGCCGCATTGTACTTGGAGCTCAAGACCGACGAATGGGCTCGCTACTGCGGGGCCGTGACCGAATGGGAGTACAAGCAGTACTGGCAGGCCATCCCGTGAGCCCGGGCGCACCGAAGGAGACCGGGTCTTGATGCGAACCCTGACGCTGGCCTGCATTGACTCACAGGCCCCACCTCTGTTCAACCTCTCCCCCGACGGCGGCCGCACCCGCACCGGCTACGAGCCTGAGGTGGCGCAGCTGGTGGCTGACCAGCTGGGTGCGGAACTGAGGTGGGTGATGACCTCTTGGGACAATATGATCCCCATGGTCCAGCGCCACCAGGCCGACGCCGTGTGGTGCGGACAGGGCATCATCCCCTCCCGTCAGGAACAGGTGAACTTCACTCGGCCCTATGCCATTTTCGATGAGTCCGTGCTGGTCCGCGCCGGAGACCCCGCGCGCGGACCAGAGGACTTCTCCGGGCGGCGGGTCGCGGCCATTGCGGGCAGCGCCAATATGCGCCTGGCGCAAACGTTTCCCGGTGCCATCCCGGTTCCGTTCACCGCCTCCGACGACGTCTTCGGCGACATGATTGCCGCAGTCCGCGACGGCAATGTCGACGCGATGGTCGACGACGACGTGGTCACTGTGCCGCTGGGCGACGACCCAGATTTTGCGATCGCCTTCACCGCTCCCACCCAGAACGCATGGGGTGTGGGGGTCGCCAAAGACCGGCTCGAGGTGCTGAATGCCCTGGATGGAGCGCTGAGCAGTGTCATCAATTCCGGAGGGCTTGCACAGAGCTGGGCCCGGTGGATGCCGCAGCTGCCGTTCCCGGCGGACCTCCATACCGGGAGGCGCTCATGAGCATGGTCCCCAACGCGAGACGGCCGCGCATCGGCGTGCCGGCCATGTGGTCGGAATCGGTCAACGGGCTGCGCTACTCCGGGTCAGTAGTGGCCAATGCTGTCCTGGAGTCCATTGTCCGGGCGGGGGGTCAGCCGGTGATGATCTTTCCTGGCGCGGATTTTCACGACTGGGACCTGCTTGACGGCCTGGTGCTGCCCGGCGGTTCAGATATCGCGCCGGGTCGCTACGGGCAAGAGCCCGGCCCCCACCTGAGCGTCTCCGATTACTCCGGACAGGACGACGCCGACGCCCGGGCGATCCGCGCCGCGGAGGCCTTGGGAATCCCAGCGCTGCTGATCTGCCGTGGGATGCAGCTGTGGAACGTGGAACGCGGAGGCTCGCTGATCCAGCACTGGCCCAGAGAGCCCCAGCAGCATGTCAGCACGGTGCACGACGTCGCCATCACACCAGGGACGCTACTGTCTCACGCACTGCAGGGATCCACCAGTACTGACGTATCCAGTTATCATCATCAGGCGGTGGGCGCACTTGGAGAGGGACTTCGGGTCGTGTCCCGCGCCGGGGACGGCTGCGTGGAAGCGCTAGAGGACCCCGAGCATCAGATCATCGCCGTACAGTGGCACCCAGAAGACCGGGCGCACCACCATCCAGGCGACCACGCCCTGTTTGCCTGGATCGTTTCTGCCGCTGAGGATCAGCGGCGCACCGCCCGCCACACCATGCCGACCCATCAGGAGGTCCCCTAATAATGCCGAGCTCCCACAACCTGGTTCTCACGCGTGCGGAGGTCATGCCGGACCGCCCTGCCCCGGCAGAGGCGGACGTGGACATCGCGGTGGTCGCCCAGTTGAACCTGCCGCAGCAGAGCCGGGAGACCCACGGACTGCTGCGCAGGTTCACCACTGTCACCCTGCAGTCCCTGCAGGACCTGGGAGCGCGCGTGCACCTGATTGATGTCACCAGCGAGGAGCCGGACTTCGAATTGCTCGACCGGTCCCACGGAGTGCTCATGCTCGGCGGCGGGGACATTGATCCCAGTTTCTACGGCCACAGCGGCGAGATCGCCAACGAATACGGCCGCGACCCCGTCTCCGACACCCGCCAGCTGGCGATCACGCGCTGGGCCATCGACACCGATGCGGCACTGTTGGCCATCTGCCGAGGATCCCAGATACTAAACGTTGCCTGTGGCGGGACCATCATCCCGGATATTCAGCCCTCGCATCTGCACCACGGTGCCGAAGGGGAGCCCAGCTTCCTGGATGAGACGCTGACTCTGCTTCCGGGGACCAAGGTGCGCAACATCTTCGGCCGGGAGCGACTCACCGTCCGCAGCGGCCACCATCAGGCAGTCGACGCCTTGGGCGCTGGCCTCCGAGTGACCGCCGTGGCGGACGACGGCGTGGTGGAGGGTACTGAACGGATCGACAATACGTGGATCCTCGGCGTCCAGTGGCACCCCGAGGACGATGCCGGATCTGAACAGGACCGGATCGCGCTGTTCAACGCCTTCCTTGATGAGGCCCGAACTCGGGCCAGCCTCACTCCCAGTAGAGGCTGAGCGTGGGCACCTGCGTCGGCAGCTCGAGGTGGTGGCCACGCTCGGTATTCTGCTCCAGCAACTCCCCGGGAAGGAACCGCGCCGTCGTCGAACACACGATTCGGCCCTGAGCGCCAAGGAGCACGAACCGCCCTGAGACCGTCTTCGCCGCGCGCATCATCACCTTTTCGAGGGTGTTGACTTCAATGTCAGAACCGGCGACGCCGACGAAGCCGTGCTCATCGGCGAATGGCACCGCAGCGGTCAAGATGTACTCGTCGACGCCGAGGAAGTCCACATAGGGGGTGGTGAGCTTCGGGGCGCCCGTCGATTTCGGCTCAGCAAACCAGGGCAGCTGGAGGAAGTCGTAGTAGTCTCGAGAGTGTTCGTCGAAGTCAAAGCCGTACGCCTCCGGGGCGCCGCGTTCTCCCCGCACCCGCCACGGGATGAGCTGCTCAGGGGAGACAATCCGGTCGGGGTCGAAGATGATCCCCGCCCCGGAGACCAGCGGATGCTGCTCCAGGAGCTGGTCAGCCTCGGCCTCCATCATGCGCAGCTGATCAGGTTGGAAGGGTCCCCAACGCCGCTCATGGGCGTTCTCCGCGCCGAGGCGTTGCCGCACCAGGGAAGCGATACGGTTCAGATGGTCGAACAGTCGGTCCAGGTCTGCGGCAAGGTCGCGCGCGAAGCCGCGGATTTCTTCTTCAACGGACATCAGTGTCATCCTTTGAGCCCTCATGCAGGGCGAGAGTGAGCTTCTGGTCAATCATGTGGAAGGTGTCGTCCTGAATGCGTTGCGCCGCTGCGCTGACCGCCGACTCACGGTCGCGCCGGTGCAGGGCCTCAATCATGTGCGTGAAGTAGGGCATCACCATCTCCTTACTGCGCGGGTTCCCCAGCGGGGCCCACAGCAGTTCGGAGGATTCCAGCTGCAGGTGCAGCTGGGCGATCAGCAGGCGCCGGGACTGCGCACTGACCGCAATCTCCAACCAGATCCGGCTGTCGGCCCGTGCCAGCGCGTGGGCCCCTTCTGCGGCGTCGAAGGCTTCGACCAGGCGCTCAATGGCGTGGAGGTCGGAGTCGACCGCGCGTGAGGCAGCCAGCTGGATCGAGGCAGCCGAGACTGCCGCCCGGTGATCACCCATGTCGCGCAGCTCCACCACGCTCATACTCTCCAGCCGCTGGCGCATCAGCGGCACCGAGGACGCCGGCAACGAGACCACAAACGTCCCGCCGCTGCGGCCCCGGCGGGTCTCGACGAGTCCCTTGGCACGCAGTGCTGAGAGGGCCTCGCGAACTGTTGTCGGCGAAACGCCGAAGGACTCGGCCATCTCCACCTCGCTGGGGAGCCGATCACCTTCTCTGAGCAGGCCTAAAGACATCGAGTCCCGCAGCCGGGTCACAATCGCCTCGGCCCGGTCAATCTCCGGCAGGGCGCGGTAGATGTGCTGCCGGAGACCTTGCGACCCACCGGCCCCGGATCCGGGCGGTATGCGCTGGGAGGGATCGTCAACGTAGATCACACCCACCCCCTGGCCCCACCAGCGGATGCTGGGTACATCTCCCGGGCGTCGGCCGACGGGGTGGAATTCTCACAAACTAAGAGTCTCATACGCCCACCAGGGTTGCCCTCAGACTCTGCGGACGAGTTTCTTGTTGGCGAACTCCTCGATCCCCAGCGGGCCCAATTCCCGGCCGAACCCTGAGCGTTTGACACCCCCGAAGGGCAGGTTCGCCTGCGAGTCGGTGTTGCTGTTGATGAAGACCATGCCCGCCTCCAACTGCTGTGCCACCTGATCCGTCTGGGTCGGGTCAGAGCCGAAAACCGCTGCCCCCAAGCCATAGGGAGAGTCGTTGGCCAACTCCACCGCCGCGTCTGCATCGGCCACTTTGTACACCATCACCACCGGGCCGAACGCCTCCTCGTGCCAGAGCCGGCAATTGCGGTTGAGGTCGGTCAGCAGCGCCGGAGTGAGGTAGAACCCCTCCTTCGTCGGCTGGCCCCCAGCCCGCAGCACCGCACCATTGGCCACGGCGTCGTGGAGCTGGTCAATCACGTCGGCTCTGGCTGCGGCGGAGGACAGTGGGCCCAGCGACGTGTCCGGCTGGGCCGGGTCCCCGAGCGTGACCCGCTCCAGGCGTCGCTGAACCTCGTCGACGAACTGATCATAGGCAGCATCCACCACAATGAGTCGTTTAGGTGAGGTGCAGGCTTGGCCGGCGTTGGAGAGTCGGCCTGCCACCGCCTGCTTGGCCGTGGCTGCGACGTTCTCGGCGTCGAGGACAATGAAAGGGTCGCTGCCGCCCAGTTCCAGGACGACCTTCTTCAGGTGGCGGCCGCACTGCTCTGCCACGATGGCCCCAGCGCGCTCACTGCCGGTCAGCGACACTCCCTGCACGCGCGGGTCGGCGATGACCTCGGAGAGCTGTTCGTGGGTGGCGAAGATGTTGATGTAGGCGTCGTCGGGAAGCCCTGCCTGGCGAAGGATGTCTGCGATGGCCAAAGCCGACTGTGGGCAGTTGGCGGCGTGCTTGAGCAGTATCGTGTTACCCAGCGCCAGGTTCGGGGCGGCGAAGCGCGCCACCTGGTAGTGAGGGTAGTTCCACGGCATGATGCCCAGCAGTACGCCGGTGGGCTGCAGGTGGATCTCCGCCGAACCGGACTCCACCGCCAGCTGTTGGGGCGCCAAGAACTCCTCGGCATGATCGGCGTAGTACTGAAAGATCTCCGCCGAGACGGCGATCTCGCCCTTGGCCTGCCTTATGGGCTTGCCCATCTCCAACGTGATCAGCTCGGCCAGCTCGTGGGCGCGCTCCCGGTAGATGGCCGCGACTCGGTTCAACACCGCGATCCGTTCCGCCAGCGGGGTCGCCGCCCAGCTCCGGTACCCCTGATGCGCGGCCGCGATTGCCTCCCTGACCTGCGCATCACTGGCAGTCGGGTAGTCCGCAGTGGCCTGTCCGGTCGAAGGGTCGACGGTTTGGTACATCGTTGACATGGAGCCTCCAGAGGGTGAGGAACGATCATCCCCAGCGCGCGGCGGGTCAGCCCATTACTGGCCGAGACGCACTGACTTCCGGTCTGCACCGAATGTTACCAAGATAACATCTAAAACCAGATCTTTGGGTGAAAGTGCGGCGCCTTTATCGTTACATCTGGAGACCGCGGCCCACCGGAGAGACCGTGGCGTCCACCCGCTGGAAGGACTTGAGGTCCACGTATCCGCAGGACGCCATCGCATGCCGCAACCCGCCCATAAGGTTGGACGATCCGTCGGTGTGGTGGCCCGGGCCCAGCAGCACCTCTTCGAGTGAAGCGACCGTGCCTACCCGCGTGCGGTGGCCGCGCGGGAAGTTCGGGTGAACCGCCTCCAATCCCCAATGCCAACCCTGACCGGGGGCATCCTCCGCACGGGCCAAGGCGGCACCGAGCATGACCGCGTCAGCGCCCATCGCCAACGCTTTGACAATGTCCCCGGAGGAACCCAGTCCACCGTCAGCAATGACGTGCACATAGCGTCCGCCGGATTCGTCCAAGTAGTCCCGGCGCGCGGCGGCGATATCACTGATGGCGGTGGCCATCGGTACCCGGATGCCCAAGGCGCGGTGCGTCGTCGTCGCGCTCCCGCCGCCGAACCCCGCCAGCACGCCGGCTGCGCCGGTGCGCATCAGGTGCAGTGCAGGCGTGTAACCGGCTGCCCCGCCGACGATGACCGGGACGTCGAGCTCATAGATGAATTCCTTGAGGTTCAGCGGGTCCTGCGACTCGGACACATGCTCCGCGGAGACGGTGGTGCCGCGAATGACAAACATGTCGACCCCGGCATCGACCACCGTCTGGTAGAACTCCTTGGTGTTCTGCGGGGTAAGAGAACCCGAGACGACGACGCCGGCCTCGCGCATCTCTGCCAGCCGGGCAGTGATGAGTTCGGCCTTGATCGGCTCCGCGTACAGCTGCTGCATTCGGCGGGTGTTGGCCGGGGAAATCTCCCTGGCGTCCAAGTGCGCAATTTCCTGCAGCACCGGCTCCGGATCCTCATAACGGGTCCAGAGGCCTTCCAGATTCAGCACACCCAAACCGCCGAGCTGCCCCAGCGCGATCGCCGTCGCCGGTGACATCACCGAATCCATTGGAGCCCCGATGACCGGCATCGAGAAGGTGTAGGCGTCAATCCGCCAGTCCAGGGAGACATCCTGCGGGCTGCGGGTGCGGCGCGAGGGGGTGAGGTTGACGTCGTCGAGCGCCCAGGCGCGGCGCCCGGACTTTGCTAGACCGATCGGGATCTCATTCACTGTCATACGTCCTTACCGGCCGCGGTAGTTGGGGGATTCGACGGTCATCATCACATCATGCGGGTGGGACTCCTTCAGCCCTGCCGTGGTGATGCGGACAAACTTCCCCTTGGCTTTCAGCTCTGGGATGGTGTTCGCCCCCACGTAGAACATGGTCTGGCGCAGCCCGCCGGTGAGCTGGTGCAGCACAGCGGAGAGCGGTCCGCGGTAGGGCACCTGGCCCTCGATCCCTTCGGGGATCAGCTTCTCATCGCTGGGCACATCGGCCTGGAAGTACCGGTCCTTGGAGTAGCTGGTGTTCTTCCCGCGGGATTGCATCGCCCCCAGAGAGCCCATGCCGCGGTAGGCCTTGAACTGCTTGCCGTTGTAGAACACCAGGTCCCCCGGCGATTCAGCGGCACCGGCCAGCAGTGACCCCAGCATGACGGAGTCGGCACCTGCGAGCAGGGCCTTGCCGATGTCTCCGGGGTGCTGGAGGCCGCCGTCGGCGATCACCGGCACACCGGCGGGGATCGCGGCTTTGGCGGATTCGTAGATGGCGGTCACCTGCGGGACCCCGACGCCGGCCACCACGCGAGTGGTGCAGATGGACCCCGGGCCGACGCCGACCTTGATGGCATCTGCCCCGGCATCCACCAGCGCGGCCGCAGCCTGCCGGGTGGCGGCCTGGCCGCCGATGACGTCCGTGCCGCGGACAGCGGGGTCCGACTTCAGCTTGGCGATCATCTCCAGCACCCCGCGGGTGTGCCCATTGGCGGTATCCACCACCAGCACGTCGACACCAGCTTCGATGAGGCTCATGGCACGTTCGTACCCGTCGCCGAAGAATCCCACGGCGGCCCCGACCCGCAGTCGGCCGTCCTCGTCCTTGGTGGCCTGGGGGTATTTGTCCGCTTTGTCGAAGTCTTTGATGGTGATCAGCCCGGTGAGGCGGCCGTCGTCGTCCACCAGGGGCAGCTTCTCGATCCGGTGCTCACTGAAGATTCTCAGGACTTCATCGTTGGAGATGCCTTCCTTGGCGGTCACCAGCGGCACCGGAGTCATCTTCTCGCGCACGGTCATGGTGGCGTACTCGGCCTCCGGGATGAAGCGGATGTCCCGGTTGGTGATGATGCCGACCAGCGTGCCGCGCTCATCGACCACCGGCAGCCCGGAGATCCGGTAGTGCCCGCAGATCTCGTCCAACTCCGCGATGGTGGCCTCCGGGCGGATGGTCACCGGATCGGAGATCATGCCGGATTCGGAGCGCTTGACCTGGTCCACCTGCTTGGCCTGGTCCTCGATGGAGAGATTGCGGTGGATGATGCCGATACCACCCAGCCGTGCCAGGCCTATCGCCATGGGAGCTTCGGTGACAGTGTCCATCGCGGCTGAGACCACAGGTGCTGAGAGCTGGATGTTGCGGGTCAGCCTGGTGGACGTATCCGCATTGGAGGGGAGGACGTCGGTCTCCCCCGGCAGCAGCAGCACGTCGTCGTAGGTCAGACCGACCAGGGCGAAGGGATCGTATCCCTCGTCATGGATGTGGCTCAAAGTGGGGCCTCTCGGATCGTTCGCGGCGGCTCGGTGCCGAGCCGGTGCCAGTCTACTCGGCCACGGTTTACTGGCCATAACGCGTGACCTCCCGCCAGCCCGGCCGTCCGTCCTCCGCAGCAGAGCGTCTCCAGATGTGGGAAATGGCACGGGAAACCGGCCGAGTTTCCCACATCCCGAGACGCTCTGGGGAGGGTGGCGAGGACGAGGGGGCGGCCCAGGGGGCTGGGGCGGGGGCTGCGCCCGAGGGTGGGGCGGGAGCCAAGGCTGGACCTGGGGGTGGGGCTGGCCCTGGCCCTAGGGCCGGGCGGGACCGGGCGGGGCCGGGCGGGGCCGATACATGAGACACCAGAGGCGGGAACGTGACGCGGCTTAGCACTCTGCTTGATTGAGTGCTAAAGCCCGTTCTATAGTTCTCTTAGCACTCGAGGTACTCGGGTGCTAAGTCTCGGGCGGCCGTCAACCGGCTGAGACCATCAAAGCCTGAAGGAGACCTCCGGCTCCCGCGACGACGGTTGGTCACTCCCAAGGCGAGCAACAAGAAGACCGAGCGCGGCGTCGTCGTGCCCGGTATCAGCCAAGAGAAGATTCAACTTCAGCAAAGGAGAGAACTGACGTGTCAGTCTCCATCAAGCCCCTCGAGGATCGTATTGTTGTCCGCCCCCTGGAAGCTGAGCAGACCACCGCTTCCGGTCTGGTCATCCCGGACACCGCCAAGGAAAAGCCCCAGGAGGGTGAAGTTGTGGCCGTAGGCCCGGGCAAGGTGTCCGACGCCGGCGAGCGCCTGCCGGTCGACGTCGCAGAAGGTGACGTGGTCATCTACTCCAAGTTCGGCGGCACCGAGGTCAAGGTCGGCGGCGAGGAGTACCTGGTGCTCAACGCCCGCGACGTGCTGGCCAAGGTCGAGAAATAAACCCCACCGCTCGACTTCTGAAGGAGTAAGAACCTATGGCAAAAGAGCTGCTATACGATGATGCCGCCCGCAAGGCACTGGAAACCGGCATCAACAAGCTCGCCGACACCGTCAAGGTCACGCTGGGCCCCCGCGGCCGCAATGTGGTGCTCGACAAGTCCTGGGGCGCACCCACCATCACCAATGATGGTGTGACCATCGCCCGTGATGTAGAGCTCGACGACCCCTACGAGAACCTCGGCGCGCAGCTGGCCAAAGAGGTTGCCACCAAGACCAACGACGTCGCCGGCGACGGCACCACCACCGCGACCGTCCTCGCCCAGGCACTGGTGAAGGAAGGGCTGCGCAATGTGGCCGCCGGAGCCGCACCGAGTGAGATCAAGCGCGGCATCGAGGTTGCGGTGGACGCCGTGACCCGGCGGCTGAAGGAGAACGCCCGCGAGCTCAACGGCCAGCAGGAGGTCTCCTACGTCGGCGCGATCTCCGCGCAGGACGATGAGATCGGTCAGCTCCTGGCCCGCGCGTTCGACGCTGTGGGCGCTGATGGTGTGATCACCATCGAAGAAGGCTCGACCACCTCCACGGACCTCGACATCACCGAAGGCATGCAGTTCGACAAGGGGTTCCTCTCCCCGCATTTCGTCACTGACGCCGAGCGTCAGGAAGCGGTGCTTGAGGATCCGCTGATCCTGATCCACCAGGGCAAGATCTCCAATATGCAGGAGTTCCTCCCGGTGCTGGAGAAGGTGCTGCAGTCCAAGAAGCCGCTGTTCATCATCGCCGAGGACGTTGAGGGCGAGGCCCTGTCCACCCTGGTGGTCAACAAGCTGCGCGGCACCCTCAACGCTGTGGCCGTGAAGGCTCCCGGCTTTGGCGACCGCCGCAAGGCCATGCTGGAAGACATCGCTACCCTCACCGGTGCCACCGTCATCACCCAGGACCTGGGGCTGAAGCTGGACCAGGTGGGTCTGGATGATCTGGGCACTGCACGGCGCGTGACCGTCACCAAGGATGAGACCACCATCGTCGACGGCGCCGGCTCCAAAGAGGACGTCGACGCCCGCGTTGCGGTCATCAAGTCCCAGGTGGAGGCCAGCGACTCCGAGTGGGACCGCGAGAAGCTGCAGGAGCGGCTGGCCAAACTGGCCGGCGGCGTCAGCGTCATCCGCGTCGGTGCCGCCACCGAGGTGGAGCTTAAGGAGCGCAAGCACCGGATCGAGGACGCTGTGTCCTCCACCCGTGCCGCTCTGGAGGAAGGGATCGTCGCAGGCGGCGGCACCGCACTGATCAACGCGCTGTCCGTGCTGGATGAGGATTCCGACGTCACCGCCCTGACCGGTGACGCTGCTGCGGCAGTGGGCATCGTCAAGCGCGCCCTGATCCAGCCGCTGCGCTGGATTGCGCAGAATGCCGGTGAGGACGGGTTCGTGGTGGCCTCTAAGGTCGCTGAACTGGAGCCCAACCACGGGTTCAACGCCAAGACCGGCGCCTATGGCGACCTGATCAACGAGGGTGTGATTGACCCGGTGAAGGTGACCCGTTCCGCACTGCAGAACGCCGCCTCCATCGCCGCACTGGTGCTGACCACCGAGACTCTGGTGGTCGAGAAGAAGGAGCAGGACGAGGACCACTGATCCTCTGAACACACCTGTGGGAAGCCGGTCCGCATTGTCGGGCCGGCTTCTCTGTTCTCTACACTTCATGCCATGACCGCAGCCTCCGGCACTGAACGCCGCTTCTACGCCTGGGAGGTCGGCATTGTGCTGGCCCTGTCTTTGGGACGCAGTGGGGTCTACGCGGTGCTGCAGCTGGCTGAACGGCTCAGCATCGCCCCGCTGGCAGACCAGACCGCCACTGTCCAGCGCTCCCGCTCACAGGCAGAGTTCTACGACTTCACCTTCCAAGTGCTGGACTCGCTGTTCGCCCTGGCACCGGTGGCGCTGGTGCTCTACCTGGTCTTCCTCCATGGTGGGAACCCGTTCCGCCGCTGGGGGTTGGACTTCCGCCGCCCCGGGGCCGATTGGGCGCTGGGCGCCGGTCTCTTCACCATCATCGGGCTCGGCACTCTGGGGGTGTACTTTGCCGGACGCAGCCTGGGGCTGACCGCGCAGATCGTCCCAGCTGATGTCACTCAATATTGGTGGACCTCACCGATGCTGCTGCTGGCGGCACTGCGCCACTCACTGCTGGAGGAGGTCATCATGATCGCCTACCTCTTTGACCGGGCGCGGCGGATCTGGCCGCAGCTGCGCAGTTCAGCGGCGGCGGTGGCTGCACTGGTGCTGGTCACCGCGCTGCTGCGCGGGGCCTACCATCTGTATCAGGGGTTCGGCCCCGGAATCGGCAACGCGCTGATGGGGGTGATCTTCGCCGCCGTCTACCTGAAGTACGGGCGTGTGATGCCCCTGGTCATCGCGCATTTCCTGCTCGACGCCGTGGCCTTCCTCGCTTTCCCCTTAGTGCTGCAGACCTTCGGCCTGAACTCACTCTGAGAGCCCGAGGGCATCGGCCAGGGCCTCCACCGGCTCGCGGATCTGCCGGAAGGAGGTGTCAAAGACTGATTCTGGCAGCATATAGGGGTCGACGACGTCGTCCTCCCTGGTCGCGGCACCGGATGCGAGGCGTGCCTGGTCCAGTCGAGGAACCAGGGCCGCCAGAGTTTCTGCGGCGGTCCTGCCGCCACCTGCGGCGTCGTCGATCTCGGCCGAGCCCCCGCTCTGCAGCAGGCGTGCGAACTCCGGAAGGGTGAACATCCGCGCCCGGGCGGCCGGGACCTCAGCTGCCATATCCTCAATGTGCTCTCGGGTGGCGGCGAGGATGAGGTCAGCATCCTCAACCGCTGAAGGGGTCAGCTGCTGGGCGGTGAAATCCTCGGCGTCGGCCCCGTAGTCGGAGACCCGCTGCTTCATGGGCTCCTGCATGTCCTCGCCGTCGTGGGCGTAGGTGCCGGCGGAGCGAACCTCAATGTCCGGCTCCTCCCGGAAGATCCGGGCCAGCAGCCGCTCCATTGCTGGGGAGCGGCAGATGTTGCCAGTGCAGACTGCCAGGACCGTATATGTGGTGGCCACCGTAGACTCACGCCTCTCTCATACAGATCTGATGAAGAACGGGAATGTCGCGCGCTTTTCGGGGATATCAAGCACGAAGTCCCGTCGGGGCTCGCGGATGAACCCTTCGGACTCATACAGCGCATGGGCTGCGGTCATGGACTTCAGGCTGCATAGGCAGACCGCACGGATCTCTGGCCGGGCCGCCGCTTCAGCCACAATATGGCGCACCAGTGCCCGGGCCACCCCGCGGCCCTGCGCCTCCGGCGCCACCGCCAGCATGCGGAACTCCAGCTCCCCGGGCCGCGAGACTTCAGCAAAGGGACCTTCCGCCTCTGTCACCGTGACAGTGCCGACCAGCTGGCCTTCGGCATGGGCCACGAGCACGGTCGAACTTTGCGCGCGCTCAGCGACCCGGGTCAACTCCTGCACATAGGAATCCTCACGCTGCAGGTGTCCTCCTTGGACGTAGGCGGCCGCAGTCAGCTCCCCCACCTGAGCGAATTCGCCGGGGTGAGCAGGGCGGATCACGACCGTGGCTGACGTCGTCGTACTCATAGCCCCCCATCTTTGCACAGCGAGCGTTGCGCCGCGCTGGGACACATTTTGCGCTGCGTCAGTGTTGTCCGGAGACCAATCAGCTGATCAGGACCTAGAGTGGTCACATGGACGGCATTCACAGCCCCGGGGCTGGGCCAGGAGCAGAGCCGACGCCCCCGTCAGCTGGCGCACGGTGCTGGTGAGGCTGGGCTATGGCCATCGACTTCCGCAAGGTGACCAAAACCTACCCCGACGGCACTGTCGCGGTAGATGAGTTCAGCCTGCACGTACCTTCGCACACCTGCACGGTGCTGCTGGGCTCCTCCGGGTGCGGGAAGTCCACACTGCTGCGGATGGTCAACCGGATGGTGGACCCCACCTCCGGAGCGGTGCTGATTGACGAGGCCGACGTCGCCACCACCGAGCCGGTGGCACTGCGCCGACGCATCGGATACGTGATGCAGGAGGCTGGCCTGCTCCCCCACCGCAGGGTGGTCGACAATATCGCCACTGTGCCCCGGCTGAAGGGGGCCTCCACTGCGGAGGCCCACCGCCGGGCCCACACGCTGATGGAGATCGTGGGCCTGGATTCTGCGCTGGCGCGGCGGTACCCGCGTCAGCTCTCGGGAGGCCAGCAGCAGCGGGTGGGGGTGGCCCGGGCATTGGCCGCAGACCCCAACATCCTGCTGATGGATGAACCGTTCGGCGCGGTCGATCCGCTGGTGAGGGTGGAGCTGCAGCGGGAACTGCAGCGCATCCAGACCGAGCTGCGCAAGACGATCCTCTTTGTCACCCATGACATCGATGAGGCGCTGACGCTGGGGGATCAGATTGTGGTGCTGAAGAAAAGCGCCGAGGTCGCCCAGAGCGGGACCCCGCAGGAGATTGTGGAGGCCCCGGCCAATGACTTCGTCGCCCAGTTCCTGGGCTTGGACTCCGCACGCCGGACGTTGAACGCGGTCCCGCGCGCCACCGGCGGGTGGCTGGTCAGTGACGGACGGGGCCGGCCGCTGGGAGTGGTTGACTCGATGCCGGACACCCACACGGACGCCGACTGAACCGGCACCTGCGATGGAGTGGACGCTGAACAACCTGCCCCGCATCACCGACCTCACCCTGGCGCATCTGGTTCTCGCGCTGCCGGCCGTGGCGGCGGCCTTCATGCTGGCTGTGCCAATCGCATGGGCGGCGAACCGGGTGCGCCCGCTGCGTGAGGTGGTGGTCTCCGGCACCGGCCTGTTGTACGCGGTGCCCTCGCTGCCGCTGTTCATCGTGCTGCCGATTCTCCTGGGCACCGGCGTCCGGGACACCTTCAACGTCATCGTCGCGCTGACGCTGTTCGGCCTGGCCCTGATGGTCCGCTCCGCAGCAGACGCGCTGGACTCGGTGGACGCCGGCATCCGGGTGGCATCCACCGCAGTGGGGTACTCCCCGGTGAAGCGGTTCTTCTCCGTGGAACTGCCCTTGGCCGGTCCGGCGCTGCTGGCGGGGCTGCGGGTGATCTCGGTCAGCACTATCTCGCTGGTCTCTGTCAGCGCCGTACTGGGGGTCCAGTCACTGGGATCCCTGTTCACCGACGGATTCGAACGCGGCATCGTGCCGTCCATTGCGGCGGGCATAGTGCTCACCGCCGTGCTCGCGCTGATGATGGATCTGCTGCTGGTCACAGCCGGACGCCTGCTGATGCCCTGGGCCCGGGGAGGCCGGGCATGAACCACCTGATGGAGGCCGTCAGCGTGCTGCTGGACCCCGACGCCTGGAGCGGGCCCAGCGGATTCGGAGCCCGCATGTTGGAACACCTCTGGTACACCGGGCTGGCCCTGTTGATCTCCGCAGCGCTCGCACTGCCGGTGGGACTGCTGGTGGGCCACACCGGCCGGTGGCGCGCGTTGGCGGTAATCAGCAGCGGAATGGTCCGCGCTCTGCCCACCCTGGGGGTCATCACCCTGGCGGCCCTCTTCGTCGGCATCGGACTCACCGCCCCCATGATCGCTTTCGTGGTCCTGGCCATACCCTCGATACTGGCCGGCGCCTACGCCGGGGTGGAATCGGTCAACCCCGCCACCAAAGATGCCGCCACCGCACAGGGTATGAGCGGCTGGCAGGTGCTTCTCCGGGTGGAGATCCCGCTGGGTCTGCCGCTGATCATCGGCGGGCTGCGCAACGCGACCCTGCAGGTGGTCGCCACCGCGACGCTGGCCGCCTATGTGGGTGCTGGCGGCCTGGGCCGGCAGCTGTTCCTGGGCCTGCGGACCCAGGACTACCCGCTGATGCTGGCCGCCTCGTTGGCGGTCATACTATTGGCTATTGTCTTGGATGCGCTGTTCGAACTGTCCCAACGGCTGCTGCGGCGCCGGATGGGTGTGGTCTGACCCCCACGAGTCTGACCCCCACGAGTCTGACCCCCACGAGCCTGACCGCCAGAGCCTGACCCCGACGAGGAAGAGGAACCATCATGAAACGCATGTCTGCAGCAGCAGCTGGACTCACCGTGCTCGCGCTGAGCGCCTGCGGCGGCGGGGACCCGCTGGAGACCGACGACGACGGCGCAGAGGACACCGCGGCCGAGAACGGCGGGGCGCTGACAGTGGGCTCCCAGCAGTACTACTCCAATACAGTCCTGGCCGAGATCTACGCCCAGGTCCTGGAGCAGGAGGGCTACGAGATCCAGCGGGAGTACGAGATCGGCCAGCGGGAGGTCTATATCCCCGAGCTGGAGTCCGGGGCGATTGACGTCTTCCCCGAGTACACCGGCAATCTGCTGGACTACTTCGACCCGGAGAACGAGCCTGGCGACGCCGAGGAGGTCCACGCAGCCCTGGGAGAGGCCCTCCCGGAAGGCCTTGAGGCCCTGGACTACGCGGAGGCCACCGACCAGGACAGCTACGTGGTGACCGAGGAGTTTGCCCAGGAACACGACCTGCAGACAGTGGGCGACCTCGCCGAGGTGGAGCAGGATCTGCGGATCGCCGCGAACTCCGAGTTCGAGACCCGTCCCTATGGGATCGAGGGGCTGGCTGAAACCTATGGGGTCGAGCTGGAGCTGGTCCCGGTGGAGGATTCCGGGGGGCCACTGACCCTGGGCGCACTGCTGGACGGGGAAGTCGAAGTCGCCAACATCTACAGCGCCGATCCCGCCATTGAGGACAATGACTTGGTCATCCTGGAGGACACCGAGTCACTGGTGCTGCCGCAGAACGTGGTGCCGATCGTCTCTGACAACGTGGACGAGGCCGCCCGGGAGGCACTGCTCCAGGTCCAAGCCGTGCTCGATCAGCAGCAGCTGCTGGACATCAATTCACACTCCCAGACCACCCAGGACAGCCCGGGCGACGTCGCCCAGTGGTGGTTGGAGGAGCAAGGCATGCTCGACTGACGCCTCAGCCGAGCAGCCCACCTCCAGCGGGCAGCGGCTCAGCTGCCGCCTTCGGAGCCGGAGACCCTTCTGCGGCGACGACGGCGGCGCTGACCGCTGCCGGTACCCTCGGAAGACTTCTGCTGTGTCTGGGGAGCGGATTCACCCTCGGCGGTACGGCCGGATCCGCTGCGCCGACGGCTGCGGTTCTTTGACCCGCCGCGCCCGGAACGGCCCTCGCCCCCGCGCCCGGAGGTGGACTTCTCCCTGCTGGGCCCGCCGAGGTCTTCCAGCTTCTCGCCCTCGAGTCCTTCTTTGGAGCGCTGGTGCCGGGGCAGCCGGCCCTTGGTCCCCTTCGGAATGTCGAGATCCTCAAACAGGTGCGCCGAGGAGGAGTAGGTCTCCACCGGTTCCGGGATGTCCAAGCCGACCGCTTTGTTGATGAGGCTCCAGCGGGGCATGTCCTCCCAGTCAACAAAAGTGACAGCCGTGCCCTTCTGGCCGGCGCGTCCGGTCCTGCCGATGCGGTGCAGGTAGGTGTTGTCGTCCTCCGGGCAGACGTAGTTGATCACGTGGGTGACATCGGTGACGTCGATGCCGCGGGCGGCGACGTCGGTAGCCACCAGCACATCCACCTTGTCATTGCGGAAGGCGCGCAGCGCCTGCTCCCGCGCACCCTGGCCCAGATCTCCGTGGATGGCGCCGGCGGCGAACCCGCGGGTCTTCAGCTCTTCAGAGAGCTTGTCCGCCTGACGCTTGGTACGGGTGAAGATAATGGTCCGCCCGCGGCCCTCAGCCTGCAGGATCCTGGCGATCATCTCATCCTTGTCCAGCTGGTGCGCACGGTAGACCACCTGCCGGATGTCCTTCTTGGTCACCCCGGCGTCGAATGGGTCTGCGGCGCTGATGTGGGTGGGCTTGGTCATGAAGCGCCGCGCCATGGACACCACGGGGCCGGGCATCGTTGCCGAGAACAGCATGGTCTGCCGGACCTCAGGGACGTAGGAGAGCAGCTTCTCCACATCGGGCAGGAACCCGAGGTCGAGCATCTCATCCGCTTCGTCCAGCACCACGATCTTCACGTTCTTCAGGTTCAGGTGCTTCTGCCGGTGCAGGTCGATCAGCCGGCCGGGGGTCCCAACCACCACTTCGACACCAGCGTTGAGCTGTTTGATCTGCGGCTCATAGTCGCGCCCGCCGTAGATGGTGGCGATGCGCGCACTGAGTTTTCCTCCGGCGGCGGCGATGTCTCCGGCTACCTGAACTGCCAGCTCTCGGGTCGGAGCCACGATCAGCGCCTGGGGCGCCCCTGGGCTGGGCAGTTGGTCAAACTCCGGGGTGCCGGGCGCGGCGATGCGCTGCAGTGCGGGAATGCCGAAGCCGAGGGTCTTCCCCGTACCGGTCTTGGCCTGGCCGATGATGTCGTTTCCGGCCAGGGCGATCGGCAGCGTCTCCGCCTGGATGGGGAAGGGCGTGGTGATGCCTTTCTCGGCCAGCGCCTCGACGATCTCGCTGCGGACATTGAAGTCCGCGAAGGTCAACGTGTTTGTTGAAGTGTCTGTCATTCGTTCTTTCACTCAGCGACGGCGGCGAAACCCACCGTCTGTTTGGTGTCCGAACCGATCTCCACGTATCCGATGGAGGCCACCGGGACCACTACGGTCTTGTCGCGGCGGTCGGTGAGGGTCAGCAGCGGCTTGGACTTCTCGATCGCTTCGGCGACAGCCTTCTGAACATCCTCTGCGGAGGCCTCAGTCTCGACGAGGATCTCGCGGGCAACGTTCTGGACTCCGATGCGTACTTCCATGCCACTCCTTGGTTCGGGTTCGGCGCCGCCAGCATGTAGGAAAAGAGCACGACGACGCCGCATTTCGGGTCTCACTGCTCATCCTACCTTTTACCAGCTCTCCGACTCCTTAGGGAATCCGGAGATTCCTCTCCAGGCCAAACGAGCCGTCAGCTGCGCTGAGGTCTCCAGGTCGGGCCTCTCGGACAGCTTTGACCAGTGCCGGGCCGCGGCGGTGGCCATGCCCAGCAGACCATGACCGAGCATGGTGGCCTCAGCCATCGGCTGTCCGGTGTCATCAGCGATGACCTCTGCGATAGCCCCGGCCATGACGTCGTGAAACCGCTCCAGCCGCTCGGTGACGTCGTCGTCATTGTCCATCCCGGAGGAGAAGATCAGCCGGTAGGCCTCATCCTTGCGGGCGATATATTCGTAGAAGGCGGTGATGGTGCCGGAAACCCGCGCCTTGTTCGTCTGCTCCTGCGCCAGCACGGTGGTGAGTTCGTGCTGCAGCTGGCCCAGGTGGGTGTCCAGCAGATCCAGGAAGAGCTCATGTTTGCCCGGAAAGTGCTGGTAGAGCACCGGTTTGGACACCGCGGCGGCCTCAGCGATGTCATCCATGGACGCGGAGTGGAACCCCTTGGCGACGAATACCTGAAGCGCGCACTCCAGGAGCTGAATGCGGCGCTGTTCGCGCGGAAGCCGTTTGGCTCTGGAAGGTTCGGACACCGGTGCCGTGCTCATGGGTGAAAAGTGTAGAGCACCTTGTGGCCCGCAGCACCCGCTACCGCGGCAGTGGTCCGGTGGCTGCGCTGCCGGTGCCCAGCTCCAAGATGCGCACCAGCTCATCCGCCGCAGTGGTGTTCTCCCCCAGCAGGTTCGGCTTGCCCCGGGCGCCGTGGTAGTCGGAGGACCCGGTGACGATGAGATCGTGCCGGGCGGCGAGGTCCAGCAGCAGCTGACGGCCGGGTTCTGGGTTGTCCCGATGGTAGACCTCCACTCCGGCCAGCCCGGCGTCCACCAGCTCCTCCAGCTCTGCCCGGCTGAGCGTACCGCCGCGTGTGCCGGCCATGGCGTGGGCGATGATCGGGACTCCGCCGGCGGCGCGCACCCGCTGGACCACCTCCACCGGGTGCGGATTGTCCTGGTCCACGAAGTACTTGGTCCCTCGGTGCAGGTACCTGCGGAAGGCCTCGCTGCGGTCGCTGACCACGCCGGCGGCGACCAGGGCATCGGCGATGTGCGGGCGCCCGATGGAGGTCTCCGCCTGCACCTGCTCCAGCACCAAGTCCCAGGTCAGGGGGAAGGCTTCGGAGAGCCGGTCACAAATGCGCTTGGCCCTCTCGACGCGCCCTCCGCGGGCGGCCGCATTGATCTCCAGCATCCCCGGGTGCTCAGGATCATGGAGGTAGCTGAGCATATGCACACTAATCTTGGAGGTCTTGGAGGTGATCTCCATCCCTGGGATGAACGCCACCCCCAGTGCGGAAGCCTGCGTGCGCGCCTCTTCCCAACCGGCGCTGGAGTCGTGGTCAGTCAGTGCCAGACCGGCCACTCCGGCGCGCGCAGCCTCAGCCACCACATGCGCCGGCGACTCGGTGCCGTCAGAGACCGTGGAGTGGGTGTGCAGGTCAAAGCTCATCTGATTACTGTATCCAGCCCACCTCCGTGCTGACCGAGAGCCGGCACTTAGACTGAAAACCATGACTTCTGACGAGCACACCAGCCAGGACACCCAGCAGCTCCAGGACCGGGTCAACAACCGGTCGCAGCGCCCGCAGTCGGCGGCCTTCAAACAGTTCATGGCCGCCCATTGGGCTGAGTCGTCCACAGCCACCCACTCTCCCGATGCGGTGGCTGAGTATTCTCCGCAGCGGCGTCGTGCGGTCTCCGAGCGGTTCTCCGGGGAGCGGGTGGTCATCCCAGCAGGCCCGCTGAAAGTCCGGTCCAATGACACCGACTACCGCTTCCGGCCGCACTCGGCGTTTGCGCACCTGACCGGATTGGGCGTGGACCACGAACCCAACGCCGTGTTGGTGTTCGAACCCGTGGAGCCCGGCAGCGGGGACGACGGAGGCGACCACGAGGTCACGCTGTACTTCAAACCGATGGCCGGCCGGGACACCGAAGAGTTCTATGCGGACTCCCGCTACGGCGAGTTCTGGATTGGGCCGCGCCCGGGGCTGGAGGAGTTCCAGCAGCGGCTGGGGATCCGCACCAAGGATCTGGGGGAGCTGGAGCCGGCAGTGACCAAGAATGCCGGGGCGGTGGAGATCGGCGGGACCCGCATCAGGCTGCTGCGCGAAGTGGATCTGAATGTGGAGGCGCTGGTGGACACCTCCCGGGTCAACACCGGGGTGGACCTGGAGGCCTCCGACGCGTTGGACGCGGAACTGACCGAGTTCTGCTCGGAGCTGCGCCTGGTGAAGGACGATTGGGAGATCGCGCAGATGCGGCACTCGGTGGAGGCGACCATCGCGGGATTCGACGATGTGGTCCGGGCCCTCCCCCGTGCGGTGGGACACGACCGCGGAGAGCGGATCGTGGAGGGGGCGTTCTTCGCCCGGGCCCGGCTGGAGGGCAATGATCTGGGATACGACACCATTGCCGCCTCAGGCAATAATGCGACCGTCCTGCACTGGATCCGCAACCATGACCGGATTGAGCCCGGCGAGCTGCTGTTGCTAGATGCCGGAGTGGAGGCGGATTCGCTCTACACCGCGGATCTGACCCGGACCATTCCCGTCTCCGGGACCTTCAGCCCGGTGCAGCGGCGGGTCTACGAGGCAGTGCTGGCCGCCGCAGACGCGGCCTTTGCGGTGGTCAAGCCCGGCATCCGGTTCCGGGAGATCCACCAAGCCGCGGTGGCTGTGCTGGCCGAACACTTGGATGAGTGGGGCCTGCTGCCGGTGCCATTGGAGGAGGCGCTCTCTGCCGAAGGTCAGCACCACCGGCGGTGGATGCCGCACGGGACCAGCCACCACCTGGGGCTGGACGTCCACGACTGCGCGCAGGCCAAGCGCGACCTCTACTTGGACGGGATTCTGGAACCGGGCATGATCTTCACGATCGAACCAGGGCTGTACTTCAAGAATGAGGACCTCGCCGTGCCGGAGAGCTTCCGCGGCATCGGGGTGCGGATTGAGGATGACGTGCTGGTCACCCAGGACGGCGCGGAGAACCTCTCGGCTGCGCTGCCGCGGACTCCGGATGCGGTGGAGGCCTGGATCGCCAAGCTGCAGGGCTGAGGACCGCTGCAGGATTGAGAAACGGCCGCACACCCACGGCCCCGCCCACCCGCGCGGACATCCAACACTTACCCAGAGCGTTCCTCGCCCAGCGCCTCGGCGACGATGTGTTCGGCGATTGCCAGTGCGCTTGTGGCTGCCGGAGAGGGGGCGTTGCGCACATGCACCACACGTGCTGAACCCGTGATGACGAAGTCGTCCACCAGGCTTCCATCGGCGTTCATCGCCTGCGCGCGAATTCCCCGATGCCCCCGGGTGACCTCGTCGAGCGTGATGCCGGGCATGTACTGCTTGGCTTCCTCCACGAATACCCGCTTGCTCATCGCGGTGCGGGTCTCACGCACGGCGGCGGGGATGTTGTGGGACGCAAACTTCCAAAAGCCGGGGCTGCGCACCACATCCCACACGTCCCTGGTCTTGAGTCCGAACCTGCCGTAACGCTCCCGACCCAGGGCGAGAAACGCGTTGGGCCCCAGCATGACCTCACCGTCGTAGCGCCGGGTGATGTGCACCCCCAGGAAGGGATACTTCGGATCCGGCACCGGATAGATCAGGCCGTTGACTTGGGCAGCTTTCTGCTTCGCGAGCATGAAGTAATCGCCGTAGAACGGCACGATCTTGGGAAACGCATCGTCACCGCTGCCGCGGGCGAGTCGGTCCGACTGGGTGCCGGCGCAGGTGATCACCTGATCGAAGTGCTCGGTGGTCGCGGGGCCGTCCGCAGCCCCGCGCTGCCGGGCGGTCACCCGCACAGCCCCACGTGTGGAGGACGACGACGCCGCCCCCTCCACAATGCCGGTGACCTCGGTGGACAACCGCACTTCTCCCCCATGGGACGAGATCACCCCCGCCAGCGCTTCAGCCACTCCGGCAAAGTCTGCGATTGCGGTCGTCGGGGAATGCAGGGCCGCCACACCTGCGGCAGCCGGTTCCAGCTCTGAGAGCTCGTCGGGCCCGATGAGCCGGATCCCGGGTACACCGTTTGCCACAGCCCGTTCGTGGATGTTCTTCAGCCGGGCCAGTTCCACCTCATTCTTGGCCACCACGACCTTGCCGCACTCCTGGTAGGCAACTCCGTGCGCATGAGCGAACTCCCGGAGCAGACCCACACCGCGCCGGCACAGCCGTGCTTTGAGACCCCCGGGGGTGTAGTACAAGCCGGCATGGACCACCCCGCTGTTGCGGCCGGTCTGGTGCGTCGCCACCCGGTCCTCCTTCTCGAAGACCACCACTTCCGAATTCGGACGGCGCTCAAGAAGCTCCCGGGCCACGGCCAAGCCGATGATCCCTCCTCCGATGACCGCTGCTCGGCCCACGCTGATCAACCGTCCTTCACGCTCGTATGCAGGTCTCCAGGGCCGCAGCAGGCGCAGCACCCCAGGAGAGATCGTCACGTCAAGGTACGCCGGGTTGCCTGTTGCATGCAACACTGTACGATGTAACGCGCGTCACGACGCATAGGTGATGTTGACACATATGAGAGAACGCCTCCTCAGCGCGCGTGACCGGAGCCAGCCACCACAAAGAGACCGCCTTGCTGAGCCTTCAAGAAGGAGACTCAACGTAAGATGGCTCACGAAACCCCATAAGAAACAACTCGCCCCCAATGAAGAGGAGCACCATGCTAGTCAAGCGAGGACGTTGGACCGCCGCGGGTGCGGCACTAGCTGCCAGTGCGCTGCTGCTATCAGCCTGCGGTGACGATGGCAACGGAGGAACCGAAGGCGCTGATGGTGCCGAGGAGGAGGTCGGCGATACCGACGCCGAATTCCTGACCATTGCCACCGGCGGCTCATCCGGAGTGTATTACCAGATCGGCGCCACCATGGCAGACGTGCTGGCCGAGGAACTCGGCTCAGACACCTCGGTGCAGGCCACAGGCGCATCGGCGGAGAACATCAACCTCATCACCGACGAAAATGCTGAGCTGGCCATGACCATGGGCGACGCCACGGTGCAGGCACTCGAGGGCTCCGGACCGTTCGAGGATGACCCGCGTGAAGGCCTGATGGCGATCATGACCATGTACCCCAACACTGTGCAGCTCATTGCCCGGGCTGATGCTGGCATCGAGTCGGTCGAGGACCTGGCTGGCGCGAATGTCGCTGTCGGGGATGTCGGCTCCGGCGTGGAGCTCAACGCCCAGATGGTCCTCGGTGCCTATGACATGACCTATGACGATCTGAACGCCGACTACCTCTCCTACGCCGAGGCGACCGACCAGATGGCCAACGGGCATATCGACGCGCTGTTCGCGACCTCCGGTCTGCCCAACCCGGCGCTGACCGAGCTGGCCACCAATACGGATTTCATCACCGTGCCCATCGACGGCGAAGGCCGGGAGAATCTGCTCTCGGAGTATGAATTCTTCCAGGAGGCCACGGTGCCGGCGGACACCTACGATGACGACTCCGATGTGGAGACTGTCAGCGTGACCAACCACCTGATCGTGAGCTCTGAGCTCAGCGAAGAGGCCGTCTATGACATCACCGCCACCCTCTTCGACAACATTGATCGTATCCACAGCTCACATGCTGAGGCGGAGAACATCACCCTGGAGACTGCCACTGAAGGCTTGGTGATCCCCTTGCACCCTGGCGCTGAGCAGTACTACGAGGAGCAGGGCGTAGACACTGATGAAGGCAGTGACGAGGACGCCGACGACGAGGAGTAGCCTGACCCGCTCCGGCTTACTCTGCTCGGCATCTCTGCGGAGGCGGCAGCTGCTGCAAGCGGCTGCTGCCGCCTCCGCGCTGGCTCTGGCCAGCAGTTGTGCCGGGAGCCAAAGTCACCGACTCATCTGCCAGCACCAACGCACAGGCGAAGTGTATGCAGAACTGAATATCGACCTCGGGGCGATCATCACCCACTCCTGGCTGCACTCCATCGAATTGTCCCGTTGGACGGACATCTACAGGTTCGAGGCAGAACAGCTGATGCTGATCAGCACTGAATTCGAGGAGTACGGAGCAGGAATGCCACTGGACGAGGGAGACCTCACATACAGAGACGGCAAAATAGTGATTGAGAACATTGACCGTCCCTTCGAGGCCATCGGCTGGATCCACTCGCATCGGGTGGACTACCGGATCGGCATTGATGGCGACACCGGTCTCATCGACACCGACCAGTTGCCCGACCGTGAACCCATAGAACTGAGGCCAAGATGATCCGGGACACTTCGACCAGTGCTGGAAGCCCCGCTGAGCACCCGGAGGAGCGCTCGCCCGAAGGTCCCTCCGACACCGCGTCGCAGGAATCTTTGACGCTGGTGCCAGAGTCCGAGGAGGAGCGGCGGGCCCGGGAGAAAGAAGCCTCGGAGGCCGCGGCGAAGTACGACGCCGAGTCCCGCGTCAGAGACACGCACTGGCGTCCGCTGGCCCTCATCATCAGTGCTGTGGCGGTCTTCACCGCCGTCTACCACATGTACACGGCGTACTTCGGCGCCCCTCCCACGCTTATCCACCGTGCCCTGCACGTCAGCCTCATTCTTTTCCTCGTGTTCCTGGTCTACCCACCCTCGCGCCGGGCTCAGGCAAACTGGTGGCGGATCCCTGACGCGGCGCTGGCCCTGCTCTCACTGGTGCCTTGGCTCTACATCTGGCTCAACTACCAGCAGTTGGTCATCCAAGCCGGCCGGTTCACCGCGACTGACGCCCTCGTGGCCACGCTGCTGGTGGTTCTGGTCCTCGAGGCAGCACGGCGAGTAACAGGCTGGGCTCTGCCGATTCTGGCGATCTTGTTCGTCCTCTTCGGCATGTTCGGCCGCGACATGCCTGGTCTGCTGCGCCACCGCGGCTTCGACTGGGACACCCTGGCCTACCAGTTCTTCGCCACGACTGAGGGGATCTACGGCACCGCAATCGGTGTCTCTGCCACCTACATCATCCTGTTTATTATCTTCGGCGCTTTCCTGGCGAAGTCCGGCATGAGCCAACTGTTCAACGACCTCGCACTGGCGATCGCGGGACAGACTCGTGGTGGGCCCGCCAAGGTGGCCACACTGGCTTCCGGCCTGATGGGCTCGATCAACGGTTCGGCCATCGCCAACGTCGTCTCCACCGGGGCCTTCACCATCCCGCTGATGAAGAAGGTCGGCTACAGCAAGAACTTCTCCGGGGCGGTGGAGTCCTCGGCCTCCGTGGGTGGGCAGATCCTGCCGCCGATCATGGGTGCGGCGGCGTTCATCATGGCTGAGACCATCGGCGTGCCGTACACCACGGTCGCACTGGCCGCCATCGTCCCGGCGGTGCTGTACTACATCAGCCTCATCACCCAGATTCACCTGCGGGCGACCCGTCTGGGGCTCAAAGGGGTCTCCAAGGACAACCTGCCGGCGGTGCTGACCGTGCTCAAGGAGCGCGGACACATGCTTCTGCCCCTGGTCTTCCTGCTCTACATGCTGTTCTTCTCGGGCCGCACTATTCTCTACTCCGCGTTCCTGACCATCCTGGTGACCATCGCCTGCGCGACCTTGCGCAAGACCAGCCGCATGAACCTCCGCCAGATCCTTCAGGCACTGGAGGACGGCACCCGCTCGGCGATCGGTGTCGCCGTGGCCTGCGCCTCAGTCGGTGTCATCGTCGGGGTCGTGACCATCTCCGGCTTCGGAGTCACCCTCGCCTCGGCCATTGTGCAATTGTCCGGCGGCGTGCTGTTCTGGACGCTGTTCTTCACGATGATCGCCTGCCTGGTGCTGGGTATGGGGTTGCCTTCCATTCCGGCCTATATCGTCACCGCCACCATGGCTGCACCGGCGCTGACCACCCTGGGCGTGGAGCCGCTGGTCGCCCACCTCTTTGTGTTCTACTTCGGGCTCTTCGCCAATATCACCCCGCCGGTGGCGCTTGCTGCTTTCGCCGCCGCCGGGGTCTCCGGAGGGCGCCCGATGGCCACCGGCGGAGCTGCGTTCAAGCTCGCCGGCGCCGGGATCGTGATCCCCTATATCTTCGTGTTCAACCCCGACCTGCTGCTGCGCGACGTGGGCTTCATCGACGGTGTCTGGGTGGTGACCTCGGCCATCGTGGCGGTGCTGCTGCTGTCCATCGCACTGGAAGGTCACTTCATGGAGCCGATGGCCTGGTATTTGCGTCCGATCATCGGTGCCGGTGCCATCATGATGCTCAATACCAACCTCCTGTACGACCTGATAGGTCTGGGCATGGTGCTGGCGGTCCTTGCAGTCCAGATGATCAAGGCCCGTCAGAACGACAACTTGCGGATCAAAGCCATCTGACAGGTAGGCGCACCGGCACAGCACAGGTGCGCGAGCGCAGGTCGTCGGGCGTCACACCAGGTGGTCGGGTGCGGTCTCCGGAGTGGGCACCGTAATCGGCCTGCCCTCGAAAAACGTCTGGAGCACCACAGTGGTGCGGGTGTTGACGGAGGCTGACTGGCGGATCTCTCGGATCAGAGCCTCCAGGTCGCGGGGCGTCGGGACCCGGACAAAGAGCATGTAGCTGGCCTCACCGGCCACCGAGTAGCAGGCTTCGATAGCTTCCAAATGCTCCAGCCGCTGCGGGGCGTCGTCGGCCTGGCCGGGGTCCAGCGGCGTGATCTCGATGAAAGCGGAGAGCGGTTTGCCCAGCTCCTCCGGTGACAGCGCCGCGCGATATCCGCGGATCACCCCTTTGGACTCCAGCCGGCGGACCCGGGCCTGCACGGCCGAGACGGAGAGCCCGGCCCGCTCAGAGAGCTGGGACAAGGTGGTGCGGGCGTCCCGGGACAGTTCCCGGAGGATGACCGCATCGACGGGGTCGTGGTTTCCGGGACCTACCATGTGCTCAGGGTATCTCACGTCCGCGTCCGCCAGTCGGGGGCGTCGGCGCGGGCAACGAGGTCGAACCGTCGGTCCCGCAGGTAGGGGTTCTGCTCTCGCGAGGACTCCAACGTCTCACGGTGAACCTCGCCGATCACCAGCTCCTCCGCCCGGTCCGCGCTCTTCACCATAGCGCCGTCGGGCCCGACGAGGCAGCTGAGTCCGCCATAGCGGAAGCGGCTGTCCTGGCCGCAGTAATTGGCATAGGCGAGGTAGACCTGGTTCTCCAGGGCGCGCGCGGGAAGCAGCAGTTGCTGCACATGGTCAAAGTTCTCCATATTCGCAGTCGGGACGCAGATCAGATCTGCCCCCTTGACGGCGAGTGCACGCGCAGTCTCGGGAAATTCGATGTCGTAGCAGACCGCGACGCCCAGCCGCCACCCTCGCCAGCTCACCACGGGTAAGGCCTCGCCAGCGTCCTCACCGAGTTCGGGGGTCGTACTTTCGGCGGCTGGCGCGGGCAGTGGAGGGGGGTCGAACTGTTCGGCATCGACGTCTCCGAAGTAGTGCAGCTTCCGGTAGTTGAGGATCCGCTGGCCGTCGGGGGCAATGAAGGCGACCGCGTTGAACACTCGTCCGGTGGTCTCCTGCTCCGGATACCCATAGATGATGGCGACGTCGTGCTTGTGTGCAATGGCTGCCACCTGCTGTGCCGAGGGGCCGTCCGAGGGTTCCGCCAGCGCACGCGTCTGTGCTCTGCCCAGCACGTAGCCGGTGAGGAACATCTCGGGGAGGATCAGCACGTCGGCCCCGGCCGCGCTGGCGGCTGCGGCCAGCCGGTCGAGGGTGCGCAGGTTCGGTCCTGGGGCTCCGGTCTGCGGTGGCACCTGGGCAAGGGCCAGGCGGAGGGTGGAGCTCATTCCGGAAGTTCCACGGGACCCCACTCGGGGTACTGGTCCCCTGGTCCGGGATTGTCCGGGTGCGTGCCTCCGCCGAAGTGCCGGAGGATGCCCCACACGGCGTTCAGGGCCGTCTGCACCGCACCTTCAGCCCACGCTGGGGTGAAGGAGATGCTGTCCCCGGCCAGGAAAATGCCACGCTCCGCCTCCGGCATATCATCCTGCATGAAGTGGCCGTACATGCGGTGATTGTAGCGGTAGTGCCCCGGCAGCGCGCCTTTGAATGCGCCCAGGAAATAGGGGTTGGACTCCCAGGAGACGGTCACCGGCTCTCCGAGGATGTGCGCACGGAGATCCAGGTCCGGGTAGATCTTCTCCAGAGCGCGGATGGCGAGCTCGGCGCGCTTCTCCGCGCTGTACGGCAGCATCTTGAGTGCGTCGGACATCCATGAATAGGTCAGACAGATGACCCCGGGCTGCTCGGGTCCGTTGTCGAACAAATACGTCCCGCGGGTCAGCCGATCGGTCAGCGTCATGCTCATCAGCTGGCGGCCAGTCTTCGGGTCGATCTGCTTCCAGAACGGGCGATCCACCACCACGAACGTTTTGGAGGACTGCATGTAGCGGGTCCGGTCCAGGGCCATCCACATGCCTTGGGAGAACAGGTTCTCGTCGCAGTCAATCTCTGTGGTGAGCAACCAGCTCTGACAGGTCGCCAGAACTGCGTCATAGCTGCGGACCTCCCCTGTTGTTTCGGTGACGGCGATCCTGCCTTCGGCGTCACGACATACGGAGGCCACCGCCCCCCGAGCTCCCGCGCGGGAATGGGGTGTAGATCCGGGCTGCGGGCTGGGAGCGGCGTCGACGGTGGACGCGTGCAGGCTGGCCAGCGAGGTGCCTGGCGGCCAGTGGGCGCAGTCATCCGCTCCCCGGTGCCACAGGCCCACTGGCAGCTGCTCGACCCCTCCGATGACGAGTTCCTGGTCAGTGTCACATTCGGTGACGACGACCCGGAGGATCTCGAGCATGGAGTTGGCGAAGTCGGAGTCCCACCCTCCGGTGCCGAATCCGACCTGGCCGAAGACCTCCCGATGCCGGAAGGACAGCTCGGCGAATTCCTCCGCCCGCGAGACGAATTCGTAGAAGCTCGTGTCATCCCATCCGGCGACGATCTTATTCCACAGCTGCTTCAGCGTCTGGGCGTCCCGGTTTCGAATGGCTTCCTGCAGCCCGCCGAGGTCGAATTCCCGCTGCAGTGCCGCATCCCATGCCTGCGCCACCTCTGCGAACAGCGCTGGAAGATCGGAGAGGCTTTCGGCGTACCAGGTCTGGCCGCCGAGATCGATCACTGTGCTGCCGGCCGCCTCAGTGAGCGGGTTCGGGAAGGGTGCGGTGCGCAGGCCCAGAAGCTTGAGGTAGTGGAAGAAGCTGGTCGAAGAAATCGGGAACCGCATGCCGCCGAGCTCAGCAACGACCTCGCTACTGGCGGTGCCCCCGGCGTCTTGGTGAGCCGATGGCATGGGGAAACGTTCTGATCTCAGCCGCCCACCCAGCCGCTCAGCCTCGTAGACCACCGGGCGCAACCCCAGACGCATCAGCTCGTAAGCCGCCACCAAACCCGCGATTCCGCCGCCGATGACGGCCACTTCCTTCCCGTGCGCCGCAGCCGGGAGTGCCCCGAGCCCTGCAGGGTGCTCCAGCCAGGCCGCATAGTCGAAGGGGAAGTCCGGGCCGAACACCGTGACCGGCCCACGGCCCGGGGCGTCTGTGAAATCTGCGTCCGCCGGTCCCATGACAGTAGATTTTGTTGTCATTCTATGATCTTACCGGAATTTATTCCGCCGATGAGGAGAATGGCCCCGGGCAGCGGCGGAGGCACTCCTAGGGGTGCGGCGGCAGCAGATTCTTGGACAGCGGCGACGCCAGGGTCGAGGCCGTGCAGGATACTGAGTAGGAGGCCGCGCTGGAGGCCGGAGGTGCCACGCTCACCGGCGCGGCTCCGGCATCAGGGCAGTCTGCGAGCCCTCGACCGTGGGCGCTCTGACCGTCCAGGCTGCCGGCGAGGGGTCGAGCGGCACATCGGATGGGACACCACCGTCATGAACCGCCCGGCATCCCATCCGATGTAGCGCAAAGGCGCCCCCAGAGGCGTCAAACGCAACAATCGATGGGATACATCTCCCGCTCAGCCCTGCGTGTCCCATAGGATTGCCCGCCGCAGGGCAGGGGCAGGTGCCCTAAACGCCGAGACACCTGGGCTCTGAGACACCTAGACGCCGAGACGCCCAGACGCCCAGACACCTAGGCCCTGAGATACCTGAGCTCTGAGGCTCCGGGATGCGGAGAGCGCAGTCTGACTCAAGGCTGGCCCAGGCCGGACTCACAGCGCAGCAGGGCCACCGTGCTGGGACGAGACGGGACCCCAGCGGACGCACCGGCAGCGCTGCATCGGCGGACCTCAGGCCCGGGAGTTCTCCTCATCAGCAGTCGACGTCTGCTCCGACCGGCGGCCTGCGGAGCCCTCAGCGGACTCCTGAGCTGACTCCTGAGCGGAGTCCTGATCCTGGGTGTCCGATGCGCCGTCAGCTTCGCTCCCAGTGGTGTCCGTACCTTGCTCCGGGCCCGAACCGGGATGCTGCCACTCTGAGCCGGACTGCGGCGCTGGGCTCTGTGTTGGGGTGGGGGCCGATTGCTGCGCATCCTGCAGCCGCACCCCGTACCGAGGCCTGCCATCGGGCTGCTGCCACTGCTGGGCGGCGCGGCTGCGGTCAGCGTGGTCGACGCCTTCCGGGGTGTCCCCCGGGTGCTGCTGGGTGGCTGCCGCGCCATGTGTGGTGGCCACGCCCGGGGCGGGGCCGCGATGCTGCGGCTGAGCCGAGGCTGGAACTTGGCCCGGGCCCTGAGGGTGGTGCTGACCCTGAGGCTGGTGCTGATTCGGAGGCTGGCCCGGGCCTGCAGCATGGCTCGGACTAGCGGAGGGACCTCCGGAGGAACCAGCGGGCGGTGGTACTGCGGCCGGCGTCGCGGGGCCCTGGCCAGCCTGCCCGTGCTGGGCCATGCCGGGCGGGCGCCCGGTGGGGTCATTCAATGCGTTCAGGCTGGTGACCCCCGCCCCGGCCACCAGTCGGCGCGCCTGCTGAGCCACCTGGAAGTCGCAGACCACGTCATAGGTGGTCGCAGTCAGCTGGGAGGCGGAGACGAACCCGCGGGTTCCGCGCCGGGCGGCGAAACTCACCACTCCCACAATCATCCAGATCGCCATACCCATCAGCACAGCCATCGCCAGGTTCAGCAGCGGAGCCTCCGGAGAGAACAGCATCAGCAACAAACCGATGAAAGCGCCGAACAGCGCCCCCTGCAGCGCTCCCGTGCCGGCCACCCGCGGGTAACTGAGGCGGCCGCGCACCTTCTCCACCGACCGCAGATCATTGCCCACAATGGTCAGCGTCTTGACCTCGAAGTCGTGGTCGGCTGCCAGGTGATCCACCACCTTCTGCGCGTCCTCATAGGAGCGGTAGCGCCCCAGCAGTTCGCCTCGGGGCAGGGCACCAGTATGCAAGGGAAGAGTCGCCATGGTCTCTATTGTGCCCCCTACTAGACTGGTCAGGTGTCCGAATCCGCTGCTGCCGAACGAGTGCGCCGTCAGCTCGACGACGTCTTAGACCCTGAGCTCCGCGTCCCCGTCACCCAACTGGGCATGATCGGTGAGGTGGAGGTCGACGCCGCTGGAACCGCCGAGATCTGGGTCAAGCTCACCACCGAGGCCTGTCCGATGCGCAGCAGGATCATCGACGAGGTCAGCGCCGCCGCCGTGCGCGCCGCGGGCGTGCGCACCGCTGAGGTGCACTTGGGGGTCATGACCCCCGAAGAGCGCGGCGCACTGAAGGAGCAACTGCGTGAGGGCCACGGCGCAAAGGTCAACCGCTTCGCCCAGCCGGACTCGCTGACCCAAGTCTACGCCGTCGCCTCCGGCAAAGGCGGGGTCGGAAAGTCCACCGTCACCGTCAATCTGGCCTGCGCCCTGGCCACCCAGGGGTTGAAGGTGGGGATCATCGATGCCGATGTGCACGGGTTCTCCGTGCCCGGCCTGATGGGCATCACTGACAAACCCACCCGGCTCGACGAGATGATCCTTCCCCCAGTGGCCTTTGACGTGAAGACCATCTCCATCGGCATGTTCGTCGAGGGCAATCAGGCAGTGGCGTGGCGGGGACCCATGCTGCACCGTGCCGTGGAACAGTTCCTCACCGATGTGCACTTTGGCGACCTCGACGTGCTGCTGCTGGATCTCCCCCCGGGGACCGGGGACATCGCCATTTCGGTGGCCCAACTGTTGCCCGGCGCACAGCTGTTGGTGGTCACCACCCCGCAGCACGCAGCAGCCGAGATCGCTGAGCGGGCCGGAGCACTGAGCACCCAGACGGGGCAGACGCTCGCCGGGGTTATCGAGAACATGGGACCCATGACCCTCCCGGACGGCACCGTGCTGGACCTCTTCGGCTCCGGGGGCGGACAGATCGTGGCGGACCGGCTCAGCGAGCAGCTCGATACCGAGGTGCCCCTGCTGGGTTCGGTGCCGTTGGATCCTGCCCTGCGGCAAGCAGGCGACGACGGCGCCCCGGCGGTGATCTCCACCCCAGACTCCCCCGCAGGGAGGGCTTTGCGCGAGGTGGCCGAGCGGCTCGGAGGCCGCGCCCGCGGCATCGCGGGGAAACAGCTGCCCCTGACCTTGGCCTGAACGGATAGGCTTCCTTTGCACTGGTCATCACCGGGGCGAAGGAGATATCACCCCAGCAGTCCGGCATGGCCTGGCTGCACTGAGGGAAAGGACGCTGAGTGGCGGAGCTGATGTGGGTCTCACTGGCCATCGTGGCCCTGGTGTTCGCCACCTCGGGCATCCAGCGTGTCACCGGCTCCGGGTTCGGACTCATCCTCTCGCCATTCGTGGTGCTGCTCATCGGAGCCCACGAGGGCGTCATGCTGGCCAACTTCCTCTCCATCTTCGCCCCCATCTTCGTGATGTGGCGCACCTGGCGGCTCATTGAGTGGCGGCGGCTGATGTGGATCCTGCTGCCCGCCTTGGCCGTGATGCCGCCAGCAGCATGGGTTTCGGTCCACGCCCCTGAAGGTGTGCTCTACGTCGCAGTCGGCTCGCTGGTCATCTTCGGGATTGCGGTGTCCCTGGTGATCCACAGAGTGCGGCTGACCCTCGATGGGCCGCTGGTCCGAACCGCTACCGGTGCCGCTGTCGGTGCCGGGACAGTGCTGGCAGCGGTGGGCGCGCCGGCCACCGCTATCTATACGGTGCTGGCGCGCTGGTCCATCCCGGTCATGATCGCGACTGTGCAGCCGCTATGGCTGGTGGTGTCGGTGGTCTCCTTCGGCACGAAGTGGGCCATCGACGACGGGCAGCTGCCGGAGCTGCCGTGGTGGGCGTGGCTGGGCTCAGTGATCGCGATCGTCGCAGGAATGTACGCCGGAGAGTGGGTCCAGCGGCACATGAATGAGTCTCGGCTGCGCCAGGCTGTGACGGTGATTGCGCTGCTGGGCGGGATCCTGGCTCTCGTCATGGGGATCCGCGCCCTGGTTGGCTGAGCGTACCCTCAAGTAGCGTCTGCATCGTACGGGGCGGGTTCTGGCACCCCGGGATCGGTGGCATCTGTGCTGGCCGCGCCTGCGGCTGCAGCTCCAGCCACACCGGCGGCCAACGCCCCTCGACTGCCTGAGCCGCCGCCGAACAGCTCCAACGGGTCAATCGGCTTGCTCGAGCTCCCGCCCGCCACGCGCGCCGCACCCGGCGCAGGCCGAGCTGTTCCTGTCGGAGAGACATCATCGAGCTCATCGGCCAGTGCGTCGCGGATAATTCGCCGGGGATCGTACTGCCGGGGATCGTACTTCTGCCAGTCGACGTCGTCGAAGTCGGCGCCGGTCTCTTCCTTGAAACGGACTTTCGCATCATCAGCCCAGTGCCGGGCCTTCTTCACCCAGCGTGCCAGCGACTGTGCGTACTGCGGAAGCCGCTCGGGGCCCAGGAGTACCAGGGCAAGCACGATGAGGATGAAGATTTCGTAGACATTGAAGCCGGGCACAGCTCAACTTTACCGTGTGCTACCCCGCGTCAAACCAGGTGAGGATTTCATCGAAGCCGCGCTCAAGGCGGTCTGCAGGCCCGGGCGCCGAGTCCGACAGATGCACCCGCGACCGGTCGGTGATCATCACCCATGACGCGAGGTCTTCGGCTGCGGCGGGGTCCAAGCTCGCAGAGATGAGGTACCGCACATGGGGAGTCTCCACACCGGCGGCCCACGCCTCCGACTCCTCGGAGATGTAGAGGGTAGACTCATGCCCGGTGCTCAGCTCCACCGCTTCCATTCGAACTTGGCTGAGCTCGACGACGTCGTCGAGCTTGTCACGAAGCGGGCTGAGGTCACGCTCACCGGTCTCAGCCCGCGTCTCGGCGACACTGATGACGTCCGTACCGTCGGAGAAGTGGACGTGGACAGTGCGCTCACCCCCGGCGGAGCTGGTGCGCACCAGCTCCGGGCTGAACCCAGAGCGGTCCAGAAAGGGCACCGCCCAGCCGAATGACTTCAGGTCGTTGAGCTGTTGCACCGGGATCTCCACCACGGCACCAGCGTCCTGATCTCCCGGACGCACAGCCGCCGCTTCGCTGAGCATACTCTCCGGAGCCTCAGGCGGTTGGACTGCGGAGACCGCCTCCGTCTCCGCATCACCTGAGGTCACCGGTGGAGACTGCCTCGGCTCAGGCGGCAGCAGCTCCTGAACGGAGGCAGTCATCGGCGCTGAGCGTCCACCAACGACCCAGGCAGCGGCGACGATCACACATGCCACCACAGCGATCGACGCCATGAGCACAGCGATGACCCAACCGATGGAGGGGTAAGAACGGGAGCGCGCATGCGGTGCTGAACTGAGAGTCGTCCGAGACATCGCCAATATTGTGCACATATTGGCTGGTATTACGCTTATTTTTCGCTGGGAATGCTGGCGCTTCTGGGGCTCTGCACCGCGATATATGCTTCACACATGAGTACGCCGGAGAAGACCAAGTACGCCAGCTGGGCGTACGCGGAAGAGCACAGTGTCCCTGATGAGCTGGTGGAACGCGCACGCGTCCTCGCAGCGAATGTGGGCACCGATCCCATCTCCGACGGCACTGCCGCGGCGCTGACCACACTTGCCGCAGCCTGCCGGGCCCGCAGCATGGTGGGCATCGGTCTGGGAGCCGGGCTTGCCGGGGCAGCTCTGCTGCGCGGTGCCGCCGCTGATGCCGTATTCACCGGAATCGACGCTGATGCTGACTGCGTCAGCGCGACTCGCCAGCTGCTGGGCAGCCTGGGAGTGGCGTCCTCACGCACCCGGCTGATTACAGGCAAGGCAACCGAAGTCCTGCCCCGGCTGACGCCGGAGGGCTACGACCTGGTGTTCATCGACGCCGCAGGCGAGTCGGCAGTGGACTACCTCAGTCACGGTCTGCGACTGCTCCATCCCGGAGGGACCCTGATCCTCAATGATGCGTTGGACGGAGACCGCGTCCCCAAACCTGCGGTGCGTGAAGCCTCCACTCAGGCGATGCGGCGTGCCGAGGCGCTTTTGCGTGAGGATGATGCGGTGGTGACTGCCATGTTCAGCACCGGTACCGGCGTGCTCGTGGCGGTGAAGAGGTAACTATTCGCCGACTGCTTGGATCAAGCACTGCTTGAGAGATTCGGCTTCCTCATTGTTGATCTCGAGCACCAGACGACCGCCACCGTCAATCGGCACGCGCATGATCAGGCTGCGCCCTTCCTGAGCGACCTCCATCGGACCGTCACCTGTACGCGGTTTCATAGCAGCCATCTGGATTATCCTCTTTCCCTCGTCGTGCCGGTCAGCGTGTACCTGATTATTATCTCTCACTCGTGGGGGATGTCACGACGCGCAGTCTCGCCGGAGTCCTCAGCATCAGGGTCGGGTTCTCCGAGCTGGTCGGCCAGGGCGTCAAGCAGCTGATCCACCTGCTCCATTCGGTAGCCGCGTACGGCGGTGTCGAACTGCACCCGGTGCAGATCGGCTGCGCTGAGGTCCCTCCCGGTGCGCTCTGCAAGCAGCAGTTCAACGGGGCTGCGGCCCCCTGCTGGGGGTTCCTCCGGAGGAGCGGAGGCGCCGTCCCACTTGCCCACCAGCAGGACCACGATGGCGCAGAGGATCACCAGCGCCCCTATGTAGAGCCACATCATGGATTGCAGTCTCCCCTCTGGTCGTGGAGGTGCCGGGCCGCTGCCAGCCTACCGCTGGCTGCCGGTCAGCGAGGCCTCGGGGTCCTGCTCCTCTTCGACGGGGATTTCGTCCACCGGCGGCGGGTCGGCGAGGTCGGGCTGGAAAATGAGGATGAAAATCGCAAAGAGCACCACATAGATCGCGAAGATCCGGAACCTCGCGCGGTACAGCAGGGTCAGCACCATCCACAGCGCGAAGGCGCCCACCACAGCGGCGACGATGAATGCCGCCCAGTAGGCATCGGCGCCGATGCTGAAACCGCCCTGATGTCCCACTAAGCTGCGCGACTGCACCGCAGTGGCCGAGAGGATAGTCGGAATCGCGACGAAGAAACTGAACTGGGCGGCGATTCTGCGGTGCATTCCCAGGGCCAGCGCCGCGGCGATGGTGATCCCGGACCGCGAGATCCCCGGGAACAGCGCCAGCGCCTGCGCCAGGCCGATGACCACTGCGACCATGATGGTCATCTGGGCCGCCCCGCGCCAGGTGTGGGTCACGCTGTCGGTCCACCAGAGTATGCCTGCGGTCACGAGCAGAAAGACCGCGACCAGCCAGGGGGTGGCGAATGCCTCGGTGCCGTATTCGCGGATGAACAGACCCAGCACACCGGTGATCCCCACCACGATCACGCCCAGCAGCATCAGCTTCAGGTGGATCATGTGCCGCAGGGTCCGGCGTCGGAAGACCCAGCCCAGCTCTCGGACGGTACCGGCGATCAGTTTCCGCAGCGGACGCCACATCACCACCGCCACTGAGACCATAGTTCCCAGGTGCACCACCAGATTGAAGAAGATCATCTCCGGGGTGTCAGGGCCCGGGATCAGTGAGCCGGTGTCCATCAGCCAGTGCTCGGCGATCACCAGATGTGACGAAGAGCTCACCGGGATGAACATGAAGAGCCCCTGGATGGCACCCAGGAGCACCGCTTCCCATAACGTCACAGACGAGTCCTCACTTTGTTCGGGTCGGTAGGGGCGGGGGCTGCCGGCTCAGTGGGCCGCCAGTGCCGGCAGCATCTCCCCTGCCGGCCCGCGGAGGCAGAAGTCCATCACCTCACTGATGTCCGACTCGACGGGGTTGACCTCAATCAGCGGGGCACCCCGTTCTAATGCCAGCAGCGGCAGCGACGCCGCCGGCTGAACAATACCCGATGTTCCCGCGACGATCACGACATCCGCTGACCGGACAGCGGCCGACGCCGCTTCAAATGCCTCCATGGGCAGCATCTCACCGAACCACACCACCCCAGGGCGTACGAATGCCCCGCAGCAGGCACAGGTGGGAGGCTGCTCCGGCTCGGGTGGGGCGGTGAACCCGTCATAGTCCGGCGGGGGAAGCTCAGCTGGCTTCCCACACTCTGCGCAGCGGTGCTCGAAGATGGACCCATGCAGGTGGGCCAGCACCTCAGCACCGGCTCGTTCGTGGAGATCATCCACGTTCTGGGTGATGATGCTGAGGACTCCTCCGGCCCCGGCCATGCCCCGCTGCCAGCGGGCCAGGGCGGCGTGCCCGGGGTTCGGCGCCACTTGCTGGATCAGGGACTGCCGCCAGCGGTACCAGGTCCACACCAGCGCCGGGGCGTGCTGGAATGCCTCAGGTGTGGCGAGGTCCTCGGCGGAGAACTCCTCCCACAGCCCGGTCTGGGACTCCCGGAACGTCGGCACCCCCGACTCGGCGGAGATCCCGGCTCCGCTGAGCACCGCCACCCTGGAGGCCGAGCGCACCAGGGCAGCCAGTTCGTCTGTCACACCGCTGAGTACCTGCACGTTCCTCAGCGTACCGGGCGCAACCGGTTGGGGGTCAGGACTTCCGGTTGTAGAGATACATCGACACCGGGGCGAAGACCGCCACGACCACTGCGCTGTAGATGAACACCGCGATGATGCTCCCGGGGTCGTAGACGCCGTCCATGAGTTCCCGCACCGCCGAGACCAACACGCTGACCGGGTTGGCCTCCACAATGCCGGAGAGCCATCCGGGCATGGTGGCGGTGGGGACAAAGATGTTGGACGCGAACGTCAACGGGAAGATGATGGTCATGGAGACCCCCATGACCGCCTCCTCGCTGGGCATCAGCAATGAGACCATGGTCCAGACCCAGGAGAGGCAGAAGCTGAAGACCAGCAGCAGCGCAAACCCGGCGAGCACCCCGAGCAGGCCGCCCTCGGGCCGGAATCCCACCAAGAATCCCACGGCAAGGATGATGGATCCGGCCAGTCCGTAGCGCACCTGGTCCCCCAGCAGAGCTCCCACAAGCTGGGCTGGCCTCCACACCGGCAGGGAGCGGAACCTGTCGAAGATGCCTTTTGAGATGTCCTTGTTCAGCGTGACGCCGGTGTACATGGTGATCATGATCAGCGTCTGGACGAAGATCCCCGGGATGAAGAATTGAACGTATTCGCTGATCGCGGGGCCTCCGGTCTGGCCGGTTCCCGAGACCACCGCACCCATCGCCCCACCAAAGATGAAGGTGAACATTACCGTCATCATGATGGGGAAAATCGTGACGTCGAACAGCTGCATGGGAATGTGCTTGATCTTCAGCAGCGCCCGCCAACCGAAGGTGATCGAGCCGCTGAGCGGACCGGATGGGGTCGGTCGTTCCTCCAGCGGCAGCAGCACTCCCTGGATTCGGGCGGTCTCCGCCGGGCCTCCATGCTCAGTGGTCGTAGAAGTTTGGCTCATCAGGGCACCTTCTCGCTGTCTGCTCCGGCGTCGTCGTTCTGGGTCTGCGCCGGCTTACCGGTCAGCGCCAGGAAAACCTCGTCCAGGCTGGGCTGCCCGTAGGAGAAAGTCTCCACCTCGAGTCCGCTGTCCTCCAGTGCGCTCATGGCTGGCGTGGCGCCATTGCCCTCACCGAGCCGGACGGTGAGCGCGGCGCTGTCCTTCTCCCGGACCACCTGGTTTCCGAGGCTGCGCTCAAGGATCTCTGCGGCGTCTTCACGCTGGGCCGGGTCAGCCAGCCTGACTTTCAGCGCCCCGGCTCCCACCTGGGCCTTCAGCTGCCCCGGAGTTCCCTCGGCGATGACGCGCCCATGGTCAATGACGGCGATGCGGTCGGCCAGCTGGTCGGCCTCTTCCAGGTACTGGGTGGTCAGCAAGATGGTGGTGCCGCCTGCCACCAGGGTGCGGATGATGTCCCAGACCTGATTTCTGCTGCGCGGATCGATACCTGTGGTGGGCTCATCGAGGAACATCATCTCCGGGGTGATGATCAGTGAGCCGGCAATGTCCAAACGGCGCCGCATGCCCCCGGAGTACTTTTTCACCTGGCGGTCTGCGGCCTCTGCCAGTCCGAACGCGCTGAGCAGGTCTGTGCCACGCCGGCGGGCCCCCTGTTTGCTGAACCCCAGCAGCCGCCCCAGCAGGATCAGGTTCTCCATCCCGGTGAGGTCCTCGTCAAGGGAGGCGAACTGCCCGGTCAGGGCGATCCGTTCCCGGACCGCTTTGGGGGCGGTGTAGATGTCGTGTCCGAGCACCTGCGCCTGGCCCGCATCGGGTCGCAGCAGGGTGGCCAGCATGCGGATGACCGTGGTCTTCCCGGCCCCATTCGGCCCGAGCACACCGTAGATCCCGCCGCGGGGGATCGTGAGATCGACCCCGTCAACGGCGAGGTTGTTGCCGAAAGACTTCACCAGGCCATGGGCCTCGACGGCATAGGGGGACTCAGCCACAGCTACCTCTCAGGAAGAACCGTCAGTGCGTCAGAATCTTACACCTTTGTTTCCTGGGATGACCCGCCGCGCCGGCCCGGTCAGTGGCACCGGGTCATCCCAGACCCAGACGTTGGCCCAGGAATCGGTAGATGAGCGCATTCATGGTGGCCTGCTGCTCGGGGTTGGCGGCTCCGCCGTGACCGCCTTCGGTGTTCTCCCAATAGGTGACGTCGGCGGAAGCTGCCTCCAGGGCTGCGGTCATCTTCCGGGCGTGACCGGGGTGGACCCGATCATCTTTGGTGCTGGTGGTCAGCAGCACCGGCGGGTAGTTCCCCTCATGCTGCACCTGGTGATAGGGGCTGATGTGCTGGAGGTGTTCCCAGTCGGCGGTGTCCGGATCCCCGTACTCAGCGCGCCACGAGGCACCTGCGAGCAGATGGGAGTACCGTTTCATGTCCAGCAGCGGCACTTGGATGACCACCGCCCCGAAGAGCTCAGGGTACTGAGTGAGCATGTTCCCGGTCAGCAGTCCCCCGTTCGAGCCGCCGCGGCACCCGAGCTGCTCGGTGGTGGTCACCCCGGAAGAGACCAGCGCCTGGGCCACGGCAGCGAAGTCCTCGTACGCCTTGTGGCGTTGATCCTTCAGCGCCGCCTGGTGCCACCGGGGGCCGTACTCGCCGCCGCCGCGAATGTTCGCCACCACAAAGACGCCTCCGCGCTCCAACCAGGCCTTGCCCACTAGCGGCAGGTAGCCCGGCTTCTGCGAAATTTCGAACCCCCCGTAGCCGTAGAGCACGGTGGGCAGGGGCTCGGCGCCAGCGATGGCTTCCCGGGGCGCGCCGTCGGCGGCGAATTGGACTGTCTCGGCAGGGCCGATCACGAAGTACGGCACCCGGGTGCCGTCAGCGCTGGTCGCGAAGCTCTGCACCGCAGCCAAACCTTCGGCGTGGAAGCGTTCCGGGGCCTGCTTGATCAGTCCATGGGTCTCCGTCTCACCGTGCAGCAGCGGCGCCAGCGAACCGAGGTAGCGGGTGCTGGGGGTGAGGAAGTCCTGGGCGGTGATCCAGATATCGTCACTGGTCCGGGCGTCGTAGGCGGTCACGGACAGCGATCCGGTGATCTCGCTGAGCACCTGTCGCGACTGCCAGGCTCCAGCGGCATCGCGCCAATGTGCTTCCACATGCTCCACCACGTCTTCCATCACTGTCAGCGCGAAGACGTTCTTGGTGGCCGTGACACCCTGCAGGGAGGTGGACTCAGTCGGCGTGAACAGGGCGGTGAGCAGCTCGGCGCCGTCGCGGTGACCGTGCAGGAACTCCTCTGCGGGTGCGACATACAGGCTCCCCGCCGGGAGAACGACGCCGCGGACCCTCGCCTCGGTGCGCGGGGAGAAGAAGATCAGGTCACGGTGGAAGCCGACGTTGAGGTCGGTGGGGACGTCGATCAGAGTCAGCGTCGGGGAGGGTTCGCCATCCTCGGTGCGGTACTCGATGAGGTAGGTTTCCGAATCGTAGAAGCCCAGTACCCGGGTGCCCACGTGCCGTTCGAACCCTGGTGTGGAGTCGAACCCTGCGGAGGCGACCATGTCATCCTCTGCCACCGAGATGATGGGTGGGGCGTCGTCGAGCGGGGTGCCCCGGCTCCAGCGCCGCGCCACCCGGGGATATCCGGAGCTGGTGACCGGGGTGTCCTCATGGGGGCTGCTGCGGTCGGTGGAGGCGTAGACCGTGTCGGCATCGATCCACCCGAGCCCACCCTTACCCTGCGGGCGGTAGAACCCGCCTTCCTCAGGGGTGAGGAAGCGACGGGTGTGCAGATCGAACTCACGAGTGACGTCAGCGTCGGAACCCCCGGGTGAGAGGTCGATCAGGGCCCGCGAGTAACCGGGCACCTCATCGGAGGACTGCTCGGGCCGCAGCACTGCCGCGCCGTGCCACACCCAGGTGGTTCCTTCGTCTTCGGAGAGCGCGTCCAGGTCCAGCAGCACGTCCCATTCCGGAGTCTCGGACTTGTAGGACTCCAGTGTGGTGCGCCGCCAGAGCCCCTGGGGGTGGTCCGCGTCAGTCCAGAAATTGTAGAGCCACTCTCCGCGGACGGTGACGCCGGGGATACGGTCCGAGGCGTCGAGAATCTGACGCAGTGAATCCTTCAGGGGTCCGTACTGCTGGTCTCGGAGCTGCTGCTCGGCCCGGCGATTGCGTTCCTCGACCCAGGCCAATGCTTCGGCACCATCCACCTCTTCCAACCATTGAAAGCGGTCGCAGGCGGGGTCGATCACGCGATGGGTCATGTTGCCACCCTACCCAGTGTTCTGCAGGCCAGCAGCCACTCCTTTGAGTGTGATCAGCAGAAGGTTGCGCGGGTCGCGGATCTGTTCCTGACTCAGCTCACCGGAGCGCAGCCGCCGCAGGGCGCGCAGCTGCAGGAGACTGAGCGCATCCACATAGGGGTTGCGCAGCTGGACCGCACGGCCCAGCACCCGGTGGTCGGCCAGCAGCCGGTCCTGCCCGGTGATGGCCAGCACCCACTTCTCCGTCAGCTGCACCTCCTGCAGCACCGCCTGCGCCAGCTCTGCGCGGTCACCCAGATCCAGGTAGCGCCGGGCGATCCGCGTGTCCGTCTTCGCAAGGGACATCTCGATGTTGTCGATCATGGCCGCAAAGAGCGGCCATTCGGCATAGGCCTGCTGCACCAGGTCCAGGTCGTCGACCGTCTCCAGCGCGGTGCCGAGACCGTACCAGCCGGTGAGGTTGATCCGCGCCTGGCCCCAGGCGAAGTTCCACGGGATGGCCCGGAGGTCCTCCAGCGACTCCACGGAGAGTCCACGTTTTGAGGGACGGGAGCCGATTGCCAGCAGACCGATCTCCTCCTGAGGGGTCACCTGGGCGAACCAGGGTGCGAAGCCCTCCGCTCGGACCAGCTGATGGAAGCGGGCGCGCGAGGCATCGTCAAGCCGGCCCGCGAGGTCTGCGTACTTCTCAGCCGCAGCAGCGTTGCGCTTCTCCGTGGAGGGGGCGCTGGCCATCAGGGCGGCAGCGGCCACTTGCTCGATGTGCCGCAGAGCGATCTCCGGATTGCCGTACCTGGCGTCGATGACTTCACCCTGGTCGGTGACTTTGAACCGCAGGTCCACCGAATGCGGGGGCTGGGCGAGAATGGCGCGGTTGGCCGGTCCGCCGCCGCGGCCCAGAGCTCCTCCCCGACCGTGGAACTGGGTGAGCTGGATGTTGTTCTTCACCGCCCAGGCGGCGATCCGCTCCTGCGCCTGGTAGAGCGCCAGAGTCGCGGCCACCGGTCCGACGTCTTTGGAGGAGTCGGAGTAGCCGAGCATCACCTCCATCCGGCGCCCGGTCTGCTCGAGCCTCTGCTGCAGGTGGTGGCTCTGCAGCGATTCCTCCAGGATCCGGGGGGCGTTCTGCAGGTCCTCATAGGTTTCGAACAGCGGGATGACGTCGAGCACCGGGGCCTGGTCCGGGCCGCCGAGGGCCTGCTCGGCCAACACGTAGACGTCGGAGAGGTTCTGGGCGCTGTGCGTGAAGGAGACGATGTAGCGCCGGGCGGCGTCGACGCCATAGCGCTGTTGGAGCGAGGCGATGGCGCGGAAGGTCTCCAGCACTTCTTCTCCGGGCACTGCCATTTTCTCCACGGAGGCTGGGTCGTCGAGCCACTTCAGTGTTTGGGTGTGCACCGCAGAGTGCTGGCGTACCTCCAACTGCGCTAAATGGAACCCGAACGTCTCCACCTGCCAGATGAGCTCCTGGAGCTCACCGTAGGCTGCGCGTGCGGCTCCCCCTGCGGCCAGTGAGGCTTGCACAATTCGCAGTTCGCCCAGCAGCTCTTCGGGCCCGCCGTAGGCCAAGTCGGCGTTGCGGTCCCGGGTGGCTTGGACACGTCCGGCGATCGCCAGCAGCACCTGGCGGTGCGGTTCACCGGGTGAGTGCTCGGCGGCCCGTTCGGTGAGTTCCTCGGAGAGCTGGCGCTGCTGATGCCAGAGCTTCTGCAGATCGGTATGAGGTGCGGTGTAGCGATCGTCCAGGGTCATCGACAGCCCCACTGTGCGGGTGCGGCGCTCGAGGTTCTCCAGGATCCGGTCTGCGGCCTGAGCCACCGCCTGGCGAGTGATGGAGGCGGTGACATTGGGGTTGCCGTCCCGGTCCCCGGCGATCCAGGAACCCAGCCGGATGAACGCCGGAGCCTGCGGTGCTGCTCTGCCGGCCTCTTCACCTTGGAGCCAGTCGTCCATCCGGCGGTAGGCCTCGGTGAAGACTGAGCTGAAGGAGGATTCGAACACGCCCAAGGCGGTGCGCACCTCGTCCAGGGGGGAGGGGTTGGAGACCCGGAGCTGGGCGGTGCGCCACATATTGTCGATCTCTTCGGTCAGCTCCCGAGTGTTGCGCGCCTGGGCGGCAGCACCCATGCGCGGGTCATCGCGCTGATCCAGCAGCTGCCCGATCCGCCGGACACTGGCGGTGATGGCGTTGCGTCTGGCCTCGGTGGGGTGGGCGGTAAGAACCGGGTGGAACCGCAGCTCTTCGAGCCGGCGCTGGGCCTCGGACTGGCCCACCTCCTGGGCCAGATGGTTGAACGCTGCCGCCACGGAATCCGAGGGCTGCTGCATCTCGAGCGGGACTTCGCCGTCGCGGGCACGCAGGGTGCGCACCCGGTGCTGCTCTTCGGAGAGGTTGGCGAGCAGGAAGTAGCAGGTGAATGCGCGCGCGACCTCCTTGGCGCGCTCTGCACTGAGGCTCTCCACGAACTCCTCGGCCTGCGCCAGCGTCTGCTCGGAGTCGTGCTCGGCTGCGGCGATCGTCAGCGAGCGCAACGTCTCGACGTCCTCGAGCAGCCCTGCGGAGCCGTATTCGCTCAGGACGGTGCCCAACAGGCCACCGAGCAGGCCCACGTCCCGGCGCATGGCGTCCGGGATCTCGTGCTCGGCGGCGCGGCGGGAGTGATCCTCTGCCAGGGTGCGCTCGGTCATGGTGCGGGTCCTCCTCGATGATCAAACGTTCTGCACGCTTGGAATCAGGCGAGACCCCGTCGTCACGCGAATTGTGTGGTGAGCAACACCGTATCAATCAATTGCGGCGGCCGGGAGCACGCACTGCGCGGTGCCGGTGTCAGCCGGCCGGAGGATCCGCTGCCGTATGGTGACTTCCATGAGCGAATACTCAGGACGTGAACGAGTGCTGGCTGATGCCCAGCGCAGGGGCGTGCGGGTCGATTTCGCTGACCGGGGTCCGGCCACCTCGCTGGAGGAAGCGGCAGCGAATCTGGGGATTGCCCCCAGTGAGATCGTGAAGACCCTGATCGCGAAAGTCCGGCTCACTCAGACGGCTGCCTCGCACAGTTATCTGATGGTGCTGATCCGCGGCGACCAGCAGGTGGACTGGGCCAAGCTGCGCCGCAGCGCCGGTGTGAAGAAGGCCGCCATGGCCGCTCCGGAGGAGGGGTTCGAGGTCACCGGCTACCGCCCGGGCACCATCACCCCGTTCGGGGCGGGCACCGTGGAGGGGCACGCACTGCCGATCTTCGCTGATGAGTCCATCGCGGGGCAGATCTGCATGGGCGCCGGCGAACCCGGCCTGAATCTCTTCGTGGAGGCCGCTGAGCTCTTCCGCAGCTTCGACGTCACCTGCGCCGACATTGCCAAGTAGGGTCGCTGCGCGCTGCCCACCGGCGCTCTAGTCCGCGCTGCGCAGGGCGCGGCGGCGTCGTTCCAGCTCCATCAGCTCCGCATTGACGCGCCGGTAGGCCTCGGCGGACTCTTGAGGGTCCATGCGTTGGAGCTGTCCGAGCAGGTTGGCTTTCTCATGCTGGATCTGCAGCTCCACCAGCCGGTTGAGGATCTCCTGACAGTACCGATCCAGGTGCTCCTCATCCCGGGCAGGCAGGGCGGTGACCGCCAGCTCGGAGACGAACCCGCGCAGCGGCTCGGGCACCTCTTGCCGGACAGATTCCACCCATGTCCTGGGGTCGGAGGCCTCGGCCGCGGCGATCCGGATGCCGTCGTGAACCGCCAGGTGCGCCGGTGCGCTGAACCTGACGGTGAAAATCTCTTCCCACTGCTCAGCCGTCAGCCGGGTGGGGTGCTGCAGAATCACCTCGAGCGCTTGGCGCTCCATCATCACCGCTGGGTCACGGGTGTCCGGACGGGGGAAGGCAAATCCGCCGACGCCGCCGTGGGCCTGCTGCGCCGAAGGTACTGACCTCTGCGGTGTTCCTTGACGCTGGGCTGAACCGGCACGCTGGGCTGTTCCGCTGTGCTGGGCCTTCAGTGCGCCGCTCACCGCGCTCTGAACTTCATTGACGTCGGTGCCCAGCCACCCGGCGAGTTCGCGGGTGTAGGCCGCACGCAGCGAATCGTCCCGGATCTCCGCGACCACCGGGGCCGCCGCTCGCAGCGCGCCGAGGCGCCCTTCGACGGCGTTGAGGTCCCATTCCCTGAGTCTGCGGCGGATGACGAACTCCACCAGCGGGGTTTTCGACGCCACCACCGCTCGCACCGCCTCGTCGCCGCGCTGCTGGCGGACATCACAAGGGTCCATCCCGTCAGGACCGACCGCGATGAACGTTTGGGCGTTGAACTGATGAGCCTCATTGAACGCCTTCACTGCCGCCTGCTGGCCGGCCTCGTCACCGTCGAAGGTGAACACCACCTCAGCCGGTGATCCGTCATCGGAGAGCAGCCGGCGGGCAATCTTGATGTGTCCCTCGCCGAAGGCAGTCCCACAGGTGGCCACTGCCGTGTCCACCCCGGCGATGTGGCAGGCCATGACGTCGGTGTACCCCTCCACCACCACAAGCTGCCGCTGTTTGGCGATGTGCCGCTTGGCATGCTCGATCCCGTAGAGCACCTGAGACTTCTTGTACACGGTGGTCTCGGGTGAGTTCAGGTACTTCGGGCCCGGGTCATCCTCATAGAGCCGGCGCCCCCCGAAGCCTACGGTGCTGCCGGTCATGTCCCGGATCGGCCACATCAACCGGCCGCGGAAACGGTCGTACAGCCCCCGGCGGCCCTCTGAGAACAGACCGGTGGCCTGCAGTTCATCCTCGCGGAATCCCTTGGTGCGCAGGTGGCCCAGCAGGTTGCTCCACCCCTGAGGCGCGTAGCCGACACCGTACTGTTGGGCATGTTCGCGGGTGAAGCCGCGCCGGGTGAGGAAGTCCCGCCCGATCTGCGCCTCCGGTATGCCCAAGCAACGCTGATAGAACTCATCGGCGATCTTGTGCGCGTCCAGCAGCCGCTGCCGCCGGCCGGTTTCGACCTTGTCAGGTCCGGTGCCCCCGTCCTCGTAGCGCAGCTCGATGCCATGCCGCTGCGCCAATCGCTCCACTGTCTCCTGGAAGGTGGTGTGCTCCATAGCCTGGAGGAAGGCGATGACGTCACCAGACTCCCCGCAGCCGAAGCAGTGATAGCTGCCGACCTGCGGACGGATGTGGAAGCTGGGGGTGCGCTCGTCGTGAAAGGGACACAGTCCTTTGTAGGAGCCGATACCGGCCTTCTTCAACGTGACGTACTGCTCCACCACTTCCCGCAGGTCGGCGCGCTCGCGCACCGCATCGATATCCTCGCGCCGGATGAGACCTGCCATAGCACCAATCTACCGGGCCCAGCACGACGCCGCCGCCACGCCTGTGGATAACCGGGCGTGGGCCTGTCTCTCAGCTCTTTGCCGTGGGGACCACGAGCACCGGGCACACCGCGCGATTCAACACTGCCTGGCTCACTGAGCCGAGCAAGAGACCGGGGAATCCGCCGTGGCCGCGAGTGCCGATGATGATGAGTTCAGCTGTTCTGGAGGCCTCTGAGAGGACACCGGCAGGGGTACCGTCGAAAAATTGCCACCTGACGGTGAGGTCAGGAAACTGCCCAGACAGGTGGTCTGCTGCGCCCTGGAGATGTTCAATATAGGGACGGCGCAGATTCGGAATTTCAATATTGTGCTCCACAGGGTTGGGGCCCCAATGTCCGGCTGCGTTCAGCGGCGAAGCGGACACCAGAGCAAGAGGCCGATCGACCAGCTGCGCGGCCTGACCTGCCACCTGCAACATCTCATCGGCTTCCGTGCCCACGTCGAGGCCGACAACGACTTCAGAATCGAAGTTCAGCGGATCCGAAACATTGGCGAAGAGCCGGCGCTGATGCGCTCGAGGCTTTGACTCCTCGATAAGGGACAAAGGCTCATCTGCCGCATCATCACCGTGGGCAAGCTCCTGCTCCGGGGCCCGCGGTTCTGTGGAGGAGTCGATCCCCCGCTCTTCAGGGACCACCAGGGTGGGACAGTGCGAATGGGCAGCCAGGTGTGCTGAGACACTCCCCAAGAATCGTCCTGCGAAACGATTCCGCCCCCGCTTTCCCACCACCGCGACCCGCGCCGACTTGCTCTCCTCCACCAGCGCCCCTCCGGGCTCCCCTACGAACGCTCTGGTGGTGACGGGGACCCCGGACTCTTCCGCCTGTGCGGCGTATCCCTTGAGCATGGCCAGAATCTCGTTGACCGCAGTGTCGAGATACTGGTTCATCAAGGCAACATAGGAGGAGTCCATCATCACTGGTCGTGGAAAGATTCCTACCAGACGCAGGGTGAGACTCCGCTTCTGCGCAATCTTCAGCCCCACCCTGAACGCCCGCTCGCTCCCTCGGGAGCCGTCGATCCCAACGAGGACAATCGACTTCGGTTCGCCATTCGCCGCCGCTGCGCGTCTCATAGATTTAAGATACGCCCGACCAACGCCCCGGTCTAGGCGAATCTTCTTAGCCGTCATTTCAGTGCTCTCAGCGCTGTGCGCACTCCACAGGTGAAGCTCCACGCAACATCATGGGACCTATGACCCTACCCGGATTGTCATTCGTAACGGAGAGTGGAACATGGCCCCTCAACCAGTGTGGCCTGCCCCGGTCCTGAGCTCAGTTGACCGTACTAGCAAAGGAAATGGCGTGACTGAACCTGTTGTTCGATTTGACAGCTTCTTAGGCGTGGAAGTCCCGCGATGCGATCTACCCGAGGAAGACATTCTCCGCATCCTCCGCACAAAGATGCGCGGAGTGGACTCATCTATTACTCACCCGACCTGGGGTGACTTCCCTGCCAAAGCAGATACATGATGACCTACACACCAGCACGACCGTACCGAGACAGAAAAAGCGCATCACCTCGCCTGACTCACCACGCGTACGCAGCATCTGCACCCACCGCCGCAGCGTACGGGCCCGACCAGACACTCACCTTTTTCCTGGAGGATTTCGCCAAGTTCAAGGGCTTCGCCACGCGTGCGGAGTTTTGGTGGCCGTTTGTCCTCATATTGGCGCTTCACCTGACCATTGCCACCACGGGTCTCCTTATCATCGCCACGTCATTTGCAGAGGATATTGTCGACCACACAAACAGTCCGCTCGGCGTCAACCTCGTGCTCCTCGAGATAGGAATCCAGGGAACCGGGGCAGTGTTCGCGCTGGCACTGGTGAGCCTGCACGTGCTTATCGGCGCCGTGACCATCTTGCCGCTGATCGCTGTCACGTGGCGCCGCCTCCACGACGTAGGACTTCCGGGCACGGTGTTCTTTCTCGTGACAATTCCCATTATCGGGTGGATCGTACTGCTGATAATTTTGGCAAGGAACTCAGCACCCGAGAAACACAAGACCAAGTGGTCTGACGCCCGGCTCACGTGGCGATGAATCGAGCCTGCGCCCATCCTTGAGCAGTCAGGACCAGGGCATGGGCATATGGGCATATGGGCATGGGCCACAAAATCTTTACAACGCACCAGGCTACGTAGTACAACTTGTACCACTTGATCGCCCCGACGCTTGTAAGGGGTCCCCATGCCGGATCCATTTACAGATCTCTCCGGTCCCCGCAGGGAACCGGGCAGGGGCGCAGATGGCGTCGCCGCAGCAGTGCGATCCGAAAAACTGAGGGATCAACATGGGCTACTGCATCTGATACGGGCAAGCCACCTCGTGACAGAGGACCTCGACCTCGATCACGTCTTGCGGCATCTGGTCGAAGCGGCTCGCGCACTTGTCGACGCACATTTTGCCGCACTCGGTGTCCTGGATGATCACGGAAAGCTTGGACGCTTCATTCACATAGGCATGCCCGCAGAGTTGGTCAGTCGCATCGGGCACCCTCCCCGAGGCTTGGGGGTACTCGGCGCAGTGCTCAGCGGAGAGACCATTCGTCTGGAAAAGCTGCAGGAGGACCCCCGTTCCGTCGGTGCGCCCGTGGATCATCCCGCGATGCAGGCCTTCCTGGGGGTGCCGATCACCATCCAGGGCAGCACATATGGGGCCCTCTACCTCACCAACCCCTCGGCAGAAGCCTTCACCGCCGAGGATGAACTCCTCATTGGTGCCCTTGCGGGCACCGCAGCAACAGCGATCAGCAATGCCCAGCTCTACGAACAAACCCGCCGGGCCAAAGAACTCCATTCCACGCTCAGTGATGTCACCACCAAGTTATTGGCAGTTGAGGATGGCGAGGTATTCGGCGTACTGGCGCACAGCTTGGTTTCGCTCCTGGACGCGCAGCTTGTTCTTGTGAGCGTTGCGGAATCGGTGGGAAAGGCGCTGTACGTCGACACCGCTCGGGGGGAAGGCGCTGCCCAGATTGAGGGGTCGCAAGTTCCCTGGATGGACTGCGTTCTGTCCCGCGCCATGGAAGGTGAGCGCGGCATCACCACAGTGCAGGACGGGGAACCCAACCCGTTCACCGATGATCTTCCAAACGCGTCGATGATCGCCGTGCCGCTCTCGGTCTCCGGAGAACGAGTAGCCGCCCTGTGTGCCACACGCTCCGAGCGTGACCCGAGCTTCACCCACGATGACCTCGATCTGCTCGGAGAGTTCGCCAACCAAGCCAATCTCGCTATTGCCCTGGCCTGGGCAAGAGCGGACCGGTTGCGCATGGAAATGGTGGCAGAACGCGCCCGCATCGCCCGGGACCTCCACGATCACGTCATCCAGAAGCTCTTCGCCACCGGCCTCGAGCTCCAAGCTCTCGCGTCGACAGATCCGCAGCTCACCGAAACCCTCGGCCCCCACGTGAGGCGGATCGACTCTGCGATCACAGACATACGCACTGCGATATTCGCATTACAGACTCAAGCATCTGCCGACGAGATCAGGCACCGACTTCTCGAGGTCATCACTGAAATCTCCCCCAGCCTCCCCAGCATCCCGCGTATGACCTTCACGGGGCCGGTGGGCCTCATCCTCGACGGCGCCCTGGCTGATGATGTCGTAGCCGTGCTGCGCGAATCACTGACCAATGTCGCCCGCCACGCCAATGCCCGGACCATCGAAGTAGAAATTGCCGCCTCTGACACCCACATCGCCATCACCGTCGATGACGACGGTGTAGGACCGCCTTCGGAACCATCCCGTTCAAGTGGTACCCGAAACCTCACCGCCCGGGCGCAGGATCACGGGGGGGAGTTCACATTGTCGGCGCGCAGCCCCCGAGGGACCCGAGCCCTCTGGAAGGTGCCGATCAGCCCTGGGCGGCTGCGATGATCCGAGTCTTCCTCGTTGACGATCATGAGATAGTCCGGCGCGGAATCGCGCATCTGATCAATGCCGACCCAGGATTAGAGGTCGTCGGTGAATCTGGCACCGCGCAGAAAACTCTGAGTGGTGTCGCGGCCACCAACCCCGATGTCGCCGTGCTGGACGTACAACTGCCTGACGGCAACGGCATCGAACTGTGCCGCCAGATCCGGTCATCGCACCCTGAGACTGCATGTCTGATGCTCACTGCCTATGACGACGACGCGGCGACCACCTCGGCAGTTGTCGCTGGCGCATCGGGCTACGTCATCAAGAGCATTCGCGGCCAGCACCTGATCGAGTCGATTCGGCGCGTCGCCCAAGGCGAAAAACTGATCCCCCGCGACCTCGCACGCCGAGTGCATTCCTCCCTCCGCGCGCAGGCATCGCCTCCACCTCCGGAGCTCACCCCGCTGCGAACACCTCAAGGTCCGGCCAGACCGGCGGGAGCTCCACCGACCGAGCTGACCCTTCGTGAGACACAGATCCTCAAGCTCATCACGGAGGGGCTGACCAACCGGCAAATCGGCGAACGGCTGAAACTCAGAGAAAAAACAGTGAAGAACTACGTCTCGGGGCTTCTGGCGAAACTCGGGATGGACAGCCGGACCCAAGTCGCCGTTTACGGCGCCACCAGAAACACCAACGCTTCTGCTTGACTCGCCCACCACCACTCGACAGTTACTTGCGAACGGCGCTGCCCCTGCCCGCCTTTGTCAGGGCCCCGTCGCGGCGTCCGGGCTGGTATGCCAGTGCCAGCATCACCAGTGCGACTGTGGTCACAAAAACAATCAGAAGCACGGAAAAAATGGTGATGAAGAGCCCCAAGTAGAAAGTTCCTGCCAGCATCGTTCACGCTCCTTCTGTCACCGGGCTGAAGTCACTTGAAGCACCATCCGACCGCAGCCCTCAGCCGTGCTGACTTCATTGTGGTGGGCGAAATACTGTGTCCAGTAGGGCCATTGGTCCTACCGGAGATCCATCGACGTCGGTCCCCGCACTCTTGGGGGCCCGGAAGTTCCGTCATCCGAACTCTGGGACCAATGGCCCTTTACCGATGAGGTTTCTTCGAGAAGAGTGGGACCAGGGAGGTCTACTGATGAAAGCACTTCAGTATGTGACTATCGGCCAGCCGCCAGAGGTGCGTGAGGTGCCGACGCCGGCACCTGGCCCCGGTGAGGTCTTATTACGCGTGACCGCTGCAGGAGCTTGTCATTCCGACAGTTTCGTCATGAGTCTGACTGACGATCAATACTCGGCGTTTGGATATCCCCTGCCCATGACGCTTGGCCATGAGGCCGTAGGAGTGGTCCAGGAGCTGGGCCCCGGCGTCTCGGAGGTCAGCGTCGGTGACCCCGTGGCTGTATACGGCCCTCAGGGATGTGGACGCTGCCACAGCTGTGCGCAGGGCAGTGAGAATTACTGTCCGTTCGCCCCGGGGATGTCGATCCGTCCTCCAGGACTCGGCAAAGACGGAGCGATGGCCGAGTACATGATTGTGGAGTCTCCTCGGTTACTGGTTCCGCTGGGGGAGCTCGATCCGGTGGCCACAGTGGCCCTGACCGATGCGGGGTTGACACCCTACCACGCGATCAAGGGCTCGCTGGACGTCCTGGTCCCCGGCAGTGTGGCAGTGGTCATAGGCGTAGGGGGCCTGGGGCATATGGCCGTGCAGCTTCTTCGCACATTGACCGCGGCGACTGTGGTTGCCCTGGACATCACTGAAGCCAAGCTCGACTTTGCCCGACAGGTCGGCGCCCATTACGCGTTCCTCGCTACCGCTGACGCGGCGGCCACGATCGCTGCGAACGTGAAATCGGGGCCAGCGGCGGCGGTTTTCGATTTTGTCACCAACGAAGCCGCGCTGAATATTGCTCGTGCCGTCAGCGGTCCCCGCACGGACCTGGTTCTGGTGGGCGCCGGCTCGGTGCAGACCACAGTGGGGCTCCTTGGCCAGCCGTTCGGCTCGCGCCTGCGCGCACCCTACTGGGGATCCAGACCCGAGCTCATCGAGGTCCTGGAGCTGGCTCGGGCCGGCCAGGTCCGGGTGGAGACTGAATCCTTCACTTTGAATCAGGGGCCGGAAGCTTACCGGAAACTGCACGACGGAGAGCTGCGCGGCCGGGCAGTGGTGATCCCCTGAGTGCACCCTTGTGTGTCAGGCGCAATGTCACAAGAAACGCGCCCCTAGGTCATTCACTCATGCCGGTGGAGACAGGAGCGTACCAGCGAGCGCAGGTGCCGCCGGAAGGACCGGTTTGAAGCGAAAAGGTACCGCCATAGGCAGCAGCGCGTTCGCTCAGGTTGGCTGTACCACTGGGACGGCCCGGCGGGGCAGAGAGCCCAACGCCGTCGTCGCTCACTGTGACAGTAACGTCTGCGGAGGTGGCGGCCACTGCCACTTCAACATCGTCAGCCTCCGCATGACGGGAGACATTGACCAAGGATTCCCGAATGGCCGCAATGACGTCTTCGATGAGTTGACCTGTGACGATGAGATCGATGGGCCCGCTCAATGCCACCCTAGGAGCCGTGGGGAACTGAGAACCATGCTCAGTGACGACGTCGAGAATGCGCTGACGGGCCCCCTGGGATGGGCCTCGGGTCTGAAGCGTAAATATTGCCGTTCGAATATCGGCAATGGCGGCGTCGATGGCCCCGATGTGCTCCTCCAAGATCTCGGCGTGCGAAGGGATCGTGCTCGCCAGAGCCTGCAACCCCAGGCCTGTGCTGAACAACCGTTGAATGACGTGGTCGTGCAGGTCCCGAGCGGTGCGGGCACGATCCTCCATGAGCTCCAATCGCTGCTGTCCTGCCCGAGCCTGTGCGAGGGCGACAGCAATACCCGCCTCGACGGCAAACTCGGACACCATGGTGAGGTCACCCGACACGAAACGAGAACTCTCCTCCCCGCGCGTGAGGCCGAGCGCCCCCACAGTTCTTCCTGAGACGGTGAGGGGCACTGCGAGGGTCGAACCGCGTTGGTCCTTGGCGCCCAGCGGAGGTGGTGGGTCGGTCCCGGGGGCTGAGATTCCGCGTTCTCCATCAATCGCGCGGGTGACGACGGAATCTGTGCGCGGAATGGTCATGCCGTGGAGCCGCTCCTCTCCCTCACCGCGGACAGCCGCGATGCGCAGTCTTGTGTCGTCGGGGATTGGCGTGACGAGGTAGGCACGGTCCGCTCCGGTGAGGGCTGCTGCGTTCTCAACAAGGACGGTGAAGGCATCGCTCTGTACGGACTCCAAGAGGCCGGCGGTGGTATTGCTCAAGGCGGCGCTGATGCGTTGGGCGCGACGCGCCTGATCATAGAGGCGAGCGTTAGTGATGGCAGTGGCTGCGGTGGCCGCGAGCGCCGTGGCAAGGTCTTCATCATCGTCTGTGAAGGGTCCGTTCGCACGGTCGGTGAGATACAGGTGTCCGTACGCCTGTCCGCCGACCTTGATGGGTACGCCGAGGAATGTGCGCATCGGCGGGTGATGCTCGGGGAAGCCCACTGATCTGGAATCCGCCGACAGGTCGTTCAGCCTCATGGGACCGGAGCTTTCGATCACGGCACCAAGAATTCCGCGACCTCGAGGCAGGTCACCGATCCGGTCGACGACGTCCTGCGGCATGCCGACGTGTATGAACCGTTCGAGACGTCCTTCGGAGTCAATCACTCCGAGCGCGCCGTATCTGGCGTCCACCAGGGTTACTGCCGATTCCGCGATTCTGCGCAGGAGTTTCTCGAGGTCGAGTTCTCCGGTCACCAGCTGGCTTGCGCTGAGCAAACCGCGTAGGCCGCGGGGTTCGGTGAGGAAACGGTGACGGCGAGCTTCGGCGGCACGCGACCCATCGCTTGCCGTCCCCACGTCGGAATTCACCGGACGAGGATGGCGAGCATCCATACGATTTACCACCTCGCCGTCGACTACAACGCTGCCATCACCGGTAGAGCCCTACGAAAAATTGTAGAGTCGGCTGAATCGTCGGGGAAGCCCCGCCTCCGGTGGGCCTCTACTCCAGCACCAGTATCAGGTCTCCTCCGTCAACTTGCTGCAGGCCGTTGACCGCCAAGCGCGCCACCGTGCCGGCGGCCGGGGCGGTGATGCCGGACTCCATCTTCATCGCCTCGATGCTTGCGACGGTCTGTCCAGCCTCGACCGCATCGCCCTCTGCGACTTGGACCGAGACCGCGCCGGCGAACGGGGCTGCCACATGAGCGGGGTTCTTGGGATCAGCCTTTTCCGCGGCGGCCACCTTCGACTCCACCGACTCGTCCCGGACCATGACCTGGCGTGCCTGCCCGTTGAGGGTACACATCACCGTGCGCATGCCCTTCTCGTCCGGCTCCGAGATGGTCTGCAGGGTCACCAGCAGGCGCACCCCCTTGCCGAGGGAGATCACATGCTCATGACCCGGGGTCATCCCGTAGAGGTAGTCGCGGGTATGCAGGACATGAATGTCCCCGTACTTCTCCCGGGAAGCGGCAAAGTCACTGGTCGGCCCCGGGAAGAGCAGCCGGTTCAGTGCTGCGCGCCGGGTGGCCGAATCAGTCTCCAGCGCGGCGGCGTCGTCGTCCGATAACTCTTCGGCAAGGGGCTTCACCGTGCGGCCTTCAAGTGCCTTGGTACGGAACGGCTCCGGCCAGCCTCCTGGCGGGTCGCCCAGCTGACCGGCCAGGAACTGAATGACCGAATCGGGCAGGTCGTAGTCGCGGGGGCTGCGCTCGAACTCCGCCGGGTCAGCGCCCAGGCCCACCAGCTGCAGGGCCAGGTCCCCGACCACCTTCGAGCTCGGGGTCACCTTCACCAGCCTGCCGAGCATCTTGTCCGCGGCGTAGTACATGTCCTCGATCTGCTCAAACCGCTCCCCCAGGCCCAGGGCGATCGCCTGCTGCCGCAGGTTGGACAGCTGCCCGCCGGGGATCTCATGGCGGTAGACCCGTCCGGTGGGCCCGGGCAGGCCGGACTCGAACGGCGCGTAGATACCGCGCACCGCTTCCCAGTACGGCTCCAGGGAGGCCACCGCCTCCAATCCCAGCCCGGTGTCGCGTTCGGTGTTCTCCAGCGCCGCCACCAGCGCTGAGGCCGGGGGCTGGGAGGTGGTCGAGGCCATCGACGCGGTGGCCACGTCCACCGCATCCACACCCGCCTCCGCCGCGGCGAGCAGCGTCGCCAGCTGACCTCCTGCGGTGTCATGGGTGTGCAGGTGGACCGGGAGGTCGAACTCCCGGCGCAGCGCGGTGACCAGGGTCTTCGCCGCCTGCGGCCGCAGCAGGCCCGCCATGTCCTTGATCGCCAGGATATGCGCGCCGGCGTCGACCATTCGCTGCGCCAGCTGCAGGTAGTAGTCCAGGGTGTACAGACTCTCCTGCGGGTCAGCGAGGTTGCCGGTGTAGCACAGCGCGGCCTCGGCGACGGCGGTGCCGGTGGAGCGCACTGCCTCAATGGCGGGGATGACCTGATCGACGTCGTTGAGCGCGTCGAAGATGCGGAAGATGTCCACCCCGGTGGCGGCGGCCTCCTGCACGAAGGCCTCGGTGACCTTCAGCGGGTAGGGGGTGTAGCCGACGGTGTTGCGGCCGCGCAGCAGCATCTGCAGGGGGATGTTCGGCATCTCCTCGCGCAACCAGGCCAGCCGGTCCCAGGGGTCTTCGGAGAGGAAGCGGAGGGCGACGTCGTAGGTGGCCCCGCCCCAGACCTCAGCGGAGAACAGTCCGGGAGTCACGTGCGCTACCGCCGGCGCTGCGGCCAGGAGGTCACGGGTGCGCACGCGGGTGGCCAACAGTGACTGATGCGCATCACGGAAGGTGGTGTCGGTGACCGCCAATGCCTGGGTCTCGCGCAGCTTCCGCGCGAAGGCCTCCGGCCCCTGAGCCAGCAGGAGATCTCGCCAGCCCGGCGGTTTCGGCTGCTCGGAGGGACCGTCGAAGGGTGAGCGGTCCGGTTCGTCGCGTTTGTCCCCGGGGAACTTCGGCAGTTTGTCCCTCGGGTCCAGGCCCTGCACCCGCGGCCCGTGCGGTTGGTTGACCGTGATGTCAGAGAGGTACTGCAGCGCCTTCGAGCCCCGGTCCTGGGACCGGTTGGCGGTGGCCAGCTCAGGGTGCTTGTCGATGAAGTCCGTGGCGGTGTCGCCGGCGAGGAATTCCTCGGAGCTGAGCACATTGAGCAGGAAGGGGATGTTGGTGGCGACTCCCCGGATCCGGAACTCGGCCAGAGCCCGGCGGGACCGGGAGACCGCGGTGAGGTAGTCCCGCCCTCGGCTGGTCAGCTTCACCAGCATGGAGTCGAAGTGCGGGCTGATCTCCGCACCGGCATAGGCAGTGCCGCCATCGAGCCGGATCCCGGAACCTCCGGCGGAGCGGTACGCGGTGATGGTGCCGACATCGGGCCGGAAGCCGTTGGCCGGGTCCTCGGTGGTGATCCGGCACTGCAGCGCTGAGCCGCGCACTCGCAGGTTCTCCTGCCGAATCCCGAGATCCTCCAGCGTTTCGCCAGCCGCGATGCGTATTTGGGAGGCCACGAGGTCCACATCAGTGATCTCCTCGGTGACCGTGTGCTCGACCTGGATGCGTGGGTTCATCTCAATGAACACATGCTGCCCCGCGCGTTCTCCGACGGTCTCCAGCAGGAACTCCACAGTGCCCGCGTTGCGGTAGTTCATGGCCTTTGCGAACGCCACGGCATCGCGGTGCAGGGCCTGTCGGATCTCCTCATCGAGGTTGGGAGCCGGGGCGATCTCCACCACTTTCTGGTGCCGGCGCTGCAGCGAGCAGTCCCGTTCGAACAGGTGGACGATATTGCCCTGCGCATCAGCCAACACCTGCACTTCGATGTGCCGGGGCCGGGCCACCGCCATTTCGATGAACACGGTGGGGTTGCCGAAGGCGGTGTCCGCCTCATGCATTGCAGACTTCAGTGCGTCGGTGAGGTCCTCGCGGCGCTCGACGCGGCGCATCCCGCGGCCGCCGCCGCCAGCGACGGCTTTGACGAAGACGGGGAAGCCGATCCGTTCAGCCTCTGCGGTGAGCTGGTCAATATCCTTGGAGGGCTCGGAGCTGTCGAGTACCGGGATGCCGGCGGACTTGGCTGCACGCAGTGCCCGCACTTTGTCTCCGGTGGACTCCAGCACATCAGCCGGCGGTCCGACGAAGGTGATTCCGGCCTGCTCTGCCGCGCGAGCCAGCTCAGGGTTCTCGGAGAGGAACCCGTAGCCGGGGTAGATGGCCTCCGCGCCAGCATGCTGAGCCACCCGGATGATCTCGTCGACGTCCAAGTAGGCGCGCACGGGGTGTCCCTCATTGCCGATGCGATACGACTCATCGGCTTTTTGCCGGTGCAGGGAATTGCGGTCCTCGTGCGGGTACACCGCGACAGTGCGAGCGCCGAGCTCCACACCAGCGCGCAGCGCGCGGATGGCGATCTCCCCGCGATTGGCGACCAGGATCTTTGAAAACATCAAGCAGGCCTTCCGAGTATGCGTTCATTGCCGCCACCCCATTGTGGCAACCGCACCTAGACTACCCTGGCATCGCGCGACGCCGGCCACAACAAGTCAGGCTCAGGCGAAGAGCGCGTTGGTGACCGGCTGTCCCTTGACCAAGGTGGCGTACCACTCCAGACAGGCCCCGTCAGTGAGCGAGGCGATCTGATCGATGATGGCACGGTGTCTGCCGGCGTCGTCGGCCGCTGCACGAAAGTCCGCCTGGAAGGGCGGCTCCAGGAACCGGTCTCCGGTTTCCATCAGCAGCCCGTGGAGGGCTTGAAGCACCTCGGTCTGCCTGGTGTACACAGGTAGCTGCTCCCGGGAGGCCATGATGTAATGCGCGGCGATACCTTTCATCACCCCGATCTCCTCCAGGGTGTGATCGGGGATCACCAGGTCAGCCTCATGCCGCACCAGCGGCTTGTCTCCGTGTGCGGTGCGGGTGGCTGACCAGAACTCGTGGCAGAACCGTCCGATGAGCTCGGAGGTCATGTTCTTCAGCGCCGCGAGTGCGCGCCGAGAGCCGTCAGACTCCCGCACCCAGTGATCGTTGGCCTCCAGTCTGGAGATGGCGGCGTCGACCTGGTCCTCCGGGGTGTCTGCGAGGTACCACTCCTGCACGGTCTGGATGACCCGGGCCCGCTGGACGCTGTCCTGGAGAAACTTCAGCTGGAAGCGGCCGTTGACGATGCCGTCTTCGACATCGTGCACCGAGTAGGCGATGTCGTCTGCGGCGTCCATCACCTGCGCCTCCATACACTTACGCGTCCCGGCGACCCCGGCGCGCATCCAGGTGAAGACGTCCAGATCATCCTCGTAGGCGCCGAACTTCGGGCTGCGGGTGCCCTCGGCGGTCAGCGGTGCCTGGTGCGCCCGCCACGGGTACTTCACTGCCGCGTCCAGGCTGGCGCGGGTGAGGTTCAGCCCGGCTGAGCGTCCGTCGGGGTGGAAGCGTTTGGTCTCCAGGCGGCACAGCACCCTTAAGGTCTGGGCATTGCCCTCGAACCCGCCGATGTCCCCGGCGAGCCTGTTGAGCACCTTCTCGCCGTGGTGGCCGAACGGGGGGTGGCCCAAGTCGTGGGAGAGGCAGGCGGCGTCGACGACATCCGGGTCGCAGCCCAGCATGCGCCCCAGTTCGCGGCCCACCTGGGCGACCTCCAGGGAGTGGGTCAGCCGGGTGCGGGAGAAGTCGTCGCTGCTGGGTGAGACCACCTGGGTCTTGGCGCCCAGCCGGCGCAGGGCTGAGGAGTGCAGCAGGCGAGCGCGGTCACGTTCAAAGCTGGAGCGGTAGACCGATTTGCCGTGCTCGGGAACCCAGCGGTCCTCATCGACCTCGGTGTACCCGGGGGCGAGCGCCGAATACTTCCCCTCGATCCGCTCTACGTTCCGCACGCTCATGAGCTCAACCCTATCCCCCGGAGATGTCCACCTCGGCAGCCTGGATCATCTCCTGCTGGTCCGCGTTGAGCTCCTGAGAGGCCAGCCAGTCCTGCGGGAGGTGGACTTTCTTGGGTGATCCGGCGCGGCCGCGCGGGCCTTCGGCGGCCTGGCCCGGGTAGCCCAGGCTCTGGTCGAGCTGGCCCAGCAGGTCCTGCAGCTGCTGCAGCGACTCCACGGTGACCAGCTGGGTGCGCAGCGCGGAGCCCACCGGGTAGCCCTTGAAGTACCAGGCCACATGCTTCCGGATGTCCTGCATGGCTTTGCGCTCGTCGCCGTCGAAGTAGGGGATCAGCATCTGGGCGTGGTGCAGCAGGGTCCGGCAGACCATCTCCACGCCGGGACGGTAGCGGTCCTCGCGGCCCTCGAAGGCTGCCTGCAGGTCACCGAACAACCATGGCCGGCCCTGGCAGCCACGGCCGACGACGACGCCGTCGACCCCGGTCTGTTCCACCATCCGGACAGCATCCTCGGCGCTCCAGATGTCTCCGTTGCCGAGCACCGGCAGGTCCGGCAGGGTGTCGCGCAGATCCTTGATCGCGTCCCAGTCCGCCTGACCGGAGTAGTGCTGGCGTGCGGTGCGGCCGTGCAGAGCCACCGCAGCCACACCGGAATCGCGGGCGACGCGGCCCGCTTCGCGGTAGGTGAGATGGTCGTCGTCGACCCCTTTGCGCATTTTGACGGTGACCGGGATGTTGGCCCGCGAGGCCTCGCGTACGGCGGTGGCGACGATGGACTCGAACAGCCGGATCTTCCACGGCAGGGCTGAGCCGCCGCCTTTGCGGGTGACTTTGGGAACCGGGCAGCCGAAGTTGAGGTCGATGTGGTCGGCCCGGTCCTCTTCGACCAGCATGCGCACCGCATGCCCGGTGGTGACCGGGTCCACGGAGTAGAGCTGGACGGAGCGAGGCACCTCATCGGGCTCGTGCTTGATGATGCGCAGCGATTCCGGCCGGCGTTCGACCAGAGCGCGGGCGGTCACCATCTCATTGACGTAGAGTCCGCCGCCGTACTCCCGGCAGAGCCGGCGGAAGGCGGTGTTGGTGATGCCGGCCATCGGGGCCAGCACCACCGGCGTGTCCACGGTGATCGGTCCCAGTTGCAGCGCCGGCAGCAGGGCCTGGCGCGGGGAGTTGCTCAGCGTCTCTGTCACGTTCTCCATTGTCCGTATCTGGTCAAGCCGCCGCGCTGTTTCGCCTGCTCCGCAGGTTATGCCCCGCGGTGGAGGCGAAACAGTGCGGAGGTTTGCGCTGTGGCGAGGGTCGAGTCTGCACCGGCACGCGGGGGGCGGCGCGCCGCGGTCGCGGGACCGGTCACCCGTCAGCTCAGCTGGCGTCGCGAGCGTAGATCAGGGCTTCGAAGTCGATCTCGGCGTCGTCGTCAGCTGCGAGTTCATCGGTGATCCGCTTCAGCGGCACCATGGAGTCGTCGACCTCCACGGAGACCGGGAAGCGCGCGGCCACCAGTCCCAGCAGCTGCCGGACTGCGTGCTCCGCCCGCTCCGGACCCAACTGCGGGTCCCAACCGAGCAGCACATCAGCCGGGTCCTCGGTGCGTTCGGGTGTGTAGCTGACCGCGAAGGCCAGGATGGGTTTGTGGTGCTCATCGGCGGTGGAGCGGAGCACTACCGCTCCGGTGGCTCCGGCTTCCGGGGCCAGGAGCATCTGCTGAGCCCGGCCCAGGGTCATCTCCGCGCGGTCCCATCCGTGCACGGCGTTGTAGAAGTCGGTCACCAACTGGGTCAGCTCCACCGAGCCGGTGGCAATCTCCTCCAGGTCGATGGGCAGATTCTCCACATCCGGCACCGGCAGGCTCCCAGGCTGGACGATCACCTCCCGGGAGTGCTGGACCTTGGTGAACCCGTTGTCCTTCAGGAAGCACTGGGCGGCCGAGCCCTTGGCGCACCGAGCTTTGAGGCTCTGCACCTCACAGTTGGGGATCTCCGCCTCGAGGATCTGCAGCAGCTGCACCGCAATGCCCCGGCGCCGATATTCGGGCGCGACCTCGGCGTAGAAGGAGAGCCGGTCCGGGTGCAGCGCCGAGCGGAAGATGGTGGCCGCGGCCAGGGGGATGCCGTTGTCTTCGGCCACAATGCAGCGCGACCAGGGCTCATTGGAAGAGGGCCGGAGCAGGCTGCGGTCGCGGTGGTGCATGGGGTTCTCGGGATCGCCCCACACTTCCAGGAGCTTGAGGTCATCTCCTTCGGCCCACGGCCGCACGGTGAGGCCCGAGTCGAGAGTCAGAGTGGGCAGGCCCGAAGGCTCGTTCGGAAACATCGCCAGCTAGCGTAGACCCGTTTCAGCGCCTGCGCAACGCGCTGCTGGCGCGCCCCCGAGGCGGAGACAGGTCTGGCCAGGCCGCGCCACGCCGGCTCCCAGTGCACACCTGACCAGTCCACACCTGGCCCGTCCACATCTGGCAGGCCACGCCTGCCAGGCCGCACCACATCAGGCCATCAGCTTGTCGACCAGGAAGCGCTGGACCTGATCCAGCGCCACCCGCTCCTGCGTCATGGCGTCCCGGTCCCGGATGGTAACCGCCTGGTCTTCGAGGGTGTCGAAGTCCACGGTGATGCAGAAGGGGGTGCCGATCTCGTCCTGGCGGCGGTACCGGCGGCCGATGGCCCCGGCGTCGTCGTAGTCGATGTTCCAGTTCCGGCGCAGGGTCTCCGCCAGCCGGTGGGCAGGCTCGGCCAGCTCAGGCTTCTTCGACAGCGGAAGCACTGCCGCCTTCACCGGCGCCAGCTTGGGGTGCAGCTTCAGCACCGTACGGACATCGGTGCCGCCCTTGGTGTTCGGGGCCTCGTCCTCGGTGTAGGCATCCACCAGGAAGGCCATCATGGACCGGGTCAGGCCAAAACTGGGTTCGATCACGTAGGGGACGTAGCGCTCCCCGCTTGCCTGGTCGAAGTAGCTGAGCTCCTTGCCGGAGTTTTTGATGTGGGTGCCCAGGTCATAGTCGGTGCGGTTGGCGATGCCCATCAGCTCGCCCCACTCCGAGCCGTGGAAGCCGAACCGGTACTCCAGGTCAATGGTGCTGGCCGAGTAGTGGGCACGCTCGCCGTCGGGGACGTCGAACCGGCGCAGATTCTCCGGGTTCAGGCCCAGGTCGGTGAACCAGGCTTCGCAGGCCTCCACCCACTTGTCGAACCACTCGCCGGCATCCTGCGGCGCCACGAAGTACTCTATCTCCATCTGTTCGAACTCGCGGGTGCGGAAGATGAAGTTCCCGGGCGTGATCTCGTTGCGGAAGGCTTTGCCGATCTGCCCGATGCCGAACGGTGGTTTCCGGCGGGCGGAGGTGACCACATTGGCGAAGTTGACGAAGATCCCCTGGGCGGTCTCCGGGCGCAGGTAGTGCAGGCCCTCCTGGTTGTCCACCGGACCCAGATAGGTCTTCATCAGACCGGAGAACTGCTGCGGCTCGGTCCACTTCCCGGGCTGGCCGGTCTCCGGGTCGCGGATGTCCGCCAGACCGTTCTCCGGGGGCCGGCCGTGCTTGGCCTCGTATGCCTCAATGAGGTGATCGGCCCGGTAGCGCCGGTGGGTGTGCAGCGACTCGACCAGGGGGTCGGTGAAGGTCTCCACATGCCCGGAGGCCTCCCATACCGCGGCCGGAAGAATGATCGCGGAGTCCAGGCCCACCATGTCCCCGCGTCCGCGCACGAACGTCTGCCACCATTCGGCCTTGATGTTCTCCTTCAGCTCCGTGCCCAGCGGACCGTAGTCCCAGGCGGAGCGGGAGCCGCCGTAGATCTCTCCCGACTGGAAGACAAAACCGCGGCGCTTGGCCAGATTGGTGACTTTGTCGAGCGTGGACTCTTTGGCCATGGTGGGGAGGAACTCCTCTTGGTTGAACTGTGGCCTCAGGCATCTGAGGGGCGCGTGGTCAGGACGACGCAGGCCAGCTTACCGGGGATGACGGCTGCAAGGGGTCCAGGGGTCATTTGCCGCGGCCGCGCATCAGATCCGGCAGTGCAGCGACGACGACGGCCACCAGAGTCATCACCGTGCCCAGCACTGTGGCCACAGTCACCACTGACCCGGGGGCGGGCACCACCACGTCCAGCAGCAGGGACCCCAGCAGCTGCCCGGCGATCATGCCCATGGCGGCCACCAGCACCCCGACCTGGGTGACCAGCAGGGCGCCGACGGCGATGAACACGATCCCCAGCGGCCCGCCGATGTAGTACCACCACGCGGTGGGCAGCTGTCCGGGGACTCCGCCGGCGACGATCAGCTTTCCGACCCAGACCAGCAGCAGCAGCGCTGATCCTGCACCGAAGTTGAAGAAGGTTGCCGGAATGGGGCTGCGGTAGGCAGCCGACTGCCGGCCGTTGAGCGCTTGCTGCCCCGCGTTGAGGAAGCCTCCGGAGAACGGCAGAATCACCAGCAGCAGCCAGATCAGCTCCCGGTCCGACCCGGCCAGCTGCGGGGAGACCGCCCAGGTCACCGCGACCACGGTCAGGATGGCGCCCACAAAGCGCAGGGGGCTGATGCGTCTGCGTCCGGTGGGCCCCAGCCCCACCCGGTCCCACACCAGACCGCCCACGGTCTGCCCGGTAACCACCGCCACGGTGAACACCGCCACGCCGATCATCCCGATGGTCAGGGTCTGCGTGAGCACGAAGTACCCGCCGACGCAGCCGGCCAGTAAGTACCACCATTTCACCGCCCCGCTGCGGATGGCCGGGCGTACCCGGGCCATGGTGCGCCGCCCGGCCGGCGTGAGGAAAGCGATGACGTAGATCACCACGAAGCCGATGGCGAAGCTCAGCAGCGCCGCAAGGTAGGGGTCACCGGTCTCGGCCGCCAGTGCAGCGTTGACCCGGCCCTGACCTGGGATGGCCATACCGGCCAGGATCATCACCCCCAGCAGGCCCGCCAAGACCAGCGGGGAGCGTGCCGGCGGGGTGGAGGAGCGCTCAGAGGACATGGCACTAAGCGTAGACCGGGCTGCGTGGAAGGATGGAACTATGAGCGAAACGATTGATGTGCCGATCCGCGAGGGCGCGATCCGGCTGGGCCAGCTGCTGAAGCTGGCGGGCGTGGTCGACACCGGAGTGATCGCCCGGGAGGTGATCGCCGAGGGCCTGGTGCGGGTCGACGGCGAGTTGGAGACCCGCCGTGGTGCGCAGATCCGGCCCGGCCAGCGGGTGCAGTTCTCCGGCGAGGAGTACGGCCTGCCGGAGGCTGTGCTCAATGTGACCGCTGCGGACTGACGCGGCGGCCGAGCACCGCCATGCGCAGGAACTCTCCCACATGGGAGATCTCCTGGGGGACGACGCCGTGGCCGGCACCGGCGTAGAGCACCTTGGTCAGGTCCACTGTTGAGTTGGCCCACCGGTGGGTGTACTCCACCATGTCCTCGGGGATGATGGGGTCAGCTTGGTCCCGGCCCCAGAAGAAGGGAATGTGACGGGCACGGAGGGCCTCGTCGTCGAAGAAGCCCTCGATCCCCTCCCCACGCTGCGGGTCCACCGCAAAGCCGGAGAGGCCCACCACGGCCTGGAAGGCCTCAGGCCTGCTCCGCAGCAGGCTGGTGGCGATCGCCATACCCATGGAGAAGCCGATGAGCGTCACCGAGCTGTGCTGCCCACGGACCGAGTCGATCCATTCCCAGAGGTCGTCCACCGCCTGGCGCGCCGCAGCCGAAGAGTACGCCAGCCGCTCCACATCCAAGTCGAACCAGGTGTAGGCGCTGAATCCCATGGAGACCTGGGCGCGGACGGAGGCGTAGGTGAACTCACTGGGAAGTCCCGGCACCATGCCGAGCAGATCTTGTTCGTTGGCCCCGTGGCCGTGCAGCAGCACCGCCAGCGGGGTGCCCTCCCGTTGAGTCTCCGGACGCGTCCATTCCACTGTGTAGTCACCAGTCATAGGGACATCCTACGTAGCGATTCCTACCCAGTCCTTGCTGCCGTCGGTGTAGTGCTGCTCCTTCCAGATAGGCACCTGCGCCTTGATGGTCTCCACCAGGTCCGCACAGGCGGCAAACGCTTCAGCCCGGTGCGCGGAGGCGCAGGCGGCCACCAACGCATGGTCACCGATCTGCAGCGGTCCAATCCGGTGACTGGCCCACACCCGGACCCCGGGATGCTTGTCGGTGATGAGCTGACAGACCTGCCCCAGCGTCTGCTCGGCGGTGGGGTGAGCGCTGTAGTTCAGCGCCGCCACCGACCTGCCGCCGTCGTGGTCGCGCACAATGCCGGAGAACACGACGACGCCGCCGCACTCCGGCGACCACACCTCCGCCTCGGCCCGCGCGGGACTCAGCGGCTGTGCGGAGACTTCGGCGTGCACCGTGCTCATCAGGCGCTTGCTCATCAGGCGCGGCTCCATTCACCGGAGGCGCCACCTGATTTGCTGAGCACTTTGGTCTCGGCGATGACTGCGGAGCGGTCCACTGCTTTGATCATGTCGTAGAGGGTCAGTGCAGCCACCGACGCTGCGGTGAGGGCTTCCATCTCCACTCCGGTGGGGCCGGTGGTCTTGACTTCTGAGGTGATGCGCACGCTTCCGTGTGCGGGTGCATCGAGCTCGAGGTCCACAGTGACCTTGGCCACCGGAAGCGGATGGCACAGGGGCACCAGCTCGGGGGTCTTCTTGGCTGCCATGATGCCGGCGATCCGGGCGGTGCCCAGCGCGTCACCCTTGGCCAGGCCGTGCTGTGCCAGCAGCTGGGTCACCTCTCCGGTGGTCTGCACGGTGGAGACTGCGCGTGCGGTGCGCGCGGTGGACGGCTTGGCGGAAACGTCCACCATCTGCGCGCTGCCGTCGGGCTGCACGTGGGTCAGCTGCGGGGGCACAGACTCGGTCATAGCAGAATCGCCTCTCGTCGGGTCCCCGCAGGGACGTCAGTGTCGTCTTCGCGCAGCTCAAGCAGGGCCTGCGCGCGGGCGAGGTGACCCAGCAGGTGGGAGCTGGGTCCGCCGACGGGCAGGGCGGTGGGAGTGCCGTCGTCGCCGGTGCTCAACTCTACGCGGCGGAACTGACGAGTTCCCGCTGGGGAGCTCAGCGGCTCCCCCACCGTGGTCCAGATTCGCCGCTGCGGGGGACAGCCGGGGTCCAGGCTGGCCAGCGCGGGCCGCAGCAGGGTCTCCAAACTCACCGCACAGCTGACCGGGTTCCCGGGAAGCGCCACCATCGCCGCAGGACCTGCGCTCCCGAGAAGCAGACCCCAGCCCTGCGGGCCGCCAGGCTGTTGGGCGACCGCGCCGAAGCGGACTCCCTGCGCAGACAGCGCCTGGCGTACCACCTCGAAAGCCCCGGCGCTGATACCCCCGGCGGTGATGACCAGGTGGGGGCGGTGCCGGGCCAACAGGTCCTGAAACGCGGACTGAAATTCGTCCGGCTCGTCTGAGGCGACGGTCGCCGTGTGGACGGTGTGGCCGAACCCGTGGCACACCGCAGCCACCAGCGGTGTGTTGGCGTCATAGAGCTCCCCGGTACGCAGCGGGTCGCCGGGCTGGCGCAGCTCCTGGCCGGTGGCCACCACCAGCGTGCGCACCCGCTCGACCACCTCTACCTGGGAGATCCCACAGGCTGCCAACAACCCCAGTGCGGCAGGGGTCAGCACCTGCTGCTCGCGCAGGAGGGTCTCCCCGGCGGCGACATCCGAGCCTCGCTGGCGGATGAACCGCCCGGCGTGCACCTGCTCAGCGGCAGTCTCAGTGAAGTGCACCGACACCTCGTCGCCGCACCTGAGGGCGTTAAGCACCGCGAAGCCCTCAGTGGTCTGCTCCACCGGGATCACGGCCTCAGCCCCAGCAGGGATCGGCGCGCCAGTCATCACCGCCATGCACTGACCCGCCGGCAGTTCGCCAGCGGCAGCACCGGCGGGGGCCACTCCGCCCAGCGGGAGCGAGAAGGGCCTTGCCGCCTCCGGGACATCAGTGAGGCGCACCGCGAAGCCGTCCATCTGAGAGTTGTCGAACCCGGGCAGCGCCACGGGCGCGGTGACTGCTGCGGCGCTGACTCGTCCTGCAGCGCACCCCTGCGAGTGCGCACCCTGAGGTACCTGCGGGTGCAGCTGAAGCGTCTCTGACCTGCGGTTTGCCAGGGCTGGGCCCAGAATTTCGCGCAGCCGGGCAATATGCACCTCGAGGCTGACGCGCTCAGCGGCTGATGAGGTCGAGGACGTAGACTGGTCAGCCATGAGTCCCAGGGTAGCGCTCCCGACCCCCACCGCGGCCCGTGGTGCCGCGCCCGAAGGTGGTGACCCGGCGGCAGGTCTGCTTGACCGGTTCGGCCGGCGGGCCACCGACCTCCGACTCTCCCTGATCGATAAGTGCAATCTGCGCTGCACCTACTGCATGCCGGCGCAGGGCCTGCCGTGGCTTGCCAAAGAACGGCTGCTCAGTGCCGAGGAGATCCGTCGGCTAGTGCGCATCGGGGTCGAGCAGTTGGGGATCCGTGAACTCAGGCTCACCGGTGGTGAGCCGTTGGTGCGCAAGGATCTGGAAGAGGTCATCGCCGGCATCAGGGACGATCACCCGCAGCTGCCCATCGGGCTGACCACCAATGCGATCGGGCTGGAGCGCCGGGCGGAGGGCCTGCGGCGTGCCGGGCTGACCCGGGTCAACATCTCGCTGGACTCGGTGCACCGCGAGACCTTCGCTCAGCTGACGCGGCGTGATTCGCTGGACGCGGTGCTCACCGGGGTGGCGGCTGCGGCGGAGGCGGGCCTGACTCCGCTGAAGGTCAACGCGGTGCTGGTCCGCGGGGTCAACGACCACCAGGCTCCCGAGCTGTTGCGCTGGGCGCTGGAGGCGGGGTATGAGCTGCGTTTCATTGAGCAGATGCCGCTGGAGGCAGACCGCACCTGGGAGCGGGAGGCTACCGTAACCGCCGCGGAGACACGCCGCCTGCTGGGCGAACAGTTCCGGCTGCGGCCCTCCGCCGAGGAACGCGGCGGAGCCCCGGCAGAACGGTTCACGGTCTGGGACAAGCGCGACGCCGCCACCGCCGAGGCTCGGGGCACCGTGGGGATCATCGCCAGTGTGACCGAGCCGTTCTGCGCCGCCTGCACTCGCACCCGGATCACCGCAGAGGGCCGAGTGATGAGTTGCCTGTTCTCCCGCACAGAAGTGGACCTGATGGACCTGCTGCGTTCCGGCGCTGATGATCTGGCCGTGGCCCAGCGCTGGGCGGACGCCATGTGGGCCAAACCGGCCGCGCACGGCACCGACCGTCCGGGGTTCGACCTCCCCGGGTTCGAACGACCGGACCGTTCAATGTCCGCAATAGGAGGCTGAGATGGGTGAGGTGACCGTGCGGCTCTACGCCGCAGCTGCCGAGGCTGCCGGAACCCATCAGCTAGGCCTGCAGCTGCCCCACGACCCGGCCCCGTTGCAGCAGCTGATCACACAGCTGCAGAAGACCGTCCCGGCAGCGTCTGACTCAGCGACCAGCTCCTCGACGGCAGCTTCCGGCACGAGCCCCAGCCTGCAGCGGGTCTGTGACCAGTCCAGCTTCCTGATCAACGGCACCCGGGCCGCGGTGGACACCGGCCAGGTGCGCGCCGGCGACGTCGTTGACGTGCTGCCACCCTTTGCCGGCGGGTGAGGTCTTAGGCCAGCTGTGCGGCGTACGCGATGAGCGCTTTGTCGCTGCCGGAGGGGCCCATCAGGCTCAGCCCGGTGGGCAGGCCGTCGTCGGTGAGGGTCGGCACGTTGACCACCGGCAGCCCGGCCAGGGAGCCCAGCATGGTCAGCAGCAGATGCCGCTGGCGCAAGCTGTCAGCACCGTCGGCGGATTCCAGAAGCGGGGCCACTGTGGCCGCTGAGGGAAGTGCGAGCACTCCGTCTCCCACCCACCCACGGATGGTTTCGCGGATGCTGGAGTGCCGGGTGCGGGCCGCCGCTTCATCCTCGTCGGTGTAGTCGCGGGCCGCGCGGAAGCGGGCGCCGACCTCGGGGGTCATCGCCTCCCAGTGCGCGCTAACCCACTGGCCGTGGTTCGCCCAAGCCTCCCGGGACAGGATGGTGGAAAAGACTCCTCTCCACTCCTGGAGCTCCTGCTGGCCGGGGCACTGAATGGCCACGCTTCCTCCTGCGCCGGCTTCCAGCTGAGTCAGCAGGCGGCGGCAGGCTGCGGCGACGTCGTCATCGGCCAGGGAGAACAGGTCCGGTAGGACGCGCAGCTCCCCCAGGGGGCGGTCAGCCTCCCATGCCACCGGGCCCTTCGGGACGGCCGGGATGGACCCGGTGCCCATTCCACCCAGGGCCGAGGGGGCGGTCGGAGCGACCTTCTTGGGAGCTGGGATGACCGCCTGGGCCACTCGAGACAGCAGTTCTGGTGTGCGGGTGAACCAGCCGACAGTATCGAAGCTCTGCGCCAGCGGCTGCACCCCGGTGGTGGGGATCAGGCCCAGCGTGGTGCGGATCCCCCACAAGCCCTGGTAGGCCGCCGGAACGCGAACAGAGCCGCTGGTGTCAGTGCCCAGCCCAACAGTCGCCTCGCCCAGCGCTACGGCGGAGGCCGAACCGTTGGAGGACCCGCCGGAGATTCGGCCCGGGGCTGCAGGATTCGGCGGCGTCCCGTAGTGGGCGTTGGTGCCGGACATGGACCAGGCGAATTCGTCCGCCTGGGTGATGCCCGTGAGGTCCGCCCCGGCGGTGATGAGCGCCTGAACGGCCGCCGCATGGCGGGGCTGCGCCGGCTGCTGGGCCAGACGCAGCGGGTTGCCGGCCCCGATCGGCTCCCCGGCGACAGCAAACACATCTTTGACGGCCACGGACTCCCCGCGCAGCGGCCCGCGGGGCGAGCCCGGCACCAGAGGAGTCTCTTTGGTGCGCCAGACGGAGGTGGCGATCGTGTCGGTGGGGTTCATGGGCTGAGGCTCCTGAAGGGTTTCGGTCACGGGTTTCACCTTATAGGCCCAGCGTGGCGCGCATGGGATCGCCCAACTGCTCGGCGGAGGTGAGGAAGCCATCGTGGCCGATGTGCGAGGTGATGGTGTGCACGACGTGCTCACCGGGGATCAGGTCCGCGATCTGTTGGGACTGCTCGGGGAAGTACAGCCGGTCAGTGTCCACTGCGGCGAGGAACGGCGTGGCGGTGACCCGGCCCAATGCGGCTTCCACTCCCCCGCGGCCGCGGCCGACGTCGTGGCTGATCAGCGCCTCGGCCAGGGTGATGTAGGCATTGGGGTCGAACCGCTGGGAAAGTTTCGCAGCCTGGTGGTCCAGATAGGACTCCACCTGGTAGCGGCCGGTGCGCGGCCGCGGCTGAGCAAGCTGGGCGCCGCCGAAGGGGTCTTCCTCGCCCTGGGCCGCACGGCCGAAGCGCAGCTGCAGCTCAGCTTCAGTCCGGTATGTCACATGCGCAATGCGCCGGGCTATCCCCAGTCCGGTCTGCGGCGACTTCCCTGCGTAGTAGTCACCACCGTTGAAGTGGGGGTCGTTGCGGATGGCCAGCACCTGGGCCTGGCCGAAGGCGATCTGTTCGGCTGTCGAGGCGGCACCGCAGGCGAAGACCGCGAACCCTCGGACGAACTCGGGATAGCTCACCGCCCACTCCAGTGCACGCGCGCCGCCCATGGAGCCGCCGATGACCGTGTGCAGGGTGGTGACCCCCAGGGCGTCCAGCAGACGCTTCTCCAGATGGACGGCGTCACGCACCGTGACGAAAGGGAATCTGGCACCCCAGGGGACTCCTTCGGGGTCCAGCGAGCTCGCACCCGTTGAGCCGTAGCACCCGCCGACCATCGCCGGAGCGATCACGAACCACTTCTCGGTGTCGATCGGCCGTCCCGGGCCCAGCAGGCCCTCCCACCAGCCGGCGCTCGGGTCTGCCGCAGAGGAGGCCACATGTGTGTCACCGGTGAGCGCGTGCGCGACCAGCACCGCGTTGTCACCGGCTTCGTTGAGTTCTCCCCATGTCTCGTAGGCGAGGGTGACCGCCGGGAGGTAACCTCCGGTTTCAAAGGTGAAGCTGCCGGCGTCGTGCGTTTTCAGCACCCCGTCAGGCCGCGTCCCGTAGTCATTCTCCACGCCGTCATTCTCCACGTCCCGGACGTGGGACTCCCCCGCAGGCGCCGCACTGGGCGATGTGGGTGCATACGATTCAGCGGCGGCGGAACGTCCGTTGGAACTGGTGCTGATAGTGGTCACTGTGCTCTCTGCTTCATGCGGTCTTGGCCAAACCCTGCTCCAGGTCGGCGAGGATGTCGTCGATGTGCTCCAGCCCCACGGAGAGCCGCACCAGGCCGGGTTTGACGCCCGCGGCGCGTTGGTCGGCTTCGTTGAGCTGACGGTGTGTGGTGGAGGCGGGGTGGATGGCCAGGGAGCGCACGTCACCGACGTTCGCCACCAGGGAGTGCAGCTCCAATGCGTCCACCAGCGCCCGGCCGGCCTCAGCGCCGCCGTGGACGTCAAAGGACAGCACCGCGCCGACGCCCTGGGGCAGGTACTTCTTGCCGCGTTCGTAGCACGGGCTGGAGGGCAGGCCCGAGTAGAACACTCTGCGCACCGCTGGGTGTTCCTCCAGGTACTGGGCGACCCTCTCGGCGTTGGCCACGTGGCGCTCCACCCGCAGGCTCAGCGTCTCGAGCCCCAGATTGATCTCGAAGGCGTTGTGCGGTGAGAGCGCCGGGCCCATGTCGCGCAGCAGCTGGACCCGCGCCTTGAGGATGTAGGACATGTTCACCCCGAACAGGCCACCGGGTCCGAGGTCCCGGCCGAAGACCAGCCCGTGGTAGCTCTCATCCGGCTGGCTGAAGCCGGGAAAACGGTCCGGGTAGGAGCCGTAGTCGAAGTTGCCGGAGTCGACGATGACCCCGGCGATCGCCGTGCCGTGGCCGCCGAGGAACTTGGTTGCCGAGTGGACCACCACATCGGCTCCGAATTCGATCGGCCGCAGCAGGTAGGGGGTGGGCAGCGTGTTGTCGACGATCAGCGGAGCGCCGAACTCGCGGGCGATCTCTGTCACTGCGGCGAAGTCGAGCACGTCCCCGCGGGGATTGGCCACACTTTCGGCGAAGAAGGCCACGGTGTTGTCTCTGATTTCGGCCCGCCAGGACTCCGGGTCGTCGGGATCGGCCACAAAACTGACCTCGATGCCGAACTTGGGCAGCGTGTGCTTGAACAGGTTCTGGGTGCCGCCGTAGAGCGAGGGCGAGGCGACGATGTGGCTTCCGGACTGGGCGACGTTCAGCAGCGCCAGTGTGGTAGCGGCCTGGCCGGAGCCCACCGCGAGCGCGCCGACGCCGCCTTCCAGCGAGGCGATCTTGTTCTCCACAGCTTCCACGGTGGGATTGGTCAGCCGGGAGTAGATGGGGCCGAGCTCCTCGAGCCCGAACCGTTTGGCGGCGGCCTCCGTGCTGGGGAAGACGAAACTGGTGCTCTGCTGGATGGGCAGCGCCCGGGCCCCTGACCCTGGGTCGGGTTCCACTCCTGCGTGAATCTGCCGGGTTTCGAATCTCGGTGGGCTGTTGGTGTCTGTCACTGATGGAACTCCAAAGGTCGTCTAGACCTGCACTGGAGTCCAGTCAGGTCCGCGCTTGCCGGGCGGGGTGTTCCGTCCGGCCAGGTCCTCACCCGGGGCACCCCACCGCGAACTGGAGGGTTGCCGGCCACTAAACCGGGGTTTTGCAGTGGCACTCTTGACCTAGGTCATAAGTCTGCGGAAAGTCCCTGGGCGGCGCAAGTCGCCGCACAACATTCCGTCATATGGGACGCATCGGCATTCCGCGGCCCCTCAGGCCGGCCGCCGGCCCCGGCAGGTCCTCTCCCGCCCCCCCTTAGGCCTCTCCGGCCTCTCCGCGGCACACAGCGTCTCTGAATGTGGGGAATGGGGGCCGATTCAGCGGCAGTTTCCCACATCCAGAGACGCGCTCCGGGAGAAGAGCGGCGGAGAGCGGCGGACAGGGGCGGGTCAGGAGAGGTCTGGAGGTAGGACCGGCCACGGGGGTCAATCCGGATCCGGCGTCCGCCACGTCCACGGGGTGCGGGGCAGCCGGTCGGGGTCGAAGTGCTGCACCGCCTGATCCAGCGGCCCGGGCGGGAGCTGGAGCGAGGCCAACAGGGTGTCGCGCACCAGCTCCTGCGTCACACCCTGGTCCCGCAACTGCGCCAGAGTCACTGCGCCATCACGCTTGGCCAAGCGCCTCCCGGCCTGGTTGACCACCAGCGGAACATGCGCGTACTCCACCGCCGCGGCAGCGGCGTCCCCGTAGAGCAGACCGCGCAGATACTGCTGCCGGGGTGCAGAGTCTGCGAGGTCATCAGCCCGGACCACCTGGTCAACTCCGGTGAGCTGGTCGTCGACGACCACCGCCAGGTTGTACGCGGCAGCACCGTCATTGCGCACCAGCACGAAATCGTCCACCGGCGCGGAGACCGCACCCAACAGCCGGTCGTCAATAGTGCTGCGCGAGCCATCAGTGCGCAGCCGCAGCGCCCCGGGCCGCTGGGTTCGACGCCGCTTCCGCTGCTGCTCGCTCAACGAGCGGCAGGTGCCCGGGTAGGCCCCCGGTGGAGCGTGCGGCGCCCGGGTGGCCTCTTGGATCTCCCGCCTGCTGCAGTAGCACTCGTAGACGAGGCCGCGTGCGGCAAGGGTGGCGACGGCGTCGTCGTAGACAGCTTTGCGGTGCGACTGGAAGACCGGCTCGGCCTCGAAGGTGACCCCGAGGGCGTGCAAGTCGGCGCGCTGGCGCTGGGCGGATCCCTCCACAGTGCGCCCGGCGTCGAGATCCTCGTAACGCAGCAGCAGCGGCCTGCCGGAGGCCCGGGCGAACAGCCAGGCCAGCATTGCGGTGCGCAGGTTCCCCACGTGCAGGTCGCCGGACGGGCTGGGAGCGTATCGACCGGCAGGCATGAGCTACATGCTAGTCACTGGGGCTCCAGGCGGACCGCGCCGTCGAGCCGGATGGTCTCCCCGTTGAGCATGGGATTGGCGATGATCTGCATCACCAGCTGGGCGTAGTCCGCGGGTTGGCCGAGCCGGGGCGGGTGCAGCGTCTTGGCGCGCAGGGACTCCCGGGCCGCCTCCGGCAGACCAGCCATCATGGGAGTTTCGAACAGACCTGGGGCGATGGTGACCACCCGTACGGCATGCCGGGCGAGTTCGCGAGCGGCTGGGAGGGTGAGGGAAGCGACCGCGCCCTTGGACGCAGAGTAGGCGATCTGGCCGATCTGGCCGTCGAAAGCTGCCACGGAGGCAGTATTGACCAGCACACCCCGGTCTCCGTTGACGGGTTCATTGTGCTGCATGGCCGCTGCGGCGGCGGTCATGAGGTTCACGGTGCCGCCAGTGTTGATCGCCATCACCTTCATGAACTGTTCGGCCGGCAGGGTGCCGCGGCGTCCGAGCAATTTCCCGGGGGTGGCAACGCCGGCGCAGCTGACAGCCACGCGCAGCGGAGCCTTGGCCGTGGCCGTTGTCACCGCTTCGATGCTGGTATGCGGGTCGGTGACGTCGCCGGGGTGAAAGTGCGCGGCACCGCCGAGGGCGGCCACCGCCTCGGCACGGTCGGCGCTGCCGTCTGCATCCGGGAGGTCGACCACCACCACCTCAGCGCCCGCGCTGATCAGCGCCCGGGCGGTAGCGTAGCCGAGGCCAGAAGCCCCACCGGTGACGACTGCGCTGGAGGCGGAGAGGTCGAGGCCCGGGGCCCAGGCGTGGCTCATGAGTTCACGTGCAGAATCAGGGCGTCACCCTGTCCGCCGCCGCCGCAGAGTGCGGCCGCACCCGTGCCCCCGCCACGGCGTCCCAGTTCGAGGGCCAGGTGCAGCACCAGGCGCGCCCCGGACATGCCCACCGGGTGGCCCAGGGCGATCGCGCCGCCGTTGACATTGACCTTCTCCGCATTGATGCCGAGCTGGCGCACCGAAGCGGCCGAGACTGCGGCGAACGCCTCGTTGATCTCGATGAGATCCAAATCTTGGGCGGCCACACCGGCCTTGCTGCAGGCCGCTTCGATGGCGCGGGCCGGCTGCAGCTGCAGGCTGGAGTCGGGGCCTGCGACCATGCCGTGGGCACCGATCTCGGCAATCCACTCCAGGCCCAGCTCCTGGGCCTTCTGCTTGGACATGATCACCATGGCGCACGCCCCGTCGGAGATCTGGGAGGCGGACCCGGCGGTGAGCGTGCCCTCCCTGCTGAAGGCCGGGCGCAGCGCGCCGAGAGCCTCCGCTGTGACGTCTGGACGGACACCCTCATCGGTGTCGACCACCCGATCCGCGCCTTTGCGCTGCGGGATGCTGACCGGAACGATCTCCTCCGCGAAGATGCCCTGCTCAGCCGCAGCGGCGGCCCGGTGATGGGAGGCCGCGGCGATCTGGTCCTGCTCTTCACGGCTGACTTTGACCTCGTCGACGTTGCAGGACTCGGTCAGTGCGCCCATGGACTGCTGCGTGGCCTGATCGAAGAGAGCGTCGTGGCCCATGGAGTCCACGACGGTGGCGTCACCGTACTTGATGCCGGTGCGGGACTGCGGCAGCAGGTGCGGAGCCTGAGACATGGACTCCATTCCCCCGGCGATGAGCACCTCGCACTCTCCAGCACGGATCATCTGATCAGCGGTGGCCACCGCGTTGAGACCGGAGAGGCAGACCTTATTGATGGTGATGGACGGTACGGCAGCAGGAATCCCGGCCGCCAATGCAGCGGTGCGGGCGGGGTTCTGACCGGCACCGGCCTGGATGACCTGACCCATGATCACGTAATCGACCGCGTCGGCGCTGAGCCCGGCGCGTTCCAAGGCGCCCCGGATGGCGACGCCGCCCAACTGGGCTGCCGATCGGGAGGACAACCCGCCCAGCAGCTTTCCCATCGGGGTGCGTGCACCGGCAATGATCACTGATTCCGCCATGACACCTCACTGTGTGTAGCAATTAGTTGCACGTCCAACGACTCGAGCCTAGGCTAGCACATGAGAGTTAGATCACTTTCAGTGCGCGAAGGAGCCCCCAACATGCCCGACCTGTCCCATTTTATCCACGGCGAGCATGTCAGAGGCACCTCCGGCCGCTTCCGGGAAGTCTTCAACCCCGTACTTGGTGAAGTCTCTGCCCATGTGCCGCTGGCCACGAGCATTGAGGTCGGGCAGGCAGTGGACTCGGCGCAGGAGGCTTTTGCCGAATGGTCCGCTCTGAACCCGCAGCGGCGGGGACGCATCCTGCTGAAATGGGTCGATCTGATCCAGGCTCACCGCGACGAACTCGCCGAGACCCTTTCCAACGAGCACGGCAAGACTTTCGACGACGCCAAGGGTGACATTCAGCGCGGCGTCGAGGTCGTGGAGTTCGGTGCCGGCGCCCCGCATCTGCTCAAAGGCGAGTTCTCCCAGGATGTCGCCACCGGGGTCGATGTGCACAGTCTGCGGCAGCCGCTGGGCGTCGTTGCCGGGATCACCCCCTTCAACTTCCCGGCCATGATCCCACTGTGGAAGGCCGGTGTGGCGCTGGCCGCCGGGAACACCTTTGTCCTGAAACCCTCCGAACGCGACCCCTCCGTGCCACTGCGCCTGGCGGAATTGGCGCTGGAGGCCGGGATGCCTCCGGGGACACTGAACGTCATCAACGGAGACAAGGAGTCCGTCGACGCGCTCATCGCTGACCCCCGCGTCAAGGCCATCGGGTTCGTCGGCTCCACACCGATTGCACAGTCGCTCTACGCAGCAGCGGCCGCGCAGGGCAAGCGCGCCCAATGCTTCGGCGGCGCCAAGAACCACATGGTGATCATGCCCGATGCTGACTTGGACCAAGCCGCCGATGCCCTCATCGGGGCCGGCTTCGGCTCCGCCGGGGAACGGTGTATGGCCATCTCTGTCGCAGTACCGGTGGGCGAGGCCACGGCCGAGGCCCTGCGTGAGAAGCTCGTAGAACGCATCAGCACCCTCACTGTAGGGCCCTCGCTCGACCCAGGCAGCGACTTCGGACCTGTGGTCGGTGCCGATGCGAAGAAGCGGATCGAAGATTACATCAGCATCGGCGTGGAGGAAGGCGCAGAGCTGGTCACTGACGGCCGCGGCGTGGAAGTCGACGGCTATCCGGACGGATTCTGGGTCGGTGCCACACTTTTCGACCGCGTCACCCCGAAGATGCGGATCTACCGCGAGGAGATCTTCGGGCCGGTGCTGAGCATTGTGAGGGCTGCTGACTACGAGGAGGCGCTGCGGCTTCCCACGGAGCATGAATACGGCAACGGGGTCGCGATCTTCACCCGGGACGGCGACACCGCCCGGGACTTCACTGCCCGCGTTGAGGTGGGAATGGTGGGGGTCAATGTCCCGATTCCCGTACCCATCGCCTACTACACCTTCGGCGGGTGGAAGGGATCCGGGTTCGGGGACCTCAATCAGCACGGCACAGACGGGCTGAAGTTCTACACCAAGACTAAGACTGTGAGTACCCGCTGGCCGTCAGGGACCAAGGAAGGTGCCAGCTTCGTGATGCCGGAGGGCAGCTGAGCGTCCCGCCCCACCGGTACGGCCCCCTTATCCACGCAGCCCACCAGGAGATCACCTCATGAGCACCACAGCAGAGAATCCGCACCCGTTGCCCAGCACCGCATTCATCGGCCTAGGACACATGGGCGGCCCCATGGCCGCCAACCTCGTTAAGGCCGGAGTCCAGGTGTGGGGCTTCGACGTGGTCCCCGAGGCGATGAACGCCGCACGCCGCAATGGCGTCAACGTGGTCTCCGACCCGCTGGACGCGGTCGCGCAGGCGCAGGTGGTGCTCACCATGCTGCCTTCCGGTCAACATGTGCTGTCCGCCTATGAGCAGTCCCCCGGACTGCTCTCCGCTGCGCAACCGGGAACGATCTTCTTGGACTGCTCCACCATCAATATCTCCGAGGCGCAGCAGGCGGCAGCGCTGGCCCAGCAGGCGGGCTTCCGGGCCGCTGATGCCCCCGTCTCCGGCGGAGTGGTGGGCGCCGAGGCCGGCACGCTGGCCTTCATGGTCGGAGCGGACTCCGAGGTCTTTGACCAGGTGCACCCGCTGTTGGACATCATGGGCGCACGGGTGGTCCACTGCGGAGACAACGGACTGGGCCAGGCGGCGAAGATCTGCAACAACATGATCCTGGGCATCACCCAGATTGCCGTGGCGGAAGCCTTCGTGCTGGCCGAACAGCTGGGGCTGAGCGACCAGGCGCTCTACGACGTCGTCTCCCGAGCCTCGGGTCAATGCTGGGCACTGACCACCAACTGTCCGGTCCCGGGCCCGGTCCCCACCTCGCCGGCCAACCGGGACTACACCCCAGGGTTCGCCGGTGCTCTCATGGCCAAGGACCTGGGGCTGGCCACCAACGCACTGGATGAGCAGGGAGTCGACGCGAAACTCGGGCGCCTGGCCGCAGCGATCTATGAGGACTTTGCCGCCGGCGACGGCGCGGGAAAGGACTTCTCCGCGATCATCAACACTATCCGTGACAATTCGACACCCAAAGGAGTACAGGAATGAGCGAATCCTCGACCATCGTGGTCTCCACTGAAGGCAGAGTCGGCAGAATCCAACTCAATCGGCCCAAGGCGCTGAACGCACTGAACCAGCAGCTGATGGAGGAAGTGGTTTCGGCGGCAGTCACCTTCGATTCCGATCCCGGGGTCGGCGCGATTCTGCTCCTGGGTTCGGACAAGGCCTTCGCCGCTGGTGCGGACATCAAGGAAATGGCGCAGCAGGATTATCCCGAGATGTACGCTGCCGACTGGTTCCGCCGATGGGAGGACCTGGCTCAGCTGCGCACTCCGATTGTGGCTGCGGTCAAAGGCTATGCCCTGGGCGGCGGATGCGAACTGGCAATGATGGCCGATGTGATCGTCGCTGGCGAAAGCGCCACATTCGGGCAGCCCGAAATCAACCTGGGCGTCATCCCGGGGATGGGAGGCTCTCAGCGCCTGACTCGCTCCGTGGGCAAGGCTAAGGCCATGGACATGGTGCTCACCGGCCGGCATATCGGCGCCGACGAGGCTGAACGGATCGGCCTGGTCTCCCGCGTGGTGCCGGATGACCAGGCCACAAGCACAGCTGAGGAGGTCGCGGAGCTGATCGCGACCAAGTCCAAGCCAGCTGCGCAGATGGCTAAGGAGGCGGTGGCAGCCTCGTTCGAGACGACGCTGCAGCAGGGGCTGCGTCTGGAGCGCCGGCTCTTTCACTCGCTGTTCGCACTGGCGGACCAGGCAGAGGGCATGAGCGCATTCGCGGAAAAGCGCGGCCCGGAATGGCGGCACCGCTGAAGCTGCTGATCAGCGGGTGAAGTCCCCGGCGCGTTCGCGGAAGTTCGCGAGAATCCGGTTCAAGTCCTCGATCTCCTCGGGGGTGAAGCCCGTCTGCTCGAAAAGCTCCGCGTTAAGCACTTCGGTGGCCTGCTCAGCGGTCCGCTTGCCCTCCGGGGTGAGGACCAGGAGTATCGCCCGGCGGTCGGAGTCATGAGGCTGTCGCTCCACCAGGCCCGCAGCCTCCAGCCGGTCCACTGCGTTGGTGATGGAGGTGGGGTGCACCTGGAGCAGCCGGCTGGCTTTGTTCATGGGCATGCGTTTCTCGCGTGAGAAGCTCAGCAGCGAAATGACCTCATACCGGGCAAAGGTCAGATCGAAGGGCTTCAGGATCTCCTGAGCCCGGCCCAGCAGGATCTGCTGGGTGCGCATGATGGCCGTCACAGTTGCCGCTGGGGCCGCCGCCGAGACCCACCCGTGCCGGCGCCAATTCTTCTGGACCTCGGCGATCGGGTCTTTGGCCATCGGGGGGTGCATCTGCAGAGCTCCTTATCGGGCGGAAGGGTGGAACCCATTCTATGGACTTCTCTGAGCACCCGGTCCACCACACGTCCACACACCTGAGCCAGCTGCAGCAGTCTGTGTCCCACGCCAGGACTGCGACAGCAGGTGTGATACTGGTCACCATCGAATATACTTGGAAGTCCTATAGTTGGTAACCCCCAAAACGCGGCATCGCTCGGGACCTCACCCATGGTCCCGAGCGAGAACGGAGACCTGTGATGCACCCCCTGCACGCCACGACGTCGGCACCGGAGTCCACGAACACGTCGGTGCTCGAGGAACCCCTTGAGCTCCTCGAGTTAGCGCGCCACCTCGGCCCTGAGGAACGTGAGCGCCTGCGCCAAATCGAGGCACATGCACAGGCCCACATCCGCCACCAGAGCATCGAGCCGTGGAACCAGGAGACACTGCCTCTGCACATGCTGCAGCCGCTAGGGGAACTGGGGCTCGGCGAGCTGTTCACCGGTGATTCCTCACAGCTGTTCCAGGGACTGGCCCACGCGGCACTGGCTCGGGCCGATGTCTCCTTCTCGGCGATTATCGGCATCCACAATGAGCTGATTGTGGGCACCATCGAGTCACTGGGATCAACTGAGCAGCGTCAGCGGTGGCTTCCCGGGCTCAAGCGTCTGACCACCCTGGGCGCCTTCTGCCTCACAGAACCAGAGCACGGTTCCGACATCGCGGGAGGACTGGCCACCTCCGCCACATTGGAAGGAGACCAGTGGCACATCCGGGGGTCCAAGCGCTGGATCGGCCTCGGCACCGTCGCTGAGGTGGCGGTGATCTGGGCCCGTGACACCGCTGACGGCCAGATCAAGGGCTTCCTTGTTCCCACTGACACCCCGGGCTACCACGCACAGAAGATCACCCACAAGACGGGGCTGCGCATCATGCAGAACGCCGAGGTCGAGCTGGACCTCAGCGTCCCAGCATCGGCGCTGATGCCCAAGGCCACCAGCTTTGCCGCCACCAGCGAAGGTCTCCGCGGCTCACGGGCCTGGGTCGGATGGCAGGCCGTGGGCGCTCAGCAGGCACTGCTCGACCTCGCCCGCAGCTATGCGCTGAACCGAGAGCAGTTCGGGCAGCCCTTAGCCGCCTTCCAGCTGGTGCAGACTGCCCTGGCCACCATGGCAGGCAATCTCGCAGTCTCCACGGCGCTGATGGGCGAGTTGACCCGGCTGCAGGAGGAAGGCCGCCTGACCATGCTGCGGGCCAGCCTGGCGAAGGCCACCTTGACCCGGTTGGCCCGCGAATCAGCAGCGACAGCCCGCGATGTGCTGGGCGGAAATGGGATACTCAGCACTCACGAAGTGGCCAAGATTGCCGGCGACATCGACGCCATCTACACCTACGAGGGAAGCTACGGCATTAATATGCTGATTGCGGGCCGGGCGCTGACCGGTGTCTCAGCCTTTGTCTGAGACACCGCATGTGCTTGACATCACAGAGTGACACTGCTTAGGTTGACTTACTGACCGATTGGTCTGTAATTATCAGCAGTGACAGCAGGAGCACGTATGACCCACGCCCATCAGGCCTCCCCCGCGACGCTCGACGGCGCCACCGGCTCCCCTGAGACACCCCGGCACACCATGCTGGCCGCCGACCGTTGCACGCAGTGGCTCGGCGCAGAGGTGCTCATTGCTGACCCCGGACACGCCAAGATTCAGATGACGGTTCGCCCGGAAATGACTAACGGATTCGACATTGTCCACGGCGGCATGATCTTCACCCTGGCCGATACCTGCTTCGCCATGGCGTGCAACCATCCTGAGGGTGACGAGGGGACCGTGACGGTCGCTTCCGGGGCCGACATCACCTTTCTGAAATCCGCGCGAGTCGGAGACGTGCTCACCGCGGAGGCCCACCCCGTCGCCCAAGCAGGCCGCAGCGGAGTCTACGACGTCGTCGTCACCCGTGCCGGTGAGACCGTTGCGGTCTTCCGCGGCCGTTCCCGCACCATTCCATTCCCGCAAGAAGGTGGATCACGATGAGCATCACCAGCGCCCCTGAGGGCGGCACCGTCCCCGCAGGCTCCGCTGCGGCCAATGCCGTGGCCGCAGCGATCACCGCGACCCAGCTGGAGCCCACCGCCGCCGGAGAGCCGGATGCCGAGGAGATGCTGAGCCGGGAAGAGATCGAGCGGATTCAGCTCACCCGCCTCCAGGCCACTGTCTCGCACGCCTACGAGAACATCAGCGCATACCGTGAACTCTACGACGCCCACGGAGTCACCCCTGCTGACCTGCAGACCCTGGAGGATCTGGCCAAGTTCCCGCTGACGGACAAAGAGTTCCTGCGCAACGCCTACCCCTTCAAGTCCTTTGCAGTGCCGATGGATCAGGTGCGGCGCATCCACGCCTCCTCCGGCACCACCGGCAAACCCACGGTGGTGGGCTATACCGAGGGTGACATCAGCCGCTGGGCCTCCCTGCTGGCCCGCTGCCTGCGCTTCTCCGGAGTCCGGCCCGGCGACATTGTGCACAACGCCTACGGCTACGGTCTCTTCACCGGCGGCCTCGGTGCGCATTACGGCATTGAGAAGCTCGGCGGCACGGTCATCCCCATGTCCGGAGGCCAGACCGAGCGCCAGATTCAGCTGATCCAGGACTTCCGGCCCCGCGTCATCCTCTGCACGCCCACCTACTTGCTGGCTTTGGCCGATGCCTTCCGCAGCCAGGGCCTCGACCCGAGGGAGACTTCCCTGGAGGTCGGCGTCCTCGGGGCGGAGCCGTGGACCGAGGAGATGCGCCGCGAAATCGAATCCGCCTGGAATATCACCGCGTGTGACATCTACGGACTCTCCGAAGTGATGGGGCCCGGTGTGGCCGGCGAGTCAGCGGCGAGCAAGGACGGCTCGACCATCTGGGAGGACCACTTCCGACCCGAGATCATTGACCCCCTCTCCGAGGACGTGCTGCCCACCGGTGAGCACGGCGAGTTGGTCTTTACGACCTTGACCAAAGAGGCTCTGCCGGTGATTCGCTACCGCACCCACGACCTCACCCGGCTCACCCCGGGCACCGACCGCCCCGGTCACCGCCGCATGGGACGCATCACCGGCCGCAGCGACGACATGATCATCCTGCGCGGAGTCAACCTCTTCCCCACCCAGATCGAGGAGATCGCACTGGGGATCCGGGGTCTCTCCCCGCACTTCCAGCTCGAGCTCACCCGCCCGGGCACCATGGACCAGATGACCGTGCACATCGAACGTCGCCCGGAGATGGACCGCGAGGAGGCTGAAGCCGCAGGTGCGGAGCTGGGCCGCCAGATCAAAGTCAAAGTGGGATCCAGTTGCCAGGTCAGGGTGGCCGAGCCCGAGACGCTCGCTCGGTCCTCCGGGAAGCTGCGCCGGATCTACGACCGGCGCCCCCGGTGAGCGGTCTCCACGGGATACTCTGACAGCCGAACGATCAGCGACCACTCAGGGGAGCCCGCAGGAGCCATGCCACCGCAGCGACGCCGCCAGGCCAGTGCCCACCGCCCACGCACCTCGCCCAAGCGCGGCCGCCCCGGATACGACCGGGAGACTCTGGTGCGGGTGTGTGTGGAGGTCTTCAATCTCCGCGGGTATGAGGCCACCTCCATGGGTGTCCTGGCCCAAGAGCTGGGTATCTCCAAGTCAGCCATCTACCACCACGTCAATTCCAAGGAAGAGATCCTCGATGCCGCACTGACCCACTCGCTCAGTGAGCTGGAGCGGGTGGTGGCCGAGGCCGAGGCGCTGGGCACCCCCGCAGTGGTGGAGCTGGAGACGATCATCAGGGAATCGGTCAATGTCCTCACTCGGTCGCTGCCATATGTCACGCTGCTGCTCAGGCTCCGCGGCAACTCCGAGCTGGAGACCGCAGCCTTGGCCCGACGCCGTGAGATCACCCGGCGCATCGCCGCGCTGATCGCCCAGGCCCAGGCTGACGGCGATCTGCGCTCGGATATTGATGCCCGCACCGCCTCCCGACTGGCCATGGGTATGGTCAACTCCATCGTGGACTGGTACCGCCCCGAACGAGCGGACTCCTCCGCCCCGGTCGCGGACGCGGTGATCGACCTTCTGCTGAGCGGTCTGCGCCGCGCCGCGAACTGAAGCCCCGCTCTCTCCTCCGGGTGTTGTGGGTCACACCCCTTCTGGTATATACTGAACGAACGGTCAGTAATTCAGGAGGTTCCGCAATGTCCAATGAGAAGCCAGATCTGCGCGCCGTCGACACCACGCATGGGTCCATCACAGAACAGGCGCAGGCCGCCGCCGACGACGCCCGGGTGGGTTGGGAGCATTTCCAGCAGCTCATGGAGGAGGATAAGCGCGTCGAGCCGCGAGACTGGATGCCGGAGCAGTACCGCAAGACACTGGTGCGCCAGGTCTCCCAGCACGCGCACTCTGAGATCATCGGCATGCAGCCCGAAGGCAATTGGATCTCACGGGCTCCTTCGCTGAAGCGCAAGTCTGTGCTGATGGCCAAGGTCCAGGACGAGGCTGGCCACGGCCTCTATCTCTATTCGGCCGCTGAGACATTGGGCACCTCCCGGGATGAGATGTATCAGCAGCTCTACACCGGTAAAGCCAAGTACTCCTCCATCTTCAACTACCCGGCTCGCACCTGGGCCGACGTGGGCGCCATCGGCTGGCTGGTGGACGGGGCCGCGATCACCAACCAGGTCCCGCTGTGCCGTGCCTCCTACGGTCCCTACGGGCGTGCGATGGTCCGGGTCTGCAAGGAAGAGTCCTTCCACCAGAGGCAGGGCTGGGAGATTCTCTACACCCTCTCCCACGGAACCCCCGCCCAAAAGCAGATGGCACAGGACGCCGTCGACCGCACCTACGGCCCTGCCCTGCAGATGTTCGGCCCGCCCGACGCAGACTCACCGAACTCACAGCAGTCCATGGCCTGGAACATCAAGCGCTTCTCCAACGATGAGCTGCGTCAGCGCTTTGTGGACATGATCGTCCCGCAGGCCGAGGCGCTGGGGCTGACCCTGCCCGATCCAGAGCTGAAATGGAACGAGGAACGCGGCCACTACGACTACTCCGACCTGGACTGGGACGAGTTTTTCAGCGTGGTCAAGGGCAACGGTCCGTTGAACCACCAGCGACTGGCTCACTACCGGGCCGCGCGCGACAACGGCGCTTGGGTCCGTGAAGCCGCCGCAGCCTATGCAGCCAAACAGGCTGATTCCTCCCGCGACAGCGCACTGCTCAGCGCCTGACGCTTCTGACGTCCCCCTCGCCAAGAAAGGCCCGAACAATGGCAAAGACTGATCCCACTGCCGCTGCCGACCACATCCCCGACGGTGGGGTGGTCATTGAGGATCCGGCCGACCACAGCGTCTGGCCTCTCTGGGAGGTGTTCGTCCGGTCCGCCCGCGGACTGTCCCACGTCCACGCCGGCTCGTTGCACGCCCCCGATGCGGCGATGGCACTGCGCAACGCCCGTGACCTCTACACCCGCCGCAATGAGGGCACCTCCATCTGGGTCATTCCGGCAGCTGAGATCGTCGCCTCGGACCCGGACTCCAAGGGCGGCTACTTCGAATCCGCCAAGGGCAAGGCCTACCGCCATGCCACTTACTACACCCAGTCCGAGGGAGTGCCGCACCTGTGAACAGCGCAGCAGACTTCACCTCACAGGACTCCGCCACCCGCATCTCGGTGGGGGAAGCCATCACCCCCGAGAGCCTCGGCGCCAGCAGCGACCCCGCTCCTGAAGAGACGGCGCGCTATGCGCTGCTGCTGGGCGATGACTGCCTGATCCTGGCCCAGCGGCTGGGGCACTGGATCTCCCGTGCCCCCGAGCTGGAGGAGGATATCGCCCTGGGGAACATCGCCCTGGACCTGCTCGGACATGCCCGCTTCCTGCTGACCTACGCTGGCTCCGCATGGGGCAAGAGCGAGGATGACCTTGCCTACTTCCGCTCCGAGGAGGAGTTCCGCTCCTGCCGTCTGGTGGAGCAGGACAACGGCGACTTCGCGCAGACCATCGCCCGTCAGCTGCTTTTCAGCTTCTACACCTACGAGCTCTATCAGCGCCTCGTCGACTCCGCCGACACCACGCTGGCAGCCGTTGCCGACAAGGCGCTGAAGGAGGTGGACTACCACCAGGACCACGCCGCACAGTGGCTATTCCGCCTCGGCGGAGGCACTGAGGAGTCCGCCCGGCGGATGCAAGCCGGACTGGAGGCCGTCTGGCCATACCTCGAGGAGCTCTTCGCCGACGTGGAGCCAACTGCCGCACTGGCGCAGCAGGGCATCGCGGTACTGCCCTCCTCGCTGCGGGAGCCGGTGCTGCACCGACTGCGGACCACTATCGAAGAGGCCGGACTGCGTGTGCCTGAGGCCAAAGGCGCACTGGGAGCGGACCGAAGCGGTCGCTTCTCCGAACACCGCGGCTTCATTCTGGCTGAGATGCAGGTGCTGGCCCGTCAACACCCTGGCGCGACGTGGTGAGCGGAGCGACCCTCATGAGCGCAGTGACAGAGCACCCGCTGACCCCCGACGGCGTGCGCCCAGAGAACCCGGCCGACGCTGCGGTGTGGGATGCTGCCGCCCAGGTGGCAGACCCGGAGATTCCTGTGCTCAGCATCGCTGATCTCGGCATTCTGCGGGCCGCGGCCGCCACCCCCGACGGCGCCGTCGTCATCATCACTCCCACCTACTCCGGCTGCCCGGCCATGGAGACCATCACCACCGATGTTGGCGCAGCGGTGCGCGCCGCCGGTTACGCCGAGGTCCGGGTGGAGACCGTTCTCACCCCCGCCTGGACCACCGACTGGATGACGGAGGATGGCAAGCGGAAGCTGCGCGAATACGGCATCACTCCTCCCAGCGGCACAGCCCCGGTCCGCGGCGGCCCGGTGCGCGTGGGACTGAGCGTGAAGTGCCCGCGGTGCGACTCGCTGCAGACCCAGGAGCTGGCCCGCTTCGGCTCCACCGCGTGCAAGGCCCTGTACCAGTGCCGCAGCTGTTTGGAACCCTTCGACTACTTCAAGGTGCTGTAATGACTCTCGAAACCCCCACCACTGACGCCGGCCCCGCTGCCCGGCGCCGTGCCACCTTCGCCCCGCTGCGGGTGCAAGAGGTGCGCAAACTCACCGCCGATTCCGTGGAGGTCACGTTCGAGGTGCCGGAGCACCTGACGGATGACTTTGACTACGCCCCGGGGCAGTACGTGGCGCTGCGCACTGAGATCGACGGCCATGAGGTGCGGCGTTCCTACTCCATCTGCACCGAGCCGGTCCCCGGTGAGATCCGGGTAGCGGTCAAGCGGGATATCGGCGGGGTCTTCTCCACCTGGGCCAACGAGCACCTGGCTGCCGGGGACACCCTTGAAGTGATGAACCCTTCCGGAGCCTTCATCTCCAAGACGGCGCTGACGTCTATGAATCACCCCGACGAGTTGGCCGAGGAGGCAGTCTCCCGGCACACCAGCCCTCGGCTGGTCGCGTTCGCAGCGGGCTCCGGGATCACCCCGATCATGGCCATTGCGCGGTCTGTGCTGCGAGCCTCGGACCAGACCACATTCGAGCTGGTCTACGCCAACCGTTCCGCTGCTGATGTGATGTTCGCCGAGGAGCTGGGAGACCTCAAGGACCGGTATCCCTCCCGGTTCGCCGTCCATCACGTGCTCTCCCGGGAGCAGCGGCTGAATCCCCTGCTGACCGGCCGGATCGACGCCGAGAAGCTCACCGCGCTGCTGGACCACGTACTGCTGCCCGAGCAGACTGATGAGTGGTTCCTCTGCGGACCCTTCGAACTGGTCCAGCTGGTCCGGGATGAGCTCGCCGCCCGCGAGGTGCCCGCTGACAATGTGAGATTCGAACTGTTCTCCACCGGCCGCCCGGACCGTCCTACCGGTCAGCAGGGCCGACGGGTCCAAGAGGCCGACGGTGGGCCCACCCGCCGTATTGAGTTCACCCTCGACGGGCTCACCGGCCAGGTCGACTCCCCGGCCGGCTCCGGTGAGACTGTGCTCAATGCCGCGCTGCGGCAGCGCTCCGATGTCCCCTTTGCATGTGCCGGCGGAGTCTGCGGGACCTGCCGGGCCAAAGTCGTCTCCGGAGATTTTGAAATGCAGGAGAATTACGCCCTGGAGTCCGACGAGATCGAACGCGGCTACGTACTGACCTGTCAGACTCGACCCACCTCAGACCGCCTCGTCGTCGACTACGACGCCTGACCCAGCCAGCCGACGCCACCGCGTGAGGGAGCAGACGATGATTGACCTGACCATCCGAGACGACTGTGCCGAGGTGGTGCTCAACGCGCCGCAGAAGCTGAATTCGCTCAACGAGCAGGCACTCGAGGAACTCGACGCCGCCTACCGCGAAGCAGAGGAGGCCGGGGTCCGAGCCCTGCTGCTGCGTGGTGAGGGCCGCGGTTTCTGCGCCGGGCGGGACATCTCCGCTGTGGATCCACAAAGCGACGACGTGCTGGGATACCTGGGCGGGAAGGTCACGCCGCTGCTGCAGCGCATGGCGAGCTTCCCCGCGCCCACCTTCGCCGCCGTCCACGGGGCCTGCCTGGGCGTGGGACTGGGACTGGCCATCGCCACCGACGTGGTCTACGTCGCCGAAGACGCCAAGATCGGCTCCCCCTTCGCAGCACTGGGCGCCACCCTTGACTCCGGCGGGCACGCCCTGTTCGTGGAGCGGCTCGGCGCGCACCGGACCCTGGACCTGATTTACACCGCAGAGCTGATGTCAGGGCAGGAAGCTGTGACGTCCGGGCTCTTCTCCCGTGCAGTACCCGCCGAGTCGCTGGTTCCCTTCGCCAAGGACAAGACGCAGACTGCCGCCCGGGGAGCCACCCTGGCTTTCCGCGAGTCCAAGAAGCTGGTGGCCCAGATCCGCGATGAGCGCATCGGCCTGTGGGAATCGCTGACCGCGGAGAACCACGCGCAGGCGGCACTGTGCGCCTCGGCAGACTACATCGAAGGGTTTGCCGCATTCCAACAGAAGCGGACCCCGGCCTTCAGCGGACAGTAGGACGGACAAGTCCACGTAGTGAAATCCTGCGCCGCAATCCGCACTGCGGCGCAGGATTTCAATTACTCTGTCAGAGACGGTCTAAAGAAAGTACTGACCACTGCGACGGCGTGGAGAACCGACGATCTCGGCACCCACGGCAGCGCACGGCCGGGGCACTCGGCCCACCCAATGATGTGTGGGGGCTCCCGCGGGATCCGCGATGCGCCGTGTCGACCCGAACAGTTACTTTCAAGGAGAGCACTTTCTCATGCCGGAAAACCGCGCGACCGAACCGATCACCGACCAGGAAATCTTTGCCGCTCACGAGGGCGGCAAGCTCAGCGTGGAAACCACGCGGCCCCTGGATTCCAAGCGGGCCTTGTCCATCGCATACACCCCCGGAGTGGCGCAGGTCTCCCGAGCCATCCACAATGACCCCAGCATGCACGCCTCCCACACCTGGGCCTCACGGCTGGTGGTGGTCCTCTCCGACGGGTCTGCGGTGCTGGGCCTGGGTGATATCGGACCAGCAGCCTCCCTTCCCGTGATGGAGGGCAAGTCTGCACTCTTCCGCGAATTCGGAGGGCTGAACTCCATCCCGCTGGTGGTCAACACCACCGATGTGGACGAGATCGTCGAAACCATGGTGCGGCTGCGGCCCAGCTTCGGGGCGGTGAACCTTGAGGACGTCATCGCGCCCCGCTGCTTTGAGCTGGAGGAGAAGCTCATTGAGGCCCTCGACTGCCCCGTGATGCATGATGATCAGCACGGTACCGCCGTGGTGGTGCTGGCAGCGCTGACCAACGCGGTGCGGCTGACCGGCCGCACCTTCGCTGACACGCGCGTGGTGATCGCAGGTGCCGGAGCGGCCGGCATCGCGGTGACCGAGATCCTGCTCGAAGCAGGCGTCTCCCACATCACCCTCACCGACTCCCAGGGCACTATCCACAGCGACCGCTCGGACCTCAACTCCACCAAGGCCCGCGTCGCAGAGAAGACGAATCTGGCCAAGACCGCCGGCGGAATCACGGAGGCACTTCAGGGCGCGGATGTTTTCATCGGCGTCTCCTCATCCTCGGTGCCCGAGGAGGCGGTGGCCGGAATGGCGGAGAACGCCATCATCTTTGCGCTGTCCAACCCGGATCCGGAAATCGCTCCTGATGTGGCCGCCCGCCACGCCGCCGTGGTGGCGACCGGGCGTTCTGATTTCCCCAACCAGATCAACAATGTCCTGGCCTTCCCCGGCATCTTCCGGGGCGCACTCGACGCTGGGGCGCGAAAGATCACCCCGGCGATGAAGGTCGCTGCCGCCACCGCCATCGCCGATGCTGTTGGTGATGACCTGCGTGCCGACTACATCGTGCCCTCACCCTTGGACGACCGGGTCGCGGCAGGGGTAGCTCAAGCGGTAATGTCCGCCGCCTACCAGGACGCCGCCGTGACCGCCTAGTCGTTCGCACCGCCGCGGTGCTGAGAGTCAACCCCCAAGGGCGGGCTCTCAGCACCGCGCACAGCCGGTGTCACTGCGCCCAGTCGGGGGTCTCCTTCGCCACCCGGGTGAGCACATCGTAGGTCGCCACGATCTCATCATGCTGGTTGTGCAGCACAGTGTCCCAGCGGACCTCGCCGTAGTCGTCGGTCTCCCGCGGAGTGATCTGCTTCGCAGTCAGCGTCACCCGAATGGAGTCCTCGTAGGTCACCGGGGTGACAAAGCTCAGGTTCTCGAGCCCGGTGTTCGCCAGCACCGGACCCGGGGCCGGCTCCACAAACAGCCCGGCGGCCCAAGAGACAAGCAGGTAGCCGTGTGCCACCCTCCGCGGGAAGAACGGGTTCGCAGTCGCCGCCTCCTCGTTGGTGTGAGCGTAGAAGGTGTCCCCGGTGGACTTTGCGAAAGCTTCGATATCTTCCAAGCGCACCTTCCGCAGACCGGAGGCAAACTGGTCTCCGATACGCAGCTCGGACAGGGACTTGCGGAACGGGTGCCTCGCGCTTCCCTCCGCCACGGTCTCCGGCGTTGCGGTGCGCGCCGCGGCTCCCCGGTGCCAGACGCCGGTGATGCCGGTCAGCAGGTCCGGGGTGCCCTGTATGGCGGTGCGCTGCATATGATGCTTTACTCCACGCATACCGCCCAGCTCCTCTCCCCCGCCTGCGCGCCCAGGCCCGCCGTGGATCAGGTGCGGCAGCGGCGAGCCGTGCCCGGTGGAGGTCTTGGCGTCGTCGCGGTCCAGCAGGTGCACCCGTCCGTGATGTGCGCCGATGCCTCGGACGAACTCCGCAGCGATGAGCGGATCGTGGGTGCACACCGTGGCCACCAGTGACCCGCCGCCCAGGGCGGCCAGCTCCACGGCGTCGTCGATGTCGGTGTAGCCCAGCACGGAGGTGACCGGCCCGAAGGCTTCCACCTGGTGGACCTCAGGGGTCCGGGCATCGCTGAATTTCAGCGTGGTCACCGGGTAGAAGGCACCCGTCTCGGCGTTCGCGCTTCCGGTGGGCGCCTCCGGTCCGCCGAAGCACACCTCTGCTCCGGCGTCCACGAGCCGCTGAACGGCACGGGAGACCTCAGCCTGCTGGTCCTTTGAGGCCAGTGCGCCCACGGTGGTCTGCGCATCCCGCGGGTCACCGAGCACTGCGCGGGCCTCGACCCGCTCCCGCAGCGCCTGCACCACAGCATCGACGTGCTCGCTCGGAACGATCGTGCGGCGAATGGCGGTGCACTTCTGGCCGGCTTTCACCGTCATCTCCTGGACCACGGCCTTGATGAACGCCTCAAACTCCGGGGTGCCGGGCCCAGCGTCGGGAGCGAGGATCGCGGAGTTCAGTGAGTCGGTCTCGGCGGTGAAGCGCACGCCCTCGTTCTGCACATTGGGGTGGGCCCGGAGGAGCTGGGCGGTGCCTGCCGAACCGGTGAAGGCGACATGGTCGCGGTAATCCAAGTGATCCAGCATATCCCGGGCCGAACCTGAGATCAGCTGCAGCGAGCCCTCCGGAAGCAGCCCGGACTCCAGCATCAGGCGCACACACGCTTCGGTGACGTAGGCCGTCTGGCTGGCCGGCTTCACGATGGTGGGGACCCCGGCGATGAAGCTGGGGGCGAGCTTCTCCAGCATGCCCCAGACGGGGAAGTTGAACGCGTTGATCTGCACTGCGGCACCAGGCAGCCGCGTGTAGATGTGCTCGCCGATGAAGCTGCCGTCCCGGGAGAGCTGCTCGACTGCGCCGTCGATGATCACATTGGAATTGGGCAGCTCTTTGCGGGCCTTCGACGAGTAGGCGAACAGCGTCCCGATGCCACCGTCGACGTCGACCAAGTGGTCTTTGCGTGTGGCTCCGGTCTTGTCGGAGAGCTCATAGAGCAGTTCCTTGTGCTCGCCCAGGTGGAGGGCCAGCTGCTTCAGCCGCAGCGCCCGTTGGTGGAAGGTCAGCTCCCCCAGCCCACGCTGTCCCACGCTGCGGGCGTGCTCGACCGCCCGTGAGGTCTCCAGGCCGCTGGTGGAAATCCGGCAGACCAGCTCACCGGTAGCGGCGTCGTGAATGTCAGCGGCTTTCTCCGGGTGCTGCGGCGTCCACCACTCCCCGGCGATAAAGCTGGGGAGAATGTCCTCAGGGGCACGGGCAGGGGTGGTTTCGACAGTCATCAGCGTCCTCAACTCCACAGTCGGATTGCGGGCTTTCATTGGTCGTCCAAAATGTTACCGACCAATCGGTCAGTATTTACGATACACTAGCGTGACAGGTATCACACATGGCATGTGCCAATTCCCCCCGTCCATCCAGAGAGGGTGATCATGGACGAACCCGTAACAACTGCGGAGCCCGGACACGCGAAGGCCGAGCAGGCTTCCAGAATTTTTGAGGCCAGCCGCAGCTTCGGCATCACACCCGAGCAGTACATGCTGCCGGCCCAGCAGCAGATCCAGATGCTGGACCCCGAGGGCACGCTCATTCCCAGCGACCAGCAGGGCACCGGGCCCGGTCACGAGTACCCCATCCCCGAGCCGGAGGTGCTGCTGAAGGCTTACACCGCTCTGGTGGCAGGGCGCCGGATCAATGACCAGAACTACGCGCTGGTCCGGCAGGGCAGGCTGGCGGTCTACCCGTCCTCGCACGGCCAGGAGGCCTGCCAGGTGGGTGCGGCGCTGTGCCTGGACGCCGGCGACTGGCTGTTCCCGACCTACCGCGACACCGTCTCCGTGATCTCCCGCGGGGTGGACCCGCTGGAAGTGATGGTCTCGTTCCGCGGTGACTGGCACTGCGGGTACAACCCCAAGGAGCACCGCGTGGGCTCCATGTCCACTCCGCTGACCACCCAGCTGCTTCACGCGGTGGGGGTCGCCCATGCCGCCAAGCTGCGCGGCGAGGACACCGTCGTCCTGGCCATGTGCGGTGACGGTGCCACCAGTGAGGGCGACTTCCACGAGGCGCTGAACTTCGCCGCCGTATTCGAGGTCCCGGTGGTGTTCTTCGTCCAGAACAACGGCTACGCCATCTCAGTGCCGCTCTCCAGCCAGTCGGCTGCGCCCTCGCTGGCGCACAAAGCCATCGGCTACGGCATGGCGGGTGAACGGGTGGACGGCAATGACATGGTGGCGGTGCTGGCCACGCTGCGCCGCGCCGTTCACCTGGCGCGCGAGAACTCCATGCCGCTGCTGCTGGAGGCCGTCACGTACCGGATGCAGGCCCACACCAACGCCGACGACGAGACCCGCTACCGAGACCGCGAGGAAGTGGAGCAGTGGAAGCGGAAAGATCCCCTGCTGCGGATGCAGCGATACCTGACCTCGGAGGGAATTCTCGACGACGCCGTCGCCGCCGAGATCACCGAGGCAGCTGAGCAGGTGGCCAGCTCGCTGCGCCAGGCGATGACGGCCGAGCCGGCCGAGAATCCGCTGGAGATCTTCGACCACGTCTACGCCGAGCCCACTGCGCAGCTGGTGGCCCAGCGGGCCCAGCTCAGCGACGAGCTGCAGCGCACCGGACCCACCCAGGGGGAGAAGTGATGAGCACCACGACTGCGACCAAGACCACCACCACCTTCGCCTCCGCGCTGAACACCGCCATGTCTGACGCCATGGAGGCCGACAACTCGGTGGTCGTCTTCGGCGAGGACGTCGGCACCCTGGGCGGTGTCTTCCGGATCACTGACGGGCTGACCAAACGCTTCGGGACCAGCCGCTGCTTCGACACTCCCCTGGCCGAGTCCGGCATCGCCGGGACCGCCGTGGGGATGGCGATCAACGGTATGCGTCCGATCATCGAGATGCAGTTCGACGCCTTCGCCTATCCCGCGCTGGAGCAGATCTTCAGCCATGTGGCCAAGATGGCGAACCGCACCCGCGGCCGGGTCCGGCTCCCTATGGTCATCCGTATTCCCTACGGCGGCGGCGTCGGCGGTGTGGAACACCACTGTGACTCCTCTGAGGCCTATTACGCGCACACCGCTGGGCTGAAGGTCTTCACCCCGGCCACGGTCGCCGACGCCTACCTGATGCTTCGGGAGGCAATCGACACTGAGGACCCAGTGGTCTTCTTCGAGCCGAAGAAGCTCTACTGGTCCAAAGCTGCCGAGGACCTCTCCACCCTGCGCGAGATCTACGAGTCCCGCGCCGAGGATTCCCGGAAGATCGGAGCCCAGGGTCAGGCGGCGGTGGTGCGGGAAGGTCAGGATGTCTCGATCATTTCCTACGGCCCGTCTGTGGAAACCGCGCTGAAGGCCGCCGAAGCTGCTGCGGAGGACGGGATCAGCGCGGAAGTGTTGGATATGCGCAGCATTGTGCCCTTTGACGAGGACGCCCTGGTGCGCACCGTGGAGAAGACCGGCCGGGCCGTAGTGGTCGCTGAGGCTCAGGGGTTCGTTTCGGTGGCCAGCGAGATCACCGCTCGCATCCAGGAGCGGTGCTTCCACTCCCTGGCCTCACCGGTGCTGCGGGTGACTGGCTTCGACATCCCCTACCCCTCCCCCAAGCTCGAGGAACACCACCTTCCGGATGTGGACCGGATCCTGGACGCCCTCGACGAACTGCAGTGGGAGGACTGACCATGACGACGTTCAATCTGCCCGATCTGGGTGAAGGGCTCACCGAGGCGACGCTGCTGAGCTGGCTGGTCGCCGAAGGCGACGAGGTCGCCGTGGACCAGGCCATCGCTGAGGTCGAGACCGCCAAGTCCGCGATCGAAGTCCCCTCCCCCTACGCCGGGACGGTCCATACGCTGCACGGCGCAGTGGGCGAGACCCTCGAAGTGGGTAAGCCGCTGATCACCGTGACCACCAGCGAGGACCAGGCCAACGGGACCTCTGCACCGGCAGGTTCCGGCGCGCTGTCCTACCGCGAGGAGGAGCGCGCCGGAACCGCGGTCCCGGCCGAGGCCGAAGCGGAGGAGGGCTCCGGAAACGTACTCATCGGCTATGGCACCTCTGCCAGCAAGAATGGTCGTAGGCGGCGTCGCAAGCGGCCCGCCGGAGGCACTGGTGCCGCCGCCGCTCCCGCCGCAGCAGAGACCACCGCAGCAGAGACCAGGGCACCCCGGGTCTCCTCCCCCCTGGTGCGGAAGATGGCGCGCCAAAGCGGGGTGGACCTGCGCTCGGTGACCGGTTCCGGTCCGGAGGGAATGATCATGCGTCGTGACGTCCAGGCCGCGGCCGGCCAACAGACCGTGAGCCGGTCGGCCTCCGCAGCTGCGGTTTCGCCGACGTCAGCGCAGGACGCGCCCACCGGACTGCAGATCCGCGAACGAGTCCCCATGACCGGAATGCGCCGGGCGATCGCCAATAAGATGTCCCAGTCCCGGACCGAGATCCCCGAAGCGACGGTGTGGCAGGACGTGGATGTCACCCAGCTGAGCAGCATGCGCCAGCAGCTGAAGGACGCCGGGCATACGGCACCGTCCATCCTCGCCTTCCTCAGCCGGTTCGTGGTCGCAGGACTGCAGAAGTACCCGGAGCTGAATTCACGCATCGTGGACTCCGGCAGCGGTGAAGAGATTGTCCACTTTGAGGGGGTCAACCTGGGCTTTGCCGCGCAGACTGACGCCGGACTGGTGGTGCCGGTGATCCGGCACGCGGAGCAGCACTCCGCGCAGAATCTGCACCAGGAGATCCGCCGTCTGGCGGAAGCTGCCCGGGCCGGCGCCCTCGGCGGCAAAGAGCTCTCGGGCGGGACGTTCACGGTCAACAACTACGGGGTCTTCGGCTCCGACGGCGCTACCCCCATCATCAATCACCCGGAGGCGGGCATTCTGGGGATCGGACGCACCCTGGACCGGCCGTGGGTGGTGGACGGAGAGATCGTTGTGCGGAAGATCACCACACTGACACTGGCCTTCGATCATCGGGTCTGTGACGGTGGTGCTGCAGGCGGCTTCCTCGGGTACGTGGCGAGCTGCCTGGAGAACCCCGCCGTGGCCCTGGCCGACTTCTGAAGGAGAACACACTGTGACTGATGCTTTTCTCGTATCCGGAACGCGCACCCCGGTGGGACGCTATGGCGGGGCACTGTCCACCGTCCGACCGGACGATCTGGCCGCGCTGGTCATCCGGCAGGTAGTACAGGAGGCCGGAATCCCCTCCGCCGAGGTGGATGAAGTGATTCTGGGCAACTCCAACGGCGCCGGCGAGGAGAACCGCAACGTCGCCCGGATGGCGTGGCTGCTGGCTGGTTTTGAAGACACCGTCCCCGGAATCACGGTCAACCGGCTGTGCGCCTCCGGGCTCTCGGCTGTGGCCCAGGCACAGCAGATGATCGCCGCCGGGGCTGCCGACCTGGTGGTCGCCGGCGGCGTCGAGTCCATGTCGCGCGCACCCTGGGTGATGGCCAAGCCGGAGAAGGCCTTCGGGCGTCCCGGTGAGGTGGTGGACTCCTCGATCGGATGGCGGTTCGTCAACCCTAAGCACCTTGAGCACCCGCAGCGCACCTTCTCCATGCCGGAGACGGCCGAGGAGGTCGCCCGGGTGGACAACATCACCCGGGAGGACGCCGACGAGTTCGCCCTGCAGTCCCACCGGCGCGCAGTAGCAGCCACCGAGGCGGGTCGCCTGACCCGCGAGATCACCCCAGTGGAGATTCCTGGCCGCCGGGGCAACAGCACCACGGTGACCCAGGACGAAGGGCCCCGGCCGGACACCACCCTGGAGGTCCTCGCCGGGCTGCGTCCGGTCGTCGCCGGCGGCAGTGTGGTCACAGCGGGGAACTCCTCCTCGCTGAACGACGGCGCCTCCGCGGTGCTGGTGGCCAGTGCGGCCGCAGTTGAGAAGTACGGCCTGCAGCCGCGGGCGCGCGTCGTCGGCGCGGCAAACGCTGGCGTGGCGCCGGAGATCATGGGTATCGGCCCGGTACCCGCCACACAGAAAGTCCTGGCCCGCAGCGGATGGAGTATCGAGGACCTGGACGCAGTGGAGCTGAATGAGGCATTCGCCAGCCAGTCCCTGGCGTGCATCCGCCGGCTGGGCCTGGACCAGGAGATCGTCAACGCCGATGGTGGAGCCATCGCGCTGGGGCACCCCCTCGGTTCCTCGGGCTCACGCCTGGTGCTGACCCTGCTGCGCCGGCTGGAGGACAATGATCTGCGCCGCGGCCTGGCCACGATGTGCGTCGGGGTCGGTCAGGGCTCAGCGATGCTCCTCGAGAGGGTGTGACGCTCCATGGAGTGGCACCCTGCCGATTTCACCACGTTGCGCATCACCGAGTCGGCCGACCGGGTCCACGCCCGGCTTGACCGGCCTGAGGTGCGCAACGCCATCGACGCCGCCATGGTCGCTGAGCTGCATGCGCTCTGCGACCACCTGGAGAGCGAACCGAAGATTCTGATCCTCTCCGGGGCGGAAGCCGACGGCAAGGGGATCTTCGCCTCCGGGGCGGATATCGGCCAGTTACGCGAACGCCGGCGGGCCGACGCGCTGCGCGGGATCAACTCCGGTGTCTTCGACCGCTTGGCGAAGCTCCCGATGCCCGTGATCGCCGCCCTGGACGGGTACGCCCTGGGTGGCGGGGCGGAGCTGGCCTGGGCTGCTGACTTCCGGGTGGCCACCACGCGTGTGAAGGTGGGTCAGCCGGAGACCAAGCTGGGCATTATTCCCGCCGCCGGCGCCCTGTGGCGGCTGAAGGAGCTCACCGGTGAGTCCCTGGCCAAGGAGATACTGCTTGCCGGCCGGGTCCTCAGCGCCGATGAAGCGCTGCAGTTCGGCCTGGTGACCTCCGTGCACGAACCTGCCGAGCTGCTCCCCGCCGCTGAGGCGCTGGCTGACCGTATCGCTGAGCAGGATGCGCTCGCTGTTCATGTGGCGAAGCGCGTGTTCGCCATGCCGCGGGAGGCCCACCCTCATGTGGACGACCTCGCCCAGGCCATCCTGTTCGAGTCCCAGGCGAAGTTCGACCGCATGCAGGCATTTCTGGACCGCAAGAAGACACCCCGCCCCAAGGAGGCAGCACAGTGACCGAGGCAGTTCCCCAAGAGGTTGGCGTCCTGGGCGGCGGTCGCATGGGCTCGGGTATTGCCCATGCCTTCATCGTGGCGGGCGCACAGCGGGTCACGGTGGTGGAGGTCAACGACGACGCCGCCGCTGCCGCGCATGAGCGCATCCTCGCCGACCTGCGCTCCAGCCTGGATCGCGGAAAAATCAGCGGGGACCTTGCTCAGTGGGCGTCAGTGCTGCAAGTCTCGACCGACTTTGCGGTCTTCGCTGACTGCTCGCTGGTGGTCGAAGCGGTTCCGGAGAAGTGGGAGCTGAAGGTGTCCTCCCTGCAGCAGGTGGAAGCTCACCTGGCAGAGACCGCGTGGCTGGCCACCAACACGTCCTCGATGTCGGTGACGGAGCTGGGCAACACGCTGCGGCGGCCCGAGAGGTTCTGCGGACTGCACTTCTTCAACCCGGTGCCTGCCTCGAAGCTGGTGGAGGTGGTCCGTGGTGAGCGCACGCACAGCGACCTTCCCGCACTGGCGCGCACATGGGTGGAAGCTCTGGGGAAGACCCCCGTGGTGGTCAACGACGCCCCTGGCTTCGCCTCCTCCCGGCTCGGGGTGGCGATCGGCCTCGAAGCGATTCGCATGGTGGAAGAAGGGGTGGCCTCCGCCGAGGACATCGACAACGCGATGGTGCTGGGTTACAAGTACCCCATCGGACCGCTCGCGCTGACCGACATTGTTGGCCTTGATGTGCGGCTGGGGATCGCGGAGTACCTGCACTCCACCCTGGGCGAGCGGTTCGCCCCTCCGCAGCTGATGCGCGATATGGTCGCCCGCGGCGAACTGGGGCGCAAGACCGGCAAGGGGTTCTACTCCTACGAGTAGGCCCTCCGCCGCTTGCGCGGCGGCCCTGCCACCTCTGAGGCTGCACCGGCCCTGCTCCAGCGTGTGACCCCGCCTTATCGGATCTACCCCTGGCTATAGCGCAGGGTCATCCTGGTAAGGCGGGGTCACATGCGGCTCGGCAGGTTCAGCCGGCGGATTCGGTGAAGATCCCGGCGAAAAACTCTGCCAGAGCGGCGGTGTCCGTCAGCGGCAGCACATGTGCCACGTACTGATCCGGCCGCACCACCACCACGGCTCCGGAGCGGCTGATGCTGCGCTGCTCGAAGATATTGTGCTCCGGGTCCACGGCGAAAACATTGTTGAAGTCCCGCAGGCGGAAGGGCCCGACCTCGGGCAGGAACAGCGCCGGGGCGTCCAGCACTTCGAACTCCGTGTGCCGCTGCTGATACACCGCTTTGATGTCGAACAGCGAATTGGTGTCCGCCCCCGTGGGGGTGTGCCTGCGCACCGGCGACTCAGGCGATTCCGCCATCCATGCCGCCCACTCGGTCAGTGCCGACGCCTGCCCGGCTGCAGGCTGATCCGCGAAAGCGTAGATGCGCCAGCGGCCGTCTGCTTCAGCCAAGTGCCCCAGGTGCAGCGGGTTGGTGTCGCAGACGCGCACCACCTTCTCAGACTTGAAACGTTTGCCGACTGTGAAGCCTGCGGCCAATTCCTGGTGGTCGGCCTTGCCGGTGATCATGGAGGGCTGGTATTCGGTCATGAAGCCGGCGGGGAACTCAAAGGTCTTGTCGTAGAACTCTTCAAGCTCTGCGGGGTCGTCGAACTCCTCGGGCCGCTTGGCCATCATGGTTGACCATTCCCGGTCAAAGTCGATGAGGTTCTGGGCCACCACCTGGCGCTCTTCGGAATAGGTCGCCAGCAGCGATTCAGGGCTGCGGCCGGTGACCACCTGCCCGAGCTTCCAGCCGATGTTGAAGCCGTCCTGCATGGAGACATTCATCCCTTGACCGGCCTTCGCACTGTGGGTGTGGCAGGCGTCTCCGGCGATGAAGACCCGAGGGGTGCGTTCGCCGGTGAGCTCGGCCGGGACGTCGTCGAACTTGTCAGTGAGGCGATGGCCGACCTCGTAGACACTGTTCCAAGCCACATGCCGGACGTCGACGGTGTAGGGGTGGAGGATGGCATTGGCCTTCTGCACAATCTCGTCCAGGGTGGTCTTGCGGATCTCACGTGCCCGCTCGGGGCTCACCTCACCGAGATCAACGTACATCCGGAAGAGGTGCCCGCCCTCGCGGGGAATGAGCAGGATCGAGCCGCCGGACTGCGACTGGATGGCGCATTTGAGCCGGATGTCGGGGAAGTCGGTCCGGGCCAGTACGTCCATGACCCCCCAGGCGTGATTGGCCTGTTTGCCCTCCAGGCTGCGGCCAATGGCGGTGCGCACGCCGCTTCGGGCACCATCGGCTCCGAGCACGTACTTGGCCCGGATGGTGCGTTCCTCGCCCTCCCGCTCTGCGGAGGTGTGGCGCACCCGCACCTCAACCGGGTACTCCCCCTCGCCGGTGACCTGGAGGTCGAGGAACTCAATGCCGTAGTCGGGGCGCATTCGGCTCGGTGAGTTGGCCATGAATTCCGCAAAATAGTCCAAGATTCGGGCCTGGTTCACGATCAGGTGGGGGAACTCTGAGACTCCCTGCGGGTCATCGACCTTCTGGGCGGACCGCGCAATATGGGCGGGGTTGGCGGGGTCGGGCTTCCAGAATGCCATTTCCGTCAGGTGGAAGGCCTCGGTGATGAGCCGCTCGGCGAAGCCGAAGGCCTGGAAGGTCTCCACACTGCGGGCCTGGATGCCGTCGGCCTGGCCGACTTCCAGCCGCGCGGGCCGACGCTCGATGATCCGGGTGTGCACCTCGGGGTACTGGGAGAGCTGGGCGGCGGCGATCATTCCGGCAGGTCCGCTGCCGACGATCAGCACGTCCATCTGGTCCGGCAGCTCAGCCGGACGGTCCTTCCCGATGCCGGCCACCGGCTGGATTCTTGGGTCGGTGGAGACATAACCGTGGTGGTGGAACTGCATGTGATCTCCTCAGGTGCCGGACGGCAGTTCGGCCGCCGGCGTGGTGGGCTGGTCAATGAAGTCTGCGGCGAGTTTCTCGGAGCCGCGGGCCATCAGGACGACGTCGGCCCCGACAAGAATCCAGCGGGCGCCAGCGGCGGCGTAGTCGTGGGCGGCGCTGGGGTCGAAGGCGTTGACTCCAGCGGGTTTCCCGGCGGCGTCGATCTGCGCGAAGGCGCTCTTGACCGCAGAGACCACATCCGGGTGCGTCTGCTGGCCGAGCAGACCCATGGAGGCCGCTAAGTCACTGGGGCCGAGCAGGACGCCGTCGATGCCCTCCACTGCTGCGATCTCGGCGGTATTGGCCAGGCCTTCTTGGGTTTCGATCTGGACAAATACGCACACGTGCTCTGCCGCCTCCTGCACGTAGTTTGGCACCCGGTTCCACCGCCCGGAGCGCGCCAGCGCACTACCGACCCCTCTGATTCCGCGTGGAGGGTACTGGACCATCGCTGCGATCTGCGCCGCCTGCTCAGCGGTGGAGACCATCGGCACCAAGAGGTTCTGCACCCCGAGGTCCAGGACCTGCTTGATGATGACCGGATCGCCCGCAGGCACCCGCACCATGACGGAAGTGGGGTACCCGGAAGCGGCGTGCAGCTGGGCGAGCACCGAGTCCAGGCCGTTGGGTGCATGCTCCATATCGATGAGCAGCATGTCCAAGCCGGAGCCAGCCATGATCTCAGCCGCGACCGCAGATCCGGAGCTGACCCATCCGCCGTAGAGGGGGCGTTGGGCCTGGGAGAGCTCGTACGCGAAGGTGGGGTTCAGCTGAAGCGGCATGTCACCGTTCCCATCGTGCCGTAATCGCACAGGACAGTGTCACCGGATTCCACCCACATGGGCCGGGTGAAGGAGCCGGCGAGAATGATCTCCCCGGCGGCCAGCGAGTCGCCATGAGCGGCGAGCTTATTGGCCAGCCACACCACACCGTTGGCTGGATGGTTCAGCACCGCCGCGGCCACCCCGGACTCCTCAATGGTCTCGTTGCGGTACAGCAACGCCGAGACCCAGCGCAGGTCAATGTCCTGGGGCCTGACCGGGTTTCCGCCGTAGACCATGGCTCCCATGGCCGCATTGTCACTGATGGTGTCCACAATGGTCCGGTTCTGCATCTCAATCCGAGAGGAGAGAATCTCCAGCGCGGGGATGACGTAGTCCGTGGCGTCGATGACGTCGAAGACCGTCACCTCAGGGCCGGCGAGCGCTTTGCCGAGCACGAAGGCCAGCTCCACTTCAATGCGAACATTGGAGAACCGGCTGTGGTCAATCACCGAACCGTTCTCGTAGACCATGTCAGCGAAGATCGCGCCGTAATCGGGTTCTGTGATGCCGGTGGCGGCCTGCATGACTTTGGAGGTCAGCCCGATCTTGCGTCCCACCGGCCTTCGTCCGGCCTCGACTCCGCGGCGGCGCCATTCATTCTGTACCGCGTAGGAGTCCTCGATGGTCATCTCCGGGTGGCGGGCGGTCAGCAGGGGGACCGTGGTCCGGCTCCGTTCGGCCCGGGCGAGTTCGTCGGCGATAGATGTGATGGTCTCTTTGCTCAGCATATTGGCTCCTCTACAGCTGGTGGCCGAGCTTGTACTCGCCCTGTTTCCACTCCGGGAGAGATTCCTCGTCGTCCTTGCGGGTGTAGGAGAACCCGTCGGCGCCGATGGTGACGTCCATCTCGGAGTCATCGGTGCGTTCGGTGGTCGCCACAGGGTTGCCGTCGAGGTCCAGCACGGTGGAGGCTTCGGTGTACCAGGAGGGCACCACTGGATTGCCCCACCAGTCGCGGCGCTGGTTGTCGTGCACATCCCAGGTCACCACCGGGTTGTCCGGGTCGCCGGTGTAGTAGTCCTGGGTGTAGATCTCAATACGGTGCCCGTCCGGGTCCCGCAGGTAGAGGTAGAACGCGTTGGAGACTCCGTGGCGCCCGGGGCCCCGCTCAATCCGGTCCGAGAGCCGCAGCGCGCCGAGCTTGTCGCAGATGGCCAGAATGTTGTGCTTTTCGTGGGTCGCGAAGGCGACGTGGTGCATGCGCGGGCCTGCCCCACCGGTCATGGCGGTATCATGCACCGTCGGTTTGCGGCGCATCCAGGCGGCATAGGTGGTGCCGGCCTGGTCCTGAATGTCTTCGGTGACGCGGAAGCCCAGATCCTCCATGTACCCCACAGCTTTCGGCACATCAGGGGTGACCTGGTTGAAGTGGTCCAGGCGCACCAGCGCACCGGGGGTATAGAGGTCGTAGCGCCACGCCAACCGGTCCACGTGGTCCACGTCGTAGAAGAACTCGTAGGGGAAGCCCAGGGGGTCTTGGACGCGCACGGAATCCCCGATGCCTCTGACGAACCCGTCCTTCTTCCGCCGCACCGGGCAGCCCAGTTCGGCGTAGAACGCTTCGGCTTTGTCGAGCTCCTCGGGGCTGCGCACGCGGTAGGAGAACGCGGCCACGGCGGCCGCCTCGCCCTGCCGCAGGACCAGGTTGTGGTGGATGAACTCCTCCATGGAGCGCAGGTAAATGGCGTCGTCGTCCTCATAGGTGACCACCAGGTTCAATACGTCCACGTAGAAGTCGCGGGAACGCTTCAGATCGGTGACCACCAGCTCCATGTAGGCGCAGCGGAGAATATCGGGCGCCGGAGCCTTCGGGGTGGGAATGGCGGCAGCGGTGGGGTCAGTCATGTCGGGCATCCTTGCTCAGTCATGGCGGGGGGTCTCAGTCAGCTTTTCCGAAAACGGGGTTGTGCACCTCGCCGAGGTTGATGTGCACTGCCTGCTGGTCGGTGTAGAAGTCTATGGAGCGGTAACCACCCTCATGACCCAGACCCGAGGCCTTCACCCCGCCGAAGGGGGTGCGCAGGTCGCGGACATTATTGGAGTTCAGCCACACCATTCCGGCCTCGACGGCCTGGGCGAAGTTGTGGGAGCGTTTCAGATCGTTGGTCCAGACATAAGCAGCCAGACCGTACTTGGTGTTGTTCGCCAACTCCAGAGCTTCAGCTTCGGTGTCGAAGGCAGTGATGGCGACCACCGGACCGAAGATCTCCTCCTGGAAAATACTGGCCTCGGGGGCGACGTCGGCAAACACTGTAGGGGCAATGAAATTACCCGTCTCGTAGCCCTCCGGCCGGCGCCCGCCAGCCACAAGGCGACCTTCAGACTTGCCCTTTTCGACGTAACTCATCACCTTGTCGAAGTGCTCGGGGTGGACCAGGGCCCCGACCTCCGTCTCGGGTTCGTGGGGCAGCCCGACTTTGACGCGCTCGGCCTGGGCGGCATAACGTTCGACGAATTCGTCGTAGACGCTGCGTTCGACCAGAATGCGCGAACCAGCTGTGCAGCGTTCCCCGTTGAGTGAGAAGACGCCGAAAATTGTGGCGTTGACGGCGGCCTCGAGGTCCGCGTCTGCGAAGACGATGGCAGGTGACTTGCCGCCGAGCTCCATGGACAGGCCCTTCAAATGCGGTGCCGAGTTGGCGAAGATCAGCTGCCCGGTGCTGGACTCTCCGGTGAAGGAGATCAGCGGGACCTCCGGGTGCTTCACCAGGGCATCGCCGGCTTCCTCACCGATACCGTTGACCAGGTTGAACACGCCCCGGGGAAGCCCAGCCTCTTCGAAGATACCGGCCCACAGCCCAGCAGAGAGGGGGGTGAACTCAGCAGGCTTGAGCACCACAGAGTTTCCGGTGGCCAGCGCTGGTCCCAGTTTCCAGCTCTCCAGCATGAAGGGGGTGTTCCAGGGGGTGATCAGGCCGGCGACTCCGATCGGCTTGCGATTAACGTAGTTGATCTGCCGTCCCGGCACTTTGTACGTGTCGTCGGCCTGGGCGACGATCAGGTCGGCGAAGAATCGGAAGTTCTCGGCTGCACGGCGCGCCTGGCCCAGCGCCTGGGTGATCGGCAGGCCGGTGTCGAAGGACTCCAGCTCGGCCAGCCGGTCGCCGCGGCTCTCCACCAGGTCGGCGATGCGGTGCAGCACCTTGGACCGCTGCCGGGGCAGGGACTGGGACCAGGTGCCCTCCCGGAAGGTGCGCTGCGCCACCGCCACCGCCCGGTCGATGTCGGCCGTCTTCCCAGCCGATGCCTGGATGTAGGTCTCATTGGTCACAGGGTTGAGCACATCGAAGGTCGCACCGTCTGCTGAGTCGACAAACTCGCCGTCGATGTAGTGCCGGATGCGCTCGGGCAGCTGCGCCGGTGTGTGGGTTTCGTACTGGGCCATGGTGGTGCTCCTTGTGGCGAGGGGTCAGGGGGTCAGTGGCCTTGTTCCCGAAAGGCCTCGACGGTGCGCCACTTGTGGTGACGGACGGTCATCTCTATCTGGGTGGGGTCGGCGTTCTGCCGCAGCAGCTGCAGGATCTCGTCGTGCTCCTCCACTGAGCGCGGGGCCCGCTCGGGCACAAAGCTGAAGGTGGAGCTGCGCAGCCCGGCCATGGTGCTCCATCCGCGATCCACCAACGTCCCGATGTAGGCGTTCGGGCAGCGGGCGTAGAGGATGCGGTGAAATTTTTCATTCAGTCTGGTGAAGACAGCGGGATCGAAATTCTGCAGCGCGCTGCGCATCTGGTCGTTGACTGCTTCGGCGGTGGCGATGTCCTCTGCGGTGAGATGAGGCAGCGACAGCACCGTGGCGGCTCCCTCCAAGACACCGAGGGCCTGCATGGCCTCGACGTATTCGTTCTCCTGGACCATGGCCACCCGAGCGCCGACATTGCGTTCGAATTCCACCAGCCCCTCGGCCTCGAGCCGACGGATCGCTTCACGGACCGGCACAGTGCTCACCGCCAGCTCTGCAGCGATGCTGCTCAGCACCAGACGGTAACCCGGGTTGAAGTCGCGGGCCAGGATACGTTCACGTATCCACTCATAGGTCCGCTGCGATTTGCTCGCCGACTCTGGGAGCTCTCCCGTCACTGCGCTCAACCTTGTGCTCTCTCCGCTTCATAGCGTGCACGCCACTGCGCGTTCATGGGGAAGACCTCTTGGATCGGGTGCCCGGCCTTGACCTGCTCGGCCACCCATGCGTCCTCGGTTTCTTTGGCCAGAGCAGCATCGGCCACCTCCTCGGCCAGCGCCGGCGGCAGCACGATGACGCCGTCGTCGTCGGCGACGATGATGTCCCCGGGCTGGATGGTGGCTCCTCCGCAGGCGATGGTGAGGTCAGTGTCCCAGGGGACGTGTTTGCGTCCGAGAACGGCAGGGTGCGCACCGCGGGAGTAGACAGGCAGGTCGATCGCAGCAACGGTGGCGTAGTCCCGCACGCCTCCGTCGGTGACGACTCCGGCGGCGCCGCGGGCTGCTGCTCGTAGTGCCAAGATATCGCCGAGTGTGCCGGAGCCGGATTCCCCACGTGCTTCGATGACGATGACCTCATCGCTGCTGACCTGGTCGAACGCCTGCTTCTGAGCGTTGAACCCACCGCCGTGCGAGGAGAAGAGGTCCTCGCGGTTGGGCACAAAGCGCAGTGTCTTGGCGGTGCCGACCATCTTGCTGCCCGGCCGGGTGGGGCTGACCCCGTCGATGGTGACATTGTTCAGTCCGCGCTTGCGCATCTCCTGGGAGAGTCCGGCCACCGGAGCCTCGCGCAGCTTTGCCTTCAGCTGCGCCGTCAGCACTGGTTCGGCGGCAGCGGGCAAGCCGGCGGCGTGCCGTGATCCCCAGGCCTCTTCACGCTGCAGATCATTGACCTTCGGAACGGCGCCGACCTCCGCCGCAAAGGTGTCGGTCCCTTCGATCACTGTGGAGACCAGCCGTCCGCTGCTGAGCCCCGCCGCCGGCGCGTCCACTTCCACCTCGAGGGTGTCACCGGGCTGGGCCACGGAGGCGCCGGCGGGCGTGCCGGTGAGGATGACGTCTCCGGGTTCCAGGGTCAGGTGCTGGGACAGGTCAGCGATCAGCTGAGCAAACGGGAAGATGAGGTTCCCGGTCGTGTCCTCCTGGACCAGTTGGCCGTTCTTCCACGTGCGCAGCCGCAGCGCTGAGGGGTCCACCTGCTCCGCAGTGATGAGGTCTGGCCCCAGGGGCGTGTATCCATCACGTCCCTTATTGCGGAGATTCGAGCCCTTGTCCGCCCAGCGGAGATCATAGAGCCCCCAATCGTTGCTCGCGGTGATGGCCGAGACATGATGCCAGGCCTGTTCGACTGACACCCGCCGGGCCGCAGTGCCGATGATCAGAGCGATCTCCCCTTCGAAGGCGAGCAGCTCAGTCCCTGGGGGTCGCTCCACAGTACGGCCGGAAGCCGCCACCGAGCTTGTTGGCTTGAGGAAGTAGGACGGCGCTTCAGGGCGCCGACCGCGCTCAGCTGCACGCGACTCGTAGCTGATGTGAACGGCGATGATCTTACTCGGCGGCTGTGCCAGCGGCGAGTCTTGCACCTGTGCTTCAGAAAACATGGGGCCCTTGCCTGTGAGGAGTACTACATTTTGATCATATACGATGTCAGATATGACGCCAAGGGGAGATCTCCGATAAGTCCATATCGGCCAGCACCGCCCGCGGTCGCATAAGAGAGGCCGGTGGCCGCACCACCACGTGATGCGCCCACCGGCCTCGGCACATGCAGAGCATGTGCTCACCACATGCCTCTACTGCAGCAGTGTCTTATCGTCCAGCGCAGCACCTTTGATCTTGGCGAACTCGGCCAGCAGATCTGCCGGTGTCAGCTGTGACTTCTCTGCTTCGGAGACGTCCAGAATGATCCGACCCTCATGCATCATGATCAAGCGGTTGCCGACCTCCAACGCCTGGGCCATATTGTGAGTGACCATCAGCGTGGTCAGTCCCTGCTCCTCAACTACCTTCTTGGTCAGTCGAGTCACCAGATCCGCCCGCTGCGGGTCCAGCGCTGCGGTGTGCTCGTCGAGCAGCAGCACCTTCGGCTGCGAGAAGGTCGCCATCAGCAGGCTCAGCGCCTGCCGCTGACCCCCGGAGAGCAGCCCGACCTTGGTCTTAAGCCGATTCTCCAGACCCAGCTCCAGGACCTTCAGCGCCTCGGCGAACCGCTCCCGCTTCGCCCGAGTCACTCCGAATCCGAGTCCGCGGGGCCGGCCCCGCTTGTCAGCCAAGGAGAGGTTTTCCTCGATGGTGAGGTTAGGGCTGGTCCCCGCCATGGGGTCCTGGAACACTCGGCCCACTTGGGCGGCGCGCTGGTGCTCCTTGAGCTTGGAGACATCACGGCCGTCCAAGGAGACAACTCCCTCATCCTGGCTGATGCGCCCGGCGACTGTGTTGAGCACCGTCGACTTCCCCGCACCGTTGGACCCGATGACGGTCACGAAGTCCCCGGGAGCGAGCGAGAGGTTCACGTTCACCAGGGCCTTGCGTTCGTTTACGGTCCCAGGAAAGAAGGTCTTGGACACGTCAGTGACATCAAGCATGGTTCAGCTCACCTTCTTTCCATCGATCTTCGCATCACCGGTCAGCGTCGCGGCAGCCGCGGCCTGCAGAGCCGAGCGTCCCTTCCTTCGCCGGGCTGCGAGCTTCCGGAACCCTTTCCACTGCGGCAACAGCAGGGCGGCGATCACCAGCAGCGCAGACATCAGCTTCATGTCATTGGGGTTCAGTCCCGCATTCAGTGCGAACTGGATCGCCAACCGGTAGATCACTGCACCCAGGACCACGGCCATGGTGGCTTGGACCACGATGCGGGTGCCGAAGATCGCCTGACCGACGATCACCGAGGCTAGGCCCACCAGGATCAACCCGATGCCCATTCCGATATCAGCGAAGCCCTGGTGCTGGGCGACCACTGCGCCGGCGAGACCCACGAGGCCGTTGGAGAGCATCAGCCCGATGATCTTCATCCGGTCGGTGGAGACGGCGAAGGAGCGGATCATCTGCTCATTGTCCCCGGTGGCCTGCAGCGCCAGTCCGGCATCAGTGTGCAGGAACCAGTCGATGATGAACTTGAACACCAGCGCCACAGCGACGAGCACCATTACCGAGGTCCAGCCGCTGCCTGCAATCTGCCGCAGCAGAGAAATGGTGGTGTCTTCCCCCAGCAGGGGGATATTGGCTCCGCCCATAATCCGCAGGTTGATGGAGTAAAGACCGATCATCGTCAGGATTCCGGCCAAGAGGCCATTGATGTTGCCTTTGGTATGGAGCAGTCCGGTGATCAGCCCGGCCAGTGTGCCCACCACGAAGGCGGCGCCGCTGGCCAGAAACGGATTGACTCCGTTGATGATAAGGATGGCCGCGGTCGCAGCCCCCGAGGTGAAAGAACCGTCAACAGTCAGATCCGGGAAATTGAGGATCCGGAATGTCAGGTAGACCCCGAGGGCCACGATCGCGTAGATCAGGCCTAATTCAAGCGCAGTGATCATTCGTCTTCTTCGTCGTCCTCACCGGCGTCAGCGGGATCCTCTGCCTCGACGTCCTCACCGACGACCACGTCGGCGCGGTCGACAATGTCGTCTGAGAGCTCAACGCTCATCGCCTCGGCAGCATCCGGGTTGACGGTCAGCTCCAGCTCTGACTGGGTCTCCACAGCCATGGTCGCTGGGTCCTCGCCATCGACGAGAATGCGGATGGCCATTTCGCCAGCCTGGTAGCCCAGCTGCTCATAGTCGATGCCGTAGGTCGCCACAGCCCCGCGGATCACGGAGTCCGCCTCAGCCGCGATGATCGGCACATCATTGTCCTGACCGTACTGGATGACAGCTTCCAGCGCTGAGACCACAGCGTTGTCGGTGGGCACGTAGATCGCGTCCACGTCGAGGGACTCCACGCCCTGCTGGACCTCCGAGGAGGCCGAGATGGTTGCTTCCTGTACCTCCAGGCCCAGCTCCTCGGCAGCCTCCTGGAGCATCTCTACCTGTACTTGGGAGTTGGTCTCACCGGAGGAGTAGACCACACCGACGGTCTCAGCATCGGGCAGGATCTCCTGCAGGAGCTCCAGCTGCTCGGAGACCGGGTTCATATCCGAGGCGCCGGTGATGTTGCCGCCTGGCTCCTCCCAGGAATCCACCAGTCCGGCCTCTTCGGGGTCGGTGACCGAGGAGAAGACGATCGGAATATCGGTGATCTGCTGAGCGGCAGCCTGGGAGGTGGGGGTCGCGATGGAGTGGACCAGGTCCAGGTCTCCGTTGGCGAAGGTGCCAGCGATGTTCGAGGCGGTCGCCTGCTCACCCTGGGCATTCTGCTCGTCCCACTCGACCTCGATTCCGGCGTCGTCGAAGGCGCTCTTGAACCCTTCCCGCGCTGCGTCCAGGGCAGGGTGCGACACGATCTGAGTGATGCCGATGGAGTAGCTCTCGGCGGCCTCTCCCCCGTCGCCGTTGCCCTCAGCGTCGCCGTTGCCATTGTCATTGCCATTGCAGGCGGTCAGCAGTAACGCTGTAGCTGCCGCAGTGGCAGCAATGCGCACCGCAGGTGTTCTGTTCATCATGGTTTTCTCCTCGAGAATGCTTGGTGGTGCCTAGAGTGATGGGTTCAGTGGACTTGCAGAATACGTGGTTTGACCTGCAGCTCTTCACGCTCAGAGTCGTCCTGAAGATTGATGCCTTGCAGGTTCTTGGGGACGATGGACACAGCGATGAAGGAGACCACCGCCAGGCCGCCGATGTAGACGCCGATCAGCCAGGATTGGCCAGTGGAGTCCAGGATTGCTTGAGCGATCGTAGCAGCGAAAGCGCCGCCGATGATCGAACCCAGCGCATAGCCGATCGACACGCCTGAGAACCGGATGGAGACCGGGAACATTTCGGCGTAAAGAGCCGACTGCGGGCCGTAGGACGGGCCCAGACCCACCGTGAGGATGAAGATCGCCAGGGCAAACAGGGGCAGCGAGGCGGTGTCCAGCAGGAACCACATCGGCACGGCCCAGACGATGATGATGGCATAGCCGATCTGGAAAGTGCGGACCCGCCCGATGCGGTCGGAGATCCAGCCGCCGAGCATGGTGAAGAGGAACCATCCCACACCGCCGATCAGGGAGGCGATCAGCGTCTCAGTGCGCGTCATGCCCAGGGTTGAAGCGCCGTAGGCGGCGAAGAAGGCGATCACCAGGTAACCGGCGGCGTTGTTGGCTGCGAAGATCAGTGCGGCGAGGAAGGTGTACTTCTTGTGCGTGGTGACCAGTTCCTTCAGCGGCGCGGAGGATGCCTTCTTGCGCTCCTTCATTTCGGTGAAGACCGGTGACTCCTCCACCTTCCACCGGATGAAGAAGGCGACGAGGATCAGTACGAAGGAGAACAGGAACGGCACGCGCCAGCCCCACTCCAGGAACTGTTCCTCAGTGAGCATGGCGTTGAGTCCGAACATGAATCCGGTGGCCAGCAGCATACCCAGGGGGACACCGATCTGCGGGAACATGCCGAACAGGCCCCGCTTATGCCGGGGGGCGTGCTCGACGGCCAATAAGGCAGCTCCGCCCCATTCACCACCGGCGGAGAGCCCCTGCAGGATGCGCAGCACGATCAGCAGGATCGGCGCGGCCATCCCCCAGGCGGCGTAGGTGGGCAGCAGACCGATCAGGACTGTGGCCCCGCCCATACCGGTCAGGGTGATGAACAGCACAAGTTTGCGGCCAAACTGGTCTCCCAGCCAGCCGGCGAGCACGGCGCCCAGTGGCCGGAACAGGAAGGAGATGCCGACCGAGGCCCAGGCCACCAGCTGTGCCAGGGTCTGGGATTCTGCACCGAGCGGCTCGAAGTAGAGAACGGCCAGAACGAATCCTGCCGCCTGCGCGTAGATAAAGAAGTCGTACCACTCGATAGTGGTACCGACCAGCGTTCCGGCGAGGACTCTCTTCTCCTCGCGGGTTACGCTGTGCCCCTCTTTGCTGAGGTAGGCCTGCTGCGTCATTGTGCCTCCAGTGGCGCGTATTTGTGCGGTAGCGAGTGACGATATCGCTCGCCGATTTTCGTGTGATTCAAGTCACCTGGCGAAAACTGTAACAGATTTACCGACCATTCGGTAGGTAAATGATTGGAGGGCTGATATTTTGGTGTGGTGCGTCACACTCTCTCCCCAGTCAAGAGCCCTCCGACCAACTCAATGCCCCCGGCGTACTTCCACGCCCTGGGTGACGGCCGGTACCTCGCCAGTCGAGCGACCGCGGGGGCGTGGAACCCCGAGCAGCAGCACATCGCGCCGGTCATGGGCCTGATGGCGCACGCCTTGGAACGCCACCACGGCTCGGACCAGCCCCTGCAAGTGGCGCGGCTGAGCTTCGACATCTTCGGCACCGTCCCGGTCGGCGAGGTGGGGATCGTGGTGGACCTGCCCCGCCCCGGGAGGACTATCGAACTCAGCGAGGTCACGCTGACTCACGCTGGCCGCACCATCGCGGTGATGCGTGCGTGGTCCCTGATGGACGCTGACACCGAGGATCTGGCGCTGACCCCTGCTGAGAATTTCCCCGCACCCGAGGCGTGTGAGCCCTGGGATGCGGCCGGGATCTGGCAGGGAGACTTCATCGCTTCCTTGGAAGCACGGCGCCGCTGCCCTGCCCCGGGCCGAGCACAGGCATGGCTGCGGACCCCGGTCGCGCTCGTCGACGGCGAAAGGACCAGCGATTTTGCCCGCTACGTAGGGCTGATCGACGTCGCCAACGGCCTCACGCTTGCCCTCGATCCAGCAGCGGCTGCCTACCCCAACGTGGACTCGACGGTCTCGTTCTTCCGCCAGCCCGTCGGTGAGTGGGTCGGACTGGATGTCACCGCATACATCGGCCCCCGCAGCGTGGGACTGACCCACACGCTGCTGTACGACCGCGCAGGCTGCGTGGGGGCGCTCACGCAGACGCTGACAATCCGCCGCACCCCTTCGACGGCCTGAGCGACGCAGCATAGGAGGCAGCGGATTCCATGCAGACTCCACCAATCGCTGAGCCGGAGCCGCCGGTGCTTCATGCACTGCGTGCAGAACTGGGCAGCAGTGTCTCGACTGACCCGAATTGGACCTCCACCCGGGCGCACGACCGCTCCCACCACAGCTCGGCCCCGCCCCTGGCGGTGGTCCAGGCAGCCAGCACGGCAGAGGTCTCCTCAGCACTGCGGATCTGTCATGAGCATCAGACCCCGGTGGTGCCGCGGGGAGCCGGCACTGGGCTGGAGGGCGGAGCGAATACGACGGCCGACAGCATCTGCCTTGACCTTTCGGCCATGCGGCGGATCCGCACCATCGCGGCCGATGACCTCTACGCCACCGTCGAGGCCGGGGTGATGAAGTCTGGCCTCAACGCGGCCCTGCAGGAGTACGGCCTGCAGTTCGCAGCTGGCCCCGGAGTTGATGCCAGTGTCGGCGGCATGGTGGCCACCTCGGCCAGCGGCACCACCGCAGTCCACTACGGCACGGTGAAAGAGAATGTGCTTGCGCTGACGGTGGTTCTGGCCGACGGCTCGGTGATCACCACCGGAGCCACCACCAAGAAGACTTCGTCCGGGTACGACCTCACGCACCTGTTCGTAGGTTCTGAAGGGACCTTGGGCGTGATCACGGAGGCCACTGTCAGCCTCCACCCCCTCCCCGCAGCGACCAAGGTGGGCGTCTGGTCCTGCACCTCGCTGCACCACGCCGTGGAGCTGGTGGTCGCCGCCCTTCGATCCTCCCTTCGCCTGAGCCGGGTGGAACTGTTGGACCGTCTCACGGTGGACGCCCTGGCCCGATATTCCGGTTTTGCCGCGCCGGTCACTGAAACGCTCATGATCGAATTCGTGGGAGCTGGTGCGGAGGTGGAGAGCCAGTACGCGCGCTTCGCTGACCTTGCAGCGCGGCACGACGCCGCCGAGTTCGCCTCCACCAGTGACCCGGAGGAAGCTCAGCAACTGTGGCAGGCACGTCATGACGCGCTTCCGGCCGCACTTGCACTCGTCCCCGGTGCCGCTCCGCTGCCGACGGATGTCTGCGTCCCCATCTCCCAGCTGCCGGCGTGCATCCTCGCCACCCAGCAGGACATCGAGGCGACCGGACTGACTGCGCCTATCGTTGGCCACGTCGGCGACGGCAATTTCCACGTGGCAATCCTGCTCCCGCCGGCAGATGAGCAGGCCCGCCAGCGCGCCCACGAGCTCAACGCGCGGCTGGTGGACCGCGCCCTGGCCGCCGGCGGGACCTGCACCGGTGAGCATGGGGTCGGGCTCGGCAAAGTCGAGGCGATGGCCAAGGAGCACGCGGCCGGGGTCGCGACGATGCGCACCATCAAAGCTGCACTGGACCCCCGAGGGGTCCTCAATCCAGGAAAGGTGCTCGCCGCTAGCCGTACACCGGGTCCAGCCGCTGCGCCATCGCATCCGAACTGAGCCCTCGGAGCACCTCTGCGGCTGCAGCATCCGCATCTGCCAACGCGCGAGCGGAGCCGGTGGTGTCTCCGCCTGATTCTGCGGCGATGGCAGTCCCCCACTGGACCGACGCCAGCTGCAGGCCCAGCACATAGATCCGCCCGGCGGTGCCGTCGGCGTGCAAGAGCCGGTGCGGTGCGCCGGTGACCTGGAATCCTTTGTGCACATGGGCCTGGCCGGCCGACTCAATGACCGCCGGCGCCGCGAGACCCTCGGCCAGCAGCCCCCGGACCAGCGGAGAGCGCGCCTGGGTGATGCGGTTCGGGGGCATCATCGCCTCGATCATGTGGGATGCCTGGTAGCGAGCACTCTGGACTGCCGGCGAGTCCGCGATGAAGGTTCCGCGGGTGCTGTCCACGCCATAGACCGGCTCTGGCCCGAGGAACTCCACAACGCCAGCCCGGGCAAGGGCGGCAAGCTCCTCGATTCGCTGCAGCGGCGGCCCCGAGGCCAGGCCCTCCACCATGGGTTCGAACCACCCTTCCACGTCCCGCAGGACCGACTCGGAGCGGATCCGGTTATCCGCGACGAGTTTCTTCACCTCGAGCCGTGCGGCGTGCAGGGCGTTGATCGCCATCTTCTCCGGCGATCCGGCCGCAGCGGCTGAGGCCGAGGCATCATCTTCAAGCCACTGCCGCAGGGTCTGCTGATACTCCTCGGAAGAGGACCAGCTTCGGTGTTGAAAGGGCATGGCGTAGCTGGTGATGTCGAAATCTCCGGCTCCGCCAAAACTGGCGTAGGTGGAGCAGACGTCGCGTTCAATCAGCGGCCACAGCTGAGTGGCGAAATCCAGTTCCGCGCGCGTGGTCAGGAGGGAATCCAGGGCGCGCGGAGTCAGGTGCTTCAGCTCAATTTCCGCGGGGACAAATCCCGGGGCCACCGTTTTCGCCCGATAGGGCGTTCCGCGCCGCGACCCGGCGATCAGATGAGGCTCTTCGCCGCACGGGTCGTAGGTGTAGCGCTTCCCCGGTGCGGGGTCCGGATTCAATCGGAACTGGCCGCCGCGTCCGGCGGTGACCTGGATCATCAGGTCGAAAAAGTTAAGCCCCAGACCGCGCACCAAGACGTTCTGGCCCGCGCCGAAAACGCCGTAGTCCACATCCGTGGGGATGGCGGGGCCCTGATAGTGCAGGTCGTGCTGCCGGGCCTGCGCGGCAAGATGCGCTGGACCAGAGGCCAATTCGGCTTCCAGGTGACCTAAGGCAAGGACCACAGCGTCGGCGTCGTGGTGCTTCCCTGCGGCGCTGAGCAGGTACCGATCCTCCTGTGGGCTCAGCGCAGTGACTTCTGCCCTGATGTGTTCCACAGCCACCCCCCTGCCGCGCAGGTGCGCCGAGACCTCTTTATTGAGCCAGGCCAGGTAGGTGCCGTACTGGCTGCGAGTGGGGTAGGAGTCGGCGTCGTCGTCAAACCCACCGGGAGCGCAGAACTCCAGGAAGCTGATGGAGCATGACGACGCCGGTAGGCACAACCGGGTGCTCCCTGAGGGCGCCGCCGTCGGGAAGGACGCGGGAGTGTTCATCAAGTAGAGCGGGGACTGTGCCGGGTCCCAGACGCGGCCCGGCCCGTGCGGCGCCGGATCGAAGACCTTCACCTTGAGCCCGCGACGCTGGCCGGGGCTGCAGCGTTCGACGTGGGCCAAGAGTCGTTCAAGAAACGAGGTGCCCCGAGGGCCGGCCCCGACCACAGCGATCACATACTCGTGCTGATTGCTCACCAGCTCCACATTACCGCGTGCCGGGACAGCTGCTACTTTGCTCTGTGCGGCCATGGCCGCTACCCTTGGTACTCGCGTCATGAGCGAATTTCGCACCTGACGCGCCAGGAGGCGTGCCGGAGCGGCCGAACGGACTTCACTGCTAATGAAGGATCCCCTTAACCGGGGATCGGGGGTTCAAATCCCCCCGCCTCCGCCAATTTTTTTGCAAACGTGTGCTCGATCAGGAACCCAGAACTGCACCTCAGCCAGGGGCGTCGCGTCGCCTCTGAGGGAACCGGTAAGGTCTAGTCCGTGAGCACTGCCCTGTATCGCCGCTACCGCCCCGACACCTTCACCGACGTCATTGGGCAGGAGCATGTGACCGCTCCGTTGGTCACCGCACTGGGCAAAGATGCAGTCTCCCACGCTTACCTGTTCTCCGGTCCGCGCGGCTGCGGCAAAACCACCTCGGCACGCATTCTGGCCCGCTGCCTGAACTGCTCCGAGGGCCCGACCGGTCAGCCCTGCGGAAGCTGCGAATCCTGCCGGGACCTGGCCTCCGGCGGCCCGGGTTCCCTTGACGTCATTGAGATCGACGCTGCCTCGCACGGCGGAGTGGACGACGCCCGCGATCTGCGCGAACGAGCCACTTTCGCCCCGGTGCGCGACCGCTACAAGATCTTCATCATCGACGAAGCCCATATGGTCACCGCCGCAGGGTTCAACGCTCTGCTGAAGATCGTCGAAGAGCCGCCGGAACACATCAAGTTCATCTTCGCCACCACGGAGCCGGACAAAGTCATTGGCACCATCCGTTCGCGCACCCACCACTATCCCTTCCGGCTCGTCCCCCCTGAACCGCTCTTGGAATACCTCGAGCGGCTCTGCACGGCGGAGGGCGTCGAGGTGGCACCCGGCGTGCTGCAGCTGGTGCTGCGTGCCGGCGGCGGCTCGGTGCGCGACACCCTCAGCGTGCTCGACCAGCTCATCGCCGGCGCCGAATCGCGCAGCCTGGACTACGACCGTGCGGTCGCGCTGCTGGGCTTCACCCACGCTGCGCTGCTGGACCAGGTGGTCGACGCCGTCTCCGCGCTGGACGGCTCCCAGGCCTTTCTCGTGGTGGATCAGGTGGTGCAGTCCGGACAGGACCCACGCCGCTTCGTGGAGGACCTGCTGGAGCGGCTGCGGGATCTGATCATCGTCAAGTCTGTACCGGATACCCCGCAGGCCATTCTGCGCGGCGTCCCCGAAGACCAGATCCGCATTATGCAGAACCAAGTCGGCAGCATCGGCGCCGCCGAGCTCACCCGCGCCGCCGACATCACTGCGAGTGCGCTCACCGAGATGGTGGGGGCGACGAGCCCCCGGCTCCACCTTGAACTGCTGATGGCACGCCTGCTGCTGCCGCACGCAGAGTCCGGACAGGCCAGCATCGCCGCGCGGTTGGAGCGTCTGGAACGCCGCATGGACTTCACGTCCGGCGCTGGCACCACACCGCCGGGGGAAGCACCGGCCAGCGGGCACCCCGCGGAGCACACGACGCCGCCGACTGCCCCCTCAACCCCGCAGCGTGAGGCCCCGCGCCCCCACGCCCCTGCCCAGGAATCACCGGTGTCACCTCAGCCGGGCCCACCGCAGCCTTCGGCTCCGCAGAGCTCCGCGCCGGCGGCAGCAGGTCAGACCAGCCGCATGCAGCAGGCCTGGCCGGACGTGGTGGAAGCGATGAAGTCCCGCTCCCGGGTGCTCTGGATGCTCGTTAAGGGAAACGTGCAGGTCAGCGGATTCGACGGTGAGAATCTGGCCCTGTCGTTCAGCAATGAGGGAGCGCGGAACACTTTCACCAACCGCGGCGGCGAACAAGCCCTTGCCGGTGCGATCGAGGAAGTCGTCGGCATCCAAGTGCGGTTCAGCCTCGGCGGACAGTCCGCACCGCCGCCGTCACAGTCGCAGCCGCCTGGCGGTGGGCCTGCCCCAAAAGCTGAAGGCCGGACTGCACAGGCAGCTCCGGCCCCGTCCTCCGCAGCACCTGCCGCAGACCGGACCCCGGCGCCCGCACCGGAGGCCGTCCCTGAGCCTCCCGACGACGGATGGGTCCCGCCCACTGAAGAGCCGCCGGACCTCCCTCCACCCGAGTCGGGCTATGCCGCGCCCGCCCACCACGAACCGTCCACTGCAGGTGCGCGTAGTGACTCCCCGAGCCGCTCTGCCCGACGGGTCCCTGACAAACCCGTGGTGCCAGCCTTCGCCAGGAGATCCCCCGGTGGCCGTGCCCCCCGTCCCGAGACGCAGAACAACCCCGCGACCCCGCCTGGGGGACACAGTCTCGACGGGCCCGGCGCAGATATCCGGCATCGGCTCGCCTCACGGCAGCCCGCCCCCGGTGGGGCAGCGTCACACAATGGTGCGGCCCTGGCCGACCACCCCACGGCACCCCCGGACTGGGCGGAGGCCCAGCCCCCCTCGGCGACTGCTGAAGATATTGCCAGCGATGACGATGCGGAACTGGAACACTCATCGGTCTTCGGCCGAAAAGCCATTGAGCGGATCCTTGACGGCGTGCTCATTGAGGAACGCCCTCTCAATGAGCCGTAGACTGGTCCATTGTGTATGAAGGTGCCGTCCAAGACCTGATCGATGAGCTGGGTCGTCTTCCCGGCATCGGGCCCAAATCCGCCCAGCGAGTGGCTTTCCACATCCTTGAAGGCGACCCTGACGACATGCGTCGGCTCGCTGAGGCCATCCGGACTGTCAAAGACAAGGTCCAGTTCTGCGAAGTCTGCTTCAACGTCTCGGAGGACACGCTCTGCCGAATCTGCCAAGACACTCGGCGTGACCCCTCTGCCTTGTGCGTAGTCGAGGAGTCCAAGGACGTGATGGCCATCGAACGCACCCGCAGCTTCCGGGGCAGGTACCACGTGCTGGGTGGGGCCATCAATCCGATCGCTGGTGTGGGTCCGGACCAGTTGCACATCAGACAGCTGCTGAACCGTCTCTCCGACGAGACCATCCAAGAAGTCATCATCGCCACCGACCCCAACTTGGAAGGCGAGGCGACCGCCACATACCTGGTGCGCATGCTGGGGTCGCTGGGCATCCGGATCACCCGTCTGGCCTCCGGGCTGCCAGTGGGCGGAGATCTCGAATACGCCGATGACGTCACCCTCGGACGCGCTTTCGAGGGACGCACCGCCCTCGGCTGAGCCCACCACCCGACCAGGCGCGCGGCACGACAGAAAAATTTATCGACTTGTAATGTGCCGTGACGGCACGGGACATAGCTGCTCAGAATTTTAGGCAGTGCTGCCCAGAGATCACGCGGTTCGTGGGCCATGAGTCATCGCTGCATCCGCACATCGCCAAAACTCCTGACCCCCCGAAATGCGGATGGAATCCGACTCAATCAGTTTGTAAAACCTTGGTAAATCCTTAGCGTAGGGGTAGATGTTCCCTGAACGCGGTCGTAGCATTGTCAACAACCGCAAGGTTGCACCGGCATGTTCACGCTAATTCCAGACGACACCACTGATGAAGAAACTGAGGTACCAACTGATGAGCTTCACATCTTCCACACTGCGCGCCGGAGCCCTCTCCGCTGCTGCGCTGCTCGTTCTGACCGCCTGCGGTGACAACGGCGACGACGCCGCCGAAGACCCGGACGAGGCAGATGGCGCAACCGAAGAGAACGGCGACGCCGCGGACACTGAAGACGGTGCCGAAGACGACGCCACCGATGCCGAGGACGACGCGGCTGATGCCAGCGGTGAGACGCTGACCATCTCACTGTTCGGGGAAGAGCCCTACTCCTGGATTGACTCAGAGACCGGCGAACCCACCGGCGCGACGATCGCTGTGGCGGAGGAAATCTTCGTTGAGCGACTGGGATACGACGTCGAGTTCGAAGAAGAGCCCAACTGGGACAACCTGATCCCCGGATTGGGCGCGGGACACTGGGATGTGGTCTCTGCCGGGATGTCCATCAATTCTGACCGCTGCGCCGAGGCGGCCTTCGGTGAGCCGGAACTGGTGTACACCACAGCATTCCTCGTAGAGGAGGGCAACCCCGCAGGGGTACAGAATTTTGAGGATCTGGTGGATGCGGACCTGGACGTCGTCGCGCTCAGCGGCGCCGTGGAATCCGGTTGGATGGATGAAGTCGGAGTGGACCATGACACGGTCGACAGTGCCGCTGACGGAATCGATTTCGTCGACGGTGGCCGGGCCGATGTCTTCGCCCTGACCGCGATCTCGCTGGAGGCGATGGCCGGAGACGCTGACGGTCTCGAGGTCACCGACTCCTTCGCCCACGAACTCTCCGTCGGCGCCCACGCTTTCCGCCTGGACGATCAGGATCTGATCGACGAGTTCAACGAGCAGCTGGCTGAGCTGATGGACTCCGGAGAGTACCTCGAGCTGGTCAGCGAGTTCGGCTTCACGGAGGATGAGATGCCCCCGAGCGGTCTGACGGCACAGGAACTGTGCGAGGAGGATCCGCAGGAGCTCACCGAGCAGTATCTCGACGACTGAACCCTCAGCCGTCCTGAGGTTGCGGCCGGCGCCGGTGCGGCCCGGCCGCAACCTCTGTCACTCCACCGCTGACTGAGGGGACAACCTATGGAATTCTTCGAAGACTGGCCGCAGTACTTCGAAGTGGTGATCAACTGGTCCGACCGACTGATGGCTGGACTGTGGACCACCATCCAGCTCACCCTGTTCGGCGGACTGCTGGCATTTGTGGTCGCTGTGACCCTGGGACTGCTCGCTGGCAGCCCGCACCGATGGATGCGCATACCGGCTCGCATCCTCATCGAGTTCTTCCGCGGCATCTCCCTGGTCGTGCTGCTGTTCTGGCTGATGTTCGTCCTGCCGCAGATCTGGATGCGAAACCCGGATCTGCCGTTCCGGGACCTGGTCTACAACACCTTCCTGCTGGGCGTAATTGCCTTGGGCGTCAACTACGGGGCATACGGCGCGGAGGCGGTGCGCGCCTCCTTGACCACTGTGCCTTCCGGGCAGTGGGAGGCGACCACCGCGCTGTCGATGTCCTGGCCCCATAAGATGCGCCGGATCATCTTCCCGCAGGCGTGGGCGCTGATGCTGCCGTCCTTGGCGAACCTGTGGGTGCACCTGCTCAAGGGCAGCGCCATCGCCTACATCATGCCTTTTGTCAGTGACTTCACTGCGGAGCTGAACCAGCTGCGCAGGCCCACCGACATCTGGTTCTCTCACGCCTTCATCGGCCTGATCGTCTACTTCCTCCTTGCACTGATCCTCACCATCTTCATGCAAGCTCTCGAGGCCCGAGCCAAGCACAAACTCGGACGCGGTCCGTCTCTGAAGGAGATCCTCTCCCCCGCACCGAAGGCCGTCGTCCCGGAAGGTTCGGGCGTGAAGATCGCTGACTCCGAGCAAGAAGCTGCCGGTGCGGGTTCCGCTCCGGCGAAGCCGGAAGGGGGTGTGCGATGATCTTGAACCTCACTCAGGCTGCTGAGATTGACGATCCCTCGATGGTCGACGAGGAGGAGGTGCGCCGCAGCCCCTTCTGGGACTGGGACTTCGCCTTCGATGCCTTCCCGGACATCTTCATGGCCTTCTTGGAAGTCACGCTCCTGGTCACCGTGATCGGCTCCCTGCTGGCAGCAGTGCTCGGGCTGGTCATCGCAATTCTCATTATGGTGCTGCCCAAACCTTTGGCGTGGCTGGTCCGCTGGGTGGCCAACTTCATTCGGATGACCCCCATCGTGGTGCAGCTGATCTTCGTCTTCTGGGCTTTCGTATGGATGGATGCACTGACTATCGGCATCATTGTCTTCGGCGTCCACTATGCGACCTACATGTCGGAGGTCTACCGCGCTGGCATCGAGTCAGTTCCCCGGGGTCAGTGGGAGGCCACCACTGCGCTGTCGATGTCGGCGGGACGCACCTGGCGCAAAGTCGTCATCCCTCAGGCGCTGCGCTCCACCGTGCCCTCGCTGGGCAACTACGCCATTTCCATGTTCAAGGACACACCATTTCTCCTGGTCATCGGCGTCGCAGAGATGGTCACTGTCGCCGGAGAGAGGGGTGCCCCGGTCTTCCGCACCACCGAGGTGTACACCATCGCCGGACTGCTCTTCCTCGCTGCCAGCTACCCCACCGCCGTTCTCATCAACCGATTGGAGAAGCGTCTTGCCTACGCCCACTGATGCTGCCGGCTCCGAGCCCGGAGCTGCGGCGTCGTCCGCACCCACTCCAGTGATCGAGTTTGTCGACGTCGAGAAGAGCTTTGGGAACAACGTGGTCCTGAAGGACCTGAACTTCCAGGTGGCCCGCGGTGAGCGGGTGACGCTGATCGGCCCCTCCGGCTCAGGCAAGACCACGATCCTTCGGCTGGTGATGACCCTGGAGGAGCTCACCGGCGGGTACATCTACATCGACGGCCAACCGCTGACTCACCACAAGCGGGACGGCAAACGAGTGCCGGTGTCGAAGAAGGAACAGAAGCGACTGCGCACCCGGATCGGCATGGTTTTTCAGCAGTTCAACCTTTTTCCCAATATGACGGTACTGGAAAACATCATTGAGGCGCCGATTCATGTGCTGGGTCGGAGCAAGAAGGATGCGATCGCCAAGGCGCATTCACTGCTGGAACAGGTGGGACTTCCGGAGAAGGCTGATTCCCACCCCAGCAGCCTTTCCGGAGGACAGCAGCAGCGCGTGGCGATCGCCCGCGCCCTGGCCATGGACCCGGAGATCCTGCTGCTGGACGAGGTCACCTCCGCCCTCGATCCGGAGGTGGTCGACGATGTGCTCAACATCCTCCGTGAAGTGGCAGACACCACCAATGTGACCATGCTCATCGTCACCCATGAGATGGGCTTCGCCCGGGATGTCAGCCACAAAGTGATGATGTTCGACGGCGGCCACGTGGTGGAGGAGGGTCCCCCGGATAAGATCTTCACCAACCCTGAGCAGGAGCGGACCCGGAAGTTTCTCTCCGCGGTGCTCGGACACTGAGCACGTCATCACCAACCAGTTGTCACCGCCTAGACTGGTGACAAGCACACCAATCAACCTCACTGGGAGTGGGCAAGTACCTCTATGAGTCTGATAGTTCAGAAATACGGCGGATCCTCTGTGCAGGACGCCGAGTCCATCAAACGTGTCGCCCGGCGTATCGTGGAGACCAAGAACGCCGGGAACCAGGTGGTAGTGGTGGTCTCCGCGATGGGCGACACCACTGACGACCTGCTGGACCTGGCGGGAGCGATCTCTGCGAAACCGCCCCTGCGGGAGATGGACATCCTGCTCTCATCCGGAGAGCGCATGTCCATGGCGCTGCTGGCCATGGCGATTCACGAACTGGGTGAGACCGCGCAGTCCTTCACCGGCTCCCAGGCCGGTATGATCACCGACGCCATTCACGGCAAGGCCCGGATCATCGAGGTCTCTCCGCTGCGTGTCCAAGAGGCCGTCGACACCGGCCACGTCGGTATCGTGGCCGGTTTCCAGGGGATGAGCAGGGAGTCCCGCGACATCACCACTATGGGCCGCGGAGGGTCCGACACCACTGCGGTGGCCCTGGCAGCTGCCCTGGGAGCCGACGTGTGTGAGATCTACACCGACGTCGACGGTGTCTTCACCGCCGATCCTCGGGTAGTCCCCACCGCACGGAAGATCGACTCCATCTCCAGCGAAGACATGCTGGAGATGGCCGCAGCCGGCACCAAGGTGCTGCACCTGCGCAGTGTGGAGTACGCCAGGCGCTTCGGCGTGAAAATGCACGTGCGCTCCTCCTTCTCACAGAAGGAGGGCACTTGGGTCATCCCCGACGAATCAGACAAAGTCAGCATTAAGGAAGGCGAACCCTTGGAACAGCCCATCATCTCCGGAGTCTCCCACGACGACACCGAAGGCAAGCTGACCATCACTGGTGTCCCCGATGTGCCGGGCAAAGCTGCCGAGATCTTCAATCACATTGCTGAGGCTGGCATCAACATCGACATGATTGTCCAGGACGTCTCCATGGAGACACAGACCACGAACATCTCCTTCACCCTGCCCGGTGCTGATGGAGACAAAGCCCAGCGCATCCTGCTGGAGCACAAGGACGCCATCGGTTTCGAGAGCCTGGACTTCGTTCCCCAGGTCGGGAAGGTGTCACTGATCGGTGGGGGCATGCGCAATCACCCAGGCGTCTCGGCCCGGTTCTTCACCGCGCTGCGGGATGCCGGGATCAACATCGGGCTGATCTCCACCTCGGAGATCCGGGTCTCAGTCATCACCGATGTGGAGCTGCTGAAGCAGGCCGTGCAGGCGATCCACACTGCGTTCGATCTGGACTCTGACGAAGAGGCGAAGGTTTACGCCGGCACCGGCCGCTGAGTCTCTCCCGCTCCAGCGCTGTCCGGCAGCGCCGGTACCGTAGAGGGTCTATGTCTGAGTCTTCTTCCCCTCCGCAGGTGCTCTCCCTTCAACAGCACCGTCTGCGAAGCGGGGAGCACCAGCGCGCCGTGCACCGGTACACGCAAGGGTTCCTGGCCCGGCGCCCGGTCGGAAAGCAGCACCCGGTGGAGGACTTTCTGTTCACCTACTACTCCGTCAAACCCGGGCAGCTGGCGCGTTGGCATCCGGGGCTGGGGACCGTGCTGCAGGGGGCGGGAGATACCGAGTGCGCCGACTGGCGGTTCTACACCACCGTGGATGACGGCACCAGCGCCGGCGGTGTCACCGTTGATGCTGAGCGCTTCAGCACAGAACGTGCCTCCATCATCCGCTACGCCCGGAGCCTGCTGAGCGCCACCGCAGACCGCCCGGCGCAGCTGGGGTGCTTCGGCCTGCATGAGTGGGCGATGGTCTACCGTTCGGCTGACCACGGACAGCGCCACGGGCACGTCCCGCTGCGGCTCGGTGCCCAGGCAACCGATGAGGTGGTCGAGTCACTGAAGCTCGCCTGCACGCACTTTGACGCCTTCAGGTTCTACACTCCCTCCGCCCGGCCCCTGAACACCCTGCAACCGCGGCGGGAGACTCAGCTCCAGCTCGAGCAGCCTGGATGCCTGCATGCCAATATGGACCTCTACAAATGGGCCTATAAGCTCCTCCCGGCAGTCAGCAGCGGCCTTCTCCTGAAGTGCTTCGACTTAGCCTGGCGCATCCGCGAACTCGACATGCGCGCCTCGCCCTACGACCTCCGCGACTGGGGATACGAACCGGTGCGCATTGAAGAACCCTCCGGCCGCGCAGAATACGTCCGCGCCCAACAGGGGTTCTCTCAGGAGGCACAGCAGCTGCGCGCTGAGTTACTTCAGGTGCTGGATCAGCTGCCCGTGGGGGCGCCTGCGGCCTAGACGCTGACCGGAACACGCCCATACTCAGCCAGCAGCTGGCGCAACTGATCAGCGGTGTGCCGACCGGCGAAGATCTCCGTGCCGTTCTCCAGCGCGTGGCCGGCGGCCAAGGGACCGGCATCGACGGCGTCGTAGCCGAGCGAGTCGATGAACGCGGCCACCAACTGTTTTGCCTCCTCGTCGTCTGCTGCCAGCGCCAGCGCGCGCCGGGTGGGCGTCCCGGCGGGAAGGGCATCCACCTCCAGGTCGTGATACCCGATGTGGTTGAGGGTCTTCACCAGCAGCACCTCCCCGAAGAAGTCGGCGACCACCTCCGAGGTTGAGGGGCCGGATTCGAACTCGTCGAGCACACCGTCCACCGGGGACCAGTAGTTCATCGTGTCGATGACCACATGCCCGGTGAGCACCGCCGTATCAATGCTGCGGTACTTGTGCAGCGGCACCGCGACAACAATAATGTCCGAACCGCGGAGGTCCGGGGCGTCCACCGCCTCAGCGCCGGGCACAATCACCTCGGTGAGCAGCTGAATCTGCCCGGCGGGTTTGCCCGTGGCGATGCGCACCTGATGTCCTGCGCGGACGGCCTGACGGCCGATCGCTGTGCCGACTCGGCCCGCTCCCAGAATCCCGATGCTCAGCTGCTGCGTCACGAAGCTACCTCTCCACTGCATGTTTCAAATTTGAAGAACCACTGTGTGCAACACGGAATCCGCCAGACCTCTTCCCGTGCCACCGCGATTGTGCCCACCGTCACGGACCTCTCGTCCGGTGATCTCATTCTTCAGTGTGATGTTGGCCGCACCCACCGCTGCAGCAGGCGGTACGTTCAGCAACGTGCTGATAAGCCGGTGGCGGCGCGGACCAGGTGCCGCCAGGTAGGATGATGAGCCGGTCCACACTGAACTTCAGCCACAGGAGACACACGTGCCTACGATCCTCGTCGAGGTCATGCCCAAGCCTGAGATCCTGGATCCGCAGGGCAAGGCCATCGCCAACGCCCTCCCCCACCGCGGATTCACCGGCTTCTCCGGGGTTCGCCAGGGCAAGCGGTTCGAGCTCAGCGTCGAGGGCGAGGTCACCGAGGAGCTCCTCGAGTCCGCTCGCGCAGCCGCAGCTGAGATGCTGTCCAATCCGGTGATTGAGGACGTCGTCTCCGTCACTGTTGCTGAGGATCAGTAGTCGCTGATGAGCGCTGAAACTCCTCTCATCGCCGGTGACCCCACACCCCAGGCCGCCCCCCTGTCCGGTGCACGCATCGGCGTGGTCACCTTCCCGGGCACACTTGATGACCGTGACGCCGCTCGCGCCGTGCGGCTGGGCGGTGGTACTGCAGTGCCGCTGTGGCACGCTGATGAATCTCTGCACGGGGTCGACGCCGTGGTCCTGCCCGGTGGCTTCAGCTACGGCGACTACCTGCGCGCCGGTGCCATTGCCCGGTTTGCCCCGGTGATGAGCACCATCATCACCGAAGCAGAGGCGCGCACCGCCTCCCCACTGCCGGTACTGGGCATCTGCAACGGGTTCCAGGTGCTCACAGAAGCACATCTGCTGCCGGGTTCAATGATCAAGAATGACCATCTGAAGTTCATCTGCCGCGACCAGGTACTGCGCGTGGAGAACACCGGCACCGCGTGGACCTCGCAGTTCACTCAGGACGAGCTGATCACCGTGCCCATGAAGAACCAGGACGGCCAGTACGTCGCAGACGACGCCACGCTGAAGAAGTTGGAGGACCAGGGCCGCGTGGTCTTCCGCTACGTGGGCGAATCTCCCAACGGATCCCGGAACGATATTGCCGGTGTGACCAACGAGCGCGGGAATGTGGTGGGCCTGATGCCGCATCCAGAGCACGCCGTGGAGGCCGGATACGGGTCCGACGACGCTACCGGCCTCCGCGAAGGAACTGATGGACTGACGATCTTCACCTCCGTGGTCTCGTCACTGACAGGGGGAAATGCATGAGCGAGTTCAACATTGACACCGTGGAGAACGCCGGTGCCACTCCTGACACGGACCTGCCGTGGGCTGAGCTGGGCCTGAAGCAGGACGAGTACGCCCGCATCCTGGAAATCCTGGGCCGCCGCCCCACCGCCGCGGAGCTGGCCATGTATTCGGTGATGTGGTCCGAGCACTGCTCCTATAAGTCCTCCAAAGTGCACCTGCGCCAGTTTGGCGAGAAGGTGACCGAGGAGATGAAAAAAGACCTCATGGTGGGCATCGGGGAGAATGCCGGGGTCACCGACCTGGGCGACGGCTGGGCCGTCACGTTCAAGATCGAGTCCCACAACCACCCGAGCTTTGTGGAGCCCTACCAGGGTGCGGCGACTGGGATCGGAGGCATCGTCCGCGACATCATCTCCATGGGAGCCCGGCCCGTCGCGGTGATGGATCCGCTGCGTTTCGGAGACATCGATCACCCCGACACTCAGCGTGTGCTGCCGGGGGTGGTGGCCGGCATCGGCGGCTACGGCAACTCTCTGGGCCTGCCGAACGTGGGCGGGGAAGTGGTCTTCGACTCCGTTTACCAGCAGAATCCACTGGTCAATGCGCTGGCTGTCGGCGTGCTCAAACATGAGGACCTGCGTCTGGCCAACGCCTCGGGAGTGGGGAACAAAGTAGTCCTGTTCGGGGCCCGCACCGGCGGCGACGGCATCGGTGGCGCCTCAGTGCTGGCCTCAGAATCCTTCGACGATGCCAAGCCGTCGAAACGCCCCGCCGTGCAGGTCGGCGACCCGTTTGCGGAGAAGGTGCTCATTGAGTGCTGCCTGGAGCTTTTCCACCACAACCTGGTCGAAGGCATCCAAGACCTGGGTGCAGCAGGAATCAGCTGCGCTACCTCAGAGCTGGCCTCCAACGGCGACGGTGGCATGCATGTGGAACTGACCAATGTGCTGCTGCGCGACCCCTCCCTGACCCCCGGGGAGATCCTCATGTCAGAGTCTCAGGAGCGCATGATGGCGGTGGTCACCCCGGACAACGCCGCAGCCTTCGAAACCGTGCTGAGCAAATGGGGCGTGGAATTCTCCTGGCTGGGTGAGGTGACTGACACCGGCCGGCTGATCATCGACTGGGATGGCGAGACCATCGTCGACGTCGACCCCCGCACCGTGGCTCACGACGGCCCCGTCTATGAGCGGCCCTACCACCGCCCGGCATGGCAGGACCAGCTGCAGAGCGCGGCGTTCCGCACCTCCGCGGCGGCGAAGCATTTGCCCGCCACAGCGGAGGAGCTGGGCCAGGCGGTGGTGGAGCTGATGTCCAGCCCCAATATGGCGGACAAGTCCTGGGTCACCGACCAGTTCGACCGCTTCGTAGGCGGAAACACCGCGCTGTCGCAGCCCGATGATGCCGGGGTCATCCGCGTCGATGACACCACCGGACTTGGTGTGGGTTTGGCAACTGACTGCAACGACCGCTACGCCTACCTCGACCCATACCGGGGTGCGCAGCTGGCGCTGGCGGAGGCGTACCGCAACGTGGCCACGGCAGGGGCGGTGCCGTTGGCAGTCAGCGACTGCCTGAACTTCGGCTCCCCGGAGGATCCCGAGATCATGTGGCAATTCGCTGAAGCAGTGCGTGGCCTCTCCGATGCGTGCATGCAACTCGGCATTCCGGTCACAGGCGGCAATGTGAGCCTGTACAACCAGACTGCGGGCCGCGCGATCCACCCCACGCCCGTGGTGGGCGTGCTGGGCAAATTCGACGACGTTTCCCGGCGCACGCCCTCGGGATTCCAGCGATGGGCCGATGGCCAGGCCATCTACCTGCTGGGCACCACTGCCGACGAGCTCGACGGCTCCGAGTTCGCCCGGCTGCGCGGGCATCTGGGCGGTCAGCCTCCGGCAGTGGACCTGGAGGCCGAGAAGACCCTGGGCGATATCCTGATCAACGCCTCGCGAGACGGCATGATCGACGCTGCCCACGACCTCTCCGAAGGAGGTCTGGCTGCCGCGCTGGCGGAGATGAGCCTGCGTTTCGGTGTGGGGTCCAGGACCTCTCTGCACGAGCTGTGCGAACGTGACGGGGTTGATCCGTTCACTGCCCTGTTCAGTGAGTCGCAGGCACGAGTGTTGGTGGCGCTGCCCCGTTCGGAGGAGCTGCGGTTTACCGACATGACCACTGCGCGTGGTTTCCCGGCCCTGCGGCTCGGCGTGGTGGATGCCGAATCCGGCGGCATTGAGGTCACTGGGGCATTTGCTGACGGCAGTTTCGGGATCAGCCTGGACGAGCTCAAGGCGGCGTGGAGCGCGGTTCTCCCGTCGAGATTCGGCGCTGTCGAGGGTTAGTCTGCGCCGCGGGGCGGCACGGTTGACGTCTCAGAACTCCTCGTAGACTGCGGGATCCTGATTCTTCAGCCGTCCGTCGGTGCGGCCGAGCGAGCAGATGCGCTCCACCTGGTCTGTCGAGAGCGCGAAGTCGAAGATGTCCAGATTCTCACGCTGACGCTGGGGATCGGCTGACTTCGGGATGGGGATCGTGCCACGCTGCACGTGCCAGCGCAGCAGCGTCTGCGCCGGGCTCCGCCCCAGCTCGGCTGCGATCTGCGCAATGACGGGCTCATTCCTGATGTCTGAGTGGCGGCCCACTGGGCTCCAGGCCTGCACTGCGATGCCAAGCCGGTGATTTTCCTCGATCGCGTCCGTCTGCGGGAACCATGGGTGGATTTCCAGTTGGTTGACGCTGGGCAGCACACCTGTCTGCCGCTGCAGGGTCGCTATGTGCTCACCGAGGAAGTTGCTGACGCCGATGGAGCGCAGCAGGCCGCGTTCGCGCAGCTCGATCAGCGTCTCCCACGCCTCCACGTATTTTCCCTGCTTGGGGTTGGGCCAGTGAATCAGGCAGAGATCAAAGTACTCCAGCCCGGCCCGGAAGAGCGACTCTTCCACTGCGGCGATCGCCTGCGCCCGCTCGTGATATCTCCCGGGCAGTTTGGTGGTCACTCGCAGCTGAGCCCGCTCCACTGCCGAGGCTGCGATGCCGGCCCCCACTGCGCCTTCGTTCTCATAGTTGTAGGCGGAGTCCAGGAGCCGGTACCCGGAGTTGATTCCGGCGGCAATAGCCTCAGCACCGGCCTGGCCGCGCAGCATGTAGGTGCCCAGGCCGATCATCGGCAGGGTGGTGCCGTCGTTGAGCGTCGTCATCTCAGCCATAGTGTGGTCAGTGCTCATGCGTCCCTCCTCAAGGAATCGCGGCGGAGACTGCGGAGGTGAGGGTCTCCAGCAGTCGGTCGACGTCGTCGTCATTGGTGTAGGGCGCCATCCCGAGCCGGAGCCCGCCGGTGTCAGGCAGGGCGAGCTGACGGAAGGTCTCGTAGGCGTAGAACGACCCAGCTGGGGCCTGAATGTTCGCCCGGTGGAGGGCCGCAGAGACGTCCTGGGCGCGCTGAGCGGAAAAACTGAGAAACAGTGTGGGGGTGCGCCGCTGGGCTTTCGAGTGCACCTCCACGCGCCCATGCAATTCCTGCTGGACCGTCTGCAGAATCCGGGCAGCCAGGGCCTGCTCGTGGGCGTTGATGAGCTCGTGAGCGCGCTTCAGGCGATCCCTCCGCCGCCCAGCCTCACCAGCCAGAGCGGCGATGTAGTCCACCGCGGCGGTGGCTCCGGCCATCACCTCGTAGGGCAGGGTGCCGAATTCGAAACGCTCAGGCACCTGATTCGGAGAAGGCAGCAGCTTCTCCGGGGTGAGGGATTCCAGCACTTGAGGTGCAGCCGCCAGCAGGGCGCAGTGGGGGCCCAAGAACTTGTAGGGTGAGCAGACGAAGAAGTCGGCGCCCAGCGCTGAGATATCGACGTGATGATGGGCGGCATAGTGCACCCCGTCCACATACACCAGAGCGCCGACGCGGTGCGCAGCTTCCGCGATGGCGGCTACGTCGGGGATGGTCCCAATGAGGTTCGAGGCAGCGCTGACTGCGACGAGGCGGGTCGACTCACTCAGTACGGATCCCAGATCAGTGGTGGCCAGCTCGCCGGTGTCTGGGTTCACATCGATCCACCGCAGCCTCGCGCCGACGCGCTCGGCGGCCTGCACCCAGGGCCGCACATTGGAGTCGTGATCCAGTCGGGTGACGACGACTTCATCCCCGGGGCCCCAATCCTGGGACAGATGCTTGGCGAAGTCATAGGTCAGCTGCGTGGCGCTGCGCCCGTAAACAATTCCCCTGGGGTCGGCACCCAACAGGTCTGCGAAGGCCTGTCGGAAGTCCTCGACTACCCGTTCGGCATTGCGCTCCGAGACCGATTGGACACCCCGGTTGGACAGCGGCGCGGTCAGGGTGGAAGCGATCGCCTCCCCGACCTGCCGGGGGGTTTGGGTTCCGCCAGGGGCGTCGAAGAACGCGATACCTGAGTCCAACGCAGGAAAGTCAGCGCGAAGCCGCTCTGTGTCGAGACCCGCCATGATGTCCGGGCTCAGCTGACGCCGTAGGCCAGCAGACCCTCGGCCCAGTCTTCAATGGCCGGCCAATCCCGGAGGTCCGCATCCCTGGGAGCCTGGGCGACCCTGAGCTGGAGCTTTTCAAAGAAGCTGAGCTGGGACTCGTCCATCGCACCGCGGAAGTAAGTGATTTCGCGGTGCGGCAGCCGTTCCAGCTGCGCCACCAGCTTCGGGTCCAAGCTCGGCCCTCCCCCAACAGCAAACAGGAACAGCGGCTTACCCAGCAGCTCCGTACGGTTCGCTTCCAGGAAGAGGGTGCCCTCCTCCAGCAGCTTCTGCCGGTAGACCGGCATACCCACCACGACGTTGTCCGTCTCGTAGAGCCACTTGTCGGCCTCGCCGACGTCTTTGACGTGGGCCTTGACTCCTCGGGCGGCCAGGACTGAGGCGATTCGCTCGCCAATCTCAGCGGTGGAGCCGTGCTTGCTCGCAACGACGACCATAGTGGTCATAGGTTCACGCGCCTTTCGCCGTTATGCCGTGGGTCTGGAAGGTATGTGACTGAGCCTATCCAATTCTGGCAGTTCGGGTGTAGCCCGGCGAGTTCTGCGGCTGGGTTGGCCGCTCCCGTGGCCACAGGGCCGGCTCCGGATTGCGCCGTGCGCTATTTCACGCCGCGCAGGTCCAGGGTGAGCTCGTGGTCACCAGTTTCCTCGAGGACCACTGGGATACCCCAGTCCTGCTGGTACAAGTGGCAGGCGGCGTGCATGGGGATCTCTCCACCGGGGTCACCGTCGCAGGCCGCTGCCCGCGCGGTGATGTGCAGGACTCCTTCGGCGATCTCCCCGTTGAGCTCCAGCGTGCGGTCCAAGCCTTCAGTGGTGCCGGCGCCGGAGAGCAGCAGCTCAGCGGGGGTGGCGGAGACCTGCAGCTGGGTGGGATCACCCCACCGGTGATCGAGCTTCTGCCCGGTAGGGGCTTGGAAACTCACGCTGAGCGCAAATGTTCCGGAGGCGACGGGGGTGCGGGGGCGCTGGGTCTGGGTGGCGCCTTCGTCCACGGTGAGGTATTCCTCCGGAACAGCTATCCGGACCAGCTGGTGAGCGTTGGTCTCCACCACCACCAGAGTGCTGCCGTCAGCGTCGAGCAGGACATCAGAGGGTTCCTTCAGCCCCCGTGCCACAGTGGAGACGGCAGCGGGGACCACCGTGCCGTCTCCGGCGGTGTGCTCAGCTTTGTACCGACGGATGGCCCCGTTGTAAGTGTCGGCGACAAGTACGGAACCGTCAGGCAGGGCGGCCACCCCCAGGGGATGCTGCATCCGTGCCTGGGCAGGCTCCCCATCACGGAAGCCGAAATCGTACAGCCCCTCCCCGATCACCGTTTCCACCGCAGGAGCCGCAATGTTCGCCGAGGTGCGCAGCACGCGGAGGGCGGAGGTCTCCGCGTCGGCGATCCAGAGATCCCCGCGGGCGTCAAGTGCCAGCCCGGAAGTCTGGGCGAACCAGGCCTCCTCCGGCGCCCCGTCAATGAGCCCTTCCAGCCCGGTGCCGGCGTAGACGCCGATGTCGCCACTTGTCGGGTCAAAGGTGAACAGCTGGTGAGTTCCGGCCATCGCCACCACTACCGCACCGAGTTCCTCCGACCACAGGACATCCCACGGGGAGGAGAGTGAGATGTCCTGCGCGGCCGTCCCCAGGGAGCCTATGACCTGGTCGGTGCGTGTACGTTCAGCGTCGAGAAGCCGCTGGACGCCATTGCCTGCCAAGGTGCGAACTTCCCCAGTAGTGGCGTTGATGCCGCGCAGCCGGTGGTTGACCGTATCCGCCACCACGACGTCGTAGCCGACCTGCTCAGCGATGCTCTCCGGCAGCAGGGCCAACCCTTGAGGTTCGTTGAACTGGGCTGCGGCTGCCGCGCCGTCGGCATGACCTTTTTCACCCGAGCCCCAAGCATCGAGAACCGTCTCCAGGTCAGCGTCCAGCTGCACGATTCTGTGATGCCCCGTATCGGCCACCAGAAAGCCTTCTGCCGAGCCGTTGAGCTCCCGGTGGAGCGGAACCGCTTTGCTGGGGAAGCGCAGCGTACGCGAGACCGGTTCCGGGGCCACGTAGGGACCGTCACCGCGGTGCAGTGTGCCCTTGGCCTCGTGCTCGGTGATGAGTTCATCAACTAGGGAGGACAGCCCCGCCACGTGTCCTTCGCCGGAGAGCGACGCCGCGATATACCCTTCCGGATCCACCACCACCAGAGTGGGCCACGCCCGCGCTGAGTACGCCTGCCAGGTGATCAGCTCCGGGTCATCGAGGACGGGGTGCTCAATCTCGTAGCGCTCCACTGCCGCAGCCAGAGCGTCCGGGTCAGCCTCGTGCTCAAATTTGGGCGAGTGGACACCGACGGTGACCAGCACGTCGGCGTACTTCGCTTCGAGGGGCCGCAGCTCATCGAGCACATGCAGACAGTTGATGCAGCAGAAGGTCCAGAAGTCGAGGATGATGATCTTCCCGCGCAGCTGCTCCAGGCTCAGCTGCGTTCCACCGGTGTTGAGCCAGCTACGGCCAAGCAGCTCAGATGCGCGCACTCGGCTGGTGCGCCGGATCGTCTCTGTCATGCGGAAATCCTTCGGACGAAGTCAGGAGCGTCTCTGTCAAGGGAGTCAACCAGCCCTGGAACGGTTCTGTTCCATCTGTGACGCCGTGTTACCTGCCAGCAGCAGGACGGCCCTGGGACATCTGTTCGAACATCTCGTTGTACGCCTCCAGTTCGGCGTCACCGGTGCGCTCGGCTTCCCGGTCGAGCCGCTTGGTCTCCCGGCGGTCGTCTCGCGCCCACTGAATGCAGACGATGACCCCCATCAGCACTGCCGGGACCTCCCCCAGACCCCACATCAGTTCGGCGCCGCGGTGCTGGTCCTCGATGGCGGGGAACCACCCATGCCCCATATTGCCGAACCAGTCTGGCTGCAGCAACTGTTCAGTGGACATCAGGGCGACCGCGAAGAACGCGTGGAAGACCATGGTCGCCAGCAGGATGATCACCCGGGCGAAGTGCGGGGGCCGTGACGGCAGCGGGTCCCTTCCGATGAGCACTAGCGCAAAGATGTACCCAGTGAGGAGAAAGTGGACGGTCATCAGGATGTGGCCCAGGTGGTACTCCAGGGCCAGGCCGAAGACCGGGGTGTAGTAGAACAGCAGGATGGACCCGGCAAAGTTCACTGCGGCGACGATAGGGTGTGTGACGATCTTCGACCACGTGGAATGGACAAGCCACAGGATCCATTCGCGTGCGCCTCGGGTGCCGTCACTGCGCACCGGCAGCGCCCGCATCGCCAGTGTCACCGGAGAGCCCATGACCAGGAATATGGGGGCGACCATGGTCAGGGTCATGTGCTGGATCATGTGCCCGGAGAAGGTCACCATTCCGTAGACGGCGGGGCCGCCGGAGGTGACCCATAACAGCACACTCAGGCCGAACAACCAGGAGACTGCGCGCGTCAGCGGCCAGCTGATTCCGCGGGCCCGGACCTGGACCACTGCGCGAACATACCAAATGGCAAGGAACATCACGACGGCGACCCACAGCCAGTCGGGGCGCCACAGCGTGAAGAAATTGCTCAGCTGCGGTTCGGGCGGCAGGTCGTAGCCGGTCAGGAGCCGGGCGGGGGTGGCATCTGGGGGGAGGCTCTCGGGGACCGGGGGTGGGGTGCGTCCCAGGATGGCGCTGACTCCGATTACGGCGGTCATCAGGGCGATCTCGACAATGATCAGCTGCCACAGCAACCGGGTGGAGGCCAATATCCGGGGAATGACCCATTGTCTGTGGGCGAAACCGATTCCGGCCAGGACCAGTGTGGCCGCCGTCTTGACCACGAGCATTCGGCCATAGTCAGTGCCGAGGAGTTCGCCGAAACTGGTGATGCGGAGTTCGGCATTGATGACACCGGAGGCGGCCACGGTGACCAACGCCAGGCCAGCCAGCACCGAATAGCGCCGCAGCACAGTGCCCAGGATCTCCGGACCGCCTTGGTCCCTCGCACTGAGGTGCCGCGCGGTATAGGCGATCTGCGGGGCCAGCAGTGCAAGGGCAATGAGTCCGCCTACCCACACCACCACCCCCAGCAGGTGCAACCCCAAGGAGTTCACCGCCGCAGTGTGTCCGTCACCGGCGGCAGAGTGCCCCACCATGGCCATGGGCACAATGGCGACCAGTCCCAGCACCGCCACACACCCCACTCCAGCAGGACGTCGCACTGCCGCGAAGAGGGTCGCACACGCCCCCGCGATCAGCACAATACTCAGCCAAGCCTGACCTGTGGCGATGTTGAGGGTGTAGTCGAAGAAACCCTCCGAGAAGCCTTGGTCCGCGGAGACCGGGAGCCCGGAGAGGGAGGAGAAGGTCAGCACCAGCACGGCCAGGGCCGCGATTGTCCATACCACCGAAGCTGCCATGGCGATGTGCATGGCGCGGGTATACATGGGGTGTTCCTGTCCGGCCTGCCGATCCTGTCTGTTGCGCGGCCCTGTGCGGAACGGTATGGCGACCGCGGCCAGAATCGCGGCGCTGACGGCGGTGGCCATGGCGAGGTGATGCGCATAGCGCGCCACGGGAAGACCCCACCGAGTCAGCGGACCGGGATCTGAGATGGCCCCGCCCTGACCCACCCCGGTGGCGAGGCCTGCGACAATCAGGGCAATCAGACCTGCGGAGACTGCTGCGACGGTGACCGGCAGGGGCGCGGCCCACAGGCGTCGCTCAGCGGCCGTCGTCGTCATCCGGTGTTTCCTGATCGTCGCGCCACTGCTCGGACTGTCGAAGTTTTCGCCACATCAGAATCAACACCAGGCACACCACAATGAACGCGCCACCTGCGAAGAGGATGGGTGCCCAGCCAGGAGCGTCAACGGCGACCTCGGGTTGGACCAACAAGTGCATGAGGTGGAACCACGGCATATGAGGAATTCTACAAGTTGTCGAAAACGACGGTGACCCCCGGTCTCTTGACGAGACAGGAGGTCACCTGGTGGGCTGCCGCAAGTGGCTGCGCCACGACTAAGGCGTCAGCTCATTTGCCCGTGGCAGCAGCCTTCAGCTTGGAGCCGGCGGAGAGCTTCACCGAGTAACCGGCTGGGATCTCAATGCTCTCGCCGGTCTGCGGGTTGCGGCCGGTGCGTGCGGCGCGCTCGGTACGCTCCACAGAGAGCCACCCGGGGATGGAGACCTTCTCGCCCTTGGAGACCTGCTCAGTGAAGACCTCGAAGACGGAGTCCAGCACACCATTGACGGATGCCTGGGAATTACCGGACTTCTCTGCGACTGCTGCAACGAGCTCGCTACGGTTCAGTGCCATGTGTTTGTCCTCCTGGACTATTTTGTTCCCGTCCCGTGAGGCCGAACTTCCGCGTCATACCGCGGATCTGCGGCCGCAAATGGGCTTTCAGTCTGGCAACTTACCACGCCGGAGGCCCAACTGGGCACTCAACGGCGCTTTCACAGCATGTTTCCAGGAGTTTCGCCTGTCAGCGTACGAAAGAGCGGGGCCTCCCGATTGGGAGACCCCGCTCTTTCTGTCGTGCTGTATTGGGCCGACTACCAGGAGCTCTTGGTGATCCCCGGCAGCTCGCCGCGGTGAGCCATATCGCGGAAGCGGATACGGGAGATTCCGAACTTCTGGAAGGTTCCGCGCGGACGGCCGTCGATGGCGTCGCGGTTGCGCACGCGGATCGGGGAGGCGTCACGGGGCAGCTTCTGCAGGCCCACGCGTGCGGCCTCGCGGTCCTCGTCGGAGGCCTTGGGGTCCACGAGAGTCTTTTTCAGCTGAGCGCGCTTCTCAGCGTAGCGCTCGACGATGACCTTACGCTTTTCGTTCTTGACGATCTTGGAGGTCTTGGCCATGATCAGCGCTCCTCTCGGAAGTCGACGTGCTTACGGACAACCGGATCGTATTTCTTCAGCACGATGCGGTCAGGGTTGTTGCGGCGGTTCTTGCGCGTCACGTAGGTGAAGCCAGTACCGGCAGTCGACTTGAGCTTGATGATGGGACGTACGTCCTTGTCTTTTGCCATTAGAGCTTCTCACCTCGCTTCAACATATCGGCGACCACCGCGTCGATGCCGCGCACGTCGATGGTCTTGATGCCCTTGACCGAGAGGTTCAGGGTCACTTTACGGCCCAGCGAAGGCACCCAATAGGTCTTCCGCTGGATGTTTGGGTCGAACCGGCGCTTGGTGCGGCGGTGCGAGTGCGAGATCTGGTTGCCGAACTGCGGCCCCACTCCCGTCACCTGGCAACGTGCTGCCATGATCACTCCTCTTGAGTTGCTGTACGTAGATGCTGTTTGAAGGCCCACTGGCGCGGACCGTTTCACTGACACCGGTACGAGGACGACCAGGCTGGGTGAGATCCAACCGAAGTTGCCTACGGACACGCGGAGACCGCGTGGACGGTGCAAAGTTTAGGCGGCGCTTGGACTGTTTCCGGCGCTGCGCCCTGTGAAGAAGGCGCAACTCAGCCAAGCAGACGAAGAACCATGATACGCAGAACAGGGACAGGCCGCAATTTCACGTCTGGTCCTGCTGGGCGCTGCTGGCCGTCTCCTCAACCCGCTCGACGAACCAGCTGGCCAGCGTAGCGGTCACGGTTCCCAGCAGCCCGAGCCCGCAGACCATCAGCACCACGGCGATACTGCGACCGAGCCCAGTGATCGGATAGAAATCACCGTATCCCACGGTGGTGATGGTCCCCGTGGACCACCACAGCGCTTCGCTGAAGGTGGTGATATTGGCTCCCGGGGCGTTCTGCTCGGCGTCGAGCATCGCCAGGGATGCCATGACCACAAGGAGCATGGAGGTGAACGCCACGTAGAGGATGACCTTTCCCCGCAGCGCAGCGCCGGCCGAACGCTGCAGCACCGCCAGTGCCGTGGCGAGTCTCAGCAGCCGCAGCGGCCGCAGCGCCGGCAGCAGCACGATCGCCAGCTCATGCAGGTGAGTGAGGAACCATCTGCGAGTGTGCGGGACCAGGATCAAGGAGACCACGTAGTCCACCGCGAACAGCACCCAAATCGCATTCATCACCCAGAAGGGCCAAGAGACCTGGGTTTCGCGCAGGTCCCCAATGACGACGTAAGCGTAGACCCCGAGGAACCCCAGAGCGACGAACACCATGGGCCACTCCGTGAGCTGGGTCCACCGCAGATAAGCGGAGCGGTTGTTCCATAGCCTCATGGACCCACCGTATCCGCCGCTATCGCAGCCGCACCGGCTCTTGGTCTTCTGCCTCGTAAGGGTCGAGTGCACTGCACACTCCGGTCTCAGGCAGCGCCAATTCCAGCGGCGAGGCGTCCTCACCCGCCAGGTGGGCGGCGATAGAGCGGACTTGGCCGTAACCGGTGGCCAGCAGGAACGTCGGCGCTCGCCCGTAGGACTTCATCCCGGCAAGGAAGAAACCGTCTTCCGGGTGGGCGAGCACCTCCACCCCATGCGCCGGGACAGTTCCGCAGGTGTGGAACTCCGGGTCAATGAGCGGGGCCAGCCCGGAAGGCGCCTCCACCCCCGGATCCAGGTCGAGCCGGAGTTCTCGGAGCATGGCCAGGTCAGGGCGGAACCCCGTGGCAGCCGCTACAGCACTGACCCGAACTGAACGTCCATCTGTGAACTCAACGGTGACTCCTTCCGGCGGCGTAGCCTGCAGCCGTTGCACGGAGGCCGCTGTCATCACCCGAATGTGCCCGGCCGCGACCAGTCGGCGCAGCCGCTGCCCGAGCGCGCCACGGGCAGGCAGCTCATCGCGCTCACCGCCGCCGAAGCTGCGCTCCAGGTTCGTACCGCGCACTGCCCACAGGATCTCGGTGGCCGAATCGGTACGCTTCAGAGCCGCGAGGTTCAGCAGGGTGTTGGTGGCGCTGTGGCCGGCACCCACGACGAGTATGCGCCTGCCGGTGACCCGTGAACGGGCTGCGCCGAGCACATCCGGCAAGGGTCCGAGGAGGTGCCGCACCACCGAGGCATCCTGCTCACCAAGAGCGGGAAGACCCGCAGGGCCCATAGGGTTCGGCTGGGCCCAGGTCCCGGAAGCGTCTATCACCGCGCGGGCACGCAAGTCGGCGGTGGCGCCACCGGCCTCCACCCGGACGGTGTAGGGCGCACCCTGGCGGGCGGCGTGGTGGGTCTTGTCCCGGTCGCCGCGGCTGATCCCAGTGACCCGCGTCCGATATCTGATCCGGTCCTTCAGCTGCGCAGTCTGAGCCAGGGGCCTCAGGTACTCCTCGACCAGCTCTGTCCCCGTGGGCAAGCCCGTGGGTCTCGGTGGGCTCCAACCCTCGGCGCTGAGCAGCCGAACGCAGGCGGCATCGAGGTTGAATCTCCACGGCGAAAACAGCTTGATGTGGCCCCACGAGGCGATCGCGGCGCCGGCGTGGCCCCCAGCTTCCACCACTTGCGGCTCGAGACCCCGCTCCATCAAGTGGGCAGCCGCCGCCAGACCCACCGGCCCGGCCCCTATGACGACGACGGGGGGCATCTGGGCAGCTTGCGCGCTGTACTTCACCACGGCATCCATTCATTGATATTGATCGATGAATCCGATAATGCCCCTTATATCGATATGTGTCAATGAATCTGAGTCACAGATCGCGCTCCTCGGTCAGCACCGGGCCCCTGTTCAACGGAGCTCGGCGCGGGAGAAGGTCAAGGTCTCCCCCCGTGCACCGTCCATCCAGATTGAGTGACACGCCTGGGCGAACTCCTCCAGGCCTTGGACGACCGTGCCGAAGACATTGCCAGGGACCCAGCCTTGATCGCCGTTGATCAGCAGGTTGTTCCGGCCATAGAAGACTGCGAGGTCCGTAATGCGCTTGGCGACGACGGGCTGCTCCGCGCGTACTGGAACATCTGCGCTGTACCCATAGGCCGGGTTGCCCAGGTCATCAGAGTCAAAAGCGAAGTAGCAGAGGTCACCCGGAATCGGAGTGACCGTGGTGTTCTCCTTGCCCGGCTCCTGGGCGGCAAAGGCGTCCACCAGGTGGTAGACCTCATTGCGGGCGTATTTGCCGTGGTACACCTGTCCCGACTGTGGCAGCGCGTCCCACACCGCCGCGCAGGTCCGAGGCGCTTCGTCGTCCAGCAGCTTGGCCAGACAGCTCACCCCCCGTTGATCCAGCGTGACGGTGATGTACCGGGCCACGTTCAGCCCGCCCCCTGCGCCGCTGGGACCGTGACGGGGCGGACAAACTGTTCCCCTGCGGCCTGTTCATAGGCGCGGGAGGCACGCAGTACCAACCTGTCCTGGGTCCGGGCAGCCACGAACTGCAGCCCCACGGGCAGACCATCAGAAGCCACTCCGCACGGGACCGACGCCGCCGGCTGCTGGGTCATATTGAACGGGTAGGTGTAGGGGGTCCAGGAGGTCCACAGATCTGACTTCCAGCCTTCCGGAGCCTGGCGGTTCCGGTCGAAGGCGGTGATCGGCATGGTGGGAGTGACCAGCAGGTCGTACTTCTGGTGAAATGCTCCCATGAGCACACCCAACTCCATGCGCACCGCGGTGGCGTCGAGGTAGTCCTGGGCCGAGGCGTCGGCGTAGCGCTCAATCCCCGCCCGCAAGCCCGGGTCAACTTTGGCCAGCGCTTGCGGCCCATAGGCAGCGACCACCTTCGCAGCTCCGGTGAACCACAGCACGTGGAACGGCTCGACCGGATCAGCGAACCCGGGGTCGACCTCCTCGACAATGGCGCCCTGGTCAGCGAGTACGTCCACGGCTTCGCGGACCAGCCGCTCCACCTCAGGATCGTTCTCACCGAATCCCAGGGTCGGCGAGAACGCAATGCGCAGGCCCTCCACTCCCTGGTCGAGACCGTCGGTGAACGAGGTGGTGGGTGTAGGCAGGGCGGCCCAGTCGCGTGAGTCGAACCCTGTGATGATGTCCATCAGCATCGCCGCGTCTGTCACGGTGCGGGTCATCGGGCCAGCATGAGCCAGCGTGCCGAAAGGCGAAGCGGGGAACATCGGCACCAATCCGAACGTCGGCTTCAGTGCCACCGTGCCGGTGAAGGCGGCGGGAATACGAACCGAGCCACCAGCGTCGGTCCCCACCGACCACGGTCCCATTCCGGCGCCTACAGCCGCCGAGGAGCCTCCCGAGGATCCGCCCGCGGTCATGGCGGGGTCCCAGGGGTTGCCGGTGGCTCCGAAACGCTCGCTGTCAGTGGTGCCTTTCCAGGCGAATTCCGGAGTGGAGACTTTGCCCAGCAGCACCGCCCCGGTATCTCGGAGGCGTGCCACGCAGGGAGCGTCGGCGTCCCACGGGCCGGCGTCGTCGATCAGGGTTGAGCCGCGCAGGGTGGGCCACCCGGACGTGATGAACATGTCTTTGATGGAGGTCGGCACACCGTCCCCGGGGCCCAGAGTCTGACCTGACTTCCACCGTGCTGCAGAGGCTTCCGCGGAATCGAGCGCGGACTCGCGGTCCACCAGCACAAATGCGTTGAGCTCGGCGTTCTGAGCCTCGATCCTGCTCAGTGCCGCCTCCGTGGCGTCCACCGGAGTGAAGCTGCCTGCGGCGTATCCCTCCAGCAGCTCAGCTGCGCTGAATTCAGCCAGGTCGGTCATGATGCGCTCCTCTTTCCTGGGACGTAGCCCTTGTCTTTGTCCACCACGTTCAACAAGTCTTTTCCATCCAGCCAGCGCTGGGCATTCTCGATGAACAGCTCAGCCAAGGAGTCCCGCCAGCCGTGGACATCACCTGACATATGGGGCGCGATCATCACGTTCTCCAGTTCCCACAGCTCGGAATCCGCAGGCAGCGGTTCCTCCTCAAACACGTCAAGCGAGGCGAACCCCAACGGCCCGTGGCGCAGAGCACTGACCAGTGCTTGCTGATCCACCGAGGCGCCACGTCCGATATTGACCAGGTGTGCGCCGGGCTTCACTGCAGCCAGCGTCTCGGCGCCGATCAGCCCGGCGGTCGCTGGGGTCAGCGGCGCGGCGTTGACAATAATGTCGTAGTCGGCGACGTGCTGGGCCATGGATTCCGAGGCGATCACGGTGCCAAAATCCGAGTCAGCATCCCGCGCTGTGCGCCCGGCTCCGGTGACCTTGACACCCACGGCGGTGAGCAGCCTGGCAATCTCGCGCCCGATCGCACCGGTGCCGATCACCAACGCGGCAGACCCTTGGACCCGTGCGGTCTCCCGGTGGGCCCAGGTCTTGGTGGTCTTGAGCTGGAAGTTCCCGTGGAAATCCTTGGCGTGCGCCAGCACGGCACCGAGGACCCATTCTGCGATGGGCCGATCGAAAACGCCCTGAGAGTTGGTGACTGTCACCTCGGAGTCGCGCAGCTGGTCAAAGAGCAGAGTGTCGACCCCGGCCGCAGCGACGTGAATCCACTTCAGCCGATCTGCTTGCGGCCACGCCTGTTCCAGCGCTCCGGAGAAGAAGTCCCAGAGAAAGAGCGCATCGGCACCGGCTATGTCTTCAGGCAAATTCTCCGCATCGGTCAGCCGGATCTCTGCCCGGCCGGAGAGCTGCTCAAGTCCAGGGGGCACGGCGTACGGAGCCTCCGGATCTGAGGGGCGCAGTATTGTGATGCGGGACTCTGACATGGGTGCTACATTAGAAACCTCATCTGCAGATTGTCAACAATCCTGCAGTGCCTGCTGTCGCCGTCGCGCAAGGGGCTCCTATGACACCGGCACACCCTCCAGACCCGCCCCCACTCGCTACTCCCATTGGTGCGGTGGTCCCCTATGACATGGCTCTGGATCGAGAGCTGCGGCAGTTCTCCCGGGACAGATTCGGTTTCGAACAACTCGACCTGCTCTTCGCCCGCACCCCGTTTCAACCACTGACCGTCACCGTCGAACAGGCCCGAGCCATCTCCCGTCCCGAGGTGATCCGCGCTGCGGTGCGCTCAGTCTCCGCCACGGGCCCTGCTGGGTACATCTACGCCTGCACCTCAGGCAGCTTCGTCCGGGGTGTGGTGGGCGAACGGCGCCTCACTCACCTGATCTCCGAAACCGGACGCAAGGCCTCAGCGAAAGCGATGCGCACCCTGGAGGCTGCCCTCGCCTATCCCGAGCAGTGGCCTGATCCCGCACCGGAGGTGTCCCCCACGGCGGTGACCACCGCGGGCTCCCTGCTTGAAGCTCTTCATGCACTGGGGGTCACCTCGGTTGCCGCCGCCACCCCCTATGACCCCTCGATTGCCGCGCTGTTCCAGCAGTTCTTCGCCGAGGCGGGGATCGACCTGGTGCACACCGCACACCTGGGACTGGCCGGACGCATCTGGACGGTGCCCTGGGATACCACTCGTGACCTGGTCCGGAATGCAGATGCGCCCGATGCTGAGGCCGTGCTGATCTCCTGCACCAATCTGCCGACCTACGAGGTGCTCGATCAGCTCGAACAGGACCTCGGAAAACCGGTTCTCTCAGCGAACCAGACCACCATCTGGGCTGCTTTGCGCCGAGCGGAGCGGGAGTATCTGGGCCCCGGCGCGGCACTGCGCGACTGCTTCACCCCCGCTCCGACGGCCTCGCCGGAGCATACCCGGGAAGGAGCAGCGCCAGCATGAACGCTCGTGTCACCGTCGGCATTCTCTACCCCGGCCATGCGGCCGAGGATGACTTCTCCACGTTGGATTCCACCTTTCAGGACGCTGAGGCCCCGCCGGTGAGGCTGCCGGTGGCCATCACCACCATCGGAGTGGATGAACACACACCACAGGCGCTGCGGGAAACGGGCTCCCACCCGCGCCTGCTGGCCGGAGCCCAACGTCTGCTGACACAGCAGCGTGTGGATTCCCTCATGTGGGCCTGCACCTCCGGAAGCTTCGTCTTCGGATGGCAAGGAGCCCATTCCCAAGTGCGGCGACTGACTGAGGCCACCGGCGTGCCCGTCTCCTCGACCTCCCTCGGCTTTGTCCGCGCCCTCACCAGGCTGGGGTTGCGCCGGGTGGCGGTGGCGGCGTCATACCCGGCAGAACTTGCTGAGCACTTCGTGGGATTCCTGCGTGCCGGCGGCGTCGAACCGGTTGCTTTTGAAGCACAGGGCGTCTTCACCGCCCAGGCGGTGAGTCAGCTGCCGCGTGCGGAGCTGTTCGCAATGATTCGCCACGTTGACGTCCCGGCGGCCCAGGCGGTGGTGGTCCCGGATACGGCCATGCACTCGCTGACCTGGGTCGAGGAGATGGAGCAGGCACTGGGCAAACCGGTGCTGACGGCAAACCAAGTCACCATTTGGGAGGGGATGCGCATCGCAGGAGTCGCCCAGCCCCAGCTGCCAGCACTGGGCTCACTGCTGAACCCGGAGCGCCTGATCTCTTCCTCGCCTGACTAGAATGGATTGTCAACAATCCATGGATCGGAGCATCAATGTCCAGCCCCCAGTCGTTCAAGCGGGTTAACCGCGAGTCCACCGCCGGGCTCATCACCCGTCAGCTGCGTGAGGCGATTATGTACGGCCGGCTCAGCCCAGGAGCCCAGCTCTCGGAGGCGAACCTAGCTGCGGAGTTCGGGGTCAGTCGCGGCCCCCTGCGTGAAGCCACACAGCGCTTGGTCCAAGAGGGCCTGGTCCGCGCAGAGCCCAACCGCGGTTTGTTCGTCAAGGAACTCGATGAGCACGAGATCCGTGACCTCTACGCCGCCCGCATTGCGATCGAGACAGCCGCCGGACGCACGATCATCCGGCAGCACCGGCAGACGGCCATTGCACAACTGCGGGACGCCTATCAGACGATGCAGCAGGCCGCCGAAGACGGCACATTGGACCGACTCTCTGACGCTGATCTGCACTTTCATGAGGTCCTGGTCGACAGCGCTGGTAGTGCGCGGCTGCAACGGATGCACCAGACACTGATGGTGGAGACGCGGATGTGCCTGACTGCGCTTCAGGGCACGTATCGGGACCCGGAGGACCAGGTGGCAGAACACCGCAGGATTGCCGAGGCGATCGCCGCAGGCGATTCGGCCGGACTGGTTGACGCGATCGAAGAGCACATGCAGGAGGCATTGGACCGGCTGGTGCCGGGCACCCGAAGCGCCGGCGCCTCGGCGCAAGTGTGACCGCAGTCAGCCGGCGCAGCAGGCACGAAGATCCTTCGTTTTCGAGAAAAGGGGACGACCAATGAGCCAACGCAATGCTGTCATCGAGGCACATGAAGTCCACAAAAGCTTCGGTCCGGTCCGCGCGCTCGACGACCTCACCCTGGAGATTCTGCCCGGTGAGGTCCACGGCTTCCTCGGGCCCAACGGGTCCGGCAAGTCCACGGCGATGCGGGTGCTGCTCGGGGTGCTGCGCCCGGATTCCGGGACAGTCAAGGTCTTCGGGCTGGACCCCTGGCGCGACGCAGTCGCGCTGCACCAGCGCTTGGCCTATGTGCCGGGGGATGTGGAGCTCTGGCCGAACCTCACCGGCGGTGAGGTGATCGATATGTTCCTGCGCCTGCGCGGGAAGTACGACCGCGCGCGGCGCGATGAGCTGATTGAAAGATTCGACCTCGACCCGCGGAAGAAGACCCGCACCTATTCCAAGGGCAACCGGCAAAAGGTGGCACTGATCTCCGCGCTGGCTGCACATACAGACCTGCTGCTGCTGGACGAGCCCACCGCCGGACTTGACCCCCTGATGGAGGCCGTATTCCAAGACGTCATTCACCAGGCGAAAAGTGAGGGTCGCACCGTGCTGCTCTCCAGCCACATACTGGCCCAGGTCGAAGCGCTCTCGGACAGGATCTCCATTATCCGCGCCGGGCACATCGTTGAGTCCGGCTCGCTGTCCGACCTGCGGCACATGACTCGCACCACGTTCGAGATCGAATCGGGTCGCCCCGCCGGACATTTGGCCAGCCTCAGGTTCGTCCATGATTACCGGACCGTTGGAGGTCGGTCGGTCTTCGAAGTCGACGGAGAGCATATCCACGATGTGATGGCAGAGATCGTCAAACTCGGTGTCCACGGGATGGTGGCCCACCCCCCGACCTTGGAGCAGCTGCTGATGCGACACTACGGTCAACAGCCGTCACGTGAAGTCGCTCAGGACACCCCCGAGCAGGCAGCACCATGAGTGCCCTCGCAGCACAGTCGGGCCCAGCACCGGCTAGGGCCAGCGGTCCCGCAACGTTCACCGGCACACTGGGTCTGCTGCGGTTCATGCTGCGCCGGGACCGTTTCCGCTCCACGGTGTGGGTCGCAGGAATAGGACTGCTGGGCTTCTACTTCGCCCACGCCATACAGGTCATCGCTGAGGACGAGGCCGAGCTAGCCCAATTGGCCACCCTGTTTACCGATCCGGTGGGGCGCCTGATGACCGGCCCCGCCTTCGGAATGGAGGCACCAACCTTCGAACGGTTCTTCTCCGCCGGCTACGTCCTTTTCATCTACCTCCTCATCGCACTGATGAGCATGTTCACCGTGGTCCGCCACACTCGCGCAGAAGAACAGTCGGGGCGTGCGGAGCTTCTGAGATCCAATGTTGTGGGACGCCACGCCACACTGTCGGCGACTCTCAGCCTGGTGGTCCTGCTCAATCTCGCCGCGGGGCTCCTGGTCTTCGGCGGAGCCCTGACGGCCGGATACGCGGCCGAGGGTTCCGCACTGGTGGCCGCAGCCGGGGCCGGCAGCGGACTGTTCTTTGCAGGAACCGCTGCAATCAGCGCCCAGCTGAGCGCCTCTGCCCGCGCCTGCAGCGCAATGGCCGGCGCCGCATTGGCGGCGGCCTACGTCATTCGAATGGGCGGAGACATGGCTGCCCAGGGCGGCAGCGTGTTGTCTTGGTTCTCTCCCCTGGGCTGGGCGCAGCAGACGGCGCCCTACGTGGAGGACCGCTGGTGGATCCTGGCGCTGTTGTTCGGCACCGCTGCCGTACAGCTATGGATCGGCTACTGGCTGAGCACCCGGCGAGACCTGGAGGCCAGTCTTGTGCCAACCCGGTTGGGCCGTCAGTACGCGCGGCCGGCGCTGGGGTCTCCGCTGGGCCTGGCCGTCAGAACCCTCAAGGGCGGGTTGCGGGGGTGGGGCATTGGCTTGGTGCTGGCCGGTCTTGTCTTCGGGGCGTACGCTCAAACACTGCTGGATGCCGGTGAGAACCTTCCCGAAGAAATTCGCCAGATCTTCACCGGGGAATCGATGGTGCTCGGATATCTGGCCCATCGGGGTGTCTTCCTGGCAATCTTTGTCGCCGCGGCCGGAGTCGGTGGCCTCACCCAGCTCAGGGGCGAGGAACGCCGGGGCCGCGCGGAGCTGCTTCTCTCCGCGCCGGTGAGCCGCACCAAGTGGCTGGGTACCCATCTCGTGGTGATCCTGGGCGGTGCGGCACTGTTGCTCCTGCTGGTGGGCCTCGGCATGGGCCTGGGCGCAGCTGCGGTCCTGGAGGCGGATGCAGGCCGCTACTTTGTCTACTGCGTCGCCGCCAGTGTTCTCCAGCTGCCAGCGGTGCTGGCGGTACTGGGCATTGTTACCGCCCTGTTCGGCTGGTGGCCGCGCGCTGCAGGCCCGGTGGGGTGGACGCTGATCGGATACTGCGCCTTCATGATCACATTCGGCCAGTTGTTGGACCTGCCTGAGGTGTTCCACCAGGTCAACATCTTCGGCCATTTGGCACAGTACCCGGTGGAAGACGTCACCTGGGCACCCATTCTGGCACTGAGCGCATTAGGTCTCATAGGCCTGCTGAGCGGAATCTGGGGCTGGAATCGGCGCGAGATCAACCGCGTCTGAGGTCGCTGGCCGACCCGCGCAGAGCGCCCACCCGGCCTCGAACGAATCTCGGCTCGTGGGCCGCAGAACGCGCGAGTACACTGGGCCCATGGTTTCCCGCGCATACGACGGTCCCCAGAAAGATCCGGGGCTGGCCCTGGTCCTGACCATAGTGGGGTTCTTCTTCGTAGCGGGTCTGCAGTACTTTTACCTCGGCAAGTACATCAAAGGCATACTTTTTCTGGTCACGGTGGGATTCTTCGCCATCGGCACCATCATCTCGCTGTTCACCATCCGCCGGGCCACGCTGCAGGTGAACCGTCAGCGCGCCCTCGGATGGCGGTAGCCAGCGGCGAGCTCCGCGGCCCCCAGCTTCGGTGAACTAATACATGGCACGGTCAAGCAGCGAACCGGAGTTCCCCGCAGAAGAGCGGTGGCTCACGATCGTGCGGAACATGGCCCTGGCGCTGGTGCTGCTCGGGCTCCTCTGGGTGGTGTTCAATGTCGAACTCCCCCCGGTGCACCAGCTTCAGCAGAACATCGAAGCAGTGGGGTGGGCCGGGTGGATCACTTTCGTGGGGCTCTATGCTTTGGTGGCCGCCACGCCGATCCCGGTGACCCTGATGGCGGTGGCCGGCGGGCTGCTCTTTGATGTGATCACCGGGACCATCTTGTCCGTTGTCGGTGTGATGCTCGGCTGCTGGGCCGCCTACTGGGTAGCCCGCGGTCTGGGCAAGCGGACGATGAGCAAACTGCTGGGCCGGCACCGCGACCCCCTCGAGCAGCATCTGCGCAGCTCCGGCTTCTACGCGGTCGCTACGCTGCGGCTGATGCCCGGATTCCCATACTGGCCGGTCAACTACGGCAGCGGAGCTTTCGGGGTCAGACACACCCCCTATGTGTTGGCCAGCCTGGTCTCCTGCATCCCGGGTCAGTTCTCCCTGGTAGCCGTGGGCGCATTCATTGCAGACCCCTCCGTCTTCACTGGCGCGACGGTCGCGGCGGGGTGGGCAGCCGTGGCCCTCCTGACCATCTCGGCGTATCGAAACTGGAGACACCCGAACGGAGCGTGATTCAGGCAACCTCCGAGGGCTCCCCGAGCCATACCCGATCTCCCTGGGCGATCCTGCCGGGGACCGAGACACGGGCGTAGACAGCCACGCACAGTTCACGGTACCGCCCCAGGAGCGGCAGCATGCGCCCGGCTGCTCGAGTGCCGTCCTGATCCACGTCCACTGTGCGGCAGCGTGGAATCTTCTCCTCCATCACCACCTCGGCTGCACCCTCGCGGGTGGCCCCGATGGCCAATGAGTGACCTATCCAGGTCTCCTCAATGAAGGGCTCCTCGGTCTGCAACAGCAGGTTCACCCGCAGGCGCCGGGGATCGGCGTGGATGCCCCACTGCTGAGCCATCCACTGCAGCGTGGCGGTGCCGATGACCGAGACCGCACCCCCGTCAAAGTGAGGTGCGTCGGACTCAGCCGTGACCTCAACTGGCGCCCCGAAAGCCCGGGAGAGCTCACGGTTCAGGTCAGGATCGCCCACCACCCACGTGCCGGTTCCCCCCGCGACCCACACAGTCCCCTCCCGCGTGCGGGCAGTGTAGTCAAAGACGGCGTCGTAGCGCCGGAAACGGCTGCCATTCTTGCCGGAGGCGAGTTTGCCCTCCTGGTTCCGCACCGCGTACTCACGGTCCCCCGCCAACCCACGGGAATCCAACTCGACAGCCACCAAGGACTCCCCACCCATAGACTTCACAGGGTACCGGCGGATGCTGACCACGGTGTGTTCCATGAGCCAAGACTAACCACCCCAGGGAGGCACCACCGGGGCGTTCCGCACGTGGCAGGCCAGAGGCCTTCAGAATCCGGTATGCGGTGCCGGTTTGCGAGACGCTGGCAGGGCGAAGGTCCGCCTCCAGGTACGTAGGTCCTCGCCGACCTCGAAGTTTTCCGGCACAGGATGACCCGCCGCACCGGCCATCTGGAGAATCTCAGCGACGGGCACCGGCCCGTCCTTGCCGATCAACCGTCCTGCGATGTGGGCGCGGACGTAGACTTCCCCGTCCACCACCACTCGATGTTCGATGTAGAAGCAACGATCATCGACTCCGATGAATTTGGTGTGGATCTGAAACTTGGTCCAGACATTGACCGACTTGCGGAAGGTGATCTGCTCGGCCTGCACCACCGGGTGCCAGCCGCGCTTCTTGGCCCCTGCCCACAGGCCCGAACGGACCATCATGTCGTAACGGCCCAGATCAAAGAGACTGAAGTATTGACCGTTGTTGATGTGCATCAGGATGTCGACATCGGTGGGCATCGCACGCAGGGTGATCTGCGAGGACTCCCACGGCGTGAGGCGGGAGCGACGGCGTGCCTTGAGCAGGATGAGCAGAGTCCGGAAAATCACATGCATTCAGCTAGGTTACTATGCAGTAGCCCACTTGGGGGTGCGGCACGGCGCATCTGTTCGGTGTCTAGTGCCGGCCTCGCACCTCGAGGTCCTTCAACTCAGCCGAGATGTTTTTCCGCGCCGCGGCGTCCCACTGCAGTTCTCCGGTATGGGTGTGGAACAGGCGCGGGGCCGCCATCAGCGTGCGCAGCACCGCCGCCCGCCCCCGGATGAAGTCCTGCTCACCCACGTGGGCGTAGTCAGCGCGCACCTGTGCGGCATAGCGGAGGTACTCATGGGCCGGGCGAGCCAGAACTTCGAGATCAGCATCGGTCAGCACTGCTCCGGCAGCGTCGCCCTCCCAGGGTGAATGGGTGGCCGTGCCGCGGACCAGCCTGGCCACCTCTTCGACCTCGTCGTCAGGAAGCAGACCATCGAGCTGCTGCTGGGCCAGGTGAGCTGACTGCTGCTCATCCTGGCCGGCGTTGCCTGCATACACTGCGTCATGAAACCAGGCGGCCAGGGCGACTGGCCGGTACGGGGCACCGCGCAGCTCCCCGGCCTGGGCCAGCGCATGCGAGACGCGGAGCACGGAGAGCAGGTGAGGCAGCGCGTGATAGTGCCGGTGCGGCTCACTCCAGCGTTGTACCAAGTCCTGGCCCACAGCCTCCCACGCGTCACCGGCGGCGTCGTTCCTTCCAGGACCTGCCATGGCCCGCCACCGGCGCAGCAGACTGCCGCGCAGCTTCTCCGGACGGTCCCGCGCCTTCACCCGCAGTCCGGAAGCCGCAAGGATGCGTGCCACATCATGGCCGCTGACCGGCACTGCCCCCTGCCGCACGAGGTCCTGGACCCGTTGGGCAGGCACGTCATAGTGATCGCGGTCGAAGGCCCGCGCCCTGATGCCGGCGCCGCGAGCGAAGGCGTGCAGCTCCTCCAAGGACTCGTCAGAGATCACGTGGGAAAAAACTGTCCCATGCGCCGGCCAGACCGGAGGGTCGATGTAGATGGTCATGGATCCCGACTATAGGCGGCGGAAGCGTCCCAGAGCTGGCGGTAGGCAAGAATGCGCTCCACGTCAGGCGCGGTCCCGCAGGTGTCGAAACACAACTCATCGTCACTGCGCCCGAAGTTCATGTCACCGTGGCAGACCACGAGCTGATCGGACTCGAGCAGGGCCGTAGCCGCAGCGCCCATTCCTGAAGTCTATGGCTCAGAGCTGGCCGCACCGATAGGGTGAAATCATGGAATTTCGATACTTGGGCCACAGCGGACTGAAGATTTCTGAGATCACCTACGGCAACTGGCTGACCCACGGGTCCCAGATTGAGAATGACGTGGCCACCGAGTGTGTGCACGCTGCTCTGGATGTGGGTGTGACGACTTTCGACACCGCAGATGTGTACGCGAACACCGTGGCCGAGCAGGTCCTCGGTGACGCGCTGCGCGGGCAGCGGCGCGAATCCCTGGAAATCTTCACCAAGGTCTACTTCCCCACCGGCCCCAAAGGCCCCAACGACACCGGCCTGTCCCGCAAACACATCATGGAGTCCATCAACGGCTCCCTGGAGCGGTTGGGGACTGACTATGTGGATCTCTACCAGGCGCACCGCTTTGACTACGAGACGCCGCTGGAAGAGACGATGCAGGCTTTTGCCGATGTGGTGCGGTCCGGGAAGGCGCTCTACATCGGGGTCTCTGAATGGACCGCCGAACAGTTGCGCGCCGGGCATGCACTGGCCAAGGAGCTGGGATTCCAACTGATTTCCAACCAGCCCCAGTACAACATGCTGTGGCGGGTCATCGAGTCCGAGGTTGTTCCAGCCTCTGAGGAGCTGGGCATCAGTCAGATCGTCTGGTCGCCCATCGCCCAAGGAGTCCTGACCGGCAAGTATGTGCCCGGTCAGCCGTTCCCCGAGGGCTCCCGAGCCTCCGACGCCGACGGGGGCGCGAAGTTCATTGAACGGTACCTGAATGAGGACATCCTCGAGGCGGTGCAGAAGCTGCAGCCTATCGCCCAAGACCACGGGCTGACTCTCGCCCAGTTGGCCATTGCCTGGGTCCTGCAGAACCCGAATGTGGCCTCAGCCTTGGTCGGCGCCTCGCGGCCTGACCAAATCGCCTCCAATGTGGCCGCAGCAGGGGTGCAGCTCGAATCAGCCGCTATGGAGTCCATCGACGCCGTCATTGGGCACTTGGCACAGGATGACCCAGCTCTGACCACCTCGCCTGAGCGCCGCCTGACCTAGCCAGCCGGAGAGCCCGCTGACCTGGGCGCAAGGGCACATGCCCTACACTTGGCTCTGTGCTTTCCGGATCGGCAGGGGGACTCCCCAGGTTTCCTATGCGCATTATTGCCGCCCTCGCTCTGGCTTCTGGGCTGATGCTCAGCTCGGTCGGCGTCGCCCCCGCCACAGCGGAGCCTGAGGAAACGCAGAGCCCGGCCGACGAGACCGACACTCCGAGCCCCAGACCCAGCCCCAGCCCCACCGAGACCGAGACTGACGCCGATCCCACTTCAGAACCCACAGAGGGAACAGAGGACGACGACGTCGAGGACGAGGAGACCGACCAGCAGGACGTCCGGCAGCAGGAGACCGACGAGGAGGAGGACCGGGAAGGCGAGGAGGACGCCACGGCACCTTCCCCTGAACACGTCCGCGTGGAGTGCACCAACGTCACCATTGAGGCCGGCCAAGAGGTGAGCATCAACTGCCACACCACCCCCGCCGGTGCCACGCTCTCGGTCGGCGCGCCCTCTCAGCTTGGCGGGTCAATCACGGTGGAGGGCAGCCAACTGCTCTACAGGGCCCCTATTGACAGGAACGGCACCGACACGCTCACCGTGGTCGCCAGTGCCCTGGACTATGAAGACGGCACGACGCGGCTCACTGTTAATGTCGAAGTGCCTCAGGAGGTCACGGAGTCAGCAACACCGGAAGACCCAGACCCACCCGCTGCCCCCGCAACGACTCCTCCCCCGGAAGGAGCGGAGGATAACACCGGAGCTCAGACTCCCGACACTCTTCCCTCGGACCCCAGCGTCCCAGTCTCGTCGCCGCCGCCGAGCCATACTCGGCAGACGCAGGAGCCGGCAGACCTCCTGCTGCTGCCGGTGCCCGGGATGCCCCGTGAGCCGGAAATGACGATGCCCGGCACCAGTCATCACACTGGCAACCAAACCTCACATGAAGATGCTGGTGAAAACCGATATGACTCCTTGGCCATGACGGGGGCCGGTGCCACCTTCGGCGCAGCAGGTCTGGCGGCGCTGAGCCTCGCCCTGGGCACCGGTATGTTGGTCACCTCTCGCCGGATGCGCCAGCGCTGAGCTCTCCGCTGCCGCGGCGTGTTCAGTCTCCAGGCTGGTGCTGGTCCTCCTCCACCCGTGCGGGACGCAGCACATATCCGGCACCGCGGACTGTGTGAATCATGCGCGGCATGCCTGCTTCGATCTTCTTACGCACGTAGCTCACATAGAGCTCGACGATATTGGCCTGGCCGGCAAATTCGTATTCCCACACCTCTTGCAGAATCTGTGATTTCGGCAGGACGGTGCGTGCGTGGCGCATCAGCAGCCGCAGCAGCCGGAATTCGGTGTCGGACAGGTCAATGTCGCGCCCGGCCCGGGTAACGGTGCGGACTGCGGTGTTCAGCTCCAAGTCGCCAACGATGAGCCGCTCACCGTCCCGTTGGGCTGGCAGGCGCCCAGTGAGGAAGTGCAGGCGCCGCAGAGACTCCTCCACGGCGATCGAACCCACCATGTGGTCATCCACCGGTTGGCACAGGCCCAGGATGTCCTCTTGCGGCGCGTCGGCGTCGAACCACGCCAACACCGCGGTCTCCTTACTGCCGGACCGAAGATCATCCACGGCGTCTTCCAATGCCGGTGCTCGCCGCGCGAGCCGAGCGTCGACCACCAGCAGTCTGGGTGCCTCTTCCTGCTGAAGCTGCCGTGCCTCAGCAGCGCTCGCCGACTGCAGCACTTTCACGTCCAGGCTGCGCAACCGTTGGGTCAGCTCATTCCGTGCCGGGGAGGGCCCGCCGAGGATCAGGACTGGGGAACTGATGCGCAGCGGCTGGGCAGAATGAGGCGGAGCGTGCTCGTCCCGGCCTTCCATGCGAGTCCTCCCAGATGCTGGCAGCGTGTGCGCTGCGTGTCGCGAACTGCGGCACGGTCGCTGCACAGATCATATCCAGCTTCTGGTCTGTGCGTCGCCTACTGCTCACCAGACACGCTCCAGGTCACGCTCGGGAGAAGGACAGTTCCCTGGACTCCACCGGAGAGAAATAGCGGTCCACCAACTCCGCACTGACCCCTTCGAGGGTGTCGGGCTGCCAGCTGGGCGAACGGTCCTTGTCGATGAGTTGCGCACGGATTCCTTCACGAAAGTCGTGGGATCGCAGCGCGTGCACCGCAATGGTGTACTCCTGGCTCAGCGCCTCCTCCAACGGCATCTCCCGCGCGGCCCGTATGGCCCGGAAGGCGACGTGGACCATGGTGGGCGACTTGGTCCGCAGTGTGCGCGCGGCCTCGGCGGCTTCGGGCACCCGCTGGCCGATCTCCTCCAATGCGTGCACCACTGCCACGGGGTTGTCCTGTGAATATGCTTGATTCACCCAGTCCGCGTCCTGCAGCCCGGAGCGTTCGGGCTCGCGGACTAACGCCGGCAGGACCTTGTCGACGTGTTCGCCGGTGAGTGCCTGAATCAGATCATCGATGGATTCTGAGCCTATGAAGACGTCGGCCAGCCCCAAATGTATGGCATCAGCGCCGGAGAGGTGGACGCCGGTCACGCCGGCGTGGACGCCCAGCTCACCCGGGGCCCTGCCCAGCAGGTATGTCCCGCCCACGTCGGGGCAGAAACCGATGGTCGTCTCCGGCATGCCGATGCGACTGCGTTCGGTGACGATCCGGTGCGACCCGTGGGCGGAGACGCCCACGCCTCCGCCGAGAACCACACCGTCCATCAGTGCGATGAACGGCTTGGCGTAGGTCGCGATGTAGTGGTTCATGGCGTACTCGGAGGCGAAGAATGCCTCAGCGCGGAAATCTGCCTGATACCCGGGAACGCCCCCGGGCAGCGGCATGCCCCCGTCCTGGGGCTGTTTCTCCACCATTTCCCAGTAGACGCTGGCCACATCCCCACCGGCGCACAGGCCCCGGTCTCCAGCACCGCGGATTACCACCTGGGCGACCGCGTCATCGTCAGCCCAGTCTGCCAACTGCACCCGAATCGACTCACACATCAGGCCCGTGAGAGAGTTCAGGGCTTTGGGCCGGTTCAGCGTGATGATGCCCAAGTGGCCGCGCACCTCGAACGCGACGTCACCGGTAAACGTCTCTTTGCCCATCAGAACCTCCTTGTTCATTGGTCGGACCGCATCCGGGTGATGGATCCGGCTTAGGCGTTCCACAACCCATAGGAATCGGCAAGGGAAGCAATCTTCTGCGCCCGGGCCAGCCGCGGAAGATAGGAGCCGTCCCCGATGGCAGCTCCGCTCTCATGTGCGGCAATGAGTTCCAGTGCCCAGGCGACCTCATCTTCGGAAGGACTCAGCCCCCGGTTGACCAGCTCCACCTGTGCGCGGTTGAGCGAAAGTTTGCCGGTCATGCCCATATCGGCAGTCACTTGGCAGGCCTTTGCAATCGTGGACTCGTCAGCGTTGACCTCGGTGGGCCCGTCTATGGCCCCTGGGAGGCCTCCCACACGTGAGGCGACCACGAGCCGGGATCGCGCGTACGCAAGCGCCATCGGGTCCGCGGAGACCCCCACGTCCTTCCGGAAATCGTTGGTGCCGAACGCCAGCCGGAATGTGCCAGGTGCCGAGGCGATCTGTGCGGCGTTCTCCACCCCCAAAGCTGATTCCACCAGCGCAATGACGGGCGTACCAGCCCGGAGGCGCATGGCGGTGTAGGTGACCTGATCGGGGCGCTCGGTCTCTGCCAGCATCACTCCGCGCAGTCCGTCCGCTTGGGACAAGGCGGCGACGTCGTCCTCCCAGTGCTCGCTGCTGGTAGGGCTGATCCGCACCCAGGCGGTCATCCCACCATTGAGCGCATTCATCACCGACTCGCGCGCAGAAACCTTCAGGTCGTCCGGCACCGACGCTTCGAGGTCAAAGATGACGGAGTCAGCTTCACTGGCCAGTCCGGGGGCGAAGTCCTCCTCCTTGGCAGCGTTGATGAGCAGCCAGGAGCGGGACAGCTTGGCAGGCAGCGCAGCGGCTCGACGGTTCCTGATAGGCATGGTCTCACCCTACCCGAGACGCTTCTGAGAGGGCGGTCTTCGCCGACTCGGCATCACCGCAGATCAGCCCCCTGTGACCCCGCTCCAGGGGGCCCGAACTGGGCCGCGGCCGGGCAAGATTCGGTCCACGGCGGTCCCGAAACGTATCCTAGAGCAATGATTTCTGGGCCTTCCCTGCGCGCGAGAGTCTCCGCGTTCGCTGTTCTGGCGCTCTTCGGCGTTGCCGGATGTGGTGGAGATTCTGACGATGGCGATCCTGAGACCGAGGATGGGCAAGAGGCGGCAGAGGACGATTTCGGGGACGATCCGCTCCCCGAGCCTGAATTCGACGACGATGAGACCGTCGCACTTCCGATCGGGTTGGTCAGCCCCGCTGGGTATGACTGGGAGATCTATGATGCTGACGATCCGGCTCGGCCTGACCAGCCCCATAATCACCAAATCGCCCGCACGGAGATGTTCGGCTGTGAGAATTACATCTCGGTGATGCGCACGGTGCCCATGGTCACCGACGATCCCACCACCTCAGCGTTGGAGTACCTGTCATCCATGGACACCTCGCAGCACGGCGACCCGGCATTTCTGAACCCATTGGCCTCCTCCGGGTTGGACGTCGCCGGTGCCGAGTACGACGGCGAGAGGGTCACGGTGCATATGACCGGCACACCGGGAAGCACTGACGTATGCCAGTCCTGGCAGCTGCTGCGGCAGATTGAGACCACCGCCCGCGCGGCTACCGGCGCCCGCGAAGCTGAGGTCCTCGTGGACGAGGTGCCGCTTTCCGCACAGCTGGGCTTAGAGGACCGGGGTCCGGTGACCATTCACACTTTGGATTAGGTCCCCGGGTTCCGCTGGAGCACCAGCCTCAGCTGATCAGCAGGCCCGGCTGCTCCATAATGGTGGCTACGTCTGAGATGAAGGCGCCGGCCAGGTCGCCGTCAATGAGCCGATGATCGAAGGACCCGCCGATGGTCATCACCTGCCGGGGGACAATGTTCCCGTCCACTATCCACGGTTTCGTGCGTACTGCCCCGAGCACCACTATGGTGGCCTGCCCCGGTGGGAGTATCGGGGTGCCGAAGTCCAGCCCGAGGGAGCCGATATTGGTGATGGAGATGGTCCCGCCCTGCATCTGCGCAGGTGTCGTCTTGCCCTCCCGGGCGTCGGCGGTCAGCGCCGTGATCGCCGCAGCGAGCCCCTGCAGAGTGTAGGCATGGGCGTCATGGATGACCGGTACCACCAGACCCCGGGGCGTCGCCGCGGCGATGCCGAGGTTGACATAGTTGCACAGCGTGTAGTGAGAACCGTGCCACGTCGCATTGACCTGCCGGTTCCGTTTGGCGGCCCAGATAATGGCTTGGGCGGCAAACAGCATCGGCGACACGTTCAGCTGCTGATACGAGGCATCGCTGCGCAGCGCTGAGCGCAACTCCATGGTGCGGGTGACGTCGACTTCTTTGAATACCGAGACGTGCGGGACCTCTGAGGCTGAGGCCGAGACGTTTAGCGCCGTGGCTTTCCGCACGCCACGGACCCGGACCTGCTCTTCGCGCGGGCCCGCGGAGAGCGTGGTGTCCACGGTCTCGGACCCGGCAGCCGCGCCCTGCTGAGCCTGAGCTTCGACGTCCTGGCGGGTGACCCGCCCGGCTGGCCCGGTTCCAACCAGTTCCGCGACGTCGAGGCCGAACCGTTTGGCCAGGGCCCGCACTGGCGGCGTAGCGGAACGCACCACATCTGCCGCAGCGCCCCCGGCGGGGCCCGAAGGTGTCCGCCCCGGGACCGGAGAACGCTGGCTGCCGGCGGGAACGTCAAGATCAGAGATATCGACAAGGTCCAGCTCGGCTGGACGGGTCCGCGGCCGTGCCTTGGGGGCATCTGCCTTCGGTCCGGACCCGACCAAGGCTTGATTCTGCTCCTCACTGACATCGTCTGTGGTCTTCTGCTCCGCCTCGGACGCACCCGTACTGGGTGCCTCGGCACCCGCGGCGCCGTTGTCAGGCGCCTGTGCCTGTGGTTCGGTGGGACGCTGCGGCTCATCTGCTGCGGCACCCTCGGCGCTGATACGGATCAGCGGCTGGCCAACTTCGATGGTTTCGCCCTCACCGGCCACGAGCTCCTCGACGGTGCCGGCGAAGGGCACAGGCAGCTCCACCAATGACTTGGCGGTCTCGATCTCACAGATCACGTCATTGACCTCGACGGAGTCACCCTTGGCCACATGCCACGAGACAATTTCGGCTTCGGTGAGGCCCTCTCCCACATCCGGGAGGTTGAAGGTTTGGCTCATCAGTGACCCCCTTCGCGTGCGTAGACGAAACTGCGCTCCACCGCTTCGAGCATTCGATCGATGTCAGGCAGATACCGTTGCTCCTGTCCGGAGGGCGGGTACGGCATGTGGAAACCGCCGACCCGAAGGACTGGGGCGGCGAGCCGGTGATAAGCGCGTTCCGAGACACGGGCTGCGATCTCAGCGCCGAAGCCACCGAACGTGGGCGCTTCGTGAGCGACGACGAGCCGCTGCGTCTTCGCAGCCGAACGTGCGATGGTCTCGTCGTCAAGGGGACTGATCGAGCGAACGTCGATCACTTCCACACTGCGGCCCTGCCCTGCGGCCACCTCAGCAGCTGCTAAGGCAACCGGCACCAGAGGCCCATAGGTGGCGAGTGTGACATCGGTGCCCTTGCGCAGCACTTGGGCGGTGAAAGCGTCGGGAGCTGGGGTGTCGAGGTCCACTGCACCCTTGAGCCAGTACCGGCGTTTGGGCTCCAACACGATCACCGGATCAGTACTCTTGATCGCCTGGCGGGTCATCCAGTACGCGTCGTGGGGGTTCGACGGCGCGATGATACGCAGCCCGGCGGTGTGGGCGAATAAGGCTTCCGGGGACTCGGAATGGTGTTCGATCGACCCAATATGCCCGCCATAGGGCATACGGATAGTCACTGGCACGGTCACCGCACCGTTGGTGCGGTTATGCACTTTCGCCAGCTGGGTGGTGATCTGGTTGAACGCTGGGAACACGAAACCGTCGAACTGGATTTCGGCGACAGGGCGGTACCCGCGCATGGCCAGACCGATGCAGGATCCGATGATTCCCGACTCTGCCAAGGGGGAGTCGATGACGCGATCTGTGCCGAACTGGGACTGCAGCTTGTCGGTGACTCGGAAGACCCCTCCCAGGGCGCCGATGTCCTCTCCGATGAGCACCGTCTTGGGGTCGGCGGCGAGCTCGTCGGCCAATGCGCGGTTGATCGCTTTGGCCAGCGGCATAGTAGTGGGTGTCGACACAGCTTCCTTCTCTTGGGCGTCGACAGCTGCTTCGGCGCTCACTTATCGCTCACCTGTCCCTCCTCGGCGAACCCGGCTTCATAGTCCTTCAGCCACGCTTTCTCCACCTCGACTTGCCGGTGCGGTTCGGCGTAGACGGTGTCGAAGATTCGCTCAAGAGGAATCGGCTCCAGGGAGTGCACCGCTGCGCGCAGGTCTTTGGCGAGCGCGGCGGCCTCCTGATCCACCTGCTCGGTGGCCTCGGCTGTCAGAATCGACTGGGCCTCCAGCCAGGTGCGGTAACGCAGAATGGGGTCGCGCCGCTTCCACGCCTCCAGCTCCTCCTGAGTGCGGTACTTTGTGGGGTCGTCAGCGGTGGTGTGCGCACCTATCCGGTAGGTGACGGCCTCCACGAGCTTCGGGCCGGCCCCTGCCCGGATCTGCTCTGCCATGTACTGCGTGACCGCGTATGTGGCCAGTACGTCATTGCCGTCCACCCGCAGACCTTCAAATCCGTACCCAGCGGCTCGGTGCGCCAGTGGCACTCGGGACTGAGTGTGCTGCGGCACCGAGATCGCCCACTGGTTGTTCTGGATGAAGTACAGCACCGGCAGCTCATAGGAGCTGGCGAAGACCATGGATTCGTGCGCATCACCTTGGCTGGTGGCACCATCGCCCAGGCACGCCACAACCAGCTCATCCTCGGCACGCCCTTCATCCAGTGCTCCGGTCGCCAGATCCTGCTTGATGCCCATCGCCCAGCCCACGGCGTGCATCACCTGCGAGGCCAGCACTACCGAATAGCCGTTGAAGTTGTATTTGTGCGGGTCCCAGCCGGTGTGCGTGGCCGCACGGAACATGCCCATCAGCTCTTCGGGCTTGACACCCCGGTACAGCGCCATGGCGTGTTCACGGTACGTCGGGAAGACCCGGTCGGTGGGCTGCAGAGCAGCGATCACCCCTGTCTGCGCCGCTTCCTGCCCCAACGCCGGCACCCACAGCGCCAGCATTCCCTGTCGCTGAAGTGACGTTGCCTCGGTGTCGAACCGGCGCTCCAGCACCATGTGCCGGTACAGCTCACGCAGGGTCTCATCGTCGAGTCCCTCGATGTATCGGCTGAAGGTCGGGTGCTCGGTGAACGTCCCGTCCTCAGCAAGCAGCTGCACCGGGACAGGATCTGCCAAGTCAGCGCCCCTCATGTGATCCACGTCTCCCATGGGCACATTGTTTCAGGAGACCCCTGGCCCGCCGCTGTAGGTTCTGCACAACTCGATGAAACGGTCATTGGCCTCCGGCTCTCCGATCGTGACACGGACTCCTTCACCGTCGAAGGGACGGACCGCAAGGGCTTGCGCGCCGGCTGCCTGGGCGAAGTCAACAGCCCCGGCGCCCAGCGGCAGCCAGACAAAATTGGCCTGAGTCTCAGGGATGGCCCACCCTGCTTGGCTCAGAGCGGCAACGACCCGCTCCCGCTCCTGGACAATGCTCTCCACCCGTTGGTTGACCTCGTCGAGATGCTCCAAGGAAGCGATGGCCGCGGCTTCAGCGACAGCGCTGACGGCAAAGGGCACTGCCACCTTACGCAGGTGCTCGGTGACGGCCGGCTGACCGATGGCATACCCCACTCGGAGTCCGGCCAGCCCGTGAGCTTTGGAGAAAGTGCGCAGGACCACCACATTGGGATGTTCGCGGTAGAGGGCGAGCGCGTCCACCGGGTCGTCGGACCGGACGAATTCGAGGTACGCCTCGTCGATGACCACCACCACGTGGGATGGGACGGTGGCGAGGAAGTCAGTGACTTCCTGGTGGCTCAGTGCCGGCCCGGTGGGGTTATTGGGAGTACAAAGAAGGATGACGCGGGTCCGGTCGGATATCGCCGCTGTCATGGCCTCCAGATTGTGGCGACCATCGTCCATCACCGGGACGGGGACGTCTTGGGCCCCAGCTGTGCGCACCACTATCGGGTAGGCCTCGAAGGAGCGCCATGCGTAGATGACCTCATCCTGCTGGCCGTCGCTGCCGGTACCGGCGAAGGCGCTGATGAGCTGGGTCAGCGCGCCCAGGCTTCCGGCCCCGGTGACGATGTCCTCGAAGGGTACCGCCAGATGCTCCGCCAGGGCTGCACGCAGCTGCTCCGCTCCCGGGTTGGGGTAGCGGTGCAGGGTGGTGACATCACGAACAGCCTGAGCTGCGGCCGGGGCGGGACCCCAGGGATTCTCGTTCGACGAGAGCTTGTAGGGAGTGTAGCCCTCCGCTGCTTTGGGCGGTTTTCCTGCGCTGTAAGCGGGAAGTGCGGCGACCGCCTCGCGCGGCGATACGGGGGATGTGGTGTGCACGGGGAAATTCCTTGCTGTCCTGTGGCCATGAGAAGATGCGTTCTGTGAGAATCCTACTGGCGATTTTGCTCAATGCGCTGGCACTGGCCGCTGCCGCTGTGCTCGTTCCCGGGATCCGACTCGAGGGGTGGGGCCCGGGGCTGATCGACACCGTGCTGGCCTACGGCATTGTGGGGGCGGTCTTCGGCGTGGTGAATGTGGTCATCAAGCCGATCGTCACCACTCTGTCGCTGCCCATTACGTGTCTGACCCTGGGCTTGTTCGCCATTGTGATCAATGGGCTGATGCTGATGCTCACCGCGTGGCTGACCACCTTCACTCCCGTGGCGTTCGTGGTGGAGAGCTTCTTCTGGGACGCGGTGTTGGGTGCGATTGTGGTGGCGGTGGTCTCGGCGCTGCTGAACCAGTTCGTGGTTTCGCCCCAGCGGGCCTAGTCATTCCTGGGGCAGCCGACGCAGCTGGTCCGCGCCCTCCCGCAGGGCTTCGTTGAGATAGTCGAGGTCGTCGAGACCCTCCGCCTCCCACGGCAACAGGTGCTCCGGGGTGTCCATAGCCTGCCAGTGTGAGTCGAAGACGTGGGTCTCGATCTCTGCGTCAAACATCAGTTGGGCTCGAAATTCGTCCATGTGCTGCTGCTGCGCGGGCTCCAGCCATGCGGAGTTTTGGTGCTCCATCAGCTTGATGGCCTCTAGATTGTGCTCCCAGGTGTGCGCGGATCCGGCGATCGACTCCACAGTGCTGTCCGGGTTCTGGTGACTGTATTCGATCACCATCCGCTCTGCGGAGAGTTCATGCCGGTCACCGGTGATGTGCGGGACCGGGTCGCGGGCGTCCTCCAAGTGGGTGACCTTGACGCCCGTCCGGGTAGGCCCGCTGGTGGCTGGGCTGCCGACCGTGGTCACCGCACGCAGCGCATACTGCTGGTGGAACTCTTTGCTCTTCGCCATATTGGTCGCATGCAGACCGCCGAGGCTGAAGCCTGTCATGAAGACCTCCGCACCCTCAGGTGCCCCGACTTCAGTGAGGGCGTCAGTCACCGCGCTGGTCATATGCACGGAGTCATTGGTCAGGCCATCAATGAGGCTCAAGGGGCTGCGCCCGTGACCGGTGGCGAGGCCGTCGACCTTCAGTCCCGGAAGGTGGACAGCGTAGGCGGGCTCCATGTTCGGCCGCGGAATGACGGAGACGGCAATATCTCCATGCTCACTCGAGCCGCCGACCGACTCCAGGTAACCCGCCAGCGTGCCGTCGGGCTGGTGGCGGAACGTATGGGTGGCATCAGCGGTGAGTACGTGTTCATTGCGCCCCATCAGTGCAGGCATCAGCCCGGCGTGGTTTTCCACCGCGATGACCGTGCTCAGCAGCACCTCCAGTGTGGGGTACTTTCGCAGCAGCAGATCAGCACCCCGGCCTCCTCCGGAGACCAGCGCGGTGGCGAACCAGTCATAGGTGAAGCTCCGGTCACCCTCTGGATGCGCCAGGTGCTCTAACGCGATACTTCCTTCGATCCCCCGAACCCCCAGGTGGAACCATTGGTGGACGCTGACCTCCGCCTCCCGGTAGGACTGGTGGGCGTGTTCGATCCCGTCGACTCCCTCCCGGAGAAGCAGCTCGGTGGCCGCAGTGGAAAACACCAGCCTGCCCAGGCGTGCGTGCCACCCGGGGACCTTCCAGTGCAGGTGGGCGAACCCGCTGCCGGAAAAGTCCTCATAGACACCGATGGTCTTCCGGCGCAGCTCGGTGAAGGACTGTCCGGCCTGCTGAATGTGAGCCGAGGAAGCCCGCAGGGATTCCCATTCAAGGTTGATCCGTGTGGGACCTCCGGAGGTATGGACGCGGAAGGGCGGTGTGCGCGGCCCGTGTTCGGCGGAGTGCTGCAGCACGGAGGCGTTATTGCCGTGGACCCCACCCACCACGGGGAGGTCACCTATCGTGTTCAGTGGCATGAGCGGCCACCCGGGCTCGTCGACGGTCTCACGGCTCAGCGCAGCATCTGCTCCAGCACAGTGGGGATCCCGCCGTGCCGATCAATGAATTCCGTGAATCGCGCAGCACTGCTGCTCAGGGCCTCCGTTGAATCCCGCCAAAGCCCCTCGACCCAATCGCCAGCAGCCTCCAGTCCGGCAGGGACGCCGTTGGTCAGACTGAGCAGTGATCCCAAATAGCGAGCTTGCTGGGCGTAGGAGCGAAGGTCAGCGGCGATGCCATCGGCCTCCGCGGCCAGAGCAGCCACTTCAGTCATCATCAGTTCTGCCGGGGCCCGCAGCAGGGCGAGCACTGAACGGTAGGCGTCGCTGGTCATGGAGTCCCAATTGACCTCTTTCGCCGCGTCGAGCTCGGCCAAGTAGTCGGGAAGCCGAGCAAGCACGGCGCGAAGCTGCCCTGCCGCAGCCTCGTAGCCCTCTGCCGCCCGGTCCAGCTCTGCCGGGACACTTGTGATCATCGGTGCCTCCCTCGGTGCTGATCTGGGGCCTGCTGGCCCAATGAGTGCTCAAGGTGAGCCTAGGAAGGGCCGCGGCGCCTCGCGGCGTCGTCAACGCATCTGAGAGTCGCACGGCGCGCCGAGCCTGCGCTTGGGACCCTGGGGATAACGCCGGACTTCAGCCGTGGAAGAATGACGCCTATGACCCGTGTTTCTCTTGCTGCTGCTGAACCTGTCATCGCCCTCGGCCCCTTGGACGGGCGCTACCGGCCAGCCACCTCCGGACTCGTGGACCACCTCTCCGAGGCGGCACTGAACCGAAACCGGATTCACGTAGAGGTGGAGTGGTTCATTCACCTGTGTCAGCAGCAGGTCCTGCCAGGTCTGCCCGCGCTGACCGCTGAGCAGCTCACCCAGCTGCGCCAGATGGTCGAGACCTTCGGCCCGGAGGAAGTCGCGGAACTGGCCAGCATTGAGGCCCAGACGGTCCACGATGTCAAGGCAGTCGAGTACTTCATCGTGCGCCGTCTGGACAGCTTGGGGCTGGGCAATCTGGCGCCTGTGGTGCACTTCGCATGCACCTCGGAGGACATCAACAACCTGGCCTACGCGGTGGGCATCCGCGACGCCGTCACCACTGTGTGGCTTCCTGCAGCCCGGGGGACACTGCGGAAGCTGGAGAGTCTGGTCGACGACGCCGCCACCACCGCGATGCTCTCACGCACACACGGCCAGCCTGCCACCCCCACCACACTGGGCAAGGAGATCGCCGTCTTTGTGCACCGGCTGAAGCGGCAGCTGGATCGAATTGAGCGGCAGGAGTACCTGGGGAAGATCAATGGAGCCACCGGGACCTATGCTGCTCATCTCACGGCCGCCCCGGAGGTCGACTGGCCCCAGGTGGCGAAATCGTTTGTGGAGCACCTTGGGCTGACGTTCAATCCGCTGACCACCCAGATCGAGTCTCACGATTATCAGGCTGAGCTCTATGCGGATGTGGCGCGCTTCAACCGCATCCTGCACGGACTGTGTGTGGATGTCTGGAGCTACATCAGCATCGGATTCTTCCGGCAGATCCCGGTGGCCGGGGCCACCGGCTCCTCCACGATGCCGCATAAGGTGAACCCGATCCGATTCGAAAATGCCGAGGCCAACCTGGAGATCTCCAATGCACTGCTGGATTCGCTTGGAGCCACGCTGGTGGAATCCCGCTGGCAGCGGGATCTGACGGACTCCTCTGGCCAGCGGAACATCGGCACTGCCCTGGGGCACTCGGTGCTTGCGCTGAGCAATGTCTCTAAAGGCCTGGGCCAGCTCGACGTCGCCGAAGACGTCATTGCCGCTGACCTGGACGCGAACTGGGAGGTCCTCGGCGAAGCGATCCAAACGGTGATGCGCGCTGAGGCTGTCGCGGGGGTGCCCGGAATGGACAATCCATATGAGCGGCTGAAGGAGCTGACCCGCGGCCGCCGGGTGGATGCACAGAAGCTCAAAGAGTTCGTCTCCGGGCTGGGCCTGTCGGCCCAGGCTGAGCAGCGGCTGAAGAACCTCACCCCCGCGGACTACACCGGCCTCGCGGCTGATCTGGCGCAGCAGCACCGGGGATGAGCCAGAGCCTCGCGCTCAATATCACGTCAGTGGCTGCGGCGACTCCCCCAGCGGAGGCGGTCAATGAGCCACATACCAGACGCGAGTGCTAAGAAGCCTATGAGTATCGCGCCCACATAGGGCGCCACGGCGCCCAGCCCCATCCCTGGAACATCCAAGATGGTGTAGGGATACCAGTCCAACACCGGACCGCGCAGCAGCGTCACCGCCAGCCAGAGCAGCGGCAGGACCGTGGACCCAGCCACCACCCGCCCCGTCAGATGACCGTGGGGCCCCAGCACCAGCCACACCAGCGGTGCCAGGATGGGCACGGCCACGTGCAGCACCTGGTCGTGGAACAGCCAGATTCCGGCGAGTTCCCCCTCAGTGCGCAGCAGGAGGTTGAACACCACCCCAGTGATAACCACCTGGACTGTGCCCGCCAGGCGCACGCTGTGAAACACCGCTGAGGTGCGATGCGGCCGAAGGCTCAACTGCACGGACGTGACACAAACCAGAAGTGCTGAGAGGAATGTGAAGTACGCCGGCTGGTTCAGCAGATGCGGCCAGCCAGCTGCGAAACCGCCGGAGTAGCCTACGCCCGGGGGCAGCTGGCTGGCCGTGGTCCATCCCAGATACAGCGAACTGAGCAGCCCGGCAGCACACAGCGCCGCGACCGCTGCGTGAACGCACCGGGCAGCGGCAGAATACTGCCAGCTGAGGGCATCAGATGTGGACTTCGATGTCGGCATCCTCACGGAGGTCGTCGATGTGGGCCAGGATGGCTTCGTTTTCCTTCTGGGCCTCAAGCTGCTCCTCGATCTGCGGGCGCAGCTCCTCCAGGGATGGGACGTCCGAGTCCTGGCCTTCCTCGCCTTCCATCTCCTGCATGGCTTCCTGCTGGGCGACCTGCTCCTCGTAGGCGTCTTCGATCTCTTCCTCGGAGGGTTCCTCAACGTCCTGAGTCTCCAGCAGCTGGCTGATCATCACCTCCTGGGCGACCTCTTCGCGCAGCTCCTCCTCGCTGATACCCTGCTCTTCGGCAAGGTCAATCACTTCCTCGACAGTGTCCAGGTCATTGCGCTCCGCGAGGGATTCAAGCTCCTGCTCGACCTCCTCCTCGCTTGCTTCGTGCCCGGACTCTTCGGCCTCCTGGGTCAGCAGCTCAACTCCGATGAGGCTTTCGAGGATCTGATCTTCGAGTGCGTCCTCATCGACAGGCTCACCAGACATCTGGGCCTGCATTGCCATCTGCTGGTACTGCTGCTCATAGGCGGTGCTGTACTGCTCACCGCTGATCTCTTCGCCGTTGACTTCTGCCACGACGTCGGGCACGTCCTCCAGCTCAGGCTCGGGCATCTCCTGATGGGGATCCTCCCCCGCTTCTGCGCCCTCATCGGGTGCGCCCCCGGTGTCAGTCTGCTCAACCGCCTCTCCCTCGTCCTGGGCGGCGTCGTCGTTTTCACAGGCGGCCAGTCCGAAAAGCAGAGCTGCCGCGGCCACCGACGTGACCAGCTTCTTACCGTGCACAATGTCCATTGCCCAGTACCTCCTTATTGCGGGCGAACACGCAGGGTAGCAGTTCTGGCGCAACAGGGCATTCAGGGAGAAATCAGGCACCGGATGGACCCTGGAAACATCACAGTGATGCAACCCGAGAGGCCTTCGGAATGCACAGCGGACAAAGAGTCACCTTTCCGGCCATCGGCACAATGGTGCTGCTCATGCTCAGTGCCTGTGGTCAGGACGACGAGGCAGAACCATCATCGGAACCGCAGGAGATGACACAGACAGAGACGGTGACGGCGGAGCCAGAGTCGCCCGTCGATGAGACTGCCAGCCCGGAGGGCGATGATGAGGAACTCCCGGAGGATCCGGACGACGAACCGGGTGCGGAGGGCGAAGAGCCGCCGGAGGATGGGGACGTCCCGCCGGGCGGCGCGGAGCGAATACCGGAGGGTGAATTCAACGACTCAGTGCACGGCGAAGAAACCGAAACTTTCTATTCTGAAGAAGGGTCCGAAGTAGGTGCCGCTGGTTTTGCACAGGATGAGGGCCCCTTGGTGGTTCCCGCCGAGCCGACAGCGGACGCCGAGACGGTCGGTGAGCTTGGTCCCCTCGATGCCGTCGAACTCGGTGGCAGGGAGCGCCAGGATGACACCAGCAGCAGCTGGATAGAGGTGGTACTGGCTGAGGGCTATGGATGGGTGGAGTCCGGACAGATTGACCGTGGCGCCGGGTTGTTTTTCTTCGGCGAGACCCAGGACATCACCGACGAGTACCTCCATGAGGTTCCCCCCACCGAGAGCAGCGAAGCGCTCGTGGAATCACTGGCTGAACAAGTGACGGGCCCAGAGGAGGAGATGCTCGACGCCGAGGGTGACCCGGCGGGGCCACGCTGGACGCTGGTCAGCTCCCCGGCCGACTACGACGAGGAGTTCTACCGCGTCGATGTCACCGGCTATCTGGACGACTCGTTAGCCGGTGAGCGACTTTTCATCACACTTGAGGAATCGGGTGCTGGGTACGAACTCGGGCAGCTGGAGCGCACGTTGATCTGCCGGCGCGGTGTCGCCGATGAGGGCCTCTGCCTCTAGCGTTCAGCCGGACGGATGTGACGGCCATAAGCCAGCGAGATCACAACGACGGCAACCCCGATCAGAAGGATGGACAGCGCGATCGCGGCATCCGGGTCCGTCTCCCGCTGCAGGTAGATCTCCAGTGGCACTGTCCGGGTGACCCCTTGGACGCTCCCCGCGAAGGCCAGCGTCGCGCCGAATTCGCCCAGGCTCCGAGCAAAGGCTAGGACTGCCCCGGCGACCAGCCCGGGAAGGATCAGCGGGACCGTGATGTGGCGCAGGACCCCTGTGCGCCCGGCGCCGTCCACCGCAGCCGCGTCGAGCACCTCGCGGTCCAGTCCACGCACGGCAGTCTCCACACTGATCACCAGAAACGGCATGGCGACGAATGTCTGTGCCAGGACCACCGCCAAGCTTGTGTAAGCCACCTGCACTCCCAGCAGATCGAAAGCGCCGCCGAGCAGCCCTTGCCGGCCGAAGGTGTACAGCAGCGCAAGGCCTCCGACGACCGGCGGCAGCACCAGCGGCAACAGGATGACGGAGCGGATCGCTCCGACGCCCCGGAAGCGCGCGTGCGCCAGCCACAGAGCCAGTGGAACCCCCAGCAGCACGCAGGTGAGAGTGGCGGCCAGCGCCGTCCAGACACTGAGTGTGAGTGCTTCCACCGCAGCCTGCGAGGTGAGCAGGTGGGGCAGCCGGGACCACTGCAGCTGCAGCAGCAGTGCGGCAACGGGAAGCAGCACCAACAAGGTGCCCAGCAGCGCAGGAAGCACCGCCCAACGTGGAGGTGCACCGGCTGGGAGGGCGCTCACTGGTTCTCCGCCCGGCTGAACCCCGCCTCGGCGAGCAGCTGCTGGGCCTCGGCTGAGAACAGGTAATCCACGAACGCCTGTGCCTCGTCCGGGAGCTGGGCCGCATCGAGCACCGCGGCAGGATAGTGGTTGGGGTCGGCGTCCGCGCCCTCGAGCGGGATGACGTGGACGGCCTCACCGGCCTGCCGAGCAGTGCTGGTGTAGACCAGCCCCGCATCGGCCTCACCCGCGCGCACCCGGCCCAGCACGTCGGTCACGGAGAGTTCCTCAGAGAGCGGGCTGAGTGTGATTCCGGCCGATTCCAGGACTCTGGCAGCAGCGGCGCCGCAGGGGACCTGGAGAGCGCACACCGAGACGGTGGCGCCCGCCCGCAGGTCAGCCAGCCCCTGGATGTGGGCCGGGTTCTCCGCAGGAGTGACGATCACCATATGGTTGTGAGCGAAGACCTGCGGTTGCTCTGCCAGGAGCCCAGCCTTCTCCGCGCGGTCCATGGATGCCTGGTCCGCCGTGGCGAGCACATCACCGGCAGCGCCGTGCTCCAGCTGGTCGACCAGACTCGGGGAGCCAGCCGAGCGCAGCTCCACCGCCACCCCAGTCTCCGCGGTATAGCGCGCACTGAGCTCGTCAAAGGGCTCATGCAATGAGGCGGCCGCCAGCACGGTCAGGGCCGGCTCCTCTTGCGCGCAGCCGCCGGTCAGGGCCGCGGCTGCCACCATGGCGCCGATCAGGAGCCTCCGGCAGCCGGTCACAGCCTGCGCTCAGGCACGCAGACGCCCAATGCGCTCTAGCCCTTCGGCGACCGCGGCGGAGCCCGGCGCCAGGCTCAGCCGCACCCATTCGCCCCCGTTGACCGGATCGAAGTCGGTGCCGGGCACCACTGCCACACCTGCCTGGTGCAGCAGCGCCTGCGCATATGCGGTGGAGTCGGCGAAGCGCCCCAGGTGCTCCCCGATGTGGGCATAGACGTAGAACGCTCCGTCAGCCGGGGCCGCGTTTACCCACCCCAGCTGGGGCAGCGCCTCCAGCACCATGGCGCGGGCCGCGGCATAATCGGCCAGCTGCGCGTCGGCAAAAGCGAGTGATTCCACCGAGAATGCCTCCACCGCAGCCAGCTGCGACCCGTGGGGCGGGCAGAGCGCGACGTTGCCGGCCAACCGGGACACTGCGTCGGTCAGGTGCTCCGGCAGCACCATCCAACCCAATCGCCAGCCGGGCATCCCCCAATACTTGGAGAAGGATGAGATGACCACGGCGTCGTGCTCCACCTCCACGGCGCTGAGGCCTGGGTGGGCGTAGGTGATCCCGTGATAGATCTCATCGGAGATCAGTTGGACCTCGTTCGCGCGGCACCACTGCGCCAAGGCCGTGAGCTGGTCCCGGTTGACCATGGTGCCGGTGGGGTTCGCCGGCGAGGCGACCATCAGCCCCTGCAGCGGACCATTGGCGGCCACTTCAGCCTCGAGCTGCTCCGGTGTCGGCTGGAATCTCACCTCCGGCCCGCAGTCCAGGTCCACGACCTCTACCCCGAGACTGGAGAGGATGTTCCGATAGGCGGGGTAGCCGGGGCGTGCCAGGGCCACACGGTCCCCGGGGTCGAACGCGGCGAGAAAGCCCAGGACGAAGGCGCCGGAGGATCCTGTGGTGACAGCGATCCGCTCCACCGGGACCTCGACGCTGTACCAGCGGCGGTAGTGCTCGGCCAGCGCTTCGCGCAGCGGGGCGATCCCGAATGCGGGCGAATAGTTCAATACGGTGTTGGCAGCGTGGACCTTTGCCGCTGCGGCATTGACGGCCGGCGGTGCGCCAGAGCCTGGCTCCCCGGCAGTCAGGGAAACGATGTCTCGCCCTGCCGAGCGGAGCCGTTCGATCTCGGCCAGGATGCTCATCACCTCGAAGCCGGGGACGTCTGATCGCCGTGAAGGGTGCATCTGTCCAGCTTACGTCTGCCGGGGTGTTTGTCAGCTGTTCTCGTCGGCTGCCGCGAGCTGGCCGCAGGCGCCGTCGATCTCTTTGCCGCGGGTGTCCCGCAGCGTGGTGGGAACCCCAGCGGCGTTGAGCCGGTCGATGAACTCCTGCATGGCCGCAGGTTCGGAGGAGGTCCACACGGAGTTGGGGGTCGGGTTCAGCGGGATCGGGTTCACATGGACCCACCCGCGGCCTCGGGCGTTGAGCTTCTTGGCCAGCAGCTCTGCCCGCCACGGGTGGTCGTTCATGTTCTTGATCAGCGCGTACTCGATCGAGACTCGCCGTCCGGTGGTCTCGTAGTAGTCGCGGGCGGCGTCGATGGCCTCGTCAGCCTTCCACCGGGAGTTGACCGGGATCAGCTCGTCGCGGAGTTCATCATCTGGGGCGTGCAGGCTCAGCGCGAAGGTGACCGGCAGGTTCTCATCAGCGAGCTTCCGGATCGCTGGCACCAGCCCGACTGTGGAGATGGTGATGCCCCGGGCGCTCATGCCCAGGCCTTCGGGGGCGGGGTCGATCATCCGGCGCACCGCGTTCATCACCCGGCGGTAGTTGGCCAGCGGCTCCCCCATTCCCATGAAGACAATGTTGGAGACCCGCTGCGGACCGGCCGTGCTCTGCGCAGAATCAGGCTGTGTTTGTCCCGCCGTGGCGCTGGAGGCGTCGGCGAAGTCAGTCTCCTCGCCCAGACCGGCGTGGTCCGATTCTGCGGCGACTTCCTGCGCAGTCGGGGGGTCCAGCTCTCCTGCGGCAATCACCCGGTTGGCCTGCACTATTTGGTCGACGATCTCTGCGGTGGACATGTTCCGGGTCAGGCCGTTCTGACCCGTGGCGCAGAACGGGCAGTTCATGCCGCAGCCGCACTGGCTGGAGATGCACAGGGTGATCCGGGATTTGTACCGCATCAGCACAGACTCCACCAGGGCGCCGTCGAACAACCGCCACAGGAATTTGATGGTGGCGCCGTCGTCGGTGGTCAGGCGCCGGACTTCGGTGAGCAGCGGCGGCAGGAGCTCAGCGACCAGCTGCTCCCGGCCCTGCGCCGGAAGATCCGTCATCAGCGCCGGATCCGAGGTGTAGTGCTGGAAATAATGCACACTGAGCTGTTTGGCCCGGAATCCGGGCAGGCCGCGCTCCTTGACCCACTCCTGCCGTTCCTGCAGGGTCAAGTCCGCCAGGTGCTTGGGAGGCTGTTTGATCCGCTTGGACTGGGCGAACTGCAGCTTAGGGCGCCCCTCAGCATCCAGCGCCTGGGTCCATCCCTCAGCCTGCGGACGCACCTGGGGGCGGGAGGCAGCGGACGACGGCGCGGCAGCGGCTTTTTTCTCAGACATCCCGCTTATTCTCCCACGGGGGACATTCGATGGGACACCGCCCAGCATTTGCCGCGATATCCCCTCGATTGTGCCATTCACCCGACGCCTGAGCCGTGTTCTGCGACATTCAGGGGGACAGCTGTCCAGCTGCCGGCCCGTGTCCCTTCGAATGTCGCAGAATCACGCGCCAGGGCGGCCCAGTTTCCAGTACCCCATGAAGGAGACCTGCTTGCGGCTGAGTCCGAGTTCTTGGACCAGGTGGCGACGCAGCCCAGTGATGGCCCCCGCCTCGCCGGCCAGCCAGGCGTACTCCTGGAAGCCTTCTGGCGCTGAGGTCTCCCACAGGACGGCCTCCTCACCGACCTCGGGCAGCTCCTGAGGGGCGCCGGGGGGCGCAGTCTCAGGGGAGGCGCCAGGAGCCGAGGCCGCCGCTCGAGCGGCCAGGAGTGACTTACGGCGCTCTCCCCACGCTTGGACAGCTGAATTCAGCAACGCCCCCACTGGGGCACCCTCCCGCGGCAGCCAGTGAATGCGAACCCCGGATCGCGTCGTGAGGGGGAGGATGTCCGCGTGGCTGGGCACCTCCAAGAAGGCCTCACCGTGAAACTCTTCGGGGAGAGTTTCAAGAATGGAGCAGATGGCCGGAACTGCCGTTTCGTCCCCGGCCAGCAACAAGTCGCGGGCGGTTCCCGGGGTGAAGTCGATTCCCCCATCGACGTGTTGAGCACGCCGGTCGGGCCCAATGATCACCAGCTCATCATCGGGCTGAGCATTTAGTGCCCAGGTAGCTGCTGGTCCGGAGGCACCGGTCTTGTCGGCATGGATGACGAAGTCAACGTCCAGCTCCTGCGCGGAGGTTCGGATCTGGCGTGCTGTATAGGTGCGGATGGGGTTGCGGAGGTTACCGTCAAGCTGCCGCCATGCGTTGTACCACTGCGTCACTGGCACCGGAGGGTCATCGAACAACCCGATATCCGGAACGCCGCCGTCTGCCCGTGGCAGGAACAACTTGATGCGCTGGTCCCATGCAGGGGGTGATTCAGGGGCACCAGCTGGACCGAAGTTCCTCAGGTCCGGCGCGGCAAAAGTGACTCGCAGATAGTGCGGGGACAGCTTGGTGACTCGTGACACCGTGGCCAGGAAGGCGCGAGTGGGAGGGAGCGCTGCGGAGTGCATCAGTGGCGTGTCACCTCTCCCACAATTAGACAACATTCGCATGACCGAATGTTATTGGCGTACCTAAGCTATTGCCGCAGCCGGATCGGCGCAACCCGGAGTGCGGGTGCCTTACAGCGCGTAGTGGGTGAAGACTCCGGCGAGCATGGTCGCGGAGACCTGCATATCTCGGAGCAGGGCCGGGTCACAGGTCAACGGGTCGTCCTCGACCAGGATCAGGTCCGCGACGTCGCCCGGCTCTACCGCCAGCCGACCACCAGTCGTAGCCTCCAGCGCGGTGCGCACACTGATGGTCTGCTCAGGGTGCCAGGGCGCGCGTCCCGCTCGGCTTCGGGTCACGGCAGCCGAAATCTGAATCCAGGGGTTCAGCGGAGACACTGGGGCATCAGAGCCCAGCCGCAGGGGCGCCCCGGCCTGATGCAGCGAGCGCAGGGCGAAGGCCCGGTCGGTCCTGCCCTCCCAATACACATCGGCGACGTCGCGGTCATCCATGGCATGCTCGGGCTGCACGCTTGCGGTCAGGCCGAGCTCGGCGAATCGGGGAATGTCATGGTGGCGCAGCAGCTGTGCGTGCTCCACCGTGCCGCTCATGCCCAGCCGTTCGAACGTGTTGAGCACTTCAGTATTGGCCCGGTCGCCGATGGCGTGGATGGCCGCGGCGATCCCAGCGCCCTTCGCACTCGTCATCAATTCGGCCAATGCTTCGATGGGCACCGCTTCGACGCCGCAGCGATGGGGGTGGGCGGCCGGGACTCCTGGGTAGGGGTCCCAGCACCACGCGGTGCGCGTGTTCAGGGAGCCATCGACAATCACTTTCAGCGGCCCCATGCGCACCAGCCCGCGCCGATCCAGCAGGTCACCGGTCTTCACTCCCCGGTCGATGACTCCGGCGAGCTTGTCCGGCCATGCGGAGATCTCCACGCGCAGGGAGTCCACCCCGGCGTCCACCCGCTGGGGCCAGAGCGCCACATTGTCGTCATTCTCGAAGTCCACTACTCCGACGACCCCGAGGGCTGAAGCGGCGGCGGCAGTCTGCTGGTAGTCCGCAGTGGTCAGGTCTGCCGCGGAGTCCAGCTTCTCCAGCACTGCGAAGGCCTCGGTCTCTCTGAGGATGCCCGAGCCGTCGGTACGCACCCCCAGTTCCTGCTGAGCTGCACTGTTGAGCCAGAGGGAGTGCAGATCGGCGCTGATCAGCACCGCGGTCACCGGTCCGGTCGCATCATCAAGGGCGTTCAGGCTGGGAGGCTCGTCCCACAAGCCGTCGCGGAACCCGAACCCCACCACTCTTCTACCAGCACTGGCACGGGCACCTTCGGAAACCAGCGCCAACACCTGCTGAGCTGATTCGGTGCCTGTCAGGTCCAGCCGCTGCCGCTGGATGGTCCACTGCGTGAAGTGCACATGATGGTCCCATAGACCAGGCAACAGGGTCCGGCCGGCGGCGTCGTGGCGCTCGACGCGGCGCGCAGACTTCAGCTCGCCTGCCGGTGTGACTGCCGAAACGACGCCATTGTGAATCAGCACATCCAGCGGCCGCCCCTCACCGGCGGCGTGCACATCAGTCAGCAGTACATCCGTCACCAGGCGGCCCCGTGTGTGACGTTGCAGCAGCGCACCGGTGTGGACTTATCTTGTCTTCTCACGACTTGTCTGCCCTCACTGGTCTCGTCCTCACGTCCAGACATCACGGCCCCAGAAATCCTACTGCTTGTCCACGCCGGGGTGAGCCTACACCGCGCTGGGAAGGGGCCTGGCCCTGCAGGTGATCTCAGCGCTTCAGCTGTTCAGCCAGTTCGCCGAATGCCTTCGAGGGATTGCCGAACCGATGAAGGGTCATGGAGATCGACTGCTCCTTCACCCAGTAGCGCAACTCCACACGACCGGACGCGGTGACCGGGTCATCAAGCAGCGCCACCTCTGGACGGTGTGCCACGGCTTCGCGGACAGCGGAGGCGAGGCTGCCGATGACCCGCACTCTGATCCCACCGTCGGCGTCATGCTTTCCCCGAGCGAGCTTGGTCGCGAATGCGGCGTCGTCGTCCTTGGTGATGCTGACCCGGTGATCACTGAGCTGGCTCACCGCTTTCTTGGTGGCCTTGGTGAGCTTGGGCGCGACCGAGAGATGGAGTGTTGACCCGGCGGTCAGCGCGGCCGCGGCGGTCCGCAGCACCAGATGAGGCTCAGCATCCTGGCTGACCCGCAGCAGGACCTGCTCCGGCAGGTAACGGAAAATATTGGCCTCGGCGTGCAGTCCGGTGGGGTCCTTCGCGGCTCCGAACTCCTGCTCCCACCACACCGCATCGTCCGCGACCGCACGTTTCAGCCACTGCAGGTCCGTCTCGGAGAGCAGGTCGTGGTGCTCTGCAGCATCGACGAGCTCGGCCACTGCGGAGTTGGCGGGCTCAGACAGGATGGTGGGTGCCTTCTCGGCCGCATCACGCCAGGTGCCGAAAAGCATCACGTAATTGGGACCGCCCGCTTTGGACCCCAGCCCCACCGACGAGGCCTTCCACCCGCCGAAGGGCTGCCGCTGCACGATCGCCCCGGTGATCCCACGGTTGACGTAGGCGTTACCCACCTGGACCTCGTCCAGCCACTGCGCGACCTCTTGAGTCTCCAGTGAGTGGATTCCCCCGGTGAGTCCAAAATCTACTTGGTTCTGCAGCGCGATCGCTTCGTCGAGGTCCTTGGCCTCCATCAGCCCCAAGACGGGCCCGAAGACCTCGGTCAGATGGAAAAAGCTGCCCGGCTTGACTCCAGTCTTGATGCCGGGGCTCCAGAGTTTGCCGGTCTCATCAAGCTGCTTGGGCTGCAGCAGCCACGACTCCCCGGGCTCCAGCGTGGTCAGCGCACGGTCGAGCTTGTCACTGGGGAGCTCGGTGAGCGGACCCACCGTGGCGGCGAGGTTCTGCGGCCAGTCCACGATCAGCGACTGAGCGGCATCGATCAGCTGGCGTCGGAACCGCTCCGAACTGTAGACGCTGCCGACCAGGATGCCTAAGGACGCTGCCGAACATTTCTGGCCGGCGTGACCGAAGGCCGAGTTGACCAAATCGGCCACCGCCAGGTCCCGGTCCGCTGCGGGAGTGATGATCATGGCATCCTTGCCGGAGGTTTCGGCATTGATATTCAGCTCCGGCTTCCAGGAGCGGAACATCGCGGCGGTCTCCGAGGCTCCGGTGAGGATGATGCGGTCCACCCCCTGATGAGAAATGAGCTTCCGGCCCGTCTCTCGCTCATCCGGATAGATGCCGTGGAGCACCTCGCGAGGCACCCCAGCCTCCCATAGGCACTCCAGAATCGCCATGGAACACTGCGGTGTGGGGTTGGAGGGCTTATGGATGACCGCCGCACCGGCAGCAAGCGCAGCGACAGTTCCGCCGGTGGGGATCGCCAGCGGAAAGTTCCACGGTGGGGTGATCATCACCAGCCGGTCCGGAGTGAACTCCGCATGCTTGACCGTTTCCAGAGCTAGCGCCGAATGGGCGTAGTAGCGCATGAAGTCGATGGCTTCCGAGATTTCCGGGTCGGATTGGGCCACCGCCTTGCCGACCTCAGCGGCAGCCACCGAGGCTAGGTGCCCGCGGCGTGCGGACATGATATCGGCCGCTCGGTAGAGCACCGCGGCCCGCTCTGCGGCGGGCCGTCCCGCCCACTGCTCGGCAGCTGAGCGCATCCGGGCCACCAGCGGGTCGACGTCCTCGGCACTGAGCTGCTGGGGCTTGGACTGTTCCGTCAGCCACGAGGCCGTGGCGCGGTGAACCACCTGTTCGGCCCAGCGCTGGTTCGCCTCCAGCGCGGGGTTGGTGTCGGGTTCGTTGACGAAGGCGGGGATTCCGTCGCTGTAGTCACCGGGAGCTTGGTCCGCTTCGGTCAGCCGGTCCTGGGTATGGGCTGGGCCGGGGGCGGCGTCGTCGCTGTCAAGAATCTCAGCCAGTGTCTGTACGGAGGCGCGGAAGCGCGCCTCCTCGCGCTGGAAGACCTCTGATCCGGGAGAGAACTCAAAGATGCCTGACATGAAGTTCTCGCTCGCGGCGTTCTCCTCCAAACGGCGGACCAGGTAGGAGATCGCGACGTCGAATTCCGCTGGCCGCACGGCCGGAACGTACAGCAGAAGTTGGCCGACGTCTTCGCTGATCGGACCCTGCTGCTCGGCGGCCATGCCCTGCAGCATCTCGAACTCCAGGCGCTGGGAGACTCCGCGCTGGACACCGAGCAGGTGGGCGAAGGCGATGTCAAAGAGATTGTGCCCGGCCACTCCCAGACGCACCCCGCGCATCCGATCGGCGGTGAGCAGCCAGTGCAGCACCCGCTTGTAGTTGGCGTCGGTGGCCTCTTTGGATTCACACGTGGCCACCGGCCAGTCGTGGATATCCGCATGGACGCGCTCCATGGCCAGATTCGCGCCTTTGACCAACCGGATCTTGATGCCCGCCCCTTGGGCATCGGCGCGTGCGTTCGCGAACTCCGTCAGCTCCTGCACCGCCGCCAGCGCGTCGGGCAAATAGGCCTGAATGACAATGCCGGCTTCGTAGGACTTCATCTCCGGTTGTGAGAGCAGCCGCTTGAACACGGCAATGGTCAGCCGCAGGTCCCGGTACTCCTCCATATCGAGGTTGATGAACTTGGAGCCTGCGGGGGCTTCAGCGGCTTCTTTGTACAGCGGGATGAGGCGTTCGACCACATAGTTCACGGTGTCCTCGAACCCCCACATGGAGATCTGCGAGGCGATGGAGGAGACCTTGATGGACACGTAGTCCACATCGTCGCGGCGCAGCATCCGGTAGGTGTCGTCGAGGTGCTTGGCCGCTTCGTCCTCACCGAGAACCGCTTCCCCGAGTAGGTTGATGTTGAGCCGGTTGCCTTGTTTCTTGATCTGTTTCACCGCCTGCCCGAACTGCTTGTCACGGGCGTCGACCACCATATGCCCCACCATGGAACGCATCCGCTTCCGCGCGGCGGGGACCACCGCATGGGGAAGCAGCTGACCCAGCGTGGACCCGGCGTGGATCTGCGCGCGGTCCAGTCGGCTCAGCGTGTCCGGAGCCAACGACCCCAACTCACCCAGCGCTTGTGCCGCTGCTTTGGGGTCCTCGGTGCGGATGACGCGGTCGACGAATCCGACCGTGAAGTCCAGGCCGGTGGGATGCGAGAGCACCGCCGAAAGCAGCTGGGCGGATTTGTGCGGCTTGGCTCCGGAAGCTTCGGTCTTATGCATCCACTGGCGCACCTTCGCCGCGGCAGCATCCGACAGTTCGCGCAGTTCCTCGCGCACGGGACGTGTCTGAACCTGCTCTGCCATGGTTTGCTCCTTCGCTGGTCACCGGGGGGCTTGCCTTCCAGTGTGTGAGCTTGGGTCAGGTGAGCGGAAGAGTACGACGCCGCCCCCTCTTCTTTTTGAGTCAAAAGTGCTTCAATGGTGCCTATGACACCGCCTCCGCGGGGCCGCCCCCGCATGCAGGAGACCGCTGATGACATCGTGGCCAGCGTGTTGGCCACCGCCGGGCCCCGAGTGGGCACCCCCGCCTACTCCACGCGCAGCCTCGCGGAGTTGACGGGACTGAGTCAAAGCCTGACCTCACGGGCTGTGGCCCGAATCCGCCATCCCGCCACACTCGGTGGTCCAGCAGAACCGGTCGCTGACTGCGTTCATGACGCGACATCGCCGGAAGCGGGGCCGCTGCAGTTGGTGGAGTTTCTGGTGGAGTTCCCCCAGATCAGGCTTCGTTTCGCCCCCGTGGAGACCCCCAGCGCGGCTCGTCGCCGGCTCTTTGAGCGGCGCGCGGCGGCAGTGATGGCAGCGTTGTGGGTCTCTGGGGCCGCCGCCTGGACCACAGAACGGACCACCGAGTCCCAGCCCGCCTCCGAGATGCCCTGTGGTGGGGTGGCGCGTTGGGTCCCGGGTCAGGTGCCGTGGGAGAGTTTCTTGGCGCGAGTGGCGCACCTGCTCAGTGCCTGCGAACCCTCGTCATCCGCTCTCCCTGCGGAGCTGCTGCACCAGCTCGCTGCGCGGGCCGGCCGGGGGCTGCACGGTGTCCGATGGGTGCGCGGGGAGGGGTCGACGGAAACTTCTGTGACTTCTGACTCAAATCGGCTCACGGTGGCCGAATTTCCCTCACCGGGGCGTTCCGAGCGCAGCAGGTGGCTGCCGCGGGTGGAGCTCTCTGCGACCGAGCAAATCGCGGTGGCGCTGCGCAAGGAGATGACTGACTCCGGGTTCACCCCCGGGGACCGGATCAGCGTTTCGGCGATGTCACAACGGCTGGGCCTGGATCCGGCCACTATTCGGACGGGTATGCGCCAACTCGCCGATGACGGACTGCTGACTTTCAGTGAACGAGGTTTCCGGATTCCACAACTCACCGGTGCTGATGTCATTGACCTCTATGCCTCCAGGCTGCACGTGGGGATGGTGATACTGCGCGCCTGCGCAGGCCAACCCAAGCATCGGCTCCTGCCGGCACGTCTGGCTCTGGGTGCCCTGGAGGCGGTGGCAAGACAAGGCACAAGGATGGACGCCGGCGAGGCAGATCTGCGCTTTCAACAAGAGCTGGCCGAGGCCTCCGGACTGACCCAGTCCGCTCGGAGTTTCCACGCTCTCACCCTGCGGGTACGCATGTTCATTTCAGTGCTCCAGCTGGACTACTCCCCCGCAGCTGAGCGGCTGATCAGCGATGACCGGCGCATTCTCGCCGCGCTGCTGGCCGGCCGGGCGCAGGAGGCGGTTCGGGTCTGGCGGCTGAAGCAGGACAATGCGGTGCGGCACATGTCAGCGTTGGCACCCGAGGCTTTCGACGCCGCCCAATGGGACCGTCTCTCACACTGAGGGAAGCTCTGCCGGGCGGGGGGCTTCACCGGGAGGGAACAAGTAGATTGTGCATAGTGACGACTTTCCTGCCGATCATCCTGTTCTTCATCGCCGGTGCTGGCACACCGGGGCCGAATAACACCATCGCCATGGCCGCTGGGGCCAACTATGGACTCAGACGGACTGTGCCCTGCATTGCAGGCGTCAACGTGGGATTTCCCGCGATGCTGATCCTGGTGGGTGGTGGATTGGGCGGGGTCCTGGCGCAGTGGCCCTGGGTGTTGGACGTTCTGCGACCGGTCGGGGCGCTGTACCTCTTGTGGCTGGCATGGCACATTGCGACTGCACCGACAGATGTCAGTGCCCGCGGCCGGGGACGACCGCCAAGCTTTACCCAGATGGCGCTGTTTCAGTTCGTCAACCCCAAAGCGTGGACCCTGGTGGTGGCGGCGGTGTCCACCTACACCGGCTTCTGGAACTCCTTTTTCGCAGAAGTCCTCGTCATCGCCGGCCTCGCGCTGGTGTTCAGCACCCCGTGCACCGTGGCGTGGGCGCTGCTGGGGGTGGGGGCGGGCCGGGTCATTTCCCGCCCAGCTCACATGAGAGCCTTCAACATTGTGATGGCGCTACTGCTGGTGGCCTCGCTCATCCCCGCGTTTCGGGAGATATGGGACTCAGCTCAACCGCTGCTCAGCTGATCACCCCGGCCATCCGGCGGGCCGTATCCACCAGCGAAACGCGGTCCAGACGGTCTATCTCCGAAGGAGTGAACCAGGCGACGTCGTTGGTGGAGCCGTCGGTCTCAACAGTGAGCTCGCCGCCAGTGATGTGTGCGCGGTAGACAATCCGCAAGTTCTGCAGCGCGATGCCGCGACGGCCGGACGATGGGGTCCGGCGTTCCCCCGGGATCACCAAATTATCAATGCCCAGCAGCTCAGCCACCTCCACTTGATATCCGGATTCCTCGAATACCTCGCGGACCACCGCGTCAGCAGGGTCCTCTCCAGGGTCGATGCCGCCGCCGGGCACCGTCCAGCCCGACCCGAACCCCTGCTCCATCCAGTGCGGCAGCAGCATGCGGTTGTCACTGTCGGTGATGACGGCGTAGGCGGAGATTCGGATGTCCATGGCAGTGACGGTATCAGCGGATAGCGGCTTCCGGCGCAGGTCCCCTGCGGCGCCCTCTGCGCAGCCGCAGACCGGGGGCAGCACCAGCCGCCGAACGGGGCCCGGGGAGAGTGAGCCCATTGCTGAGCACCACCAGGACAATGCCCGCCCACGCAATGACCGGCAGCTGCTCACTCAGCAGCAGCATCCCAATAGTGGCAGCGAAGAGCGGGTGCAGGGACATGCCCACACCGAAGATCAACGGGCTCACCTGGCGCAGCACCACCAGGTCCAGGGCATAGGGGACGGCAGTGGCCAGCAGTCCAGCGGCACATGCCAAGAGATACGCCTGCCAGGGCGGCTGTGCGTGCCCTATGACCAGCACCAGCACCGGAATCATTCCGAGTGAGGAAAGCACTGTGGCGGCTGCTGTGCCCTGGACACCGGGGACCCTGGTGCCGACGACCCGATTGGTGAGGATATAGCCGGCCCAGCACCCCGCGGCGATCAGAGCTACCCCGATGCCGAAGAAGTCTGTGGTGGGACTGGGCCGGGTGAGCAGAATGACCCCGATCAGCGCCACGACCACCCCCAGCAAATCCCTGCCTCTGCGTGAGGACCAGACTGCCACCGCCAACGGACCCAGGAACTCAATGGTGACTGCTGTGCCGAGGCCCACGCGGTCCAATGCGGTGTACAGCGCAGCGTTCATCGCCGCGAAGAAGAACGCCAGCAGCGCCACCGGCTTCCACTGAGCCGCCGTGAATCGCCGCAGTGCGGGCCGGGCAACCGAGCACAACACCAGGGCGGCGGCCATCTGACGGATCGCCACCACGCCCAAGGGGCCGAGGGTCCCGAAGGCGAGGGAACCGACTGCCGCGCCAGTTTGGGTGCTCAGCGCGCTGGTGGCGATCACAGCGAAGCCCCGGCCTGGCCGCCCTTGTATCCAGTCGCGCATAAAGGCATTCTGCGCCGCTTCGCTGGGAGTAAGAAATGCAGACCACGACGCTCATATACGCTAAGTGCATGAAATGGGAACTGCGCCATATCCAGTGCTTGGTCGCCATCTCAGAAGCTGGGACCATCACCGACGCCGCACTAGAACTGGGCATTTCACAGCCGCAGGTCTCGCGCGTCCTGCGCACTCTGGAAGCCAGTTGGGGGGTGCAACTCGTGGTCCGCAGCTCGCGGCGCACCACTCTGACCTCTGAGGGCCGGCTGGCGGTCGAGCGGGGTCGGCACCTGCTGGCTTTTGCGGATTCCATCGAGTCGGCGGTTCGTGGAGACCATATGATGCGCTTGGGGTATATAGCGTCCGCCGCCGGACGGCACACTCCTGCTCTGCAGCGGAAGTGGCGGGAAGTGGAGCCGGACGTTGACTTGAGACTGATTCACGCCCAGGGCGCACTCGGGGGCATGGCGGAGGGACTGACCGATGCGGCTGTGCTGCGCAGGGCACCGGATCCCACCACGTATCAGAGCACCGTCGTAGGTACGGAACAGCTGGTGACCGCGTGCGCCGACAACGACCTCTGGGGCAGACGGCGGAGTGTGAAGCTCAAAGAGTTCGCCGGCCGCCCCCTGGTGGTCAACTCTCGCTCGGATCTGGACCTCAATCTGTGGCCCGGCGGGTTCGGTCCATTGCGGGCATTCGACGTCGAGGGCATGGACCAGTGGCTGGACGCGATCGCTGCCGGGCGCGGCGTCGGCGTAGCCACCCGCGCCACCGCCGAGCAGCACCGCCCCATAGGAGTTCGCTATGCGCCCATCAACGATGCGCCTCGGGCGGAGGTGCGGCTGTGCTGGCCGCGGGGTCATAGTCTCAGGGGGCTGCACTCACTGGAGGGAATCCTGCGGGATCTGTACTCCTCACCACCACGTGGCTTGGCAGGCTGATGGGCTCAACGCTGGAGCCGTACCTGAGGGGCTCCCGCTTCATTCCACCGAAAGAGCGCTAAGTGCCACAGCCCCGGTCGGCGCCGGCTGGGGTCGATCACGCCGTGTGAGCCTATGGCCTCAAGTCGCCCGATAGAACGTCCCTGAGACGGCGCAGAAGTACTGCCCGTGGGGCCTCACCTCGGGTGGTGTCGTCGTCATCCCGGTAGATTACCGGGAGTGACGCTGGGCCGCAGCGGTCCACCAGGCGCCGGCGATAATCGTGGCACAGCCCAGCAGCTGCCCGGCACTGGGGGCGTCTTGAAAGAGCAGGAACCCCAGCACGATGGCGAAGATTGGGCTGGTCAGCATCAGGGTGCTGGTAAGTATCTCGTTGAGACCGGTCATCGCGATGTTGAAGCACAGGTACACCACGACCTGACCGATGAATGCCAGCGCCACAAGCCAGGCCCACTCCGAGACTTGGGCCGGGACATCGAACCGTCCGGAGCCCACGGCCCCGGTGCCTGCAGTCAGCCCCGAGGCCAGACAGACGATGGCCAGCACGGTGAAGGGCGCCGGGCGCAAAGTTGGCGGGGCGCTGCGGCGGATGATTGCTAAGTACGTCGCATAGCCGGCTCCGGCGATCAGGCCTGCGGCCACCCCGAATAGGTTCAGCTCCGTTTGACTGAAAGCTCCTGCAGTCAGGGCGACTCCGGCGACCATCAGCGGCACAATGACCGCCAGCTGCTTCATGGGCCGCACACCTTCAATCAGCCACGCGATCAGCGGCAGGAAGACAATTTGGAGGTTGATCAGCACTGTTGCCAGTCCCGGTCCGATCAGACCGATGGCGGTGTTGTAAAAGCTGTAGTCCACGCCGATGGCCACCCCACCCACCACTGCTCCGATGACGGTGGCGCGCGGCAACGCCTGCCGGTAGTCCACACGGCGCATCTCCCAGATCACCAACGGCAGCAGCATCGGTACCGCCAGCAGGCACCGGAAGGCCGCCACCGTCATCGGCTCCGCGTCCAGGTTGAAGATGATGGAGGCTGAACCGGCCATCGCCAGACTCCCCACAAGCATCAGCACGACACCGTGCGCAGGAGTAATCACTCGGTCAGTGTAGGCCGACGGGGACCGGCCATCTGACACCGTCCCAGGCGGGAAGAGCGCGCGACTACACCGAATCCTGCCAGCACCATCACTGCCGACGCCGCGCTGGGGTTGAGCAGTCCGAAAGCAGCCAGAGGTGTGGCTGCAGCGTAGTACGTCCACGTGAGGAAGATGCTGGTGCGGACCGTGCGCAGGGTGCGGTGGCACAGCAGCACGGCATCAGCTGCAGAGCGCAGGTCACCTCGAGCCACAGTGATACCAGCACCCACTGGATCCGCTGTGGTGCCGCCTCCGGGATCCACGCCTCGGCCGATCGCAAGGTCAGCCTGGACCAGCGCGGCAGCATCTTCGACGCAGTCACCTATGACCGCCACCGCCCGGCCCTGAGCCTGGAGCGTCTTGACGAGGGCCACCTTTTCCTGCGGCGGGGCGTCAGCCACCACGGTGCCAATGCCGACCGCTGCCGCCGCCCGACGAGCGGCACCTTCGTTGTCACCGGTCAGCAGCAGCGGCTCCACACCTAGTCTCGTCAGCACCTCGAGGGCCTCAGTCGAGGACTCCTGCACCGTGTCGGACAAGATGAGGACGCCGGAGAACGCCCCGTCGATGGCTACCAGGACAGTCGTGCTGCCGTGATTCTGTGCTTCTGTCAGCAGGTCTCGGACGGCATCGGGAAGGTCCACACCGCATGCCGTCATGAAGCGTTGACGCCCGACGATGACCCGGTGACCCTCGACGTCCCCGGAGACCCCCATGCCGTGGTGCTGCCGGACGTTCTGCGGCTGCGGCAGGCGGCCGCTGTGGGAGCCGAAAGCCTCTTGTGCGGCGGCCACAATTGCCCGTCCAATCGGGTGCTCAGAGCCCGTCTCGAGACTCCCGGCCAAGCGGAGCAGAGACGGTTCGGCGTCTTGATCACCCCCGTGCCGGGCGGAAAGCAGCGCGGTGAGCTGCATGTGCCCGGTCGTCACGGTACCGGTCTTGGACATCACCACAGTGTCAATCCTTGTGGCCGCTGTCAGCACTGCCGGATGTCTGATCCGGATTCCCTGCTGCGCACTTCGCCGAGCTCCGGCAAGCAGAGCAGTCGCGACGCCCAGCGCCAACACACCAGGACAGGCCACGACCAGCACAGCGACGGCTGCTGTGATCGCCGCCTGATGTGTGGCGCCGAAGGTAAGCCACAGGCCCGCAGTCAGGGTGCTCACCAGCAACATCGAGGGCACGAAGGCCCCGCAGGGATGATGACGCGGCGCAAAGTCGTCCTGTGATGCAACCCGAGGTGATGCGGCGGATGGGGGCTCAGATTTCGCTGTGGGCCACCCCACCTCACCCGGCGGGACCCCCGCCCGGTTTCCGAGATAGCGGCCCAACAGCACCACAGTGGTCACTACCGCCGCCACCTCGAAGTAGGCCCGGTCGGTACCACCCGCATCGGCCGCCGTCCACCACGGATGGGCGAGGGGTAGCCACGGCTGTCGCGCTGCGGGATCGCGGAGATCACCCAAGATAAGTGCGTGCAGGGACAAGCCCAGAACCGCCACGGTGGTCGCAGAAGCGAGGGTGTCCGTGGTGACCCTACCCCGCCGGGCACTCTGTGCCGCACCTGAATGAACCGGCCACCCGGCCCCGAATACCACAGTGAGACTCAGGGCGAGAGACACCCAGGCCCAGTAGTCCAACTGACTGGCTGGCACCACCGCCCAGATGACTACCGGAGCGGTGAGCAGGCCGGAAATGACCAGTCTCCTGCGGCCTGTTACCACGTGACCAGAGCCCAGGTCCCCGCAGCGGGACTCAGAGACGGCGCCGACCTCGGGACCCCCGCAGGGTCCCGCCTCTCAGCGGTATCCCTGCACTGCACCGTGTGTATGTGGGTTCCCTTCACCGTTTCCACAACACAGCAACGCCGGGAGGTCTTCCCGCAAGGGTCCCTCAGTGATCGTGATGCTCATCATCGTCGTGATGATCGTCGTGGCCGTGCTCGTCGTGGCCGTGCTCCTCATTGTCATGTCCATGATCATGCTCATCGTCGTGCCCGTGATCGTCATGATCGTGGTCCTCGTGGCCGTGGTCCTCATGATCCCCGTCGTACTCCTCCGAGACACCTTCGATGGGCCGACCGTCGACGACCACGAAGTCATTCGGCACGAAGTCCAGATCACCGCTGACGATCACTTCCCCCTCGGTGAGATCCACAATATGGATCTGCCGAGCTTCAGGGTCGGTGACATAGACGAGATCCCCACTGGCACCAATAGTGGGGCTCGGCACTTCAGAGCCCTCCGCCTGAGTCCACTCCTCGACGACCTGCAGATGTTCGAGATGTTCCCCACTGTCCGCATCGATGATGTGCAGTTGACCGTCGTCGGTCAGCACCAGTGCCTCGCCGTCGGGCCCGCGCTGCAGGTTCCGCGCCTCGTAGGACACGTCCACGCTGGTGGTAGTGATTTCACCGGAGGAAGTGTTGACCAACGCCACCTCGGTCATCGGCCCGTCCTCCGCTGTGCGGTAGTCACCCAGGAAGACAGGGGACTCCTCGGACCCCACCAAGTGGCCAATGCCCGATCGTTCCTCCCCGGTTTCGATTTTCTCAAAGTCGTCACCGGTCCAGACCAGCACGCCGTCCTCGCATCCGAGGACAAGTACGCCTTCTGGCCCGGATGCCTGACCTTCAATGCCAGGGCAGTCTTGGCTGCGAGCCCTCTCCTCGCCGTCAGCATCGACCACGCGCGCATCCGTGTCGGCCCCTGACGCGTGCACCCGGGAACCGTCATCAAGGACTACAGCGAGGCCTTCGTCAGTCCCCTCTGACTCGGCGGATTCGGTCTCCAGCTCCGTCTCTGCGTCAAGGTCCTCCAGCTGGAACCAGTGGTACTCGCCGGACCCGTCGAAGAACACGGTGCCCATGCGGCCATGTGAGGACATATGGGCAGCTGACTCCCCCTCTATGCTCGTATCTGTCAGCACCGGGTCAGTAGTGAAGTAGTCATTATGGTCACCGTGCGGAGCCCCCCAGGTCCCCACATCAAGGAGTCGGAAACTCTGCTCCTCTGCGATGAACGCGTGCCGTCCGTCGCCAGCCTCGCTCACCCGCGCTGAGGCTTCCACCGCGAAGTTGCCCAGGAGCTCAGTGCTGACACCATCGAGCACTGCGACCCCACCGTCGTGGGTCACTACCAGCCGCGGCTCCGGCCCGCCCACCTGGCGGGTTTCACGGTCGGAGGGCTCCACCGGTTCGGTCTCTTCGAGTTCCTCCGTCTCCTCATCCTCATTCTCGGTACCCTCTTCGCCACCACCGTCATCCGCGCCTGTGGCTTCCGCGTCAGCATCATCGGGTTGGTCCGCATCATCGGTGGTGTCGCCGCATGCGGAGAGCACGAGGGACGAAAGCAGCGCAAGGGACAGTAGAGACCTCTTCATGTTCATGTGAATTATTATCAACAACTGGCAAGAACAACTGCAAATCGTTCGCAACATTGGGGCGTCCTCACAGAAAAAGCCGATGCCCCGGGCGGTACCAGGTCTTCGCGTGAGAAATCGGACATCCTGGGTTCACATCCTCGACAAAGGGCGGTAACCACCTTGTTCTACGCTGATCCGCGAGGAGGTCGAGAATGACGGGGCTTACCGAGGACGCCTGGGGTGAGGAGCACTATCTATGTCTCCGCACCTCCGGCGGTACGGTGGAGATCATTGGCAATGTGGTTCACCTTCCCGGCGCGCAGCCGGTGCAGCTGGCTGCCGGGCCGATGTCAGTGATGCGCGCGCTGGTCAAGGCCCGCGGCGCAGTCATCTCACGCGAGTCCCTGCTGGGGGTGCTTCCAGAGTGTGGGTCCGTCCACGGTCTTGAAATGTGGATCTCCAGACTGCGCCAGGCGCTGCCGGACCCCTGCGCGGTCCAGACCGTGGTCAAACGAGGCTATCGGCTGGCCCTGTGACCGTCAGGGTTGACGGACGAAGCTGAGGTCAAAGATCATCCGGCCGGCCTCCAGGGCCTTCTGCTCAAAGTCCGTCACCACTCGTGCCTCGAATCTCGGCGCCCAACCGCCTGCAGAATCCAACGCCTGCTCCAATGGCAGAGGGTGCGTCTCTTTTCCCAGGCTCGCGGCGTCAAGGTCACCGCTGCGGACTTTGGTCAAGGGGGACTCCTCTCCCGCCCGCTGACCGGCATGGGGGTTGCGGAATGCCGGGGAGGCACTTATGACGTCGCGCATCTGCACCGCATAATCTGACCAATCGGTGGCCAGGCGCCACACTCCGGTCGGGGCGATGACCCGGGCGGCCTTCTCCGCAAAGCTCGGTTGAATCAGCCGCCGCTTCTTATGCTTCGCCTTGTGCCACGGGTCGGGAAAGAAGACCCAGAGTTCGGAGAGCAGCCCCGGCGGAAGCAGCTTGTCCACGACCTCCACAGCGTCCAGACAGGCGACCCGCACATTGGTCAGGCCCTCCCGGCGGATACGGGCTGCCAGTTGGGCAGCGCCGGGGCGGTAGACCTCCACGGCCAGGAAGTCCGTCTCTGGGTTAGCCGCGGCGGCCGCTGCCACCGCCTCTCCGGAGCCGGAGCCGATCTCAAGGATCAATGGGACGGTGCGGCCGTACTCGGCGCGCCAGTCCACCCGGTACCCTTCTGCCACCGCGGTGTCCCGCTCTCCGTGCGGGATGTCCAGGAGCTCCTGGCCCAGCGCTGCATCCCAGGCCCGCTGATAGCTGGGTTTGAGACGGTTGCTGCGGCGCACAAAAGATAAGGTTCTGCGGAAATGCTTCTCAGCCATAGGGAGTGAGTCTAGCTGTCCTGATCGGCAAGGATCTCACGTGCTCCCACCAGGAACTCACGCATCAGCGGCCCGTTGGTCGAGGACCCCCACTCCCCCTCCTCCAGGAAGACCGCGACGGCGAGGTCACCCTGGGAGCCGATCACCCAGGTGTGCGAATACGAGTCATCGCCAGAGCCTGCCTCAGCAGTGCCGGTCTTGGCGTAGACGGTGGGGCCAGGGATCGGGTCCAGATCACGCAACGTGCCGTATTGCACGGTGCCGCGCATCAGTTCGCGCAGCTGCTCACCCTCTCGCTCGCTGAGACCGTTCCCGTCAGGCTCGTCCTCCCGCTCCACCAACCAGGGATGCACCGTCCGGCCGTCCGCAATGGACGCAGCGGCTGCGGCCATCCCCAGCGTCGAGGTCTCCACGGTTCCCTGACCGAAGAGATTGGCCGCATGGAGGTTCAGGTCAGCATCTTCGGGAACCCGAGCCTTGATGGCCGGCACGCCGATGCCGACGTCGTTGTCCATGCCTAAGTCACGGGCTGCCTCCACGAGCTCTGCGGAGCTGACTCGATTCCACGCCCCAGCGAAGGTGGTGTTGCAGGAGACGGCCACTGCCGTGTTGAACGGGATGTGCCCTACATACTGGTCTTGGAAGCCAGCCACGTTCCGGAACTGCTGGCCGTGGACGGTGACCGAGTTGGGACACGGCACACTCGAGGTGGGGCTCATCCCGTCCCGCAGCATGGCCAAGGCGGAGACCATTTTGAATGTGGAGCCAGGGGCAAACGTGGACTCAATAGCAGTATTGACCTGCGGCGCATCAGGGTTGTGAGTGGCCGAGGCGATGATCGCCCCGGTCGAGGGACGGATGGCCACCAGGGCGGTGGTCACATCCTGCGCGTCGGCGATCTCCTGAGCCAGGTCCTGCACTCTGGGAAGCAGGCCAGTCTGGACGTCATCTCCTGGCTGGGGATCCACCGAGTAGCGCACAGAGGGGCCAACGGTAATGTTGACGCCGGGGCTGCCGCGCAAGGTCGAGTCATGGACCGACTGAATTCCGGAGACTCCCACGGTGTCCCCGACCCGCAGGGTGGGGTCAGCTTCCAGGTGTTCTGCGGTGACGTCACCGACTCGGCCCAGCAGCTGGGGGGCGAAGTCCGAGCTCTCCGCCAGCGGCATTTCGTCGTAGACCAGGTGCACCCCGGGCAGGTCCTCCACGTCGGCTGCAGTGACATGCCCACCCTCGGTGCGCACCACAATGGCTTCGACGAACGCCTCCTCGCCGTAGGCGCGGACCTTCTCCGTATAGCTTGCGGCGTCGATCCCGATCACATCAGCCAGCTCCTGGGCGGCCTCCGTTTGGCTCTCTTCGGAGTCCAGCTGCGACTTGTCCAGGCCGATCCGCACCACTGAACGGTTGTAGACCATGGCGCGCCCGGTACCGTCCATAATCCGTCCGCGGTCTGCCCCGGTGGTGGATAGGCTCACCGTCTCGTGGCCGGCATAGTCAGGAAGGATCAGCTCGGTCTCGCCCTCCAGAAGCCAGGTGTCCGAATCCTGGTCATAGACGTAGTCCGCATGGGTGGAGTACTCCCATTTCTCACCGTCGACGCCGATTTCCTCGAGATCCCAGCTGTGATCAAAGGTCACTTCAGCTGTCGGGGGGCGGACGGAATCTTCGGCCGGCTCCTGCACCTGAGTCTGGGCCACCCGAACTTCGGGAGTGAGCTCGGTGAAGGGTTCATGCAGGTTCTCCGCCGCAGTAGCGAGAGTGGAGGCCTGACCAGACCTGAAGTGCACCTCGGAGAAGTCTCCGCTGGAGAGGGCCGCGGCCAAAGTCTCCGCCGCCTCGGCGATTTCTGCGCGCTCGTCCTCACCCCCGCAGGAGCTCAGCAGGGTCAGCACCGCGCCGCCAGCGACGACACCTGCCCACCTCCACATTTTCACCTGGCAATTCTACGGGGCGGAGATTTGTCTCCGGCGGACGCGCGCGGAAGATTACCTGGCGGAGCGCCAGACAATGAGTTCCCGGCCGATCGGGCGCGGCCGCTGACCGCGAGCCACTGTGACGACCTCACCCCGGGACCCGACGGCGAAGACCCGTGAGCCCCCGGAGTCCCGGTGGGCTTTGCGCAAAGTATGGCGGAGATCACTGACCTGCTCTTCGAGCTCCTCGACCCGGTTCTGCAATGCAATGATCCGGCGGATCCCTTCCAGCGAGACACCCTCCTGGCTCAGCTGTTGGATCTGCCGCAGCTGCTCGATGTCGTACGGGGAATAACGGCGATGTCTGCCCCCCTGGCGTCGCGGAGTCACCAGTCCGAGACGATCGTACTGGCGAAGAGTCTGCGGATGCATGTCTGCCAGCTCAGCCGCCACGGAAATGACAAAGAGTGGATCATGGCGGTGGGTCGCAGCCAACATCCTGGGGTCCTCACCGTATTCCGCGACGTTCTCCCGAATGCGCACTTTGGCGTATGACACGTCTTCCACCTCCCTTCACCACTTACAACGCGGCCTGAGCCTCCAGGCCTTCCCGGGGGTTCACCCCGTTGGTTGCCGCAGCGTAGGCGCGCACTGCTGCCTCGGCCTCTTCATTAAGCTCTTGCGGGACGACCACTTCAAGAACCACGCGCATGTCCCCAGAGCTGTTCTTCCGGCGGATCCCCTGACCCTTCAGGCGCAGCGTCTTACCTGTGCTGGAGCCGGCAGGGATGCGGATCTTCACCTTCTCGCCATGAATGGTGGGCACTTCCGCTGTGGCGCCCAGGACCGCCTCGTCGAAACTGATGGGCAGCCGGATCCGGATATGGTCTCCGTCCCTTTCGAAGAAGGGGTGGTCCTGTACGGAGACTTCCACCAGCAAGTCTCCGGCACCGCCGGGTCCCTGCTGACCTTTGCCCTTGACTCGGACCTTCTGACCTTCCCGAATGCCTGCGGGAATGCGCACGTCGATCACATTGCCTGATGCCTCGCGCAGCCCCACCGTGGTGCCGCGTACGGCCCCCTTGAAGGAGATGGTGGTCTTGGCCGTCCGGTCACCACCTTTGGGGGGCGAGCCGGCGAAGCGCCCGCCGAAACGCTCGCCCATTCCGCCGAAGATGTCCTCGAAACCGCCGCCGAACCGGCCTCCTGCTGTGCCGGGCGCGCCACCCTGCCCAAACAGACCGCCGAAGATGTCCTCAAATCCGCCGCCGTCGCCGCCGGGGCTGCCTGAGAAGCGGGCGCCGGAACCCATGGCGCGGATGGCGTCGTACTGCTGCCGCTCCTCCGGGTCAGAGAGGACCGAATGCGCTTCCGAGATGTCCTTGAACCGTTGCTCGGCGGACGGGTCATCCGGGTTCTTGTCCGGGTGGTGCTGGCGGGCCAGCTTGCGGTAGGCCTTCTTGATCTCCTCCGCAGTGGCGTCTCGGGAGACGCCGAGGATGCTGTAGAAATCTTTGTTGATCCAGTCTTGTGAAGCCATAGTTCAGTGCGACCCCTGTCTCAGGTCGGCGTCTCCCTCCTCTCCTGTACTTATTCCGGGCCTGCGGACACGATGACCTGGGCGGCACGGAGCAGCCGGTCATTGAATCGGTAGCCGGTCCTGACCACGATCGCGATCTGGTCGGCCTCGATTTCTGGATGGGGCTGCTGCATGATCGCCTCGTGCTCGTTGGGATCGAACTGCTCCCCCACCTCGCCCACCGGAGTGAGACCCTGCTGGGTGAGGATCTGCTCCAGGCGCCCGGCGATGCCGGCGAGAGGACCATCCTCGAGGTCGCCCGCCTGGCGGGCTGCGGCGATATCGTCGAGCACCGGCATCAGCTCAGAGATGAGCTGGCCTTTCACCCGCTCCTTCTCCAGCGAGCGGTCGCGCTCCACGCGGCGCCGGTAGTTGACGTACTCGGCCTGCACGCGCCGGAGATCGTCCTCCAGCTCCGCCTCGCGGTCGTACCCGGAGTCCTCGAGCGCCTGCTCAGCAGCCTGGATCCGTTCTTCCGGCTCGGTCTCGCCACCGCCGATCGCCTCGTCCCAGGAGACTTCGCGCAGCTCCGGATCCTCCAGCACCTCGGCATGCTCCTCAAGCTGCGGTTCGTGATCACTGTCCTCGCCGGCCGGCTCCTCATGCGCGTGCGGCGCTTCCTCGAACGCCCCATCCGGCGCATCGGCAAGGATCCGTTCGGCCTCCGCGAGCGGATCGGCCGAAGGGTCTGCCGCAGCAGCTTCGCGATCCTCCACGGTGGCTTCGCCCTCTGCGGACCGACGGGGTTCACCGGTCTCCGGGTCGAATCGGCGCTTGTCGGTGAAGCGAAACGGCTCCTCCGGTTCGCTTGCTTCAGAGTTGTACTTGTCCTTGGCCATCGACTAGGACTCCTTACTTCTTCTCGGCGTCGTCGTCCTCGTCCACGACCTCGGCGTCGACGATGTCCTCGTCCTCCCCGCCGGTCTCGCCGGCGGGTGCCTGCTCGGCACCGGGGGTGGACTCGGCACCCTGAGCATAGAGGGCTTCGCCGATCTTCACCTGGGAAGCCTGCAGCTTCTCGAAGGCGGCGTTGACCTCATCCTCGTTGTCGGTCTTCTCCAAGGCCTGCTTGAGGGCGTCCACGTCAGCCTGGACTTCGTTCTTCACGTCCTCCGGCAGCTTCTCGGCATTCTCTTTGAGCAGCTTGTCCACCGAGTAGGCCGATGCCTCAGCAGCGTTCCGGCGCTCCGCCGCCTCTCGGCGCTTCTTGTCCTCTTCTGCGTGCTTCTCCGCATCGGCGACCATCCGGTCGATGTCTTCCTTCTCCAGGGATGTGCCCCCGGTGATGGTCATCGACTGCTCCTTATCGGTGCCCTTGTCCTTGGCGGAGACGTGGACAATTCCGTTGGCGTCGATGTCAAAGGTGACTTCGATCTGCGGCATGCCGCGCGGGGCCGGGGCAATCCCAGTCAGCTCGAACGTTCCCAGCGGCTTGTTGTCACGGGTGAACTCGCGCTCGCCCTGGAAGACCTGAATGGCCACTGAGGGCTGGTTGTCCTCAGCGGTGGAGAACACTTCAGACTTCTTGGTGGGGATAGCGGTATTGCGCTCGATGAGCTTGGTCATCACCCCGCCCTTGGTCTCGATGCCCAGCGACAGCGGAGTAACGTCGATCAGCAGCACGTCCTTGCGCTCACCAGCCAGCACACCTGCCTGGAGGGCGGCGCCGACGGCGACAACCTCATCAGGGTTGACCGACTTATTGGCTTCTTTCCCGGAGAGCTGCTTGACCAGTTCCGCCACGGCAGGCATCCGGGTGGAGCCGCCGACCAGGATCACGTGGTCAATCTCCGAGATCTGAATTCCGGCTTCCCGGATGACGTCGTTGAACGGCTTCTTCGTCCGCTCGAGCAGGTCGGAGGTCAGGTCCTCGAACTTCGCCCGGGAGAGGGTCTCGTTCACGTGGACCGGGGAGCCGTCGTGCTGTGTGGCGTAGGGGATGTTGATGTTCGCGGTGGAGGTGGAGGAGAGCTCCTTCTTGGCCCGCTCAGCCTCTTCCTTCAGACGGGGAACGGCGATCTTGTCCTTGGACAGGTCAACGCCTTCCTTCTGCTTGACCTGGGCGACCAGCCAGTCGATGATGCGCTGGTCCCAGTCGTCGCCGCCGAGCCGGTTGTCGCCGGCAGTGGAGCGCACCTGGATGGTGGAGAAGTCATCCTCGTCTTTGCCGACTTCCAGCAGCGAGACGTCGAAGGTGCCGCCACCGAGGTCGAACACCAGAATCTGCTCGTCTTCTTTGCCTTTCTCCAGCCCGTAGGCCAAAGCTGCTGCGGTGGGCTCGTTGACAATACGGGAGACCTTCAGGCCAGCGATCTCCCCGGCCTCCTTGGTCGCCTGCCGCTCAGCATCGTTGAAGTAGGCAGGAACGGTGATGACCGCTTCTGCGACGTCCTCGCCCAGGTAGGACTCGGCGTCGTGCTTGAGCTTCATGAGGATGCGGGCAGAGATTTCCTGCGCGGTGTACTTCTTACCGTCAACCTCAGTCTCCCAGTCGGTGCCCATGTGGCGCTTCACGGAGGCGATGGTCCGGTCCGGGTTTGACACCGCTTGGCGGCGCGCGACCTCACCGACGAGCACTTCGCCGGACTTGGAGAATGCCACCACCGACGGTGTGGTGCGTGCGCCTTCAGCGTTGGCGATCACCGTGGGCTCTCCGCCTTCGAGGACAGTGACAACTGAGTTGGTGGTTCCGAGGTCGATTCCGACTGCGCGGGCCATGTCGGGGCTCCTTTCATCAGGGCGTTGTGTCAAGCAGGTGGTCTCGCTGTTGAGCGAGTTCGACTCAAGTCTGGAACTTGAGCTGACCCTTGTCAAACTGACTTGAGTCCACTGCGCTCAACTTTGCTTCATGCCAACGACGGCGCCCCCGCCTCTATTCCCACCCAGTCGCACTCCCCCAAGGTGCGGCCGTTACCACCTGCGGCCGTTACCACCTGAGACCGTTACCGCCAGAGCGCGTCTCGGGATGTGGGGAATGGAGCCGATATGACGCCGAGTTTCCCACATCCAGAGACGCTGTGCCGCGGCACCGGCTGCGGGCCCTGGGGCCGCTACATGGCGATGCCGATGTACTTCGTCTCGAGGAACTCATCGATCCCGGTGTCGCCACCTTCACGGCCCAGGCCCGACTCCTTCACGCCACCGAAGGGGGCGGCGGGGTTCGAGACGACACCCTGGTTGAGCCCCACCATGCCGGACTCGATACCTTCAGCCACCCGCAGCGCCCGGGTCAGGTCATTGGTGTAGACGTAGTTCACCAGCCCGTACTCGGTGTCATTGACGAGCTCGAGCACTTCGGCTTCGGTGTCGAACGGTGTCAGCGGGGCGACGGGGCCGAAGATTTCCTCAGTCCACATCCGCGCCTGCCGGGGCACGTTGCGAAGCACAGTCGGCGGGTAGAAGAACCCCTCACCGGCAGCAGGCTCACCTCCGACCACTACGTCGGCCCCGGCGCCCACGGCATCGTCGACCAGCTCTTTGACCTTATCCCGTTGGGAGGCGTCCACCATGGGCCCGACCTGCACACCGTCATCCACACCGCGTCCGACCTTCAGCTCCGCCATACGCTGGGCGAGCTTCTCGGAGAACTCCTGGAGAACGCTGCGGTGGACGAAGATCCGGTTCGCCGCAGTGCAAGCCTCCCCTGAATTGCGCATCTTGGCCTGCATGGCACCGTCGACTGCTTTGTCCAGATCCGCGTCCTCAAACACGACGAACGCGGCATTGCCGCCCAACTCCATGGAGGTCCGCAGCACCTTGTCGGCGCACTGCTCCAGCAGCTTCTTGCCCACTGGAGTGGACCCGGTGAAGGATAGCTTCCGGGCGATGCCGGAGCGGATCAGCGGCTCCATGACTTTGCCTGAAGTGGAGGTGACCAGAATGTTGACGACCCCCTCAGGCGCCCCGGCGTCCTCAAGGATTTTCGCCAAGGCCAGCATGGACAACGGCGTCAGCTCTGCGGGCTTCAGGACCGAGGTGCATCCGGCGGCTATAGCGGGACCGATCTTGCGGGTGCCCATCGCCAGGGGAAAGTTCCACGGAGTGATCAGCAGGGAGGGGCCCACCGGCTCTTTACGGATGAGAAACCGGGCGTTGCCGGCGGGGGCATCCTGATAGCCGCCGCTTATCCGGGTGGCCTCTTCGGCAAAGTGGCGGAAAAACTCCGCAGCGTAGACCACCTCTCCGGCCGCATCGGTCAGCGGTTTGCCCATCTCCAGGGTCATCAGCAGCGCAAGGTCATCTTTGCGCTCGTGCATCAGCTCGAAAGCTCGCATGAGGATATTGGCCCGTTGACGCGGCGGCATCGCGGCGAAATCCCCTTGGGCCGCCTGGGCTGCCTTCAGTGCGTCCCAGCCGTCCTCTGGGGAGGCGTTGGCCACGGTGCACAGCACCTTCCCGGTAGAGGGGTCATGAACCTCAAGGACACGGCCGTCGCGGGCATCGCGCCACTGGCCGTTGATGTAGAGCTGCTTCGGCGCGGCATCGATGACTTGAGTTTCGCGCTCCTGGGACACTGGCGACATGGCACTTCCTCCCTGTGACATTGCGGGCTTTGATAGGTAGCCTAGTCCAGGATAAAGATTGTCAACAATCCGAAATGGAGTACCCCGTGGCGCACCTCTCCCCGCAGCTGAAGCAGGCAACACCCGTGGTGGCGACCCACGGGGAAGGCGTCTACCTCTACGACGAATCCGGTAACCGCCATCTGGACTTCACCGCCGGCATCGGTGTCACCAGCACCGGGCACTGCCACCCGAAGGTGGTCGAGGCCGCGCAGCGTCAGGTGGGCCAGCTCATCCACGGGCAGTACACCACGATCATGCATCAGCCGCTGCAGCAGCTCACCGCGAAGCTCGGCGAAGTCCTCCCGGCCGGCCTGGAGTCCCTATTCTTTGCAAATTCAGGCTCCGAAGCGGCTGAGGCGGCGCTGCGCCTGGCACGCCAGGCGACGGGGCGGCCCAACATCGTGGTCTTTCAAGGGGGGTTCCACGGCCGCACCGTAGCGGCTGCGTCAATGACAACTTCCGGCACCAAATTCAAAGCCGGGTTCTCACCGTTGATGTCCGGCGTCGTCGTCTCTGCCTTCCCTAATCCCTCGACGTACCGGAACTTGGGCTGGGATCTGGACCAGGTGACGGATTTCGCGCTGCAGCAGCTGGACCTGGTGCTGCAGACCCAGTCCAGCCCGGCCGATACTGCCGCTTTCCTGGTGGAGCCGGTGCTCGGTGAGGGTGGGTACGTCCCAGGAAATGAACGGTTCTTTGCCGGGCTTCGTGAACGCGCTGACAAGCACGGCATCCTGCTGGTGGTCGACGAGGTGCAGACCGGCTTCGGCCGGACCGGGAAGTTCTGGGGGATGGACCACTTCCGCGGAGCGGAGAACCCGCTGACCCCGGACATTCAGATGTTAGCCAAAGGCATCGCCTCCGGATTCCCCATCTCCGGCATCGCAGCCCGCACCGAGGTGATGGAAGAAGCTTGGCCGGGCTCCCAGGGAGGGACATACGGTGCCAATGCTGTGGCGTGTGCCGCCGCGCTGGCGACCCTCGACGTGATCGCCGAAGAGGACCTTGTGGCGAACGCCGACGCTCGAGGAGAGCAGCTGCGGGAGGCATTGCGCAGGATTGCGGCCGACTACCCGCAGATCGTCGATGTGCGGGGGCTGGGCCTGATGGTCGGTGTGGAGCTGGCAGACGCCGATGGGCGCCCGGACACCGCCACCGCCGCTGCCCTGCAGCAGGCAGCCGCCCAGCGAGGCCTGTTGCTGCTGACCTGCGGACCCTGGACTGAGGTGGTGCGGTTCATTCCTGCACTGGTGGTGACGGAGCAGCAGGTCGACGACGCCGCAGAGATCTTTGCCGACGCCGTGGCTTCTGTTCTGGGCTGAGCCCAGCTGTCACCAGATGCGGTGAGTGAGCTTGGGGTATTTCTGAGAGATGTGGTCGCCGGAGGACTTTCGGGTCAGCCGGCGCTTCACCCACGGGTAGAGGTAGTCCTTGGTCCAGACAGCTTCGGCCAGGACCCGCTCCGGCAATGAGGAGACCGGCGGGTCCTGCAGCTCCGGATCGTCGATCTCATCATTCTCCCCAAGCACCCGGAGCACAGCCTTCGCCATCAGAATGTGCCCCTCAATGCTCAAGTGCATCCGGTCCGGATCCCAGTACCGCCAGTCCTGGAACTCCTTCATATGCCAGAAGTCCACCAAGTCCAGGTTCAGGTCATCCACAAACTTGCGCACGTATTCGTTGTAGATCGCAGTCCTGCCACGGGTGGCCCGGAACATCGGCGCCTTGCCTGAATCGAAGCCGGTGAACACCACCACGCGGGCCCCGGACTCGACAAGCTTCTCCAGCGCCCACCGGTAGCGTTCCATGATGCCGTCGAGGTTCACAGCCGGGCGCAGGATGTCATTGCCACCGGCGTAAATGGTCACCAAGGTGGGGTGCAGCGCCAGCGCCGCATCGAGCTGCTCATCCAGGACCTGCTGAAGCTTCTTGCCTCGGATGGCCAGATTGGCATAACCCCACGAATCGTCATTCTCAATCAGCTGGGCGGCCACCCGGTCGGCCCAGCCGCGCACCCCGTTGGGGCTGGACGGGTCGATGTCACCGACCCCTTCGGTGAACGAGTCCCCCACAGCGACGTACCGCTTCGTGAACGGTCCGTCGAGCTCATCATGTGCTGCCATGACCCCGTATCCTCCTGCACGTCGACATCTTTGCCACTGTACCGCGCGTGCGGGACCCACCTGTAGCTGAGCGCTGGGCGGCTACAGCGGGTTGGTCCCGGGGGGCTTCTCCTCGGCCGCCAAAGGGCCCGGCGCCGTCGCCGCACCGAAGGGCGAGCCGCCGAGTTTCTCCCGGCCGTGCGGAGAGACCCAGTCCTGCAACTCTGGGCCCAGCGGCACGATCTGGGTGGGGTTCACGTCCTCATGCACCACGTAGTAGTGCTCTTTGATCTGGTCGAAGTCCACCGTGTCGCCGAAGCCCGGGGTTTGGAACAGATCCCGGGCATAGGCCCACAGGTGGGTGAACTCGGTGAGCTTGTTGCGGTTGCACTTGAAGTGACCGTGGTACACCGGGTCGAACCTCACCAGGGTGGTGAAGAGCCGAACGTCCGCCTCGGTGATGTGATCACCCATGAGGTACCGGCTGCGACCCAGCCGCTCCTCGGCCCAGTCCAGCGCATCGAACAGCCGCCGATAGGCTTCCTCATAGGCAGACTGGGATCCGGCGAACCCAGTCCGGTAGACCCCGTTGTTGATCTCCGTGAAGATTTTCTTAATGACCGGCAGCATCTCCTCGACCAGGTCTTCGGGCACCAGATTGGGCGCTCCGGGACGGTGAAAGCTGCGCCATTGGGTGGAGAAGTCGAATGTCAGCTGCGGATAGTTATTGGTGACCACCTGCCCCGAGGGCACGTCGACCAGGGCCGGCACGGTGATCCCGCGAGGATAGTCGGGGAAGCGCGCGAAGTAGTTCTCCTGGAGCCGCTCAGTGCCCAGCACCGGATCACGTCCCTCTGGACTCAGATCAAACGTCCAGGAGCGCGCATCGTGCACCGGTCCAGGGGTCGCCAGGGATATGGCGTCCTCCAGACCCAACAGCCGCCGGACAATGATGGACCGGTGCGCCCAGGGACACGCCCGTGCGGCCACCAGCCGGTAGCGGCCGGATTCCACAGGCCAGGCCTGCGCGCCATCGGTCAGCCCGGCAATGCGTGGATCACCGATGGTCGAGGACTCTTCCGGCGCAGCGCTCTGCACCGCCGCGACGTCCGCAACCACCCGGTCCTCAATGTAGTTGGTATCCCGGGTGAACTCCCCGCCGGTGACGTACGCACCCTTGGTGGAGTACTCGGACTCGGCGGTCTTGTGCGGATCACTCATGGTCTGCTCTCTTCCGTCGTGGAACCACGTCGCGACCAGCGTAGCGCCCGTGGCCGGGCATAGGGTGGAGAACATGACGACGCCGACGCCGTTACCTGCCTCAGTCCAAGTGGTCACCTGCGACAACCCCTCCCCGATGACGTTGGAGGGCACCCACACCTACCTTGTCGGGGATCCAGCCGCAGACAGCGTCGTCGTGGTGGATCCTGGGCCGGAGGGCCACCCGGAGCATGTGCGCAGGATCATGCAGGTCGCCGCGGGCCGGGCTGTAGCGGAGATCCTGGTCACTCACCGGCACAGCGACCACCTGGGTGCGGCCAAACTGCTGTCCTCGGTGACCGGTGCTGAGGTGCGCGGCATGGACCCTGGAGTCTGCCTGTCCGGGGGTGAGGGCACTGTACTGCCCCTTCGGGACCGCGAGCAGATCACCAGCAGCGGCACGCCGCTCACTGTTCTGCACACCCCGGGGCATACCTCGGATTCGGTGTGCTTCTGGCTGCCCGAGGCTGAGGCGATGCTGACCGGGGACACGTTGCTGGGTCGTGGAACCACCATGCTGGACTACCCCGATGGGACGCTGACCGACTACTTAGATTCCCTGCAGCGGCTGGCCGGCTACGACACCACGATGCTGCTGCCGGCCCACGGCCCGGCGCATCGGCGCTTGGGCCCGGTCGTGCAGGCGTATCAGAACCACCGGTTGGAGCGGCTGGATCAGGCACGGGCGCTGTTGGAGGAGCACGGAGCGCTCAGCGCCAAACAGCTGGGGCAGTTGATGTACAGGGACCGGACAGGCCTGAATCCCAGCGTTATCACCCGGATCGCCGCCGCCCAGTTGGACCACCTCGGCCAGTAGAGTCAGAAGGGCCGGCTGATGTAAGGGTGCTCGTACCAGCGGATCTCGTGGACCTCGATTCCTTCCGCATTGAGCTCATCCACCAGTGCCATGGCGGCCTTCCGGAGCCGCTCGAAGGCATCCGGGACCGCCTGCCCCACTGGACCCCCTGCGAAGAACCACACGCGCAGCACCCGGCGGCCGAAGCTGTCCGTCTCGGCAGCATATCTGACCGCCAGCTGCCCGTCCGTGACCCCCGCCATGGGGACCCCGTCAACGTCTTCCCGGAAGAAATCCATGAACCCGGTGAGCTCTTCGACCACGCGTTCCACGGCACTGACATCGGCAGCCACGACCCGGGCCTCTAGCGGTGCCCATTGGTCTGGTCGCAGCCGCGGTCCGCCAAAGAGGTCCGGTCCCCATTCGCCCCGTCTGCTCCATCGCATGATGTCTCCTTAGGTCGTGCCATATTCGTCTGAACCTGGGCTGAGTGTTTTGGTCACCGCCGGTAGTTCTTCCCCTCTACGATATTCCTATGGGAACCCACACCGCAGTAATTACCGGCTCCACCGCAGGACTGGGGGCGGCCTTCGCGCGTCAACTGGCCGCACAGGGCTATGATTTGGTGCTGGCTGCCCGAACCGAGCAGCGGCTGGAAGTCCAGTCGGAATCGTTAGAAGCCCAATACGGGATTCGCGCCGAGACACTGGTCACTGACCTCATCACTGACGACGGAGTGGGCGCGGTCCAGGAAAGGCTCGTTGACCCCGCCTATCCGGTCCACCTGCTGATCAACAACGCTGGCCACGGCCTGGCCGGAAACTTTCTGGAGACTGACCTGCAGGATGAACGCGACCTGCTGCGCCTGCACGTGCAGACTCCCATGGAGCTGTGCCATACGGCGGCCCGCGCAATGGCTGCGCAGCGTGCCGGAAGAATCATCAACGTCGCCTCGGTGGCCGGCTTCGCAGCCACCGGGACGTATTCGGCCGCCAAGGCCTGGGTGGTGAACTTCTCCAAAGCTCTGCACTCGCAGCTGAAACCGGAGGGAATCACCGTGACGGCACTGTGCCCGGGGTTGGTGCGCACCGAGTTCCACGAACGTTCCGGCATCAGCATCAGCGGGGGCAAGAAATGGATGTGGCTCGACGCAGAAGATGTGGTGCGTGAAGGCCTGACTGCCAATGCGCAGGGCGCCTCGGTGTGCATTCCTTCAGCTCAATACCGCGCGCTCTCGGCAGGACTGCGGTTCATACCCAGTCCCGTAGTGCAGTGGGCTGCCGACCGGCGGGTGAATCTTCCGGGTCCCGAGCTGGAAAATGAGACCGCCGGAGACCCAGAGGCGCACCCCCGGTCCTGACGCCCTGGAGTGCGGCGAAGGGGTTTCCGAGGCCTGCTCCGGCTCTCAGACCAGGACGTCGATGATCAGGCGGGGTCCCTCTGGGTGCTCCCAAACGGAGATCCGGTACTCACGGACCGTATCGAGGCCGATGTAGTAGCTGGCCGAACCGTGATGGACGAACGTGGTGACGATTTCTGAGAAGACGGTGCCAGCGGGATCGATGGGTTCGGACACCTGAAGCTGACCTTCTTCCTGACTGGCGTTGGCAGGCTCGAGTCCCACCACCCCGACGTAGAGGATCGCCTCGGAGGTCATCTCCAGGGGAAAGCCCGATCCGGGCTCCACAGCTTCGTCGACGTATTCGGCGGACCATCCGGGCGCGCCCGCCCCCGCGTGGTCGAACACGATCCGGTGATACCCCTCGTGGACACCGACCCGGACCTGCTCCAGCAGCAGCTGCGAGCCCTCAGGGACCTCCGTCAGCAGGTCGGGGAATCCCTCTGATTGGAGGGGGTCAGCAGAGAATTCGGTCACATCAAGCACCTCGTTATCCGGGGCTGGGGCGGGCTCACCCTCGTGCTCGTCAGATTCGGAAGACGCCTCAGGCAACGCCTCTGGCTCGTCCTCCACGGTCGATGCCTGATCCTTGGAAGCAGTGGTGAGGGGCTCGTGGGTCGGTTCATCCAGCGGCGGCGGCTCTTCTGTCCCCTCCGACTGCTGTTCCTGCTGTGGCAGGTCCTCCCCATTTGCGGTGCAGCCGGCCACAGCTAGGCACGCCGTCAATGCTGCCGCCATGGCGGCAGATCGCGCGGTCCTGAGCGGTACGTCTTTCACAGGTCGGTCCATTCATGTGGCTGACATAGGTCCGCCTGCCTACGGTACTGGCGCCTCCGCCGAGGTGACAGCCAGATCAACCTCTGTAGCCACATTGAAACCTAAGTGTTGCAGGGTTGTTATCACTCGCTCTGTCGGTCTTTGCGCTCACGGTAGGCGTCCTCGCCGGGACCGGAGAACTCACGGTTCCTCTCCACTGCGGCCATAGACCCGGTGAACAACCCTTCCTCCGCGGGGAACTGCGTCGAAGGACCGGAGGGGGCATGTTCAGCACCCGGCTCACTGGTGCTGCGCCCTGTTTGGTGGTCGGTATGCTCCGGTTCGGCGGACACAACGTTCATCTGACCGGTGGCGACTGTCTCCGGCCGCCCGGCCAACGCTTCCTCATTGGTCATGAGCATTCGCTGGGTCAGCACTGCATAGGGGTGTTCGGTGCGGAGGAAGTTCACGAGATCTTCGCGGATCAGGCAACGCAAATCCCACAGCTCCCCGGAGTTGCGTGCGGAGACGACCACCCGCGCCTGCACGTGCCCTCCGGTGGCTTCAGTGATCTGCAGATTCGAGGTCTGGCCGTCCCAGAGGTCAGTGGTCAGCAACAGGCGTTTCAACCGTCCTCGGAGCGCGTCCGCGGGCACTCTCCAATCGACGTCGAACTCCACCACTCCCAACAGCTCGGTGCCGACCCGGGTCCAATTCTCGAACGGTGTGGCCACAAAGTGGGCGCTGGGGTAGATGAACCTCCGTCCGTCCCACGACTTGATCACCACTGTGGACAACGTGATTTCTTCCACCGTGCCGAAGTTCTCCTCAATGACTACGACGTCGCCCACGCGGATCGAATCGGTGAACGCCAGTTGAATGCCCGCGAAGAGATTCGACAGTGTCGACTGCATCGCCAGGCCCGCCACCACGGAGACCAGACCTGCCGAGGCCAGAAGACCGGCACCCAGCCCACGAACGTTCTCATTGAGCAGCAGCACCGCAGCGACGGCCACGGTGATGATGACCGCAGCGAGGATCCTGCCAATCAGATCCACTTGAGTCTGGACTCGGCGGCCGCGGCGGTCTTCCACCCCAGGTTCACCCTGACCGATGTACTTGGATAGGATCACGGCTTCCACGATCTTCACCACTCGCAGCGCCCACCAGGCGACGGAGACGATCACCGCCACATTGAGCAGCACAAACGCCGGGCCCTGCCACCACAGATCCGTGTCCACCGCATACCGCACACTCAGCGCCGTGCCAGCCAACAGGACGATGCAGAACCCGGGTACTCGGGTGCGGTTGATGGCGCGACGCACCACTGACTTTCGACGGAAGATCTGCTTCAGAAGAGTGGATACCACCATGACGATGACCAACCCGGCAATCGCCGAAAAGCCCACCCCGAGCAGCACCCCCATGTAGGGGCCCGCAGCCGAGACCATCGTCTCGAACTCTTCCGGAATGTGGTCGTCGACGTCTGAGGTGATATTGGCAGCGGAGCCGACCGGTGCCTGCAACAGGGAGCTCATCATGGCCGAAATTGTGACACGCTCAGTTGCGCGGCGGCCAACCGTCAAGGTGCGAGGTTCGTCATGTGTCATCACCTCCACCCCGAAAGGGGAAGAATGGTCTCCATGCTGAATACCACTGATCTGCGGGGCCGCGCACTCAATATCGCTGAAGCTCTCCCGCGAGCTGAACAGGACATCACTGCGACTCTCGACAAGGTCACACCTATTCTGGAGCAGGTGCGCACCGGGGGAACGGAGGCGTTGCTCGATCTCTCTGAGAAATTTGACGGGGTGCGTCCCGAGGCCCTTCGTGTGCCCAACGAAGTCTTGGAGCGGTCTTTGGCGGAGCTGGACCCCGCCGTGCGCCGCGCGTTGGACGCCCTGGTCGTCCGCGCCCGCGAAGTTCACACCGCCCAGCTCCCGGCGGCGTCGTTGGTGTCACCAGGACCGGACGCACGCGTGACCAACCGCTGGGTGCCGGTTGAACGCGTGGGGCTCTACGTACCTGGCGGCCAGGCCGTCTACCCTTCCTCCGTGGTGATGAACGTGATCCCGGCCCAAGTGGCGGGAGTGACCCAACTGGCCATCGCCTCCCCTCCCCAGCGGGACTTCGGCGGCTGGCCACACCCCACGGTCCTTGCCGCGGCACACCTGCTGGGTGTGGATGAGGTGTATGCCGTCGGCGGTGCCCAAGCGGTGGGCATGTTCGCCTATGGTGCCGCCGACGGCGCCGGAGAGGCAACGGTCGCACCGGTCTCCTTGATCACCGGTCCGGGCAACGTCTACGTCGCCACCGCCAAACGCGCTGTCCAGGGCACAGTGGGGATCGATTCCGAGGCCGGACCGACCGAAATTATGGTGGTGGCTGACAGCACAGCCTCCGCTCACTTCATCGCTGCGGATCTGGTCTCCCAGGCCGAGCACGACGAACTGGCTGCTGCGGTGCTCGTCACCGACTCCCCCGAGCTGGCCCAACGCGTGTCCTCTCAGGTCACCGACCAGGCCGCCGCGGCCAAACACTCTGAGCGCATCCAGAAATCCCTCAGCGGACGGCAGTCAGCGATCCTGCTGGTGGATTCAATGGACGTCGCAGTGCAGGTAGCCAACGCCTACGGTGCAGAACACCTACAGATCATGACCAGCGACGACGACGCACTCGCCGACCGAATTCACAACGCGGGGGCAGTGTTCTTGGGGGCCTACACACCAGTCTCTTTGGGCGACTACTGCGCAGGGTCAAACCACGTGCTGCCCACCGGCGGAGCCTCACGCTACTCCTCCGGTCTGAACGTCACCAGCTTCATGCGCTCTCAGCAGGTGATCCGCTACGGCCGTGATGGGCTCGCGCAGGTGGCCGAGCACGTCACCGCGCTGGCTGAGGCCGAGCACCTGCCCGCACACGGTCAAGCGGTGCGGGCAAGGTATGCCTAGACGCTCATCACATAGGCGGTGTTGACCCACCCCACTGCACCATCGTGCTCGACCTGAACCCAGGAACCACGCCGTTCTCCGGTGCGCAGCACCTCACCGCGCGGGATCTGGGCCAGTTTGTCTGCGCTGGAGCTGGGCTCCTCACGGAGCGGCACGGAGTATGTCGCACGCCATTGTCCGGCGGAAGTGGTTGCCGAGCTCGTCTGCGTGACCGCGTGGATGTTGAAGTAGGAGTTACCCCACCCTCCGGGGTTACCGGAGAGCCCCAGGCGCTGGGAGCACGCTGGCCAGGCGCCCCAGCCCTGGCGCTGCCACAGCTGGTAGGCACGTTCAATCTGCTCCTGTTTGGAGGCCTGGTGAGGCAGTCCGCTGCCGCCGACCCACCGCCAGGAACTCTCTGAGAACTGGAGTCCGCCGAAGTAGCCGTTTCCGGTGTTGATGGACCAGTTGCCGGAGGACTCACACTGCGCCAGGCGGTCCCACGCCGAACTGTAGGGACCGTGGGCACTCTGCGCGTGCTGTCCGCTGGTGGGGCCTGTCCTGCCCGAGGTGCTCCCCGATCCCGACCCAGTGGAGCCCGACGTCGAGGAGCTGCTGGAGGTGGAGGAACCACTCGAAGCGGTGGACGAGCCACTCGAGGAGGAGCTGGGTGCAGAACGCACATCCAGGAAGTCCTCCCAGACCCACCCAGTGCTCCCACCAACACGCACCTGATACCAGCCACTACGAGAACCCAACACCTCCACCGAAGTCCCCGCCGAAAGCATCCGAATCACCCCATGAGACGTCCCCGGACCCGAGCGCATATTCACCCCCGCCGTCACCCGAGCACTACCCGAAGACGACGACGACGAACTACCCGACGACGATGACGACGACGAACCCGAAGACGAGGAACCAGACGACGAGGAACCAGACGACGAAGACGACGAGCTGGCAGAAGTCAAGAAACTCGACGACACCCACAACGTGCGCCCATTCCGCTGAAAACTCGACCACCCATTCTGCGTCCCGGTCACATTCACCGCAGTCCCCGGAGGCAACACACTCACCACACCATGATTCGTCCCCGGACCACTACGCGCATTCAAATGCACCCCAGCCCTGACCTGCATCGCCGAAGACGAAGACGACGAACTACCCGACGAGGACGACCCCGAGGCGGGACCAGTGCCGCTGGAACCGGAAGAGTCACACACACTAGGGAGAAACACACGGGCCGCTGCTGCCCGCATATCCACCCCGCGCGCTGCCAGGAAAACCTGCGGATCCAAGGCAGTCCCGGAGAGCCAGCCCCCTTCCCAGATCTCCAAATGCAGATGTGGTGCGGAGCTGATCCCGGAGCTCCCTACCAGGCCGATCACCTGACCGGCTCGCACCGAGTCCCCCACACGAACGTGCGAGGTGCCGTTCCACACGTGCAGGTAGCGGGAGTCGTAGGTCTTGCCGCCAATGTTGTGCCGGATCATCACGTGGCCGGCACGGCTCGATGTACCGTCCTGAGTGCTGACTACCGTCCCGGCTGCAATCGCGCGAAATGGGGTACCGTCCGGCGCAACCAGATCCTGGCCCAGGTGGTATGCAGAAGCACCCGGCGTCGAGCTGCACCGCGGTCCGTAAGGGCTGCTGAACGTAAAAGTGCCGGTCAGCGGCTGAACGAACTGTCCCACGTGGTTCGAAGCCGGGATCATTATCCCGTTGGACAACGCGGATCCTTGTCCCGCAGAGCCCGACAGCGGCTGCAGCTGCGGGGTCATGGGTGCCGCGTCAGCAACGGCGGCGGTGAACGGCAGCGTTAAGCCGGCGGCTAGAGCCCCGACTGCAGCCGCGGGAAGTTTTTTCGGCACGGGTCAATCCTCACTTGTCGAATGCCACGACTCCTGTGCACGTCACCTGGGCGGTGACGCGAATGAAGTGTCCGGGGCCGCCCACAAGTGGGGAAGCAAGCGATGGGAACTCAGAGCGAATCCCCCGGTCAGCTCGCGTCCAGGTTAACAAGTTGGTCACAGGCCACGGCAGAGCGGCATTCGACCAGAGGTTGAAGCTCTCTGGACACTGGTGACACTGGCACTGAGGGCGTGGCGAGCCGAAAGGCCGAGGAAGAGATCAGGGGGCAGCCGAGCATCGACGGCGAAATGCCACTACCGCAGGACACACTCCGAACACTGCGCTGCCCCCTGAGCCACTTACTCTGTCAATAATTCTCGCGTGCGCCGCCACGCCATCGCCGATGACGCCGGATTGTGACCAGACCGTTACCGACCGGCTTCCAAAAACTCATAGGAAACGTCCAGGCGTTATGGGGCATTCCGTTAAGAATGATGCGTAATTTAGACAGTGCCTCTTCAAGGTGCGAGTGATTCAGGCTCCCCGGCTGGCCATCTATGCGTCCCCCTCACGCGGCCACCCGGGGAGCTTTCTCGTGTTTACACTGGTGCCATGTCTGATGGACACACCTCACCAGTGCGGGTCGATGCCTGGCTGTGGTCAGTCCGGATGTTCAAGACGCGTTCGGCGGCGACAAGCGCCTGCCGCGCCGGAAAGATCAAGATTGCAGGTGACCCCGTCAAGCCGTCGACGAAGATCAGTCCCGGCGTCCGGATCACCATCAGCAGACCCGGTTTCGTGGTCATTCTCGAAGTCCTCCACACCTATGCCAAGCGTGTGGGCGCCCCGTTGGCACAGAAGGCCTACCGCGACCTCTCGCCCGAGCAGATTAAGCCCCGTGACGTGGGTCTGCCCACCCGCGAGCGTGGTACCGGCCGCCCCACCAAGCGGGAGCGACGCCAGCTGGAAATTCTGCGCGGCTACACCAAGAACGAGTGACGTTACGCTAGTCGCATGACACAACGCGTAGATCTCGGCCCAGCTGACCAGCTTCCTGAACGTCAGGTGATGCAGGTTCCGGCCAAGCAGGCCGGAACCGACCTAGACATTGCCGTCGTCCACGCTGAAGACGGCGGCTTCTACGCCGTGGACGACGAATGCTCGCACGAAGCCGTGGCCCTCTCCGAGGGCTTTGTGGAGGATGAGACCTTGGAGTGCCCCATGCATGGGGCTGTCTTCTGCTTACGCACCGGCGCCCCCGAGACGCCACCGGCATTCGAGCCTGTGAAGACTCATTTGGTCACCGTCGAGGACGGGCACCTGATTCTGCATCCCGGCGTTCCGCATCCCGACGCTGACTAAGCCACCCCAACTCCATAGCTCCCCCCACCCAGTAGCTCTACCGGCCAAAGTCACAGACAACGTTCAGCCAAAACCGGGTGGTCCTTCAAGGTAGAACCCTATATTGATAACTGCCTCATCAAGGTGCGAGTGATTCAAGCTCCCCGGTTGGCCATTATGCGTCCCCTCACGCGGTCAGCCGGGGAGCTTTCTCGTGCTGAGCTTCCCTATCCAATGACCTTTTCGGGACCCCTTCCGCCTCGGCGGCCTAGGATAGAGGGCATGAGTGCTGAGAACATTGAATGCTGGTTGACTGACATGGACGGGGTTCTCGTACGCGAACACGAGGCCCTGCCGGGCGCGGCCGAGCTTCTGGAGCAGTGGCGTCGTCGGGATCTGCCCTATGTGGTCCTGACCAACAACTCCATTTTCACCGCTCGGGACCTCTCGGCCCGCCTGCGGCATTCAGGTCTCGTCGTCCCGGAAGATCGGATCTGGACCTCAGCGCTAGCCACAGCCACGTTCCTGGCCCAGCAGACAGATGCCGATCACGGCAGGGGAAGCGCCTACGTGGTGGGTGAAGCCGGTCTCACCACCGCGCTGCACGAGGCCGGGTTCATCATGACGGAGACAGCTCCCGACTACGTCGTGGTCGGCGAGACCCGCAACTACAGCTTCGAGGCCATCACCAAGGCCGTGCGTCTGATCAATGATGGTGCGCGGTTCATTGTGACCAACCCGGACGCGACGGGCCCCAGCCCCGAAGGGGTTCTCCCTGCCACCGGGGCGATCGCCGCGCTGATCACCAAGGCCACCGGTTCCGATCCGTACGTGGTCGGCAAACCCAATCCGATGATGTTCCGCTCGGCGTTGAACCACCTAGGGGCTCACTCCATGCAGACGGCAATGATCGGAGACCGCATGGACACCGACATTGTCGCCGGGATGGAAGCTGGTATGCACACGATTCTGGTCATGTCCGGCGTGTCATCCCAAGCCAGCATTTCCCAGTACCCGTTCCGGCCGCACCGCATCATTGACGGTGTCTATGAGCTGCTGGACGAGCCGCTGAACGGCGACCCCCCGGACGCCTGAGCCAGCAACTCTGCCAGGTGGATGGCAGGCACGTCGGCCAAGTCCTCCAGTTGAATCCGGCAGGACATCCCGTCAGCCAAAACGATCCGCCGCTGAGCGCTGGCCCGCCCTCTTTCCTGGTCCCGCACCGCGGGTAACAGGTTGGACTCGGCCACCGCCACGGAGACCTCGTAGTGGCCTTTCTCGACCCCGAAGTTTCCAGCAAGCCCGCAACACCCGGGGACTTTCGTCACCGTGGCACCGGCCATGTGCAGCAGCGCCTGATCCACGTCCCATCCGATGATGGACGATTGGTGGCAGTGCGGTTGGGCGACCACATCCACTCCGGTGAGATCGGGAAGCTCTATACGGCCCTCGTCGACGAACCGGTTCACCACCTCCGCAAATGTCAGGACACCATCAGCCACCGTGCGTGCCTGCTGGTCGGAGCAGAGCTCTACAGCGTCAGAGCGCAACGTCGCCAGGCAGCTGGGCTCCAATCCGATGACCGGCACTCCCGAGGCCACGTAGGGCTCCAGCGCAGAGACTGCCCGGGCAATAAGCCGCTTGGCCTGATCCAGCTGACCGGTGCTGATCCACGGCAGCCCGCAGCAGCCCTGCGGCTCAATGACCCGCACATCGAGGCCCTGGCTCCGGAGGAACTCCAGCGCTGCGAGGCCGGACTGCGGGAAAAAGTGATTGGTGAATGAATCAGCCCACACCCACACATCCGGCTGCCCCGAGGCCGGTTGACTCGCCTTGGCAGCGCGCCGGAACGTGGTGCGGGCGAACTTCGGCACACTGCGCCGCTGGTCGATGCCGGCCACCCACTTGGCCAAGGCTGCGATCGGCGGGACTTTCAGCGACACGTTCGCCAGCGGCGCCAGGGGGCTGACAAGCTTCGCCCAAAACGGCAGCCTGCCCAGAATGTAGTGACTGCGCGGGCGCAGCCGCCGTTTGGGTTGACCTTTGTGGTCCCGGTCATAAGTCTGATACAGGGACTCGGCCTTATAGGCGGCCATGTCCACTCCGGCCGGGCAGTCGCTGGCACACCCTTTGCATGACAGACAGAGGTCCAGAGCCTCATGCACCGCAGGATCGGTCAACCCCTTGACGAGAGTCCCGTCCATCGCTTCTTGCAGGATGCGAGCGCGTCCGCGCGTGGAGTCCTTCTCCTCCCGGGTGGCCACATAGGAGGGGCACATCACGCCGCTGGTCTTCGGAGCCACACAGCGACCCACCCCGGAGCAACGATGGGCCGCAGCGGCGAAGTCCCCTGCGTCATGCGTCATGAGCATTCCCGGCCACGGGAGGTCCTGCTTCGGCTGAGTGGGTTTCAGATGCGAGGTTTGCGAGGCGACGGAGCCGCCGTCGGGGGAAGCGATGATTCCTGGGTTCAGCAGGTTGCGCGGATCACAGATCTCTTTTACCTGCGCGAAGAGAGCCATCGATGTCTGGTCGTACATCTTTGGCAGCAGTTCGGAGCGGACCCGTCCATCACCGTGCTCTCCGGACAAAGACCCCCCGTAGGCAGCCAACCGCTCAGCACATGCGGCGAGGAATTCTTTGAAGACCCCGGTACTGGCTGGGTCGCCGTGGGTGAAGGGAAAGTCGATGCGGCAGTGAATGCACCCGTCACCGAAGTGGCCGTACGGGTAACCCTGCAGGCCGAACTCCACCATGAGGGCCTCGAACTCGCGCATCCATCGTCCCAGATGCTCCGGCGGCACCGCCGCGTCCTCCCAGCCCGAGTGTGCGGGGGTCGGCAGGCTGATTCCGGCAAGCCCTGCACCGTTCTCCCGGATCCTCCACAGGGCCGCAGCCTCGGCGGCGTCCTCGATCAATCGGTGACCCACCGCGCCCGAGGAAGACTGCACCTGGCTGAGGATCTCCAGCGCCTGGGCACCTGCGGTCTCCACGAACAGCCACGACTCCCCCTTCGGAAGGGTGGGCACCCGCCGGCCAGCGCCGCGCACCAGCGCTACAAGTCTGGAATCCATGCCCTCACACGCGATGAGCTCGCCGGCGCCGGCAGCCAGGATCGCTGGCACCGCGTCGGCGGCCTCAGCCACTGAGGGGAAGCCGAGAACCATCAGCCGCCGGCCCGGGTCGTCTCGCACCAGTGAGACGGTGGCGCCCAGAATCGTTCCCAGAGTCCCCTCGGTCCCGGCAAAGAAGCGCTCAACGCGTCCTCGGTTCTCCGGCAGCAGGTGCTCAAGGCTGTAACCGGAGACTTGTCGATCGAATTGGCCGAAGCTGGTGCGAATATGACCCAAGTTCTGTTCAGCAAGCTGCCGCAGTTTCGCCGCGGTCGAGCCCTGCTCGGAACTCCGCGCCGCACCGGATGCCAGGCGCGCTGTCTCCCCGTTGCCGAACAGCACCTCGATGGCTTCGATATTGTCAGCGGTGCGGCCGTAGCCCAGAGCCCGCGAACCGCAGGCATTATTGCCGATCATTCCCCCGATGGTGCAGCGGGAATGGGTCGAAGGGTCGGGGCCGAATCGCAGTCCGTGCGGAGCGGCGGCGCGCTGCAGGTCCGCGTGCACCACGCCTGGCTCGACCCGTGCGGTCCGGGACTCTGGGTCAATGTCGATGATCTGTTTCAGGTCGCGAGTGTCAAGGACGATCCCCTCCCCGACCGCGTTGCCCGCAATGGACGTTCCCGCCCCCCGCAGCGTCAGCGGTACGCCCAATTCGCTCGAGACTTCGTGGGCAGCATGCAGCTCCTCCACATGCTGCGGCCGGGCCACCACCTGCGGCACCACACGGTAGAGGCTGGCGTCGGCGGAGTACATGCCCCGGGCCAGGGCTGAACCGTCTACACGGGAGACGCCAGCTCGCCGAAGCGCGGCAATGAGCTCCGCCGAATCTCCTGTGGCGGCGGTGGCGGAATCAGCGGTGATCGTCACGTCCACGAGCCTCCCCTGTTGTCAACAATCTGCAATCCGGGTATGAGTGGCACTGTACCTGGAGGCACGAGCCTGCGGAAACTCTTCTCCCAGGGCGCCGAGGACTCCGCGCGACTTCGTGATGATCTCCTCCCACTCCGCCGCAGGCTGGGAATCCGCGGTGATCGCCCCGCCCAGACCCAGGTGGAAGCCCCATTGATCCTTCTCCAGGCCCACCGAGTCAGATGTGAGCACTGCGGTGCGAATCAACACCGACAGGTCACAGGCCCCGGTGGCGCTGAACCATCCAGCCACTCCGGAATAGGCCCCACGCGGGGCAGACTCCAGCTCCGCAAGGATGTTGATGGTGGAGGCTTTCGGCGCACCGGTCATGGAACCCGGCGGGAACGCATCTGCCAGGGCACGAGCGCGCTTGACCTGTGGGTCCAGGGTGGCACTGATGGTGGAGACCATCTGGTGGACCGTCGGGTAGCTTTCCACTGCGCAGAGCCGCTCAGTGCGCAGCGTCCCAGGCACGGCATGGACGGAGAGATCGTTACGAACCAGATCGGCAATCATGACGTTCTCTGCTCGGTCCTTGGGGTGGGACTGGAGATCACGCAGCGCCTTGTCGTCCTCCTCAGGGGTCGCCCCGCGCGGACGAGTGCCCTTAATGGGTTCGGACCGGATTCTTCCCGCCGCGGTGATGGAAGCAAAGCGCTCCGGGGAGGTCGACAGCACAGCCGTCGCCTTCCGCCCGGGCAAGGCGGGAAAGTGCAGGAATTGGGTGAAGGGAGCACGGTTGCGCTGCCGGAGGGTGCGATAGGCCTCCCAGGCGCTACCCTGCAGCTGGCCCTCGACAGCGGTGGTGAGACAGACCTCGTAGGAGTTGCCTTCCCGGATCTCCGCCTGGGCGGCACCGATCTTGGCCACGTACGCCTCCCGGGAGTCCCGCACCCGCAGGTTCCGCAGCTGGACCTGCTCAGGTGCTCCCCGGGAGTGGGGCAGTGCGGTCACAGCCCGGCGGACTGCATCCTGCCAGTCTGGGTCTGCACCGGCGGACTGAATCTCGGCGGTGCCGAGGTGGTGGTCGACGACGACTGCCCGGGTGACAGCGAAGAGCCGGGCCTGCCCCTCATAACCGATCCACCCGACCCACCCGAGCTGAAAAGGGCTCGGAGAGCCGGTGGCGTCGGCCCGGGCGCCCTGATGCGGCCAGTTCTGCTCCAGCCACTTGAACCCCCCCGAGTCGAGGTCAGCGCTCTGATCCGCCGGTGAGGAAAATGCCAGGATGCTGTACCTGCTGCGGTTCGGGGCAGGGGTGCGCGCGTGGTCGCTGCTGTCGAGGAACGCAGCGCTGACCTGTGCGCCCTCACGCTGCCACAGGGCGCCGAACAGCTCAGCGGCCGCGTCTTCTGCTGCCGGGAACGGCACGGTGGGCCAGCACACGCTTGACGACATATCCCTCATCCTATGAGCCGTACGATAGTGCCCACGGCTGCCACGTGGGTGGCCCAATATGATGGCGCTGTTGCCCACCGACTTCCGAAGGACCTGTGATTCATGGCTTCGATGCTCTACCGACTCGGCTCGATTGCCGCTCGTCGGGCCAAGACTGTCATCGCTGCCTGGTTCATCATGCTGCTGGCAGCAGTCGCAGCGTTCGCGGGGTTCGGCGGACAGCTCACTGATCAGATCAGCGTGCCCGATCTGGAGACCTCACAGGTGGCCGACCGCCTGGCCGAGGAAGTGCCGGAGTTGGCGGGTGGCTCGGCGCACACGGTCTTCCGCACCTCTGAGGAGGAACCGTTCACCCAGGAACAGATCGAGTTGGTCGAGCAGCTCCTCAGTGAGGTGGAACAGCACGACGCCGTCCACTCCACGGTCAGCCCATTCGCCGCCGAGGCAGAACTGGCCCAGGGCCGAGAGGAGCTGGAGCAGTCCAGGGAACAGTTGGAGGATCTCCCTGAGGACTTCAACCTCGCCGAAGCGCGCCAGGAGGTCGAGGACGGGCGCGCAGAGCTGGAGGAGGCCGCAGGTGAAGCGGAAGCCGGCTGGGAGGAGCTGGAGGGCAGGCTCTCAGATGCAGGGATGAGCCTGGGGGAACTCTCTGAGCTGAGGGCGCAGACCGATGAGGGCCTCGCGGCTTTAGAGGCGGCAGACGAAGAGCTGGACGAGCAGGTGCAGGAGGCCCTGGCTGGCGGGTACTGGCCAGCGGTGGAAGACGACCTCAACAGCGCGCGGGCTGACATCGTGGCCGAGCGCGAGGAACTCGAAACGGCCGCAGCTCGTGTGGAGCAGGCTGAGCAGAGTGTTGCGGAGCTCGAGGCCGCTGATACTGAACTTGCGGAGGGCCGGGAGGAGCTCGAGGCCGCCGAGGCCGAGCTTGACCTGCTGGAGGAGAGCCTCGAAGGCGACGATCCGGCTGTGGCCGTGGAGCGCGGCGAGCGCGCATTGGAGCTCGCCGAAGGTGCCGGCATGGTCTCCGACGATGAGACCACTGCGGTGGCAATGATCACCTTCGAGGTTCCCCTGGAAGACGTCGGGACCGAGGATTTGGAAGCAATCTCAGCAGAGCTGCTGGCCGCCGATGTTCCCGGTGTGGAGGTCCTGCCCTCCGGTGACCTGAATATGGAGCTGCCCCACCTGTTCTCCGTGGCGGAGGCGATCGGGCTCATGATCGCCGCAGCCGTGCTGGTCGTCATGCTCGGCACATTCGTCGGCGCCGGTCTGCCGCTGCTGAACGCGGTGGTCGGAGTCGGCATTGGGGTGGCCGGGGCTCTGTCCCTGTCGGCGGTGGTGGAAATGATGTCCATCACCCCCATCCTGGGCCTCATGCTGGGCCTCGCGGTCGGCATTGACTACTCCCTGTTCATCATCCACCGTCACCGCCGGCAGATGAAGGAGGGCATGCCACTGCATGAGTCCATCGCATTGGCCTCCGGCACCGCCGGCAACGCTGTCGTCTTCGCCGGCGCCACGGTGGTGATCGCCCTGCTGGCGCTCAACGTCTCCGGGCTGCCGTTCCTCGCCATGATGGGCACCGTTGCCGCAGCGTGCGTGGCGATCGCGGTGCTCATCGCTGTGACGATGACCCCGGCACTGCTGAGTCTGGTGGGGCCCCGGATTCTGCGCCGCCGGGAACGGCGCTACATCGGCATGACGGAGCCCCAGCAGATCACCACACCGCTGCCCACCGGGAAAGCGCTGCTCATGGCTGGTGGCGCGGTGGCGCTGCTGGCCTTACTGGCGGTCCCTACGCTGTCTCTGCGACTGGGCCTGCCTGATGCGAGCACCGATCCTGAGGACTCGACCAGCTACCAGGCCTACGCCGCTACTGCCGAGGCCTTCGGCCCGGGCGTCAACGGCCCGCTGGTGGTGGTCGCCGACCTGCCCGAGGATCTGTCCGCCCAGGAGTCGGAGGACCTTCAGCTGGAGCTGGGAGAAGAACTGCGCGAGCACCGGCACATCGACGCCGCTGTGCCCGCCGGAGGCAATGAGGACCAGACCCTGGCGGTCTACCAGGTCATCCCGCAACATGGCCCTGCCTCCGAGGAGGTCGAGGAGCTGGTGCACCAGTTCCGTGCCGGTGACGTGCTTTCCGGGGAGATCGCAGATCAGACCGAGCTGTCGGTGGCGGGGATTACCGCCGCCAATGTTGACATGTCAGGCCATATTGCAGATGCCATGCCGCTGTATCTGGGTCTGGTGGTGGGTTTGTCACTGGTGCTGATGGTGATGGTGTTCCGCTCTCTGCTGCTGCCCCTGATTGCCACCGTCGGTTTCGTCGGCTCCGTCGCGGCGGCCCTCGGCACAGTGGTGGCCGTCTTCCAGTGGGGGTGGTTCTCTGATCTGTTCGGGATCTCCCAGCCGGGTCCAGTGCTGACTTTCCTGCCGGTCATCGTGATAGGCGTACTCTTTGGCCTGGCGATGGACTATCAGCTGTTCACAGCCTCCGGGATGCGTGAAGCCTACGTTCATGGCTCCGCCCCGCGTCTGGCCGTCCGGCAGGGCCTCAACGCCGGCCGGTCTGTGGTGATTGCCGCGGCCCTGATTATGACCAGCGTCTTCGCAGGTTTCATCTTCACCCCTGACCCGATGGTCGCCTCCATCGGGTTGGGCCTGGCAGTCGGGGTGCTGCTGGATGCCTTCGTGGTGCGCCTGCTCCTTGTGCCCGCCCTGCTGCACCTGTGCGGGCCGGCGTCATGGTGGCTGCCGAAGTGGTTGGACGCCATCCTGCCGAATGTCGATGTGGAAGGGGCCCAGCTCCAGCGTGACCCTCAGGCGTCGTCGTCCAGCCGGTCTGCGTAGTCGGCCAGCTTATGCGCCTGGACTGCGGCCAGGTCAGCGAAATCTTCCTCGTCCAAGCCCACCGCAGAGAGCATCACAAGATTGTCGCCGAAGTCCAAGGTCATCGAATGGCGAACCGCGGCCGGTGAGTCGATAGGTTCGCCATTGCGGTGAATCACCATGGAGATGCCCTCGGCAGGAAGTCCTGCGCTGTCATCGACGCTGAACGGCTCAATCTCCACTTCCTCCGTCCCGGAGGCCAACTGCCCGCCCGTGCAGTTCTCGTGCACGTAGTGCCACACGCTGGAGGTGTCCACCTCACGGTCATAGCTGAGCACCCACACATATATCTGGGGCTGGTACTCCTGGTCGGAGCCCTCTACTGCCGGCAAGGTGTAAGCGTGCGCCAACCCGCTGCGCGGGTCCTCACCGACGAGGTCAACGTTGATCCGGTCCATCACGGCTGAACATTCGGTCTCATCGAAGGAGTCCTGGTAGTGGGTGTACTCCACGGCGATGCTCTCCTGGAAGTAGGAGAGGTCCTCGTAGGTGGAGTGACCCTGCGGAGAGACCGGCAGGTCGGCAGAGCTGAGCAAGACCTCGAGCTTCTCCTGCTCACTCAGAGCACCGGGGCGGTGCACCTCCGCGTTGCCTTCAGGCGACGCTGCGGAACCTTCAGGCTCTCGATCCGGCTCGCCAGGCTCCGTGGCCCCCTCGGCGGAGCCCGGCGTACCCTGGGACTGCGGCTCCGCCTGATCCTGCTGATCCTGGTCTGAGGCGCCGCACGCGGCGAGGAACCCCATCGCGGAGACGGCGACCACTGACACTGCCACCCGGGACCTGGACCGGGTTCGTGAGGGCAGCGGAGGCAAAAGCACGCGCATAAGGATAGATGAATTTCCTTGGATTTTGCAGTCTGGTTTCTGTCACTGCAGCGCGGAGGTGAGTCGGAACACGTTGTCCAGGTACCGTGTGCGCCACGGCCTCGCTGCCCATTGCTCCAGGTCAAGCTCCTCCGAGACGCTGCGGTACTGCTCAAAGATGTCAGCCAGCTCGGAGACCTTGACGTCGTCGACGATCATGATGGTGACTTCCAGGTTCAGCGAAAAGGACCTCATGTCCATATTGGATGACCCCAGTACCGCTACAGTGTCATCGACAATCATGAACTTGGAGTGCATGACATAAGGCTCGGGGTACCGGAAGATCCGCACCCCTGCCTCCAAGAGCGCCAAATAGTAGGACTGCTGCGCATGTTGGACTGTGAACTGGTCGGCCTTGCGGGTCACCAGCACAATGACCTCCACATCCCGGTGCGCGGCGTTAGTCACCGCATACAGCAGAGAATCATCGGGCACCAGGTACGGAGTGCAGATGATCAGCCGGTGGGTGGCTTGATAAATGAGGTCGTTGAAGAGCCGCAGGTTGTTCTCCTCCGGGAAGCCGGGCCCGGAGGGCACCACCTGGACCAGTGAACCCCCTGCAGCCTCCTCGTCCTCATGCAGGTCAACCAGCAGCTGGGTGCCCAGATTCTCGTTCGTTTCGGCGTACCAGTCCGAGGCGAAGACGATGTCCAACCCCGTCACCACAGGTCCGGTGACCTTCGCGTTGATTTCGATCCAGCTCCTGCCCATACGCTGCGCGGAGCGGCGCTGGTAGTCGGGTGCTATCAGGTTCGCCGACCCGGTGAAAGCGACCCGCGAGTCGATGACGACGATCTTACGGTGGTTGCGCAAGTCCAGGCGGGAAAATCGCCGGCGCAGCGGCTGCACCGGCAGCATTCGCCGCCACTGGAAGTCCGGCCACCGCCGGGACGCGTCCTCCAAGCGCAGCCGCAGCCTGCGGTAGCCCCGGACCCGCATAGTGCCCAAGTGGTCAAAGAGGAACCTGACCGTGACCCCTCGGGCAGCCGCCCGTTCCATGGCGTCGAGCACGGGCCCGGCATAGTCCGGGTCCTCCCCGACGATATAGAACATGACGTGCACGTATTCTTCGGCACCGTCAATCTCCGCGGCCAACCGGATAAAGAAATCGTGATAGTCGGAGATCAGAGTGATGTGGTTGCCCTCTTGAATGGGGAACGCCCCCAGGTTCCGGTTCAGGATAGCCGTGGCGCCGAGCTGCTCATCGTAGTCGCGGAGCTGATCGGAGAGGTCCATATGGCTGGTGGCCTCCAGCAGCGCCTCATTGATCGCCCCCTGCCGCTGACGGCGGCGCGCGGAAAGCTTGTTCCGCCCGATGAGCAGGAACAGTGGCAGGGCAATGAGCGGCACAAAGAAGATGGCCAGCAGCCAAGCCATCGCGGTGTTGGGCCGACGCTGATCCGGAATGATACCTATCGCGGCGACCCGGATGCCGACCTCAATGACCACCACAATGATCACGATCCAGACCGGCAGACCCTCGATGCCCAGCCCGCTCAGCGGCCACAGCATACGGCACCCCCGATCCTGTCCATCCACCCAATCCTATGCCGGGTATAAGCTGATCCTATGGCTGAGCGCTTTGATGAAGATGCCCTGCACGCGGTCGGTGTGCGTATTGACGCTGAACATCCTGAGGGAATCATCTTCGACCCGCACCAGCCGCAGCTACGGGTCACTGACCTCAGCGCGGTCCGCGGTGACGGCATTTTCGAAACCATGCTTGCCGTGGAGGGCCATGTGCGGAAGTTCACCGCGCACCTGCAGCGGCTGCAGCGCTCAGCGCAGATCACCGAAATTCCGCTCCCCCCTGACTCGTCCTGGCGGGCGGCAGTGGACCTGGGCCTGGACGAGTTCCGCACCCGCGGCGGCCTGCCCGACGAGCTCGCGGTGCGCATCACCGCCTCCCGGGGGGTCGACGGCGAGCCGGCCAGTGACGACCCCGCATTCTCCGGCACATACTGGGTGCTGCTCACTCCGGTCTCTTCCAAAGTCAAGGATTCGCGGGGACGTCCCATCAGCGTGACCCTGCTGGACCGAGGATATGATTCCACAGCTCCGCAGCGCGCTCCTTGGCTGCTGCTGGGGGCCAAGACCCTCAGCTACGCGGTGAATATGGCAGCGCTGCGCTGGGCGGCGGCCCACGGGCACGACGACGTCGTCTTCACCTCCTCCGACGACCTCGTCCTGGAGGGCCCCGTCTCCTCGCTGCTGCTGGGCCACCGCACCGCCGATGGCCAGGTACACCTGAAGACGCCGAGCGCAGAAGCCGGGATCCTGCCCGGCACCACCCAAGCGACAATCTTCCGCGCCGCCGAGCAGGCCGGGTGGCAAACCTCATCGGGGCCGGTCACCGTAGCCGAGCTCCACGCGGCAGAATTCCTCTGGCTGACCGGCTCCGTCAAACTCGTCTCTCCCATCGCCCGGATCGACGATCACGAGGTCAGAGTCGATGCGGAACTGACCAACTCGCTGCTGGACTTCCTCTCGCAAGAAGGCTGACCGCCCAGCTGGCCCCGGTCGGTGGTAAGCTGACGTGCCATAACTGAATACAGCAACCCGTCCGACAGGGGAGCGTCCGCAGCAGAGCCGGTGCCGGCTCCAGACGCTGAGAGTGGGCTGACGGCCCAGACCCTTGAACCTGCCCAGGCTAGAACCTGCGAAGGAAGTCGTTGTGAAAACATCTGCCTCTGCACCCGTGCGTCAACGCTGGACCGTCAGCGACATTGTGGTGGCCTCCACTCTTGCCGTCGCCTCCGGAGTCATCTTCTGGGGGTGGAACGTCTCCTACCACGCGGTCAGCACCCTCTTCATCGCCTACCCGCCCACCGCCTCCTTGGTGGGGGGAATGTGGCTCTTCCCGGCGGTGCTGGGCGCGCTCATCATCCGCAAACCCGGTGCGGCGATCTATTGTGAAATGGTCGCAGCAGCCGTCTCCGCCCTGCTCGGCTCGCAGTGGGGGCTGAGTGTGCTGCTCTACGGTTTTCTGCAGGGGCTGGGAGCGGAGCTGATCCTGCTGCTGTTCCTGTACCGCCGCTTCAGCCTCGGTGTTGCTGTGCTCGCTGGCGCCTCAGCGGGACTGGCCGGAGGGATCACCGGGAACTGGATTGCCAATTATTATCAGTACGACGCCGTGGGCACACTGACCCACATTGCCGGTTTCTCACTCTCCGGGGCAGTGATCGCCGGGGTTCTGCCGTGGCTGGCCACACGAGGTCTGGCCGCCACTGGGGTCCTGGCGCCGCTGAAGTCCAGAAAGGCTCACCGCGAGCCCGCCTTCGGCCGTGCAGACCGCGCCGCTGTTGTCCACGCCCCATAGTATGAGCACGACCACCCCCGAAGACTCCCGCACTCCGGGCCGGACGGTCGGTGCCGGTGTCCGGGTCACTGCCACCGGCCTGAGCTACCGGCACGCCGACCGCCCCCAACCTGCCTTCGCCGGACTGAATGTGGACATCGCGGCCGGGGAGAAAGTGCTGTTGGCTGGCGCCTCGGGGGCAGGAAAGTCCACTCTGCTGCACGCTATCGCTGGTGTGCTGCAGGACGACGACGCCGCCACCACCGGAGAACTCCAGCTGGATGGGCTCTCCCCGCAGCAGGCCCGCGGGCGCGCCGGGCTGATGCAGCAGGACCCGGAATCCCAGGTCGTGCTCTCCCGCGTCGGCGACGATGTGGCATTTGCCTGCGAGAACCTTGCGGTGCCCGCGGCAGAGATTCCACTCCGCTGCGAAGAAGCGCTCGAGGCGGTAGGGCTGGGGTACCTGAACCTGGATCACCCCACCGCCGCGCTCTCCGGCGGACAGAAGCAGCGCCTGGCGCTGGCCGGAATCCTGGCCATGCGTCCCGGGTTACTCCTGCTCGATGAGCCCACGGCCCATCTGGACCCCGAGGGCGCCGTACAGGTCCGGGACTCGGTGATCGCCGCAGCCCAGGCGACCGGTGCCACACTGATCGTGGTCGAACACCACCTGGAGACCTGGCTGGACGAGGTCGACACGCTGATCGTGCTGGAACCCGGTGGTGGGATACGGCACCGTGTCCCCGCCGGGACCCTGCATCACGACCGCGCCCTGCGTACCGAGCTGCGCCAGGCAGGACTGTGGATACCGCACGATGATGTGTTGGGTGCGCTTCCGACATGGGTGCCACCGAAGCCAGGTCCAGAGACTGCCGCCGCAGCCGGTGAGCCGCTGCTGACCGGGAAGGCACTCTCAGTCAGCCGCGTCAGTCCCGCTAAGTCCTGGCGCAAGGGCCCTAAGCCCCAGCCGGCGCTCACCGGAATCGACATCACCCTCACCAGCGGGGTCGCCACTGGGATCACCGGGCCCAACGGTGCGGGGAAGTCCACCCTCCTGCTGAGCATGGGCGGGCTGCTGGCACCGCACTCCGGGGAGATCACTGCCAGCTCGCGGGTGAAAGGAGACCACGGGGCGCACCTCGCAGACGCCCCGCATGCGTGGCATTCAGCCGATCTGACCTCCCGCATCGGCACCGTCTTTCAAGAGCCGGAACACCAGTTCGTGCGGCACACTGTCGGTGACGAGCTGCGGCTCTCTGCGGAGCGGGCGCGGATGCCTGGGAGCCATGAGCCGCTGTTCACGGAGCAGGAGGTGGACCAGCGGGTGGATCAGCTGCTGCACCGGCTGCATCTGTGTGAGCTCGCTGAAGCGAATCCGTTCACACTCTCCGGGGGCGAAAAACGCCGGCTCTCCGTTGGCACGGCCCTGGCGGCCGGACCTGAGGTACTGATGCTGGACGAACCCACATTCGGTCAGGATGCGCACACGTTCGCTGACTTGGTCGGGCTGCTGCGCGACCATTTGGACCACGGCGGCACAGTAGTAGCGGTTACGCACGACCAGCACTTCCTGCATGCACTGCATGCTCAGACCTTCCCGGTGACTGGTGCCGCCTCCCTCCGTCCGGCCTCTGGGCGGGCCAGCTCGGCCAGCAGCACTCCCCTCCTCTCTTCAGTGCGCGACACCTCCTGGTTGGGCCGGCGGGGACCCCTGGGGAAGCTCCTCGCACTGAGCTTCATCACCCTGGCACTGATTTCAACCATCGACCCGGTCTCGGCCGCGGTTGTCGCAGCAGCCAGCTTTGCGCTGCTGCCACTGGCGAACATCCGCCTGGGCACGTTTCTGAAGCGGATATGGATCTTTGCCGCTGCTGCGGTCATGGCAGCCTGGGGTGCGGCGATCGCGGCAGAAGAGTCAGGCCGCGTGCTGCTGGATCTAGGGGTGACCACCATCTCAGAGGGGTCTCTAGAGCTGGGGTTGTCCCTCGGTGCGCGCAGCTTCGCGATCGTGTTGCCCAGTGTGCTGATCTTCTCCACAACCGACCCCACCGACCTGGCTGATTCCCTAGCCCAGCAGCTGAAGCTCCCAGCCCGGTTCGTACTGGGAGCACTGGCGGGGATGCGCCTGCTGGGGCTGATGACCGCGCACTGGACCACCATCGGACATGCGCGGCGGGCGCGGGGTGTGGGCACCCGTTTCCATTCCCAGGCGTTCGGACTGTTGGTCCAGGCGATCCGGATAGCTACCCGGCTGGCAGTGACCATGGAATCGCGCGGTTTCGGTGCCGGGGAGCGCACCTGGTCACGTGCGGCACGCCTCACGCCAGCTGACGGCCTCGTCATCTCCGGCGGTGTCGCCATCGCAGCGTCGGCGACCGCGCTGGCGGTGATCGCGGGGACGTGGAGCCTAGTGTGGATGTAGCGGGTGTGGATGTAGCGGGCTCATAGGCCCAGATCCTCACGGGCGTTCGCCAACACCGGCAGCACCTGCCGGGCTTGTTCCACCGTCTCGGCGTCTATCTCAGCGACCAGCAGTTCGGGGGCTTCCCCGGCCGAGGCCAACACTTCTCCCGTCGGGGAGACAATCAGGGAATGCCCCACTCCAGTGGGTGCGCCCTCTGGCGCCTCGACGCCTGCGGCCGCAGGCAGACCCTGACCGCAGGCGATCACGTACTGGGTGGAGTCCAGCGCTCGCGCCACAGCAAGGGTCTTCCACTGCGCGGCTTTGCCGGGCCCAGGCGCCCAGGACGCGGGCAGAATAGTCGCGTGAGTTCCGTGGGTAGCGTGTGAGCGGAACAGCTGCGGAAACCGGATGTCGTAACAGGTGGCAAGCCCGAAGCTCAATCCCCCCGCGCGGAAACGCACCTCCTGCTGGCCTGGCTCGACGGTCCTTGATTCCTGAAAGCCGAAGGCGTCATACAGGTGGAGTTTGTCATAGCTGGCGAACACCGAGGGTCCGGTCACCAGGAGGGTGTTTTTCACCCGCGGGCGTTCCTGACCAGCTGGCGACTCCCCCGGGGTGAACATGCCAACTACCACGGTGATGCCGTAGCGGAGGCCGATGCGCTGCACCTGCTGGGCCCAGGGACCGGTGACCTCTTCGGCGATGGGCCGCAGCGGGTAGCCGAAGGCTCGCTGGGTCGCCTCCGGGAAGACCACCAGCTCCGCCCCGGCCGCTGCGGCCTCAGCAGTCCAGGTCTCGACCAGCCGCAGATTCTCCTCGGGGTCCTCTCCGGTGACGATCTGTGCGAGCGCGATTCTCATAGGTTAACTGTAGGGGTTCTACCGGGCTCGCCCCTCCATGGCTCAGGGTCTCCGCTGCGGTGCGCGATTGTTTGGCGTGTGCCGTCTCAGCCAAGACTGAGCTGGTCAGCCAGGAGCTGAAGCTGCTCAGGATCTTCCAGGGCCGAACCGACGGCGACCACCTTGACTCCGGCGTCGAGAAAAGACTTGGCATTGTGTCCGTTTATGCCGCCGGTGCCCACGAAATTCACGCCGGGGAATGGTCCCTTCATCAGGGAAAACCATTGGGGTCCCAACCAGCTGGCGGGGAAAGCCTTAAGCCAGGTCAAGCCCAGGGATGAGGCACGTTGCACCTCGGTGGGTGTGGAGACTCCCGGGAGAAACGGCAGCGACTGATCAGCCGCGTTCTGAATAAGTGATTCGTCGAAACCGGGCGAAACCAGGTACTTCGCCCCGAGCTCGCGCGCCAGGCTGACTTGCTCCGGCCGGACTATGGTTCCTGCCCCCACCGATTTGTGCCTCTCGGCTGCCAGTCTGGCTACTTCGCGAAGGGCGTCCGCATCGTCGTCAGTTTGAAGTGGTAGTTCAACCGACTGGATGCCAAGCGCCCAGGAAGCCGTCGCCAGTTCTACAGACCGTTCAGTTCCCATACCCCGCAGGATCGTCATCACCCGGGTGCCGCGGAAGGCTTCATCAAACCACGTATTGGTCACTGTCGTCATGGGGTTGCTCCTTCTGAGGTGAAGTCTTTGGTGGTCTGCAAGGTCAGAGACGCGCGCTGATGGCCTGCGCGGAGCCGGTCTGCAGGGGCGGCGCCGGCCAGGTATCGGTCCAGATATCCGGCGGCGAACGCGTCTCCCGCGCCCACGATTTCGACAACGTCGGTGGGGATCGCCGGTTGGAAGAAATATCCCTGAGCGGTGAACTCGGAGGCACCGATAGCCCCGTCCTTGACTACCAGAACGGGTACGTGGGGGAACACATCTCGCACATCTTGCGCGGTACTCGTATTCCAGAGCCGCTCGGCCTCGTCTAAGCCAACGAGCAGGATATCCGCCCTCTCGGCAAAACTCTTCAACACCCCAGGTGCGGCTCCTTCCTGCCACAGCAACGGTCGATGGTTCACATCGAAGCTCACCGGAAGCCCTGCCCTGGCTGACCGAGTCATGAGCACATCCACGAATTCCACCGCAGTGGGGGACAGAGCTGGTGTTATTCCGGAAAGATGAACCAGCCCTACACCTTCGAGCCGAATATCTTCAGCGTCCTTGCCGCACAAGGCCGAGGCTGCCGACCCGGCCCGGTAGTAGAGGACCCCATGTCCCGGATCCTTGAAGTAGACCCCTGTCGCCCTCAAGGGGTCGAAGACGACGTCATCGAGAATGACGCCGCGAGCGCTGACCTGGTCAGCAACCCTGCGACCGAGCTCATCGTCACCCAGCCTGCTGAACCATCTGGCCGGACGCCCCAGGGCGGCCAGATGGGCAGCCACGTTCGACTCCGCTCCGCCGACGTCCAGATGAAATGCTTCGGCTGATCTGAGCCTTTCGACGCTACGGGGCGTCACTAACGCCATTGTCTCGCCCGCGCACAGCACAGTAGAGAGTGATTGAGTGGTCATAGTCTCCTTCGTTTCGGGCATCAATCCATTACCTCCGCACCGGTCAGCCGTGCTTGTCCCTGAGCTTTGCCGGACGCTGAACAGGCTCAGTTGTCGAACCGCACCAGGACCTTGCCCGGCGTGGGGTCGCCCCCAGCGAGTTCAGCGAAGGCAGCGGGGGCCTCGTCCAGAGTGACCGTCCGGCTGATGAGTTCCGGAATTTCTGGAGGCTGCGTGGCCACGTAGTCCGCCGCATCGATAAAGTCCCCCACCGGGTATGTGAAACTGCCCACGAGGGCACGCTCGTCTGTACTGATCCGATAGGCATCCAGGTCCAGCCGCGGGGAGCCCATCCCCACCAAACACACGCTTCCCCCTCGGACTGTGGCGTGGAGCGATTCGCGGACAGTGCTGGTGAGTCCCACAGCGTCAATGGTCAGATCGACTTCACCGCCGTGTTCGACCAACACCTCGGCGAGGGAACGCTCGCGAACATCCAACACAGTAGCGCCCAGCCGGCGGCACAGTTCACGACGGTCCGCGTCGATTTCGCTGAGGTAGATTGTGGACACTTTGTGCATTTTCAGCGCCAGCACCGTTGACTGACCGATTGGTCCACCACCGACCACCAAGGCTCGAGTCACGTCTGGGTGCAGCACCCGCCGCACCGCGTGCACTGCGACGGCAAGGGGCTCGACGAGCGCCCCGTGTTCGATGGGCAAACTCCTCGGCAAGGGCACGATATTGCGGGCGGGGACAACAAGATACTCGGCAAAGGCCGCCTGGATCTCGGGGGTGACACCGATGACCGTCCGGTTCGGGGAGTGTTGCTCCCGGCCTGCGTAGGCTCCCAGCTCGTGCGTAGGCAAGACGACGGGATTGAACGTCACCGGTTGGCCGACCTGGAGTTCCCACGCTTCGGTTCCCTCCCCCAGCGCAGCGATTACCCCGGACGCTTCGTGCCCCATGATCTGGCCCGGGAACCTGCGGCCATTCTCACCGGTGTACCCGTGAATATCCGATCCACAGATTCCGGTAGCAACGATTCTTATGAGGACTTCACCGGTACCGGGGTGGGGAGTTGGCCGCTGCTGAACCTCCATAGAGGCGATTTCGTTCATGACGAGTGCGCGCATCGGTTTCCCTTTCTCAGTATCGGTGGCCGACCGGGGATACCCAGTGGCGTGCGGCGAATCCTGGCAACTCTCAAGAATGCACCTCGGTCTCGTCTCGTTCCCATGCCTCTGGATTCAGCAGGTGCTTCGGTCGCCTACCCTGTGCCACGTCAATGACCGCTTCGAAGACACTCTTTGTGACATCTTCTGCGAAGTCGGCTGTCCAACAGAGGGAGTGCGGTGTCAGCACGACGTTCTTCATTCCTAACAGCGGATCCCCCGGGTCCACCGGTTCGGGATCAAAAACGTCAAGCGCGGCGCCTGCGATCGTCTCGTCCTGGAGCGCGTTGCGCAGAGCCGCCTGGTCAACCAAACCACCCCGACCGATATTGATCAGAAAGGAGGTTGGTTTCATCCTGGACAAGAATTTTGCATCCACCATGTGCCGGGAGTCTGCGGTCAACGCCGCGGTCAATACTAGGAAATCAGACCGCTCGGCCAATTCTCCCGGGGACACAAGTGGGACTCCGAGCCGGTCGGCCTCAGCGTTACGTCCTGAACGGTTGGTTCCTATGACGTTGAGCCCCAACGGTTGTGCGAGTTCCGCCAATTCTGCGCCGACATTGCCAAATCCCAGGATCCCTAGGGTCTGGTCACGGACTCCCCGTCCACGGAAGCCGCCACGCTCACGCCACCGGCCCTCAACTGTGATCCGGTGCTTGTTCAGGAGGTTGTGACTGAGTGCCAACAACAGGGTCAGACCCGCGAGGGCCAGTGGCCGGCGAATGGCCTCCGGCGTGTTAGTCGCCACCACGCCGTATGCGGTGCACGCATCCAGGTCAATTGACTCATGGCCTGCACCGAATCTGGCGATATGCCGAAGGTCAGGGCACGCCCGAAGTTCGGTTTCCCGGAAGGGTGCGTGGCTGAACGAGATGACCGATCCTACCGTGCCCACCTCATCAAGATATGTGGGCTCCTGGGGCCTCGGAAGGATAACCGGCTCCAGTCCAGCCGCAGTGAGTCGTTCAAGCCCAAGATTTCCATGAAGCCACGTGCCATCCGGCGCAAATCCATCCCCGGTCAGACCCACCCGCTGTTCAATCGGATTCGCCCTCATCTCAACCTCCAGACCTCGTGCTGTTATTGGCGTTCTTCCGCTGACGTGCTCTCCGAATAACCTTCTGCAGCCCGGGCGCGAATAAGAGAAGCACGACAAGCACGATCAGCACCGCGGATATAGGCCGTGTGAAGAACAAGGTGAGATCCCAATTGGTCGCCATCACGCTCCGCATGAAATTCTGCTCGACGAGCGGCCCAAGCACGATGCCCAGCACGACAGGAGCCAGGGGGACCCGCGCTCTCTCCAAACCGAATCCGAGGATTCCCATGCCAAGCATGATCAGGATTTCGACGTGACTGTTGTTGATCGCGAACGCGCCCACGATCGCGATTCCTACAATGCAGGCCATCAGTGCCGGCCGCGGCACCCGAAGCACGTAGGAGCTGCTTCGAATGAGCAAGTAACCAAGGGGTAGGAGCAGCAGATTCGCAATAATAAATATGATGTAAATGGAGTACAGCGTGTCAGTCTGCGTCGTGAAGAGGTCGGGCCCGGGAGTAATACCCTTGACCAGCAGTACCCCTATCAGGATCGCTGTAATGGTGTCGCCGGGAATTCCGAACGCCAAGGTCGGAACATACGCCCCGCCAAGGCCCGCGTTGTTAGCGCTCGACGCACCAATAATGGGCTCTACATGGCCCTTGCCCCGACCGAATTGATGGGATCGCTTGGAGGTGTTCTTCGTCACCGCGTAGGAGATCCAGGCGGCAATGTCTGAGCCGGCGCCAGGCAGGACTCCCACGGAGCCACCCACTGCAGCTCCGGAAGCTACACGGTTTTTGTACCGCCAAATGTTTGAAAAAACGTCCTTGACTACGCCCTGTTTCCCTCGCAGCGTCTGGGCGCCCATGTTCGGCGTAGGCGGTGCCAGTACATTGCGCAGTACTTCGGAAAGGCCAAACAAGCCGATCATCGCCGGAATGAAGTCGATTCCGCGGTACAGTTCGCCGCTGCCGAACGTGAAGCGAGGGTAGCCCATTGTCACGTCCAAGCCCACAGTGGACAGCAGCAGTCCGATCATCAGGGCAATCGCGCCCTTCAGTTGTGAACCGCGGGAGATGATGACTGCGGCTGTGAGGCCCAGTACCGCCACCCAGAAGTATTCAAAGGACGTAAACTGCAGCGCGAATGCCCCGACTATCGGTGCGAGGAAGATCAGGACGACGGCTCCGAAAAGTCCTCCGAGTACGGAGCCCACCAATGAGACGCCCAACGCCAATTGGCCTTTGCCCGAGCGTGTGAGCCGATACGCATCCTCGGTGTATGCGGCACTTGAGGGTGTTCCGGGCATCCTCAGCAGTGCGCTCGGAACGTCCCCGGCAAAGATCGCCATCGCGGACATCGTGATGATTGCCGCAACAGCCGGGACAGGGTCGAGGAAGAACGTGAAGGGAATGAGCAGGGCTGCGGCCAGGGTCGCGGTCATTCCTGGAAGTGCGCCCAGGAACAGGCCGAACACCCCGGCGAGCACCATCACCATAATGGTTTCCGGTGTCGCGACCATCTCCAGGCCCGCTGACAGATCTTGGATCATCGCGCTAGAAGAGAGGTCCGTCGGGCAGTTGCACCAGCAGCAAGCGTTCAAAGACCATGTAGAGCGTCAAGGTGGCCCCCGCTGCAATGGTCACTGCGAAGAGCTTTCTGCTGCCAAGTGTCAACAGTATGACCAGCAGCGCAACGAACATTGTGATGAGGAATCCCAGTGTCTCTGCAGCCAAGACATAGAACAGGATCGCCCCCAAGACCACAAGCACATGGGTCCACCGCGACTTTGGCGTCGCCTCCATCTCGCGGCCAGCCGCCGCCGAACTGTCTTCATCCTCGCCGCCCAGCTCGGCGGGGGTCACTGCCCCCTCCGACGGAGGCGTACTGGGCGCCGTTCCTGAGCTGGAGTGGGTTGCCTGACGTTTCTTGAACAGAGAAGTAGCCACGAGGAGTATGCCGAAGAGCGCTGAGAATCCGCCGATCATGCCTGGAAATAACCCGGGACCGGGCCGGCCGGTACCCAATGTCGGCATGGGCAGAGAGGCCACAATGACGACTACGCCGCCAGCAATCGCACCGATCCCGACTACCAGGTTGCTCAGCAGGCCTTCGGGGGCCGCAGCAGGCGTCGGCTCTGCCGTGGGCTGATGGTCGTCGTTTCTCACTCGGCCAGTCCTGCCTCCTCCATCAGGACGCCTTTCTCTTCGTCGTCCTCAAGCATGAGTGCGGTGAATTCCTCCGAATCGGCGTACGCCACACCGAGTCCGCTGTCGGCCATGAACTCCGCGTACTCTTCCGAGTTGACGACATTTTCTATGTGGCACTCGAGTTCCGCGACAACGTCCTCGTCCATATCAGCTGGTCCAGCGATGCCGCGCCACACGCCCACACCTGCGTCAAGCCCGGTCTCTTCCTCAAGGGTCGGCACGTCAGGGAAATTCGGGTCACTCTCGGTCCCCATCACAGCCAGTGGCCGTACGTCACCGGACTCGATCATTGTTAAGTTCTCTCCGAGCGAGGAGGTCGTGACATCAACGCCGCCGGCGACCAGCTCTTGTAACGCAGGTGCGGCCCCGTCAGAGGGCACGAAGTTCACCGCGTCGGGTTCCAGGCCTGCTTCCAGCAACATGTCAATCAGGGCCAGGTGCCAGATTCCGCCTTGACCCGTCCCTGATCCGACGACGTCGCCTGGATTGGCTTCGATGTAGTCCAGCAGCTCCTGAGCGGTCTCCCACTCGGCGTCGTCGGCGACAGTGATCCCCGCTGGATCCTCATTGATCTGCGCGATCCCGGTGAGATCCTCGGAGGTGAGCTCCGTCAGACCCTGCCAGTGCATCATGCCGATCTCGACAGTCACCAGACCAATGGTCTGGCCGTCGGGCGAAGCATCGGCCATAGCCTGATGCCCTACGACTCCGCTCCCCCCGTCCCGGTTGACGACATTGACTTGGGTTCCCAGTTCATTGGAGAGCTGGTCGGCCACTAACCGGGCCACGCTGTCGGTGCCACCGCCGGCGGCCCAGGGCACGATTATTTCGACCGGACCGCTGGGATAGTCAGGAGCGAAGTCACAGCCATTTGCGTCTTCGCCTCCGGCCTCGGCGTCCCCACCGCCGTTACAGGCGGTCAGGAATAAACCTGCCGCGCTCACAGCCGCCAGCAACGTCTTGGACCGGCTGGAGGTGGATGTGCTGGGTGTACGCGAGTGCATTGCAGTGGCCGACATCGAAACTCTCCCCTTGGTAAGTGTGTCCCAGATCACGAGTACTTCCAGACTGCGAGGGCACCAAGGTCAAGTCAATACTTCTTTAAGTGCATTCATCGACTACCTATATCCTGAAAGTCAGATAATGGTGATTCTGCATCGCGGATGGAGTGACGTGCGCTGGATTGACCAGAACGATTGGCTGAAGACTTTCGTCGCGGTGGCTGATCATGGCAGTTTTGTCCGCGCGAGCGCGGCCATTCACCGCTCACAGTCCCGAGTGAGCGCACATATCGCGGCACTGGAACAAGCCCTGGGTGCCACACTGTTCGACCGTCGGCACCGCCCCGTGCAGCTGACCGACGCCGGTGAAGCCTTATTGCCGTTCGCCCGGGAGATCCTCGCTACTGTGGAGCAAGCTGTGACGGAAGTCGACTCGCTCTCCGGGGTGCGGCGCGGCAGAGTAGCCCTCGGAGCACACCCCAGCATCAGCGCTGGTTTCCTGCCCCATGTCTTGAGTGGCCTCGTCGCGGACTATCCGCAGGTGCAGGTGGAGCTCTCAGAGCACACCACGGTGGGTCTTGGGGAGTCCCTGGGCAACGGCAGCTTGCATCTTGCAGTTCGATCAGTATCGTCCGCACCGCCGACTGAATCATTGACGAATGAAGTCCTGTGGCGTGAGCCATACTGTGCAGTTGTTCCTGCGGGGCACCCTCTGACCACACACACGCCACCGTTGACCCCCCAGGCCCTAGTGGATAAGCAGCTTATCCTCATCGGGCGGCCCGGCCAAGGTGTGGACCCTGACACCCAAGCAGTGGTTCAAAGGTGGGGGCTGCCCGGGCTGCATCCCAGCTGGCAGACTGAGCAGCCGCAGACTTTGGCGAACCTGGTCAAGGTAGGCCTCGGCGTCGGTGTCATCAATGCCTTCGCGATGGAAGTCGTGGACGCATCCGGGCTTGCGGTCATCCAGGTTGGGGAAATAGCTGATGGTCGAGTCGTCGGCCTGTCTTACGATCCTGACAGGTACATGTCCTCCGCCAGTCAGGCTGTACGGCATGCGATCCTCAGTGCCCCCCGCCCAGCCAGCACGTATCCTCCCACGTGATCGCCTCCGCGGCGCCTCAGCGCCCGAATGTTCTTGAGCCTCTGGAATGGGGCTACTGACTCCATCGTCATGACGGCCGATGGCTAGTCTCTCTTCGGCCGACTCCGCTAGTGTGGGGAGAGCTTTCCCGTTTCTGCCTCACCTCAAGGAGTTGCACCATGGACAAAATGATGGAAAAGGGCCTGACTGTTGCGATTTCGCTGGGCGCCGGTTTCGTGGCTTCCAAGGTATTCGACTTTGCCTGGGAGCAGGTCACCGGTGAGAAGCCACCCAAGAATGAGGAGATCGACGCCGTAGACATTAAACGAGCCCTGGTCTTCGGGATCACGTCAGCGGCTGTCAGCGCCGCAGTGCAGGTGCTCTCCCAGCGTGGTGCACACGCAGGGGTGCGCAAGCTCAGCAAGTCCTACGGGTCAAAGTCCGAGGTCTGAGGTCCGAAGTCAGGGCGACTTTTTCCCATCCCGGCCTATCAGATAGGCCAGACTGATGCCGGAGAGTACGGCCCCGCCGAAGGCAAAGGCGGCAGCCACGGCGGGATCCCCGGCGATCGCGATGATACCGGCCACGGTCGCGAGAATGGCGATGACGCCGAATGCCAGTTTCAGAATCATGCCTCCACCTTAGTCGTCTTTGACTTCCCGGCGCACCCCGCGCTGGCGGGAGAGCCGGTCCACTGCGGTGGCCAGTTCGTCCTCCGCCAGCAGGTCAGCTCGCATATGCTTGGTCCGGTAGCCTGCCCGCCCCACCACGTGGGCGCTTACCGGGGCGGTGAGAATCATCAGGCCCCAGGCCAGCAGTGCGATGACCACCCAGGGCCAGGAGCGCCACATGAGCGCGGCTGCGAGCACCAGCATCAGCAGCCCCAGCACCTGCGGCTTGGTGGCCGCATGCATCCGGGAATGCAGATCTGGGAACCGGACCAGGCCGAGACCGGCGGCCAGAGACATCAGCCCCCCGATCACCATGAACAGTGCAGCAATGCCGTCCAGTATGGAATCGATTGTCATCGGGGGTCTCCTGGTTCGGGACGCTCTTCGGCTCCGGGGTCAGAGTCCTTGTCCGGCTGCACTTCCGCAGGGCGGTCTCTTTTCCTTGACGGCACAAATCCCGAACGTGCCAGTGCGGCAAACCAGGAGGTGGACTCATCGTTGATGAGCGTGCCTCCATGGGGCTGGGCCCCGGCGCCTAATGGTGATTCGGGGGTCTCCGGTTCGGAAGCCGGTGCGCCCGCGAGCGTTTCGGCCTCCACTTGCGCGCGGCGGGCGCGATCCTGCGCGTCCGGCTGCCGGACTGCCACGTAACGGGCGATCGCGACCGCACCGAGGAAACCGATCACTGCGGTGACCAGCACGAACAGGATGTAGTCCGTGGACCCGTGGTAGGCCATTTCCACCAGCATCACAGAGCCGACGATGATCAAGATGACGTCGACGCTGATCACTCGGTCCAGCACCGAGGGCCCCTTGTAGACCCGGTACACCGCACAGAGCACCCCTAGGGCCAGCAGGAACTGGGTGAGCCAATAGGCTGTGTCAAGCAGAGTCACCGTGCCTCCTGAGTGTCCGGAGTGTCCTTGGGTGCGGTAACGGGGGTGTCGCGTTGGGCTTTGGAGAGTCCGGCCACGCGGCCCAGCCGAGCCTCGGCGCGCACCACTGCCAGGTCGGACCGACTCCCCAGCGTCCGAATCAGCAGCGCCTCAGTCCGGAGGGCGTCCTGGCGGATCTTCTCCGCCGCGTGGTCATCTGTGACGTTCAGCGCGTGGAGATACAAGGTGGCGGTGGTGCGGTCCACATCAAGTACCAAGGACCCGGGCACCAGCGCCAAGGCATGGCCGGTGAGCGTGATCAGGAAGTCGTCATGGCTGCGCAATTGGATCGCGATCACGGAGTTCCGGATCCGCGGACCCTTCACCACCGCCAACCAGGACACCTGAAAGCTCGCCAGCACCATCTTGGTCATGAAGCGCAACAGGAAGAGCAGCCCCCAGAAGGGGTTGACCCGGCCGGTGCCCCGGAGGGGAGGCAGGTAGAACACGCGCACGATGATGGTGCCGTAGACCACGCCGATCAGGAAGGTTCCTACGTCGAAGCTCTGCCACAGCGCCATCCAGAAAAGACCGAGGAAGAGGATCAGCGGCAGCTCCACCAGCAGCGGAGTCTTGGGCCGGCGCATCATTCATCTCCTCCCTCAGGCTCCGCCTGCTCCTCCACCTCAACGGTGGCTGAGCCGCGCTCATCGATCTCCACCTCTGGCTGCAGTGAGGTGCGCACCGGAGCGAACTCGGCCGCCCCGCCGTCGTTGGGCTCCAGATCAACCACATAACCGGTGGTGAAGTCCACCAGTTCCTCCCGCACACCGTCGACCCGTTCCTGTCCCAGCACCGCCTCCAGGTAGGGGGTGCGTTCGTACATGTCCTGCGCCGCGGCCCGGGAGAAGTTCATCAGCGGCCCTGCGAAGACGGTGAAGGCCAGGGACATCGTGACCAGCATCGCGGTGGGGGCCACCATGGATGCCGGAAGCAGGCGCTTGTTCGCCGCCCGCGCGTGGACCAGCGACTTCTGCAGCATGATCCGTTCTGGGTCCTCCACGTCCTCGGCTCGGCGCCAGAAGCCCCGCGCCCAGATCCGGGAGACCGCCAGCAGCGTCAGCAGAGATGTCAGCACCGAGGCGGCCACCAGTGTCCAGGTGATCCATGTGTTCTCCGCGATGCCGCCCTGCATGATGCCGAGCTTGCCGACGAAGCCGGAGAAAGGTGGAATGCCGGCCAGGTTCATCGCCGGGATGAAGAACAGCAGGGCAAGCACTGGGGAGATGCGCGCCAGGCCGCCCAGCCGGTCCACGTTGGCGGTTCCGGCACGCCGCTCGATGAGCCCGGTGACCAGGAACAGTGTGGTTTGGATGGTGATGTGATGGGCCACGTAGTAGATAGTCGCCGCCATCCCAATGACGCTGCTCAGCGCCAGGCCGAACACCAGATACCCAATGTGGCTGATCAGCGTGAACGAGAGCATGCGTTTGATGTCAGCCTGCGCCAAGGCCCCTAGGATGCCAACGAGCATGGTCAGTCCGGCCACGATCATCAGCACGGTGTTGATCCGCTCCCCCGGGAAGAGCAGCGTCTCGGTGCGGATCATGGCGTAGATGCCCACCTTGGTCAGCAGTCCTGCGAAGACGGCGGTCACCGGGGCGGGAGCGGTGGGGTAGGAGTCCGGGAGCCAGAACGCCAGGGGGAACACGGCAGCTTTGATGCCGAAAGCCACCAACAGCATGACATGGAGCATCAGCTGCGTGCCGCGGTCCAATTCACTGAGCTTCAGCGCCAGGTCAGCGAGGTTCACCGTGCCGGCGGCGGCGTACATCAGGCCAATGGTGATCAGGAACAGCATGGAGGACAGGATGGAGACCACTACGTAGGTCACACCCGCTCGGATGCGCGCCTCCCCGCCGCCGAGGGTCAGCAGCACGTAGGAGGCGGTGAGGAAGATTTCGAACCCGACGTAGAGGTTGAACAGGTCTCCGGCCAGAAACGCGTTGGAAACCCCGGCCACCAGGATCAGATAGGTCGGATAGAAGATCGAGACGGGGCCGGCGTCGTTCTTCTCCTCCGCAGCGCCCTGGCCCACTGCGTAGAGCAGCACCGCCAGTGTGATGAATGAGGAGACCACCAGCATCAGTGCCGCGAACCGGTCGATCACCATGGAGATCCCGAACGGGGCCGGCCATCCGGCCAGCTGCACGGCGTGTGCGCCGCCATGCCAGACTTCGGCAAGCAGCACCAGCTCGAGCAAGACGGTGAGGATGAGCGCCCCGATGGTGATCGCCTTCTGGGTGGCCTGGTTGCGGTAGAACGCGAAGGCGAATGCGGCCCCGAAGAACGGGATCAGCACCGCCAGGGGGACGAAATCAACCACCTCGAACTGCATCAGCTCTCACCTGCCCCTCGGGAGCCTTCGGTGAGTGCCGTCGCGGCGTCGTCGCGGGGCTCTGCCGGGCTCACTGAGCGGACCGTGCCGGTGGCCGGGTCCACCGCGTCAATGAATTCCGAAGTCTCGGTGCCGACGTCGGCGTCCTCCTCCGGGTCGTGAGCGCCGATGGTGGCGGCTACTCGCCTGTCCTCCTCATCATCGGTGACCTCATCCTGGCGGCCGAGCACCCAGGAACGGTAAATCAGCGCCAACAACAGCGCCACCATGGCGAAGGCGATCACGATGGCCGTCAGCAGCAACGCCTGGGGCAGGGGATCCAGATAGTCGCCTGCTTCCATCCCGTCGCGCACAATGGGGGGTTCCCCAGCCCGGCCGGAGGTCTGCAGGATCAACAGATTCACCCCGTTGGAGATCAGGATGATTCCCAGCAGCACACGGGTCAGCGAACGTTCCAGCAACAGGTAGATGCCCACGGCCAGCATCGCGCCCATGACCACCAGCAGGGTGAGATTAATGGTCACCTGGCCACCCCCAACGAGGTCTGGGAATGGATACTGTGGCCGCCGGCTGAATCGCGCCGGTGTTCCTGTTCGCTGCGGACGTCGATCTCGGAGCCCAGACTGCGCAGCACATCCACGATCAGGCCGATGACCACCAGGTAGACCCCCACGTCAAACAGGACGGAGGAGACCAGGTGGTGTTCGCCCAAGACTGGCAGCTGGAGGTCCACCACAAAGCTCTGGAAGGCCTGCCCGCCGAAGATCAGCGGCACCACTCCGGTGAAGCACGCCACGGCCAGCCCCCACCCCATCAGTGCTCCAGCGGAAAAGGGTATGGCCGCTTCCAGCTCGTACCGTCCCCCGGCCAGGTACCGCAGCACGAACGCCAGCCCGGCCAGCAGCCCGCCGGCGAAACCTCCGCCAGGGGTGTTGTGCCCGGCCAGCAGCAGGTAGACCGAGATCAGGATGATCGCGTGGAACATCAGCCGGGTGACCACTTCAAAGATGATGGACCGATGCTCCGGGGCCAGGGTCCTGCCGGCCACCAGCCAGGCTTCACGGGCCACGGTGGCGAAGCTTCGGGCGACCTGCACCTCCTTGGCCTGCCGGGGGGAGAGCGCTTTGTCGGAGAGCACCCTCCCCACCGAGCCGGTGGGCACCTCATGGAGCTGGCGGCGCTGGACGTCGCGGCGCTTGACGAAGATTAGGCTCGCCACGCCTGTGGCGGCTGCGGCCAGCACACTGATCTCCCCGAAAGTGTCCCAGACCCGGATGTCGACCAGGGTGACGTTGACGATATTCGCCCCGTGGCCGACGTCGTAGCTCATCCACGGGTACTCCACGCTCACCGGTTCCGCCACCCTGCGGTCCATAGCGATGGCTGCCGCGATCATGACGATCAGCCCGAACCCGGCCCCCAGCAGCGCCCGGCCGAACCTGAACCGGGTGGGGTTCTGCGTCCAGATCCCGGCCGGGAGGGTTCGCAGTGCCAGCACGAAGACCACCAGAATAATGGACTCCACCAGCAGCAGCGTCAGGGCCAGATCCGGTGCTCCCTGCAATGCGAACTGTCCAGCAATGCCCCAGCCGCACAGACTGACCGTCAGCACTGCGATGAATCGCTTCGGCGCCCAGACCGCACCGAGCCCGCCGGCAATGATCAGCACCCCCAGCACCACCTGCATGGGGCCCTCGGCCAGTATGAAGTGCCCAGGGATGGTGTGCCCGGTGAACGCGATCACTCCGGCAGGCACACCGGTGGCGACGGCCATAATGATGAACAGGTACCAGCCCAGTGATCCCCGCTGAGTCTTGGAGGTCACCCAGGCGGCGAAGTCGTCCAGGTGGCGGATGCTGACCCGGTAAAGCCGCTCGGCGTCGAGCGCCTCCGGAAGCGCGTGCAGTGCACGGCCGTTGCGTCCGCGCCGCCAGAACAGCCCCAGACCCAGTGCCCAGGTCAGCGCGGAGAGCCCCAGCACAGGGGTCAGACCGTGCCACAGCGCTAAGTAGGTGGGCTCGACGGCGGGGTCAACCGGTTCGAAGAGGGCGGCGAAGGGTTCCATCAGCTGCTGGAGAGGCTGCGGCGCCACGGCGAAAAGCACAGTGGCGGCTGCCAGCAGTGCGGGTGCCGCGAGGAAGACGGCGTCGGGGTGGTGATGAAATTGAGTCTGCGGAAGGGCAGTGCCGGCTGCCGGGTGACCCGCCGGGTGGCGTTTGGCGGCGAAAGCACCCCAGAGGAATCTGGCGGAGTACGCCACGGTGAGAGCGGAGGCCAGCACGACGCCGCCGAGCACCACCCAGCCCCAGGTGCCGTTGACCTCCGCGTACCCGTAGAAGGACTCGAAGACCACCTCTTTTGCGACGAATCCGAACAGCGGAGGCAGTCCGGCCATCGAGGCCACGGCCACGGCTGAGATGATCAGCAGGGGCCTTTGGGCTGCGCCGATTCCGGACAGGACACGCAGATCGCGGGTTCCGGTGTTGTGGTCGATGATCCCAACGACCATGAACAGCGCTGCCTTGAACAGCCCGTGCGCCAGCAGCATCGCCAGACCCGCCAATGCCGCGTCCTCGGTGCCGAGGCCGTTGACCATCATGAGGAACCCCAGCTGGGAGACGGTGCCGTAGGCGAGGATGAGTTTGATGTCGGTCTGGCGCAAGGCCCGGTACGCGCCGATGAGCATGGTCAGCAGTCCCAGCCCGAGCACCAGCGGCAGCCAGAACGCGGTGTCGTAGAACCCTGGGGCGAAGCGTGCGACCAGGTAGATACCGGCCTTCACCATCGCGGCGGCGTGGAGATAGGCCGAGACAGGGGTCGGTGCGGCCATGGCCGCAGGGAGCCAGAAGTGGAACGGCACCAGGGCTGACTTCGAGATCGCCCCGATCAGGATCAACGCCAGTGCGATGTCAACTGCCGTACCGTTGAGCTCCGCGGCGGAGGCCAGGATGTCGGAGAGCCGGTAAGAGCCGGCGAGCTCCCCGAGCCACAAGAGCCCCACCAGCATGATCAGGCCCCCGAAGGTCGTCACCACCAGCGCTTGGATGGCGGACCGGCGGGCGAAGATACGGTGGGCGGAGTATCCGATGAGCAGGAAGGACAGTACGGTGGTCAGTTCCCAGAAGATGAACAGCATCACCAGGTCATCGGAGAGAACAAGGCCCAGCATGGCGGCCGCAAAGGCGAACAGCTGGGCGGCGAAGGGGCCAGCGCCACGTTCACCGCGAGGGAAGTACCGGGCGCAGTAGAGCATCACCGCGGCGCCAACGCCGGTGATCAGCATTGACATCACCAGCGCCAGAATGTCCATGCGGAAGGCCAGCTCCACGCCGAGCTGGGGAATCCACGACACCACCTCGGCCGGGGGCGCATTGGGCGCGCCGATCGGTGCGTCCTGGTCCGCCGGGATCACTACCGGCAGGTAGAAAAATGTCCAGAGAAATGCCGCTGACAGGATGCCGGTCAGCAGATAAAACGTGCTTCGGCCCCACCAGGAGAAGAACAGGGGGGTCAGGATGCTCACTGCGAACAGCACAGCCAGCACAATGATCACCAGTCAGCCCCACCCTTCCATCAGTTTTGAATCCCCTAAGCTTAACAGGGAGGGAGTACCATTCGGCCATGAGCCGCGCTTCAGATTCCGCTGACGCCACGCCGGGCGCGGGGGCTGTGCCCGCCTCTGCGCAGCACCCGCTGAACAAGTCCGTGATTGCGCGCTGGAGCCTGTGGTCCTGGGGCAACGCCACCGTCTCGGCGGTGATGACAACTTTTGTCTTCGGCACCTACCTCACCTCTCCGGCGTTTGACCCTGCCGTGCTGCCTCCCGATGCCAGTCCCGGAGACCGTGGCGCACAGTACCTCGCCGTAGCCACCGCCATCGCTGGGGCCGTGGTGGCACTCACCGCGCCGGTGATCGGGCAGCGCACTGACAATGCGGGGCGCCGGCGGATGGGCCTGACATTGAACACGGTGCTGGTGATCACCATGGTGGCGCTGTGTTTCTTCGTCCGGCCCGAGGAGGGCTACCTGCTGTTGGGGGTCACCCTGATGGCCCTGATGGGGATCTTTGATGAATTCGCGAACCTCAATTACAACGCGATGATCACCGATATCTCCGACCATGAGCGCATGGGCCGGGTCTCGGGCATCGGGTGGGGCGCCGGCTACCTGGGCGGCATTGTGCTGCTGCTGCTGGTCTACGTCGCCATGATCGAAGGTGACTGGCTGGGCATCGGCAGCGACGACGCGGTCAACATCCGCGCCGTGGCGGTGGTGGCCGCCGGCTGGCACCTGCTGTTCGCTCTGCCGCTGCTGCTGACGTGGTTCAAGACCGCGGACACTCGGCAGGTGGAAGACCGGATCCCTGTGGCGGAGTCCTACCGCCGGCTCTTTAGGGTGATCGCCGGACTGTGGCACCAGGACCGCAATACTCTGTGGTTTCTGCTCGCCTCAGCGATCTACCGCGATGGGCTCTCCGCAGTGTTCGTCTGGGGGGCGGTGCTGGGCGTGCACGTGTACCGGATCGAAGACTCCGAGATACCGTTCACTGAGCTCGCCGGCAGCGTGCTGCTCTTCGGCGTGGCAGGCAACGTGGTAGCGGCCATCGGGGCCTTCATCGGTGGCTGGTTCGACGACCGTTTCGGACCTCGCCGGGTCATCGCCTTCAGCCTGGCCAGCCTGCTCGGCATCGCGGTCTTCCTGTGGGTGTTGGTGGAGCCGCGGGAGATCGGCCCCCTCGCGCTGACCCCAGTGGAGGCGTTCTGGTTCTTCGGGCTGCTGCTGTGCCTCTTCGTGGGCCCAGCTCAAGCCTCCTCCCGAGCGTTCTTGGGCCGGCTGGCCCCACCCTCCCGAGCGGGGGAGCTCTTCGGTCTTTACGCCACCGCCGGGCGCGGCTTCTCCTTCGTCACCCCCGCCCTGATCGGACTGCTCATCTTCCTCTTCGGCGGTCAGGTGATGGCAATCCCGGGCATCGCCCTCGTGCTGTCGCTGGGACTGCTGCTGCTGTTGGTCGCCGTCCGTGACCCCTCCGGTCCAGCGAAGATGCACGAGCATTCGGCCGTGGGCTAGCTGTGCCCCACGGGGTTGAGTCAGTGCGATTCGTGGAGCTGAACACTGACACGCCAACGATTGTCAATTCCGTGCGTTCTCCACCCCACGCTCCTGCCTGAGAGCGTCGGATCTGACACCTGTCGCTGATGGAGCGGCTGCTGCACCCGCCTCCCGCCACCAGATGGACCAACCCGTCAGGTCAATACGGCTAGGCGAGCAGCAGTGCCACCACCACCANCGTCAGGTCAATACGGCTAGGCGAGCAGCAGTGCCACCACCACCATGGACGGGATGCCCAGGATAGTGGTGACCAGCACAGTGTCCCGGGCGATCGTCTCCCCCGTGCCGTACCGCACCGCAGCCACCAGCACGTTCTGCGCCGTCGGCAGCGAGGCCATCACCACCGCGGTCAGCAGCATCAGACCATCGAGGCCGAAGATGAATGCGGCAATCAGATACGCCAGCCCCGGATGAACGACCAGTTTGATGGTGGCAGCGATCAGCACGTCCCGGCGCCTCCCTGAGGCTTTGCTCAGCGGCCTGGAACCGACTAAGGAGAGCCCGAAGGCAATCAGCATCAGCGGGATGGCCGACCCTGCCAGCAGCTCCACTGATTCGTGGATCTGCTCCGGAAGCCGCCAGTTCTGCCAGGAGAAGAGCAGCCCCAGGACACAGCCGATGATCATGGGATTGAGCAGTGTCATCGCCAGTCGGCGTGCCACCTCGGTGCGAGCGCTGCGGCGCACCCGGGCCGCACCGGCCCGTCCCGCCGTGAGCTGATCCAGCATGCCGACGTACAGCGGGGTGTAGAGCGCAAGCTGGAACATCACAATCGGTGCGGCCAAGCTGATGTCGCCCAGCACGTAGGCCGCAATGGGGAAGCCGAGGTTGGCGGAGTTCACCAAAGAAGCGCTCATTCCGCCAATGACCCACTCCGCTCCGCTGCGGCCCGGCAGTACCAGACGCCCCAGCAGAAGAAACAGACCGAGCATGGTGAATGCGCTCAGCGCAGCTACCCCGAACTGCGGCCCAAGCACCTCTCGGATGGGCGAACCAGAGATCGTGAGGAACAGCAGGCAGGGGGAGGCGACGAAGAATGCCAGGCGGGAGAGCACCACTCGGGCTTCGCGCCCCAAGACTTGGATGCGTCCCAGCAGGTAGCCCACCGCGATGATCAGCCAGACCACAGCAAATCCGGACAGCACTGCCGCCATGCATCATCTCCTCCAGTCAGCGTGAGACGCAAGGATCAGGACCCTGCGCACCTGCCCGTGCTCCACCATACGCCTGCCCCGGACTCGACACTGCTGGTAATTTGGGTCCGTGCTGCTTTCCGATAATGATATTCGCGCTGAGATTGCCGCCGGCCGCATTCAGCTGGATCCTCTCCAGGAGGCGATGATTCAGCCCTCCAGCGTCGACGTGCGTCTGGAGCGCATGTTCCGGCTGTTCGACAACCACAAGTACGCGCATATCGATCCCTCAGTGGAACAGACTGACCTGACACGCCTGGTCGAGGTCGACCCTGAAGAGCCCTTCGTTCTTCACCCGGGCGAGTTCGTCCTGGGGTCCACCTTCGAGGTCGTGACCCTGCCCGACGACGTCGCAGCCCGGCTTGAGGGCAAGTCGTCGCTGGGACGCCTGGGGCTGCTGACCCACTCCACCGCCGGGTTCATCGACCCCGGCTTCACCGGCCAGGTGACACTGGAGCTGTCCAATATGGCCACACTTCCCATCAAGCTGTGGCCGGGGTCGAAGATTGGGCAGCTGTGCTTCTTCCGGCTCTCCTCCCCCGCTGCCACCGGTTACGGTTCGGCCGCGCATCAGTCCCGGTACCAGGGGCAGCGCGGCCCCACTGCCTCACGCAGTCATGAGAATTTCCACCGCACCATCATCAGCACATGAACGATTACGCACAGCACGCTGAACCCCAAAACGCAGAGTCCTCTGGTACCAGCTACGGACCGGTGATCGGGTGGGCCGTCGCTCTTGTGTTGGCCGCAGTGGCTGCCGTGGTAGTGGTCTGGCAGGTCAATGAACAGCTCTACTCTCCGGAGACCACCGCCGAGTCATACTGGGAGGCACTGCGGGCTGGAGACGGCTCCCAGGCGTTGGGACACTTTCATTCTGTGCCGGAATTCACCCAGGAGGAGGAGGTCGACCACCTCCTTCTCTCCGATGAACCGCTGCAGCACTCCATCGAGCTGATAGATTCTGCCGCGCTGGCAGGTACCGAGGCCGGTGCCGAGCTGGACTTTGTGGTGGACGAAGAGACCTACACCACATCGCTGCCGCTGGCGCGCACCGGGAGCAGCTGGGGCTTCTTCGACACCTGGGAGCTCGCACCTTCAGGTATCACCTGGTTTGAGGTAGAGGTCCCCGGTGCCCCCCAGGGCGGCATCGGTCAGGTGCAGGTTAACGGCGAGCCGGTCAATCTAGAGGGCGAGGCTGCCCGCCTGGCTGCCTTCGTGCCCACGGTGGCGCAGCTGAGCATCGATTCTCAGTGGCTCAGCGGCTCCGCCACCCATGTGGTGACTGCGGCGGAGGACGGCGAATCCTCCGCAGAGCGTGTGACCTTGGAACTCGAGGCCTCCGATGAGGCGGCGAGTGTGCTCCGCGAGGAGCTCACCTCCTATTTTGAGAACTGCGATCAACAGGTACTGATGCCCAGTGGTTGCCCGGTCGGGATCAGCACCTCCAACCGGGTGGACCCCGACACCATCAGCTGGTCGTTCCCCGATCCCGAGGAGTTCTCCCTCACATTTGACGCGGAGAGCTGGCAGGTCACCCATGAGGAATTGGTGGCCCAAATCAGCTTTGACGCAGTCCACCACCACACTGGGGAGCAGGTCAATGAGACTGCCGAGGTCCCCTTTGAACTGGACATCGAGGTGGGGGCCAGCGGCGAGGACCTGGTGGTGTCGATCAATGGGGCGACGCCTTAGACTTATGCCCCGTGGCTAAAGCAAAGACCGAAGACCGCGATCCTGCGGAGCTACGGTCGGCGCCGGACCCTGAGACTCTCGAGGCGCAGGGGTTGAACTCTGTCCAAGTCTCTGAGCGCCTTCAGCTGAAGCTGGCCAATGTGCAGCCTCGCACCACGTCCCGTTCGATCGCAGAGATCCTGCGCACCCACCTGATGACCTTGTTCAATCTCATCATCGGAATATGTGCGGTGATCATCATCCTGCTGGGCCGGTGGTTGGACTTACTGTTCGCCCTCGCAGCGGTGAGCAATGTGATGATCGGTCTGGCCCAGGAGTACAGCGCCAAACGGAAACTCGATGGAATTGCGCTTCTGCACCAGGATCGGATCCGGGTGTTGCGGGACGGCATGATTATTCAGATCCACCGCGAGCAGGTCGTCCTCGACGACGTCCTCGAGCTGCGCCGCGGTGACCAGGTCCCCGCTGACGGCGTCGTCCTCTCCAGCAATGACATGGACCTCGATGAATCCATGCTGACCGGTGAATCCGTCCCCGTGGCGAAACGGCGCGGGGACGCCGCGCTGTCCGGCACGGCGGTGATCGCCGGATCTGGGCGGATCGTGGTCACCGCCGTCGGGGAGCGAGCGCATGCGGTGCAGCTGACCACTGCGGCGAAGAAGTATCTGAAGATCAATTCTGAGATCCGCCGCGCACTGGAACGTATTGCGTTCTGGCTGTCCATTATTCTGCTGCCGGTCGCCGCCGTGGTGTTCCACGGGCAGATGCTCGCCCACGGTGGGTGGCGGGAGGCTTGGGCCAGCGGCGAGTGGAGGGAGGCGCTGGTGACGGCGGTTGCCTCCGTGACTGCTATGGTCCCGCAGGGCCTGGCGCTGATGACCACTATTGCCTTTGCTGTGGCGGCGGTGAAGCTCGCCCGGCACCATGTGCTGCTCCAGGAACAGCCCGCAGTCGAGATCCTGGCCCGGGTGGACGTGGTCTGCTTGGACAAGACCGGGACCTTGACGGACGGGACTGTGGCCTTCCACAGGTGGAGCGCGGTGGACGCGGACGGGACGCCTGGCCAGTGGCGCCGCGGGAGCGGCTCAGCGGCAGCTGGTTCAGCTCAGGCCAGCGAGCCATGGCACCAAGTATTGGCCCAGTTCGGCCATGATGAGGCGGCCAATCCTACCGCCGCGGCGCTGACCGACCCCTTCCCTGTGCTGCCGGCGTACGCGCCGGCGCAGTGGGTGCAGTTCTCCTCAATGCGCCGCTGGTCCGCAGCCACTTTTGACCACCACGCTGGCCCACTGGCCGGGCATTGGGTACTCGGGGCCCCGGAGATACTGAAGGACGCGCAGGTCGCTTCCGGGGTCGACGTCGCGCACTTGCTGGAGCATACCGACAGGATCGCCGCCGAGGGCCTGCGAACGCTGCTGTTGGCCTGGGCGCCCTTGCAGACACCCTTGGATGCGGCAGCCACGCTGCCGCTGCGCAGGGGTCAGGCACTGCCGGTGCAGTTGCGGCCCGTTGCACTGGTGACGTTCAAGGAGAACGTCCGACGCGACGCCGCCACCACTTTGGAGTACTTCCGCGAACAGCAGGTGGGCCTCAAAGTGATCTCCGGTGACAACCCCAAGACCGTCGCTGCCGTGGCCAAGGAGGTGGGCCTGAGGTTTGACGGTGACGGCGTCGACGCTTCCACCCTGCCCTCCGAGGCGGAGGGACTCCGCTCCGCAATGGCCACTCACCACGTCTTCGGCCGCGTGACCCCAGAGCAGAAGGCCGCGATGGTCGAGGCACTGCAAGCGAACGGGCACGTGGTGGCTATGACCGGCGACGGCATCAACGATGCATTGGCAGTCAAGAAGGCTGACCTGGGCATCGCGATGGGATCCGGGGCGCCCGCGACCAAGGCAGTGAGTCGCATGGTGCTGCTGGACGGCAAGTTTTCTCGGCTGCCCTCGGTCTTGGAGGAAGGTCGCAAGGTTATTGCCAATACCGAACGGCTGGCCAACCTGTTCCTGGCAAAGACCGCGTACGCGATCCTCTTGGGTCTGTTCTTCGCTGTGGCCTTCTGGCACTTTCCTTTCCTGCCGCGTCAGTTCTCCACTGCAGACTTCCTGATCCTGGGTATGCCCGCCTTCGTCCTGGCGGTGATGCCCAGCGTGCAGCGGTATCGGAGGGGGTTCCTGAAACGCTCCCTGATGTTCGCGGTGCCGCCCTCGCTGGCGATTGTGCTGAGCTTAATCGTGGTCTCGGCGTTTGGCCGGGGGTTCAGCGCCACCGCCTCAGAGATCCAGACGGCGAGTTTCATCAGCCTGACGCTGGTGGGCCTCTGGGTTCTCACCACGACTCTGCGTCCGATGACTATCCCACGGGTGACGCTGATCGGCGCCATGTACCTGCTGCTGGGACTGGTCCTGCTGGTACCGGTCTCACAGCAGTACCACCTGTTCACCCTGCCGTCGGCGGAGTTACTCGCGGTCACGTTTGTCGCTTCGGTCTGCGGCTGTGTCTTGGTCGAACTGGGCCATCGGGTCTACACCACCGTGGTGGCGAAGTCTCAGACCTCCGAGACTCCCCCGACGGGGCACGTGAGCAACATCACTGCTGCGCAGATTGTGCCGCCCCGGCGGTGATCTAGAGTGGAGCGCATGCCCTCCCGAGCCTCTGGCACCCTGATGCTGATGGCGACGGTGTTGTTGGTCTCTGCGAACCTGCGGCCGGCGATCACGGTGGTGGGGCCCCTGATTGAGCGCATCGGCGCTGATACCGGGCTGAGTCCCTCAGCTCTGGGGGTCTTGGGTGCGGTGCCCATCGTCGCATTCGGTTTGGTTGCACCCGTGGTCCATGCGCTGGGCCGCCGCTTCGGGTTGGAGCGGACCATCCTGCTCTCGCTGCTGATACTCGTCGGCGGTACGCTGCTGCGTTCGGCCCCGGGAATCGATGGTTTGCCGCAGGCGGTGCCGCTCTACGCCGGGACGGCACTACTCTCCGCAGGTATCGGAGTCGGCAACGTCCTAGTGCCTGCGGTGGTGAAGCGTGACTTTCCCGACCGGGTGCCGCTGATGACGGGAGCCTACACCGCCGCACTAGTGGGAACCGCCGCCGTCTTCTCCGGGGTGGCCGTCCCGTTGGCGGACCTGCTGAACTGGGAACTTGCCTTAGCTGTGCCTGCTCTGTTCGCGCTGCTGGCATCCACGGTCTGGGCGCTGCGGAGAGCTCCGGTGCCGGAGGCACCTGAGGATTCCGCCCCCAGTGTGGCCGGCGGCAGGCTGCCAACCACACTCTGGCGCCAACCGTTGGCCTGGCAAGTGAGTCTCTACTTCGGACTCCAATCCACCCTGTTCTTCACCCTGCTGACGTGGTTTCCCGCGATTCAGACTTCTCACGGGATCACCGAGGCTTCCGCCGGACTCTGGCTCGGGTTGTTCCAAGCCGCGGGCGTCGTCGCCAGTCTCATCGTGGGTCAGGTGATGCAGCGAGCCCGTGACCAGCGGGGCATCTCAGCCGTGGTGATCGCATTCATGCTGACAGCGCTGCTGGGCATTATTTTCGCCCCCGGGCTGATGCCGCTCTGGGCGCTGTGCGCAGGGACCTCCACGGGGTGTTCGTTGCTCTTGGCACTGACGTTCATCTCATTGCGGGCTGGCAGCCCCAGCCAGGTGGGACAGCTCTCCGGCATGGCGCAGGGCGTAGGTTACTTGGTGGCGGCCGGGGGGCCGGTATTCGCCGGGGCGCTTTTCCAGGCAGTAGAGTCCTGGACCCCGGTGCTGTGGTGTGCGTTGGCGATCGCATTGGTTCAGGGAGCCCTGGGGCACCGAGCCGGTCGGAATGTGCAGGTGGAGTGAGGAAAGCGTCAGCCCACTGGCGCAAGTAGGCCCCAGGCCGCGGGTGCGGAATAATTGTTGCCAATCCCTCTCAGCCATCACGAAAGAGAGCATTGATGCTGCGGACCATGTTGGGTGGAAAGATCCACCGCGCCACCGTCACCCATGCGGATCTGCATTACGTCGGTTCGGTCACCGTCGATGCGGAGCTGCTGCGCGCAGCCGACATCCTGGAGGGGGAGAAGGTGGATATTGTCGACATCACCAATGGTGCTCGGCTGTCCACCTACGCGATCGCCGGGGGCTTGTCAAGTAGTTTGTGTACGGGGGTTATAAGTATCGGTTGATTCGGTCAGGGTATGCGACGGCCAGTTGGGCCAGGGCTTGTTTCCAATTCGTGGTCACTTGGCCCTCGACGAGGCGGCCGGAAGCTTTCCTCTTGCCGGGCTTGCCTCGCTCCTTCTCGCGTTCCCGGGCGCGCTTGTCTTCGATGTTGCAGATCGCCAGCCATAAAAGCTTCACCACGGAATCATCGGTCGGGAACTGGGAACGGTTTTTGGTGACTTTTCGCAGCTGGTAGTTCAGCGACTCGATCGCGTTGGTCGTGTAGATGACACGCCGCAGCGCCGGCGGGAACTGCAGGAACGGAGTTAAGCGG
>NZ_VAWA01000030.1 GCF_005771565.1 Nesterenkonia sphaerica
TGCCTCTACACCCTCAAACGCGAAGAGCCAGATAACCATCCAGAGGGAGGACTGGCTCTAACCCTCGTCGACTTCTTGGGGACTGTTGGTAGTAGGAGTACGATGTGGGGAGCGAGGGAGTATCCCGCGCTGCGGACGTCAGCACGCAGAGGCCCTGGGCCTCCGCCGGAGGCAGCGGTTCGCCGGCCTGAGGGCCTGCGGGCGGAGAGACTCGCGACGATGCCCCATTCCGTCGTGCTCCCCGAAAGGCTCTCGCCGTGGACGTCCCCCTCATCGCTTGGATCCTCACCATCATCGGCGTCGTCGGGCTTCTGCTCTTCGACTTCTTCGCCCATGTGCGCAAGGCCCACGAGCCCACCCTGCGTGAGGCCGCCGTGTGGTCGGGCGTGTATGTGGGGCTCGGCCTGCTGCTCGGGCTGCTCATGCTGTTCATGGCCGGCCCTGACCCTGCCTTGGAGTACTACGCCGGGTATCTGACGGAGAAGGCCCTTTCGGTGGACAACCTGTTCGTGTTCCTGATCATCATCAGCAGCTTTGGGGTGCCTCGCCGGTATCAGCAGAAGGTGCTGCTGTTCGGGATTGTGCTGGCCCTGATCTCCCGGACAGGGTTCATTCTGCTGGGGGCCGGTCTCATTGAGATGTTCAGCGGGGTGTTCTACATCTTCGGCGCTGTCCTGCTGGTGACTGCGGCGAACCTGCTGTGCGGGGAGCTGTCCGGCGGCCCCCACCAGGAGCCTGGGGAGGGCGGCATGGTGCGGCTGCTGCGCCGCTGGCTGCCCACCTCCGAGCAGTACGACGGCGACCGGCTCACCACCCGGGTGGACGGCCGCCGGCTGGCGACCCCGATGCTGTTGGTGATGCTCACGATCGGCGGGACGGACATCCTGTTCGCCCTGGACTCGATCCCGGCGATCTACGGACTCACCCAGGAGCCGTTCATCGTGTTCGCCGTCACCGCGTTCTCCCTGATGGGGCTGCGGCAGCTGTACTTCCTCATCGACGGCCTGGTGCGCCGGCTCGTGTTCCTGTCCTACGGGCTGACGGTCATCCTCGGGTTCATCGGGGTGAAGCTGGTGCTCCACGCCCTCCACGAGAACCAGCTGCCGCTCATCAATGGCGGGCAGCCGGTGCACGTCCCGGAGGTGAGCACGACGACGTCGCTGCTGGTCATCCTGGGTGTTCTGGCCGTGACCGTGGCGGCGTCTCTGCTGGCCACCCGGCGTCGCGCCGGGTCAGGCGTTGATGATGCCGAAGCTGAGCATGATGTAGAGGAAGAGGCCCAGCAGGATCCGGTAGCCGACGAACAGGTTGTAGCTGTTGCGGGACACGTAGGCGAGGAACCAACCGATGATCACGTAGGCGACCACGAAGCCGACCGCGGTGGCCAGGATGGTCTGCCCCATGGTGTACGGGCCGGACTGCACCCCGAACGCCCCGGCCAGCTTGTAGAGCCCGGACCCGAACACGGCGGGGATCGCCAGCAGGAATGAGTACCGGGCGGCGGCCTCACGGGTGTAGCCCATGAGCAGGCCGGCGGTGATGGTGCCCCCGGACCGGGAGACCCCGGGGATCAGCGCCATCGCCTGGGCGAAGCCGAAGATGATGCCGTCCCGGATGCTCAGCCGCTCCAGGGGTTTGCGCTGGGTGCCGATGTGGTCGGCGAAGCCCAGCAGGATGCCGAAGGCGATGAGCATGGTCGCCACGAGCCACAGGCTGCGGAACGTGGACATGATGTAGTCCTCCAGCAGCAGGCCCAGCACCACGATCGGGATGGTGCCCACAATGATGAGCCAGCCCATCCGGGCGTCGGGGTCGTTGTGGGAGCCGCGGCCGAGCACCGCTCGGAACCAGGCGGTGAGGATACGGACGATATCGCGCCAGAAGAACACCAGCACCGCCGCTTCGGTGCCGAGCTGGGTGATGGCGGTGAACCCCGCGCCTGGATCCTGGGCACCGGGCAGGAACTCCCCCACGATCCGCAGGTGAGCGGACGAGGAGATGGGGAGGAATTCGGTGAGGCCCTGGACCAGGCCGAGAATGATCGCTTCGATCCATAGCACCAGGTGATTTTACCGGTAGCCCATGACGTACTGACCCTCTGACGCGGCATCTATAGTTTGCTGCGTTGCTCGCTCATTTCGTCGTACTGCAAGGGTCGCGGCAGAGCGGCTCCGGAGCGGAACGTTCCACGGCTGAGGGAGAGCCCACCGATAGGGGCGGTGAGCAGCTGCAGCAGGATGGCCAGTCCGAGTTTGATGCCAGTAGCCAGGCTGGGATCGCTGACCATCACGCCCAGCAGTACCAGCACCAGGCCGAGGGTTCCAGATTTGGTGACAGCGGTCAGGCGCGTATAAGGGTCGGGGAAGCGGGCCAGTCCTACGCCAGCGACCACGAACAGCGCGATACCACCAGCCAGCAGGGCTGCCCCTGTGATGGCCTGTGCCGTCTCCAGGAGGTCGAGGGCGCTCATTCGGCATCACCTGCCGAGGCCGTGGTTGCTGCGGTCTCTGTGGTTTTTGCTGCGGATCGGCTGCGGCCAAGGTAGCGCCCCAGGATCAGTGCGGAGATGAACCCGATCAGGGTCACGACCACCACGAGGTCCATCAGCAGATGGCGCTCCCAGAGCAGGCCGAGCATGGCCAGGGATGCGACGAGGACAAAGAAGACGTGGTCAGCGCCGATGGCGCGGTCAGCCTCCGCAGGGCCGCGTGCTGCCCGGTAGATGGCCGGCAGGACGGTAAGGACTAACAGTGCCAGAGCGGCCCAGCCGATGGGTATGCCGAGGATCTCGTAGGTGAGCAGTTGTTGAGGTGTCATCGGCGTGCCTCCTTCTGCTCGCCGCCTGTGCTGACGCGGGTGATGCCCAGTAGCTTGTTTTCAAGTTCGTGGAGTTCGGTGTGGAAGGCTTCCGGTGTGGGGGGTGCGTAGAGGCCCAGCACGTAGAGGATTTGACCTTGGCCGGGGGGTTCGTCGATGTCGATGGTCAGGGTGCCGGGGGTGAGGGTGATCAGGTTACTCAGCGCGGTAACCTCCTTCGGTGTGAGCTCCCGGGTACGGTAGGCCACGATCGCCGGTGTCAGTGAGCTTCCGGGAGTGAGGATGTCTGCGGCAACCTGCCAGTTGGCCCGAAGCATCTCCCAGATGAACCACATCAGGAAGCCGGGAAGCCGGATGAGCCGTCTGAAGGTCTTGATCAGGGGTTTGGTCATGGGTGCATCACCGCCTCGGTGTAGGTGGTGGTATCGGTGAGTCCCTCGGCTGCGGTGATAGCAAGGTCCATGAGCGCCTGTGCGCCCAATCCGATCCCCACGGTGCACAGCACCAGTACCGCACCCGGCAGGATCAGCCGGCGAGGGACGCGATCCAGACTGGTGGGCGCAGTCCTGACGAACTTGCGGCGCAGCCTGCCCGCGGCGGGGTCGGTGGCATCCGGAGCGGTCGCCGATGAGGAGGTCAGCACTCGTTGTTTCGGCGGTTCGGGATCAGACCCCCAGAAAGCTCCGTTCCAGATTTTGAGCATCGACAGCAGGGTGAAGAGGCTGACCACTACAGCGCAGGCCGCGGCAAGGTAGAGCCCGGCCTCCATGGAGGCGTGGATCAGCGACATCTTCGCCACAAAGCCCGACAGCGGCGGGATACCGACCAAGGAGAGGGCAGCCAGGATGAACACCAACCCCAGCCACGGCTCCCGGCGGGCATAGCCGCCCAGCTGGGCGAGCTTGCCGGTGCCGGCGTGGTGTTCCACCGCTCCGCAGGCGAGGAAGAGGGCAGCCTTCACAATGATGTGGTGGATCATGTAGAAGATCCCAGCTGCCATCCCCAGGGGCCCGAAGAAAGCCAGAGGCAGCATGATGTAGCCGACCTGGCTGGTCATATGGAAGCTGAGGATCGAACGCATCCCGGACTCGCCCAGGGCACCGAAGACTCCGATGATCATGGTGGCCAGCAGCACTACCAGCCAGACGGTCTCCAGCCCGGTGCCCTCATAGACCAACCCATAGATCCGGAAAACCCCGTAGACCCCGATCTTGGTCAGCAGCCCGGAGAGCAGGGCCGTGACGGCCACCGAGGCGAAGGGGTAGGACCGTGGCAGCCAGGTGTGCACCGGGACTAAAGCGGCTTTCGCGCCCAGGGCCAGCAGCACCACCCCGGTAGCCAGTGCCACCGGGGTCGATTCGGTGGCGGCTCCGGCCAGTTCTGCCAGGTTCACGGTCCCGGCGGTGCCATAGACCAGCCCGATCCCGGCCAGCAGCACCGCTGAGACCAGCAGGTTGACGCCGAAGTAGATCCTCCCGGCGGTCATCGCCGTTGCCTTACCGCTGCGGGTCAGCAGCACATAGGAGGGGATCAGGGCGACTTCGATCATCACGAACAGGTTGAACAGATCCCCGGTGAGGAAGGCTCCATAGACCCCTGCGGAGAGCACCAGCACCAGTGGGTGAAAATAGGGATCAGCGTCGTCGCCGGTGAAGATGGCGAAGACGCTGCAGACGAGCACCATCAGGGCGGCTACTGCCAGCATCAGCCCGGCAAAGGTGTCCAGGACGAAAGGGATGGAAATCCCCGGAACCCATCCGGAGACCTGTTCGGCGATCACCGTGCCGTCGCTGACCGCAGTGATGCTGATCAGTGCACCGCCCAGGATCAGGGTATGGGTGGTGAGGGCGAGGAATCGTTGCAGGTCCTTCGCTCTCTTGGCCAGCAGGGTTACTGCGGCGATAAGGATGGGCAGCCACAGGTAAGCCGGCAGCGTGGCGGAGAGCACTTCGGGGTTCATGCGTGCTCCTTTCCGTCGGTGCGGCCGGTCGGCTGATCCCCGGTGCTGGTAGTGCCTACCGGTTCCCCTGAAGTGGATGGGGCGTCTACGACGGTGCCGTGGTCTTCATCGGCATCTGATGGTTCGGCGTCTGAGTTTTTGCCGTCCTCGTCTCCGCCGTGACCGGCCAGGGCGAAGAGGTAGACGGTCAGTGCGAAGGTGATCACGATGGCGGTGAGGGTGAAGGCCTGCAGCAGCGGGTCGGAGAGCCCATCGGTGGGCATACCCTCCCCGACGTAGGCGGGTTCGCGGTCCCGCTGGCCCCCGGCGGCGAGGATGATGATGTTAGCGGCGTGTCCGATCAGCACGAAACCCAGTGCGGCTCGGACCAGTTCGCGCTGCAGGATCAGGTACACCCCTCCTGCTACAAGCACGGTGACCAAGACGGCGGCGCTCATCGGGGTTCTCCTTCCACAACGGTGGGCTGATTGTCAGCGGGGTGGGCCTGGTCAGTGCGGGGTTCTGCTGCATCAGGCGGGGGTGTCGCAGCGGGGTCCAGCCGGTCGCTATGCGGGACGGCACCACGGGTGAATCGGTCCAGGGCGGCGACCACCAGTCCGAGTACGGTGAAGAAGACGCCGAGGTCGAAGATCAGTGAGGTGGTCAGCCCCTGGTAGAAGGCTCCGATCTCGAGGCTGCCGGTGATCGGGCTGAGGAAGGAGCCCTGGAGCAGTCCGAGGGTTCCGGCTGCGATGGCCACGATGAGCCCGGCGGCTAATAGTGCGGTGGGCCGCAGCCGGGAAGGGTGCTCGGCGGAGCGGGGCAGGCGGGCGATTACCACCGCGAGAGCGGCCACCAGAGCGGAGACGAAGCCTCCGCCGGGCTCGTAGTGACCGCGCCATAGCAGCCACAGGGCAACTGCGGCGATCAGCGGCACCAAGATCTTCCGGGCGGTGTTCAGCACCGTCTTGTCCCCGGGAAGGTCCATGGTGCGGGCCTTCTCATCAGCCGGTGCTTCCCCGCGCAGCAGGGCCAGCAGGCCGATAGCGGCCACGGCCAGCACGGTCATCTCCCCGAAGGTGTCCAGGCCGCGGAAGTCCACCAGGATTGAGTTGACCAGGTTGGTGCCGCCTGCGGCTCTTTCGGTCTCATCGATGTACCACTGGGCGGCCTCGGTTGCCTGGCGCTGACCGGTCAGCACCCAGGTGGCTGCCCCTGCTATCAGACCCAGAACCACAGCCACTGCCAGGGCCCCACTACGGCGCAGCATGCTCACCGGAGAGAAGGTCTCCGGTAGCCGGCGCAGGATCAGCACGGCCACCGCCACGGTGAGGATTTCCACTGTCATCTGGGTCAGGGCAAGGTCGATTCCGCCCAGCAGGATGAACCAGCCGGCAACCAAGAACCCGATGACCCCCATCATCGCCACTGCCCCGATTCTGGACCTGGTCACGCACAGCCCCACGACGGCCAGGACGGTCAGCCCCACGACGAACCAGTCTTCAGGGCGCGATGCTGGCGGATCGGTGACCTCGATCCCGCCAGTCAACGGTATTGCCAGAGCCAGTGCGGCCACTGTCCCCAACGGCCAGAGCAGGTGCGCAGCCAGTGCCCCGGAACGAGCCGGGCGGGCAATCCAATTGCAGAACCTCAGTACAGCAGCGTAGGCGGCGTCGTAGACCTTCACCCCGCTGACTGGCAGCACCAGTCGCTGCAGACCACGGTCCACCGGTTCCCGGGCTGCGAAGAGCCCCAGACCCAGCACCACGGTGGTCACGGACATCCACAGCGCGGGTGAGGCAATCGACTCCGGCAGCAAGCTCAGCCCGACGTAGGCATCCTCTGAGAGCACGGTGGCCTGGACTGAGCGGTCGAACAATGGGTTCAGGTAGGCCACGAAGAGGCCCAGGAGCAGCCCCGCCACCGCAGGGACAGCCGCCGGAGCCAGGAAGGAGGGGGCCGCGTCGTAGAGACCCCGCTGCTGGGTGGGCCCGGCGAAGGCTCCCCAAAGCAGCCGGAAGCTATAGGCGAAGGTCACTGCTGCCGAGGCTACAGCTATCGCGCCGACGATCCAGCCCCAGTGCCCAGGCAGCTCCAGGAAGGCGTAGTAGCCCTCCTCCTTGGAGACGAACCCCAGGAAGGGCGGCAGCCCTGCCATGGACATCGCAGCCAGCGCGGTCAGCACCGCAGTGAAGGGCATCACCCGGTAAAGCCCAGAGAGCTCACGGATGTCCCTGCTCCCGGCTTCCTTATCGATGACGCCGACCAGCATGAATAACGTGGCTTTGAAGAGTGCGTGGGAGAAGGCGTGCAGGCCGGCCACACCGAGGGCCTGATGGGTTCCCACGCCGATCAGCGCGACGATCCATCCCAGCTGACTAACCGTGGAATAGGCCAGCAAAGCTTTGAGGTCATGCTGCTGCAGAGCGAAGACCGCCCCGATGACTGTGGTGATCAGTCCGACGAGAACCAGCACGGTGGTCCACCACCAGAAGTCAGTGAAGGGCTCAGAGAAACGCATCAGCACATAGATCCCGGCCTTCACCAAAGTGGCGGCATGGAGGTAGGCACTCACCGGGGTCAGGGCGACCATCGCATCCGGGAGCCAGAAGTGGAAGGGGAACTGGGCCGACTTGGTCATCGCCGCGTAGATGATCAACCCACCGATCCACGGGGCGTAAGGGGAGGAAGTGACGGTGCCGGCGTCGTCGAGGATCTCAGTGAGATTGGTGGTGCCAGTGACATGCCACAGCAGCAGCACCGCGGTCAGCAGCGCCAGCCCTCCGGAGGCGGTGATCACGAAAGCTCGGGTGGCCGGCCGAGCCTGATGCAAGCCCTGGGCACCGATCAGGAAGAACGAGCATAGCGTGGTGATCTCGAAGAAGACGAACAGCGTGATGATGTCTGCAGAGAGGACCATGCCCAGCATGGCGGTGGCGAACAGGCTCAGCAGCATGTAGAGCCTGCCGTGGTCGTATTCCTCACTGAGGTAGCGGGCGCAGTAGGACATAATCAGCGCACCCACACCCAGGGCGAGGACCGTGAAGACCAGGCTCAGCCCGTCCAGATGCAGCCGCAGAGCGATGTCGAAGCTCTCGATCCACATCCATTCACCGGTGGCTGTCCCGCCTGCCAGTACTTTGGGCGCATCGCTGAGCACCAGTGCAAGGGATACTAGGAACAGTCCTGCGATGGGGTATCCGGCGTTGCGGCCCCACCGATAGGACAACGGCCGCGCAAGAAGCACTGCTGCAATCATCGTGATCAGGGCAAACAGCAGCGTCAACAGCACGTCCTTCCGTCAGGTTCGGCGGGGTGTCGTCCTGGTAGCGCTGCACATACGCAGCAACGCATCAAAGACTCATCCAGGGATTAATAAGCTACAACGGACGGGACAGTTCTTCTATTCCCTCCCGTCCAAAGACCCCTGACGTGGTTGAGAGATGGCCGGTAGGGGCTTCCTGCAAGGGCCAGCAGTGCCGCAGCGAAGAATGCCCAGCGCGCCCCCGTGATGGTCGTGGGTTCGGGTGGGTCGGATGTGGTTGAGACCTGGTTACTTCACCCGATAGCGCTGCCGTTGGCAAGATGGGGCCGCAACTCCATCAGAACTATCGAGTCTTGGCCCATACCATTCCCCGATGGACTCCGAACCGCTTGGCCAATACGGTGACACTCACGCCGCTGGCCTTCGCTGTTCGCATAGCGTCCACGTCCGCCTCGGTGAGTGGTGTTCGAGACCGTCTCATTGGTTCTGCCACAGCCTCGACACGGAGGTCATCCCGCTCGTCGAGTAGCTCGTTCTCTATGAGATTGGCTTGACTCCACGCGGAAACAAGCTCCGAGATTCGCCGTCGCCTGTTCTCGCAGTGCTCCATCAGGTCCACGAGTGAATCCCCTAGCCAGAGCGACAACGGCTAGGGGTTTTCTGATTGCTGTTATGCATCAGGGAGTTTGAGGCCGACGGTGGAGGTCAGGATGGGGGACAGCTCGGTAGAGCGCAACTGAGGTGGTGGCTAGCCATCCCCAACCGACAAGGACTGCAATCCACAAGAGAACCACCCCGAGGATGCTGGTAGCGGTCGCTGCTCCCGCGAGAAAGGCCAGCAGCAGGACAGCGGCCGAAAGTCGGCTGCTCCTGGCCATGGTGGTGTGCCCGCGGGCAGCGAACGAGGCCCCTAGCGCCACAAAGGCAGCGGCGAGCGCAACGAACCCAATACCCCCAGCAGCGAGGTGAACGAAGCCTGCTGTCGACATCTCATCTGCCGCGCCCGTCGGAGCCCCCGGTGGAAACCCGTCCATCGGATCAGCGGGGAAGACGCCTGCGACGATCAGGCTTCCGCCGTAGATTGCCACAAGGGTCAGCGCGAGGCGAGCCGGCCGCAGCGCTCGCGCAATTCCGACAGAGGCCGCCAAGACCATCAACCCAGTCACCGCAAAGTTGAGTGTCTGTACCCATCCCCAAGGTCCGTTGGCTAGGAGGCTTAGGCTGTGTCGGGACAGGTCGAACCCGTCACGCATGAACGCCTGGCCAAGCCCGAGCGTTACGTAGAACACTCCGGCCAGCACACCGTAGCCCAGTAACGACCGAGTAATTGCCGCAGCTCGGTCAAATCCAGTCTCTTTCCTGGGCGCTTCCATTGCGGCTTTCCGTTCCATCCTTGACCGCGACACCGCGAGCATTTCTACACTGGTCAGTGTAGGTTATCGTAGCTTCATGGCTGAGGGAAGACGCATCGATACCTCGACCCTCTCCGCGATGGATCCACGAATCGCACGTTCCCGGCGAGCGATCATAGATGCAGCCACGACGCTTTTTCTGAATCAGGGCTATCCAGCGACCACGATGGATGACATTGCCGAGGTCGCGGGCGTATCGAAGCGAACTGTGTACAACAACTTTCCGGATAAAGAGGGGCTTTTTCGCGAAGTAGTACTGGCTGTGACGTCGTTTGTAGACGAGTTCATTAACGAGGCGGTGAGGGAACTTGCCGATGCTGCGGAGGTGGAGCTTTCCCTGAAGGACCTGGCTGCCCGGCTTGCTAGTAGCGTCATCGGAGATGGCGTCGTCAGGCTCCGGCGCCTGATCATCGGCGAGGCTCACCGATTTCCTGACCTGGCTGCCGACTATTATCGACGAGCACCGGGCCGGGTGATCGCGACGCTGGCGATCGAGTTCGGCGAACTCACTCAGCAGGGACGGCTCCACACCCCAGACCCTGAGTTGGCAGCCGAGCAGTTCGCTTACCTCACTATCGGGGCCCCGCTAGACCGAGCGTTGTTCCACAGCCACGATGTAGGCACCGACTCGGACACATTGGTTGCCACGGCGATCGCGGGAGTCACTACCTTCCTCGCGGCGTATGGGCCGGAGGCCCGCGGCAGGAGGCACACTTGATGGCGGAGCTCCCGCTGACTTGGACCGCCGTCTTGGGGCTTGTCAAGTAGTTTGTGTACGGGGGGTATAAGTATCGGTTGATTCGGTCAGGGTAT
>NZ_VAWA01000031.1 GCF_005771565.1 Nesterenkonia sphaerica
CCTCGGCTTAACGAAAACCTCGGCATAATCACTGTGATGAACCAGTTCGGCACTCTTCTGCTTGCTGGCTGTAGCTAGGACATGTTTCAACGTTTCCAGTGATAACGCTTCGGTAGGCATCGTCGAATGATAGCCCACCCCCCCACGATCTTCCGGGAGTAGGCGTCAATGGCGAAGGCTGTGTACATGAAACTCGTCATGGTCCTCACATAGGTGATGGCGGTTGCCTAAAGACGCCCAGGCGCGGGTGCCTTCAATTTCGTTTCACTAAATCAGGCCGGCCATCAGGGGTCAGTACAGGCATCGTAGTGCGAGATTTGCGGCCACGGACCGCTGCTGCGATCCGGGCTTTGCTGCGCGTCAGCCGGTAGCTCTGGTCCGGGCGAATGTCCCGATTCTCCCGGCGCATCGCATGCCACATCTTCTGCACTCCATAGACACGGCGATTTGCACTGGATCTCAGGTATCAGGAGGTCATCTTTGCGGTCCCTGGCCATGGGAGCCGGGTAGCCGCGAGAGGTGATGAACCCACCTTCTGCTTCGCTGAGAACNGCGATCCCTGTACTGGTCGATGTAGCGGATCATATCGTGGAGGGACGGTCGAGCTCGACGGCGAAAAAGCTGAGGCACTCTTGAAGATCTCATGGGCGCGCTCGAGTTCCCGGAGCCCCCGGCTCAGCCGAACCAGCTCAGCGAGCTCCTCCCTGGTGACCCCCGACTCCTCACCAGTATCCCCGCGGGCCTGTTTGGCCCAGTTATTCGACGTATCCCATGAGACACCGAGCTTCTCGCCCACCGCGGCAGCCGCGCTCCGACGAGATGACTCCTCAATACGGCGTTGATCCTTCCTCACCCGCAGAGCACGCTGCCAAAACTCCGGGGAATCCCCCGCCCTCGTGCCGGCCATTTCCCCATCCTCAGCAGTCAAGTGGCACGGATCCAAACTCAATACGGTACTGAACTCCTATTTCGTCTCGTTTAGGCACTCAAAGCTGGGAGCCGTCATCGACCATGCCACGAGTATTGCTCTAACTCTCAGAGTCCACATGCTCCGGCATCCTCTCTGATGAGGGCCTAAGTGTAAGTGCCTCTCCTCCCACCAGAGCCGAGAAAGTTTTCGGCTGGCACGTCACTACTGGCGGAGCGGATTGCAACTCATGCGCCAACTTTTCAAGGCGCGAGGCACTGAGCATCTAGTTCTAAAACGCCCGTTTTATATCCCTTTGAAGAACGGCCGACCGAACGTCATCCGTAGTAGAGCAAGTCCTGCGTTCGTGGAAGAGAGCCGCTGTAGTCCTCAATCAAGAGAATCATCAATCTCAGGAGTGGTTGACATCACAAAAAGACGGCACTAGCCTTCTACTGTACAGACAGACAATCTGCTGAGTAGATAAAGGTGGTGCCGCACTTATGTCGCGAGTCCTAGAAAATATTCGACGTGGAATGATCCCCGCCCACATTTACAACGATCCCGAAATCTTTGAGCTGGAGCGGGACCGCTTGTTCTCAAGAGCTTGGAGCTTTGTGGCCCACGAGTCGGAGGTCCCAAATGCTGGTGACTACGTGGTGCGCCATGTTCTGGAGGATTCATTTATCGTTTCTAGGACCAGCACGGGGGAAGTCCGCGTGATGTTCAACATGTGTCTGCATCGGGGGATGCAGGTTTGCCGGGCTGAGATGGGAAACGCTTCACACTTTCGTTGTCCATATCACGGTTGGTCTTACCGAAACGATGGTCGCCTGGCAGGCTTACCGTTTCACCAGGAAGCTTATGGAGGGGAAGAAGGCTTCAAGCGAAAGGGTCAGCGACTGCTAAGCCCTCCTCGAGTAAGCACCTACAACGGCCTGATATTCGTCAGCCTCGATCAGGGCGCCCCCGATTTAGAGGACTACCTGGGCGACTTCAAGTTTTACCTGGACTACTACTCCAAACAAAGTTCATCTGGGGTCGAAGTAAAGGGCCCGCAACGGTGGCGCATCAAGGCCAATTGGAAGATCGGAGCGGAAAACTTTGCTGGCGACATGTATCACACTCCACAGACTCATACGAGTATCGTCGAAATCGGGCTGTTTAGAGAACCCAAAGCGGAAAAGCGCAAAGACGGAACCACGTACTGGGCAGGAAATGGCGGTGGCACGACGTACAAGCTTCCACCAGGAAGCATCGAGGAACGCCTCCGATATGTTGGGTACCCAGACGAGATGATTGATCGAATGAAAGAAACATGGACCCAGCAACAAAAGGACGTTGTGGGGGAGGACGGCTTCATGGTCTCAGCAGCGAGTATTTTTCCGAATCTTAGTTTCGTTCACAACTGGCCAAAGGTCGAAGACTCAGATGAGGTGGTCCCGTTCATATCAATCCGCCAATGGCGACCAATAAGTGCCGATGAAACGGAAGTCCTGTCTTGGTTCATGGTTGACAAGGAAGCTCCCGAAGAGTTTAAGCAACTCTCGTACAAGGCATACGTCATGAGTTTCGGCAGTACGGGCATGTTTGAACAAGACGATGTCGAGAACTGGGTCTCTCTTACAAGTACCGCGGGGGGAAGTATGGCTAAACGTCTACTGCTCAATAGCCGCATGGGCGTCAAGAGCGACGACAGCCCAGTAAGTCCAGCCCTGACGAAAGACGAATACTCCGGGCCCGGGAAAGTCCATGTTGGTTACGGAGAATACAGCCAGAGAGCCTTTCTTAACGAATGGGCCGACCATCTGGAGCGACCTGAGCCGGAAGCTACTGACACTGAGGTCGGCTCCTCAGACTCCAGTACAACTCAGTCGCAGAATACAATAGCAGAGCCATTAAATGCTGGAAGTAAGGACGCCAAATAATGACAGTATCATTTGATTCCTCCAGTTCTGTTTTAGGAAAACATGCGTCGACGACTAGTCGTGTAGGAAACGCGCTATTTTTCGGCGATGAACGTCATTTGCTCGCTCATAGTTGGCTGGTTGACGAGGCCTATCTACTGGATGCTCAAGAGTACGGTGAATGGCTGTCTAGAATTACAGACGATATTCATTATTTCATGCCGGTTAGAGTGACAACAGCAATCGGTACCGGCTATGATACCTCTCCAGGAATGGCGCACTTTGACGAAAATAAGTACTCACTCTCGCGTCGAGTTGCACGCTTTGCTACAGAGCATGCATGGACAGAGGATCCCCCTTCGCGTCTACGACACTTTATTACGAACGTCAGAACTTTTGCCACACCCAGTGAACATGAGCTGATCGTGGAATCAGCTGAGTTGCTCTTTCGAAGTAGAGGCGCGAACCACGAGTCCGCCCTCGTTTCAGCTGGGCGTGAAGACTTACTGCGAAATGAAGACGGTGAATGGAAATTAGCTAGGCGTTATATAGCTGTTGATGAGTCGGTAATACGTATGCAGAATCTGGCGATATTCCTATGAGCTTACAATGGGAAGGCGAAGAGAGAGATAGAATTAAAGCCTTGGAGGCGGCACGGACCCGGGATCGCCTTTTAGAAAATATTAAAGGGGAACCTATAGTCCTTGGGAATGAGTTTTCTGAGGTTAGAGTCCTACTTATTGAGACACGGAATGGTCTTCGGCTAATGATTGAGGTGCCAAGTTCCGGACAGTGGGTGACACTCGACCCTTTGGAGCTTGAAGCGTTGACTTGGCAAACGCCTGCCACGTTTTCGGCGATGGTCGGAGAGCCATTTGCTCCTCTATTTTGGGAGGATCAATGACGAAGTGGCTTGTTAACAAACGAGTTCTCGTGGTCGGAGCGGGTTCGGGTATTGGGCGCGCAGTTGTTGCAGCGTTCTTGGATGAAGGGGCCCAAGTGTCCGCACTAGAGAGAGATACACAAAAGGGACGAACCCTGTCACAGGATGAACCCTCGGTTCCCGTTACTATTGGTGACGCGAGTGTCAGTGACGCCAATCGATCCGCAGTCGAAAGAACCGTTGAAAGTTTTGGTGGACTCGATGTGTTGGTTCAATGCGTAGGTATATTTGATTACTATAAAGGTATACGAGACCTGACTCATGACGAAATAGATACCGGCTTTAATGAGATGTTTAACATCAACGTGAAGAGCCATATGCACTCTATCAAGGCAGCTACTGCGTCGCTTGAGGAAAGTGGCGGATCTATCATCCTGACTGAGTCTACGTCCGCGTACTATCCAGGAAGAGGCGGCGCGTTGTATGTACCGTCCAAATTCGCCGTCAGGGGTCTAGTCAAGACCGTTGGTCACGAACTGGCGCCGAGAGTAAGAGTCAACGCGGTTGCGCCGGGGGGGACGACGGGCACAGACATGCGTGGGTTGCAATCCTTGGGCCTTGGGGAGGAGTCGCTCGGCAGAGCCCCCGGACGTGCGGCGGATCTAGCCGCTCGAGTGCCGTTGAATACGGCTCTGTCCGCTATGGACCACGCTGGAAGCTATGTCTTTCTTGCCTCTGACCGAGCTAAAGGCATTTCCGGTGACGTTATCCATACAGACGGCGGTATGGCATTAAAATGAGCAAACAAAGAAGGTTAAAAAATGGCTAAGCAAGCAAAGGCTGACTACGAAGCCTGCCAGGGATATGCCAATTGTGTAATGGGTGCCGAAGACTACTTCGATTTGGACGACGACGGGAAGGTTGTCCTCTTGGCGTCCGAAGTACCGGAGTCAGATGAACCGCGAGTGGCCGAGGCTGCGCGTTCATGCCCTGTATCGGCACTCTGGTTGGAGGATTCATGAGTGGGACTGTGATTGTCGGGGCATCTGTGGCCGGCGTGAGAACGGCACAAGCCCTGCGGAGTCAGGGGTATTCAGGTGCGATCACCATAGTGGACGCTGAAGAGGAATGGCCCTATGACAAACCTGCTCTCTCCAAATCGTTTCTGAGTGGGCAGTCCCACCGCGACTCATTGGAGCTTATTTCCAAGACGGAAGCTGCTTCCCTGGAAATCGAGCTACTCCTCGGGACAAGGGCTATCGGTCTGGATGTGGCAGAAAAGCTGTTGGAGGTTGACCGATGCGTGCCTATCGCATACGACAGTTTGGTGATTGCAACGGGGGGACGAGCACGTCCATCCCCATGGGGCCAACCTGAAGGCGTACATGTACTTCGGACACTAGACGACGCGCGCAAACTCCACAATGATTTGAGCCCCGGGGCTCACCTCGCGGTGGTCGGGGCCGGGTTTATCGGGGCTGAAGTGGCTTCAACTGCTCGCGCAGCCAATGTAGAAGTCACCCTTATCGATCCACTACCGTATCCGATGAGTCGCGTCATGACGCCCGAGGTCGGAGATTGGTTTAGTCGACTTCATGAGGCTCATGGCGTCACGACTCGCTTTGGCGTGGGAGTCGAATCGATCGACGGTGGCCGCGGTAATTTTGCTCTCAAACTAACTGATGGAACTGAAGTACGCTCCGACTCGGTCTTGGTGGGTATTGGCTCAATGCCGAATGATGAGTGGCTCACCGACTCGGGACTCCTTATCGACAATGGCGTGTTGTGTGATGAATTCTGTAGAGCAATTCAAACGGAGGGCATCTACGTGGCCGGTGATGCCGCCCGGCTAATGGATCAACAGACTGGCCCCTCTGTCCGACTTGAGCATTGGACTAATGCTGTAGAGCAGGCGAAGACCGTGGCTCACAACATCGTAAATCCGGGGGATGCTCAAATACATCAGTCGGTTGAGTATGTATGGAGCGACCAGTACGACTGGAGGATTCAGGTAGCAGGTCGCCCGAGTCACGACCTCGACCAAGTGACACACGGAGATCCCTTCGTTCAAGGAAGAGCCGCGGCGATATTCGTCAAGGGTGGAGCCCTACGAGGCGCAGTAGTTGTCAATTGGCCACGCGTTTTGATTGAGGCCCGCAAGGCGATTGCTAGAAAGTGGACTGCCCAGGAGCTCAACGATCGCATCGAGTCTCTTACACAATCCGTGAGTATCACGAGTAAGGATTAGCGTATGTCTTATGAAGAGCAACTCAACACAGACGCTCACAATAGTAAAAAGCTCCTAGTAAACGCTAATCATATATTATATGCGCAGGGTGTTCTTGACGCGTTTGGCCATGTCAGTATGCGTTGCGGTCCGGATTCAGAAGCGTTTTATCTATCTCGAAATATTGCACCAGCACTTGTTCAAGCAGAGGATGTGCAGGTATTTGATTTAGAAGGCGTGACTACTGATACTCGTCGCCCCTATCTTGAACGATATATTCATGCGGCGATCTATAGGGCAAGACCGGATGTTGGGGCGGTAGTGCATAGTCACTCATTGAATGTGATCCCATACACAGTGGCGGAGCAGCCCCTTCGTCCGATTATGCACATGGCTGGCTTCCTTGGGGAGGAAGTGCCCGTATTCGAGATCCGCGAGCGCAGCGGACAAGAAACTGATCTCTTAATTCGTAATAATGTGCAGGGTGATGAACTAGCGGACGCCCTTGGCAAGAACAGTACCGTGCTACTTATGAGGGGACACGGGTCGGTCGCTACTGGAAAAGACGTTAAGGAAGCAGTATTTAACGCGATATATACAGAAGTCAATGCCGAGATTCAGGCCCGTTCGGAGTCCTTGGGCAGGCCGGTATACCTGACGCCCGGCGAAGCGAAAGCCGCCAAAGAAACAAACGCGTCCCAGATCGATCGAGCTTGGGCTTTCTGGCTGTCGAACGCAGTTGGGCACCCTCATGTTTGAGGCTCTTGCTTCCGGGCTGGGGCAGGTCGTGCAACCTACGATCCTGCTCACGATGTTGGTTGGCATGTGCATTGGTTTTGTCACTGGCATCCTGCCAGGTCTTGGAGGACCTGTCACGCTTGCAATCCTTCTTCCATTTGCTTTTGGGATGGACCCGGTTCAGGGTTTCGCATTTCTCATCGGCATCTGGATCGTAACATCGACAGCGGGGGACATCACCTCAGTCTTATTTGGAATACCCGGAGAGCCGACGTCGGCCGCGGCTGTAATGGATGGCTATCCGCTTACAAGAAAGGGCCAAAGTGGTCGCGCCTTAGGCGCACTGCTGACTAGTTCGGCTCTCGGCGGCATTCTAGGAATGATTGTCCTAGCTCTAACAATCACACTTATACGACCGCTAGTGTTGGCTATAGGTCCACCTGAGTTCTTCGTCCTAACGGTACTTGGTCTGACCTTTGTGATCACGCTTGCAGGCAATAACCTTCTTAAGGGTTTTATAATGGCAAGCCTGGGCTTGTTAGTTGCCGTTGTAGGCATAGATCCTGAGCTGGGGCTGCCTCGCTACACGTTTGGGAGCCTATCTTTTTGGGATGGGGTCGACATCATACCAATCGTCATTGGGCTGTTTGGCGGCGCCGAAGTTCTCCAGCTGATGCTTAGCAAACGCAGCATATCCCAGACTGTAGAGCCTGACGTGAATTCCCTCGGCCAGCGAGCCAGGGGAATATTGGATGCCTTGAAACACTGGAGCGTAATAGTTCGCTCGAGTGCGATCGCTATCGTCATAGGAATGCTTCCTGGACTCGGAGGCTCCGTTTCGCAGTGGTTGGCCTATGGCCACGCCAAACAGACCTCCAAGCATCCTGAGAGATTCGGCAAGGGTGCCATCGACGGCGTGGTCGCTGCAGGAGCTACGAGCAATGCCAAAGATGGAGGCCAGCTCGTCCCGACTATTGCGTTCGGAATTCCGGGTGGCGCAGCTACAGCTGTGCTGCTGGGTGGGCTCATGATTCTGGGCCTGACCCCCGGGGCAGAGATGCTGACTGTGAACTTGGATCTCACGATGTCGATGGTTTGGATCGCTGTCTTCGCCAACGTCATTGCGGTGTCGATTGCATTACTGGGCGTCAAGTACCTTTCGAAATTGACTCACATATCCGGACCCGTCCTGATCCCTGCCATCGTGATGCTTCTAATGGTCGGTACTTACTCCGTGAACAACGATTATGTTGATGTCTTCGTCATGGTTGGCGCGGCGGCCATAGGTGTCATTTGTCTGCGATGGAACTGGCCGCGAGTTCCATTTCTGCTCGCGGTCGTGCTCGGCGGTTTTACTGAATCATATTTGAGCCTGTCTTCGTCGATGTTTGGGACGGAGTGGCTAACGCGTCCAGGGGTTCTAACACTTTTTGCAGTAATAGTTGGTTCTCTCACCATTGGAGCGTTGCCCTCACTTAGGAAATGGAAGTTGCGTCGTGAAGTGAGTCAGGAGAGCACCAAATGAGCAGTATCCGCACCACCGAGGGCACTAACCGGCATCTACCGGCTCTGTCAGACGTATTGATAGGAGTGGTGTCGCTCTTAATTTTTGGGGCGGCTCTTCTGGCAACTTTGGACTGGCCCATCGAAGCCGCTAGGTTCCCGAGGTTTATATCTGGAATCGGCCTCCTGTGTACTCTGCTTTTCTTGGGCACCCTAGCTTTCAGAAGTCTGACTACTGGACCGACTGTCACTCAGGATACTGAAGGTGGACCTCAGGAGAGTCAGACGACGGAAGACCCAGCTGATGAGGAGTCCGTCGACGTTGGATATGTGTTTGCCAGTGCGGGTGCCAAGGAATGGGTTCAGACATTGCTTTGGCTTGGCGCGTTTTTCCTGCTGACCTATCTGTTTGGTGTCTACATTGCTGGAGTAACATTCGCTTTCTTATACCTCAAATACGGTGCTAGTAAAAGCCTTGTATATTGTCTCGTATACTCGGTCGTTCTTGGCGGGAGCCTGTGGATGTTATTTAGTTACTTTTTAGGCCTGCCGCTACCCAGTGGTATTTTCGATATTATTTAATTAATCAGTAAAGGTGGAATAAGTGTTTACTTCAAGAAAAGTATATGGAGTAGTATCCGTCGCGTGCATCTCGGCACTTGGCCTTTCGGCTTGTGACGACCAAGAGCAAGAGAGCGAAGCCGCGGGCGCATGTAGCATTCTCGAGGATGAGCAAGTCACGATTGTCGTTCCCTACGACCCTGGTGGAGGGTATGATTCGTTCGCTCGACTCATAGCTCCGGAACTTGAAGAGTCCATCGGAGCTCAGGTCGTAGTCGAGAATCGCCCTGGCGCAGGAGGTTTGGCCGCCGTCAACGAAATCACCAACGCTCCCGAGGATGGTAGCCGTGTAGCTATAATGGATGGACCAGGCGTTGCGGCCGCGTCACTAGCGGGCGCAGAGGGCGCTAATTTCGAGCTTTCTGATCTTAGCTACATCGGTACCGTTTCTAACTACCCCATCGTCATCGCTACGGGCCCAGAGAGCGATATTGAAAGCTTAGAGGACCTTCAGACTGCGGAGCAAGTCAGTTTTGCTTCTGCAGGCCGCGGCGCGTCCGACTACATAACAGCTGCTCTCCTTGCTGACATGTACGACCTTGAGGACTCTGAGATTGTGACGGGATTCGGCGGTCAAGCTGAGGCAGAGCTTTCCGTTGTTCAAGGAAACGTGGACGTAATTGCGGGAGTATTGGATTCACGATTGCCCTCGATCCAGAGCGGTGACCTTGTGCCAATCGCCACGATTGCACCTGAACGACCAGAGGATTTGCCTGATGTACCTCTCGTTCAAGAGGACGAGAATTTGACTGGCGATCAACTGGATCTCCTTGATACACACCAGCAGATCCATGACATCGGTCGCCCCTTGGTAGGGCCGAGCTCCATGGAAGAAGAACCTCTTGATTGTCTCCGCGGTGCCCTAAGTGAAGTTGCCGATGATGAAGAGTTTACTGATCGGGCGTCTGATCAGGGACGTTTGATCAGCCACATTGATGGTGAGACGATGGAGGCGGATTTAACGATAACTAGAGACGATATAAGCGAGGAGTATCAGTCTATTTTGGAAGAGTCTTTTTAGCATAAAATAAGGACAATATAAGCGGCGCCCCGATACGCTTTATGCGGGGCGCTGTTTATAGACTCCATGCCGCTTTAAAGGCTCTTCGCGTTTGAGGGTGTAGAGGCAG
>NZ_VAWA01000032.1 GCF_005771565.1 Nesterenkonia sphaerica
CGTTGCTACACCCTCATCTGCGATGAGCCAGTTTAGTCCCGCGCGGGACGTCCAGCTTTCAGGTTATTACCAGCGGAGGATGCCTTCGTGAAAGGCAAGTAGGTCCTTGTAGCGAGCCTCTGAAGACGAGTTGAGGGAGCCAGAGCAGTGACAGGGCCCGACGATAGTTGAGGCGATCTGATGACCTGTTCACCGAGCTGTTCAGTCGCTATGTGTTGTCCTGGGCTGAGTCTTTATCGGTACACCTCGCGGCGATGCCCGATGCGTAGCACCAGGATCACTAGCTCGTCATCGGCGATGTCGTAGACAACGCGGTATTGGCCTACTCGGATACGGCACTCACCGGCGCCGCCGCNGCTGAGCTGAACGTATCCCTGAGGACGTGGATTCTGAGCGAGGTGCTCGATCGCTTCCTTGATGCGACGACGATCGCTGGGGTGGACTTTGCGAAAAGCTTTCGCAGCAGAGGGCTTATAGGTGATCGAGTACAACGGCATATAGCAGTACAGCCGGGCTCAGAGGCCTAGTTCGGCCATCAGGTCCTCGTGGGATACCTGACCAGTCTCGCCACGGGCTTCTGCAGCGCCGCGGATATCACTTTGGTCCTCTAGGGCCTGGATCGCGCGGTCGAAGAACTCGGGGGAGACCACCACGGCGCGTCGTCGGCTACCGCGGCTGAGGATCTCTACCGGCTCGCGCTGAGCATCGTCGAGGACTTTGCTCTGGTGGGCTCGGAAGTCACTGAGGGTTGTACTGGTCATGCATCAAGAGTACATCTTGTACAACTGAGGCTCAACTACGTTGGTCCTGATGCGTCTTATCCCGCCTAGGCCGCGTTTTCCGGGGGAGTCAAGGGTTGCCGGATCCCTCGGAAACACCGACCGGGAAGGGTCTGAACAGCAGGGAGAGGGTCAGAGCCAGCGAACACTGACGTGGCAAGCCTGTCCAGGGGCGTGCCACATAGCCAGCGGGCCTTCACCGTGTTTTTAATTGGGCGGGGTATACGGGCGATCTTAGGCCAGTATCCATATGGAGTAGTTCGGAGTGGGGGATTGCCCGGTGGGCGGACCCCTAGAATCTGGCCCCGTACCGGTGGATTCAGGTTAAGGGTGGATCACCTCGTGGTCGTGCCGCCCCGGAACCACCCCGGTCAATCCGGCGGCGGCGCGGTGCAGGTCTTCCCTCGCCGCGGCGCCCAGGTGCGCCGGCACGGCCCCGCCCCACGCGTAGCCGTGCTCACGGGCCAGTTCGCGCAGCCGCAGCTCATTGGACCGGTGTACCGCCGTCGGCCGTGCCGGCCAGCTACCGATGACCAATGGGCCAGGGCGTACCCCACGCCGCGCAGCCGCCTCCAGCGTCAGCTCGGTGTGGTTCAGCGTGCCGAGGTCTGGACGGGTGACCACGGCCAGGGGCGCCTGGGTCGCCAGGGCGAGGTCGGCGATCGTCGCCCCGTCCGCGGTGAGCTGGACGAGCAACCCGCCGGCGCCCTCGACGAGCACCATCCCGTGCTCTGCCGCCAACGCCGCGATCCGGTCCAGGTGCCATCGCAGTCCGGGCAGCGCCTCGACAGCGGCCTCTCCCCCGGCCTCGAGCGCGGCGTCCACGGGTGCCATCGCCGGCCCGAGCCGCACGCCCTCGGCCACGGTGAGCCGGTCAGGGTGGCCCAACAGGGCGGCCACGGTGTCCACGTCGCCGGGCTCGTCCGGCCTCACCCCAGTCTGGGCCGGCTTGTAGACGGCCACACGCTCCACCTCCGCTAACGCCGCGGCGGTCAGGCACGCCGTCACCACGGTCTTGCCGACGTCGGTGTCCGTGCCCGTCACGCACAGCGCGGCCCCGCTCATGCCCTCACCCCCACCGGCACCGACGGCCGGACCCGCACCGGCACGGTCCGCGGCGCCTGGAAGGAGAGCAGGTGGCCCCACTGTGGTACGCCCACGGGGTCGAGGTCCGGCATGGCCCTCGCGCATTCGTGCAGGATGACGGCCGCCTCCAGTTCGGCCAGCCCAGCCCCGAGGCATCGGTGCAGGCCGAAGCCGAAGGCCAGTGACGCATCCTCCGTCTCCCCCAGCTGGCCGCCGGAGAGTTGCAGCACGAGATGCTCCCCCGCCGTGAACGCCTCGTCGCCGACGCGGGTGTCGGCCGCCACCACGCGGCGCCAGGTCGGCACCGAGGAGGCCCGGGCCAGGACGGAGGCGACCACGGCACGGGAGGCCGCCGCACCGGACTCCGGGTCGGCGCAGTCGGCCCAGTGCCCCTCAGACTCAGCCCAGCGCCCGTCGGCCAGTGCCGTGGAGAGCGCCGTCTGGGCCAGCATCGCGGTGGTCTCCTGGCCGGCAATCATGAGGAAGTAGCCGAGGGAGCGGATCCGGTCCCGTTCGACGCCGGCCCCGTCCAGGGCCGCGAACAGGTTCTGCCCGCCGGGCAGGTCCGGGCTGGCGCGCTCCTCGGCGAGGCACCGGTCCACTGCCTCGCCGAGCCAGGCGTGGAAGGCGATGGCGCTGTTGGCCAGCTTGAGCTGGCGGCCGGGCTCGGGCCAACCCCAGAACAGCTCGAGGGAGTCCCGGCTCCAGCGCTTGAGGTCGGCGTGGGCCGGATTGGGCACGCCGGTCAGGGCCGAGATGATCACCGGCGGGACGACGCCGGCCACCTCCTGCGCGAGGTCGACCTCGCCTCCGGCCTCGAGCCGGCCCCGGATCCCGGCGCAGGCCTCCCGGACGAGCCCTGCGACCGCCCCGGCCTGCGTGCCGACCCGCGCCGGGCTGAAGAACCGCGCGACCACCCGGCGCACGTGCCGGTGTCCGGGACCGGAGGCGCTGGCCAGCACTGGCGGCAGGGCGAACCCGGCGGCAGCCAGCCGGCGCAGGGTCGCTGGGGCCAGCGGGACGACCGTGCTCAGGGCGTTGTCCGGGACGAAGTCCTCAGCGCGGCGCAGGACCTCGCGAACCGTCCGCGGGTCCTCGACGCAGCGGTGCCGGTCCAGCACCTGCTCGGGGTAGGCCTCCGGCAGGGCGCCCGCCAAGGGTGCGGTCGCCGGGACCGGCACGCGCCCTGTAGCGGCCGGAGTCGTCGGTGCGAAGGGGCAACTCACGGGTCCTCCCGGTCGATGCACTGCGCCACGGTGGCCACGGCGCGGGTGAGCCGACGCCGGCCGTGGTCGGCGTGGACGGTAATGCGGAGGCGGGCGATGCCATCCGGCACGCTCGGCGGGCGGAAGCAACCCACGGCAATGCCCTGGGCGCGCAGCGCCTCGGCCGTACGTACCGCCCCGGCGGGGCTGCGCATCTGCAGGGAGTGTATCGCTCCGTCCCCGCGCTCCACGCGGCCGGCCGTGACGGGGTGGGCGGCCAGGAGCCGGTGTGCGAGCTCTGCGTTGGCCGCGAGCCGTCCGATCCGCCGCTCATCGGCCAGGGCCAGGGCGCGCCGGGCCGCACCGGCTGCCGGCGGGGCGAGGGCCGTGTCGAAGAGGAAGGTGCGCGCGGTGTTGAGCAGGTGATCGCGCCAGGCGGCGGCGCCCAGCCCGCCGAACAGCACCACTCCGCCCTGGGCGCCGAGTGCCTTGGAGAGCGTCGCGGTGACCACCACGTGGCCGGCGCCGTGCAGTCCGGCGGCGCGGACCGCGGACCCGCCCGGTACCGCGGCCAGCGTGTGGGCCTCGTCCACCACGAGCAGCGCGCCGTGTTCGGCGCACCGGCGGGCGGCCTCGGCCAGCCGCGCGGCGTCGCCCAGCACCGAGTACACGGATTCCACGACGACGGCGGCCCGGGCCCGCGGTCCGTTCCGGTCCCGGTGCTCCCGCAGGGTCGCCTCGATCGCGTCCAGGTCACCATGGGCGGCAGTGCGCACCTCAGCGCGGGAGAGCCGGGCGCCGTCGATGAGGCTGGCGTGGGCGTGCTCATCGAGCACCAGCAGCGCCCCGCGGCCCCCGAGTGCCCCGAGCAGTCCCTGGTTGGCCGTGAAGCCGCTGGAGAACACGAGCGCCGCGCGACGGCCCGTGTAGCGGGCGAGGTCGGCCTCGAGCGCGGGCAGCAACGGGTGGGTGCCGGTGACCACGCGGCTGGCCCCGGCCCCGGCGCCGTGGGTCCGGGCCGCGCGGACGGCGGCCTGGACCACGGACCGCTCGCGGGAGAGTCCGAGGTAGTCGTTGGAGGCCAGGTCGAGACCACCGGCCGGCATGGCACGATCGGATCGCTCGCCGTCGCGGGCCCTGCGGACGCGGGCACGGGAGTCGACCCAGTCCTGCCAGGAGTCCGGTGGCACGACGTCAGTCGTGGACACGGGCCACACCCTCGATGATCGCGGCGCCCAGGGTGCGGAGGTCCTCGGCGGTGGAGACGTACGGCGGCATCACGTAGACGAGGTCGCGGAACGGACGGACCCAGGCTCCGCGGTCCACGACCTCCCGGGTCACTGCCGCCACGTCCACCGGGCCGTCCAGTTGCACGACGCCGACCCCGCCGAGCACGCGCACGTCCCGGACGCAGGACAGCTCCCGGGACGGGGCCAGCTCCGTCCGCAGCCTGGCCTGCAGGGTCTCGACCTGGACCTGCCACGGTGGCCGGGCGCCTGCCGGATCGGCCTGGCCCGGTTCAGCGCCGACGGCCGGAAGGGAGCCACCGGGGCCGCCGGTGAGCAGGTCCAGGGAGGCCACGGCTATCGAGCAGGCCAGGGGGTTTCCCATGAACGTCGGGCCGTGCAGCAGCGCCCCACCGTTCGGCCCGGCGCCGAGCGCATCCGCGACGGCTGCGGTGCAGAGCATGGCGGCGAGCGTGAGGTATCCACCGGTCAGTGCCTTGCCCACGCACAGGATGTCCGGGACCACGGCTTGACCGTCGGTGGTTTCGGCCCATTCGCTGGCGAAGAACCGGCCGGTCCGGCCGAAGCCGGTGGCGATCTCGTCCAAGATCAGCAGCAGGCCGTGGTCGTCCGCGATCTGCCGTAGGATCCCGACGACGGCCGGCGGGTAGGCGTACATTCCACCGGCCCCCTGCAGGACCGGTTCGCAGACGATGCCGGCCAGTTCGGGTGCGAGTCCCTCCGCGACGTTGCGGGTCTGTGCCTCCCAGGCGGTGAGGGCACCGTCGTCGTACTCCCAGGCGCCGTTCGCGCCCAGCCGGCCCGCCGGGGGCCGCGGCAGGAAGGCCTGCCGAGGGACGAGCCCGGAGAACTCGGCATGCATCCCGTCCTCGGGATCGCAGACCCCCATGGTGGCGAAGGTATCCCCGTGGTAACCACCGCGCAGGGCCAGGAAGCGTTGTCGTTGCGGCTCGCCGCGGGCAGCCTGGACCTGCAGGGCCAGCTTGAGGGCGACCTCCACGCTGATCGACCCGGAGTCGGCGAGGAACACGTGTCGCAACCCCACTGGGGTCATCGCCACGAGCCGCTCGGCCAGGGCGACGGCGGGCTCGTGGGTGAGCCCGCCGAACATCACGTGGCTGAAAATGTCCAGTTGATCGCGGGCCGCCGCGTCCAGGACGGGGTGCCGGTAGCCATGGATGGCGGACCACCACGAGGACATGCCGTCCACGACCTCGCAGGTGGCACCATCGGGCCCTTCCAGGGTCAGCCGGGCGGCCTCGGCGGCGCGGACGGCGTAGTGCGCGCCGGCGTCCACGGGGGCGTAGGGATGCCAGACCAGGCCGGCGTCACGCTGCAGGAGGGTGCGCCGCTCCTGCCGGGCGGGAGTGTCGACGACCGATCGCTGGCGGTCCAAGGCGGGGCTGGTCACGCGTTCGGCGCGTCGGCGGTGCCAGCCCCCCGGCGCCGGATCCGCGGCTCGAGGGTCCCGGCCGGGATGTCGGCCCCCGCATCGGCGCTGGTGCCGGCACCTGCGTCGGCTGAGGTCTCGGCTGAGGTCTCGACGGAGGTCTCGCTTGAGCAGCAACCGCAGCTCGCTGCCGCGTGCGCCGGAGCACCGCATGGCGCCTCCGCCGGATCACCAGAGACCGCCGCCCAGGGCGCCGCCTGTCCGCTTGCCTCCCCGGCGCCCGGGGCTTCGCCTGCACCGAAGACGCGGAAGCCGGCGTCGGCGATCATGGCGAGGTCCTGCTCGGCGGTCTGGCCCTCGCTGGTGAGGTAGTCGCCGAGGAACAGGGAGTTGGCGACCTCCAGGGCCGTGGCCTGCAGTCCGCGCAGGTGCATCTCGCGGCCGCCGGCCAGGCGCAGCTCGGTGTCGGGGCATGCCAGGCGGACCATGGCGAGGATGCGCAGACAGCGCAGCGGGGTCAACTCCCAGGTGCCGGCCAGCGGGGTGCCTTCGAAGGGCATCAGGAAGTTGACGGGGATGGAGTCGCTGCCCAGGTCCCGTAGTGCCATCACGGCCTCCACGACCTGCTCGTCCGATTCGCCCATGCCGACGATCAGCCCCGAGCACGGGGACAACCCGGCACCCTTGGCTCGCTCCACCGTGTCCACGCGGTCGGCGTAGGTGTGGGTGGTGGTGATCTCCTCGTACTTGGACTCAGCCGTGTTGAGGTTGTGGTTGTAGGCGTCCACACCGGCCTCGCGGAGCTGGTCGGCCTGGTTGTCTTTGAGCAGGCCCAGGCACGCGCAGACCTCGACCTCGGGGTGTTCGGCCTTGAGCTGGTCGGTCATGGTGGCCACGCGCTCGACGTCGCGATTGGACGGTCCGCGACCGCTGGCGACGAGGCAGACGCGGGAGGCACCGCCGCCGATGCCCAGCTTGGCCTGTTCGACGGCCTCCTCCGGCTTGAGCCAGGAGTACTTGAGGATCTCTGCGGTCGAGCCGAGGCGCTGGGAGCAGTAGGTGCAGTCCTCCGGGCACAGCCCGGACTTGAGGTTGACCAGGTAGTTCACCTTGACCGTGTTGCCGAAGTGCCGACGGCGGAGACGCCCGGCCTCGGTGACCAGGCGCAGCGTGTCGGCATCCGGGGTGGCCAGCACTGCCAGGCTCTCCTTGGCCGTGAGGCGGTGGCCTGCCGCGACGGTAGCGGCAAGTGTGGCAGGGTCCGCCGGAACGGGTTCGGTCCGGGTGGTCTCGGGAGCGGTCTGTGCCATGGGTGCCTTCCGGAGGGTCGCAGACCAGAGATCCGGTCTTGAATGGCGTTCAAGTCGATGCGTTGTCGAGTACAGCACAGTCTTGAACGGTGTTCAAGTGGTGATCGCGAAGCCTACGATGGGGTGCATGACGGAGCGCCTGATGCTGGACCGGGAGCAGGTGGAGGCCACGGCCGTGGACATCCTCACCCGTTTCGGCCTGGCGGACCTGTCCATGCGCAGGCTGGCACGGGAACTCGATGTGCAGGTCGGCGCGCTCTACTGGCACGTGAAGAACAAGCAGGAGCTGCTCGTCGGAGTGGCCACCCGGCTGCTCGACGGAATCGCGATCCCGCCCGCGCCGATCGACCGGGACTCGGCGTGCGAGGCTGTCGGCGAGCTCGCACGGGGCATCCGCGCATCGCTCGTCAACGTGCCGGACAGCGCGGAGGTCGTGCAGGTCGCCCAGTCCCTGCAGTCGGACGCGCTCGCTCCCCTGAACCGGCTCCGCACCTCGTTCGAGGCTGCAGGAGTCGAGAACGCCGCCTGGGCCCAGCACCTGGTCATGAACCACGTCCTCGGCTCCATCGCCGTGGCGCAGGAATCAGTCCGACTGGCCGCCGTCGATCCCGGCGTCGCTGGCTCACCACACGGCGATGATGCCTTCGAGTGGGGACTGCTGGTGATCCTCCACGGGCTGTTCGGGCCCACGGCCCCGGGAGCCTGCCCCCACCAGGGACCGTGAGGGCAGGTCCGTCTCCTAGGGTGTGTCTCCTAATGCTGCGCTCCAGAGGACGACTGCTTGCAGGACGGCCGCGGACCGGTAGGTCAGGGCCGGCTTGTCGTAGCGGGTGGCCAGGGAACGCCACTGCTTCAGGGTGTTGAAGCTGCGCTCGACGACATTGCGCCGTTTGTAGGATTCCCCGTCGTAGTCCACCGGCCGGCCGGTGGCGGAACTCTGTGGTGCAGATAATTCTTACAGGCCTCTGGCTTGGCCTCGTGTTCAACGCAGCCCCTGGACCTGTTTTCACGGAGTCTTCACGTCGCGGTGTGCGCGGCGGATTCAAACCAGCAATGGGTGTCCAGCTCGACTCGTTAGTGGGCGACGCACTGTGGGCGGTTTTCGGCCTGGTTGGCGCCGCGGCGCTTCTGACGCAGCCGCAGCTGCGCACCCCGATCACGTTGGTCGGCTGTCTGGTCCTGGTCCTTCTGGACGGGCACGGCATCTACGCGGCCGCCCGCAGGACGGATATCGCCGGATCTGACAACACTGTGTCTGGTTCTAGCCCTCTTAGAGGTCCGGTGGTGGCGGGTGCACTGATGTCTTTGAGCAATGTCTGGAACGTCGTCTACTGGGGTGGAGCCGGGGGCGCGGTCGCTGGAGCACTGGGCGAAGACGCGCCGTTGAGTTCACTGATGATCTTTTTCTCAGCTTTCATGGTCTCGTCCCTGCTTTAGTGCTTCATCTGCGCAGGTTTCATCGCCGGGTTGAGGCGAACGATGAATACTACCTGGACCCGCCTCATCGAGGGCGGATCCGGAATCGCCCTGCTTGTGATGGCGGTAATGCTCGCGGCCCAGACCTTGGCTTGATCCCGCGTCAGCTCACGAAAGCCGCTCGTTACTCACGAGGGGTGGATCCTCGAGTGGTCGTTCCAGTGCCTTGGTTGTGGGACACCCTTTACCCTCAGCCGTTCCAGCACAGAACCATCGGCGCGTCTATGTCCCACAAGTTATCCCCACTAGTACGTCTCATCTATGCCGTACTTTTCTGACTACTGGTACTCTCGGGGCATGGAATTGGGATATGCGCGGGTTTCCACGGCGAAACAAGACCTCGAGCGACAGATCGACGCCCTTCGCGAGGTCGGTATCGCAGCTGATCGAATCTACGTGGATAAAAAGTCAGGGTCCACTGTGAACCGTCCGGGACTGACCGCGGTGTTGGAGTATGCCCGCGACGGGGACGTGATCGTGGTCCACACGCTCGACCGGCTCGGGCGCACGGTCCGCGACACGTTGAACCTGATCCACGACCTCGCTGAGAGGGGAGTGGGGGTCCGGAATCTGGCGGACCCGATCAAAGTCGATTCATCGAACCCGGAGGATCCGATGGCGCAGCTGGCCGTGGTGCTGCTGGCCCTGTTCGGACAGATGGAGCGCACCTACACCGTGGAGCGCGCTGCGCACGCGAGGGCCATGGCGACAGCAAAGGGTCGCCGGGTGGGCCGGCCTTCGGTGGTGGACCCGGACAAGCTGGCCTACGCGGAGCACCTGCGCGAGTCCGGGCACACGATCGCTGAGATCGTCACTAAGACTGGGATCACCAGGACGAGCCTGTATCGGCACCTGCCACCACGCCCAGCTGAATCGGTGACCGCTGAACCCGAACCCCCGACCGGCTCCGATCAATAGATCGGACATCTCCAAGTCGTGCGCTTATGTGTGGGCCCCGACTCAGTTCTCGGATTGGGCGATGAGTTGGGCCGCGTGGTCGCGGAGGTATTCGCGTAGTTCCGGAAGGGCAAACTCGAAGCGGCCATATGTGGCTCATCGCAAATAAGGGTGTAGCAGGGG
>NZ_VAWA01000033.1 GCF_005771565.1 Nesterenkonia sphaerica
ACCCGGTACACAAACTAATTGACACCCCCTCCGAGGCCTCGGTGACGGTGAGCTGCTTAGCAACGATCTTCAGAACAACAACGCGGTGTTTGGTCACCTACCTATTAAGACTGTGCCATATGTCCCGACTCACCTGTGCCGTATCAAGTGGGACACATGTCCTGAACCCAGACACCTCCTCGGGCACTTTGTGATATATATCACATTCGGGGTTGGTCTCACAGGCCAAGCCTGGGCGCTTCAATGGCCGGGCAGGCGTCCATCACCACACTGAGTCCGGCCTGCCGGGCACGTTCCGCCGCGCGGTGGTCGACTACCCCTACCTGCAGCCAGACGGCCTTCGCGCCGACCTCTATTGCCTGATCGACGACAGCTCCCACCTTCTGAGAATTCACAAAGCAGTCCACCACGTCAATCGGGCCGTCGATCTCACTCAGCGTGCGGAAGCCGGGCTCACCGTGGACGTCCTCCCCGGCCAGGTTCACCGGCAGGATCTGCATGCCCAATCGGTCACGAATCATCCGGGACACGCCATAGGCAGCTCGACGGGTGTTGGTGCTCAGGCCCACAATCGCCCACCGACCAGGGGTGGTCAGCAAGCGCCGAATCACTTCCGGGTCGCGAGTCTCCGCAGCAGTCACCATGTCACAACGCTACCGGACGGCATTAGTCACCAGGTGCGGACCATGCAGGTGGCCCCTCGACTACGATCGGTCAGACTGGGACTATGACCACAGTCGAATTCGTCACCGTCCACACCACTACTGATTCTGCTGCCGAGGCTGAACGCTTAGCATCGATGGCAGTGGCCGAGCAGCTCGCGGCCTGCGTGCAGGTTTGCCAGGTCACCAGTTACTACCGGTGGCAGGGAGAGACCCACCAGGACCCCGAGTACCTCCTCACCTTGAAGACCGAGTCCTCTGCCATTGACCGAATCAAAGCGCTGTTCGCCGCCGAACACTCTTACGATGAGCCAGAAGTAATCGTCCAGCCGATCATCGACGGCAGCGAGGCTTATCTGCAATGGATCCGTGAGAACACAACTTCGGCTTAGGAACGAGTAGATCCAGGGCCGCGGGTTGTGCTCCGGGCCGGTGTGGACACACATCGGGCCCCGGGAGGTCATCGTCCACTGAAGTCGAACGAGTCAAGGGGCCAGAACATTGCTGCATCCCTTGAATTAGGCGGGATTCCCAGGTGATAGACTCGCTCAGTCCGGAGAGTGACCATCTCGCCTCGGGCACCAGTCTGTTCGTCAACACCTCTGAAAGCTACGCATGCCCATAGAGTCCGGAGTCGGCCCCGATGCGGCCGCCCGACGCGTGGTCATGCTCAGCCTCCACACCTCTCCCCTGGCGCAGGCAGGCACCGGGGACGCCGGCGGACTCAACGTTTACGTCAACCAGCTCGCCCACGCCTTGGCCGAGCGGGGCACCACAGTGGACATCGTCACCACAGACCTCGATGTCGCACCCGGACAGGGACCCGAGTTCGCGACCCAGTCCGGGGACAGACGAGCTGCCCTGCACCCACGGCTGCGTGTGCACGTCCTGCAGGTATGCCAGAACTGCCGCGAGGACAAGTCCCGCCTATTGCGGTGCATAGCAGACCTCTCCCAACGAGCACTGGTCTCCCTGAAATCCGCCGACCCTCACCCCGTGGACGTAGTGCACTCCCACTATTGGCTTTCCGGTCTGGCCGGGATCAGCTTGGCCGCCTCACTCGGGGCGGAGTTAGTGCACACCATGCACACCATTGGTGCGGTGAAGCTGGAAAGGGATCCCGACGCCGCGGAAGATCCCCAACGGCACCGCGCCGAGCAGCAGATCGCCGCGGCAGCGTCCGCCCTGACCGCGAACACCCGCAGGGAAGCTGCCGACCTGCAGCGCATTTTCGATGCACCACCAGAGCGCATCGCCATGGTCCAGCCCGGCACCGCCCTGGGCACCTTTCATCCGCCGACGGGGGTGGATCCGCGGTTGACGCCTCCCACCCAGCGTACGCTGCGGCTGGCGTTCGCCGGCCGGCTCCAACCGCATAAGGGCCCTCAGGTCGCAGTGGCCGCAGTGGGCCGGCTGAGGTCCCGGCTGCCACACTTGAAGGTGGAGCTGACCGTGGCCGGACGACAGTCGGGTCCGGACAGCGTAGACATTTCCGCGCTGGCACACGATGCGGGTATCTCAGACATACTCGTGACGAAGAAACCCCTTCCGCACCCGGATCTCGCAGAGCTCTTCCGCACCTCAGATGCGCTTCTGGTGCCCTCCTACAGCGAGTCCTTCGGGCTAGTGGCCTTGGAGGCCAAGGCCTGTGGCACACCGGTGCTGGCCCACAATGTTGGCGGACTCGCTGAGTTGGTCGACCACGGGAGGTCCGGAATCCTCATCGACAGCCTCGATCCAGAGGATTGGGCGGCGGCCCTGGAAAAGCTGGTCAGCGACTGGAATCTGTGGACGGCGTTCAGCCGTGCCGCGGCTGATCTGGCGCGCGGCTACTCATGGGACGCCACCGCACTGCAGGCGCAAGCGGCGTACGAGAGGGTGCTCACCGCATATAGCGGGAGCGCCAGGCAGCCTTGTACTTCTGATTGAGCTCCCGCTGGGTCTTGCCAGCGGAGACCGCACGCTTCTGCACCTGCTCCTGCACCTTGGACTTCAGGCCCTGGGGGGACCGGATCATGCCCTCTTGAGCGACGGTGGCCACAAGCTCACCCGAGCGAGTGTAGATCGCTCCAGTGCCCAGCCCACGCGAGCTCTGGGCCGAGGGGCTGTCTTTGACATAGAGCAGCCATTCATCGGCACGCGCCGCCCGATGCCACCACATGGCATGATCGAGAGAGGCCACTTTCAGGCCCGGCTTCGCCCAGTAATACCCATGCTGACGGAGCACCGGCTCAAGGAGCGTGTAGTCCGAGGCGTACAGGATGGCCGCTCGGTGAATGTTCGGATCTTCAGGCAGTGGCGCCTTGGTCTTCATCCACACCGCTGAGGCCGGACGGCGGTCGCGGTCCGCCTCGAGATAAATAGGACGGTCAATATGCCGCAGCTCGAAGGGACGGCCGCTCCCCCACTCGCGCATCACCGGATGGTTGATATGACCAAGCAGCACCTCGGGTGCCGGCAGGTCCTCCGGGGCCGGCACGGAGGCGGGCATCGTTTCCTGGTGCGTCGGGCCACCGGACGGCTTCTGAAAGCTGGAGATCATAGAAAGTATCGGCACCCCGTCCTGGTACGCCTGAGACCTGCGGGCGGAGAAGGATCCGCCGTCGCGCAGCCGCTCCACGCGCACCTCGATCGGTTTGGTGGCATCCCCTGGGCGCAGGAAGTAACCGTGCACCGAATGAACCACGCGCCGCGGGTCCACGGTACGCATTGCCGCTGCGGTGGCCTGGGCCAGGACCTGGCCGCCGAAGACGCGCCAGTACGCCTGTTCGAAGACTGGAGCGATGAAGCGGTCCTCGCTGCCTCCATCATCCGGCAGGGACTCCAGGTCCAGCATGCCCACCAGCCGCGCCACAGCCTCCTCCGGGGTCGGGACTCGGTACTCGCGTTCCGCCATCACCGGCTCCTCCATCTGTATGTGCATGAAACAATGAACATCCTATGACCCCGCACCTGAACTTTGCCGAAGCAGCCGCCCTTCAGGACCTCTCGACATACATCTCACGAGGCCGCCGTATCAACGAACAAGGGATCCGCCTCCAAGCAGTGGGCACCGTCGCGGCCGCCTGGCTTCCGGTGATGACTCCGGCGACGCTGACCTCCCGCATCCCTGCCGTGCTGGGACTGCGCACTATGGCCTTAGCTGAGACGTCTCAGGCCGATGTGACAGTCGAGCTCTCGGCCATCACGGAGCGGCTGGCACGGATGAATCCGGCCGAGACGCAGCTACCGCTGCCGCCGTCTCGCATCAACGCCCCCTGGGCCGCAGTAACTCCGCCTCGCACCGGATGGGTGAGTCGGGGCACCGTTGCTGACTCCAAGCTGCGCACAGCTGCCGAGCAGGGAGTGGCAGAGGTCGCCGAGGCGGTGCCTCAGTCCGCGGGCGCGCATGTGGTGGAGCAGGTCCGCGAAACCGTATGGAGCCGGCCGCTGGAGCACGGGCTGCCCGCCGGCGCAGCATTCGGCGCCCTCTCGCTGGGCTTCCTGGACGACGCCGCCGACGCCACCAGCACCGTCCATACCCACGGCAAGTGGCTACGCCTGACCTCAGCAGGCGGCTTCATCCTGGCGAGAAACACCTAAGCGCCAGGAATACTCCCCAAGGCACCTCCCGAGCATGCCACCGCGCCAGCCCCTCCACAGCGGAGCATTGTGACCACACACCTCGCTGAACATCGCCCAGACTCAACGGTACGAACCGGGTGCACGTGAACACGGCCAGCGCCCCGGTTCACGCCAGAGCCTGGCCGTGAGACTGAGGAAGTGATCAGCAGCTATGACCGAAACCATCACAGTGCGCGGGTTCTCCGGCACCACCCCAGAGGTGAAAAACCCTGACTCGGACAACCCGGTGACAACCTTCCGGTTAGGAGCGACACCTCGCTGGCGCAGTGGTCAGACCGGCGAATGGACCTCCGGGGAGACCAATTGGTATACCGTGGCCTGCTTTGGCCGACTGGCACTGAATGTGGCCGACTCGATCCACAAGGGGGACCCGGTCGTCGTTGTGGGTCGCCCCAAGGTCCGTACCTGGAGGAACGATCAGAACGAGTCTGGTGCAGAAATCGAAATCAGTGCCCAGAGTGTCGGTCACGACTTGAAATTCGGCACCACCCAGTACCGGAAGGTTCATCGCGGCGACGCCGCAGACACATCTGAGTCGTCCGCCCCAGGGGGAAACACTGAACGCGACGACGCCGCGCAAGAGAGCACTGAGCCCTCACCAGCTCACACACCACCCCCCGCCTCGGCTCCTGCCTCGACACCTGTCTCGACACCTGCCTCGACACCTGCCTCGACGCCATGGCAGGCCGAGCACACCGCTGGGCGCACGGCCGCCTGAAATCAGCAGCCGGAGACCGCAGAGCCTCCGGCTGCCGGCATCACTGTCGGGTCAACCGTCGGTGAGTGACACGGCTGGGCCGCGCCGCTTCAGCCCCGAGGCGGTCGATCTTGTTCTGGGTGTAGGACTCAAAGTTCCCTTCGAACCAGTACCAGTTGGCAGGGTTCTCCTCTGTGCCTTCCCATGCGAGCACATGGGTGGCCACGCGATCCAGGAACCACCGATCGTGAGAAATCACCACGGCGCATCCCGGGAACTCCAACAGGGCGTTCTCCAGCGAACTCAGCGTCTCCACATCGAGGTCGTTGGTGGGCTCATCGAGCAGGAGGAGGTTCCCGCCCTGTTTCAGCGTCAGTGCGAGATTCAACCGGTTGCGTTCCCCGCCGGAAAGGACCCCCGCGCGCTTCTGCTGGTCGGGTCCCTTGAAACCGAATGAGGACACATAAGCCCGGGAGGGCATCTCCACATTCCCGACCTGGATGAAGTCCAGACCGTCGGAGACCACCTCCCACAGGCTCTTATCAGGATCGATTCCGGCCCGGGACTGGTCAACGTAACTCATCTTCACTGAATCACCCACGGTGAGGTCGCCGCCGTCGAGCTCCTCAAACCCCACGATTGTCTTGAACAACGTGGACTTGCCCACACCGTTGGGGCCGATAACACCGACAATGCCGTTGCGGGGCAGCGAAAACGACAATCCGTCGATCAGTTTCCGGTCGCCGAAGCCCTTCTGCAGGTTCTCCGCCTCGATGACCTGGGTGCCCAACCGGGGGCCAGGTGGGATCTGGATCTCTTCAAAGTCGAGCTTCTTGGTCCGCTCGGCCTCCGCCGCCATTTCCTCATAACGGGCCAGACGTGCTTTGGACTTCGCCTGACGGCCCTTGGCGTTGGAGCGGACCCACTCCAGCTCCTCGGCAAGGCGCTTGGCCTGCTTGGCGTCCTTCTTGCCCTGCACCTCCATGCGAGAGCGCTTCTTCTCCAAGTACGTGGTGTAGTTGCCCTCGTAGGGGTAAAGCCTCCCCCGGTCCACCTCGCAGATCCATTCGGCGACATGATCCAGGAAGTACCGATCGTGGGTCACCGCAAGGACTGCACCCTCATAGGAGGCTAAATGCTGCTCCAGCCACAACACAGATTCGGCATCCAGGTGGTTGGTGGGCTCGTCCAGGAGCAGCAGATCAGGCTTGGACAACAGCAGTTTGCACAGCGCCACACGCCGTCGCTCACCACCTGAGAGGTGGGTGACGGCCTCATCACCTGGCGGGCACCGGAGTGCGTCCATGGCCTGCTCGACCTGCGAGTCAATGTCCCAGGCGTTGGCGGCGTCGATCTCCTCCTGAAGCTTCCCCATCTCCTCCATGAGGGCTTCGAAGTCAGTATCCGGGTTCGCCATCTCATCGCTGATCTCGTTATAGCGAATCACCTTGGTGTAGATGTCACCGAGCCCCTCCTGAACGTTGCCCAGGACGGTCTTGTCCTCACTGAGTGGAGGCTCCTGCTGCAGGATGCCCACCGAGTAGCCAGGGCTGAGCCGGGCCTCACCGTTGGAGGGCTCGTCCATACCAGCCATGATTTTCAGAATCGTTGACTTCCCGGCGCCGTTGGGACCGAGGACACCGATCTTGGCACCCGGGTAGAACGACATCGTCACGTCATCGAGGATGACTTTGTCGCCGACCTTCTTGCGTGCCTTGACCATCGTGTAGATGAATTCAGCCATGCTCTCTCCCTTGTCTTTCCTGGGGTCCGGATCGTTGGGGTGCCCATGAAGTGTCCACCCGCTTCCGACCCTGATCCCTACGCGTCGTCGCTTGGCACATACTCCACGAGGATACGACGAACTTTGGATTGTTTCGCATTCCCCTCGCGAATCGACCCTTCCGAAGGGCAGAACAGCAAGGTAGCGTGCCAGTCGCCTGAACTACACTTGAGGTAGCGCGATTGTTGGAATCTCCCCGATGTCTTCGTTCGAGGGTGGTCAGAGCAATGATTGGAATTCTCATCACCGCAGCGGTCATCACCACGCCCATCATTGGCCTGGTGTGGTGGGCATTCCTCATTTGGGAGGCGCTGGACAATTAGTCTGACCCGCTAGCGGTGCGCCCGTGGTGACTCCAGTCGAACTGTGCACCGTCTGACGCCGCTGTGATTCGCGCCAGAGCTCGCATCGCTGGAGCCTATCGGAGTTTGGCGGCTACTCGTTGGTGCTGCGGCATGACGTAGAGCCATGGGGTCCAGGGCCGGGCCCAGACCAGCAGCACGGTCAGGAACAGCGAGATGAGGGTCATCAGGAACACCTGAAGGCCGGCGGTAAGACCCACCGCTGAGAAGATATGGTCACGCAGCAGAACGATGATCGGAAAGTGGGCCACGTAGACCACCACGGAGCTGCGCCCGCACCACTCGACGAATTGGACGGCCCCTCCCCTGCGCAGCCGGGGGGCCAGCCAGATGACCACGAAGATGCCTGTGACCGAGATGGCCGCGGCTGCCGCTGAGCCGATCCGCAGGCTGCGGTCATCGACTCCCAGGTGAGCCAAGAACGCCACGCCCGTCGCCAGCGGGAGAATCACTGCCCAATGCACCTGGATCCAGCGGTCAACATGCGGCGTCGCCCAGGCCCCCAGGAAGAAGAATGCCCCGTACCAGAATGTGCTGCCCATAAGCCCGCCGTGGACTGCCGTGGTGGAGACGTAGGTGCCGATCATGGCTAGGAACAACCCCAGGTACGCCCACACGTGACCAGAGGGGAACCGCGTCACCAGGGGCTTGAATGCTGTGGCTGCTGAGTAGCACAGCAGCAGCGACATCAGAAACCACAAATAGTCCCGGTGGAATTGCCATTCCAAGAGGTTCGGTACGCCGATGCCACCGCGGACAAAGAATCCGTAGAGGCAGAGCCACACCAGCAGCGGCCAGGCGATGGCAGCTGCCTTCCCCCATACATACAGCGGCAGCGGCTTCGCCAGCGACCGGTGCAGGAGCATCCCCGACATGAACATCAGCAGAGGCATCCGGAAAGGTGTCAGGTACCGATTGACCTCCGCCCACCATTCCACACTGGCGCCGGCAATATTCTGGCTGTTGGCGTGTAATACCACTACCAGAAGTACAGCGAGACCGCGTAGGAAATCCATCCACTGCATGCGCGGGGCTTGAGTTGTCACGAGGTATAAGACTAGGGCATGTCTCCTATGTGTGAGGTGATTTCTCCGGCAGGCTGGGGGCATGGCGACTTCTACCTCTTCTCGCTATCAGCAGCTCACCGATGCCCAGTGGGCGCGGGTCGAACCACTGCTACCGTCCAACCAAGGGCGTAAGGGACGCCCCTTCGAAGACAGCCGCAAGGTGGTCGAGGCGATGATCTTCCGCGCCAGGACA
>NZ_VAWA01000034.1 GCF_005771565.1 Nesterenkonia sphaerica
AAGGACGGAACCAAACCCAGTACGGTTCAGTCTACAACTTCAAGGAGTCGGACTGGTCGTACACGATGGAGCACTGCGACACCTCACTGGAGGACTACGTCGCCAAGCGCAACAACCAGCCGGGATTCGGCCCGACGACCCGCAAGCGGATCGCGCTGCAGTTCCTCTACGGCCTCAACTTCATCCACTCCAAGGGGCACTTTCACCGGGATCTGAGCACCAGAAATGTCCTGCTCCGCACCTTCGGTGGTTCAGCTGTGCTGGTCAAGCTCTCCGACTTCGGCCTTGCCAAGCTCAAGGGGTCCGAGTTCACGATGACGGAGACCGAACTCAAGGGCACGAAGATTGACCCGGCTCTAGGCTCGTTTAAGGACTTCGGTGCTGTCCATGACATCTTCGCTGCCGGCTTCGTGTTGCTCTACATCTTCACTGGGCGGAAGAACGTGGGGCGGAGTAGTGCAACTCCGATGGAGCAGATCATCCACAAGTGCATCGACTCTCAGCCTGACCGGCGCTACCAGTCGGTGATGGAGCTGATCGCTGCCGTCGAAGCGCTGGACACGACCGTGACCAGCGAGGCTCCGGCGTAGGCTGACCTGCTGTTACCGGCCGACGCTGGCATTAGTCGCTAACTGCAGCAACGGAGCTGGAAGAGGCCTTCTACGCTGGTTGCGAGGCCGACCCCCGTGATGAGAATGAGCTGTGGGGATTGACGTATCTGGAAGAGGCTATGGGTACCGCCGTCTATGCCGCATCGGAGCAAGCTTTCGAAGCACAGGGGCACCGTACGATCGCTGAGGCTTTGAAGGTATGCGCGAGGTGAGAGCGAATCTACTGCGCGCGACCGCTGTGCATAACCCTGCCTATGCACACACCGCGCCGAGAGGTTTCGGGAAGCATCTGAACGCGGTCGAGTTCAAAAGCGGATTAACCTCTGGGCGGCGCTGACTGCCTACGCAGGGTTGCGCAGTTGCCCGATGCTCACCGGGTTAGGGGCTTCGCGGCGGCAGGGCTCCGCGACCCGAGCCTCCGCCGCCGTTGAGCTGGGGTTCCCCGCGCCTTCTTCCTGCGCTTGGACATGGCTCCATCTTCCCAGAGGTGTGCGTTTCGGCTGAGAGTGGACAGTCTGGCGGCCTCAGCTTTCGTCAGCATATGCTGACCCTATGAAGACTGCAGTAGGGGCCGATGACGGCGACAACGTGCTGCAGGAGCTTGTCGCGGTGGCCGAGGCGAAGAAAGAGCTTGCCCGCCGTGAAGAGATCGCGGTTCGCAAGGCCAGGAACTCTGGGCTCAAATGGGGTGAGATCGGAACTCTGCTGGGCGTCACCAAGCAGACCATCCACCGCAAGTACCGCAAAGTCGGGTGAGGAGGCCCGCGGGCGGGCCTATCCCCGTGTGCGACGCCGGGCCGCGATGAGCAGCAGGCCCAGGCTGAGCCCCAGTAGCAGCACCAGCAGGGCCATCCCGCTCGGATAGCCCCACGGTGTCTCCGCCAGCCATCCCACTGCTGCTGGTCCGGCGGCACGGCCTAAGGCGATCCCGACCGCTTGGATGCCCATCAGCGTGCCGAAGGTGGCACCGGAGTACCAGTCGCTCATAATCACCGCCTGCAGGGGGATGAACGCTCCGAACAGCAGGCCGAAGAGGATGAAGTGCCCATACATCTCCCAGGCCTCAGTCCCTCGCACCGCAAGCAAGACGGCTGGGATGATCAGTACTGTCAGGCCCATGTAGAGCTTTGCGGAGTCGAGCCGGTTGGCCAGCACCGGCAGCAGGAACCGAGCGGGCAGACTCAGCAGTCCCACTGCGGCCGCCCACCACGCCACCACGGACGGGTCGAAACCGGCAGCCTCGAACCGCGCAATGCGGTGCACGTTGAAAGCCTCCAGCACGGCCATGGTCAGGGCCACCGCGATGCTCAGTAGCAGGAACCCTGCCGGCAGGCCCCGCTTCACCCCCTGCGCCTCCGCGCCACCCGGGGACGCAGATTCCGGTTCTTCCAGCCGCTGCGGGACCGGTGCTGCGCGCAGCGCCCACCCAGCCGTCAGCCCCGAGACGACCAGTACGGACGCCCCCAGCAGTACCGCCGTGGTCCGCCAGCCGAAGGCCTCCACCAGATAGGAGACCGAAGGGATGAACTCCGGCCCGGCCAGCCCGGTGATCAGGGTCAATGTGCCTGCGGCGCGGTTGCGCTGCTCCCGGGTGAACCACTGCTGCATGGCGATGAAGGCTGGTTCGAACAGCACCATCGTGCTCCCGGGACCGATCAGCAGCCACCATGCCGCGAGAACCTGCCAGCCGGAGCTGCTGACGGCGAAGCCCAGGAACCCCATGAACACCAGCAGGCCCCCGAGAGCCACTACTGCTCGGATCCCGTGCCTATCGGCGTACCGGCCCACCGGGACTGCAGCGGCGGCACCGGTGAGCACCGAGCCGGAGAAGGCCAGGGAGAGCAGTGACAGGGAGAACTGCGCACCGGCTGCACTGGAGGTGATCAGCACCGAGGTGCCGTAGAGAATGGCGCCGAAGCCTACACCGACGCTGAGTGCCAAAGGGTAGACCAGACGGCGGAAACCTGGGTCAGGTGAGGGAGCGGTGGGAGAGGACACGGGGAACCTTTCAGGCTGAGGACGGCATGGCAACATGCCGACTCCACTCCTGAAGGCTTCTATCCCGTAAGATCCATGCCGCCTCTGCGGCATACTGCGGCGCTCGAACCAGGCCCGGCTGATGCCGGCGGAACCCTAGCCGCCCGTGCTGGTCGGTGCTTTCAGCTTACGACTGGCCCCTTCGGGGCGCAAAACTAAAACATAAGCACTTCGATGTTGTGCTTGTCTGTGGCTCCACAACCAGCAGGGCCGGTCTCCTTGATGGCCTCCATCAGCAGCTATCCGACTTAGAACGCGGTCGAGTTCAAAAGCGGACTAACCTCTGGTGGGAAGAAGTGACGAACGGCAAGCGAGTTGAGTTCACAGCGGGCGTGCGCCAACTCGTGGCACGCAAGGCGATGTACGTCTGCTCAAACCCTGATTGCCTGCGCGTTACAGGGTTCTCGACCGAAAAAGGTAAGCCGCGAGCGATTGCTCAGGCTGCGCACATACTTCCCGCTTCCCAGGCGGGGCCGCGTCGAACTGACGACGTAACACTGCCTGACGGATCTCAGGCGAAGCGTGGTGATGAGGAGAACGCGATATGGCTGTGTCTGCCCTGTCATTATCGCGTTGATGCGGACTGGGAGGTGTATTCGGAGGAGCTTCTCCTCGAGTGGAAACGCGAACACGAAGATCGAGCGTCTGCTCTCGTGGGGTTGGATCTGGAACAGAGTCTCCTGAAGCTCGCTGAAGTCCGAGTCGGCCACGATTGGGCACGTGCGATGCTCGCTTGGCTAGACGATCACCGTTTCATGTACTTTGATGACGCGCGTGAGTGCCCAGAGTACGTCTGGAAGGCGGTCGACGCCCTTCGCGTAAAACTCGTTGACATGCGGTCTCGAGTCTTGGACATGGATTCGGACTTGGGGCGGGCCATTTCAGGTATCGAAGCCGCTGTCCAGGAGTTCATCGTCACTCTCAACGATGTTCGAGTGGATGAGATCCAGGTAACTTCGGGAGATCCGAACTTCGAGAGGTTCTCAAATGCGCTCATCTGCATGCGGAGCAGGATCTTGAAGGCTGTAGAGGTAATCGCTAAACGCGAGAACTACGTGTTCAGGAACATCCCCGTTGATTGGTGAAGGCGGCAACGACGTCAGCACGTTCAGGAGTGGATTAACCTCTGGCGGGCATAAGTAGCTTAGACAGAAGCCGACAGAGGCTCATCGAGCCCCGGTGTGATGTTCAATTGGGTTCGGGCTGTCTGCCCCAAACTAGGGCATGAGTGGACAGGGCTGCGAGGAATGGCAATGGTGGTTCAGCCCGTCTTCGGGTTCGTAGCCTTGGATAGGCGAGTTGATAGGCAATCCTGAGGTAGTCGGAATCGAGTTCACGGTGGGTTTAACGTGTAGGAGCGGTGCCGAGTACAAGGTGACCTGTCGCTCACACGGCCTCGTGACCTGCCCCGTGGCGCGCAGTCGTCGCTGACGTGGTAGCGGGGTTCTAGCAGGAACCGATCCTCTATCACGCGGGTTCGAGCGTGATAAACACCGAAGCAGGGGTATCAGGGGAGGCACTGTGAGGAAGGCTGAATAGATGCACGCCGGCGGTCGGCGCAAGCAACTGCTGTCCGACCAGTGAGACCATGACGCCAGCGGCTGATGCTAAGTCCGCCGCCGAGCCATGGAACGTTGGTACTGAGCAACCGCGGGTTGGCACCAACATATCGTGAGTCCCAGGGGACCACAGCGAGTGGTAGTCCTCGAGCCGTGGATCCTGGCCGACGATCTTTCCGGCACGATGGTCGAGTTCAGCGAGTGTCTCCGGGCAGGAGTCCGGCTTGATCAACACCATGCCGGTTGAGGCCGTTCGAGGATCTACTGCTACCTGTACGGTCATAACTGTCAAGCTTGCTGAGGAGAGCGATTGGCTGAGAGCCAAGCTGACGGTCGCGTCAATGATGAGGTCAAAATCCGCGAAATCACCCCCCTCGGAGTCGCTGAGCACCTCGACGTCGACAGAATCGTTGATGGCGCGGAGACGTTTCGCTAATCCTGCTTCTTTTTGCGACCCGAGATCGGCTTCGGTGTAGTTCTGCCTGACGAGAAGTCCGCCCGTGATGGTCGCCGAGTCGGACAACACGATTCGTCTCGCTCCGGCACGAGCGATGAACTCGGCAATCCATGACCCCAGTCCGCCGCAGCCGATAAGAAGGATCTCTCGCTCGGCAAACGCTACTGTTGGTCGTGTTGAGTCGCGGCGTGTCGTCACCGAGGCCCGTTCGTCCGATACTCGCCACCATGCGATTTTCGGGTCTGAAACTTCCTGGCCGCCGCGGAGAGCGTCCGCGATGTCTGCCGAAACTGACCCCACCAGCACGTGTGGTGTCCCGCCAGCAGGATGGGGGACGCGGAGCACGAATGGTTGGGGTGATGCGGCAGAGTTCCGCTTGGCAGCGGCAACGAGGACGAGGTAGAGCGACTCGTGCGTGGGGCGCATGCCGAGGGCAGGTTGTCCACCGCGCTTCATGTCAGGGTCATCCAAAGTCATACTGAGCTCGAAGATAGTGGTGCCGGGGCCGAGGGGGAGGGGCGCATCGGCTGTCACGACGGGGACGCTGAGGCGGTCGGGATGATCGTCAAGCTGCATGTCGAAACGGTGGTCACTCCGTCGTGAGAAAAAGACGCGGCGACGCCCTCTTTCAATTTCATGACGGACAACGACCGTGGGAGTCGAAGGGTCGGTGTGGTCAGTTCCTCCGACAGCGTGGAACAGGGCGGTGTGCGGGTCGAACTTGCCGCCGGCCGCCGCCTCGAACCATCCCCATAGCCGGTTCAGGAAGCCGACGGCTCCATCATCAGGGCTCCATTCCCTGCTCGGGTCGAGGTAGATGCAGAGCAGAAGTCCGTTGAGAACATGCGGGTATCCTACGAAGCGTGGGTGGGTTACGTGTACTGTCGGCGGCCGTTGCGCGCTCCTAGGAACGGTCACCTCAACCAGCTCGGTCGGCTCCAGCGCCAAGCCACCCTCAGCATGCGGAATAGCCGAAGTTTGTATTGCAAGCTGGATGGGAACGGTCCCATCGTCTGAAAGCTTGCGCCGCTCGCGGATGACGACGAATCCCGGCTTAGCCCGGATGACAGTCTCGAGATCTGCGACGAAGGCTTTTTGCCAAGAAGAAGGCGACGTGGCTGAAGTCACCCCGCGCGCCCGGAGAGACTCGGTGCCGCGGGAGGTGACTTGGGCTCCCCGAATGGCGTGCTCGCTTCTGAGCTGGAGGGCGCTTTGAACCCTTCGCCGAATTGTGCTTTCCACTTTGCTACGCTGTCGTCTTTCGAGGACGAGTCATATGCAGCTCGCATCTCCGCAGCATGCGCGTGGATGCGTTCGCGAAAGTACGTATACGTTTCCTGCGTCCAACGGTGGTCGAAGCTGGCCCCAGAGCCGGAGGGGTCCATTATGACCGGCTTGGTGGGGTTGGCCGAAAGATAGGTGTCGAGGTCTTCGATGATGTGTACGAGTGAGGTCGGAACGTTCTTGTAATAGCCGGCGTCGCCGAGGGTGCGATGTGCCTGTACCTGCTCGCCGAGGAGGGTGGTTAGAATAACTGAGCGAGTTCCTGTGAACGAGCCGCGGTGATCTCGGAGGAACTTCATCAGGCGGATTACGCGTCGGAGGTTGCCTCCGGCGAGGTCATCTTTTTCTTTCATCCATCGGGTGAAGCCTTCCGGGTCTGTTGCCTCCCATAGATTGTCCTTATAGTTCGCCACGTACTCGAGTCCTCCGCGCTTAATGGCGGGAACAATGTCGATGTGGCAGGAATTTGCGTACACGACACGAACGCACCGGTTTTTGCGATTGACGGTCATAGACCTGTACACGGAGTTGCGCATGAGGGCAGACTTCACGTTGGTTAGGAAGTCCTGCGGCGTCCACGTGGTGTCGTCTTCCAGATGCAGCATGAAATCTGCGTCGAACTCGTTCTCGCCGACAGGACTGATGATGGTCCGGTGTGCCCACGAGCCCTGCTTGCTCATTCCGAGCACTCGTGGCCCCAGATCGCCGTCCTTCTGAAGGGCAGAGTAGATCTTCGAAACCCGGTCATCAAGAGTGTCGAGTCGAAACTGGCTTAGGTTAACGGTGTCTCGGAGAAGCACTCCGAAGTGGTCTGCGAGTTGCATGTGCCCCTCCTGCTTAGCCATCGATGCCACAGCGATGGATGAATTACAGCTGTGTAGTTCATATGATAAAACCGACATCGGACATTCGGGCAGGGGGGTGCCTCTATGGTTTTCGTCAAGCC
>NZ_VAWA01000035.1 GCF_005771565.1 Nesterenkonia sphaerica
CTGCTACACCCTTATTTGCGATGAGCCGCTTTAAAAAGCAGTCCTTGAGTCAGTGAGGCGTCCCGATGAAGTGTGTGGAAAGAAGACGCCGGATGCTCACTGGCAATCGTGGCACGTAGTCACTGATGCACACAGTGTTAAAGTTATCTACTGTGAGTGAAAGTCTTAATTATTGAGACACCATGGGTGGAGATTTGAAAAAAGTCGAAAATAGCGACCTTAGTCGGCCATCAGCTAGCGGCCTACTTTTGGTTGTATTGGTTTGCATAATGGGTGTAGGCCCCTTGTTTCCATTCATGTTAGCTACCTCCTCCACGTTGGTTATCGAGAGATTTAGTGTCACACCGGGCCAACTAGGAATTGTTTCTTCAGTAGTGTTTGGGTCGGCCGCCCTGGCGTCACAGGCCTCAGGGTGGTTTGCAGACAAGCTGTCAGTTCGAACTCAAATTGTATTGAACTTCAGTGGTGCTGGTTTGTCCTTTATCATAGTAGCTTTCACCGTTGATTTTATTGGGATCGTGATTGCGGCTGCAATTGTTGGGTGCTCTCAGGCGATTTCTAATCCAACAACTAATCGTATAATTGTGGAAGTTGTTGACGAACATAAAAGAACCTCTTGGATTGGATTCAAGCAGTCAGGGGTCCAAGTAGCCCAACTACTGTCCGGAGTCATGTTTCCGATTATTGCTCTTTTTTTTGGTTGGTTTGGTGCAGCATTTAGCGGAGTACTAATTGCAGTTACATTGATATTTGTTAGTATCAGTGTTGTATCGAAATATTATGATGGTAATAATATTCGGTCTGCGTCTTCTGGTGGCTTAAGAGAATCTCTGGCCGTGCCGCCTATATCTGCTAGGTCTGCGACTGGAAAGAACTCCGATCCAATTAGGAGCTTCGCGTACACTAGGCTCATATTTGCAATCAGCATTTTTCTTATCGGATTTGGAGTCCAGGCTATACATGTATTTGTTCCACTCTATGCGGTTACGGTAATGGAGTTTAGCCTTGTGCAGGGTGGTCTTACTATAACCGTTGTTGGGGTAGTTGGTATGGTTTCCAGAGTTTGGTGGGCTCGTAGAGTCGCTGCTGGTGCGCGTCTGTCTTCTCTTCTTGCAATCATCAATGGTGGTGCGGCAATTGGGGTACTACTGTTAATCATGGCAAACGCTTTTGGCCTGAATGGATTGATATGGATGGCAGCTGTGGTGCATGGAATGACTGGGCTTGGCGGTAATGTTGTCATTAATGCTGGTCTTATGCGAGCCGCTCCCGCAGGTCAGATTGGGCGTGTCTCTGGCGTGAATTCTATGGCGATGTACGCTGGATTCACCGTTGGCCCGATAGTTGTCGGGTTATTGCTGGATATGACGAGCTCATTCGACATGGGCTGGTCGGCTGCGTTGGCAGTATTTTTAGTGGGAGTGGGAGCGGCTCTCTGGTTGAGATGGCATCAGGCTTCCGACTCAGCCACATTATGGTGATTTGGCGATGTCCGCCTAGCCTGTGGATTTTTTTAGCTCGTGAGCAATCTGTTGAACCGCCCTTGGTCTCGTGGGGGTGGTGTGTCCCGTGTTGAGCAGTCTCTGGGTTGCTTGGTTTCTCATGCCGCGGTGATGATGCGATAGCGTTCGTATTTTACTGGGGTGACCCACCCGAGCCAGCTGTGGCAGCGTTGTCGGTTGTGCCATATCTTAAGGTACTCAAACATGGCGTTGGCCAACTCGAGGCGGGTGTTCCAGATCCGGATATCGAGAAGTTCAACTGGCATTCACGACCAAAACGCCTCATCGAGTTGTCATAACAGTCGCCCTCCGATTCCATCGAGGGAAGTAAGTCGGCAGCCTTGGCCCGAGTGGTGAAGGCCCAGGAGCCAAATTGAACGCTTTGGTCCGAATGAATCACTGTTCCCGGTTAGCCGTTCGTCCCGAGACGTGTCTCGATTTCCATCCCCAATGCGTTGATTGCCAGGGCAGCAGTAGCTGAGGATTCGATGGACCAGCGACCAGGGCGTATCTAATGGTCTGTGTAAGCGGTGGGTCTGCTCACCGGAAGGAACACACACTTGCAGACCATGACCATTACAGAGAATCCAGAACGTGATGAACGTGCTGCTCGGCAAAAAGAGATCGCGGATCAGCTGAAGGCCTCTGGAGCGTTGAATGAGATCTTCGCGAAGATGGACGCAGGCCAGCCCCTTACCGGCGATGATGGGCTGCTTGGCGGGATCGTCAAAGCCGCCCTGGAGAGGGGCTTAGAGACGGAGCTGACCTAGCACACCGGCTATGAGAAGGGCGATGTCGATGCGCCGATGTTCCGCAATTCCCGCAATGGGTCCAGCCAGAAGACGCTCGCTACCGAGGTCGGCGATATCGACCTCGCGGTGGTCCGGGACCGGGCCGGTTCGTTTACCCCGATGCTGGTGCCCAAGGGCCAACGGCGCCTGGACGGCCTCGATCCGCAGCCTTGGAGGTGTCTTGGCGCCAGACCCGAGCACAGTCTGAGCACCGGTATCTAAGCACCCGTACCCACAAGGTGGTGGGTCGCCATCCCAGCGGCAGATGCGCCAAGCGCCGCACCACTGTGCCCCGCGGGATTCCTCGCCCACGGCAGGACCGGCACCACGGATCGTCTACGGTGACTCCGCATTCGAGGATAGCGCGGTCCCGGCGGATGTGCTGGCCGGTGACGGTGAGGCCGAGCCCGTCGAGGAGGCAGAAGCTGTCGAGGTCCGGGGATACGAAAGCAGGCTTAGGCACGTCGAGGTCTTTCGGCTGGACAGTGTAGGAACTTCCATCCTCGGAAGGCCTCGACCTCTATCCAGCCACCGCCACGCCCAGGCTCTCTTCCCTACCTCTACACCCTCAAATACGAAGAGCCCCTAAAACGTCGCCGACTTCACGTCGGGCCTGGGTTTTCGATACCCCGTCGGCCTCTTCGAGCCGGTCGGCATACATCCGTACCGCTCGGGCCTGGGTCTCGGAGTCATAATGGGAACGTGCTGGCATGATCCAGCCTCAGCAAGCACTGTTGGCCTACCCCGCCATAAATTTTCCCCGTGGCTCAAGCGCCGAACATGGAAATCCTTGGACATCACCGGCAGTGCCCCAAATGGGCTTCAAACAACTACCACTCCAAGAAGCCCCCTGCACAGCGGAACTCCGCCAATGGCTCAACCCGATCGAAACGTGAGGTTTGAGAACGTTTAGGCGGATGATAGGTCTGTCCGCCTGATACCCGCCGAAGGGTTCGTGATAAACCAGGTCCAAACCTCAGCGACAGAGACATGGGGTGTGGTCAGATGTACTCCTCCGAGATTTCTCGGTAAGCATAGTCCGCATCCTTCGCATCCAGTACGGTCGACTGCACTTCAGGGACGGCAAAGTCGAGAACACGAAGCTTCCCATCGATCCGCGATATTGACTCGATCCGGTGGAATCGGTCACCGTATATCTGGGCGAACCGGGCCATCCCCCTGAGCTTCCCTAGCGCGTCGGGCAGCCAGGAGCCGTGCGGGTCAACGATGTTCGCTTGTACGCCCTTGTCGCTGTCGATAAAGAACAGGAAGTCAGGCCGGAGCGTCCGCCAGTCCCCGTGGCGATCCTTGTATGCCAGACTCATTGAGTCCCGGCCGCCCGTTGGGTTGCGATACCAAGCGATCAGGTCTCCCCGTGACTTCTCGGTGTCTAGTACTTCAATCTCGTCAGGGTTGAGTTTTCCGACCGGGAACATCCCTTCCTCGTCGGAGAGGAGGTGGAGCATCCGACGCTCGAGGAGCTGCGCGGATTCGCCAACGTACCGTTTGGTCTCCTCCTGACGGATTCTTGGCAGCGCCATGGAGGCCACCTGTGGGTCTGTGCTCATTGCGGTGATCTCCGCATAGAGGCTCTTCCGCGACTCTGGCATGCCCTTGATGTTGACGCGGTGTTTGCCAAGCCACTCTGCCGCGAGCGCGTCGGCGGCTACGTCGAGCGCGGGCCGTGTCTGTGGAAGTTTCGCGAGTGCGGCCACCTGAACGTGGGCATCACGCAACGTATCCTCATCTTCCTCCTGGTCTGCAAGGTGGTCGATATAGGTTCGCGCGATGTCTGGTGTGATGGTGCGCGCTCCGTGCCTGTAGGCTTCCTGGATCGCGCGGTCGTCCGCGATCTCAGTCCAGGTGCCGTCTGTGCGCATTCCCAGGTGACCTCTAACTGTGCCTCCGACGACTTTGAGCACGTCATCCTTCGCCTGGGCAAGCTCCTTGGGGAACTGGGCGGCTAAGCCGTTCAGGAGACCATGGAGCCGCTCATGGGCGAGAGCACCAGCAGCCGGCTCGATCCCGTCTGTTGCCAGTGCGTGAGCAAGCGAAGTCAAGCGCTTAATCGGGTTCGCGTGCTTCCTTGGGAGCGTCTCGGCCGGAAGCTCAGTGAACAACTCCCAAACCTCATCCGGCACGACGGGGTTCGGTGTCATCAGCTGCGGGTCTACCAGGACGCGCTGACCGTTATCCTTGTCTCCGTCGAGCATTCCGCTGCCCAGGATGTGCTCCAACACACGACTCGCCGTTGCGCGGTTGAACTTCGGCAGGATGCACTCCACGCTGTTCAGCAGATCGTCGCCCTCGACGCGTCGAGCCAGTGGTGTGCGGATCATTCGGCCCAGCAGCTGGGTAATATGTGTTTCGTCCTTGGCCGGCCGGAATGAAACCATTACCTCAGCTCGCGGGCAATCCCAACCTGTGCTAATAGCGTCCTTCGCTAGCAGGACGCGGATATAACTTGCGTCCTGAACACGTTCCGGTGAGATGTAGGGGATATTGTAAGGCCCAAAAATCTGAGTTTTATGATCACCGAACACATGCGCGATCGCGTCGCGACCCAGCTTTGGCCACTCGTCGTAGATCGCGTCGAGCGCCGCAGCTAACTCAGTTGGCGCCGGCTTGTTTGGTACCTGTAGCACAAGGAGCGGGTTGACGGGTTCGGGCTCATTCTGGTCCGCAGCATAGTCGGCCCAGGCTACGGACATTGCCTTGATCTTTCGCACTCCCCGACGCAGCAAGACGGTGTTGAAGTCTCCTGTTTCCGCGGGAAAATCCAAGACGATGTCGTCCTTGAGTAATCCTGACTCCTGAATGCGTATTGAGTCCACATCGATCGTGCGCAGATGTACTCGGCTATCCTGCACCTGCGCTTCGGCCATAGCCTCCTCAAACCGACGGACGGTCGCCGAGATGCCCCACACGATTGGGATCGGCGGGACACCGTTGTGGCCGTTGATGAGTCGCTTGACGATGGTCGGAGTATCGGATGAGGAACGGCGGCCTAAGCCGCGATGGGCTTCGTCAAGCACCATGTACAGCGTAAGGTTCGGGTCTCCGATGGTGTTCCGTAGGGTGTCCCAGAACGTGAACGGTACGGTGTCCGGGTTCGAGTCCAACCCCGGTATCGTTCCTTCTCCGTCGTGACCTCGCACGAGGAGGCTGTTACGTGAGAGCTTCGAGGTGTTGAGGAAGTAGACGTTGCCGGACTGGAGCTTCGAGTAACGGAATGGGTGTTCCACGGTGATCAGTCGGTTGCGCAGTCGGTCCGAGGCCTGTTGGAGTCGGTGCCTAGTCTGCTGGTTGAGCGACGGGTCGTCGCTGAACCAGAGCACAACTGCGTCAGAAGCCGGTACTACGTCGTAGTCGTCGTTGCCCCAAAAGAGTGCTTCGATTGCGGCCGCAGCCATCACAGTCTTGCCCGCGCCCGTGGTAGCGGCGAGCGCTACTGAGCTCACGCGCTCGCTGGCACTCTTGTAGAAGTCGCGGGCTGAGGCGAGTTCGCGCAGGGTGTCACCTACAGCGTCAGCCTGATAGTCCTTGAGTGTGAATCTCATTAGAATGCACCGGTGCTTTCACAGTTGTGATGTCTCAGGAGAGCGGTAACACTTCTGCATCAGGACATCGGTAACAGTTGATGTATCAAGACATGGGTGACAGTCCTGGTGTGCGTCGGCGGGGAGCCGGTTTGCGTTGTCCTCGGTTGCTGATGTGGCCGGTGG
>NZ_VAWA01000036.1 GCF_005771565.1 Nesterenkonia sphaerica
CGAAGGGACGCCCTTTGCGTCCTGTGGGCTTGGGCAGCTGATCAGCGATCAGCTCCCACTGAGCATCAGAAAGAACCTGGAGACGAGACATGTCTCCAGGCTTCCAGGCCACCCCTCACATAATTCTCAGACACGCTCTAGTCGTCTTGCATTGGGGAGAGAACCAATTCCCCCAACTCCTCCTGGGCTTCCTCAGTCTCGGGGACCAGGTGATAGTCCTGTCGGTCACGCTCGACCAGAAAAACCAAGTCAGTGGATTCAGGAATGTCTCGGATCTCCAGCAAGAGAACGTCCTCGTCCAGCGTGTAGCTATACCCTCGGGTGAACTCGCTGGAGTCATAGCGAACAGTGCTACTGGTAAAGATCATTTCTCCGCCTTCCCCATTGGACGAAACCACTACCCAAGGCTGCTCCTGGAGGTCAGTACTCGTGTCGCTCAAACAACCAGTCATTACCCCGATCAGCAGGACGGTGACGCCAGCACGACTGAGCCTTCTACACATCCTGCCTAACACCGGGCTGGAGCCGCCCACCGTGGGAGCATCCGCCGGCCTCCGGGGCCGCGAGTCGTTGTGGTGGTGGTCGTCCTGGATTCTGAGACAGGACCGCGCTCCCACGTCCCGACCTCCTCTCGAGATTTGGATGACGCATGAAGATATATCTGAGCCTACAAGGGAGGAGGGTTCTTCCCTCTTCGTCATTGGAGCACTCGCTGGAATGACCAAGGTCTACAAATGCTGTCTCGTCGGAAGTCAGGTCCCGTCATGACGAGCGATCGGGCGGCATTTGCTTGCCATTTTGATCTCGACCTCTCCCCCACGTCACCAGGATCAGCTGACCGAGGTGTCGTAGACCATTAGCACTGAGATGGTCATTAGCAGGAAGCCGACCCAGAGTTCCAAATTCGCTAGCCCTCACCCACCGATTACCCAACTACCTGACGACTGTGGACAGCGTTCACGCCTTCGCCAGGAGGCCATTCGCCCCACGATGGACGGTCTGTCTCGTGGCTCGAGAAACCTGCGGAGGCCTCGGTACAAATCTAGCCTGAACGCTCCTGCATCATCTGGCTACGCCGATAGAAGGGCCTGAATCCCGTCACTAACAAGGGTTTCTGGATCCACGTCATGTACGGCGTGCAACTTGGCATAGACCGGAGCGACGCCTGCATCTATAGGAGCGGCCCACTCGTTGCGCGCCATCGGAGTGGTTGTCGCACTGCCGATCACGAAGTTGGACAATATGTACGCTTTACCTAACGGGTCCCCTGCGCCTCGTTCGACGAGAAGGCTGCACATGCGCTCGGAAAGCAATAAGTAATTCGGGCCACGAGGTGCCCGCATAGCAATGACCTGGCAGGCCCACGGGTGAGCTACCAGATGCCGGTAGAAGCTCATCATGAGTTCGTGCAGCCCGGCGTCATTCATGGCGTCCTGTACGCCTCCGTCCGTGGACAATGCCCTATCCAACGCTAAGTCATAGAGGTCATCCAGCGATGACACTCGCGAGTAGAGACTCGAGGCAGCCACCTCTAACCGTTGGGCGACCGCACGGATCGTCAGCGCCCGAATCCCTCCTTCATCCAGCACACAGGCGGCCTCCTCCGCCACCTGGTCTACGTCGACAGCACGAGAACGACGAACAGGTTTGCGATGCTCCCAATAACTCACGACATCACACTATCCGAACTATGTTAGCTTTAGCGCATGAAGCACACTTCTCCATTCCCTCGCGAAACTGATCGGACGCTTCTGCGCCCCCACCAGGAAAGTGACGCGGCGCCATTGCAGCGCATCTACAGCCAGACCGAAGTGGCCCGCTACCTGTTGGATGACCCTTGGTCTGAGATGGAGGCTGAACAACGAGTTCAGCAGAGGCTGAGCCAGACAGGTCTGGACCAAGACAACGGGGCACTGGCACTCGTCATCGAGCACGATGGCACCGTTATCGGAGATGTCCTGTTATGGCTGACCAACCCAGAGCACCGGGTTGCTGAAATCGGATGGGTCATGGACCCGGCCTATGGCGGACAAGGCCTCGCCACCGAAGCAGTTAGCACCGTTCTTGATATTGGTCTTGAACATTACGCACTCCATCGTGTCGCCGCCCAGATGGACGCACGCAACACCGCGTCCTCGCGATTGGCGGAACGCATTGGGATGCGCCATGAGGCTCACCTGCGCCAGGACTGGTGGAGCAAGGGAGAATGGACAGACACTCTCATCTACGGAGTCCTGGCCTCCGACCGTTGACCTACCCAAGGGCAGCCCAAGGGGGGGAGGGAGGCAGGCATTTGATTGTTCGCAACCGGTTCAGCGAGAAGCCTCCTTCGCGGGGTTCGCCAGCCTGCTCGAGAGAAGCACCGCGAAGCGCAGCGGCTCTCCTACTCGGAAGCCTCTGGCTTACCTCCCGAAGCTCCATGCTCAGGCAGGAGAAGTGAACACCGGACCCGCAGGCATGAACCTGCCTTGAATGAGGCGTGGTCCTTAACCACGCCGCTCCGGCACGACGAAACTGCTCAATGCGCCTGCTTCTCGGACGGCGGCCTCGAACTCGTATTCCGAGACATCCCACAGAAGGTCGAGTGGCGATCGGTCTTTCCCGCCTGCGGCCCCTGGCAGGCCCGGGTGCGGCGTCTGCCACCAGTCCAGCAAGGCCCTTGCGACCTTGGCCGGGTCCGCATCTTCGCAACGAGCGACGAGCTCCTTGTTGACTTCGGCAAGAGCGTCGATGATCTTGCCGTCGCGGAACTGGAACGCAGGATAGAACTTCGTCTCGCCCAGTTCGACCTCGATGACGACTCGATACTTGAGGTAGGTTCGGAGCAAGCTCTTCTGTGCCGCTCGCTTCGCCGCTGTCAGCTGAGCCGGCGTCCGAGAGCCGTCCACGCGGGACGGCTCGGCGGTAGTGAGCGCTTCACGAGCCTTGGGTGCACTGAGGCAATCCGTTCGGTCCAGCAGGCTCGCGGCCAGCATTGGCGAACGATCCAGGACAAATGTGCGGCCCCAGATCGGATTTTCTTTCCAGTCGTCCGGGAAGCCAAGCTGCGCCATGCCGAAACCAAGAGCGTGTGACCTGCGTTCGATGAAGTCAACCAGGTCCACGACATCGATATTTTCTGGCTCGATGCTCAGCATCAGGTATCGCATGACGAGCAGAACACCATAGAGCCTGTTCTTCGTGCCGTCGTCCGTGAGCCGCGCAAGGAGGTCATCGTCGTTCTTGCGCGCTTGACCAGGCGCGTCGAGGAGGACGTCGAACGCACGGTTCCACACACGGCCGTAGTGAGCGCAGATGTTCCGCACGTTTCTGAGACTGTTGAGCCAGTTACCAAGGGCTCCTCGATCTCCGCGGCCATCGGCGGCTCGCACCTGGAATCGCGCGGCGAGAATCTCCTGGTCGCTCTGCCGCATCAGCCCGTAGAGATTGCTTAGAACACCAAACGACATGACCTCCGTCGCCACCCAGATCGGCAGGTGGGGACCATACTTCTGCCGAAAGTGCGCGACGAAGTCTCCCCTGGCCCGTCGCTCATGGCGGTCATACTCCTCAAGCCACTCCCGGTAGGCCTTAGTCGGCGCCGCGCGAGGAGACTGCGGCCGCCGACTAAGCGCACCCCATGCACGGACGAGCAAGTGTTGTTCCACCTCGCGCATCGCGCCCAGGATTTCTGGCTTGCGGTGCGCGAACTTGTCGACCCTTCCAAGTCTATGACCGACATAGAAGCGGAAAGCCGTCTCAATGCCACTGAGCACGTCACCCAAGCGAACACGGACCCCGTGATCGAACTCGTAGAGCGCGACCACATGCGCAAGATTGGCTCCGGGCACGAAAGTGTCCAGGCGGACCTCACGACCGTCCTCGTCGAACTGAGGCTCGGGCGGGGCAGGGCGTTCGCGGTAGAGGTGCCAGTACCCCGACAGCCGATAATAGCCATAGCGTTCCAGCACGTCCGCCGCGTAAGCGTCGTCGCCGCAGTCCATACCACGGCTACGCAACCGCCGAATCTGCTCTGGGACTGTAAGGAATGGCTTCGCGTAAGTACTATCGGGGCTCGTCACATGCACATTATCCTAGTGCCCCGACACCGGGGGAGGCAGAAAGAGAACAGGCCCGCGTCTCATCGCGAGAAGCAGACCTGTCATGTTGGCTTCAACATTACACCCACGACCAGTTTCACGTCAATGCCTGGGCGCGACACCCGCCGTCACCGGGACGTAACAAGTACCCGTTGCCAATTAGTCGACCTTCGTGACAGCACCGCCAGGAGAGAAGAAGCTGCCCGTTGTGTAGACCTCGCGAACTACCTTTTCGAATAGAACTGCCGACTCAAGCCCGCGTTCCATGGGTAAACATGATGGGAAGGGTTCATAGGGTCAATGCCTCGATATAACCCTCACGGGCACGCTGATACACCACTAGTGCAGGCTGGGCGCCTCGCATGTAATGCTGGCCACACGCTACGGCGGCTACCACGGGCACGGCTGCCAACATGTGTATCCGCTCACACAATGGGTAGTCCATTTCCACTCGAGCGAGCGCCGACCTCCACGCACGCGAAAACGCGGCTAAGTCCGCCTTAGTCTGTATCGCGTCCGGCCCCGGCGCATCTGCGGCGAGCGTCACTCGAGGGAGGGCGGCGAAGTCAGCAGGTGCCGCACCCAGGTCAACTACACCAGAGACGTTCACAGTGAGAACGACCTCCGTGGCCGTTGCACTGGCGCCGCTCGAAGCGACAGCGAAAGTTGCACAGGAACCCGGCCTGCTTCGCCAACACCACGCCAAGTCCTCGGCATCTCGGAAGCGTGGGAACACACGGATGTCTCCCTTGTCTTCGAGCTTTGACCCCAGAAAGACCAGGAGCGGCACTGGTGCCATTGCGAAGACCGAGACTGTGTCGAAAGGAGTGTCCCGGAGGGCTGACAACTTCGTCACGATCTTTTTCATTCCCTCTTGCCACACCCAGGAATCAGTGTCCTCGGAGTCGATGGACACAACGAACTCGGCGTCGCGCGGGTGCTCGCCGGCGTACCGCATGCCCTCGAGATGAAGAGCCGAACTCACCTGACGGTCTGTTGCCGGCGCGAAGGTTCCTCGCACACGCCCCGTAACGCGGACAACCGCAGTTTCGGTCACCGTTGCAAAATCGGTGACACGGCGGACGTGATCTTCGAACACCTGCTTGCGCTCGCGAAGATACTCGTCTGTGTAAACCTCTTCGGCACCCGCAGCATCGATCATCCGGTGACATTGGTGGCACAGCAGCAGGAGGTTCTCCGCCTTCGAACGTTCTTCGAGCGACAGCTTGGAGGCACCTCGCGGGGATTTCTTTCCTTGAGTAGCACCAACATTGTGCGCGATCTCACCATGCGCGGTGTGAAAGAAGGAGCGACCTGTGCCAAGCAGATAAGCGGAGCAAAGGACGCAGCGTCCGGCGGCTCGGGCCCAGATCTCCCTGATCACAGACGCCGGAATGTCGACCCTCGCTACGCGCGTGTTCCGCCGCCCCATGTGCCCGTTAGCTTCTAAGAGCACCAGTTCTCC
>NZ_VAWA01000037.1 GCF_005771565.1 Nesterenkonia sphaerica
CCTCGGCTTAACGAAAACCTCGGCATAATCGGCGTGGAAGACCACGCCCTCGGGCTTGTGGTTCTGCCGCAGCAGGCACGCCCGGCGCAACGCGGACTCAATCAGCTGCGAGTTCTGCACCGTGGACATCGACCACCCCAGCACCCGACGGGAGTGGGCGTCAGTGACCAGGCACAGATACAGCCATCCTTCACCGGTACGCAGATACGTCACATCAGATATCCACACCTTGTCCAAGGCTCCTTGATCCCAGGTGCGCTGGACTCGATCAGGGATCCTGTGGGGCTTGACTCCGGCGATGGTGGTTACCGGGGTGAACATCCTGGGTGAGATGCCCTCCAACCCCTGGCGGCGCATCGAAGCAGCTACGGTCTTCTTATCGACTTTGACTCCTTCACGGTCCAGCTGGGCGGTGACCCGTGGGGCGCCGTAGACATCATCGGATTCGACATGGACCTTCCGGACTTTCGCATCGATCACGCGCTGACGGGTCGCCCGCGGCCCCGGGGGTTTCACACCCCGGGCGACCCAGGCGTAGTACCCCGAAGCTGAAACGCCCAGTAACCTGGCCATCCGGGTGACCTGGTGGTTGTGCTTCTCCGCGTGCATCAGTTCAAACCGCTCCGATCCTGACGCCTCTGCGCGAAGAAGCTCGCGGCTTTTCCCAGGAACTCATTGTCCTTCCTGGCCTCATAGAGCTCCTTAGCCAGCCTGGCGTTCTCGGCTTCCAGCTCCTCGACCGTGCGGCGCTTAGCAGGCTGGGTGGCCTGCCGCTCGGCCTCGACCCACCGGCCCAGAGTCTGGGGCTTCACCCCGATCTCATCGGCCACACCTTTGATGGTCCGCCCGGTATCGATCACCAGCCGGGCCGCTTCCCTTTTGTACTCCGGAGTGAAGTTCCGGCGTTTCCTCGTCATGGATTCCATCGTGACACCTTCCCGGTAACAGCGGGACTGCTACCAATCTCAGATGTCCACTACTTCAGGGTAGGCCCACCATAGTCAGCGGTAAGTGCTGATTTAGGGGCTTATCGAGAAGATACGGCGTGGCGTCTTGATTTCCGTTCCCGTCACTCATGGACGCCTCATCAATAGTGCAAGGCTCGTCAAAGTCGTTCCAGACTTCCCAGCCGTAGGGGACTACACGCCATTTCAGGATGCTGTCACTGTGCCAATCAGTCATGTATCCACACTACCCACTCAAGCCCTCACTGCGCCGCAGTGGGTGCTTTCTATTGCCCGGACCATGAAGGGAAATTATGCCCAACATCAAGCTGCGCGAGACCGTGCACGACCTAACACGCCGCCATATACGCCGCGACGGGCTCCTGCACGGCCAATGGGAAGACGCACTACTGGACCAACTGCAAGAGGCCGTCACCGTCATCGGCAGCGGCAGCGGTGGCGCCACCACCGAAACAGCCGCGCCAGCCAACCTGCTGGCCGTAGACACCCAGAACGCCATCGCCGAAGACGTGCGCGACACTGCCAGAGCCAGGGGAGAAGACTGGCAGCAGCCAGTCAAGGCAATCCTGCAACACTGGGGCGATCATGCCACCGACGACGACATGCGCCTGACAGACCTGGCGCTAGACATCGCCGACCGGATACGCGGGGCCATAGAACGGCAGGTGAAACCAATCCCACTAGACCACGCATGCCCCGTGGACAGCTGCGCCAAGCGCCACATACGGCAGCAGGATGAGGCCGGTGACTGGGTGAAACGGCCAGCACTGCTGGTCACCTGCCGAGACGACAACGGGACAGGGCTAGGCTTCCGTGACTGGGTAGTGCACTGCGCAGCATGCGGGGCATGGTGGCAAGGTTGTGAAGCCATCGCATGGCTGGGCCGCACGCTGATAGGCAACCGCGACAGAATGACAACAGTGTGATTCATCGTGCGTCATGGCTAACGCCAACCAGTAGTTTCTCTACTATTAGCCCTTGCCAATCAGACAGGGGCTATTTTGTGCGGTCGGGGTTCGTAACGAGCAGTTTCGTGCCCTGATGCCCCGACGGGGCCTGTTATTGTCGTTCCCGTGACTGCCTTTACGGATCCCGTCGAGCCAACCTTAGGGGGCGACGTAGTTCGGGGCCTGACGACGCGTAAGACCGACTTGATGGAAGCATTCCAGGGCGGCACGATTTCTGCGATCGCGGCATCTGCTGGTTGTAAAGTGAATGGTTGGAACATTGACGATGGCATAGATTTCACGCTGGTGCACAACATTGCGGGCGAGCGAATGCCTCTCGATGTACAACTGAAGGCGACGACTGTCGGCTGGAACGCTTCGAAAACAGCGCTGTCGGTCAGGATGAGTCGTAGACGGTACGACGAGATGCGTAACCTCGGCAAGGGTATTCCGGGGATTCTGGTTACGATGGATCTTCCAGAAGATCAAGCACAGTGGGCTCAAGTCACTCCGCCCGAAACGATACTTCGGCACAGCCTATATTGGACCCCAATGCGGGGGGCCAAGAGTATCCCAGGCAGCAGCGAGACAGTGACCGTGTCGGTGCCGAGCAGTATGGTGTTTGACGACCACATATTGTGTCAGATCATGGCTCGACTCAGGGCTGGAGGGTTTCCTTGAAAGACTCGAGCACGGATGTTGAAATACTGACTCAGGCACTGACTCGGCTTGGCTGGCATGCAACAGGCTCATTTAGAGACGTTGTCCAGTACTGGGAGCCTAATACTGCCAAGGAAGACGGCAACGAGGTGGACGAGATCCTTGTACCACTGGCCCCGACCGCTGCAGACTTTCGCACTATGTTTAAACGTGCTGTAGATGCTTTGGAGATTAACTACGGCGCGCTGGCACGCAATACTCTTCAGACAGTCGAGATGATGGTCAAGTTGGACCTGGACGAAATTCTGGTTCGGCGCGAGACCCCTGACGATACTGGCTTGATTAGCTGGGCCGGCGGAAATTCCCTAGTTCAGGGCGCTCGAGAGCTGTTAGTTGCGTCTGCAAAAGCTACGAGTAAACCCCGGCGGCGGTTTGCGAACGCTGAATCCACGATCGCCGAGGACTTTCTAGCTGCTTGCCGAATGGGACAGACGCAAGTTGGCAGCTACGTCGTCACTGCACTCGCCCCCACTCACGGTAGTTTTGCCGCTTCAAGAAATAACAAAAAAACTCCGGTTTTTCGCGGCCGAGACATTACGCAAACTCTGGTGAACGCGCTCGGAGCATCCTCAGAAGCTATTGTAGAGGCCCATTCGGGGGCGGGTCCCGAAAACTTTGAAGCTTATGTGCCGAACGGGGTGTCACTTGAGCTCCTAAGGGGGCTAAGACACGTCGTGTCGGACGAGGTGGAGTCGAGTGTAACCGTTGAGGTTCATTCCGATGAGTCACTTTTCGAAGAGCACCGGCCTGCAACTCAGGAGTTTGTGTTTACTCCCGAAGACGCGTTTACACTAGCGCGGGCCGAAAAGTACTTCGAGCAGGCGCCAGCACCCCAAGTCAGGGAGGTTTCCGGCGAGGTAGTGCTGCTAAAGAACTCCGCTCTAGGCGGGGAGCATCAGATTAAAGTGAGGGGCAAGCTGGATGGTGTTAGTCGAACCGTTACAGTAACTCTTTCGCCCGAGCAATACGAGTCGGCACTTCAAGCTCACCGAGATCAAGTTCGCTTGACAGTTCGGGGAGAAATGGAAAAAAAGTCCCGCCGGCTGATCATCCATGAATCGAACTTGGTTCGCGTAGAATCTGATCAAATTCTTGCCCCACGGTCGGATGAACCCGAATTCGATTTCTCCGACTTGCTGGACGAGTAACCAAGCTGCCTTCGGCGTCCAGTATCCTGCTTGAGATGGTCATATTAGGGGGAGAATGGACGACGGGCGAACCATACCCGCATGGAACGGGTGCCGAGCAAAAAATGCCCTAAACCATGTAAAAAACAAGGGCCGAATTTCTGGGACATCCTGCTGCATCTGTCAGCAACCCATCGACTATGAGCTGCCCAGCACAGACCCAGATGGGTGCAGCGTCCAACACATCAAATCCCGCGCACTGTTCCCACACCTGACCTGGGATCCAGCCAGTTGGGCACCCGCGCACCTCGCATGCAACCAAGCCGAAGGCAAGACAGCAACAGTCGCCATCGGCCAGACCTCGCGCGCATGGTGACGTAACAATCGCCGCGCTTCCATTCTCAATAAGAACGCAAAAACGCTTAGATTCACCGAAAAAATGGGCGAAGGTCGAGCGAATCAAGCCGAATCGGCCAGCAAATTTTATAAATAGGGGTATGGGGGCCAAAACTCTGCCCCTAGGGGCCCGGCAACAGCGGGGGGTAAGCGACCTCCCTCCCCTGGGGGCCACCCCATCGCGCGCGTATAGACTACTATTCATAGTAAGAACGACGCAAGCCGGGCTCCTCTCATGCTTACCGAATGTGTTGCCTTCCGACATGGAACGCGGGCGAATGACCCGCAGTGTTGTCGTCGTCTGCGGTCATCCAAGTGGGCAAGAGAACCCTTGCCCGGCAGCCGAGCATGCAAGTGTTTGACCGTGGATGTTGCCGAGTGGTGTCTGCGCGCCAATTGAATGCGGCCATTGCGAAGCTGGCCGAGGATCCTGCAACAGAGGCAACGTCATTCGTTTTGGTGCCTCGTTTTCGGCACGAGAGGCCTGCGCTGATGGTCGGCGCCCCCTATCCATTCCAGCAGTGGAGCGTTCCGTGAGTCGGTCCCCAGGTGTACATTGGGCTGGATACGGTCCAATTTGCCTTTCACCAGGTCATTTCTGGTGACAATACCGCGCAAGCGCTTGATCCCTACTGGCCCTAGAAACCCTTAGGTTACGGCGTCATGCATGAGTTTGAAGACCAGTCGAGAACTCATGGAGATTCCCATGCCCCATGTCAGTTCGGCGTGCACCCGAGGGTAGCTGTATGTTCCGCGTGAGACGGGATGGACTGCGTAGATCGGCCCTTCAGCAAGTCCCTGCGAATCTGTGACGGCGCACGAGGACGTTTGGAATGCCTTTAATAGTCGACTCCCAGCACACGGCAGGCCAACTTGTCACCTGTTCCTGCATCAGCCTCCACAAACCGACTCCAGACCCCTCTGTAGAATTTGAGGCGGTCGGTGGTCCCTACCGTCCACGCCGGCGGCTACTATAGATGCAATACATCCGCCGAATGTCTGTGGGTTCTATAAGGCGCCTGACTGTCAGAACCGTCCGAAGTTGACTTTCCGAAGTTTTAGACCATTGTAATCACTAAAAGGAAATACATCTATGATCATTTTAGTCGGTGTCGACGGGAGCGAGACAGCGCTAAGGGCTGCGAAGAAAGCAGCGACTCTCGCGAGCGCTCTTGAAGCTGAATTGCATATTTTATCGGCCGGAGCGTGTCAAATCAAATGAAACATGG
>NZ_VAWA01000038.1 GCF_005771565.1 Nesterenkonia sphaerica
AATCACCTCACATATAGGAGACATGCCCTAACCGGACTGGGTGTTGCGTAGCGAATACGAACGTTTAAGGTGTTTGAACCGACACCGGTGCCTAGCAACGCCGACAACGGTTGCAATGGCCGCGAGGTCGCCCGAGCGCGCGTGAAGATCTGTTTTGGGATCTCTAGCAGCCGGAGCGCCGTCGTTCGCGGCAATCACGCCCAATGCATCCCGAAGCCATCGAATTTCACCCTTACCCGGCTGATCACCCGAGCACCAGACCCATCAATAGGCTCGCGGCCGCGCATACACCGAGCGTGCGCAGTACGCTCCAGCGAAGTTTGAAGATCATCACCATTGCCGCGATGGTGAGCAGAAGCGCCCAAGGTTGCAGGCTCGACAGCACGGGCACCTCTAGATCGACCGGACCCCAGGTTGCCGAGGCGGAATCAGCGAAGAGGGTGTGGGTGGCAAAGTAGACGCCCAGATTCGCGATCACGCCGACAACTGCGGCGGTGATCCCGGTCAAAGCAGCTGACAAACAGCGGTTTCCCCGTAGGCGTTCAACGTAGGGCGCCCCGAGGAAGATGAACAGTAAACTCGGAACAAAGGTCACCCAGGTGACCAGGAGCGAGGCAAGCACGGCCGCCGTCCACGGATCAAGAGACCCGGGGTCGCGGAAAGCTCCGAGGAAGGCCACGAACTGGACGACCATGATCAGTGGTCCGGGGGTGGTTTCGGCCAGTGCCAGGCCTTTGACCATTTCACCGGGTGCCAACCATCCGTAGGTGGCAACGGCCTGCTGCGCCACGAAGGCCAGCACAGCGTACGCACCACCGAAGGTGACGAGCGCAGTGCCCGAGAAGAACAAACCTTGCTGGGTGTAGACGCTGTGAAGGCCGGTGAAGGCGAAAGCGATACCGACCGGTGCAAGCCATAGAGGGATACCGAGACCCAGGACCAGAGCCCCCCTCCTCCAGGAGGGTTGGGCGTGATGCAAGGCGTCGTCGGAGATCAACGGGTCGGTCTCGTCCGCAGAGGACTTCTTCGCAGTCGCGGCCATTAGGCCCGGCCGGAACCGCCCCAGCGCCCACCCAATGAAAGCGGCTGCGGCGATGACCACCGGAAACGGGACACCGAAGATGGTCAGGGCAACGAAGGCGGCCACCGCCAGGGCCACCAGGGCCCGGTGGTGCAGAGCGCGTTTGGTGACCTTGATGACGGCCTGGGCAACGATCGCCAGTACAGCTGCGGATAATCCGACGAAGAGGGCAGAAATCAGCGTGGTGTCGCCGAAGGTGACATAGATCGCGGACAGTGCGAGCAAAGCCACGACGCCAGGGAGCACAAAGAGTACGCCGGCGATGAGCCCACCGCGCACACCGTTGAGCAGCCAGCCGACGTAAACCGCCAGTTGCTGGGCCTCCGGGCCGGGTAGCAGCATGCAGTAGGACAGGGCGTGCAGGAACCGGCGTTCACCAATCCAGCGGTGTTCATCCACCAGGCTGCGTTGCATGACCGCGATTTGCCCGGCGGGTCCGCCGAAGGTTTGCAGGGATATTTTGAACCACGCTTTGGTGGTTTCCCGNTCATCTGCGAAGAGCCGGTTTCCCGTAGGGGCACCAGGTCGTGGTTGCGGGGGTCTCTGCTCATGCCGGGGTTCCTCCTGTGATAACGCTGCGGCGGATATAACCGTAAACGGCGTCGAAGATCGGGCTGGTCATGGCCAGGACTTCCTCATCGGTGTGTGCCATCGCTAGCGCGCGCAGAATCAGGTCGAAACCGGCAGCTTCCGGGGCGTCGTAGTGATCATCTTCCAAGTCGGCCTCGTGCACGATCGCGGCGATCCGCCAGAGCACCGGATCGGCCAGATCGTGACGACGCAGTATGGTCTCGAACGTGCAATCACCACCGTGGTGGCCCAACTCCACGCCTCGCATATCGAAAGCAGTGGCACCGTCAGGGACCTGATCAGGCTCGGAGACAAAGACAAACTGTGCCTGCGGGTCCACATGCCGCAGGATCAGCCAAGCACAGGCAGAACAGTCGATATGCACACAGGCCCGCGTTACCCACTTCATGAGGGAACCTCCGACGGAACTTCCGATGAAACTTCCAAGCTGTCCGCGAGATCCCGAAGTGCTCGACGGGCCTGGTCCCGCTCAGGTGGGCGGAAGAAATCCCGCCGCTCGACCTGGCGCATTTGCGCCCGCAGCTTCCGCAGCCGGCGCGTCCGCTCACCGTCCTCCGTGTTGAGGGCCAATTGCGCCTGCGAGAGAACTTTCGCGTACTCAGCGGCCCGCGCCTCATTCATGGGCCCGGTAACTGACCGCTCCAGGTGCCTGTCCGACGTGTTGATGAGATCGAGGGCACTGGCAGTCCGTTCGAGGCTTTCGCTCACGTCGTCGGCATCCCATGTGGTTTTCTGGAATCCTGGAACCGCGGTTGCGATAGTGTTTTTCCAGCTCCTCTGCCATTGATCGGGGAAGCACTGTTTGAGGAGATTTAGCATGATCGGAACGGCGGTTGAGGCCCCTGGCGAGGCACCAAGCAGCCCTGAGATGGAATGGTCCGCGCTGGTGACCACTTCCGTGCCTTGGCGGAGGACACCGATGTTCTTCTTGTCGGGTGTGACCAGTTGCGCGCGTTGGCCGGCGAGGATGAGCTCCCACTGTTCGAACGCAGCTGACGGGTAGAACCGTTGCAGCTGAGCGAATTTCTTCTCAGGGCCCGCGGCAAGCTCTTTGATCAGGTAGCGAACCAGTGACAAGTTCTGCAGGCCCGCGGCTGCGATGACGTGGAGATTGCGCCATCGGAGGGTCGTGAAGAAGTCAGTGAGCTTGCCATGCTTGAGCAGTTTCGTGCTGAACGTCGCGTATGGGCCGAATAGCAGATGGCTCTGGCCGTCAACGATTCGCTTGTCGAGATGCGGTACTGACATCGGTGGGGCACCTATCGCTGCCTGACCGTAGACCTTCGCGTCGTGACGGGCGGCGACCTGCGGGTCTGAACACCGGTAGAAGGCGGCACCGACAGGGAGGACTGCATATCCACGCACCTCGGGTAGGCGCGCGCGCTGGAGCAGTCGCAGGGCGAATCCCCCGGCACCGACGAAGACGTGGCGTCCCCGGATCGCGAACCGCCCACGACGGGAACCACTCGGACCGGTGACGAGCCAGCAGCCATCCGGTTGCTGACGCAGTGACCTCACGTCGTGACCGAGCAGAACCGTCCCGCCTCGGTCGGTGATGATGCTGGTCAGAGCCCGGGTCAACGCCCCGAAATCCACGTCGGTGCCATGCAGGTGACGAGTTGCGGCGATCGGCCCATTATCGCCCCTGCCCTCCATGATCAGAGGTGCCCAGGTGGCTATCCTGGCCGGATCTTCGGAGTATTCGAGTCCGGCGAAGAACGGATCGGTGATCAGCGTCTGATAGCGCTGCCGCAGATAGTCCACGCCTCGGTGGTCGAACACCACGTCCATGTGTGGGCTGGTGTGGATGTACTCGCGTGGATCGAGCAGACCAGACTCCGCCAGGTGTGCCCACCATTGTCTGGTGATGTGGAATTGTCGGGCGATCTCGGCGGGTTTGCTGCCGTCGGTGGGGTCGGGCATGTAGTTCAGCTCGCTGAACCCAGAGTGACCGGTGCCGGCGTTGTTCCACGGACCGCTGCTCTCGGTCGCGAGTGAGTCCGATTTCTCTACCAGGACGATTCGCCAGTCCGGCTGAAGAAGCGTGATCATCGCCCCTAAAGTCGCCGACATGATCCCGCCGCCGATGAGCACGATGTCTGCTTCCTCGACCGTTCCTGCTGTTCGCCACCGCTTGGTCATGGTGTTGCCCTTTCCTGAAGCCGCATCTGGTGATCCCACGGTCGCGCAGACCAGAACATTCCGTCCAATGAACTTTCAGAGCGATATAATCTGAATATGGATGAATGGGTGAAAAGTTTGGCCCCACAGCTTCGTGCACTCACGGAGATCGCGGCTCAAGGCGGTCACATGACTGGGGCTGCTTCGGCGCTCGGGATTCCGCAGTCATCGATGAGCCGACGCATCCACGCGCTTGAAGAGACGCTGCGACTGCCCCTGTTGATTCGTGATGGCAGGACGGTGCGTCTTACTCCGTCTGCTCTGAGCCTCGCGCAGCTGGTCCGAGCCCCGCTCCACGACATCGAGATGTCTATCGCGCAGGTCACCGAGACTGCCGATCCCGACCGTGGCACGGTCCGTTTCGGGTTCCCTCTGACCATGGGGTCAGGTGCGGTGCCTGACATGCTGGCCGAGTTCAACCTGCGGCATCCCGGTGTACGCCTTCAACTCAAACAAGCCCACGGCTCTGCCCTGATCGAGGACCTCCGGACTGGAGGGCTCGACCTGGCGATCACGATCCCGCCACCAGCAGACCTCGAGCACACCATTGTCGCGACTCAGCAGATCAACGCCGTGCTACCCGAAGACCACCGCCTTGCCAATCGGGCATGCATCGAGCTCGAGGAACTTGAGGGCGCACGCTTTATCGCCAATCCCACCAGCTACAACCTGCGCCAACTCACCGAACGTTGGTGCCGTCGCGCCGGTTACGAACCGAACATCGGGATCGAGATCACCGAGTTCGCCACCATTCGCGAACTGATCAGTCGTGGACTCGGGGTCGCCCTTTTGCCTCACAGTGATCGGCGTGTTAAGGGAATCTTCGAGGTCCCCCTCATGGGCGAAGACCACACCCGCAACATCGCCCTGACATCGGCGACGGTTACCCAGACGGCGGTGACCCAGCGCCTCAACGACTTCATCCTCACCCGTGGCCTCAACTAACCGGCAGATTCCCTACCTTGGAAGGAACCACGCATGATGGACGATAACTACACGGCGCTCTCCATCCCTAGTGACCACAGCCTTGTGGACACTGTCCACAACAGAAAACCACAGGTCAAGACGTGCCACAGTTGCTCAACTCAAGATAACGAAGGTTTTCGGGCCATCTTGCCTGGCACTCACTATTTGTCAGTTTCAGAACCCGACGACACTACCCCGGCATGACTGGGCTGACAGTGCCGCCAACTTCTGAAACTGACAGCTAGGTCATGTCTCCTATTTGCGTAGCCAG
>NZ_VAWA01000039.1 GCF_005771565.1 Nesterenkonia sphaerica
ACGGATCGGTAGAAATTCCTCGGCTTAACGCTCTGGGTTTATCGGAGGCTGTAGAGCGCGTGGAGCATGTCTTCTGGCAGCTTCTCTGTTGCCGCTGGGCCGGTGGCGGGTGTGGCGGTGTTGATGGCTTCTCGCATCATGTCCAGGGTTGCGAAAGCGTAGAACGCTTGTGTGGTGGAGGCGTTTTCGTGGCCCAGTAGTCGCATGATGATCGGCAGCGGGATGCCGTTCTGATAGAGGTCCATGGCCTTGGTCTTGCGCAGCATGTGGCAATGAACCCGCGCTGGCACTGAGGAACAGTGATGGCGGGCAGTTTCGGCGGCGGCCTTCAGCACTGCGGCTACAGTATCGGTGGACAGGCCGGTGGGTTGGCCGCGGTGGAAACTGTAAAACACCGGCCTAATCGCCGGCATCCGGGTGCGACCGGGGTGGAACTCCTCAAGATAAACCTGCAGATGCTCAACAGTCTTGGTGCTGAGCGGCACCACTCGGGTCTTGTTGCGTTTGCCTGTCAGCGTCAGGTGCCCCGGATTGGTCAGGGTGAGATCTTGCAGTGTCAGGGTGAACCGTACTGGGTTTAGTTCCGCTGTAAGGTGCGACCGGGGTGGAACTCCTCAAGATAAACCTGCAGATGCTCAACAGTCTTGGTGCTGAGCGGCACCACTCGGGTCTTGTTGCGTTTGCCTGTCAGCGTCAGGTGCCCCGGATTGGTCAGGGTGAGATCTTGCAGTGTCAGGGTGGTGATCTCCCCGACCCGGGCGGCGGTCTCATACAGCAGGATCAGCAACATCCTGTTCCTGCGTGACTTGGTCGTGTTTCCGGTGTGAGCGGCAAGCACGGCCCGGGTTGCCTCGGCGGTGAGGTATTCGATCGGTGCTCGCGGCGGCGCCGGGGCTTTCAGAGTCTTCGCGGCTTGATCCGGCGCCATCAGGGTGATGTCTTCAGCGGCGGCGTAGGCAAGGAACGCTTTGACCGCAGCGAGTCTGAGCGTGATCGTCCTGGCCGCGTAGCCGCGCTCGGTGTTCATCCAGGCCATCCATCCTTTCAGATGCTGCCGATCGAAATGGTCGAAGGTGACCTCAGCACGGTCGACGTGGTGATGATCGGTGAGGAAGGCCAGAAAGCATTCCAGGCTGATTCGGTATGCCTGAATCGTCGCGGGTGAGAGGCCGCGTGTTTTGGGCATGTAGACGTGCAGGAAGTCCCGGGCGAAGACCCAGACGTTGGCTTCATCGGTGACAGGGTCGCGTTTCATTCGAACCCGACCTCCGGCAACATGCCCTGGCTGGCGGCGACCACGTCAGCGTAGGAGTCCAGGAAGTCTGGGGAAGTGTGGATGTAGTAGTAGGTCGAATCGAACGTGGCGTGCCCCATGTAACGGGCCAGGTAGGGCAGCATCGCGGTGACATCAGTGCCGTCTTTCATCCACCGTTGCAGGTTGGCGTAGGCGAAGTGATGGCGGAATGCATAGGGCTGTGGTTGCCTACCACCAGTTGGCCGTGGAAGTCCTGCTTGGTCCCAGATCCGGTTGAAGATCACCCCCACTGAGCTCGGGTTCACCGGCGCCCCGGTCGAGGAGATGAAGAACGGCTCGCGTGGCCCGAATCGTGACCGCGAGGCCTGGTCACAGGCAGCAAGGACCGCGACCACCTCCTCGGTGATCGGCAGTCGGCGGCTGCGCCTGGCCTTGGAGTCGATGATCTCGATCTGGCGCAGATCGAGATCGACCTGACTGGCCAACAACCGGCGGGCCTCGCCGGTGCGCAGACCGCAACAGTGCATCAGGCTGAAGAACCCCACCGCCTGCCAGGCCCACGGCGAGGCCGCTTCGACGCGAACCGCGGCAGTGAAGAACCGCTCGATCTCTGAGCTGGTGAGTAGGTAGGGGCGGGTGCGGGTGAACCCGGCTTTCCACCGGTCCGAGAGGACATAGGCATCTGGATCCCTATGGGCGCGCATCCATCGGCCAAAGTCACGGATATAGGACATCCACGACCGGGAAGTCGCTGAACGATCCAGTTCGCTGCTCACCCACCCCTCAACTGTCGCCCGGTTGAAGACCCTCAGGCTGTGGCTGGTGCAGTAGGCGTCGAACCGCTGCAGGTAGACGATCCGGGAGTAGCCATAGAAGCCCATCTGCTCCTTGAATCCCAGGTACTCTTCCAAATCGGCGGCGAAGGAGCTGATGAAACGGTCCGCGCTCATGACCATGCTCGTTTCGGGACCGGGAGCACGCACTCGCGCAGACGCTTTTCATCGACGCTGAGGTAGACGTTGGTGGATTCCTGGCTGGCATGACCCAACACTGCTGCGATAGTCGGCAGGGGCGTGGCTGCCCGCAGCAACCGAGAGGCGGCAGCGTGGCGCAGCAAACGCGTCCCCGCCCTGACATCAGTGACTCCGGCCTTACGGAACGTCTCGTCGGTGACCTTGTAAATCGAGGCGTGATCAACCAACCCGGTGTAGGGCGCCACGCTGCGCAGGAACACATGATCATCATCAGAATCGGGCCGCTCTGCCAGCACATAGTCAGCCAGCTTGGCCGCCAACAGGCCCGGAAGCGGCAGGGTCACCGGGTTCTTGGTCTTCTGCTGAACAATCGAGACTGTCTGGCCCCGCCAGTCAATATCGTCGATTCGCAGATCGACGAGGTCGCAGGCCCGTAGCCCTGTCATCAGTGACAGCAACGTGATGGCTGCGTCCCTGCTGCTGATCCTTGGCAAGGATGCGCACGCTTGGACAACGCGTGTGACCTCCTCATCACCCAGATCAGGAAGGATCGGGTGTGAACGGCGGGCACCGATGAGATTGACCGCCTCCACCAAGTCGTTCCGACCGATGAACTTCAAAAACGGGCGGAAATTCGACACCTGCCAGAACAGCGAGGACTGCGCCCACCGATCCAGCAACGAGGTGAAGAACCCTGTCACAGTGGCTGGATCAGCCACATCGAGGCTGGTGATCCCCTGGTCTTCAAGATAGACCAAGTAGCCGCGGGCAATGCGTCCGTAGGCCTCACGGGTGGCCACCGCCAGGCCCCGGTCGGCCATGTCAGCCTCCCACGAGGCGTTGAGTTCAATGAACCCCACAGATGCCGGTTGCCGTCCACCGCCACCGCGCTTGCGCCGGGCAAGAACCACCTCACCTGAGCGTAGGTACGAGTCGAAGAGAGCGACGAGCCGGGTGTAGTTGAACCGTCGTACCGCACTGAACCTGCCGGTGCGTGGGCTGGTGGTCAGCGCCGCGAACTCAGCACCCAAAGAAGGCGAGTACTCACCGCCGCGTACCGCGACATAATCGTCAAGGAGCCTGATCGTCTTCTGGTAATTGCCGATCGTTGATTCCATGTAGTTGGCCGCACGTAGCGCCGCGACAACGACCGAACCGAGATGAGTGACTGTCGTATCCATGACCGTGTCCTTTCCATAGACGGATGGATACGACTGGACACTAACCAGACCGGAACGTTAAGCCGAGGAATTTCTACCGATCCGT
>NZ_VAWA01000004.1 GCF_005771565.1 Nesterenkonia sphaerica
CACCACCAACTGAAATCCCACGGATACTTCCACCCACCACCAGGCACGGAACCACCACCGGGATCGCACGGTAAAGCCCCGCCAGGGCCACTTCCACCAGGGACACACCCACCAGATTCACTACCCGGATCACTGCGCCCCACCCTGACCTGGAACCCCACCCCCGTCACCATCCGCTACTGACCACCTCCACCGCAGGGGCCTGCGGTCCTGAGCGGGCACCGGGCTGCCCTAACACCGAACCCGGCGCCTCGGCGCGCCAGTGCTGTTGGTGCTGCCACTGGAGTGAGCCCGGTACTGTAGATACGTTATGGCAGAAATAGACTTTCCCGCCGAGCTCGCCGAACTGCGCGACACGCTGCGGCGCATCACCGACGTCATCGACGTCGACGCCCTTGCTGCTGAGGTCTCTGACCTTGAGCAGGAGGCCGCCGACCCCAACCTCTGGGACAACCAGGAGAACGCCCAGAAGGTGAACTCCCAGCTCAGCCACAAGCAGGCCCAGCTCAACCGCGTCCGGTCGTTGGATGCGCGTATCGAAGATGCTGAAGTGATGGCTGAGATGGCCGCCGAGGAGAACGACGCGGAGACGGCCGCAGAGGCAGCAAATGAACTCGTCTCCATTCGCAAGGCATTGGCTTCTCTTGAGATTGTCACTCTCATGTCCGGGGAGTATGACGAGTACGACGCCGTGGTCACCATCAGGTCCGGTGCCGGGGGAGTGGATGCGGCAGACTTCGCCGAGATGCTGCTTCGGATGTACACCCGCTGGGCAGAGCGCCGTGACTGGAACGTCAAGATCCTCGACACCTCCTACGCAGAAGAGGCTGGCATCAAATCCGCCACCTTCGAGGTACAGGCGCCCTACGCTTACGGCACCCTCTCGGTAGAAGCCGGCACACACCGGCTGGTGCGCATCTCGCCGTTCGACAACCAGGGCCGGCGGCAGACCGGGTTCGCAGCAGTGGAAGTCATCCCGCTGCTTGAGGGCACTGAGTCCATCGACATCGATGAAAACGATCTGAAGATTGATGTCTTCCGCTCCTCCGGCCCCGGCGGGCAGTCCGTCAACACCACCGACTCTGCGGTGCGCATCACCCACCTCCCTTCCGGCATTGTGGTCTCGATGCAGAATGAGAAATCGCAAATCCAAAACCGAGCTGCAGCACTGCGGGTTCTTGAGTCACGCCTCCTGCTGCTGAAGAAGGAGGAGGAGAAGGCCCAGGAGAACGAAATGAAGGGTGATGTGAAGGCCAGCTGGGGGGACCAGATGCGCTCCTACGTTCTGCATCCCTTCCAAATGGTCAAAGACCTGCGTACCGGTCACGAGGTCGGCAATGCCCAAGCCGTCTTTGACGGCGACCTCGACGGCTTCGTCGAAGCAGGCATCCGTTGGCGCGCTCAAGGCTCCTCCAGCAACTGACCCCTCAAGGCTGACTTCCCCCTATGATCCGCTTCGAAAACGTCACACGGACGTACCGCTCCGGCGGCAAACCGGCACTCGACGACGTCTCTGTGGAGTTCCACCGCGGCGATTTCGTCTTCCTGATTGGAGCCTCCGGCTCCGGCAAATCCACCCTGCTTCGCATGATCCTGCGTGAGGGCCTGCCCCAGAAGGGGAAGGTCACCGTGGCGGGGCAGAACCTCGTGCTCATGCTCGAGCGTCGGGTGCCGCACTACCGGCGCAGCATCGGGATGGTGTTCCAGGACTTTCGGCTGCTGCCGGACAAGACTGTTTACGACAATGTGGCCTTCGCCATGCGTGTCATTGCCGCGCCCCGGGGACAGATCAAGAAGCAGGTCATGAAGACCCTGGAACGGGTCCAGCTGGACCATTTGGCTCGCCGCTACCCCCATGAAATCTCCGGGGGAGAACAGCAGCGAGCCGCCATCGCCCGGGCCATCGTCAACCAGCCCGCGATTGTCCTTGCCGATGAGCCGACCGGGAACTTGGACCCGCGGGCCTCGGCAGAAGTGATGAAGATCCTGCGCTGGATCAACGCCTCCGGGGCCACGGTGGTCATGGCCACCCACGACCGGGCGATCGTCGATGAAGCACAGCGCCGAGTGGTACAACTGCATAAGGGCAAGCTGGTCCGCGACGAACCCCGCGGCGCCTACGACCCCCCGGAAGGCTCACCGGCTTGGGAGGTCCTCTCCGAGGAGCTGGAAAACAGCGGACTCCAGGCATCAGATCCGATGCCGATGCTCACCCAGCCGCTTCCCGTCCTTCCGGAGCCGCAGCCGGAGCCGGAGCCCAACCAGCCCGCAGCGGCCAAGGAGTCACCAGGGTTCAGAGTGCGCGAGTACCAGGTCACCTTCCCAGAGGATGACCCGCAGCACGACGACGCCGAGGCCGAGGAGCCCGCCGCTGAAGTCGATGCCGCAGCCGTCCCCGAATTCGAAGACGACGAGGACACCGACACCTTGGCCCCAGTAGAGCAGCCCTCGGCCCTGCCCTCACCTGCGGAGTCTGCCGCACCCAAGGTGCCGCGTCCGCGGGCTTCCGCCGCAGAGGCCACCTTCACAGATACCCAACACACCGTCGATCAGCTTCGATCCTCACAGCCGCGGGGCATCTTCGGCAGGAGGAAGCGATGAACCAGCTGATGTACCAGCTGGGGGAAACCTTCAGCTCCTTGCGCAAGAACGTGGCCATGGTGGCCTCCGTCGTGCTGGTGACATTCATCTCGCTGACATTTGTCGGTACCGCAGCGCTGATGCAGCTGCAGATCAACCAGATGACTCAAGACTTCTACGATCGGCTGGAAATCTCCGTCTTCCTGTGTACTGACGCCTCTGCGGAGGCCGTATGCCCCACCGGCGCGGTGACCGATTCCCAGCGAGAGTCGATTGAAGAGATGATCGACACCGGAGCGGCGAATCAGTACGTCGACTCCTACCGCTACGAAAGCCAGGAGGAGGCACTGGAGAACTTCCTGGCCGACCGGGAAGACAGTGTACGAGCCGCAAACGTGACGGCTGAAGATATGACCGAGTCCTTCCGGCTGCTGTTGGTGGACCCCCAGGACTTCGGGATCGTCAATGAACTCTTCGCAGGAGTCCCCGGGGTGGAGAACGTGGCGGACCAGCAAGCGGTGCTGGACCAGATATTCGGGATCCTCAATGGCCTGACCGTAGTGGCACTGATCATTGCCGGGGTGATGATTGTGTGCACCGTGCTGCTGGTCTCCACGACCATCAGGCTCTCGGCGTTCAGCCGCCGGCGCGAAACCTCCATTATGCGAATGGTCGGGGCGTCGAAGTCCATGATCCGCACACCATTCATCTTCGAAGGGATCATCGCCGCGCTCGTGGGGGCGGCGCTGGCCTGCGCGGCCACGTGGGTCGTCGCGGAGTTCCTCATAGGGCAGTGGTTGGCCCAGCAGGTGACCGGGATCGTCTTCATCGGTGCGGCAGAGTCCTGGTTGGTGATGCCCGGCCTGGTGCTTTCGGCCATGCTGCTGGCCGGGCTGGCATCCTGGGTGACGGTCAGGAAACACCTCCGGGTATAGTAGAGGGTTAGCTTTGTGGGCGCTGACGTGATCTATGAGGAGGTGCGCCGTGGCGAAGAAGAAAAAACCGGAGGCCAAAGACCCCAATAACAATGTGGTGGCTCGGAATCGGCGCGCCTACCATGACTTCACTATCCTCGACACCTACGAGGCCGGGATTGTGCTGACCGGCACAGAGGTGAAGTCACTGCGCGAGGGACAAGCTTCGCTGGTGGATGGATTCGCGGCGTTCGACAACCGCCACGAGTTGTGGCTGGAGCAGGTGCACATCCCCGAATACCTCAACGGGACGTGGACCAACCACGCCGTGCGGCGCAAGCGGAAACTTCTGCTCCACGGCAAAGAGCTGATCAAGATCTCGCGCCAGATCCAAGATCCGGGTCTCACGATCGTGCCGCTGAGCCTGTATTTCAAAGATGGTCGGGCAAAGGTCGAGATCGGCATCGCCAAAGGTAAGCGGGAGTTTGACAAACGGCAGACCCTGCGCGAGAAGCAGGATAACCGGGAGGCGCAGCGGGCTATGCGCATCCGGAACCGGCACGCCGCGGACTGACAAGCGGTAGGTGCTGTGCCGGGCTCACCGCAATAGGGTCAGCCCAACGCCCCTGCAAAGTAGGCGATAATCAGCAGCAGCACCAGGAAGCCGACCACACCGACGAGGATCATCATCACGACTTTCGACTTCGGTGGTCGCGACGGTGCCGGCGCTGGAGGTGTAGCCAGCTCAGCATCGGATTCGGGAGGGGTCTGGCCGGGTTCTAAGTCCTCGGCACGGCGCAGGCCCGGGTTGTGGCCCTGCGGGGGCTGAGTTCCCCTCTCGCCAGAATTGTCCGTGGGATGGTTCGTCATGACTGATCACCCTCTCCAAGAGCGGCGTACTCTTGTCCTATTCGCGGTCATTGTGTGCGAGAGCTGGATCACACCAGCATAAACATCAGTTACTCCAGGTCAGGTGGATGCATGCTCAACACAGCCTCCAATCCCGTAGAGGAGGCCTCATCCCGGGTGTTTGCTGAACGCTTCCGCGCCGTGCAGGCCAGGGACCGCCGCTTTGACGGTCAGTTCGTCACAGCGGTGCAGACCACCGGCATATACTGCCGGCCATCCTGCCCAGCCGTGACGCCCAAACCCTCCAATGTGCAGTTCTTCTCCACCTCAGCGGCCGCCCATGAAGCTGGATTCCGGGCCTGCAAACGGTGCCTGCCCGACGCGTCTCCGGGCAGCCCCGAATGGAACCGGCGTCAGGACCTAGCTGGCCGGGCGATGCGGCTGATCCGCGAAGGCGCACTCAACGACGGCGACGTGACCACTTTAAGCAGCCACCTCGGATACAGCTCCCGGCACATTCACCGCACGTTGGTGGCTGAACTCGGAGCCGGCCCTGCCGCATTAGCCCGAGCGCACCGGGCGCAGGTGGCCCGCAACTTGCTGGTCAGCTCCGAGCTGAGCATTGCTGAGGTCGCGTTCTCTGCCGGATTCGGCTCCGTCCGGCAGTTCAATGACACCATCCGCCAGATCTACGCCGTCACACCCAGTGAAATCCGGGCTCAGGCCTGCCCTAACCCGGAGCCGGCTGAGAGTGAGCCTGCTGCGATGCAGCTGCGGCTGAGCCTTCCGGTCCGGCAGCCCTTCGATGCCCGCGGGGTATTCGGCTTTCTGGCTGAGCGTGCGCTTCCGGGGGTCGAGGAGGCTCAGCTGGAAGACCGACGGCTGCGCTACAGCCGATCTGTGCGGCTTCCGCATGGGCCCGGGGCGGTGGAGGTCACCGCAGTGGCCGATGAAGATACCAACTGGCGACTGTCCATGAGGTGTGAGGTGGCCTCCTTGGCTGATGTCGGCGTCGTGCTGGCCAGGGTGCGCCGGATGTTTGATCTGGATGCCGACCCCCAGGCGGTGGACAGCGCGCTCATGGCTGATCCTGCGCTGGGGCCGCTGGTGGAGGATGTCCCCGGCACGCGGCTGGTCGGCACCCCCGAGGCCGAGGAGTATGTAGTCCGAGCCGTGGTGGGCCAGCAGATCTCTGTCAAGGCCGCGCGCACCCACCTCAGCCGGCTGGTTCAGCGCATCGGCCGCCCTGTGGAGTCGTCTTTCGCAGGGGTGGACAGGCTCTTCCCCGCGCCCGAGGAGATTTTGTCCGCCGTGCCGGAGCCACCGTCAGAGGGCCCTTTGGACCCGGATCGGCCGCTGAAACTTGCTCGGCGGTCTATCCGGACGGTGCGAGCGGTGTGCCAGGCGCTCGGCGAGGGAGCGCTGAGTCTGCACCCGGGGGTGCATCCGGATCAGCTTCGCACTGCGTTGGTCGCACTACCGGGAATCGGGCAGTGGACTGCCGCCTACTTGGCCCTGCGAGTACTCGGTGACCCGGATGCCTGGATGACCGGCGACGTCGCGCTGGTTGCCGGGGCGCGCCGACTGCGGCTGCTGGAGCCGGAAACGTCCCCGGACGCGGCTCACCGCCAGTTGGAGCAGCGGGCTCGGCAGTGGGCGCCATGGCGGTCCTACGCTGCGATGCACCTCTGGCGTGCTGCCGCTAACGGAGCTCCCGGTCCAGCAGACGCCGTTTGAGCTCCGGGCCGTAGCGGAACCCGCCGAGCGTGCCGTCAGCGCGCAGCACGCGGTGGCAGGGCACGAACAGTGCTGCGGCGTTGCGCGCGCATGCACCGGCGGCTGCGCGGACCGCGGCCGGGCTTCCGGAGCGCTGTGCGAACTCGGTGTAGCTGACCGGGTTTCCGGGCTTGACCAGTCGGAGGGTCTCCCACGCGCGTTCGCGGTAGGGTCCGGACTGCTGCCGGACCGGGACGGTGCTGGGGGCTTCCACGTCTCCCGCGTAGTAGGCGTCGACGGCTTCCACGGCTTGGCGCATCACCAGCTCAGCTCCGGTGGGCTGCAGCCCCGCTCTGAGCCGCGGGTGAATGAGCCCGCCGAGCGCCTTGGGATCGGCCGTCCACCCTGAGGCCAGGACCCACCGGTCATCGGCGATGATGGTGAAAGGCCCATCGGGGGTGGTGATCGTCGAGTGCACAAGTCTATTTCACCGTCTGCGGTGCTTCCCGTCTAGCGGAAATCGGACCTGTGCGTGGCGCCTGGGAAGCACTTGGGCACAAAAAACCCGAGCGGGGTGACCCGCTCGGGCAATCTGTGGAGACGGCGGGAATTGAACCCGCGTCCGACCTGGATTTTCGTGGACTTCTACGTGTGTAGTCCGCTGAGCGTGTTGCTCGGTCCCAGGTGTCTCACGGACAAGCACCTGACGGACCCAGCCGCATTTGGTGTCGAACACTCTCCCTGCGGCGGGAAGAGTGTTCCATTGGCCATCTAGCTGATGCCAGACACTGAGCCGATGGCGAACTCAGGCTGACAGACTCGCGTCGCTGCTATCAGGCAGCGAGGGCGAAGTCAGTGCGCTTAGATTCGGCACTTATTGGGTTGCGCAAGGGGTATTAACGTGGTCACTTGGCGTCCACGACACGCTTCTCCACGATCACCTCAGATCGTCGAAACCGATCGTCCCCGTATTGAGTTTTCAAACTCGTACCCCGCATGCTGCGGGTGTATCAGTCTATCTCAACAGGAAAGGTGCTTCCAGCATTCCCGCTGGGCTGACGTCATTTCCCCAATTGCCACCCCAGCGCCAGCCCTACCACGGCTGCCAACACTCCGCAGACCACAGAGATGCCCCACATGCCGACTGCTGTCCAGCGCGCGCCCGATGTCCACTTCTGCGCGGCCCGCAGCGCCACTGTAGCGAATGTGCTCAGGGCACCGGTGAGCCCCATGGCCAACAGCCCGACCGTCATAGGCTGCCAAGCGACCTGCTCGTCTGCTGTGCCGCTGGCGGCGACCCCGCTGACGAAGCCCACCAGCAGGCCGAGGCCGAGACAACCCAGTGTGTTCGCCAGCAGTATGCCAGCGCGCAGGTAGCGATCGAGTAGAAATCGCGCGATGGCGCCCACTGCACCACCGACAGCCCCGGCGATCACCACGCCGACGGTCAGCTCGGGCATCATCATGGGCGGTCCTCCTGCAGGACCGGCGCCGAACCCCCGGCAGGCCCCAGGATGGCCTTGCCTATGGTGATCCCCGCGGCCGCAGCTGCGGTGCAGAAGACCATGGAAATCATCAGATAGGCCCCGGCCTCCCAGATTTCCGGTGGGACCACCAGGTCCGATGTGAGCTGGGCGAAGACGTCGGGCCGCTGCACTGAGGTGCCGGCCAGGATTACCGAGGAGAACGTGGTGAATGACCCCAGGAAACCGGTCCCGATCACCGGCAGCGTCCAACGCGGCAAGCCCGGCCACGCCTGGGAGAAGCCGAAGAGCAGGCCCAGTCCGGCGGATCCGGCCAGGTTCACCAACAGCGTGATCCATGGAAACCGCATGAACTGTTCGTCCGAGAGCTGTACCAGCAGCAGCCGGAGCACAGCCCCGCAGGCCCCCGCCACCGCGATGCACGCCACCAAGGCCGGCAGCGACAGCTCTGTGCTGCCAGAGGGCTCTGCTCGGGCGTGTTCCTCGGAAATGGGCACGACGTCCAGGATAGACCGTCGGTCAGCGGGCCGTGACGCTGACGCGCACAGCGTGGGCGATCTCGTGGCCGATCGAGACGGTCTTGTCTCCATCCGGCCCGCTGATCACCACATCCCCGTCAGCGGAGGTCACCACCGTCACCGCTGAACCGATGGGCACTTCCTGCTCATCGAGCACGCGGAGAGCCGCCGGAACCCCGTCATCGACCTGCTCCACGCGCACTTCAGCTTTGGGCGGGACCTGGCACAGCAGCGTGGTCTCCGGGTAGCTCAGGCTCAGGTCTCGGGTGGGAATGGGATCTCCGTGCGGGTCGGTGGCAGGATGCCCCAGCCGGGCGTCGAGCCGCTCCACGAAGGTCTCTGAGACTGCGTGCTCCAAACGCTCCGCCTCATCGTGGACCTCGTCCCAGCCGTAGCCCATTTCGCGCACCAGCCAGGTCTCGATCAGCCGGTGCCGGCGCACCATCGCCAGGGCCAGCCGGCGGCCCTGCTCCGTGAGCCGCACCGGGGCATAGGGCGTATGGTCCACCAGCCCTTGTTCCGCCATCTTGCGAATCATCAGCGAGACCGAGGGATTGGACACCCCGAGGGTCTTGGCCAGCGCGCTGGCGGTGACATCAGCACCTTCCCATTCGGCCAGCCCATAGATGGTCTTCGCGTAGTCCTCCACAGAAGTCGTCGCCGGCGCGGACGCCCCCGTGGTGGGGAGCGTCGAACGGCCCTGGGCTGAGGTGCGTGGCATAGGACTATTCTGCCAGCCTCGGCGCGGGCCGACGACGCCGCCAGGCACGAGCGATGAGGCCCCGCCGGGGTGAGAAGAGGTAGGCCAGCGTGAACTGTGCGGTCGCTGCGAGCACAATCGAGCCGCCGGTGGAGACGTCCCACCAGTAACTGGCGTAGACACCGGTCACCGCAGCGACGGCGCCCACGGCAGCTGAGAGCGCCAGCATCGCTCCGAAGCTGCGCACCACCAGGAAAGCGGTCGCCCCCGGTATGACCAGGGCGGCGACTACCAGAATGACACCGAGGGTCTGCAGTGCGGTGACCGTGGTGAGCGCCAGCAGCACCAGCAGCACACCGGTCAGCGCACCCACAGGCAGACCGATGGCCCGAGCGTAGGTCCGATCGAAGGCCAGCAGGGTGAAGTCCCGGCGCTTCAGCAGCAGGACGGTCGTGGTGACTGCTCCGAGTGCGGCCACCTGATAGAGGTCTGCCCGTGAGGTGCCCAGCACATTGCCGAAGAGGATGTGCTGCAGGTGCGTCAGTGTTGTCACCGTCGACATCAGCACCAGGCCCAGGGCGAACAGCGAGGTGAAGACGACCCCGATGGTCGTATCGCGTTTCAGTGCTGTGGTCTGTCCCAGGAGGCCGATCAGCGCCACCGCGGACATTCCGAAGACGAAGGCACCGACACCCAGTGGCAGACCCACGATGAAGGCCAGCACGATGCCGGGCAGAATGGAGTTCGCGACCGCTTCGCCCATCAGTGACCACCCCATGAGCACCAGCCACGCCGAGAGCATGCCGCAGACAGCAGCGGAGATGACGGCCACGGCGAGGGCGTTCTGCATGAAGGGATACTGCAGCGGCGTCAGCAGCAGCTCGATCACGACAGCGCCTCCCCAAAGGCCTGGGCCAGCTGCTCATCGGTGAGCACCGTCTCCGGTGGGCCAGCGGCCAGGATCTTGCGGTGCAGCAGAATCACCTCATCGGCCAGACGGTGCACTCCCTCCAGGTGGTGGGTGGAGATCAGCACAGTGGTCCCTGCCGCTCGGAGGTTGTGCAGCACACCGGTGATGAGCCGCTCGCTGGTCCGGTCCACCCCCGCAAATGGCTCGTCCAAGAGCATCAGGGGGGCCTGCTGAGCCAGGGCGCGGGCGACGAAGGCTCGTTTGCGCTGCCCCCCGGAGAGCTCCCCGATCGACCGTCTGCGGTATTCACTCAGTTGCGTCTGGGCAAGCGCCTCATCCACTGCGTCCCGGTCAGCGGGGCGGCTCAGCCGCACGAAACCCATATGCGGGTATCTGCCCATCATCACCACTTGTTCCACGGTGATGGGGAAGGTGGGGTCGATCTGCTCGTGCTGGGGCACATAGGAGACCAGATTGCGACGTCGCGCCCGGGCCGAGTCGGTGCCGAAGATGCGGATGCGGCCGCTGGAGGCCGGCACCATTCCCAACAGCGCGGAGAACAGAGTGGACTTACCGGAACCGTTGGCCCCCAGCAGCGCAGTCACCGTAGCAGGCGCCAGACTCAGGCTGACCTCCTCCAGGGCTGTGACACCTGGATAGCCTGCGGTCAGGGAGTCGACGACGACTGGTGTGGGGTGGGTGCTCACCTGGGGTCACTCCGTCTGGCCCAGGATGGTGCCGGTGGTGTGCTGGAGCAGCTCCAGGTGGGTGGCTGCGGGGCCATCGGCCTCGGTCAGGGAATCCACGTACAAGGGTCCGGCGAGCTCAGCGCCGGTGGTCTCGGCCACCTGGGACTGGGCCCCCTCATTGACTGTGGATTCGCAGAAGATCGTCTCCACCTCGTTCTCCTCAACGAACCGGATCTGCGCCTCGACCTGCTGGGGGGTGCCTTCATTCTCTGCGTTGAGCGGCCACAAGTAGTGCTCGCTGAACCCGAGGTCGTCAGCAAGATAGCCGAAGGCGCCTTCACATGTCACCAGCACGGGGGCGGGGGCTGCCGCAGCCTGGGCGCGGGACTCCTCCGTGAAAGTCTCGAGCTGCTCTCGGTAGTCTGCGGCGCGCTGCGCGAACTGCTCCGCGTCCTCGGGAGCGAGTTCGGTCAGTGCGGCCTCAATGTTGTCGATGTAGATCTGCGACTGTTCGGGGGAGACCCAGCCGTGCGGATCTTCCGGCAGGTCAGCACCGGGTCCAGGATCGTCCGGATGGCCGGGCAGCCGGGTGATCGGCCGGGTCTGGATGCCCTCAGATGCGGTGACCGTGGGGGCGTCGGAATGGGCGATGAACTGCTCGAACCATTCCTCCAGCCCCAGGCCGTTCTTAATGATCAGGTCCGCATCGGCTGCGGCTTGGACGTCCGAGGGGGTGGGGTCGTAGGCGTGGACTTCGGCTCCGATGGGAGTGATGGAGCGGACCTCGACGCTGTCGCCGCCGATGGTCTCGGCCATGTCCGCCAAGACCGAGAAGGTGGTCACCACTAACGGGGGTCCGTCGGCCTCCGGCTGGTCGAGTCCGCAGCCGGTCAGGGCCAGGAGGCTGAGGCCTGGCAGGACGAGGAGATGTTTAGGCATACCTACACATTAGAGTTAGACATGCCTAAAAGTCGAATGCGGGTTCCTGAGTCTGTGCCTGCAGCGCTTCCAGGGCCTGCCGGTGCAGCCGGCCGTTGGTGGCCAGCGCATTGGGTCCGGTGCACCCGGGGTCGTTGTCCAGCGAGGTGAACTCACCGCCGGCTTCGGTGACGATGGGGACCAGGGCTGCCATGTCATAGAGCTCCAGCTCAGGCTCGGCGGCGATGTCGACACTTCCTTCGGCGACCATGCAGTATGACCAGAAGTCGCCATAGGCACGTGTGCGCCAGACGCTCTCCGCCAGGTTCAGGAACTGGGGGAGGCGGTCGATGTCCCGCCACCCCTCCAGGGAGGAGTAGGAGAAGCTCGCGTCGCTGAGCGTGGAGACCTGGGAAACACCGAGGTGTTTGGCGGCTGAGAGTGATTTGCCGGTATAGGCGCCACCGCCCTCGGCGGCCCACCAGCGCCGGCCCAGGGCCGGGGCGGAGACCAGTCCCACCACCGGCTTGCCGTGGTCAGTCAGGGCGATCAGCGTGGCCCAGACCGGCACTCCCCGAATGAAGTTCTTGGTTCCGTCGATGGGGTCCAGGACCCAGCGCCGTGGACCGGAGCCGGTCTCCCCATACTCCTCGCCGTAGACGGCGTCCCTGCCGCGGGCTCGGGCCAGCTGAGCACGGATCAGATCCTCGGCCTCCCGGTCGGCGACCGTCACCGGGGTCAGATCCGGTTTGGTCTCCACGGTGAAGTCCATCCGGTGGAAGTGCCGCATGGTTTGTGCATCGACCGCGTCAGCGATCATATGGGCCAGACGGAGGTCTTCGGTGTAGGGACTGGAGGCGAGGCTCATGACTTTACTCTACGGTGCACCGAGGTGTTTCTCGGTTTCATCCTCGGGGCTGCCCTGGAGTGAGTGGAGCAGGTTCCGCAGACTTCTTAGGCGTGCTGGGCCGTGGTCGCCGGCATGGCCCTGCTCCACCCATTCGTCCAGCGCGCAACCCCCGGCGGGGGATTCATGCCGGCAGCCTGGCTCACAGGAGGCAGAACCCTCCACGAGATCCTCAAAGGCGGCAAGGACATCATCGGGGTGCACATGCGCCAGGCCGAAGCTGCGGACACCCGGGGTGTCGACCACCCACCCGTCGGGCTCCACGCGCAGAGCCACTGCTGACGATGACGTGTGCCGTCCCCGCCCGGTGACTGCGTTGACGCCGCCGGTGGCGCGGTCGGCGCCGGTGAGAGCATTGACCATGGTCGACTTCCCCACCCCTGAGTGCCCGATGAGCACGGTCACCTTCCCGGCCAGCATAGTGCGCAGCTGCTCCTGGGCGGCGGCAGCGAGCTGCTGATCCGCGGTGTGGCCGGAGATGACAGTGGGCAGATCGAGCTCGGCGTAGTGGGACACCAGCCCGGCGGGGTCCGTAGGGTCGGGGGCGAGGTCCGCCTTGGTGATCAGCAGTATCGGTTCGATGCCGGCGTCGTAGGCGGCGGCGAGGGCCCGGTCGATGAACCCGGTTCGCGGTTCGGGATCCGCAGAGGCCACGACAATCAGCAGCTGGTCTGCATTGGCGACGATGACTCGCTCGGCCTCGTCGGTGTCGTCGGCGGAGCGACGCAGCAGGGTACGCCGCTCTTCGATGCTCACCAGGCGGGCCAGGGTGCCCGGGGCGGCGGAGGTGTCACCGGCAAGCCGCACTATGTCCCCGGGGACCACTGGAGAGCGGCGCAGCGCTTTGGCCCGCATGGCTGTCACCACGCGCTCCGGGGCAGAAGCATCGGCCTCCAGGAAACAGGTGTAACGACCTCGGTCCACCTGGACTACGCGGGCCAGCGGAGCGCTGGAGTAGTCAGGTGTCTCTTTGGTGCGGGGACGGGAGCCACGCTTGTTCGGCCGCACCCGCACCCGGGATTCATCCCAGGAGTCCCAACGGCTCATGCGCCTACCAGAGCGGACCACCGGTGCGGAAAATCAGGCATGGTCTTGGCGGTGCTGCCGATGTCCTCCACCACGACACCGGGGACGGCAAGCCCCAGCACTGCTGCGAAAGTCGCCATCCGGTGATCGGCGTAGCTCAGCACGGTGGCCGGGGATCTGACCGGGGAGAGGATCCGGAAACCGTCTGCGGTCTCCTCAGCGGTACCGCCCAGGCGGCGCACCTCACGCACCAGCGCGGCGATCCGGTCGGTCTCGTGGCCGCGCAGGTGCCCCACGGAGGTGAACGTGGTCTCACCGGCGCACAGTGCGGCCAGGGCGGCGACGGTCGGCGTCAGCTCTGCGGTGCCATCGATGGCACCCGGGCTCACCAGCTGTGTCGGCCCGCGGACGGTGAGCGTACCGGTGGTCTCCGAGGTCGGGGTCAATGACACTTCGCAGCCGAAGTCGCTCAGCAGCTTCGGCCACCGGCGTCCGATCTGCGTGGACTCCAGCGGCCATCCGGGCATACTCACCTCGCCGGAGGTGACGGCTGCGGCGCACAGGAAGGGTCCGGCGTTGGAGAGATCGGGTTCGACCCGGACGGTGAAGGGAGCGATGGGCCCCGGTTCCACACGCCAGGTGAATGGGGCTGGAGAGCTGGTCTCCACGCCCAGCTCCGCCAGGACTTGCAGCGTCATCTCCACATGCTCCAACGAGGGAACCTCGGTGCCGGTGTGGCGCAGGGTGAGCCCCTGCGGCATGCTGGGTGCGGCCAGCAGCAGCCCGGAGACGAACTGGCTCGAGGCAGAGGCATCGATGCTGACCTCGCCGCCGCTGATGCCCTCCGGGGCGTGGACCACGAAGGGGAGGTGCCCGGCGGTGCCCTCCTCCTGGACCTGCGCACTGAGTGCGCGCAGCCCCTCAAGGACCGCGCCCATGGGGCGTATTCGAGCCTCAGGGTCGCCGTCGAACCGCACTCGCCGCCGTGTGAGCGCGGCGACGGCGGGCAAGAACCTCATCACGGTGCCGGCCAGGCCGCAGTCGACCGAGACCGGCTCGCTGCTCGGTGGCCGCGGGTTCAGGCTTAGCGGGGTCAGGCCCAGCGGGGTCAGGCGCACGGCAGCCTCACCGCTGGCGTCCCATCTCTCGATGTGCTCTGTCCCTGCACCGAGGGCCTCCAGGGCGCCCAGCATCAGGGAGGAGTCGCGGGAGTCCAGCGGGTGAACCACCACGCTGGGCCCCTGCGCCAAAGCCGCCAGCAGCAGGTACCGGTTGGTCAGTGACTTGGAGGCAGGCACCGTCACCTGCCCGTGCACCGGCGAAGAGCGGTGTGGAGCTGGCCACCCAGGGTCCGATTCCGGGACTGACGGCGCGGCGGTGTGCTGGTGCGTATTCACCGGAGGCTCTGGGTTCAGGACACCTTGTCCTTGGCTTTGTTCGCCTGAGCAGCAGCCGAGCGCACGGCTTTTCGCGCCTGCTTCTCGGTCTTCTTGAAGCTCTTCTTCGCGTCCTTCTCCCAGGAGCTCAGCGTCTTGGCCGCGTCATCGCCGAGGTGTTCGGCCCATTTGCGGGTGTTGTCCCCGAACCGGGTGCCCTGTTTCTTGGCGCGCTTGGAGATGTGCTCCGCCCGCCAAGCCAGGGACGGCCGACCGTTGAGGTCCACCAGCGCGAAGCTCAAGCCACCGAGTATGGCGATGTTCTTCAGCAGGATCTTCCGCTGCACTACCTCATCACCGGGAGACTGCAGTTCGGCGGAGCGGAACTCGGCGTAGGAGTTCAACTTATGCGCCCCGCTGAGCGCGAAGGCTGCCACGCGGGGGAACTTGCCTACAGCCAGCGCGAGTCCCGCAGCGACCTGGACCCCGCCGAGCACCTGTGCGGTGAGGCGGGGGTTCGCTGACAGCTGCTCAGCTTGCGGAACGAAGCCGGAAATGTCGTTCAGAGCGGGTGAGAGCTCCTCCGCAGCCTCATCGGGGTTGCGCAGCTTCTCCACACCGTCATAGATGAAGGTGGCGCCGAGCAGCGGCCGGGCGAATTTGCGGATCAGAGTCATGCTAGTTCCTCCTTGAGGCTTCAGTCCCGCGCCTTAAAACGCTTGTCCGGGTCTAATCTACCAACTGGTGAGGAATGTGGGAGCCCCTGCGGTGGTTCTCACTAGCATGAATGTGGCCGTGTTAGACCGTCCCGCGAAGGATCAGGTGGTGGGCGTAGACTCGGCAGTGATGAGTGAGCACACTGCCCCTGCCTCCACATTGTCCGAGGAGATCGACGTTGCTGCGGAGACCGAGGCCGCGCGCCGGACCAGGTTCGAGCGTGAGGCGCTGCAGTACGTGGATCAGCTGTACTCGGCGGCGATGCGCATGACCCGTAATCCTCAGGACGCCGAGGATCTGGTCCAGGAGGCGTACACGAAGGCGTATTCGGCGTTCCACCAGTACAAGCCTGGCACCAATCTCAAAGCATGGCTGTACAGGATCCTCACCAACACCTACATCAACATCTACCGCAAGAAGCAGCGCCAGCCGCAGCAGGCCAACACCGACACGGTCGAGGACTGGCAGATGGCCCAAGCGGCTGAGCACACCAGTTCGGGACTGCGCTCGGCCGAGGCGGAGGCGCTCGACCACCTTCCGGACACCGACGTCAAAGAAGCGCTTCAGCAGATTCCCGAGGAGTTCCGGCTGGCGGTGTACTTCTCCGACGTGGAGGGGTTCGCCTACAAAGAGATTGCGGAGATCCTCAACATCCCCATCGGGACAGTGATGTCCCGACTGCACCGGGGAAGGAAACTGCTGCGGAATCTGTTATCGGACTACGCGCGGGAGCGCGGCTTTAGGCGGCCGGAGGAAACCTGATGGGCACTGAGAACTGCAGGGACTGCGAGTCGACGGCGGAGGCCGTAGAACGCCTGGAACGCATTTACGAGTACTTGGACGGAGCACTGTCCCGGGACGACATCAATGATGTCCAAGATCACCTCAGCGACTGCCCGGAGTGCGCCTCGGACTACGATCTCGAGTGCCTGATCCGCTCCGTGGTCAAACGCTCCTGCACCGAGCAGGCTCCGGAGACACTGAAGCTGACCATCATCCAGCGCATCAGTCAGATCAAGGTTGAAGCCCGCCACTGAAGATGTTCCTGTAAACTTGGGCGGGTTGTCGACGAAAGGAGTCCACTATGGGTAAGCGTGGACGTAAGCGTAAGGCGCGCCGCAAGAACAGTGCCAACCACGGCAAGCGGCCGAACGCCTGAGCATCATCAGCGACGTAGAGCTCCATCAGGTCAACTGGTGGAGCTCTACTCGTTAATGCCCAGCCAGGCGTACCAGCCGCGGTGCAGCACCAGCCAGGCGATCAGGCCGAAGGCTGCCTGTCCGGGCCGGCCTTCATTGGCAGTGAGATCCGTGCGCCACTGGGCATGATCGGCAAGCGGGGTGAAGGCGTCCACATAGGTGTGTCCGCGGCGTTCGGCGACGTCCATATAGGCCCGGTTGAGCTCAGCCACGCGCCGGTTGTGGTCCGGATCCAATCCGGGCACCGGTCCCACCACGAAGCACCTGATGCCCTGCTGGGACGCCCGGTCCAGAATGTTGGCCAGGTTCAGCCGAGCCCGCGCTGAGGAGGCGTCTCGCAGGTCCTTATCGTTCAGCGCCACCAGGAGGTAACGCTCGGCGGCCTCGCTGCCGGCAATGGGCCCGAACCGCGACGCCGCCTCCGCCTCCCAGCGCTTGGAGAGAGCTTCTACGCCCTCCCCGGGCACGGCGAGGACATAGGGCTCCAGCTGGAGGCCCTCCAACGGCGTCTTCGACAGCACACGGCCGAACCATCCCAGAGCGCGGGGGTCGGCCGCAGGGGTCAACAGCTCGTCGCCGACGGCCACCAGCCTGACCCTCCGCGAGGGCGACTCCTCATCCATCACTGATCCAGGTGCGGGAAGGCTTGGGCGAGCAGCGCGTCCAGCTCCTCAGCATGGCGCTTCGCCTGCCCGACCGAGGTGGCCGCGGACTCAGGCCGTGCCACCAGGGAGAAATCCTGGGACAGCTGGGGAGCGAAGTTCATTCCGAAGAACGGCCATGGGCCCTGGTTCACGGGCTCATCCTGGGCGTAGATGAAGGACTCTGCCTCGGTGTACTTGTCGAGTTCCTGCTGCAGGGTCTCCACCGGCATCGGATAGAGCTGCTCGAGCCGCACGATGGCGGTGGTGTCGTCGTCGTGCTTGTTGCGTTTGGCCACCAGGTCGTAGTACAGCCGCCCGGAGACCACGACCACTCGCTTGACCTTCTTGGGATCCACGTCCCGGTCCGGGATGACTTCCTGGAACGTCCCGGTGGTGAAGTCCTCGACCGAGTTGGCCGCTGCCTTCAGCCGCAGCAGCTGCTTGGGGCTGAACACGATGAGCGGGCGGCGCGGACGAGCCACGGCCTGCCGGCGCAGCAGGTGGAACACATTGGCCCCGGTGGAGGGCATGACCACAGTCATGTTGTCTTCGGCGCACAGCTGAAGGAAACGCTCGGGGCGCCCGGAGGAGTGGTCGGGACCCTGCCCCTCATAGCCGTGCGGGAGCAGCATGACCAGGGAGGAGCGCTGGCCCCACTTCTGCTCCGCAGTGGCCACGAACTCGTCGATGATGATCTGGCCACCGTTGACGAAGTCGCCGAACTGGGCCTCCCACAGCACCAGCGAGTTGGGGCTCTCCACCGAATAGCCGTATTCGAAGCCCAGCGCCGCGTACTCCGAGAGATGGGAGTCGTAGATGAAGAACCTGCCCTGGTCGTCACTGAGGTTCTTCAACGGGTACCACTCGTCGCCGTTGTTGCGGTCGTGGAAGACCGCGTGGCGCTGCACGAAGGTGCCGCGGCGCGAGTCCTGACCCGACATCCGTACCGGGATGCCCTCCATGAGCAGGGAGCCAAACGCGGCGATCTCGGCGAAGCCCCAGTCGATGCCGCCTTCGCGTGACATCTTCGCGCGTTTCTCCAGCAGGGACTTCAGCTTCGGGTGCGGAGTGAATCCGTCGGGAATGTTGGTGTGGACCTCGCCGATGTGCGCCAGCTGCTCGCTGCTGATGGCGGTGTCCTGCGGCGAACGCTCCGGAGTCTCCTCCTCCTCCTGGGAGGCGGTGGGAGCGAGGTCGCTGCTGGAGGGTCCCCCGCTTCGCTCGACAGTGGAGATCGGCTGTGTCTGTGCCGCATGGGTCTCGGTGAAGACGCGCTCCAGCCGCTGGCGGTAGTCCGCCAGGGCTTGGTCGGCCTCCTCCTGCGTGATGTCACCGCGTCCGACCAGAGCTTCGGTGTAGAGCCGGCGGGTGGTGCGCTTGGCCTCGACGAGGTTGTACATCTTCGGCTGGGTCATCGAGGGGTCGTCGCCTTCGTTGTGACCGCGGCGGCGGTAGCAGACCAGGTCGATCACCACGTCCTTGTTGAACCGCTGCCGGTACCGGAAGGCCAGCTGGGCCACGCGGGCGACGGATTCCGGGTCATCGGAGTTCACGTGGAAGATCGGAGCCTGGATGGCCTTGGCCATATCCGTGCAGTAGGTCATGGACCGCGCCGCAGAGGGCGCAGTGGTGAAACCGACCTGGTTGTTGACCACCACATGTACGGTGCCGCCGGTGCGGTAGCCGCGCAGCTGGGACATGTTCAGCGTCTCCGCCACCACGCCCTGTCCGGCGAAGGCTGCGTCGCCGTGGATCAGCAGCGGCATCACCGAGAAGCTGTCGAGCTTGTCCGCTCCGCGGTCCAGCCGGTCCTGCATGGCACGCACGACGCCTTCAAGGACTGGATTGACTGCCTCCAGGTGGGAGGGGTTGGCGGCCAGATACACGCGGGTCGTGTTCCCGCGGTCGGAGGTGAAGGACCCCCGGGTGCCCAGGTGGTACTTCACGTCACCGGAGCCGGTGCCGGCTTCCCGTCCCTCGAACTCGCGGAAGACCTGCGCATAGGTCTTCCCTGCGATGTTGGTGAGCACGTTGAGGCGCCCGCGGTGGGCCATGCCGATGGCCACCTCGTCGAGTCCCTCATCGGCCGCACCGGAGAGGATGGTGTCCAGCAGCGGAATGAGCGACTCGCCACCTTCGAGGGAGAAGCGCTTCTGGCCCACGAACTTCGTCTGCAGGAAGGTCTCAAACGCCTCTGCTGAGTTCAGTCGGGCCAGAATCCGGAACTGTTCGTCCCGGCTGGGCTTGGTGTAGGGGTGCTCGACCTCCTCCTGGAACCAATCCCGCTCCTCAGGCGACTGCAGGTGCATGAATTCGATGCCGGTGTTGCGGCAGTAGGTGTCGCGCAGCACACCGAGGATGGAGCGCAGCGGCAGGGACTGCTTCCCCCCGAAGCCCCCGGTGGGCCATTCGCGGTCGAGGTCCCACAGGGTCAGCCCGTGGTTCTCGATGTCCAGGTCCGGGTGGGCCCGCATCTTGTACTCCAGCGGGTCCACCGAAGCCATCAGGTGGCCCCGGACCCGATAGGAGTGGATGAGCTGCTGGATCCGCGCGACCTTGTTGATCTGCTCCTCAGGATTGACCTGAATATCGGCTGACCAATGGATGGGCTGATAGGGGATGCGGAGAGCCTCAAAGATCTCCTCGTAGAAATCGTCCCTGCCCAGCAGCATCTCGTGGATGGTCTTGAGGAACTCCCCGGATCCGGCACCCTGGATCACGCGGTGGTCGTAGGTGGAGGTCAAGGTGATGACCTTGGAAACCGCCAGATTGTTCAGCGTCTTCTCCGAGGCGCCCTGGAATTCCGCCGGGTACTCCAGTGCACCAACACCCACAATGACGGCCTGTCCCTTGGACAGCCGGGGGACCGAGTGCACGGTGCCGATGCCGCCGGGGTTGGTCAGGCTCACGGTGGTCCCGGAGTAGTCCTCGGGGGAGAGCTTGTTATCACGGGCGCGCTTGACGAGATCGTCATACGCGGCCCACCACTGGGTGAAGCTGAGCTGCTCGGCTGCTTTGATGTTCGGCACGATCAGTGCGCGGGTCCCGTCGGGGCGCGGCATGTCGATCGCGAGCCCGAAGTTCACATGCGCGGGGTGCACTGCGGTGGGCTTGCCATCGACCACGTCATAGGTGACGTTCATCGAGGGGTGCCCCCGCAGCGCCTTGAGCATTGCATAGCCGACCAGGTGCGTGAAGGAGACCTTCCCGCCACGGGTGCGCCGGAGGTGATTGTTGATCACCGTGCGGTTGTCGATCAGCAGCTTCGCCGGGACTGCACGCACTGTGGTCGCGGTGGGCACCTCCAGCGAGGCGTCCATATTTGCGGCGATCGCCTTCGCGATGCCCTTGAGGACTTTGTGCTCATCCTCCTGGGGCTTCGGCGCCTTCTCGCTGGAGCCACCCTTGGCTGGCTCCGAGGGGATGGGGCGGGTGGGATCAGCGCGGCGCGTGGCCGCCTGGCGGCGTGCCGGCGGCTTGGAGGCCGGTGCGGAGCTCTTCTCCGCCTGAGGCTTCTGCGAGGCCTCAGGCTCAGCAGGCTTGGCGGTGGACGGGGTGGTCTCATCCACCGGCTTCTGATTGCTGGCATCCGGCTCAGAGTCGACGCTCTTCCGGGGTGTTTTCTCGGCGGCGTCGCCGGAGGCGGGTTTCTGCTGCGCTGCAGTGTCCGCCTGAGCTTGGTCTGGACCACCGTTGGCCGATTCAGCCTCCAGGTTGCGGAAGATGTCCGCCCATTTCCGGTCTACCGAGTCCGGGTCTAGTCGGAACTGGTCATAAATGTCGGCGACCAGCCATTCGTTGCCGGGAAATTCTTCCGCGAGACGGCTGGACGTTAGCTCTGGCACTGTGAATACGCCTCTTCCATTGCGATCTGGTTGCCGGGCACAGCGTCGTGCCTCAGTGGATCATTCGCCATCAAGCATAATGACTTTCTCCGGTTGGTTGCCACCGTTCACGGTATCGTGTCCGTGATGCAACTGATCAGTGACCCCGACTACGACCTCACCTACGCGGACGTGTTCCTCATTCCGTCCCGCTCCGCGGCGTCTTCGCGCTTCGAGGTGGACCTCTCCGCCGACGACGGGACCGGCAGCTCCACGCCGCTGATCGCAGCGAATATGACAGCGGTGACCGGCCGGCGCATGGTGGAGACCATGGCCCGCCGCGGCGGCCTGGGGGTGCTGCCGCAGGATGTGCCCACCGGAATCATCCGGGAGGTCACCGACTGGGTGAAGTCCCGGCACCCGGTGCTGGAGACCCCCCTGAAGGTCACCGGCAGCGACACTGCTCTTGACGTCCTGCATCTGCTGGACAAGCGCAATCACGGGGCGGTGTGCGTGGTGGACGACGCCGGCCAGCTGGCCGGAGTGGTCACCGCCGCGGACACCGCCGGGGTGGACAGGTTCTCCTCGGTAGCCTCGCTGATGCGGATGCCGCAGGTGCAGTTCACCGACCAGGACCTGCTGCCCGACGACGCCGCCTCCGCAGTGGCCCTCGAGCCGGCCTTCGCGGCCATGGAGTCGGCCGGGACCAACTACGCGCCGGTCACCACCGCCTCCGGGGAGCTGCTGGGAGTCCTCACCCGAGCAGGCGCTCTGCGCTCGACCATCTACCGCCCGAACGTGGACCGGTCCGGACGGCTGAAGGTCGCCGCGGCGGTGGGCATCAACGGGGACGTGCGCGGAAACGCCGAGTCGCTGCTGGAGTCCGGTGTGGATGTGCTGGTGGTCGACACCGCCCACGGGCACCAGCAGAAAATGATCGAGGCCCTGGGTGAGGTGCGGCGTGTCGTGCAGGCGCTGGAGCAGCCCGTGCCCGTGGTCGCCGGGAACGTAGTTACCGCCGCGGGAACCCGTGAACTGATCGAGGCAGGGGCGGACATCGTCAAAGTGGGCGTAGGGCCGGGGGCGATGTGCACCACCCGAATGATGACGGCGGTGGGCAGACCGCAGTTCTCGTCCGTGCTGGAGTGTGCCCAAGCCGCCCGGGAGCTCAATGCCCACGTCTGGGCCGATGGAGGCGTGCGATACCCCCGAGACATCGCACTGGCCCTGGCCGCAGGCGCCTCCCAGGTGATGATCGGCTCCTGGCTGGCCGGGACCTATGAGTCTCCCGGGGACCTGCTCACCGCTGCCGACGGGCGCCGGTACAAGGAGAGCTACGGGATGGCCTCGGCCCGTGCGGTTCAGCACCGCACCTCGACGGAGTCGGCGTTCTCCCGTGCCCGGAAGGGCATGTTCGAAGAGGGAATCTCCACCTCCACCATGTTCCTGGACCCGGCGCGGCCCGGCGTTGAGGACGTGATGGACTCCATCACCGCCGGTGTCCGCTCCTCCTTCACCTATGCCGGTGCCCGCACCCAGGTGGAGTTCCGCCAGCGTGCAGTCGTCGGCGTCCAATCAGCTGCCGGCTACGAGGAGGGCAAGCCCGTTCCCACCGGCTGGACGTGAGGCCCAGCGGCTCGCCACTGACCAGCGGCAGCGGAGGAGTCCGCGCCCCGGGCGCGGTGTAGAATCAGGATTCTTATGGAGTATCGACAACCCGGCGTTCCCCGGACTGGCTTGCTGTCTCTCATTAGTCCAGCGCGGAGGTGGCTGCGCTAAGTGGAGTGGATCCTCCTTCTGGTCGGCATTCTGCTGATCCTCGGCAACGGGTTCTTCGTCGCCGTTGAATTCGCCCTGGTGGCGCTCGACCAGCCGACAGTTCAGCGCGCAGTGGATCTGGGCGATAAGCGTGCGGTGCCGCTGATGCGATGCCTGAAGTCTCTGTCGACCCAGCTCTCCAGCTGCCAGCTGGGCATCACCCTGAACACCCTCCTGATCGGCTATGTGACAGAACCGGCGCTGGGCACGCTGCTGCGGCCTGTCATCGAGGCCGCCGGAGTTCCGGATGCCGCGGCCTTCGGCGTCTCACTATTCGTGGCGATGATCATTGCCACTCTGGCCACCATGCTGATGGGTGAGCTGGTGCCGAAAAACCTGGCAGTGGCTGAATCTTTCCGGATCGGGCGCGCTCTGGCCCGCCCCCAGCTTGTCTTCACCGCAGTGTTCAGACCGCTGATCATCGTGCTCAACGGTTTCTCCAACAAAGTGCTTCACCGGTTCGGACTCGAGGTCAAGGAGGAGCTCTCCGGGGCGCGCACTCCCGAGGAGCTCTCGGCCATGGTCCGCCGCTCCGCCAGCCTCGGTACTTTGGATGAGCAGGCCGCCACCTTTCTGGACCGGACACTCCGCTTCGCCGACCAGACTGCCACTGATGTGATGACTCCGCGGCCGCGGATGGTCACCATCGACGCCGAGGCCTCCCTGGACGAGCTGATCGACACCGCCCGGCGCACCGGCCATTCCCGGTTTCCCGTGCTGGGCGAGTCGGGGATCGACGAGGTGCGCGGCGTCGTCCATGTGAAGAAGGCGGTGGCCGTTCCGCGCGGCAAACGCGAACCGCTGGTGGCCGCCACGGTGATGAGTGAGGTGGCGCGAGTCCCGGAGACCATTCACCTTGACGCCCTGCTGGCCGAGCTGCGCCGGGCGCCCCTGCAGATGGCAGTGGTGGAGGACGAATATGGGGGGACTGCCGGGGTGGTGACCCTGGAGGATCTGGTGGAGGAGATCGTCGGCGAAGTCGCCGACGAGCATGACGCCCTCACACCCGGGGTGCTCCAGTCCGCCGCAGGGGAGTGGTACTTCCCGGGCCTGATGCGCCCTGATGAGATCAATGCGCAGATCTTGGAGTTGGAGATCCCGGAGAATTCCGCCTATGAAACGGTGGCCGGATTCATCCTCAATGAGCTGGGGCGGGTGGCCGCCCTGGGGGACGAGGTGGAGTTCCCGGCCGGACGGCTCCGGGTGGTCGGCATCGACGGCCGGCGGATCGACCGATTGAAGTTCCTGCCTGACCCCGAGGCCCGCCGCGCAGCCTTGGAGGCGCATGCCGAGCAAGTCCGGAAGCTTGCCGAAGAGCGCGCCGAACGGCAACGGACGGGGGGACGATGACCTCAGAGCTGTGGGGCCTGGTATGGCTGGTGGTGCTGTTAGCCGGCAACGCGTTCTTCGTGGCCGGGGAGTTCGCCGTGCTTTCGGCCCGGCGCAGCCAGATCGAACCCAAAGCCGACGCGGGGTCGAAGCGGGCAAAGACGGCGCTCTATGCCATGGAGCACGTCAGCCAGATGCTGGCCATCGCCCAGCTGGGCATCACCGTCTGCTCGCTGCTGCTGCTGCTGATGGCCGAACCCGCCATCCACCATATGCTCGAGGTGCCGTTCGAGGCGCTGCGGCTGCCGGATGCGGCCAGCTATGCCGTCAGTCTGGTGGTGGCGCTGATGCTGGTCAGCTTCCTGCACGTCACCTTCGGGGAGATGGTCCCGAAGAATTTTGCCGTCTCAGTGGCTGACCGGGCGGTGCTGCTGCTGGCCCCGCCCCTGGTGCTGCTCTACCGGGTGTTCATGCCGGTGATCTGGCTGCTGAACAGCTTCGCGAACCTGACTCTGCGGGCCTTGGGGGTCACCCCGCGCGATGAGGTGATCTCCACCTTCACCCTCGAGGAGCTGGAGTCCATCGTCGCGGAGTCCAAACGTGGTGGGACGATGACGGACGAGGCCGGGATCATCGCCGGGGCGCTGGACTTCACCGAGCACACGGCTGAAGAAATCATGGTTCCGGTGGAGGAACTGGTCACCGTCCCCCAGGACGTGACCCCGACCAAGGTGGAGAAGGCCGTCGGGCGCACAGGGTTCTCCCGATTCGTCGTCGAGTCCGAATCCGGCGCGTACTCTGGGTACCTGCACCTCAAGGACGTCATGGCGCTGCCGGAGGCTTCAGTCGACGCGCCGGTCCCGGTCACTGTGGTGCGCTCGCTGGGCAATATGCGCACCCGTGATGACCTCGACAGCTGCCTGGCGGCGATGCAGGCCTCCGGCTCGCACCTTGCGCGCGTGATGGACGACGCCGGGGAGACAGTGGGCATCCTGTTCCTGGAGGACATCCTGGAAGTGCTCGTCGGCGAGATTCATGACATCACTCAGGCCCGCGACAGCAGGCGCCAGCATTCGGTGGACAACGCCTGAGGGCGCGCCTGCTGACATTGAGAACAGTTTGCAACAAGTGTACTCTGGGCGAATGCAAAAATCTTTTCTGGCCGCCGCTGCGTGTGTCGGGATGCTGCTGCTCGCAGGCTGCGGAGACGATTCTCAGGACGCTGCTGCCCCGGAGTCAGATGCTTCAGCAGAAGAGACCGGACTGACCGTGGTGGCCTCCATTGACGTCTATACCGACCTCGTGCAGGGGATTGCCGGAGACACCGTGGAGGTGGTGCCGATGGTCGACTCCACGGCGGTGGACCCCCACTCCTACGAGGCCACGCCGCAGGACCGGCTGCAGGTGGAGAATTCAGACGTGATCATCGCCAACGGTGGCGGCTACGACGCTTTTATGACGCTGCTGGCCTCCGCCGCCGACAAGGATGACCAGGTCTATCAGCTGATCCCAGGGGACAACCAGCACGGGGAGGACGCCGGCGGAGACTGGGAGAACGAGCACATCTGGTACGACCTGACCCAGATGAGCGAGTTCGTGCTCGATTTCGCTGAGCATCTGGGCCAGCTGGCTCCCGAGAACGCGGACTTCTACTCCGAGAACGCTGAGGCGCTCGCCGGTGATCTCGACGCCCTGGCCCAGCGGAACCGTGAGCTGAGCGCTGAGGGTCTGAGCTATTTGGCCACCGAGGCCGTCAGCGGGTTCCTGCTGGATGATGCCGGTTTTGACAACGCGACCCCGGTGGAGTTCCTCAGTGCCGTGGAGCACGGCGACGATGTCTCACCACGGCTGTACTCTGAGGCGCTCGGCCTGGCGGAAGAGGTGGACCTGCTGGTGTTCAACCCCCAGACCGAGACCCAGCAGGCAGCCCGGATCCGCGATGCCGCCGAGTCCGCCGACGCGGTGGTGCTCGAGTTCACCGAGACCCTGCCGGAGGACTCGGACGGGTATCTGGAGTGGATGGAGGCCAACCTCGACCTCCTGGAAGGCGCCCTGGAGGAGATGCGTTGACCGACCCAGCACTGCAGCTGGAGGCCGCTGCTGTCGGATTCGGCGCGCGCAGTCTCTGGTCGGAGGTCGACATCTCCCTACAGCGTGGGGAGTTCCTGGCCGTGCTGGGCCCCAACGGGGCCGGCAAATCCACCTTCCTCAAAGTGCTGCTGGGGCTGCAGCGGCTCACCGCCGGCACCGTCGAGGTGATGGGAAGACCTGTACGCCGGGGGTCGTCGCAGGTGGGCTACATACCGCAGCACCACCAGTTGGAGCTGGAGACCCCGCTGCGCGCCCGCGACCTGGTGGCCCTGGGCCTCGAAGGGCATAAGTACGGGCTGCCATGGGTCAGCCGCCGAGCCCGAAGACGCATCGACGAACTGATCGAGCAGGTCGGCGCACAGGACTATGCCCAGCGCCCGGTGGGGGTTCTCTCCGGAGGTGAGCAGCAGCGGCTGCGGGCCGCCCAGGCGCTGGCCGGTGACCCCGGGCTGCTGCTGTGCGACGAGCCGCTGCACTCGCTGGACCTGAACCATCAGCGCGCGATCACCGAGCTGATCCGCCAGCAGGCGGTGGACCGCGGAGCTGCGGTCGTCTTCGTCACCCATGAGATCAATCCGGTCATCGAGCATGTCGACCGTGTTCTGTACTTCGCACGCGGAGCCCACCGGGTCGGTACTGTGCAGGAGGTGATGCGCTCCGAGGTGCTGACCGAGCTGTATCAATCACCTGTGGAAGTGATCGAACACAGAGGGCGACTGGTCGTGATGGGCGAACACTCCGAGGGGACCCACCATGCTTGAGCGACTGGCCGCCTCATTCAGCACAGAGAACTACTGGGAGCTGTTCCAACTGGTGCAGAACTCGGTGCTCACCGCCGCTGTGCTGGGCCTGATGGGCGGAATCATCGGCGTCTTCATCAACCTGCGCCGCGCCGGTCTGGTCGTCCATGGGATCGCCGAAATCAGCTTCGCCGGGGCCGCACTGTTCCTGCTGATGGGCCTCGACGTGGTTCTGGGCTCCACCCTGGGAGCGGTCGCGGCGGCTGCGCTGATCGGTGTGCTCAGCATCCGTGACCGGGAGGTCAGCGCAGTGACCGCGGTGCTGATGCCGTTCGGGATGGGACTCGGTATCCTCTTCCTCTACCTGTATCAGGGCCGGACCGCGAATAAGTTCGGTCTGCTCACCGGTCAGATCGTCGGCGTTGACGATATGCAGACCCGGACGCTGATCTCCGTGGCGGTGCTGATCAGTGTGATCCTTATCCTCATCTGGCGCCCGCTGATGTTCTCCTCAGTGGATCCGCAGCTGGCGGCCGCCCGCGGCGTCCACGTCAACCTGCTGACCATCGCATTCATGGTCCTGCTCGGCGGGGCCGTGGCCATGAGTGTGCAGGTGGTGGGGGCGCTGCTGGTGCTGGCGCTGCTGGTGGTCCCCAGTGCGGCAGCACTGAAAGTCGCACGCCGCCCCGTGGTGGTGGTGCTGCTCTCCTGCGGCTTCGCCCTGTTCTCAGCGGTGGCCGGCATTATGATCGCCATTATGGGGACGGTGCCCATCAGCCCTTATATCACCACGATCAGCTTCCTGATCTACGTGGTGTGCCTGCTGGTGGGCCGGCGTCAGCGGGCCCGGTTCGCCGCCGTCACAGCGGACTCAATGAACTGAGTGGTGCGTCTGCCTATCAGCTGCGCATCATGATCCAGTGGTGCCACGTGCCGGCTGCGGCGCAGAATCGCCTCCTGGGTCTGCGGCACTGAGCGTTTCAGCAACTCTGCTGAGCCGGAGCCGACCACATTGTCGATGGGGGAACGCAGCAGCAGCACAGGAGTTCCTGCACAGGCCAGGATGGGAAGTGCAGCCCGAGCCCGGGCGAAGATCCGGTCCAGCTGAACCACCGCGCGCAGCGGCGTGACCTCGTAGGCCTCCTCGGTGACGCCGGGCTTGGCGATGTCCCCGGCGACTGCCGCGACGGTCGGTTTGGCTCGCCACAGGATCCGGGCCAGCCGTCCAGTGCCCGGCTTCAGCCGCAGCCCCGGGTTAATGACGACGACGCCTGCGGACTTCTCCTGCGCGGCGACCCACAGTGCCAGCGCCCCGCCCATGGACAGCCCCACAGGAACCACGACGTCGCAGTCCGCACGCAGCCGCGCATAGGCGTCAGTGACGGCTTCCCACAGTGCTTCGGCCGGAGTGGCCGCCAAGTCCTGCCACTGGGTGCCGTGTCCGGGAAGCAGCGGCAGCTCCACCTGGTAACCAGCCGCGGCGGCAGCATCTGCCACCGGGCGCATGGACTCGCGCGTGGAGGTGAAGCCGTGCAGGATCAGGGCACCTGCTCGCTGCTGCGGATGCTCGCTCATCAGCGCTCTAGGCTGCGGAGCAGCTCTGGCAGAGGCCGTAAACCTCCAGGGTGTGCCGCACTTCGGTGAACCCGTTGGCCCCGGCCAGCCGGGCGACCCAGGACTCCATTTCCGGGGCTTCGAACTCCACGGCGAGCCCGCAGCTGCGGCATACCAGGTGGTGGTGGTGGACCTCCGCGGCGCAGCGGCGGTAGATCGCCTCCCCATCATCGGGCCGCAGGACATCCAGCAGCCCCTCCTCCTGGTGGTTCTGCAGCACCCGGTAGACCGTGGCCAGGGACACCTTTTCTCCGCGGTCACTGAGAATCCGGTGCAGCTCCTGGGCGGAGACAAAGTCCTCCAGCTCGCTCAGCGCGGCCCACACAGCCCGCTTCTGACGGGTGGATCTGCCCTTCACCGGAGGGGTTGAGATGCTTGTGCTCATGGTGTCACCAGGGTAGCAGGCAACCCTGTTCACGCTCCGGAACGGAGGGATACAGTGGAGCCATGAGTACTGTGTTCAGCAAGGTGATCAGTGGCGAGCTCCCGGCCCGTTTTGTGTGGCAGGACGAGCTCTGCGTGGGGTTCTTTTCGATAGCTCCGCTGGCCTACGGCCACACCTTGGTCGTTCCCCGCACGGAGGTGGACCGGTGGACCGATGCTGACAGTGAGCTGATGGCGCATCTGACCACCGTGGCCCAGCGAATCGGCAAAGCGCAGGTGGAGACCTTCGGCTCCGCCCGGGCCGGCCTGGTCGTGGCCGGATATGAAGTGCCGCACCTGCACCTGCACGTGTGGCCCTCGAACTCGTTGGCAGACTTCGACTTCTCGAAGGCCATGCAGGATCCCGACCCGGCGCAGATGGATGAGTCCGCAGAGAAGCTGCGCGTGGCGCTGCGCCTGATGGGCGACGCTGAGCACGTCCCGGCGGAGCAGGACTGAACGGCCACTTCCCCAGTGCCCGGGGCTACTGCCCGCCAGTCTGAGCCTGCTTGAGCGCCCGGCGGAGCCGCTTCACGCTCACCGGCTCGGCGGTGCCCAGCTGCTGAGCGAAGAAGTTGACCCGCAGCTCCTCAATCATCCACTTCACCCCGGTCAGCTCGGCAGGCACCGGCAGCTGCGGGGGCACCGCCTCCACCGCGGCGTCGAACTCATCCTCCACCTGCTGGACCTGCTGCATGTCTGTGGCATCCCGCGCCACGCCCTGACCGGACTCCAGCCGATCCAGCCGCACCAGCATCGCCCGGAGATACCGAGGCAGGTGGCGCATCCGGGCGAAGCCGGTACTGGTGACGAACCCCGGATAGATCAGCTGTGCGATCTGCGCCTGCATATCGGCCACCGCCGGCTGCAGCGCGGCGGACTTCACCGCACTGAGCCGGGCGCGGACCTCCGTGTGCAGGGTGAGGACCTGGGCCAGCACGTCCGTCAGTGAGAGCACCGTCTCAATCAGATCAGCTCGCGCCTGCCGGGCCAGCTGCTGGAAGGCATCAGCGGTGTAGGGCAGCTGCTGGGGCACCAGATGGTCCAGTACGGCAGCGGTGGACTCGCTCACCAGCTCCTCCACCTCGCCGAACTGCCCGAAGGCCAGCCGTTCCCGGTTGCTCAGATGCTCGACCACATAGCGCTGCGGGGAGGGAAGCACCTCGCTCAGCAGTGCGACGACGCCGCGCCGGTGGGTCCGCTGCTGCTCGTGGGGGGACTGGGTGATGGTGACCCGGACCCCGGATGTGCCCTGACCAGTCGAGGGGTCCGGGGTCAGGGCGGGGTAGCCGGTGACCTGCCGGCCTTCAGCTTCGGCGGAGACCTGCTGGGGCAGGGTGCCGAACGTCCACGAGGTCTGGTGACGCTGCCCCAGATCAGCACCCAGCGGCACGGCTTGGGCGGGGCGGCCCTGCTGTGCAGGGGAGGGGGCAGGCTTCTGGGTGACCGAACGGCCGATGGCTTCGCGGCTCTCACCGCTGAAGCGCACTTGAAGCTCAGCGAGGTCGAATCCGGAGTCCAGGAGCCGGCCCCGGTCGCTGATCACCCCGAAAGTGAATCGCAGGTGGTCCGGCAGCGACTCGAAGTCCAGGTCTCCGGGCTCCACCACCACACCCTTGAGCCGTCTCAGCACAGTGGCGAGGGCGGTGCGCAGAGGTGTGCTGGCGGCGTCGTACTCCTGCTCCACCTGTTGGCGTGCCTGGGCTGCGACATCCGGGGCGGGAACGAAATTGCGCCGCAGCTGCTTGGGCATGGACCGGATCAGGGCGGTGATCATCTCGGTGCGCCGGCCGGGAATGAACCACTCAAACCGGTGGGGTTCGAGCTGGTTCAGGAACAGCACAGGAATCCGGACGGTCACCCCGGCTTCGTAGGCGTAGGTGAGCTCCAGCTTCAGCCCGTCGTGGTCAAAGTGCTCCGGGAAGGCCTCGAGGTCCACCTGCTCGGCCTCCGGCGCCAGCAGGGTCGAATCCGGGAGGTCCAGCAGATCTGGGGTGTCATGGCGCTGCTTCTTCCACCAGGCGTCGAAGGCTCGCTGGGAGGTGATGTGCGGCGGCAGCCTTTCGGCGAAGAATTCCACCAGATGGTGGTCCGCTGCGCGGAGATCCTTGCGGCGGGTGCGGTCCTCCAGCTCGGCGATCTCCTTGAACCGCGCCCGGTTGCGCTGGTCGAAATGATGCCGGGTGTTCCAGTCGCCTTCGATCAGCGCGTGCCGGATGAACTCCTGGGCGGCGAACTCGGGGTCGATCTTCCCGTAGAGGACGCTGCGGTCGGCCACCAGGGGAACGCCGAAGAGGGTGACTCGTTCAGTGGCCACCACCGCTCCACGCTTGGCGGACCAGACGGGGTCGGTGTAGCTGCGTTTGACCAGGTGTCCGCCGATCTCCTCGGCCCACGCCGGGTCCACCGCCGCCACTCCACGGGCCCACAGGCGGGAAGTCTCCACCAGCTCAGCGGCCATGACCATATCCGGGTTCTTCTTGAACAGGCCGGAGCCGGGGAAGATCGCGAAGCGGGTGCCGCGTGCCCCCTGGTAGTCGCGGGTGCGCGGGCTATACACGCCCAGGTGGCTGAGCAGTCCCGCCAGCAGCGACTTGTGGATCTGGTCATGCTTGCTCACGTGGTCCACCGGGTCGCGGGTGCGGATCCGCCGGGGAGAGAGTTTCCCCTGCTGGGCCAGCTCTCCGAGCTGATGGACCAGGTCCTGCCACTCGCGGATGCGCAGCCAGTTCAGATGCTCCCGGCGGCACAGCTTGCGGAACTGGCTGGAGGAGAGCTCGGCCTGCTTCTCGGTGAGGTAGCGCCAGAGGTTCAGCAGGGCGGAGAAGTCGGATTTCTCATCGGTGAAACGGGCGTGCAACTGGTCTGCGGCGTCGCGCTGTTCGGCGGGGCGCTCGCGCACGTCTTGGATGGACAGCCCCGCTGCCAGCACGGTGACCTCGGTGAGGCACTCTCGGCGTGCGGCTTCGACCATCATGCGGGCCAGACGGGGATCCACCGGCAGCGCGGCGATCCGTCGGCCGGTGGAGGTCACCCGGCCCGAGCGCTCCAGGGCGCCGAGCTCAGAGAGCAGCCGCACCGCGTCATTGACCGCCTTGGCATCAGGCTTCTGCACGAAGGGGAAGTCCAGCAGCTCCTGGGGCGTGGTGGTGATGCCCATCGCCGACATCTGCAGCAGCACGCTGGCCAGTGAGGTCCGCAGGATCTCCGGGTCGGTGAATTCTGGGCGGGACTCGAAGTCCTGCTGGGCGTAGAGCCTGATGCAGATGCCGTCGCTGGTGCGTCCGCATCTGCCGGCACGCTGATTGGCGCTGGCTTGGCTGATCGGCTCGATCGGCAGTCGCTGCACCTTGGTACGTGTGGAGTACCGGGAGATTCGTGCGGTGCCGGTGTCGATCACGTACTTGATGCCCGGCACCGTCAGCGAGGTCTCTGCCACATTGGTCGCCAGCACAATACGCCGGCGCCCGCCGGGGTTGAATACCCGCTTCTGCTCCTGTAGGGACAGCCGCCCGAACAGGGGCAGAATGTCCGCACCGGCCAGCCTCCGGTGGTGACGTACGGTCTCGGCCAAGGCCTCGGCGGCGTCACGGATTTCGCGCTCACCGGGGAAGAAGACGAGGATGTCGCCATCTGGCTCGGCGCTGAGCTCCACCACCGCATCGCAGACGGCGTCGAGTTCGTCGCGCTCGGCAACCGGGGTGGGCTCCTCATCACTGGCCGCATCCAGGTCAGTGAGCGGCCGGTAGCGGATCTCCACCGGATAGGTGCGCCCGGAGACCTCAATGATGGGGCAGCCGCCGAAGTGTTCACTGAAACGCTCCGGATCGATGGTCGCCGAGGTGATGATCACCTTCAGGTCAGGACGCTCAGGCAGGAGCCGTTTCAGATAGCCCAGGATCACATCAATGTTGAGGCTGCGCTCATGGGCTTCATCAATGATGATCGCCGAATACTTCCGCAGCTGCGGGTCACGCTGGATCTCGGCCAGCAGGATCCCGTCGGTCATGAGCTTCACTGAGGTCTCCGCCCCGACTTCCGCAGTGAAGCGAACTTGGTACCCGACGGTGCTGCCGAGATCCGAGCCGAGCTCTTCGGCCAATCGCTCGGCCACCGACCGTGCCGCCAGCCTCCGGGGCTGGGTGTGACCGATCAGGCCCTTCCGGTCCAGCCCCAGCTCCAGCAGCATTTTCGGCAGCTGAGTGGTCTTTCCGGAGCCGGTCTCTCCGGCGATGACCACCACTTGGTGCTCACGCACCGCATCCAGGATGGTGCCACGCTCATGGGTGACCGGCAGCTGGTCGGGGTAATTGAGGCTCTCGGCCGTGTGGTCGGCAGCGGTGTAGGCGGTGGCGGACATATGCTGCCGAGTCTATCGGTCTGCTCGATTAGGAACTTCCGCTGTGCTCGGGTTAGGATGATTCTCGCTGTTTTCAGCAGATTCAGGCCCCCAGGGGCTCGGAGAAATCCGGGATAACGGGGGCCATTGCGCGAGTGGCGGAATTGGTAGACGCGCTGGCTTCAGGTGCCAGTGCCTTCACGGGCGTGGGGGTTCAAGTCCCCCCTCGCGCACCCGGGTATAAAGCAGGACCCCCTGACCTTCGGGTCTGGGGGTCCTGCTTCTTTCCAGATGAGAGAGTGCCGCTCAGGAGCTGGACGGGCTCCCTTGACCGCCTGCGTCCATCCTTTTCTTGACCGAGGCATAGATGTCGACATATTCCTGCCCGGAGAGCCTCATGATCTGCGACATAATCTTGTCGGTCACCGCCCGCTGGGCGAACCGGTCATCCGCATTGGCGTAATACGCATCGAAGTGCAGCGGCTCACCGATGATCAGGCCCACTCGGTGCACCCGAGGAATGGTGCGATTGATGGGCTGGACCTTGTCGGTGCCGATCAGCGCCATCGGAATGACGGGGACACGGGTGCGCAGCGCCAAATGCGCCACACCGAGCTTGCCTCGGTAGAGACGGCCATCAGGGCTGCGGGTGCCTTCGGGGTAGATGCCGAGCAGATCTCCGTGCCGCAGTGCCTCCTCACCGGCGGCCAGCGAGTTCTGGCTTGCGGCTCCACCGGACCGATCCATGGGAATCTGCCCGGTGATGTCGAAGAACCAGCGATTCCACTTCCCGGTGAACCCCTTGCCCTTCCAATAGTCATTCTTCGCCAGGAACCTCACTGGTCGCGGCACAGCCACCGGGATGAACACCGAATCGGAGAAAGACATGTGGTTGCAGGCCAGAATCGCCGGGCCTTCGGCAGGGATGTTGTCCAGCCCCTTAACCCAGGGGCGGAACACAGTGTTGATCGCCGGACCGACCAGGAACCTTTTTGCATTTCGGTAGAAGGTTAGCGACGCCACGGTCAGTCTCTTCCTCTCGAGCCGGGGACAGGCGCTACTACTCTACTGGCGCGAACCGATAGTCTGACTCTATGAGCAATTCACGTGAGGACGGTCACCACTACCGCCGCCGCACCGCCCGGCCGCAGCCGGGGCGCCCGGTCCCGAAGAACCTCGGTCAGCGCGGCCCTCGTGACTTCACCCCGGCGGCCGAGGAGGAGGAAGACTTTCGTCCGCCGAACCCCAAGAGTCCGGTGGCCGGGGCCAAACCCGGGGTAGTCGTTGGCGCCCTGCTGGTCCTGGGCGGGATCGTGTGCCTGATTGTCTTCCCGTTCCTCCCGGTAGGTTTTCCGGGCTGGACCACCGCAGCGCTGATTGCCGCCATCCTGCTGGGTCTGGTGGTCCTGTTCATGCAGATGCCCGCCAAACGGGCCGGCAGCGACGACGGCGCGCGGGTCTGAGCTGTCACACCGCGCGTGCTGATAGTGTGAGTTGAAGCACATATACTGGGCAGTAAGTGCTCGTCATCCGTACATCACCTGGGAGGAGAAGCACCTGTGAAGGAATACGCAGTGCCAGCCGCGGTGGAGGTCGACCAGGACCTCAACATCACTGATCTGCTTGAGCGGCAGGTCACCGAAAATCCCGGCAACGTCCTCTTCGGCCGTCAGCTGAGTCCGGGGGAGTGGACCGACGTCTCCGCCGCCAGCTTCCGAGACGACGTCGTCTCCCTGGCCAAGGGCATGATGGCCAAGGGCATCGGCGCAGGTGACCGCGTGGCGATCATGGCCGCCACCCGATATGAGTGGACGCTGCTGGACTTCGCGATCTGGTACGCCGGTGGCGTGACAGTGCCGATCTATGAGACATCCTCGCCCTCCCAAATTGCGTGGATCGTGGAAGATTCCCAGGTCAAGATGGTCTTCGCGGAGACGGATTCGCACGCGAAAGCCGTCGACCGGGCTATCACGCAGGAGAAGTTGGACTCGGTGGAGCACCTGCTGACCATCGACAGCGAGGACTTGAATGAACTGCGCCGCCTAGGCAGTGATGTCTCCGATCTCGAGGTGGAGACCCGGCGGTCTGCCGCGACACTGGCGGACCTCTCGACCATCATCTACACCTCCGGAACCACCGGTAAGCCCAAGGGCTGTGAGCTGACCCACGGCAACTTCGTGGAGCTGAGCCTCAATGGGACGGCCTCACTGCACGAAGCGATCAACTCCAGCTCCTCCACGGTGCTCTTCATTCCGCTGGCACACGTCTTTGCCCGGTTCATCTCCGTGATCTGTGTGGCGGCCGGCGCCCGCGTGGGTCACACTGCGGACATCAAGGAACTGGTCGACGACCTCGGCACCTTCAAGCCCACGTTCCTGCTGGCCGTCCCGCGCGTGTTCGAGAAGATCTACAACGCTGCGATGATGAAGGCTGAAGGGGATGGGAAGGGCAAGATTTTCCAGAAGGCCGCACAGACCGCCATCGACTACTCCAAGGCGCAGGAGAGCGGCTCGGCAGGGTTGGGCCTGAAGCTCAAGCACGCCGTCTTTGACAAGCTCGTCTACTCCAAGCTGCGTGCCCGCATGGGTGGGGAAGTGAAATACGCCGTCTCCGGCGGCTCCCCGCTGGGAGCCCGGCTCGGGCACTTCTTCCACGGTGTCGGACTGCACGTGTTGGAGGGCTACGGCCTGACCGAAACCACCGCGCCGCTGACCGTCAACGCACCGCAGGCCACCAAAATCGGCACCGTCGGCCAACCACTGCCCGGCTGTGCGGTGAAGATCGCCGACGACGGGGAGATCCTCGGCAAGGGCGTCTGCGTCTTCCGCGGCTACCGGAACCGGCCCGACCTGGCAGACGAGACCTTCGATCAGGACGGCTGGTACCGCACCGGGGACATCGGCTCGCTCGACGATGAGGGCTACCTCAGCATCACCGGGCGCAAGAAGGAGATCCTGGTGACTGCGGCCGGGAAGAATGTGGCACCGGCGCAGCTGGAGGACCAGATCCGTGCCGACGCGATCGTCTCACAGGTAGTGGTGGTCGGAGACGGCAGGCCGTTTGTGGCGGCACTGATCACCTTGGATCCCGAAACGCTTCCGGTGTGGCTGCAGCGTCACGACATTGCCGAGGACACCCCGATGGCGGAGCTGATCAAGCACCCGACGATCATCAACCACATCCAATCGGTGGTCGACGCAGCCAATGAGTCCGTCTCCCGGGCAGAGTCCATCCGCACCTTCCGGCTGCTGGAAGATGATTTCACCATCGAGTCCGGGCATCTGACCCCGTCTATGAAGATTCGCCGGGCAGACGTGATGCGGGACTACGCCGAGGTGGTGGAGAACCTCTACGCCGACGCGGCCCAGGCGCGCGCCGAACAGTCCTGAACCGGTCCTGTTCGCTCCGCGGCGCGCCCACCATATGGAACATCACTGAAGGTATTAGGCGGGCTGTTACGGGGACCATTAGGCTGTGAGGGTGAATGCTGCAAACGATTCCCGCACTGAAACCCCACTGACCGCCCCAGGTGAGATTGTTCACATGGGTGCCGCAGAGTATCCGGGGTTGGACGCATGGCGTGACCTTCCGCTGCAGCAGCAGCCCGACTGGCGGGACCACCCCGACTTCGCATCAGCCACCGCTGAGCTGTCGGCGAATCCGCCGCTGGTGTTTGCCGGTGAGGTGGACAAGCTGAAACGTCGGTTGGCTCATGTCGCCAATGGTGAGGCGTTTCTGCTGCAGGGCGGGGACTGTGCCGAGACTTTCGCCGACGTCACCGCAGACAAGATCAGCGCCAAAGTCAAGACCCTGCTGCAGATGGCCGTGGTGCTCACCTACGGCGCTTCGCTCCCTGTGGTGAAGATGGGCCGGATGGCCGGGCAGTATGCGAAACCGCGCAGCTCGGACATGGAGACCCGTGGAGACGTCACGCTGCCCAGCTTCCGCGGAGAGATCGTCAACGGTTTCGACTTCACCCCCGAGGAGCGCCTTCCGGACCCCAAACGGATGCTGAAGGCTTACCATAAGTCCGCCGCCACTTTGAACCTGATCCGCGCGTTCACCGAAGGCGGCTTCGCGGACCTGCGCGCAGTGCAGCAGTGGAACAAGGGTTTCATGGAGAACCCCGCGCACGCCCGGTACGAGCAGATCGCTGGGGAGATCGACCGAGCGGTCCGGTTCATGAGCGCCTGCGGAGTCGAGTTTGAGAGTCTCAAGCGCACCGAGTTCTACGCCGCCCACGAGGCGCTGCTGCTGGACTACGAACGAGCCCTGACCCGCATCGATTCGCGCACTGCCAAACCCTATGTGACCTCGGGCCACTTTGTGTGGATCGGGGAGCGGACCCGAGACCTCGACGGCGCGCACGTCGACTACCTCTCCCGGGTGCGCAATCCGCTGGGGGTCAAGCTGGGCCCCTCGACCACGCCGAGCACCGCCCTAGAGCTGATCGAGAAGCTGGATCCGCAGCGCGAGCCGGGACGGTTGACGTTCATTGCCCGGATGGGCGCGGGCAATGTCCGCGAAAAGCTGCCTCCGCTGGTGGAAGCCGTGCGCGATGCCGGTGCCAAGGTGGTGTGGGTGACCGATCCCATGCACGGCAACACCATCACCGCGAAGAACGGCTACAAGACACGACGGTTCGACGACGTCCTCGACGAGGTCCGTGGATTCTTCGAGGTCCATCAGGCCGCGGGCACCTATCCGGGCGGTCTCCATGTGGAGATGACCGGTGACGACGTCGCCGAATGCCTCGGCGGCTCAGACGTCATTGACGAATCAGCCTTCAACACCGGTTACGAGTCTCTGGTGGACCCCCGGCTGAATCACAAGCAATCTCTGGAACTGGCCTTCCTGGTGGCCGAGGAACTCACCCGGGTCACCTGAGCCGGCGGATCTCAGCCGCCCAGGGAGGGGATGAAGCGGTTGCTGATGCCCAGCTGGTAGCCCAACAGCATCAGCACAGCCATGAGCATCAGCACAATGACAAATGCCACGATCTGCCGCACCTGGGATGGGCCATGGAGCTGTTCCAGCGGGCGCTGCCGCTGCCGCTTGTCCGCGTAGGGATCATAGCTGCGCCGGCGTGCCTGGCTGGTCCGGGGCTGCACACCGGTGGGAGGATCCTGCACGCTGAGCCAGCCCAGCTGCAGGGGCACTTCCGCGACGGTCTGCCGGTCCTCCACCGCGAGGCTGCCCCATGATTCCTGCCCAGCCTCCTGCGCAGCCGCCTTCCCGGAGGCGGGGGCCTGTGGCCGGGGCGCGGGGGGCACATCTGCTGCTGAGTGCCCCAAGGCGGTGGTGACGTCGTCGTCCCAGCTGTTCCGGTCCTCCACCGCAGTGGGGAAATCCTCGGCGTTCATCGCTGCGGTGGCGGCCTCAGGCTCCGGCTCTGGCTCCGGCTCCGGTTCCGGCTTCGCCGCGGGCGGGGTGGCCGGCAGCAGATGGGTCGAGGTGCTGGGGGCGTCCTCGTCCCCTGCACCGGAGCCGTGATGCCGCTGGTGCTTCACCAGCGCGCCGTCGAAGTCCAGCTGCTCGGCCGTGAGCTGTTCCCGGACAGTCTCGAGCAGCTGAAGCATCTCATCAGCGTTCTTGGGCCGTTGGGCGGTTTCTGCGCGCGTAGCGGCGCGGACGAGGTCATCCAATGGAGTGGCCAGCCCGGGCACATAAGCGGAGGGCGCTGGCACCGTGGAGTTCACGTGCTGAAAGGCCACGCGTACTGGGGTGTCACCGGTGAAAGGTTGGACCCCGGTGAGCAGCTCGTAGAGCAGGATGCCCACCGCGTAGATGTCTGCCCGCTCGTCGGCGCCTTCGCCGGAGAGCAGCTCCGGGGCGATGTAGGCCACCGTCCCCATCAGAGTGGACGTCCCGGAATGATGGGTCGCGGCCCGCGCCAAACCGAAGTCGGCCAGTTTGATGCGCCCTTCCGGGGAGACTAAGACATTCTCCGGCTTGATGTCCCGGTGCACCAGCCCCGCGCGGTGAGCGGCGGAGAGCCCACCGAGGATGGCCTGGGCATAGGCCAACGCCAGCCGGGGGGTCATCGGACCCCGTTTGAGCAGGGTGCGGAGAGTGGCCCCGGGGACATACTCCATGACCATGTATGCCGTCTCCCGCGTCTGACCCTGATCGAGGACCTGGACCACATTGGGGTGACTGATCAGCGCCGAGTTGCGCGCCTCCTGCTCAAAGCGCTGGACAACCTTCCTGTCCTCCGCCATATGAGGAAAGAGCACCTTGATGGCGACGTTGCGGTGGAGGCGCTCATCGTGGGCCAGGTACACCGTGGACATACCGCCACGAGCCACACGTTTGTCGATGGTGTACCGCTCGCCGATAGTGGCGCCGATCCAACTTTCTTCGGAGCTCATTGGATCAGGGTACCGAAGTTGACCGGGCGGATCTCATGAGGTGCGCGAGACCAGCAGCTCAGCCACGGTGTCCAAGTCACGGAGCACCTGCGGGCTCACGCCCAGCTCCGCCAGATGCGCCCTTGCGGCAGCGCTGCGGGCGGTCAGCTGGCTGATGTCCGCTTCGACTTCCGCCACCGCACCGGCGGCGGTGAGGATCTGCTGAATGCGCACCGCCTGCGACTCCGTGAGGCTGGGGTCACCGAGCAGGGCCTCCAGCTCGGCGGCCTCAGCGGCAGGCGCCCGGTGCAGCCCGTAGGCAATGAGTTCAGTGCGCTTTCCCTCCCGCAGATCATCGCCGACCGGCTTCCCCGTCACGCGGGCGTCGCCGAAGACTCCCAGGAGATCATCGCGCAGCTGGAAGGCGATGCCCAGGGGCAAGGCTGCCTCCGCCAGCGCTGCCCCGAGCTCGGCGGATCCGCCGGCCAAGGCGCAGCCAAGTTCGATGGGGTGCTGCGTGGAATACTTGGCTGACTTGAAGGTCAGAACCGTACGTGCCTGGGCCAGCGCCTCAGCCTCGGTGGCAGGCGGATGCGCGACCTCAGCCACCACATCCAAGTACTGCCCGGTGATGACCTCGGTGTGCATGCGCCGGAAGACTTCACCGGCACGCCGGGCATGCGCCGGTGCGGACTGGCTAGCCCGTTCGAACAGCTCAGAGGCCCAGGACAGGGCGAGATCTCCACTGAGGATGGCACCCGTGGTGCCGAAATGCGCCCCGTCTGCGCCCCACCCCGCCTGACGGTGATGCTGTTGGAACTTCACATGCACACTGGGCTGGGCGCGCCGGGTAGCGGAACGGTCGATGACGTCATCGTGGACCAGCGCAGCAGCCTGGAAAAGTTCCAGGGCGGCTGCCAGGTGAAGCAGCGCCTCATTGGCAGGGTGCTCGTCGCTGTGACCGTCGGCAGCGGCCCGCCAGCCAATCCAAGCCAGCACGGGCCGAAGTTTCTTGCCACCAGTGCTCAGTGCGATCAGTGAATCAATCAGCGGTGCGGAGGCGGAGGCGATGGCGGCGAGCTGATCCTTCTTCTCGACCAGGAATGCGTCGAGGTGGGCATTGACCGCCGCGACGAACTGAGCCTGGCCGGAGGGAGGTCCTGGGGTGGGCATACCCTTGATCCTATGGGTTCCGAGCAGGCGAAGTCTCCAGGGCGTGGCTCGCCGATCTTCGCCCACGTGGACATGGATGCCTTCTACGTGGAGGCGGAGCTGTTGGACAAGCCGCAGCTGCGTGGCAGGAAGGTGATTGTCGCCGGAGAGGGCCGGTCGGTGGTGCTTTCCGCCTCCTACCCTGCCCGGGCCGATGGCGTTCGTTCGGCCATGCCGCTGGCCCGCGCCTGCCGCCTGAGCCCGGAGGCTGTGGTGATTCCGCCGCAGATGCAGCGATACCGGCAACTCTCAGCTGAGATCATGGGCTATTTCGACACACTGACACACCGAAAGGAGCAGCTCAGCGTCGATGAGGCGTTCCTAGACCTCACCGGTGCTCGACGGCGGCTGGGCACGCCGGAACGGATGGGACAGATGATCCGCACCGGCCTGCGGGAGCGAGTCGGCCTGCCGGCTTCGGTGGGCATCGCCGACCGGAAATTCATCTCCAAGATCGCCTCCACCCGCGCCAAGCCTGACGGGTTGCTGGTGGTGCCCCCGCACCGCAGACTGGAGTTTCTGCACAGTCTGCAGGCGGATCAGCTGTGGGGGGTCGGCCCCAAGACCGCGGAGGTGCTGGCTCATATGGGTCTGCGCACGGTCCGGCAGATCGCGGAAACTCCCCAGGAGGTGCTGGTTCACCGGTTCGGGGCTGTGGGAGACCATCTTTACGCTCTGGCCTGGGGGATTGACCCGCGCCAGGTGGAGCCCCAGCGTGCTGATAAGAGCATCGGGGCCGAGGAAACCTTTGACACCGATCTCAGCGCAGACTCCGAGCTGCACCGCGAGCTGCTGCGCCTGGCGCACCGGGTCGCAGCACGGTTGCGAGCTGCCGACCTCAGCGCCAGCGGCGTCAGTCTGAAGCTGCGGTGGAAGGATTTCTCCTCCCTGACCCGCTCAGCCTCGCTGTCCCACCCGACCCAGTCCGCACCTGAATTGCATCGGCACGCGGTACGCCTGTTGGAGCGGCTCGGACCGCGAAAGCAGCCGGTGCGGCTGATTGGGATCCGCGCTGACCGACTTACGGGAGCAGATGGGAGCCTGCAGCTGAGCTTCGACGCCCATGACGATGACTGGGTGGCAGCTCAGCGGGCGCTGGACGAGGTGGCGGGGAAATTTCCGCAGGCTGCGCTGCGTCCTGCCACGCTGCTGGACCCCCGCACCAGGCGCAGCGGCGGTGCAGCCTGAGGTGCGGCTGGGAATTGCGTGGCAAATTCGTGACAGCGTCAGCCCGGGCTATGAGGACAGGCGCTACAGAAGATAGACTGGATATCCACAGATTTTGACACAACAGGACGACATAGGAGCATCCCATGCCACTTTCGGAGCGCGAACAGCGGCTGCTGAAAGAGCTGGAGCAGCAGCTCCAGTCCGATGACCCTGGCTTCGCCAGCTCTCTCGAGGACTCAACAGTCGGTGGGGCGTTCAATGTGCGCAACCTGGTGCTCGGTCTGTTGGTGACAGTAGTCGGCGTCGGGGTCCTGATCGCCGGTATCTATCAGCAGTGGATTCCGCTGGGCATCGTGGGCTTCCTCATCATGGGGCTGGGCGTCTACTTCGCCACAGCTGGCGGACCCATCGGGCCCAAGCGAGGCAACGGCGGCGGCAACGGCGACGGCGGCGGCGGTTCAGGCGGCTCGGGGCCGCGCAGCTCCACACCCAGCCCCTCGGGCGGGAACTTCATGAGCACCTTGGAACAGAAATGGGAGGAGCGCCGCCGCCCCTAGTCGCGGACCTCCACTTTCCACCACACTCTCCACTTTCCACCACGCGAAGGAAAAACCCCCGCTGCGGCGGGGGTTTTTCTCGTCTCGGGCTCTGAGGCCCCGGCCCTGATGAGGCAGGGCCTCCACCGCGCTCCACTGCGCACCCACCTCCGACCAAACCGGCAAAACTGCTGCTCAGAAGCATGTGCAGCGTGCCAGTCCGGTGGCCGAGCGGCGCTATTTCGGCACGGAATGGTGGTGTCTGGTTGGTTTGTGGTGGAAAGTGGAGTAAAGTGGAGCGCGATGGGACGAAGTGTCCTGATCGTCCAGACTGAGGCAACGAGGGGACGGCGCCATGTTTCTCGGCACCTACACTCCGCGCCTGGACGAGAAGGGGCGTCTGATCCTTCCGGCGAAATACCGGGACGAGCTCTCAGCGGGGCTGGTCCTGACTCGCGGGCAGGAGCGCTGCATCTACGTCTTCAGCACTGGTCAGTTCGCGGCAGTGCACGAGCAGATGCGGCAAGCGCCGCTGACCTCCCGTCAGGCACGGGACTACATCCGCGTATTCCTCTCCGGAGCCTCGGACGAGACTCCGGACAAACAGGGGCGAATCACCATTCCCCCCGGGTTGCGTGAATACGCAGGACTTGACCGAGAGGTCACGGTGATCGGAGCGGGCGACCGCGCTGAGATCTGGGACTCCACGGCCTGGAACACCTACCTGGAGGAAAAGGAGTCAGAGTTCTCCTCCACCGACGAGGAGGCCATCCCCGGCCTCTTCTGATGACAACTTCATACGGGCCCTTGAGTGAGCCTCCTTACCGGACTGAGCAGTCCTGACTTCACTTCCCCGATGTCAGGCCGGGTGAAGTCCGGTGGGGGAGCCGATTCAGGGGCCCGATTTCGTCCAGAGGTGCGGAGGTGAGGATGAGCGCTCAGTCAGCAGCCAGCCGGCACACGCCGGTCATGGTGCAGCGCTGCACCGAACTGCTCGCTGAAGCCTGCCGCGGGGTCGAATTCGGCAAGGTGCCGGTGGTCATCGATGCCACCCTAGGCATGGGCGGACACTCAGAGGCAATGCTGACCGAGCTGCCGGAGGTCGTCGTGGTCGGAATCGACCGTGATCCCCAGGCCCTGGAGATGGCCACCCAGCGACTTGAACGGTTCGGCTCGCGATTCCGCGCAGTTCGAGCCGTCTACGACTCGGTCGCGGAGGTGGCCGAAGAGCTGGCAGAGGACGAAGTCCTCGCCGGGGTGCTGTTCGATCTGGGTGTGTCCTCCCTTCAGCTCGACGAGGCCGAGCGCGGTTTCGCCTACTCCTATGATGCGCCCCTGGACATGCGGATGGATGCCGCGGCTGACTCGGCCGACCCCACCGCGGCAGAGCTGCTGGAAGAGATCTCAGAACCGGAGCTGAAGCGCATCCTCTCCGAATTCGGGGAAGAGCGCTATTCAGGCAGAATCGCAGCAGCCATCGTCCGGGAGCGGAAGCGCTCACCACTGCGCACCACGGCTCAGCTGGCCGCCGTGATCGACGCTGCGGTGCCGGCGGCCAGCAAGCGCACCGGGGGCCATCCAGCAAAACGAAGCTTCCAGGCCATTCGGATCGCGGTCAACCGGGAGCTGGAGGTGCTCACCCGGGCAGTGCCAGCAGCACTGGATGCGGTCGACGTCGGCGGGGTGGTCGTGGTGCTGTCCTATCACTCACTCGAAGACCGCATCGTGAAACGGGCCTTCGCTGCGCGCACCACCTCCTCAGCGCCGCCGGGTCTGCCGGTGGAGTTTGAGGAGCACAAACCCACCTTCGAGTCGCTGCTGCGGGGTGCCATCGCCCCCACCGAGGCCGAAATCACAGCGAATCCGCGAGCAGCCTCTGCCAAGCTGCGCGCTGTCCGAAAGACCAGACCACAGTCAAGGAACCGAGTATGAGCGTGCTACCCCTCGCAGCGTCACGGCCCGCCGCGCGCCTGAGCCAGAGCGCTTCAGCGCAGAAGGCGGCGGATACTCCCGCGCTGCGTGCGCTGCCCAAAGTGCGGCGCCGCCAGCGCGGTCTCATGGTGGGAGTGCTCACCCTGCTCATCGCGGCCCTGGCAGCGGTGCTGGCGACCAACATCTACGTCGCCAATGCGCAGTACGAAGTGGTCCAGCTGACCAACGAACACCGCGACCTGGCCCACCAGAACCAAGCTCTCGCGCAGCAGGTGCAGTTCCTGGAGTCCCCGCAGGCCCTGTCGAACTCTGCGGTGACCATCGGAATGGTGATGCCCGCCACGGCCGGAACCTTCGATCTGAGCACCGGAGAGATCGTCAGCAGCGCCGAGCGCGCCTCCAGCTCCGAGGTTCCCTCAAGCTTTGTCAGCACTCCGACCGCGGCTCAACCTGACCTTGCGGCTGTGGAAGTGGCCGACCCGGCGGCCAGCGCGGTCAGCGGACTGCTCGGTACCGGCGCGTTGCACACCCTCCGCCAGCCCACCGCAGGAGACAATGGAGCCGGCACTGCCGCTGGGGTGCCCCGCTCAGAGACCGGACTGCACGGTGGGACCATACCCGCCCCTGACCTGACCAACTGACACCGCAAGGAGTACGCACGGATGGCGCGAACCCTGTCGTTGCGGATGCGCATCGGGCTGGCCATTGTGCTGGCGCTGCTGGTGGTCCTTGGGGGGCGCCTGTTTCACATTCAGGGACTGGATCCGGCCGGACACGCCCACCAAGCGGTGTCGAACCGCCTCCACACCGTCGAACTTCCGGCAGCCCGCGGGGACATCCTCGACACCCAGGGTCGGCTGCTGGCCGGCAGCGCGGACCGCTATGACATTGTCGCCGACCCCCGGCTCGCCGGCGACTACACCGTGCCGGACCCCGACCTGGGGATGCAGCGGCCGGTCACTGTGGAGCAGACAGCGGAGGAGCTGGCGGCCCTGTTGGACGCCGAGCCTGCCGACGTGCTGGACCGCCTCACCGCTGAGGACACGCACTACTCCACCATTGCGCGAAACGTCACCCCGGAGGTCCACCAGCGGGTCATGGAGCTGCGCGCCCCAGGGGTCTATTCCGAGCCGGTCTCGGAACGGACATACCCCTCGGGTCCGGTGGCCGGTTCCATCATTGGATTCGTCGGATCGGACGGTCCTCTTGAAGGACTGGAGTCGCAGGCCGATGACGCGCTCTCAGGAGCCCCCGGCGAACGGATCTACGAGGTGGGCGCCGACGGAGTACGCATTCCCACCGCCACCTATGAAGAAATCCCCGCTGAGGATGGCCAGGATGTGCGCCTGACCATCGACCAGGACATTCAGTGGTTCGCCCAAGAGGCTATTGCGGAGAAGACCAACGAGTACAACGCCCAGTGGGGCAACGCCACCGTAGTCGACCTCCGCGAAGGTCGGGAGGGCGAGATCCTGGCCATGGCCGACTCCGAGACAGTGGACCCCTCGGATCCGGCGGCCACCGACGAGCTCTTCCGCAGGCCGCTTGCGCTGACTCAGGACTTCGAACCGGGCTCCGGGGGCAAGTCCGTGACGTTCGCCGCCGCACTCGAGGAGGGCGTCGTCGGGCCAGAAACTGAGTTTCGGGTGCCCTACCGGATGACCGTCAACGGCGAAACCATCCGCAACGCGCGCTCCCACGCCGACTACGACATGACCACCGCCGGTATCTACGCCCGGTCCTACAACACCGGCACCCTGATGATCGGCGACCGCATGGAGGAACAGACCCGGTACGACTACCTCCGCAAGGTCGGTTACGGCGAACCCATCGACATCGGGCTCGGTGTGGAGGGCCAGTCCATCCTGCGGCCTCCGGAGGAGTGGGACCGCCGCCAGCCGCTGACCACACAATTCGGCCAGGGATACACCGGCAGCGTGCTGCACAACGTGCAGCTCTATCAGATGCTCGCCCAGGACGGGGTCAAACATCCATTGCGGATAGTCGATGCACACCTCGACCCCGATGGTCAGGAGCACCCGGTGACCACCGACCCCGAACGGATCTTCTCCTCCGACACCTCGCAGGAGATGCTCAAGCTCATGGAGGGCGTGGTGGAGTACGGCTCCGCCATGGGTGCCAAGATTGAGGGATACCGGGTCGGCGGCAAGAGCGGTACCGCCGAGGCCGCCGGGGCGGCAGGCGGATTTGACGGCTACACGGTCAACTTCATCGGCGTCGCCCCGTTGGACGACCCGCAGTTCGTGGTCTCGATCACGGTGCACAGGCCGGTCGGAGAGTTCGGCGACTGGGACCTCACCAACACCTTCCGTGACATCATGACCCACGCGCTGACCAGCTACGATGTGGCGCCCTCGGAGGCGGAGTCGGGGGCCTATGATGGGTTCGTGGGCCAACGTCAGGATTATCCGTGGTGAATCGCACAGGTGCCAGTGTGGGCACCTTGACCGAGCAGCTGATCGCTGCCGGGTACCACCCCATCGTGACCCCAGTGGCCCAGTCCGCTGACCAGGTGCGGCTTACCGGGGCCGCTATGAGTCCGCAGAGCGTTGAACCCGGAGACCTGTTCGTGGCCGTCACCGGGGCCCGCGCCCATGGTGCCGACTTCATCAGCGAAGTCATTGACCGCGGGGCTGCTGCGGTGCTCACCGACCCGGCAGGGGTGGTCAAGGTGCGCCAGGCCGCCGGATACCGTGTGCCCGTCATTGAGGTAGCGGGAGTCCGGGACGCCGCCGGACCTGCCGCTGCGGCGATCTACGGCACTACCGCGACCTCTGACCCGGCACTGTTCGGCGTCACTGGCACCAATGGCAAGACCACCACCACGTACTTCCTGCGCTCCCTGCTCCGAGCGGTGCTGACTCCCCAAGGCAGGAAGACCGGGCTGATCGGGACTATCGAGATTGCCGCAGGGGAGGAGCGGATCGCCTCAGAGATGACCACCCCGGAAGCGGTGGCACTGCACAAACTGATGCATTCGTTCCGTGAGCGCAACGTCGCCGCTGCCGCCATGGAGGTCTCCTCACACGCCATCAGTTACCAGCGCATCTCCGGGCTCTACTACGACGTCGCAGGTTTCACCAATCTCACTCAGGACCACTTGGATCTGCACGGGACCATGGAAGCCTACTTCGCGGCGAAAGCGGAGCTCTTCCGCCGGGCGCGCACCCGGACCTCGGTCATCACCGTCGACGACGCCGCCGGGCACCGCATGGCTGCGGAGGCCACCGGTCACGTGGTCACGCTGGCGACCACCGGCCAACCCGCTCAGGCGCACTGGGAAGTGACCGACGTCGCTCCGGCCGGGCTGGGCAGCGCCTTCACCCTGGTCTGCCGCCGCACCGGTGAACGGATCCGTACCTCCACCGCTCTGCCGGGGGCGTTCAACGTCTCCAACGCCGCGCTGGCGGCAGTGATGGTGCTCGAAGCCGCCACCAGCAGCGAACGCACCCAGGACTTCCAGCGTGAGGATGTGGTGGAAGCGCTGCAGACCGCCCAGCCTTTCCACATTCAAGTCCCCGGCAGGATGCAGGTGATCGCCGAGCAGCCGGCAGCCATTGTCGACTTCGCCCACAACCCCGACGCGATGATCCGTGCGCTGGAGGCGGTGCGCCGCCCCACCGGACGGCTGATCATGGTCATCGGCGCCGCCGGGGAGCGTGACGTCACCAAACGCCCCACGATGGGTGCGATCGCGGTGCGCATGGCAGACCACGTCATCATCAGCGACGACGACCCCCATGGGGAGGACCCCGCGGAGATTCGGGCGGGCCTGCTGCACGGAGCCCGCGACGCTATCGCCACCGGCGGTCTGACCACCCACCTGGAGGAGATCCACCCCCGGGAGGAAGCCATCAGGGCGGCGGTCGCAGCCGCCGGTCCGCAGGACACCATCCTGCTGGCCGGCCGCGGCCATGAGGTCCACCAGGATGTGGCGGGCACCCGGGTTGAGATCGACGACCGGGAAGAACTCACCCGAGCCCTGCAGGCCAGGGGTTATTCCACACTGGACGGAGGCGCCTGATGATAGAGCTGACTGCCGCAGAGGTCGCCGAGGCGGTCGCCGGACGGCTCCGCGGGGTCACCGACGCCCACCAGCTGAGACTGACCCACGCCGACACCGACTCCCGGACGATGCAGGCCTCGGCGCTGTTCATCGCCAAACCGGGCGAGGTCACCGACGGCCACCGTTTCATTGACGACGCTCTGGCTGCCGGGGCTGTGCTGGTGCTTGCCGAGCGGGAGACTGACGACCCCGCAGGGCGTCCCCACCCGGCGGTGCTAGTCGACGACGTGGTACAGGCCATGGGGATGCTGGCGCACGAGATCGTCCGGCGGATCCGACGGCATTCGGCGACCACCGTGATCGGAATCACCGGCTCCGCGGGCAAGACCACCACCAAAGACCTGCTGGCGGCTCTGCTGCGGCCGGAGGGTCCCACCGTCGCTCCGCAAGGCTCCTACAACGGCGAGGTTGGAGTGCCGCTGACGGTTTTCAGCGCCGAACTGGACACTCGTTACCTCGTCATCGAGATGGGCGCTGATGCGCCCGGAAACATCCGCGAGCTGTGCACCATGGTGCCACCGGACATCGGGGTGGTGCTGATGGTGGGCACCGCGCATGCCGGCAAGTTCGGCGGCGCGGACAGGATCGCACAGACCAAAGGGGAACTGGCTGAACTCGCCGGCGCACACGTCATTCTCAACGCCGACGACGCGCAGGTCGCGGCCATGGCGCGGCGGGCCTCGGCTCCAGTGACCTGGTTCGGTTCCGCCGCAGCAGACTCCGACGGACTGACAGTTGCCGCCCGGGAGGTGACGCAGCGGCCCGACGGCCGATTGGAGCTGACGCTGGTGTTCAACCCGGCCCAGGCATCCAGCTCTGAATTCCGTGTTGCCAGTGGGCTCATCGGTAGTCATCACCTCACCAACCTCCTCGCTGCGGCAGCGGCTGCCTACCGTGCCGGCGTGGCTGCCGAGGACATCGCCGACCGGCTCAGCGGATTGGGCCCCAGCTCCCGGTGGCGAATGGAAAGCACACAGATCCCCTGGGAGGGCCAGCGGAACGCGGTCACGATCCTCAATGACGCCTACAACGCCAACCCGGAGTCCATGCGGGAGGCCCTGCGCACCCTGGCCGTGCTGATGCGCGACAATCACAGGCGCGGTGTCGCAGTGCTGGGGCCGATGTACGAACTGGGTGAGGACTCGGTGTGGCTCCACCATCAGATGGGCGAGACGGTGGTGCGGCTGAATATCGATCTGACTCTGGTGGTGGGCGAAGCCGCATACGCCCTCTACCGCGGGGCTGTCGCTGAAGGCTCGTGGGGAGCGGAGGTGCACTGGGTGGCCACGCTCGAGGAGGCCGAAAGGTGGCTCCGCACCGCCCTCCGACCAGGGGACATCGTGCTTTTTAAGTCTTCCAACTCTGCGGGGCTTAGACTTTTGGGTGACAAATTTGCCGCCGACGGAAGGAACTGAGTGATCGCCGTTGTCATCGGTGCTGCCGCTGGGCTGATCCTCACCCTTCTCGGTACGCCCCTCTTCATCCGTTTCCTGGTCAAGCGCGGGTACGGGCAATTCATCCGTGACGATGGACCCACCACCCATCATGTGAAGCGGGGAACGCCCACCATGGGCGGGGCCGTGATCATTGTGGCGGTGATCCTGGCCTATGCCGCGACCCATGCTGTGCTGCTGCTCACCGGCGACACCGCCTCTGGGCCCAGTGCCTCCGGTCTGCTTCTGCTGTTGCTGATGGCCGGAATGGGACTGGTGGGCTTCTTTGACGACGCCGCGAAGATCACCAAGAAGCAGTCGTTGGGGCTCACCCCGTGGGCGAAGATCACCGGGCAGGGGGCAGTCGGTGTGCTGTTCGCCGTGCTGGCGCTGCAGTTTCCCAACGCCCAAGGCATCACCCCAGGCTCCACCGCGATCTCCTTCGTCCGCGAAACGGTGGTGGACTTCGCCGTCGTCGGCGCCGTGGCCGGAGGCATCCTCTTTGTCCTGTGGGCGAACCTCATCAACACTGCCGCCACCAATGCGGTCAACCTCACGGACGGGCTGGACGGGCTGGCCAGCGCCGCCACCGCCATGGTCACCGCCGCCTATGTGATCATCTCCATCTGGCAGTACAACCAGTCCTGCGGTCGGGCCCGCGCGGTGGATGCGGTCTGCTACTCGGTGCGGGACCCCATGGACATGGCCACCGTGGCTGCGATCATCACCGGGGCACTGATCGGTTTCCTCTGGTGGAACACCTCCCCGGCGAAGATCTTCATGGGCGACACCGGCTCCCTGGCATTGGGCGGAGCGCTGGCCGGTTTCGCCATCCTGACCCACACCCAGCTGCTGTTCGTCATCCTGTGCGGACTGTTCGTGATCATCACCGCCAGCGTGATCATCCAAGTTGGTTACTTCAAACTCAGCAAAGGCAAACGCGTATTCCTCATGGCACCCCTGCAGCACCACTTTGAGCTCAAAGGATGGGCCGAGGTGACCGTCGTGGTGCGTTTCTGGATCATCGGCGCCCTCGCAGTCGGTATAGGGCTGGCAGTCTTCTATGGCGAATGGGTCCTCGCGCAGTGAGCGCCCACCCCGTGACCCTTCCCCAGCTGCGCGGCTGGGACGGCCCCTGGGCGGGGTTGCGAGTCCTGGTCACCGGCTTCGGAGTCACCGGCTTCTCCGTAGCCGACACGCTGGCCGAGCTCGGCGCGCAGGTCGTGGTGGTGGACGGTCAGGAGACAGACACCCGGCGCGACGACGCCGCCACACTGGCCACCATGTGGGGAGACCGCCTGGACTTCCGGTTCGGTGAGCCGCACACCAGCACACTGCGGCACTTCGGAGCGGAGGCTCCCACCGGGGGGCTGCCGGAACTGATTGTCACCTCACCGGGATGGCGGCCGGATTCCGCGCTGATCCAGGCCGCAGCAGCGGAGCAGGTGCCAGTGTGGTCAGATATCCAGCTGGCCCGCCGGCTCGGAGCCCGCCCCGGCGCCCGGGAGCCGGACTGGCTGGTGCTCACCGGCACCAACGGCAAGACCACCACGGTGAAGATGCTTGAGGCGATGCTCCTGGCCGATGGGCGCCGCGCTGTGGCCTGCGGGAACATCGGCATGCCGATCCTTGACGCGATCCGCGACCCGGAAGGCTACCACGTGCTGGCGGTCGAATTGTCCAGCTTCCAGCTGCACTACACCGAACCGCTGCATCCAGCTGCCGCCGCGGTGCTGAACATCGCTGAGGACCACATGGACTGGCACGGCGGGTTCGAAAGCTATGTGGCGGATAAGGCCAAGATCTACGAATCCACCCGGCTGGCGTGCGTCTACAACGCCGAGGATCCCGTCACTGAGCGGATGGTCGCCGCCGCCGAGGTCCAAGAGGGTGCGCGCGCCATCGGATTCACCACCGACTCCCCAGACGTCTCCATGCTCGGGCTGGTGGACGACATCCTGGTCGACCGCGCCTTCCTCGACAACCGCCGCCACCAGGCCCTCGAGCTGGCCACGCGTGCCGACTTCGGCACCCTCGCTCCCCGGCACCTGGTGGCCAACGCCCTGGCTGCGGCTGCGCTGGCGCGCGCGGTCGACGTCGCCCCGGCTGCCGTGCAGCAGGCCATCCAGTCCTACGCGCCGGCCGAGCACCGGATCCAGCCGGTGGCCCAAGCCGACGATGTGCTCTGGGTCAATGACACCAAGGCCACCAATCCGCACGCCGCCGCCGCTTCCCTAGCGAGCTTCACCGATGTGGTGTGGATCGCCGGCGGGCTGTCTAAAGGGGTGGATTACGACCCGCTGGTGCAGCAGGTCGCAGCGCGGCTTCGGCACGTGATCCTCATCGGTACAGACACCACTCAGCTGCGATCCAGCCTTCAGCGACACGCCCCGCAGGTGCCTGTCACAGAAGCTTCCGGCGGTGATGATGGAGAGACCGTCATGCGCAGCGCCGTGGAAGCAGCACATCGCTATGCCCAACCCGGGCAGGCAGTGGTGCTGGCCCCCGCGGCGGCATCGATGGACCAGTTCGCCTCCTACATCAGCCGGGGCGAGCAGTTCATCGCCGCAGTGACGGCGCTGATGCGGGACAAAGGATTCACCCCACCTTAGGGAGGAGCACCATGGACAAGCGGTCACCGCGTCTGCCCTCCTCCCAGCCGCTGCGCGGCCGCGGCGAATCCGCGGTCCTGACCCCGGCCAGCGCAGGCTCCCCGCAGGAGCCCGCCCGGGCTGAGGAGACCAGCTCCATCCGCAGCCACCTGCGGCTGGTCGATGATCCCGACCAGGACGACGCTGCAGATGCCGTGGAGGAGGCACCCTCCGATGGGTCCCTGGGACGTGCCTGGAAGGCGCGGCAGGCGCAGCGCCGTGCCGAGCGCATCACCAAGTTCTGGGGCCTGTTCGAAGGTGGCAATCCATACACCAACTACTGGCTGGTACTGGGTCCCACCATCGCGCTGGCGGTCTTCGGCCTGACCATGGTCCTGTCCTCGACCTCCGTCGATGCTGGCGGCCAGCCCTTCACCACCGCCACACGGCAGGCGGTCTGGGCCGGAATCGGACTGCTGGGCATGCTGGTCATGACGGTGGTGCCCACCCGGTGGATCGGCGGAATCGGCTGGGCGGCCATGATCATCGCCAGCGTGCTGCTGGCACTGGTGGCGTTCTCCCCCTGGGGATACACCAGCGGTGGATCCACCAACTGGCTCCGCATCGGACCAGTGCAGGGGCAGCCCTCCGAGGTCGCCAAACTGGCGCTGGTCCTGTGGGGAGCAGCGGTGCTGGCCCGGAAGGGGAAGCTGGTCAGCCAGTTCACCCACTGGATGATGCCCTTGGTCGCCCCTGGAGCGCTGTCGGTACTGGTCCTGGTCCTCGCCGGCGGCGACCTCGGAACCAGCCTGGTGATCATCCTCATCGTGGCCGCACTGCTGTTCACCGCAGGAATCGGGATGCGCTGGTTTGCGCTGGCCGGACTGATGGCCTCCGGCGCGGTGGCGCTGCTGATGTGGATCACCCCCTACCGGATGATGCGGGTCTACGCCTGGCTGGGGATGAACTGTGACCATCCCACCGAGCCGTGCTACCAGACCGAGCAGGGTCTCTACGCCCTGGCCTCAGGAGGCTTCTGGGGGGTGGGCCTGGGCCAGTCCCGGCAGAAGTGGGACTACATCCCGGAGGTGCACAACGACTTCATCTTCACCATCATCGGTGAAGAGCTGGGGCTGCTCGGCACAGTCACCGTCCTGGGCCTGTTTGCGGTGCTGGTGGTCGGGATCTTCCGGGTCGCCAACGGCATCACCGGCCAGACCTACCACGCGCGCTTCGTCAAATTGGTCTGCATCGGTGTCATTTCATGGCTGGTCGGTCAAGCCTTTATCAACATCGCTATGGTCACCGGGCTCATCCCCGTGGTGGGGGTCCCGCTGCCCTTCATCTCCTACGGCGGCTCCGCGCTCACCATCGCCCTGATCGCGATCGGAGTGATCCTCAACTTCGCTCGCCGGCAACGCATTGAGTCCAGGACCCCCCGCCGGCGGACCAGAAAACGGCGCAAGCGGTCTACACTGGCACGGCCGGACACCACCTGAACCACGCAAAGGAACCACATGACAGCTGCCACCGTCGTCCTCGCCGGCGGAGGAACAGCCGGGCATATCAGCCCCCTGCTCGCCATCGCCTCCGCTGCCGAACGTCTCGACCCCACCGCGCAGTTGTCCGTCATCGGCACCTCCGCCGGATTGGAGACACGGCTGGTGCCCGAGGCCGGGTATGAGCTGGACCTGATCGAGAAGGTGCCGTTCCCGCGCAGACCCAACCGTGACCTGTGGCGCTTCCCCCGCCGGTTTGCGCAGGCGAGCCGGCAGGCCGAGCAGATACTGCGGAGACGGCGGGCCGACGTCGTGGTGGGGGTCGGTGGTTACGTCTGCCCTCCGGTCTACCGGGCTGCGCAGAAGCTCAACATCCCTGTCGTGCTGCACGAAGCCAACGCCCGCCCCGGGCTGGCCAACCGTTGGGGTGCCCGGCAGGCCGCCTTCGTCGGCACCGCGTTCCCGCACACACCGCTCAAGTCCGCCACGCACGTCGGTATGCCGATGTCGAGGGACGTCTCGCAGTTGGATCGCGACCAGCTCCGGGTCCAAGCCCGTCAGCAGCTGGGCCTGGACACCGAACGCACCACTCTGGTCGTCACCGGCGGCTCCTCGGGGGCGCGGAGCCTCAACGAGGCGATTGCCGACGCCCTCGAGGATCTGCTGGCCACCGGCGCGCAGGTGCTGCACCTGACCGGGCCGCAGAAGGCAGTCCGCGACGCCGGGGGAGCGGTCCGTGCCAAGGCCGGATACCACCAGCGCGAATACCTCGACGGGATGCACCTGGCCTACGCCGCAGCCGATCTCATCGTCGCCCGCGCCGGGGCAGCCACCGTCTGCGAAGTCGCCGCCGTCGGCTTGCCCGCAGCATTCGTGCCGCTGCCCATTGGCAACGGCGAACAGGAGCTCAACGCGCGCAGCCTCGTGGAGGCCGGCGGGGCGCTGCTGGTGAAGGACCAGCACTTCACCCGGGACTGGATCCGCCGCAACCTGGTGCCGCTGCTGGAGACTCCGCGGCTGCTCGCCGCCATGACGCAGCAGTCAGCTTCCCGGGGAATCACCGACGCCGATGAGCGGATGGCCCGCGCCGCACTGGAGGCTGCTTCGCGATGAGCCTGCACCATCTCGGCCGCGTCCATTTCCTCGGCCTCGCCGGCGTCGGCGTCTCAGCGGTCGCCCGGCTGATGCTCGCCGCTGGAGTCCCCATCTCCGGCACCGACGCCAAAGAACTCCCGGTACTCGATGAGTTCCGCGCCGCAGGAGTCCCGGTGCGGGTCGGCTACAGTGCACAGAACATCGACTCACTGCAGGCCGAAACCGGCGAACGCATTTCCACCGTCATCGCTTCCTCGGTGGCCACCGCCGGCAACCCGGAATATGACGCCGCCGCAGCAGCAGGGGTGCGTGTACTGCACCGCTCCCAGGGACTGGCCGCCTGTATGGCGGACAGACGCGCCATCGCAGTCGCAGGCACGCACGGGAAGACCACCACCAGTTCCATGACGGCGACCATGCTGGAGGCGGCCGGGTACGACCCCAGTTTCGCCATCGGTGCCACCGTGGCGGGATTCGACACCAATGCCCGGCTGGGTGCGGGGGACTGGTTCGTGGCCGAAGCCGATGAATCCGACGGGTCGCTGCTGAACTACACCCCGGAAATCTCTGTGGTGACCAACGTGGAGCCTGACCACCTGGACCACTACGGCACCGCCGAAGCAGTCCAACAGGTGTTCATCGACTTCACGGAGCGGATCCAACCCGGCGGCACCCTGGTGCTCTGTCTCGACGACCCGGGGGCACGGGCCCTGTTGAAGGAGGTGCAGCAGCCGCTGACCGCCCGCGGTGTGCGACTCCTGACCTATGGCACAGACCCGCACGCCGACCTCAGGCTCAGCGCGGTGCAGCCGGAGAATTTCCGGCAGCAGGCTACGCTCAGCCTGCGCCGCGCCGGCGAGCAGGAGACGAGCTGTGCCATGGTGCTGCAGGTACCAGGGCTGCACAACGCCCTCAACGCCACCGCAGCGGTCGCCGTGGGGCTGGCCGCAGGACTCGGACTCGCCCCGGCGGCCTCCGCCGTGGGCCGGTTCAGCGGCAGCTCCAGACGATTCGAACTCCGCGGAGACCACCACGGCATCGCCGTCTACGACGACTACGCCCACCACCCCACCGAAGTGGCCGCAGTACTCAGCGGAGCCCGCAGCGCCACCGAAGGCCGGGTGCACGCCATCTTCCAGCCCCATCTGTTCAGCCGGACCCGGGACTTCGCCGCGGAGTTCGGCGCGGCGCTGGAAGCCGCAGACACCGCGATCGTGCTGGAGATTTACCCTGCTCGGGAAAAACCCATCGTCGGAGTCACCGCCGAGTTGCTCGGGCACCGGGTTCTCAGCGCCGCCGACGCCGCAGCTGCGGTCGCCGAAGCCGCCGCGCCCGGCGACATCATCCTCACCATCGGCGCCGGGGACGTCACGCACCTCGGTCCCGTCATCCTGGACGCCCTCCGGGAGACGCACCGGTGACTGCGGACTCCGAGGCCGCTCTCGAGTTCCCAGAACCTGAGGCGGTCGGTGCCCGGCGACGGCGTCGTCGTGCTCTTCTGACGCTGGCAGTGGCGTGTGCGGGGCTGTTGGCGCTGGTGGCGACCATCTACTTCTCGCCGCTGCTTCCGCTGCGCGCGGTGGAGATCCACGGCAATGAGCTGCTGACTGACCAGCAGGCCCAAGAGCTGCTCAGTGATCTCTACGGCGAGCCGGTGGCGCAGGTGGGAACCGGCAAAGTCCGGGAACGGCTCCAGGAGCAGAACGTCGTCGCAGAGGTCTCCAGCCGGGTGGAGCTTCCCGGCACGCTGCATGTGGACATCGTGGAGCACCCCCCGGTGGCCGAGGTCCACCAGGACGGGGACGTGCTCCTCTACTCCGAGCGGGGGGAGGTCATCCGGGTCTTCGCCGGCGCGGAGCAGCTGGAGGCCGAGACCTACGCCACAGCCGAAATCTCCTCGGAAGCCGCATTGGAGGACGAGGCGGTCTTCGGGACCATCGTCTCCGTGCTCGGCGAGCTGCCCCCCGACGCGCGCGCGCAACTGGACTCCGCCACCGCCGACTCCATCGACTCCGTCCAGCTGCAGCTCGAGGACGGCCGCACTATCGTGTGGGGCGCTGACGAGCGCGGCGAAGAGAAGGCCGCAGTGCTGCAGGCGATCCTTGAGTCCTCCGAACGAGCCTTCAACCGCGCCGAAGTCATCGACATATCCACGCCGTCGACACCAGTGACACGGTGAGTCAGTTTTCAGCAGGTAAGCTGTGGACACAACTGAAGATCCCACACCCCCTGATCAGCTAAGGTTCAAGCTCAACTTGAACCTTGCTGCCGGTACCGGCGGAGCAGAAGAATGAGACCCGTCACGAAGACTCCCGGCCGGTGAGCGGCACGTTGGGACGGGGTCTCCGGCGCAATGGCCTCCCGAGACATCCGCGAACTGTCTCGGTCGGTATCGGACGCACTGGGGACGGGGAAGACAGTGAGGAGCCGTTCTCGGCTTCGCTCACCGACGGGGGTCTTCGTGCATCTGTGACATCTCAACAGCTAAGGGACAAACACACGTGGCTACACCGAGCAATTACCTCGCCGTGATCAAGGTCGTCGGCATAGGCGGCGGCGGCGTCAACGCCGTCAACCGCATGATCGAAGTCGGTTTGCGCGGCGTGGAGTTCATCGCCATCAACACGGACGCCCAAGCGCTGCTGATGTCAGACGCCGACGTGAAGCTCGACGTCGGGCGCGAGCTCACCCGTGGTCTGGGAGCTGGTGCCAACCCCGAGGTGGGACGGCAGGCCGCAGAGGACCACAGCGAGGAGATCGAGGAGGTTCTCCGCGGGGCCGACATGGTCTTCGTCACCGCCGGTGAAGGCGGCGGCACCGGCACCGGCGGCGCTCCCGTGGTGGCCAGAATCGCCCGCAGCCTGGGCGCGCTCACCATCGGTGTGGTGACCCGACCGTTCACCTTCGAAGGGCGCCGACGCGCCAGCAGCGCCGAGGCCGGCATCGAGGGCCTGCGCGACGAAGTGGACACGCTCATTGTCATTCCCAACGACCGGCTGCTCTCCATCTCAGACAAGAACGTCTCGGTGCTCGACGCGTTCCGTTCGGCAGACCAAGTCCTGCTCTCCGGTGTGCAGGGCATCACCGACCTGATCACCACCCCCGGTCTGATCAACCTCGACTTCGCCGACGTGAAGTCAGTCATGCAGGGGGCCGGTTCAGCGTTGATGGGCATCGGCTCCGCCAACGGGGAGGACCGGGCCGTCAAAGCTGCCGAGCTGGCCATCGCCTCACCGCTGCTGGAAGCCAGCATCGACGGCGCCCACGGCGTGCTGCTCTCAATTCAGGGAGGGTCCGACCTGGGTCTGTTTGAGATCAACGAAGCCGCCCGGCTGGTTCAGGAAGTCGCCCACCCGGAAGCCAACATCATCTTCGGCGCGGTCATCGACGATGCGCTCGGCGATGAAGCACGGGTGACCGTCATCGCCGCAGGATTCGATCAGGCTGACGTCACCTCCAAGCCCGCGGTCCAAGCAGCACCACCCCAGCAGCACCGGCCCGTCGCGCCCGTGGCGGGGGCTACCGCGGGCGCATTCGCGGCCTCAGCCAGTTCCCAGGACACCGCTCCGCAGGTCCGCACGGCCCCGGAGCCGGCTGCAGAGCAGCCCGAGGAGAAACTGCCTGAGATTGTTGAATCCGATTACACGGGCAAGAACGACGACGACCTGGACGTTCCGGACTTCCTCAAGTAGCTCGCGGCTCAGCACAGAATTCGAGCACACACGGTGGCGGCGCTGTGGTGGCAGTCCGAGGCGGGACGCTTCGGGCTGGGATTCACTTCACGTGCGGCGGGCAACCTCGCCCACCACGCAGGCAGCGGCGACGCCGCGGCCCACCGCCTTCAGCTGGAGTCCGAACTGGGCGTGCGCCCCAGGGCATTCCGCTACCTGAACCAGGTGCATTCGGCCCAGGTGGCCGACGCCTCCGCCGCGACAGGGACCGTGACCGCCGACGCGTGGATCTCGCCCTCCGGTTCGGAGCCTTTGGCGATCCTGGTCGCTGACTGTCTGCCCGTGCTGTTCTGCGGTGAGCGCGTCGACGGCAGCCAGCTCAGCGCCGCTGCGCACGCTGGACGCAGCGGTCTGCTCAGCGGAGTGTTGGAGCACACGGTGGCGGCCCTGAGGCAGCACGGTGCCTCCGGTATCACTGCGTGGATCGGCCCAGGAGCCTGCGCCGACTGCTATGAGGTGCCTCAGGAGATGTTCGACCAGCTCACTGCCGCACGCCCTGCGCTTGCCTCGCAGACCCGCTGGGGGACCCCGGGGCTGAACCTGCGCGCCGAAGCCCGCAGTGTCCTAGAGACTTCAGCCGTGACCGTGTTCGAGGCTGATGGATGCACTATCGAGGACCCCGACCTGTTCTCCCACCGGGCCAGCAGCGCCGGACGCGGCCCCGAGGGGCGCTTCGCCGGTCTCATCTGGCCGCTGGCGCCCTGAAGGGTTAGGCGCGCCCGGGACGGGAAGTTAGGCTGGAATACGTGGATTTTGCGACTGCCTTCCGTTCCGCGGCCGAGAACGCCGACGATCCCCGCAGCCGCCAGTTGGCATCGAACCTGGCCGCGGTCCACGAGAGGATCGATCGGGCGCGCCACCGCGCAGGCAGGACCGACCGCCCCGAACTGATCGTGGTCACCAAGCGTTTCCCCGCCGAAGATGTCCGGCGGCTGCTCGAACTTGGTGTCCGGGACATTGGAGAGAACAAAGATCAGGAGGCCGCCGCCAAAGCCGCAGAGGTGGCCACCTGGCTCAGCGAAGAGAATGCCTCCACACCGGCCGCCTCTGAGGAGCCGCTCGCTGCGAGCTCCTCGGAGCTGCCGCGCTGGCACTTTATCGGCCAGCTGCAGACCAATAAGGCGAAGTCCGTGGTGCGCTACGCCCACTCGGTACAGTCTGCGGACCGACCCAAACTGATCCGGTCCCTGGCCGCGGCCGCAAACACCGCAGCGGAGGAGGGGGTCCGCAGACATCCGTTGGAAGTCCTGATCCAGGTGGATTTGCGCAGCCCTCTGCCCGAAGATCACCGCGGAGGAGCGGCGCCCACCGAGGTGCTCGCCCTAGCCGAACAGATCGCCTCCAGTGACCAGCTCCAACTCGGCGGGCTGATGGCCATTGCTCCGTTGGGGGAGGCCCCCGCCCCAGCGTTCGCCAGGCTGGGCGAACTCTCGCAGTTGCTGACCTCCGAGCACCCGGAGGCCACGGCCATCTCAGCAGGAATGAGCCAGGACCTCGAATCGGCTGTCAGCTGTGGTGCGACACGCCTGCGCATCGGGCGCGATGTCCTCGGTGAGCGGCCCAGCCACTAGTAATGTCGGGATCGCAACGCAACTGTTACCTTCCCCAGGAGCTGCAACCATGGCCGGTGCATTCAAGAAGACAATGATCTACCTCGGTTTAGCCGATGGTGACGACTACAACGACGACAGCTTCGGCAGCGACGAGCGTCCCTCGTCCCGCCACGCCTCCTCAGCCGGCGCCACCGCGACGAATACGCGGACCGCACCTGCTGAGGCGCAGCCGACGGGGGCGGTGGTGTCGCTGGCAGACCGCGCCCCGACCGCAGCCACCGAAGGCAGCGACAATACCGACCCGGCAGGCTCCTACAACAGCACCAACCTTGCGCTGGCCCCGGACTACCGGGCGCCAGTCACCCCCATCAAGCGTGCACCCTCCTCCCGGGACGAAAGCTCAGAAATGCGAAAGATCACCACGGTCCACCCCCGCTCCTACAACGATGCCAAGATCATCGGCGAGGCCTTTCGTGAGGATATCCCGGTGATTATGAACGTCACCGAAATGGGTGAAGGAGAGGCCAAGCGTTTGGTGGACTTCGCCGCAGGCCTGGTCTTCGGGCTGGGCGGCTCGATTGAGCGGGTCACCAATAAAGTCTTCCTGCTGACTCCGCGGAACGTGGAAGTTGTGGCTGAGGAGAAAGCCGCGGCTGAGCCCGAGGCGAACGCCAAGTTCTTCAACCAGTCCTGAGACGGCTGCCTGAAGATGGCTCAATCACGTCCGCTGAGGTAGCCTGAGCACCCGTGGACCTCATCACTGCACCGTTGTATCTGCTGCTGACCGTTTATCAGTTTGCCCTGATCATTCGGATCATCTTTAACATCACGGAGTCTTACGCTCGGCTCTGGCGTCCGCAGGGACTGGTGCTGATGCTCGCGGTGGGCGTCTACGCGGTGACCGACCCGCCCTTGCGGTGGCTCAACCGCAAGATTCCGCCGCTGAACCTCGGCGGCGTCTCCCTGGACATGGCGTTCATCGTCGTCTTCTTGGCAGTGGTGATCGCCAAATCGCTCATCGCCGGGTCAGCCTGAATCAGGTTGGTGGGCAATCCCAGTGAACCGTGACTTGAAGGTTCGGGTCGAAGCGGTCAAAGTTGGCTGGGTATTGTGTGGGATGAGACGCTTTTATGCCACAACCGGCCACTGACGATGAGGTGACGCTTTCCATGGCTCTGACGCCAGATGACCTGCTGAACAAAGAGTTTCCGGAGACCAAGTTCCGCCCCGGTTATGACAAGGACGAGGTGGACGATTTCCTCGATGAGGTAGTCGTCGAGTGGCGCCGGCTCATCCAGGAGAATGAGGAGCTGCGGGCCGAGAACACCAAGCTCCAGGAGCAGCTCGACGGCAGCGACTACGTCGAGCCCGATGAGCTCAACGATGCGGGCCTGTCCGGATATGCAGGAACCTCCGCAGAGCTGACCGAAGCGTTCGAGCCGGTTGAGGATGACGCGGCGGTTGAGACCGTCGCGGCCGAGGATGAGCCCAAGGGCGACCCCGATGTCACCGCGTATCCGGAATACGCACTGGGAACCAGGCCGGCGCAGGAGCGCGCGGCGGAGGAGCCCGCCCCCTCCGCGGCAGGACCGGCCGCAGAAGCCGCCGGTGTGCTCGCGATGGCTCAGAAGCTGCACGATCAGTACGTGGCCGAAGGTGAGCAGAGCCGAGCTGCGTCAATCGCTGAGGGCAAGTCCAAGCGCGCCGAACTCATCCGCGAGGGTGAGACCACCCGGGAGGAACTGATCAATGAGGGCACCACTAAGCGTGCGGAACTGATCAAGGAAGGTGAGCAGACCCGGGCGGAGTACATTGCCGAGGGCGAGGCCAAACGGACCGAGCTGATCACCGATGCGGAGACCCGCGCTGAATCCATGATCGAGGAAGCTGAGCTGACCTCCACCAGGACCCTGAACGCCCTGGAGCGGAAGAAGGGCGATTTGGAGGCCCGCGTCAGCGAACTGACCGGCTTCGAACGTGACTACCGGGCACGGCTGAAGGACTATATCGAGAAGCAGCTCGCGGAGCTGAACACCCAGGGCACCATCGAAAAAGAGACCACCGGGTAGGCTGCTCGCTCACCTCTGCAGAAGGGATCCCACCGCGTGGTGGGATCCCTTCTGCGTTTGCTGCACCTGCTCCGGGCGTTTGAGCGGGACTAGTAGACTCTTCGGGTGCCCGATACTCCTTCACCGCCGGACCACCCGTCCGCCTCCGCAGCTGAAGCCCCACCCCGGCGACCCCGGCGGCGCGTCGCGGTCACCGTGGCGTGTTTGCTCGCCCTGAGCGCGTGGATGCTGGATCAAGCCACCAAGCTGTGGGTGGAGCGCAGTATGGAGCTTGGCCAACAGATTGATGCGCTGCCACCGGTGCTCTATTGGCGGTACCACCTGAATCCGGGCGCGGCGTTCTCCATGGGAACTGACCACACCTGGATCTTCACCATCATTCAGACGGTGGTGCTCTGCGTCGGCCTGTTCTACCTGACTCGGCTGGGCGGCTCATGGCTGTGGACGCTGGGCGTGGGCGGCCTCATCGGCGGGGTGGCGGGCAACCTGACTGATCGGCTCTTCCGCCCACCGTCGCTGGTCGACGGTCGCTTCCACCAGTTCGGTCAAGGCCATGTGGTGGATATGATCGCGGTGCCGCACTTCGCGGTGTTCAACGTTGCCGACAGCTTCATTGTGTGCTCCATCATCGGCCTCTGCGCCATGATGCTCTTCGGCCTGAACATGGACGGCACCAGGGACAGCAAGGCGAAGCCGGACTCCGACGAAGCAGAGGCGCCCCGATGACCGAACACACCGTTCCCGCGGAGCTGGCAGGAAAACGAGCCGACGCCGTCGTCGCCGGAATCAGCGGCATTTCCCGGTCCGAAGCCGCCGGTTGGCTCAGTGAGGGGCGCGTCACCTGGGCCCAATACCGCACTCAGGGCCGGGAGGCCGGTGCCCCAGTGAAGAAGTCAGAGCGGCTTCCCGAAGGCGCTCAGATCGCCATCGATGAACCCGATCCCGTTGACCTGAGCCATATTGAGGTGGAACCAGTGCAGGACTTGACGCTGCTGTACGAGGACGCGGACCTCGTGGCTGTGCACAAACCAGTCGGTGTCGCGGCGCATCCCTCGCCGGGGTGGCGCGGCTCCACCGTCATCGGCGGACTGCTGGCCCAGGGTGTCCAGATCACCACCTCAGGGGCCCAAGAACGCCGCGGCATCGTACACCGCCTGGACGTCGGCACCTCAGGGGTCATGGTTGTGGCGAAGACCGAGCGCGCCTACAGCGTGCTGAAGGAGGCCTTCCGGAACAGAACACCCACCAAGATCTACCATGCGCTGGTTCAGGGATTGCCCGACCCGCACGAGGGGACCATCGACGCGCCTATCGGCCGGCACCCGGGACATGACTGGCGCTTCGCCGTCATGGACGGCGGACGCGAGGCCCGGACGCACTACCGGCTCATTGAGGCCTATGTCAGGGTCAGCCTCATGGACATCCGGCTGGAGACCGGGCGCACCCATCAGATTCGTGTGCACTTCGCTGCGCTGGGACACCCCTGCGCAGGTGACCTCACCTATGGGGCGGACCCCCACCTGGCGGCGGAACTTGGGCTGACCAGACAGTGGCTGCACGCCGTGGAGCTGGGCATCGATCACCCGGTGAGCGGAGAGCGGCTCACCATCCGCAGTGAATATCCGCAGGATCTTGCGCAGTCGCTGCGCCTGCTGGAGGAGTAGGAGCCGCTATGGCTGAGAATTTCGTGCACCTGCACAACCACACCGAATATTCCATGCTCGACGGCGCGGCAAAGATCGATGATCTCTTCGCGCGTACGGAAGAGTTGGGTATGCCGGCAGTGGCGATGACAGACCACGGATTCCTCTTCGGGGCCTACGAGTTTTGGAAGACGGCACAGAACTATGACGTCAAACCCATCATTGGGCTCGAAGCGTACCTGACCCCCGGGACGCACCGCTCCGAGCGGCGCCGCGTTCGCTGGGGGGAGGGGTCGGTCGGAGAGAAGGATGTCTCCGGCGGCGGCGCCTACACCCATATGACCATGTGGGCCCGCAACACCGACGGGATGCACAACCTGTTCCGACTCGGCTCCCGGGCCTCCATGGAAGGCACCTTCTACAAACCCCGCGCGGACCGGGAGCTGCTGGCCGACTACGGCACAGGCCTGATCGCCACCACCGGCTGTCCCTCCGGTGAGATTCAGACGCGGCTCCACCTCGGGCAGTACGAGGAGGCCAAGCGCGCCGCCGGAGAGTTCGAGGAGATTTTCGGCAAGGGCAATTTCTACTGCGAACTGATGGATCACGGTCTGCCTATCGAGCGCCGGGTGCGCCAGGACCTGCTCCGGCTGTCGAAAGACCTGCAGCTGCCGCTGGTGGCCACCAATGACCTGCACTACACCCACCAGCACGACCACAAGGCTCATGGTGCGCTGCTGTGCCTGCAGACCGGGGCGACCCTCGATGACCCCAACAGGTTCAAGTTTGACGCCGAGGAGTTCTACCTGAAGTCCCCGGCGGAGATGCGGCACCTCTTCCGGGAGGTTCCCGAGGCCTGCGACAACACCCTCGAAATCGCCGAACGGTGCGAAGTCACCTTTGACGAAAATGCCTCCTACATGCCGCGCTTCCCCGTCCCGGACGGTGAGACCGAAGAGTCCTGGTTCATCAAGGAGGTCGAGAAGGGGCTGCACTACCGGTTCCCCGACGGGATCCCCGACGCCGCCCACGAGCAGGCCCGCTACGAAATTGGCGTGATCACCCAGATGGGGTTTCCCGGGTACTTCCTGGTGGTGGCTGACTTCATCAACTGGGCCAAGGAGAACGGCATCCGGGTCGGACCGGGACGCGGCTCCGGAGCGGGGTCCATGGTGGCCTTCGCCATGCGCATCACCGACCTCGATCCGCTCCAGCACGGACTCATCTTCGAGCGGTTCCTCAACCCCGACCGCGTCTCCATGCCCGACTTCGATGTGGACTTCGACGACCGGCGCCGCGGCGAGGTCATCGACTACGTGGTGCGGAAATACGGCGACGAACGCGTCGCAATGATCGTCACCTACGGCTCCATCAAATCGAAACAGGCCCTGAAGGACGCCGCCCGGGTGATGGGGGAGCCTTTCCAGACCGGGGAGACCCTGACCAAGGCCATGCCCCCCGATCAGCAGGGAAAGCCTCTGCCGCTGGCCGATATCCACGACAAGGACTCCAAGCGCTACGCCGAGGCCGGCGAATTCCGCGAGATGATCGAGGCGGACCCGCGGCTGAAGGAGATCTTCGAGGTCGCGACCGGACTGGAGGGGCTGAAGCGTCAGCCCGGCGTCCACGCCGCTGGGGTCATCATGTCCTCTGACCCCCTGATCGACATCATCCCGCTGATGCGCCGGGAGCAGGACGGGGCGATCATCACCCAGTTCGACTACCCGATCTGTGAATCGCTGGGCCTGATCAAGATGGATTTCCTGGGGCTGCGGAACCTGACGATCATCTCCGACGCCTTGGAGAACATCCATCTCAACAAGGGAGTCGAGATTGATCTGGAGAACCTGGACCTCAATGATCGGCCCTCCTACCAGCTGCTGGCCCGCGGAGACACCCTCGGTGTGTTTCAGCTCGACGGCTCCGGTCTGCGCTCGCTGCTGCGCCAGATGCGCCCGGACAACTTCGAGGACATCTCCGCTACCATCGCGCTTTACCGGCCGGGGCCCATGGGCGCGAACTCGCACACCAACTACGCCCTGCGGAAGAACGGGCAGCAGAAGGTCACCCCGATCCACGCCGAACTGGAAGAGCCCCTTGCTGAGATCCTGGGCACTACCTACGGGCTGATCATCTACCAGGAGCAGGTGATGGCCATCGCCCAGAAGGTGGCCGGCTACAGCCTCGGCCAGGCCGATATCCTGCGCCGGGCCATGGGGAAGAAGAAGAAGTCGGAGCTGGACAAGCAGAAGGTCGGCTTCTTCGAAGGGATGGCCTCCAACGGATACTCCGAGGAGGCGGCCCAGACACTGTGGGACATTCTGCTGCCGTTCTCCGACTATGCGTTCAATAAGGCGCATTCGGCAGCCTACGGGCTCATCGCCTACTGGACCGCCTACCTGAAGGCCAACTACCCGGCGGAGTATATGGCTGCGCTGCTGACCAGCGTGGGGGAGAACCGAGACAAGCTCGCCATCTACCTCTCCGAATGCCGGCATATGGGCATCACCGTGACCGCCCCGAGCATCAATGAGTCCGCCCTCACCTTCACCCCCGTGGGTGACGACACGATTCGGTTCGGCATGGGCGCGGTGCGCAACGTCGGGGCGAATGTGGTCAGCGGTATCGTCGACGCACGTCAGGAGAAGGGCCGGTACACCTCGTTTGTGGACTTCTTCTCCAAGGTCCCGGCGCAGGTGTGCAATAAGCGAACCATCGATTCGCTGATCAAAGCTGGCGGCTTTGATGAGCTGGGACACACCCGCCGGTCCCTGGTCACCGTCCACGAGCTGGCAGTGGACCAGGCGATCCGGCAGAAGAAGGATTCTGAGCAGTACGAAACTGACATTTTCGGCGCATTCGCAGACGAGGAGAGTGACACCAGCGGCGGGTTTGAGGCGCTCAGCGTGCCGCAGCTGCCGGAGTATGAGAAGAAGGACAAGCTCAATTTTGAGCGAGAGATGCTCGGCCTCTACGTCTCCGACCACCCGCTCTCCGGTATGGAACGCACGCTGGCGGCGCACGCGGACCGCTCGGTGCCCAGCGTGGTCAGTGAGGACGGACCGCCCGACGGCGCCACCGTCACCGTTTGCGGCATGATCACCACGCTGGCGCGCAAGGTGGCCAAATCCGGCAACCCCTACGCACGGGCGGAGATTGAGGATCTGACCGGCTCGGTGGAGGTCATGTTCTTCGGCAAGACCTATCAGGCGGTCTCCATGGTTCTGGCTGAGGACCTCATCGTCGCGGTGAAAGGCCAGGTCGACCGCCGTGAGGACGGCGCTGTGGTGCTGAAGGCCATGGATGTCACCGTTCCAGAGATCACCGAGGACGGCGGATCCGGACCCGTGGTGCTCTCCATGCCCGTGCAGAAGGCCACTGAGCGGGTCATCACAGAACTCGGATCGACCCTACAGGCGCATCGCGGAACCTCCGATGTGCACATCCGACTGCTGAAAGGTGACCGGGTGGAGCTGATCAAGCTGGGAGTGGCTTATCAGGTCTCGCCCTCGCCCTCACTGTACGGCGACCTCAAAGTCCTGCTCGGCCCCTCCTGCCTCGAAGCCTCATCCCCCTAGGCCTGCGGCACTAGATGTTGGTGTGACGAGGTTGTTCGACACAATATGTAGTAGTTAGACTGGGTATTGGGAGAGGAGGCCACATGTTCTGCCCGTACTGCCGCCACGACTCATCGCGCGTGGTGGACTCACGGACGCTGGAGGACGGATCCGGGATTCGCCGGCGCCGGCAGTGCCCCCAGTGCTCCAAACGCTTCACCACCGTGGAGACCACCAGCCTCAGCGTCATCAAACGTTCCGGGGCGGCGGAGCCCTTCGACAGGTCGAAAGTCATCAACGGAGTGCGCAAAGCCTGCCAGGGTAGACCAGTGACTGCCGACGACCTCGCCGTACTCGCCCAGGAAGTCGAAGAGACGGTCCGCGCCTCCGGCAATGCCGAGATAGACGCCAACGACGTCGGCTTGGCTATCCTCGGTCCGCTGAAGCGCCTGGACGTGGTGGCCTATATGCGGTTCGCCTCGGTCTACCGCGGGTTTGAGAACCTGGATGACTTCGAAGCCGCGGTGCAGGAGCTCCGACGCGAAGAACTGGAACCGCAGACCGCAGCGGCAAAGGTGGTGCAGCCGCGATTCGGATTCAGGTAGACTCTCTGACATACCGGTGGTGGACTCTTCAGGGGAAGGTTGAGACCACCACCGGTTTTCCATTGCTGATGGTCACTCCAAGAGCTGGCGCAGACCGCTGATGGCAGCATCAGGATCCGCCGCGGAGTAGACGGCAGAACCGGCGACAAACGTATCGGCCCCGGCCTCCGCAGCCCGCAGAATCGTCTCCCGGTTGATCCCTCCGTCGACTTGGACAGCCACCCTTCCTCCGAGATCGTCCGACGCCCGCCTGGCGGCTGCGACCTTGGCCAGCATCTCGTCCATGAACGACTGCCCGCCGAATCCGGGCTCCACCGTCATGATCAGCAGCATGTCCAGTTCGCTGATCAGCTCCAGATGAGGTTCCAGCGGTGTATTCGGCTTCACCGCCATAGCGGCCCGGGCGCCGTGGGAACGCAGCTGACGAGCAATCCGCCCCGGGTGCGCGGCAGCCTCAACGTGAAATGTCACTGACTCCGCGCCCAGCTCCGCGTAGGCGGGCGCCCACCGGTCAGCGTCGTCAATCATCAGGTGCACATCCAGCGGCAGGCTCGTCGCTGCACGGATCGCCTCCACCACCGGCAGGCCCAGAGTGAGATTGGGCACAAAGTGGTTGTCCATGACGTCGACGTGCACGGCGTCCGCGGAGGGGATGCGCGCCAATTCTGCGGCCAGGTTGGCGAAGTCAGCGCTGAGAATGCTGGGGTGGATCGCGATCATCGAGCCTCTTTCCTGAACAGTGCCAAAAACATGGCATCGGTGCCGTGGGCGTGCGGCCACAGCTGCACGCAGCCGGCTGCGGTGGCACTGAGGGCCGCTGGAGCGGCAGCAAGCAACTGACGCCCGGCCGGCAGGGCCAGGTCCTCCATCAACGGCTGCGCCTCCAGCAGCGTCAGCTCCGGGTGCCGGCTGAGAGTGTCCTCCACCTGGACCAGGGTCTCTGCCGGATGCGGCGAACACGTCACATAGGCCAACAGGCCCCCGGAAGCCAGCACCCCCACTGCGGCCTCGAGCAGCTCCTGCTGCAGGTGGGTCAGCTGCGGCAGGTCACTGGGCTGCCGGCGCCACCGAGCCTCCGGGCGACGCCGCAGCGCCCCCAGCCCGGTGCACGGAGCGTCCACGATGATCCTGTCGTAGACCTGGCCGGTGTCACTGATGCTGCGGCCGTCGCCGGTGCGCACGCTCCAGGCCTGCGGACTGATCGGGGCCAGGGCCTTGCGCACCAGCTCAGCACGGTGCGGGGCGGGCTCGTTCGCGGTCAGATGCGCTCCCGCCTCAGCGGCCAGACTGGCCAGCAGCGCAGCCTTCCCCCCGGGGCCGGCACACAGGTCCAGCCACCGCTCTCCAGGTGCGATGGCCGGTCCAGCAAGTGCTCTGGCGACCCACTGGGAGCCGATGTCTTGAACCCGCAGGATGCCTTCCCGGACCCCGTCCAGCCGGCTGATGTCGCCGCCGCGGAAGACCGCAGCGGCCTCGATCACCTCTGAGCGCACGGCCCCGGCAGCGACCGCCGCCTCGATCGCGTCTCCGGGCTGCTGCCCACCGGCGTGCAGCCCCACCAGGTGAACCTCGGGCGCTGCGTTATCAGCCTCCAGCAGCGGCACCAACTGCTCAGCACGTCCGTGAAGCTTCAGCGACTGCCGCATCGCGCGCACGATCCACGGCGGGTGAGCGTGACGCAGAGCCAACGATTGCACCTCGTCCAGCTCTGCAGTCAGCTCCTGGAACCACTCCTGCAGTGTCCGCACGCCCACTTTGCGCAGCACCGCATTGACGAGCCCAGAAGCACCTGCGCCGACCTGGTCCCGGACCAGGGCCACGGTCTCGTTCACTGCTGCGTGGTCATCGACCCGCATTGCCAGCAGCTGGTGGGTACCCAGCCGCAGCGCATTGAGCACCGGCGGGTCCAGCTGCTCCAGCGGGCGGTCCACCGCCTGGGCGAGGATGGTGTCATAGGTGCCTTGGGCGCGGAGGGTGCCATAAGTCAGCTCAGTGGCGAAGGCGGCGTCGCGCTTGTTCAGCCGCGCGCGCCGAATCTCCGCCGGGAGCACGAGATTGGCGTAAGCATCGTCCAGCGCCACCGCACGGAGCACACGGAAGGCGGTCAGCCGGGCCGGATCAGCTCGTCGGCTGCGCTGTGCAGGAGCGGACTGGCTGAACTTGCGCGGTCCGCCCCGATGGCGCTGACGGCCCTTGGCGTTGCGGCGCTGCGGCTCCTGGCTCACGGGGTGCCGCCCAGGCGCACATCACCGGGCTGGCCGCGCAGCCAGTCGGCAGCGGGCATCATCTGTTTGCCCGCCGGCTGCACGGTGGTCAGCACGACGCCGCCACCACCCCCGGTGGTCATCACCACCACGCGCTCTGCCTTGTGCCGGTCCGAGTCCTGCAGCGAGACATCACCCGGGGTGCCGCCCGGCGTGCCGTGGAAGATGCGCGCGACCCCCAGTTTCAGCCGCGAGCCGTCGCAGAGCGTCCACGCTCCGGGCTCCGGGATCGTGGCGTTAATCCGGTCAGCGACCTTGCGCGCCGGTGCGCTGGGATCGATGAAGGCATCATCTCGGGTGAGCTTCGGCGCCATAGAGGGTTTACCGGTCTGCGGAACGGGCTGTGCGGTGCCGCTGAGCAGACTCGGCAGCAGGTCCATCAGCATGCGGTTGCCCAGGCTGGTGAGGTCCTCCAGCACCCGACCCGCGGAGGTCATCTCTGGTATCTCATAGGTCCTGGTGGCGTGAATCGGACCGGAATCCATACCCTTCTCCAGCTGGAAGATCGTCGCCGCAGTGGTGCGTTCCCCGTTGAGGATGGCGTGCTGGACCGGGGCGGCCCCGCGGTACTTGGGCAGTTCCGAGTAGTGCAGGTTCACCCATCCGTGGGTGGGAACCGTCAGTGCAGGCTCAGGCAGCAGCGCACCATAGGCGACGATCACTCCCAGTTGCGGCTGCAGACGGCTCAAGGCGGCAGTGGTCGCTTCATCGACCTTCGACGTCTTCAGCACCGGCAGCCCAGCATCCTGAGCCACTGCGGCTACGGGGGAGGGCGTCAGCACACGGCGTCGGCCCACCGCTGCGTCGGGTCTGGTGAGCACCCCGGCGACCGGAAAGTCGGAGGTGATCAACCCCAGGAGCACATCGGCGGCAATCTTCGGAGTGCCCGCAAAAACAATGCCGCTCATGCCATGACCGCCTTCCGCAGTGCTCGGTAGGCCTGCTTCTTGTGCTCACCGGTGAGACGGTCCAAGAAAAGTGCGCCGTCCAAATGGTCGAGCTCGTGCTGGAAACATGCCGCCAGCAGGCCGGTAGCTTCTACCACCACCGGTTTCCCCGCGGCGTCGATGCCCGAGAGTGTGGCCTCAGGGAAGCGCTGCACCGGGGCGTAGATCCCCCCGGCGATGGACAGGCAGCCCTCACGCACCACCGGATCCTGGGCCTGGTCATCTTCCCGGGCGACGAAGCCCGGGGTGCCGGAGAGCTCGAGTTCCGGGTTGATGACCGCCCCGCGGCTCTGTCCCACGTGCCAGGTGAAGATCCGCAGACTGACTCCGACCTGAGGGGCTGCCAGGCCGATCCCGCCGACCTGCTCCATCGTCTGGTCCATCTCGGTGACCAGGCGGCATATACGCGAATCAGGTGCGCCATTGCGGAGCGGAACCGGTGACGAGGGGCTGCGCAGGACCGGATCACCGATCTGCCGAATGGAAAGGACAGACATATGCACTATTGTCGCATCACCTCACGCCCACACGCGGCAGCACGAGCGGCTCAGGCAACCTCGGCTGCCGCAGCCGGCGGCGGCCCGAGGGTGCGCAGAGCGTGCCCCTGTTCAGTCACTTCCCGGGAATGCTCCCAGACCTGACGCAATGCCCAGAACTTGCGCCAGTGTGCGCGCAGCCCCGCAGCCTGGGCCTGGACGGGAACCACTTCGGTCTCCGAGACCGCCACTGCCAACAGCAGCGGCATCTCACCGGAATCACCCCGGTACGGCCAAGGCTCCCACGTGCCCGAGACGGGGTCGACCAGGACCTCCTCGGCGCGCATTCCGGCCACGAGCTGCATCACCACGGAGTCGCGGACCGGCTTGGCCCGGCCGTCGCGGCCCACACCTTTGGTCTTGAAATCCAGGATGCACGTCCGGCCGCCGATCTCGGCGACCAGATCCAAGGTGCCGGCGTAGCCGACTGTGTGATTCCACACGGTGACTTCTGCGGCGATGGGCTTGACCCCGTAGAGCTGCCACCACTGATCGAAACGGTCTGCGAACCGCGTCTCTCCGTGTTGTGCCAGCACAGCTCGGGCCGCGTCCGGGTCAGCACTGTGGCCCAGCACGCTCCGTGCCACCTGCTCGGCGTAGTGGTGGACACGGTCACCCCGGGCAGCCGCGGCGTCGCGAAACCGCTCAGCAGCGGCTGCGGCGTGGCGCGCCAGGCTCCGCAGCTCCCCGGGCGACCCCAGGGCGCCGGAGAGCCGAGTGTCTCTGATGAGTTCAGTGGCCGCCATATGCCCGGACCACCCCGTCATGTCCTGGGCCTCCTGGGCGATCACGGTGGTGATCGACGGGACCTCAGGGGGCTGCGACAGCGAACGAGAGTACATTCTGCCGAATTCGGTAGCGTGGGCCAGCCGCGGATCAGTCATGGTCATTCAGTCTGCCACGACCCCCGGAGACCCCCGCGGTCGCACGATTGGACGGTCCGCGCCGTGGTGGGTTAGAGTTTCATGTCGTTGACCTGCCGGATCCGGCAGCAAGACACGCGGATGTAGCTCAGCTGGCTAGAGCATCACCTTGCCATGGTGAGGGTCGCGAGTTCGAATCTCGTCATCCGCTCGCGAGGGGCATATGGACCCGAGCGACCCCGGTGGGGTGGCCGAGTGGTGAGGCAGCGGCCTGCAAAGCCGTTAACGCGGGTTCGATTCCCGTCCCCACCTCGCAACGGTCACCACGGCCGGGCAGCAGGCGTGATTGGCGCAGCGGTAGCGCGCTTCCCTGACACGGAAGAGGTCACTGGTTCGATCCCAGTATCACGCACAGCTGACTACGGTCAGCAACGCGGATGTAGCTCAGCTGGCTAGAGCATCACCTTGCCATGGTGAGGGTCGCGAGTTCGAATCTCGTCATCCGCTCGCAACGGACACCTATGACGCTCGGTCTCTTCGGATACCGAGCGTCATTTTTTTGTGGCACGATAGAGGCCACGTGCTTACGGGATCGGTGCAAGTCCGAACCGGCGGTCAGAGTCCGCGACCCGGTGCCCACTGCGCCGGTTGAATCGGTGAAATTCCGGTACCGACAGTCACAGTCTGGATGGGAGTAGCACAGAAGGAGACTGTCCATTGGGCACTGCCCACCCGCCCCGCAGCGGCGAGCTCATGAACGCCGCGCTCAGCGCCGCCACACTCGGACCGCGGGGAGCGAACCCGCTGGTCGGCTCCGTACTGGTCGATGAGCACGGCCATATCCTCGCCACCGGCCACCACCGGGGAGCAGGCACCCACCATGCCGAACGGGACTGCCTCATCGCCGCGCGAAAAGCCGGCATCACCGACTTCTCCTCCACCACGCTCTACACCACCCTGGAGCCCTGCACCCACTACGGACGCCAGCCGGCGTGCACCGACCTCATTCGCGAGGCCGGGGTCCGCACAGTGGTGACCGGTGCCCGCGACCCATCCCCCCACGGCGGCGGAGTCGAGGTGCTGCGCAGCAGCAGCATCGATGTGGTGGAGGGCGTGGGGAGCCAGCAGTGCGAGCAGCTCAACCACCGGTGGAATGCCGCAGCGCGGCAGAAGCGGATCTTCGTCACCGTGCACCTGGCCCAGAGCATCGATGCCCGGATCGCCGCCGCTGACGGCACCAGCCAATGGATCACCTCTGCGACCTCCCGGGAGCACACTCACCGGATCCGGCAGCGGGTCGACGCCATCCTGGTGGGCACCAACACCGTCGCCACCGACGATCCCCGGCTGACCGCGAGGGATGCCCAAGGGGACCTCACGGCTGACCAGCCGCTGCGGGCAGTGATGGGACTGCGCGACGTTCCTGAGGCCGCCCGGCTGCGCCAGCACCGCCCAGAGGGGCAAGGGTGGCTGCATCTTCGCACCCGTGACCCGCTCACCGCGCTGCAGCGCCTTGCCGAGACTCAGCACCGCGGACACCCGGTCAAGCACGTCCTGGTCGAAGGCGGCCAATCCGTGCTCTCAGCGTTCTTCGCCGCTGACCTGGTCGACGAAATCTTCCTCTACACCGCACCCCTGATCCTGGGCAGCGGACGGACCAGCCTGGGCGAGATAGGTGTGCGCACCCTGTCCGAGGCCCGGCGCTATGCACTCGACGCCGCCGACGGCGGCCCCATCACCGTGATGGACAACGACGTCTGCATCCATCTGCAGCCGGAGCCGAAAGGAGCCCACTGAATGTTCACCGGCATCATCACCGGCATCGGCCGCGTCATCGACCGGATTCCTGACCCAGCCAAAGGGGTGGAACGGCTGATCTTCTCCGCGCCAGGCCATGTGGAGGGCCTGACCCTCGGCGGCTCCATCGCCGTCAACGGGGTGTGCGTCTCCGCAGTGGAAATCACCGGCGAGACGCTCACCGCTGAGCTGATCCCCGAGACCCTGCAGCGCACCACCTTCGGCGATCTCCACACCGGTGACCAGGTGAACCTGGAGCGCTGCCTGCCCTCAGGCGCCCGGTTGGACGGCCACGTGGTCCAAGGCCACGTCGACGGCATCGGCGTCCTGGTCCAACGGGACCCCAGCGACGGCCGCCACCGCTTCACGCTGCCGCCGGCGTTGGCGGAGTTCGTCGCGGAGAAGGGATCGATCGCGATCGACGGAGTCTCCCTGACTGTCACGTCCGCCAGCACCGCTGGCCCCCACCCGGGGCAGGACCCCGAAGGGCAGGCACCGTGGTTCGAGGTCGGGCTGATCCCCGCCACCCTGAAGGAGACCACCCTCGGGGCCAAAGAAGTGGGCAGCCGCGTCAATCTGGAGGTGGACGTGCTGGCCAAATACGTCCGCCGGATGCTCACCTTCACCGGTCACTCAGCGAGTCAGGCCCACGCACCGGCCGGTGCGCCGGCGCTGCCCACGGTGCCCCAGCCCGCCACCCCCGCGCCGCTGCTGGACCCCATCGAGGTCGCCCTGAACCACCTCGCCGCCGGACGGCCGGTGGTCGTGGTCGACGACGCCGACCGGGAGAACGAGGGGGACATCATCTTCCCCGCAGCCGCCGCGACAGCTGAGCTGATGGGCTTCACGATCCGACACAGTTCAGGTGTCATCTGCGTGCCGATGACCGCCGAGCGCGCACGGCACCTTGACCTGCCGCCGATGGTCAGCTCCAACGAGGACCCCAAGGGGACCGCCTACACCGTCAGCTGCGATGCCAAAGCAGCCGAGTCCACCGGCATCAGCGCTCACGACCGCGCCGCGACCGCCACCGTGCTGGCCAGTGCGGAGACCGGCCCGGAGGACCTCACCCGCCCGGGGCATATGTTCCCGCTCATCGCAGACCCACGGGGGGTCCTCGGCCGCGACGGACACACCGAGGCCGCCGTGGACCTCTGCCGTCTCGCCGGACAGTCAGAAGTGGCAGTCATCGCTGAACTGGTCCACGACGACGGTTCCATGATGCGCCTGCCAGCCCTGCGGGAGTTCTCCGACGCCCACGAACTAGCCCTGATCAGCATTGCTGACCTCATCGAATACCGGGGCGGCACCCCGCGGCCCGATGCGGTGCGCGAGGCCTACCTCACCTCCTGGGAAGCGCCCAAGGAGGAGGCCTCCCGCCTGGTCAGCGGTGGGCCAGTGGTGACTCTGCCCACCGATTTCGGCGTCTTCAACGCACAGGTCTGGACCGAACACGCCACCGGTCACGAGCATCTGCTGCTGGCGGCCCAGGACCCGGACCCGGAGCAGCCCCTGGTGCGCCTGCACTCCGAATGTGTCACCGGGGATGTCATCCACTCCCACCGCTGCGACTGCGGCACCCAGCTGGCCTCCGCGCTGGACACCGTCCACGAACTCGGCGGATACCTGCTCTATCTGCGCGGGCACGAGGGCCGGGGAATCGGTCTGGCCAACAAGCTGCGGGCCTATCAGCTGCAGGAACAGGGCGCGGACACCGTGGAAGCCAATGAGATGCTCGGCCTGGCCGCGGAGCTGCGCGACTTCACCGGCGCCGCAGCCATCCTCCACGCCGCCGGGGTGAGCAGCCTGCGGCTGCTGACCAATAACCCAGCAAAGGTGCAGGCGCTGGCCGCCACCGGTCTGCATGTCACCCAAGTGCCCAGCAACGGGGTCGTCCGGCCGGACAATGAACGGTACCTGCGCACCAAACGCGACAAGATGGCACATATGCTCGACCACCTGGCGTTGAATGAGCAGAACGAGAGCACCCAGCAGACAGAGGAGACCCCATGAGCGGAGCCGGAGCCCTGAGTATCGACCCCGAGGAGCTGGCCACCCTGCGTCAGACGGCCCCGGAGCTGCGTGTGGCCGTGGTGGCGTCCCGCTGGCACAGCCGCATTATGGGTGGGCTGACAGGAGGGGCTGAGAGGTTCTTCGACGACGTCGGGATCAACGCTGCCCGGGTCACCCGGCTGGCTGCCCCGGGCAGCTTCGAACTGCCGGTGCTCGCCGCCGGGGCCGCACATCACCACGATGCCGTCGTGGCACTAGGGGTGGTGATACGCGGCGGCACCCCCCATTTCGACTACGTCTGCTCTGCGGCCACCGACGGGTTGGTCAAAGTCACCGTCGAGACCCGGACCCCAGTCGGCTTCGGCCTGCTGACCTGCGATGATGAGCAGCAGGCGATCGACCGGGCCGGTCTGGAAGGCTCCCGCGAGGACAAAGGGTATGAGGCAGCTCACGCCGCAGTGGCCGCCGCCGTCCAGCTGCGCACTCTCGGCTGAACGCTCAGAGTAAGCTGGGAGCAATGAAAACCTTTGACGAGCTCTTCACCGAACTGTCCCGCAAGGCCCAGGAACGCCCGGAGGGCTCCGGCACCGTTGCCGCGCTGGATGCGGGAGTCCACCAGATTGGGAAGAAGATCGTGGAGGAGGCCGCCGAAGTGTGGATGGCCGCGGAGTACGAATCGGTGGATGCCGCCTCCGAGGAGATCTCCCAGCTGCTCTACCATCTGCAGGTGATGATGCTCGCCAAGGGAATCAGCCCCCAAGACGTCTACCGCTACCTGTGAAAGAGGCCCCCATGTCTGAGCTCCCCGCTGCGCCCACCACCGGACCGGGGCCGCAGGAGGGACACAAGCTGCGTGTCGCAGTGCCCAATAAGGGCGCACTGTCAGAGGCAGCGATGGCCATGCTCACCGAGGCCGGATACCTGCAGCGCCGCGACCGCAAAGAGCTGGTCATGGTGGATGAGGAAAACGGCATCGAGTTCTTCTACCTGCGTCCCCGCGACGTCGCAGTCTATGTGGGTTCCGGGATCCTGCACGTGGGCATCACCGGCCGGGACCTGTTCCAGGACGCCCGGGTGGAGACCGGTGCCCAAGAGATCATGGGCCTGGGCTTCGGCCGGTCCACGTTCCGGCTGGCCGGGCCGCAGGGGCAGTTCAGCCAGGCTGCGGACCTTGCCGGCAAACGGGTGGCGACCTCCTACGATGCGCTGCTCAGCCACTGGTTCACCACCGAACAGATCCCGGGTGTTGAAGTGGTCCACCTCGACGGCGCGGTGGAATCCGCGGTCCGTCTCGGTGTGGCAGACGCCATCGCTGACGTGGTCGAGACCGGCAACACGCTCAAAGCCGCTGGCATGGAGACGTTCGGTGACCCGGTGATGGTCTCCGAGGCGATCCTGATCTCCGGCAGGGGTGCAGAACAGGACGACGACACCGCCATCCAGCGCGACACCGATCGACTGATCCGGCGTCTGCAGGGCGTGCTGGTGGCCCGCCAGTACGTGATGATGGACTACGACATCCGCAGAGCGGACCTCGAGGCCGCGACCGCCATCACCCCTGGACTGGAGTCACCCACCATCTCCCCGCTGGCTGACCCGGATTGGGTCGCAGTGCGGTCCATGGTCCCGGCCAAGCGCACCAATCAGCTGATGGACCGGCTCTACGAACTGGGCGCCCGGGCTATCCTGGTCACCACAATTCACGCCTGTCGCGTCTGACGGCACGGCGGCACGGCACCAGAGGTGAAGGAAGGAACAGCGCCATGTCTTTGGCTGTACGGGTGATCCCCTGCCTGGACGTCGACGCCGGGCGGGTGGTCAAGGGCGTTAACTTTGAACAGCTCCGCGATGCCGGCGATCCGGTGGAGCTGGCCCACCGGTACAACCTGGCAGGGTGTGACGAGCTGACCTTCTTGGACGTCACCGCCTCCTCCGCAGCCCGGGAGACCACCTACGACGTCGTCACTCACACCGCCGAGGAAGTGTTCATCCCGCTGACCGTCGGAGGTGGGGTGCGCAGTGTCGAGGATGTGGACCGGCTGCTGAAATCCGGGGCCGACAAGGTCTCGATCAATACCGCCGCGGTGGCGCGGCCGGCCGTGATCAACGAAATCGTGGCCCAGTTCGGAAGCCAGGTGCTGGTGCTCTCGGCCGATGTCCGCCGCAGTCTGGCCACCGAGTCGGGATTCGAAGTCACCACCCACGGCGGCCGCCAGGGCACCGGCCTCGACGCCCTGGAGTGGATCGCCGAAGCCTCCGAACGCGGCGTCGGCGAGATCCTGCTCAACAGCATTGACGCCGATGGCACTCAGGAAGGATTCGACTTAGAGATGATCGCCGCCGCGCGGGCGGTGACATGGGTGCCGCTGATCGCCTCTGGGGGTGCAGGGAAGCCCGAGCACTTCCCCGCCGCGATCGACGCCGGGGCTGACGCGGTGCTGGCGGCCAGCATGTTCCACTTCGGCCCGGTGGACATGATCGCCCGGGTGAAGGAGACGCTGCGCCAGGCCGGTCACAGCGTCCGATGAAGGAGACACTGCGATGACAACGCTGCAGGACGTGAACTACAACGCCGACGGACTGGTCCCCGCCATCGCCCAGGACGCCCAGACCGGCTCGGTGCTCATGCTGGCGTGGATGAACGCCGAGGCACTTGAAGCCACCCTGCGGACCCGGCGAGGGACCTATTGGTCACGGTCGCGGCAGCAGCTGTGGACGAAGGGGGAGACCTCCGGCAATGTCCAGCACGTGGCCTCGGTCTCCCTGGACTGCGACGGCGACACTGTGCTGCTGGCGGTCGCCCAGACCGGCCCGGCCTGCCACACCGGCACCGCCACCTGCTTCACCGGAAGAGAGATCGGCTAATGCACGCACTCGGTGCCGTGGCCCCGGCCAAGGACAAATTCCTCGCACTCGCCGAGGGACATCGGGTGGTTCCGGTGACCATGAAGCTGCTCGCTGACGCGCACACCCCGCTGAGCATCTATCGTGCACTGGCCGCTGATGCCCACGGCGCCGGACAGCCCGGGACCTTCCTCATGGAGTCAGCCGCCCCCGGGGCCGCCTGGTCGCGATACAGCTTCATCGGGGTGCGCTCGCTGGCGACCCTGACGGAGGTCGACGGCGAAGCCCACTGGTTGGGCACACCGCCTGCGGGGGCCCCGGCACACGGCAATGCCGCTGAGGTGCTGCGGGACACGCTGGACTTTCTGGGCAGCCGGGCCTTCGCGGAGGAGCTGCCGCATCTGAGCAGCGGCCTGGTCGGGTATGTCGGGTGGGACGTGGTCCGGCACTGGGAGCGCCTCCCGCACCCGCCTGGTGGGGGGCTGGGACTGCCGGATATGGCCATGAATCTGGTCTCCGACCTGGCTGTGCACGACAACCGTGACGGCACCATCACCCTGATCGCCAATGCCATCAACACTGACGGCCGGGCCTCCGGAGCCGACCGGGCCTACGACGACGCCGTCGCACGGTTGGCAGCGATGAGAGAACGGCTGGCCCAGCCTGTGGAACCTGGTCTGGCGGCCGCTGAGCCGGACTGGGCCCAGGCGGTGGAGGCCGACCTGGAGCACCGGGTGGAGCACAGCTGGGATCAGGACGAATACCTGGCCACCCTGGGCAAGGCCAAGCAGGCCATCATCGACGGTGAAGTCTTCCAGATCGTGGTCTCCCGCCGGTTCGAGGTGGCCACCGATGTTGATGCGCTGGCGGTCTACCGGATGCTCCGGCTGCTCAACCCCAGCCCCTACATGTACCTGATGCACTTCAGCACCCCAGAGGGTGAGCCGTATCAAGTGGTCGGCGCCTCCCCGGAGGCGCTGGTCACCGTCGACGCCCAGCGCAACGTGGTCTCCCACCCCATTGCCGGCACCCGACCCCGTGGCCACACCCCTGCGGAGGACAAGGCCCTGGCCACAGACCTGCTCGCGGACCAGAAGGAGCGCGCCGAGCACATCATGCTGGTCGACCTTGCGCGCAATGACCTCGCCAAAGTCTGTGTGCCCGGTTCGGTGGACGTGACAAAGTTCATGGCGGTGGAGCACTTCAGCCACGTGATGCACCTGACCTCGCACGTCCAAGGGAAGGTCGCGGCGTCGTTCTCCCCGTATGATGTGCTGGCCGCCACTTTTCCCGCAGGTACCCTCTCCGGCGCGCCCAAACCCCGGGCGCTGCAGCTTCTGGATGCCTGGGAGCCGACCCGCAGAGGCGTCTACGGGGGAGTGGTGGGATATTTTGACCTCTCCGGTCGGATGGACGCAGCCATCGCCATCCGCACCGCAGTGCTGACCGGAGGGCGAGCCTACGTGCAGTCCGGCGGTGGGATCGTGGCGGATTCCGATGACGAGGCCGAGCGGCTGGAGACTGTGAGCAAGGCCGCCGCCCCGCTGCGGGCGGTGCTTGCCGCCGGGCGCCTTGTGCCCGTCGGCGGCACCGCAGAAGCCGCTGACATCACGTCCTCCGGCGCAGCGGGAGACAACCGACTGCCAAGAACCCCGACTGAATAGGTGACACCACTGATGGGCCATCTCGCCTACATCTTCCAACGGCGCAACACCATCCTCATCATCCAAGTGGGATCGGTGCTGCTGCTGATCTCCACTGCCCTGACCTGGGTGACCGCCACCGGGCTGCCCGAGACTGCCGCCGCTGACGAACTCGGACTCCTGGGCGGAGAGATGTCTCCCACGGTGCGGGCGATGGGCTTGGTAGGTGTGGCCGGGGGAGTGGCAGCAACTATCGCGCGCAAATGGGTCCGCGGTCTGATCGGCGCAGTGCTGCTGGGTGCTGCCGTCATCTCGCTGATCGGAGCGGGACTGACCCTGCTTGAGCCGGCCGCCACTGCAGCCCCGGCGCTGGCGGAGTACACCGGCACCACCGACCCCGCCGCGGCCTACACCCCGGGCTTCGCCGTATGGCTGGCCATTCTCGGTGCCATCATGCTGCTGGTCAGCTCTCTGGCGCTGCTGCTGTTCTCGCCGGGCTGGAGCGACGAAAGAACCGCCAAGAAGTACTCACGCGGCCGCGCCGGTGCAGAGAACCCCGACGAGATTGACCTCTGGGACGACCTCTCCGACGGTGATGACCCCACTGCGCGCCGCTGAGCCCAACCAGGACGAGAACGACCTCGGCTGATCTGGCAGAATGGGTGAGAAGGTTTTCGACATCGTGTAGAGGAGCAGGTCAATGGCTGTCAGCCAGGTGAGCGTACAGGAAAAGACGCCGGTCCGGGACGTGGAGCAGGAACCCACCGCGGCCGACGAGTTCATCCACCACGACCACATCGGCCACGGGTCCACCCCTGCCGCATGGGCACTGTCCGGCACAGTGGTGCTGGCCAGCGTCATCGCCGGTGTGGGGTTCATCGGACTGGCCTGGTCGGATGCCTGGTGGATCGCCATCGCCATCGGCGCTGCGCTGATTCCGGTCGCGCTGATCCTGGGCCTGGTGCTGAAGAAGGCCGGCTACGGGGTGGAGATGGACTCGGCAGCGGTGCTGCGCCAGGGACGCGACCCCCGCGAGCACGCAGGTCCCGCCGTGCCGGACAACACCCAAGGCGGGGCGGCCAAACGCCAGCCCGACGCCAGCACCAGCTGAAGCCGCACTGCATGACCACAGTGCTCGACTCCATCATCGACGGGGTCCGTGAAGATCTTGCCGCGCGCCAGGAGCAGGTCCCGCTGGCCACCATCCGGCAGCAGGCCGCCACCCAGCCCCCGGCGCTCGATGCCCTCCAGGCGCTGCAGACTGGCCGCACCGACACAGCCGGAGTGCGGATCATCGCGGAGGTCAAGCGCTCCTCCCCGTCCAAAGGTGCGCTTGCCCAGATCGCCGACCCGGGGGCACTGGCTGCCGCCTACCAGGCTGGAGGGGCAAGTGTCATCTCGGTGCTCACCGAGCCCCGCCGGTTCGGCGGCTCCCTGGACGACTTGGCCGCCGTCCGCGCGGCCGTGGACATCCCCGTGCTGCGCAAAGACTTCATGGTGGAGGAGTACCAGTTTCACGAGGCACGTGCCTACGGTGCCGACCTGGTGCTGCTGATCGTGGCCGCACTGGATGACGCTCAGCTGCGTGACTTCCTCGCCCTGACCCACGACCTGGGGATGAACGCGCTGGTGGAGGCCCACACCGAAGAGGAGATCGAACGTGCCGTGGCGGTGGGTGCCCGGATCGTCGGGGTCAACGTGCGCAACCTGAAGACATTGGACGTCGACGTCAATCACTACTCAGCAATGGCCCGCCACCTGCCGCCGGAACTTGTACAGGTGGCCGAATCCGGGGTGACTGGACCGGACCAGGTGTTGGACTACGCTCGCCAAGGCGCCGATGCGGTGCTGGTGGGCGAGGCGCTGGTCAAGCACGGCAACCCCACAGAAGCCGTCCGGAGCTTCCGGGCGGCCAGCCTGGCCAAGGAGGCACAGTGACCACTCAATACCGTGACGCATCGGGGCCCTATTTCGGTGACTACGGGGGCCGGTGGATGCCGGAATCCCTGGTGGCGGCGCTGGACGAGGTCGCCGAGACCTTCACCGCAGCCAAAGCCGACCCCGCATTCACCCAGGAGTACTTCCGGCTCTGCCGCGAATACACCGGCCGGCCGTCCCTGCTGACCGAAGCGAAGCGCTTCGCTGCTGAAGCCGGGCAGGCACGGATCTTCCTCAAGCGCGAGGACCTCAACCACACCGGCAGTCACAAGATCAACAATGTGCTGGGCCAGGCCCTGATCGCACGCCGGCTGGGCAAGACCCGGCTCATCGCCGAGACCGGCGCCGGCCAGCACGGGGTGGCCACTGCCACCGCGGCCGCGCTGTTCGGCATGGAGTGCGTGGTCTATATGGGGGCGGCCGACACCCAGCGCCAGGCGCTCAACGTGGCCCGGATGCAGCTGCTCGGGGCCCAGGTGGTCCCTGTCGATCACGGAGCGCAGACGCTCAAAGACGCCATCAACGAGGCCCTACGCGACTGGGTCGCCAGTGTGGAGACCACCCACTATGTCCTGGGCACCGTGGCCGGCCCTCATCCCTTCCCGGAAATGGTCCGCTGGTTCCACCAGGTCATCGGCGAAGAGGCTCGCGAACAGGTTCTCACCCAGACCGGACAGCTGCCCGATGCGGTGGCCGCCTGCGTCGGCGGAGGATCCAACGCCATCGGCATCTTCCACGGATTCCTGGACGACCCCACCGTGGCGCTTTACGGCTTCGAGGCCGGAGGCGAGGGAGTGGAGACCGGCCGTCACGCCTCAGCAATCACGCTGGGCCGCTCCGGAGTCCTCCACGGGGCCAGAAGCTACCTGATGCAGGACGAGGACGGCCAAACCGTGGACAGCCATTCCATCTCCGCCGGGCTCGACTATCCCTCCGTGGGCCCCCAGCACGCCTACCTCAGCGATCAGGGCCGGGTGACCTACCAGCCGGTGACCGATGCGGAGTGCATGTCGGCCTTCGAATCGCTGTGCAGAACAGAAGGAATCATTCCGGCCATCGAATCCGCCCACGCCCTGGCCGGGGCCGCACGCCTCTCCGCCGAATGGGGCAGTGACGGTGCCGAGAAGGTGATCATCGTCAACCTCTCCGGACGCGGGGACAAAGACGTGGCCACCGCCGCCCGGTGGTTCGACCTCCTCCCAGAGCAGGACGTCGAGGACCAGTCGGAGGAGTCAGCGGCCCCCAACACAGGAGTCCAAGCATGACAGCCCCCACCCAGTCCAAGAGCGCGGCGGCCATCGACGCCGCGGCCGCAACAGGACGCGCCGCGTTCATTGGGTACCTGCCCGCGGGCTACCCGGACAAAGAGACGTGCATCCAGGCAGCCATCGCGCTCATCGAAGGCGGTGCCGACATTCTCGAAGTCGGCATCCCCTACTCGGATCCGGTGATGGACGGCCCCGTCATCCAGCAGGCCACCACAGAGGTCCTCGCCCGCGGATTCCGCATCAGCGAGGTCTTCGACATCGTCCGGGCCGTGACAGAGGCCACCGGTGCCGCAGTGCTGGTGATGACGTACTACAACATCATTGACCGCATGGGCGCCGAAGAGTTCGCCCGCCGGCTCGCCGAGGCAGGCGGAGCTGGGGCCATCACCCCGGACCTGATCCCCGACGAGGCAGCCGACTGGATCGCCGCGACAGATAAGTACGGGCTGGACCGGGTCTTCCTCTCCGCGCCGACCTCCTCACCGGAACGCGCAGAGCTGGTGGCGCGGTCCTCCCGAGGCTTCGTCTACGGTGTGTCCATTATGGGCGTCACCGGTGCGCGCGAATCAGTCTCCGCAGTCGCCGAAGAGGTGGTGGCCGCCTCCAAGTCTGCCGGGGCACCACGGGTCTGCGTCGGCCTCGGGGTCTCCTCGCGCTCCCATGTGGAAGAGATCGGCAGCTACGCAGACGGCGTGATCGTCGGCACCGCACTGGTGGCGGCGCTGCGCGACGGCGGAGCAGAGGCTGTCGGGCAGCTGGCTCGCGAGCTCTCGGGCAACTCCTGATACGGTGCCACCTATGCTGCTGAACGCCCTGCCTCCTGCTGCCCAGACCCTCGCCGGGTTCCCCCCACCGCCGCTGCGCGGCATTGACCTGCCCGGACCGTTCTTCGTGGCCTTCTACACCCTGGCCATCATGACCGGCATTGTCCTGGCTGTAGTGGTGGCCACCCGCCTGTGGAAGTCCCGCGGGGGCCACAGCGACGACATCTTCTCCGCGATGCTCTGGGCGGTGTTGATCGGCATCCTGGGCGCCCGCCTGTATCACGTGGTCAGCTCACCGGATGCCTACTTCGGGCCCGACGGCGACCTCACCAGGATCCCGCAGCTGTGGCAGGGCGGACTGTCCATCATCGGAGCGGTGATGGCCGGCGCGCTGGCGGTGTGGATCTTCTGCCGCCGCAACGGAATCAAGTTCGGCGCCTTCGCCGACGCGATCGTGCCCGGAGTCATTCTGGCCCAGGCCATCGGTCGCTGGGGCAACTGGTTCAACCAGGAGCTCTTCGGCCGCGCCACCGACCTCCCCTGGGGTCTGCGCATTGACACCGACCAGCAGCACCAGGGACTCACCGGCAGCCTCCCCGCCTACGCCGCCGAGGGGGGACTGTTCCACCCCACCTTCCTGTACGAATCCCTGTGGAATCTGCTGGGCTTCGTCGCGCTGGTCTTCCTGTTCAAACGCTTCCAGTTCCGCCAGGGCCTGATCGCCTGGACCTATGTGGCCTACTACGCACTGGGCCGGTTCTGGATCGAATCGATGCGCATCGACGAGGTGAACAAGTCCACCCAGTACCCGCTGCGCGATGTCATCGGGTTGGACTGGAGACTGAACCAGATCATCGCGTTCGTGATCTTCGTGGCCGCCGCCGCCATTCTGGTGCGGCTGTTCCTCACCCGCCCACGGACGCTGGCCGAGCAGGCTGAGCACGCCGAGATCTACACCCCGGACTCCACGCAGCGCAGCGGCGAGCCCGCCCTGGAGCCGGCGGGCGCCGATCCGGAGGCTGCCGGAACTGAAGCCGAACCGCCCGCGGAGCAGCGGCCGCCCGGCACCGGTCCACGGAGTGAACATTGAGCTGGCAGACTTGCGCCGGCTTCACCGCAGGCGCAAGATAGAACACCGGCACTCGAACGCCGAGTGCGCGCGAGCACCTGCAGTGATGACCCCCCACGTGATGCAGGTGCCCCCGCAGTGCCCACCCACGGCGCTGAATCAGGCCTGACGACGCTGTCACGCACCCGAAGCGAAACGCCCCCTGAAGCCGCCGCTCCCTTGAGGAAGGAATACACGCCTGTGAGCCCGAACAAGGTGATCTCCCCTTACGAGCGCTACGCCGCCTTCCCCGCAAAGGCTGGGCTCTACGATCCCGCCAAAGAGCACGAGAACTGCGGTATGGCCGCTATCGCCACCCTGCGGGGTGAGCCCGGCCACGACATTGTCGACTACGCGCTCCACGCGCTGCGCTGCGTCGAACACCGCGGCGCCACCGGCGGAGACGTCGGCACCGGGGACGGTGCAGGCATCATCACGCAGATCCCGGACGAATTCTTCCGCGCCGTGGTGGACATTGAGCTGCCCGCCGCAGGCGAATACGCCGCCGGCACCGCGTTCCTGCCGCAGGATGAGGCCGAGCGTGAAGACATCATCGCCAGCTTCGAGGAGATGGCCGAAGTCCAGGGACTCACCGTCTTGGGCTGGCGCGACGTGCCGGTCGACGACTCCATGATCGGCAGCCTCTCCCGGGACGCCATGCCCTTCTTCAAGCAGGCCTTCCTCACCATGGCCGATGAGGACTCCCTGGAGTATCAGGAATCCGCCCCAGGCACCCTGGACCAGCGGGCTTGGCGGCTGCGGAAGCGGGCTCAGGTCCGGCTGGGCGTGTACTTCGCCTCCCTGTCCTCCCGCACCATCACCTATAAGGGCATGCTGACCACCGCCCAGCTGGAGCCCTTCTATCCCGATCTCTCCGATGAGCGCTATAAGTCCACACTGGGCATTGTGCACTCCCGGTTCTCCACCAACACCTTCCCCTCCTGGCCCCTGGCGCAGCCGCTGCGATACCTGGCGCACAACGGCGAGATCAACACTGTCGAGGGCAACCGCAACTGGATGCGCGCCCGGCAGGCCACCATGTTCGGGCCCGTGTTGGGCGATGACCCCGAGTACCTCTTCCCCATCTGCACCCCCGGGGCGTCCGACTCCACCAGCTTCGACGAGGCAGCGGAGCTGCTCATGCTCTCGGGGCGCCCGCTGTCGATGGCGATGCGCATGATGATCCCCGAGGCGTGGGAGAACCACGAGTCGATGGACCCGGACCTGCGGGCCTTCTACGAGTATCACTCCACGCTCATGGAGCCGTGGGACGGCCCCGCCGCCATTGCCTTCACCGATGGCGACCAGCTGGGTGCGGTGCTGGACCGCAACGGGCTCCGGCCGGCCCGCTGGTGGGTGACCGAGGAAGGACTGGTGGTGCTCTCCTCGGAGGTGGGTGTGGCACAGCTGGAACCCTCCACTGTGGTGCGCAAAGGCCGCGTCGCCCCAGGGATGATGTTCCTCGCCGACACCAAAGCCGGACGCATCATCGAGGATGAGGAGATCAAAGCAGACTTCGCCTCCAAGCAGCCCTGGCGCGAATGGGTCGAGGACAACCGCGTCACCCTCGAGGACCTGCCGGAGCGGCTGCACGTGAAGCACCCGGCCGGTTCAGTCCGCCTGCGTCAGCAGACCTTCGGCTACACCCACGAAGAGCTGCGAATTCTCATCGGCCCCATGGCCGCCACGGGCGCTGAGCCGCTGGGCGCAATGGGAACCGACACACCCATCGCGGTGCTGGCTGAACGGCAGCGGCTGCTGTTCGACTACTTCGTCCAGACCTTCGCCCAGGTCACCAACCCGCCGCTGGACGCGATCCGGGAAGAGCTGGTCACGTCACTGTCCCGCCACGTCGGAGCCGAAGGCAATCTCCTGGACACCGGCCAGGTGAAGTCCAAACAGATCAAGCTGGACTTCCCGGTGCTGACCAACGATCAGCTGGCGCGCATCGCCAACCACCGCAAGGCCGATGGCAGCAAAGCGGCGCTGCGCATCCGGGGGCTCTTCCGCGTAGGGTCCACCGAGGAGGAGTTCCGCCAGCGGATCCGAACCCTGTGCGAGCAGGTTTCGGCCGCCGTCAACCGCGGGGTCAGCTACATTGTGATCTCCGACCGGGACTCCAATGCGCAGTGGGCACCGATCCCCTCCCTGCTGCTGGTCTCCGCCATCCACCACCACCTGCTGAAATCGGCCAACCGCACCAAAGCCTCACTGTTGGTCGAGGCCGGGGATGTGCGCGAAGTCCACCACGTAGCCTGCCTGATCGGCTATGGAGCCTCAGCAGTCAACCCATACCTGGCCATCGAGACCGCCGAGGACATGGTCCGCCGCGGTGACATCTCCACAGTCACCGAGGACCAAGCGGTGAGCAACCTCATCAAGGCTCTGGGCAAAGGTCTGCTGAAGATCATGTCCAAGATGGGCATCTCCACGGTGAGCTCCTACTGCGGCGCCCAGACTTTCGAAGCCGTGGGGCTGGCCCAGAATGTGGTGGACCAGTTCTTCTCCGGCACTGACTCGCTGATGGGCGGCGTCGGACTGGATGTGCTGGCACGGGAAGCTATGGAGCGCCACGCCAAGGCCTACCCGCCCTCCGGGAACGGGCTCGGCCGGGGCGAGGAGCTGGAGGTCGGCGGAGAATACCAGTGGCGGCGTGAGGGCCCGCCGCACCTGTTCAACCCGGAGACGGTGTTCAAGCTCCAGCACGCCTCCCGGACCCGCCGCTATGACATCTTCAAGCAGTACACCAAAGCGATCGATGACCAGTCCAAGGCGCTGATGACCCTGCGCGGTCTCTTCACGTTCGAAAGCCGCCGGCCCTCGGTGCCGATCAGCGAGGTCGAACCGGTCTCAGAGATCGTCAAACGGTTCCAAACCGGTGCGATGAGCTACGGGTCGATCTCACAGGAGGCCCACGAGACTCTCGCGATTGCCATGAACCGTATCGGAGGCCGCTCCAACACCGGCGAGGGCGGCGAGCACCCGCAGCGGCTGATCGACCCCGAACGGCGCAGCGCCATCAAACAGATCGCCTCCGGCCGCTTCGGCGTGACCAGTCAGTACCTCACCCATGCCGACGATCTGCAGATCAAGATGGCACAGGGAGCCAAGCCCGGTGAGGGCGGCCAGCTCATGGGCAAGAAGGTCTATCCCTGGGTGGCCGAGACACGGCACTCGACCCCGGGAGTGTCGCTGGTCTCCCCGCCGCCGCATCACGACATCTACTCCATCGAAGACCTCAAGCAACTCATCTACGATCTCAAGCGCGCCAACACCGGAGCCCGGGTGCACGTGAAGCTGGTCTCCCTGCACGGGGTGGGCACTGTGGCGGCCGGAGTGGCCAAGGCCTCAGCCGACGTCGTGCTCATCTCCGGACACGACGGCGGCACCGGTGCCTCACCGTTGAATTCCCTGAAGCACGCCGGGACCCCCTGGGAGCTGGGACTGGCTGAGGCGCAGCAGACGCTGATGCTCAACGGGCTGCGCGAACGCATCACCGTCCAGGTCGACGGTCAGCTCAAGACCGGACGCGACGTGGTCATCGCTGCCCTGCTCGGGGCCGAGGAATACGGGTTCGCCACCAGCGCGCTGGTCGTCTCCGGCTGCATTCTGATGCGCGTCTGCCACCTGGACACCTGCCCGGTGGGTGTGGCCACCCAAAACCCCACGCTGCGCGAACGCTACACCGGCAAAGCGGACCACGTGGTCAACTTCTTCGAGTTCGTTGCCCAAGAAGTCCGCGAATACCTCGCCGAGCTCGGCTTCCGCAGTCTGGATGAGGCGATCGGACACGTTGACTCGCTGAACATCGAGGACGCCAAGCGCCACTGGAAGACCGACGGCCTTGACCTGGGCCGGGTGCTCACCGGCTGGGATCCGGAGGACCCCCAGGTGGCCAGTCAGCTGCGCCGGACCACCACCCAGATCCACGAACTGGAGAAGCACTTCGACGTGGACCTCATTGAACAGGCCCAGCCCGCCATCCACCACGGCGAACCGGTGCAGATCCAGCGCAGTGTGGTCAACACAGACCGCGCAGTGGGCACCATGCTCGGCCACGAGGTCACCAAGGCGCGCGGACTCTCCACCATGGAGAACAACACCATCGACATCACCCTCACCGGGCAGGCCGGACAGTCCCTCGGGGCGTTCCTGCCCCACGGAATCACCATCCGGCTCTCCGGGGACGCGAACGACTACGTCGGCAAGGGCCTCTCCGGGGGTCGCGTGATCGTCGCCCCGGAGCCGGAGGCTCCCTTCGAAGCGTCCGAAAACGTCATCGCCGGCAATGTGATTGGTTACGGCGCCACTGCCGGAGAGCTCTTCCTCTGCGGTCAGGTGGGCGAGCGGTTCCTGGTGCGCAACTCCGGCGCCACCGCCGTGGCCGAGGGCGTGGGCGACCACGGGTGTGAGTACATGACCGGCGGTCAGGCCCTCATCTTGGGCTCGGTGGGCCGCAACTTCGGTGCCGGCATGTCCGGCGGCACCGCGTTCGTGCTGGACTTCGATCAGACCCAGCTGAACACCCAGGCGGCCACCAATGGCGAACTGCTGCTGCTGAGCCCCGACGAGGAGGACCGGCAGATTATTCTGGACCTGCTGCGCCGTCACTTCGAGGAGACCGGCTCAGCTCTGGCCGAGCGGCTGCTGGAAGACCCCCACGCGGTCCTGGAGCGCATCACCAAGATCCTTCCGCGTGACTTTGACCGGGTGCTCACCGCGCGCAGCGCAGCCCTCGACGAGGGACTGGACCCCGACGGCGACGCCGCATGGCAGAAAATCTTGGAGGTGACCAATGGCTGATCCGCGTGGGTTTCTGAAGCACCGCGAACGCCAAGACAGACCATCCCGCCCGGTCCCGGTGCGCATCATGGACTTCAAAGAGGTCAAGGAGCGGCAGGACCGCGGGGTCACACAGACCCAGGCGGGACGATGCATGGACTGCGGCATCCCGTTCTGCCACACCGGGTGCCCGCTGGGGAACCTCATTCCCGAGTGGAACGACCTGGTCTGGCGGGACCAGTGGGACGAGGCGTACAACCGGCTCCATATGACCAACAACTTCCCGGAGTTCACCGGGCGGATCTGCCCGGCGCCCTGTGAGACCTCCTGCGTGCTGGGCATCAACCAACCGGCAGTGACCATCAAGCAGTCTGAAGTGGAGATCGCCGACGAGGCCTTGGAGCGGGGCTACGTGGAGCCGGTGCCGCCGAACCGGCTGACCGGCAAGACCGTGGCCGTGGTCGGCTCCGGCCCGGCCGGACTGGCCGCAGCCCAGCAGCTGACCCGCGCCGGGCACACCGTGGCAGTCTATGAGCGCGACGACCGGCTCGGCGGTCTGCTGCGCTACGGCATCCCGGACTTCAAAATGGAAAAGCACCTGGTGGACTTCCGCATTACGCAGATGGAGGCGGAAGGCACTCGCTTTTACCCCTCCACGGAGATCGGCTCGGACATCACCTGGGACAGCCTGCGCAACTCCTACGACGCCGTCATCGTCGGCACCGGAGCCATGGTCCCCCGGGACCTGCGGATCCCGGGCCGGGGACTGAGCGGCATTCACTTCGCCATGGACTACCTCGTGCAGTCCAACCGTGCGGTGGCCGGAGATGACGTGCCGGATCAGATCCACGCCAAGGACAAACATGTGGTGATCCTCGGCGGTGGGGACACCGGCGCCGACTGCATCGGTACCGCCCACAGGCATCAGGCGAAGTCTGTGACCACACTGGCCATCGGCAAGGAGCTGCCCCGGCAGCGGCCCGAGCATGAGCCGTGGCCCATGGACCCCCGGGTCTTCGAGGTCTCCAGCGCCCATGAGGAGGGCGGTGAGGTCAAGTGGCTGGCCTCCACCGTGGAGTTCCTAGGTGACGAGCACGGCAATGTCCGCGCCCTGCGCGGGGCCGAGACCCAGTACAACAGCGACGGCACCCGCACCCCCAAACCTGGCACCGAGTGGGAGATACCCGCAGACCTGGTGCTGTTGGCGCTGGGATTCACCGGCGCGGAACCGGAGACACTCACCGACCAGTTGGGGATGGAGTTCGCACCCAGCGGGACGGTGCAGCGGGCCGAGGATTACCAGACCAATGTCGAGGGCATCTACACCGTCGGCGACGCTGGCCGGGGTGCGTCCCTGGTGGTCTGGGCCATTGCCGAGGGCCGAGCCGCCGCCGCGAAGGTCGACGAATACCTCGAGGGCACCACCCGGCTGCCGGCACCAGTGTCCCCGAGCGACCGAGCCATCACGCTGGCGCCCTGACACGCCGCCTGGCCCGCCCGGCGGCCATTCTGCGATAGGCTCACAGTCACATCCGGCCCAATGTCGTGCCATTTTCCGTACCGACCACCAGAGGTGAGGCATGAGACACGCGAAGATTGTTGCCACATTCGGCCCAGCCACCGCCGGCTATGAGAGGACGCGAGAGCTGATTGAGGCCGGCGTGGACGTGGTGAGAGTCAATATGAGCCACGGCGAGTACGCCGTCCACGAAGAGACCTACCACACTGTCCGCGAAGTGGCCCAGGATCTCCGCCAGGCGGTGGCCATCTTCGCCGATCTGCAGGGGCCGAAGATTCGGCTCGGCCGCTTCGCCGCCGGACCGCACCAGCTGGAGGCCGGACAGCGCTTCACCATCACCACCCGCCAGGTCGAGGGCACCGCCGAGCTGTGCTCGACCACGCTGGAGACTCTTCCGCAGGACGTCAGCGTCGGGGACACCCTGCTGATCGACGACGGCAAGATCAGCCTGCGCGCCGTCGAAGTCGGCGAAACCGACGTCGTCACCGAAGTGGTGGTCCCCGGACAGGTCTCCAACAACAAAGGCATCAACCTGCCCGGAGTCGCTGTCTCAGTGCCGGCCCTGAGCCAGAAGGATGAGGACGATCTGCGCTGGGCGCTGCGCACCGGCTTCGACATGATCGCGCTGTCCTTCGTCCGTGACGCCGCAGACATCGAAGCGGTGCACCGGATCATGGATGAGGAGGGACGGCGGGTCCCGATCATCGCCAAGATCGAGAAGCCCCAAGCAGTGGCGGCCCTGCAGGACGTCATCGACGCCTTCGACGCCGTCATGGTCGCCCGCGGCGACCTCGGCGTAGAGCTTCCCCTGGAGGAGGTGCCGCTGGTGCAGAAGCGCGCCGTGGAGCTCGCCCGGCGCTGGGCCAAACCGGTGATTGTGGCCACCCAGGTGCTGGAGTCGATGATCGACAACCCCCGGCCCACCCGGGCGGAGGCCTCCGACTGCGCCAACGCGGTGCTCGACGGCGCTGATGCGGTGATGCTCTCCGGGGAGACGTCGGTGGGCAAGTACCCGGTCCAGACGGTGAAGACCATGGCCTCCATCATTCAGGCCACGGAGGTCAAGGGACTGGAGCGGATCCCCCAGCTGGGCACGAAGCCGCGCACCCGCGGCGGTGCCATCACCCGCGCGGCCAATGAGATCGCCGAACAGCTGGAGGTGCCGTACCTGGCGACCTTCACCCGTTCCGGCGACTCCGCACGCCGGCTCTCACGGCTGCGTCCGAAGCAGCCGATCTTCGCCTTCACCCATGTGGAGCACACCCACAACACCATGTGCCTGTCCTGGGGCGTCCAGCCCCGGTGGGTGGAATTCGCCTCCCATACGGACAGGATGACCGGCCAGGTGGAGAAGCTCCTGCTGGAGGAGGGGGTGGCCGTCCCGGGCGATCTGGTGGTGATTGCTGCCGGCTCACCTCCCGGACAGGCCGGCACCACCAATATGGTCAAAGTCCACCGCATCGGCGATCTGCCCGATGGTGGGCTCAGCGTGGAGGCACTGCGGCGCGGCGAGGTTCCGGCCACAAGGGAGCCGATCCGCCCATGGCCTTCGGCCAGCGCCTCCAGCGCCGCCTCGGCACACAGCGCTATCTGAGCACTGCCGGTGCGCGTGGCGCCGAGCATCGGTGCTGCGCGTTCCCGGATGCGGGGGCAAATTCTCTTCAGGCCCTCCGGCAGGTATTGTTAACGGGCTTGCCCGCGTGGCGGAATGGTAGACGCACCGCACTCAAAATGCGGCGATCGAAAGATCGTGTGAGTTCGAGTCTCACCGCGGGCACTGACACCACCCTGTAGCAACCGACCACCGTGCGGGGGACCATGAGCTCGGCAGCAGCCGAACTTGCTGATGACGCCTTCATCATCAGCCGCGAACAGCACCAAGAGACCCTGCGCATCGAAGCTGTCGTCGCCGCCGCTGCGGCCGGGAAGTGGTACGAACGGGTCATCCTCGAACGGCACCACCACACCGTGCGAGCCAGCTGCACCTGCGATGAGCCCCACACTGCAGACGGCGCTGAATGCGTGCACGCGCAGGCCGCGCTGATCGCCTCCGGACTGGTACTTCCCCCACTGGGGCCCGGCCACCGGCGGGCCACCGCCCCGCCACAGGTACAGATCGGCACCTCCACCACCAGCGGCGACTGGTTCGACCTGCACATCACCGTCACCATCGAAGATGAAGAGGTCGACTTCGAAGCCCTGTTCGCCGCGCTGGTGCGCCAGGACCCCATGTTCGTGCTGCCCTCCGGGACCTGGTTCCCCCTGGATTCTCCTGAGCTGGACCAGCTGCGCAGCATCATCGACGAAGCGCGCAGCCTCAACGATCCGCGCGCGCCGCTGCGGGTCCACCGATACCAGATCGACCTCTGGGAGGAACTGGGCCAGGTGGGGCTGGTCTCCGCCCAGCAGCACCGCTGGTGGGAAGCCCTCCGGAAGCTCACCCAGGAGGACCGGATCGACCCGCTGCCGGCCCCGGCGGGGCTGCGTGCGCAGATGCGGCCCTATCAGCACGCGGGCTACAGCTGGCTGAGTTTCCTCCATGACCATGGGCTCGGCGGCATCCTCGCCGATGACATGGGCCTGGGCAAGACGCTGCAGACCCTGGCCATGATTCAGAGAGTTCACGAATGCAATCCCGCAGCAGCACCATTTCTGATCGTCGCTCCCACTTCGGTGATGAACAACTGGGCAAGGGAGGCCGCAGAGTTCACCCCGGATCTGCAGGTCTGCGTGGTCAGCGCCACCGAGCAGCGCCGCGGACACAGCCTCGCTGAGGTGAGCGCCGGGGCTGACCTGGTGGTGGTCTCCTACGCACTGTTCCGGCTCGAATTCGATTCCTATGACACCCTCCAGTGGTCCGGGCTGGTGCTCGACGAGGCTCAAATGATCAAGAATCACACCTCTCGCGGGTACCGGGCCGCCCGTGATCTGCGCACCCCTTTCAAACTCGTGGTGACCGGCACCCCGATGGAGAACAACCTCCACGAGCTGTGGGCCCTGACGTCGATCGCCTGCCCAGGTCTGCTGGGCGGCCGCAGGGAGTTCGGCCGCACCTTCCGTGATCCCATCGAGAAGAATCACGACACCGCCCGACTGGCCCGGCTGCGCAATCGGCTGCGGCCGTTCCTGCTGCGCCGCAGAAAAGAGCGTGTCGCGGCAGAGCTCCCCGCCAAGCAGGAGCAGGTCCTTGAGCTTGAGCTCGACAGCGAACATCGCCGGCTCTACGACCGCAGGCTCCAGCGGGAACGGCAGAAGGTCCTGGGGCTGGTGGAGAACTTCACCGTCAACAGGTTCGAGATCTTCCGGTCCTTGACGCTGCTGCGCCAGCTGGCCCTGGACCCGGAGCTGGTGGGGGAGGGGACGGCACCCTCGGCCAAACTCGACACGCTGGCTGCCCTGCTGCGCGAAGCCGTGACTGACGGCCACCAGGTGCTGGTGATCAGCCAGTTCACCCGCTTCCTGGGCAAAGCACAGAAGGCGGCGGCGTCGTCGGGGATCCCCACCGCGTATCTGGACGGTTCCACCACCGACCGTGCCGCGGCGGTCGAGCAGTTCCGGTCCGGTGCGGCGCCGGTGTTCTTCGTCTCCATGAAGGCCGGAGGGTTCGGCCTGAACCTGGTGGAGGCGGACTACGTGATCCTCCTGGACCCCTGGTGGAACCCTGCGGCGGAGGAGCAGGCCATCGACCGGGCACACCGCATTGGGCGGACGCGGACCGTGCTTGTCTACCGCCTGGTCTCTCAGGACACCATCGAGGCCAAGGTGATGGCACTGAAGGCATCCAAGGCTGAGCTCTTCACCCGGGTCCTCGACGACGCCGGCGCAGCAGACCCCGGGGCAGTGACTGCCGAGGACATCCGTGCGCTGATCAGCTAGGCCTCTGATGAGCAGTCTCCGATGAGCTAGGTGCGCGGCGAGGAGGGCGGTAGGATCGGGTCGAATACCATCATCACGCAGGGCTCAGCGGGGCCGCTGCAACTCGCGACGAAGATCGAGGAGATCTGTGACTGAGCAGGAGGAAGCCTCAACCCAGGAGGCGGCAGCGGAGGGCAAGCGCCGGGTCTTGGTCGCTGAAGACGAGACGCTGATCCGGTTAGACATCGTCGAAATCCTCACTGGCGCCGGCTACCACGTGGTGGGAGAAGCCGAGAACGGCGAAAAGGCGGTGGACCTGGCGCGCGAGCACACCCCGGACCTGGTGGTCATGGATGTGAAGATGCCGGTCATGGACGGGCTCACCGCAGCGAAAATCATCGCCGAGGAGAAAATTGCCCCAGTGGTGATGCTCACCGCCTTCTCGCAGCGTGACCTGGTCGAATCCGCCCGGGAGGCCGGGGCCATGGCCTATGTGGTGAAGCCCTTCAGTGAGAGCGACCTCATTCCGGCCATCGAGGTGGCCGCTGCGCGGTTTGATGAGCTGCGCGCCCTGGAGAGCGAGGTTTCCTCCCTGGCGGAGAAGTTTGAGACTCGCAAACTGGTGGACCGGGCCAAGTCGCTGCTGATTTCGAAGATGTCACTGAGCGAGGCCGATGCCTTCCGGTGGATCCAGAAGACTTCCATGGACCGGCGCCTCACCATGCGTGAAGTGGCGGAAACCGTGGTTGACCAGATGGGCTGACGCCTCTCCACGATGCCCCTCCGCCATGTGTGCCTGGCGCTGATTGTGATTCTGCTCTGGGGTGCAAACTTCATCGCGATCCACTTTTCGCTCCAGCAGTTTCCGCCGTTATTCCTCGTCGCGCTGCGCTTTCTGCTGCTGGCGGTGCCGGTGCTCCTGTTCGTCCCGCGACCTCAGGTGAAGTGGCGCTGGCTGCTGGGCTATGGCCTCGGATTCGGCACCTTGCAGTTCTTCGGCCTGTACCTAGGCATGGCCGCCGGTTTCCCTGCTGGGCTGGCCTCATTGGTGCTGCAGTCCTCCGCGCCGTTCACCGTGCTGCTGGGGGCGCTGCTGCTGGGCGAACGCCTGGGCAGTCGCCGCGCCGTAGGTGTGGGCACCGCCGTACTGGGTCTGGCCGTGGTGGGGCTTGCCCGGGGCGGGGCCGACGGGTGGCTTCCGTTCCTGCTGGTGGTCCTGGGTGGGTTCGGCTGGGCGCTGGGAAATCTCGCCTCTCGGCAGGCCCAGGCTGCCCAACCGCTGCGCCTGGTGCTGTGGATGTCGGTCATCCCGCCACTTCCGATGCTGGCACTGTCCATGCTGGTGGAAGGACCGGAGAGGGTGGGCACCGCCGTGGCCACCTCCTTCACCGCTGCGGCCGCACCCGCCTGGTGGGGCCTGGGCTTCACCATTGTGGGAGGCACCATCATCGGGTCCGGAATCTGGGTGTGGCTGATGGGGCGGCACCCGGCCGGAACAGTGGCGCCGTTCTCCATGCTGGTGCCGGTGGTCGGTATTCTCCTGGCCTGGTGGGTCTTGGGCCAGACTCCTGCGCTGGGGGAGATCCTCGGCGGGGTGCTGGTCCTCGCCGGAGTGCTGTGGGCCAACGGACGGCCGCTGCGGCTGCCTCCGCCGCGTCCGACGCCCCGGGCCTGAGCCTGGCTTGCGGGGTTCCCACGTTGTGAGACGTGCCACCGCAGCTGTGAGCAGGGCGAGAGGTCCGCGTAATATGGCACACATGTCCGCACCCACAGAGCACAACGGCGCCGAAGCCCCCGCCACTGTCCCTCCCACACCGGTCACCGGTCCCAGCATCCCGGAGAAACCGCGGTCCTGGCAGGTCACCGACGGCTACACCCGCGCACCCGCCCGAGGTATGCTCCGCGCGGTCGGCATGGGCGACGACGATTTCAAGAAGGCTCAGATCGGAATCGCCAGCTCGTGGAACGAGATCACCCCGTGCAACCTGTCCCTGGACCGCCTGGCCAAGGCGTCCAAAGAGGGCGTCCACGCAGGCGGCGGCTACCCTATGGAGTTCGGCACCATCAGCGTCTCAGACGGCATTTCCATGGGGCATGAGGGGATGCACTATTCGCTGGTCTCCCGTGAGGTGATCGCTGACTCAGTGGAGACGGTCATGCAGGCCGAACGCCTCGACGGGTCGGTGCTGCTGGCAGGCTGCGATAAGTCACTGCCGGGGATGCTCATGGCTGCTGCCCGGCTGGACCTCTCCAGCGTCTTCCTCTACGCCGGCTCCATCATGCCCGGGGTGGCCCGGTTCAAAGACGGCACGGAGCGCGAGGTCACGCTGATCGACGCCTTTGAGGGGGTCGGCGCCTGCGCACGGGGGACCATCACCGAAGATGACCTCGATGTGATTGAGCGGGCGATCTGCCCCGGCGAAGGTGCCTGCGGCGGCATGTACACGGCCAACACCATGGCCTGCATCGGCGAGGCGCTGGGCCTGTCCCTGCCCGGATCGGCGGCACCGCCGAGCGCGGACCGCCGCCGCGACTACTACGCGCACAAGTCCGGAGAAGCAGTCGTGGAGATGCTGCGCCAAGGGATCACCACCCGCGACATCCTCAGCCGGGAGGCATTCGAGAATGCCATTGCGGTCACCATGGCCTTCGGCGGCTCCACCAACGCGGTGCTTCACCTGCTGGCCATTGCGCGCGAAGCTGGTGTGGACCTGCAGCTGGAAGACTTCAACCGGATCGGTGACAAAGTCCCGCATCTGGGGGACCTCAAGCCGTTCGGACAGCACGTCATGGTGGACGTGGACCGGGTTGGCGGCGTGCCGGTGGTGATGCGCGCGCTGTTGGATGCCGGACTGCTGCACGGGGACTGCCTCACTGTGACCGGAAAGACTGTGGCGGAGAACCTCGCCGAGATCAATCCGCCGGATGTGGACGGCAAGATCATCCGCTCCCTGGACAACCCCATCCACCACAACGGTGGTATCGCGGTGCTGCGCGGCAGCCTTGCCCCAGAAGGCGCAGTGGTGAAATCTGCCGGCTTCGACGCGGAAGTCTTCGAAGGCTCAGCCCGGGTCTTCGAGCGGGAACAGGAGGCACTCAAAGCGCTGGAGGAGGGCAAGATCCAGGCCGGCGACGTCGTCGTCATCCGGTATGAGGGTCCCAAGGGTGGGCCCGGAATGCGGGAGATGCTGGCGATCACCGGTGCCATCAAGGGTGCGGGCCTGGGCAAGGACGTGCTGCTGATCACTGACGGACGGTTCTCCGGAGGCACCACGGGGCTGTGCATCGGCCACATTGCTCCGGAAGCCGTCGACGGCGGGCCGATCGCCTACATCGCCGACGGCGACTCCATCCGGGTGGACATCCCTGGACGCACTATCGATCTGAAGGTCGATGAGCAGGAGCTGCAGCGCCGACGCTCCAGCCCGGACTGGCAGCCGCTGCCTCCCTATGTCACTACCGGGGTGCTGGGCAAGTACGCGAAATTGGTGCACTCCGCTGCTGAAGGCGCCTTCTGCGGCTAAGTACCGGGCACGTCGGCGGGGGAGTCAGCCGACCAGCGGGGAGAGCGCCTTCAGCTCGAGGTCGCTGAGCCGGTCCTTGTAGAACCTGTAGATGTTCTCCGTAGCGGTCCGCCGTGCCCCGCCGGTGTCCCCGTCCCGGATGCGCTGGGTCAGTATGGCGGCATCCTCTGCGGAGCGCCGAAGCCGGGCCCGCAGGGCGGGAACATCCTCCTCCTCGCCCAATCGCTGACGTGCCACGGTGGTCAGCGCCTCATCGACCGCCTGACCGGTGACCTGAAGCAGCTGGTTGCCGGAGGCGGCGCGGATGGAGGAATGGAACCCCGAGAGGAGCTCGCCGAACTCTGTGGCCAGATCGGTGGCGGCCCCCGCCCCGGCTGCGCCGGCCCGGTGGGCCAGATCGTCCAGCGCGGCCGCGCAGGCAGAGATCCGCTGCTTCGCCTCCCCGGGATCCGCGGCTGCGGCAAGCAGCGAGGCTTGTCCCTCCAGCAGCAGCCGGAACTGGAGAAGTTCTGCCCGGGTGGTGCCATGCTGGTGAGTCATGCGCGCCAATGGCCGTTCCAGCGCCTGCGGGGTGAAGGGTAGGATTTCGGCACCGCGGGGGTCCCCGGCGCGGCTGCTGACCACACCGGTGGCGTGGAGCACTCGCATTGCCTCCCGCACCGTGGGCCGGGAGACGGAGAAGGTCTCCATCAGCTTCCGCTCCCCGGGCAGACGGTCACCGGGATGGAGCCGGCCCTCCCGGATGCCCTCCTCAATCTGGTCCACGATGATCTCGTAGGAGTTGACCTTCTTGACAGGTTCGAATCTCATTCAGCGGGCTCCTTCCCGGACGCGGGGGATCGCAGCGACCAGCTCAGCGGTATAGGGATGCCGAGGTGACTCCATCACCTGGTCAGCGGGTCCACACTCGACTATGCGGCCTGCGTTCATTACAGCGACCACATCGCAGCTGTGCCGCACGACGTTGAGGTCGTGGGAGACGAAGACCAGCGTCAGCTGGTACTCCTCGACGAGGTCATCAAGGAGGTTCAGCACCTGGGCCCGCACTGAGACATCCAGTGCGGAGACGGCCTCGTCCGCAATCAGAACCTCGGGCTTGGTGGCCAGCGCCCGGGCGATGGCGATCCGCTGGCGCTGACCGCCGGAGAACTCATGGGGGTACTTCCCAGCGGCGCTGCGCGGCAGCCCCACCTGCTCCAGCAGCTGTTGCACCCGCCCCTGGCGCTCTTGGCGACTGGCACGGTGTATGGGCTCAGCGATGATGTCGGTCACACTCATCCTCGGATCCAGTGATCCCATCGGGTCCTGGAACACCAGCTGCACGGTCTCGCGCAGCCACCGCAGCTTCCGCTCCGGACGCCCCACCACCGATGCACCTGTCACCTCAATCTCCCCGGAGGTGGGTTGGTCAAGGGCAGCGAGCAGACGCAGCAGCGTCGACTTCCCGCACCCGGACTCACCGACGATTCCAAACCGTTGACCGCGTGCGACATCGAAGGAGACCCCCCGCAGGGCGGTGACAGTGCGGCCGGCACCGAAAAGCCGTTGCTTTCCGTACCTGCGGGTCAGGTCACGGACCCGGATGGCAGGCTCACTGACCCTGTTGAACACGGTGCCTGACTCGTCAGCAGAAAGTGTGAGGTGTTCCGCCTGCGGCGGTTCCGCGGCGGGGCTGCGGGCGCCTGTCGGATGAGCTCCCGCAGCCTGGGGTCTGGTCTGCACTGCCTCAGGAGCGGACTCCAGGGTCAGCAGCCGGCCAGTGTGGGGGTGAGTCTCCAAGCCGGAGGCGGCGATCAGCGCCCGCGTGTAGGGGTCCTCTGGGTCGGTGAAGACACGGTCGATGGAACCACTCTCCACAATCCGGCCGTGACGCATGATGATGACCCGGTCGCACACCTCGGAGACGACGCCGAGATCGTGGGTGACGAACAGCAATGATGAACCAGCGTTGTTGACCTGCTGGCTCATCAGCTCCAGCACCCGCTTCTGCACGGTGACATCGAGTGCGGTGGTGGGCTCATCGGCCAGCAGCAGCTCCGGTCCGTTCGCCATGGCCATCGCCAGCATCACTCGCTGCCGCTGCCCGCCGGAGAGCTGGTGGGGGTAGACCCGGGAGGTGGGACCCGGTTCAGGGATCTGTACCGAGGTCAGCAGCTGGATCACCTCGGCCCGCAGATCCGACGCCTGGGGCCGATGGATTCGGATGACCTCCGCGAGCTGATCGCCGACTTTCATCAGTGGGTTCAGCGCCGTCATCGGCTCTTGGAAGACCATGGACAGGCGGTTGCCACGGATTCCCGAGAGCTCGTTCTCGTTGGCGGTCAGCAGGTCCAGGGCCTGCGGTTCGCCGTCCAGGGGAGCCTGGGCCGGCGCAGCGCCGGCAAGCCTGATGCGGCCTTCGGCGCTGAGGCCACCGCCGAGCAGACCGATGATCGACAGGCAGGTCAGCGACTTGCCGGAGCCGGATTCGCCGATCAGTCCCACGCGCTCGCCGCGCCGAATGTCAAAGCTGATGCCGTGAACCAGTTCTTCACTGCCGGCGCTGACATTGAGATTTTCCACGCTGAGCAGGGTCTGGGAGGACTCGGGTCTCACCGGGTGACCTCCATTCGGGGGTCGAACCGATCCCGGAGCCCATCGCCGAGCAGGTTGAAGCCCAGGACCGCCACTGCCACCGCAGCCCCGGGCCACAGGACAGTCAGCGGGGCGATCTGCAGCACAGACTGGCCGTCCTGCAGCATCCGGCCCCAGGAGGCTGTCGGTGGAGGAGTGCCCAAGCCCAGGAAGCTCAGCGCCGCCTCGGCGAGGATGGCGATGGCGAACCCCACACTGGCTTGCACGATCAGGATTCCGCGAATGTTCGGCAGCACATGACGCACCGCCAGGTAGACGGGCCCGCGTCCGGCAGCGCGCGCGGCCAGGGAGTACTCCCGGCTGAGCACCTGCAACGTCCCGGACCGCACGACTCGCGCGACTCCGGGGGCCAGTCCCAACCCCAGGGCGATGACGGCGGTCAGCGTGCTGGGTCCGAAGACGGCAGCCAATACAATGGCCAGCAGCAGTGCCGGGAAAGCCTGCAGAATGTCATTGCCGCGCATCAGCCACATCCCGGCTCCGCGGTCAGTCATGGCTGCGACAATTCCGATCGGCAATCCGATGGTGAATCCCACCGCGACAGTTCCCAGCCCCACCAGCAGTGGCACGCGTGAACCGGCAAGAACCATGGAGGCGATATCGCGCCCCAAGCCGTCTGTGCCCAGCCAGTGCTGGGCACTGGGGGCCGCCAGCCGGTTGACCGCGTCCGTTGCGGTGGGATCCTGCGGGGTCCACACCAGGGACACCAGGGCCATCAGCACCACCCCCGCCACCAGGGTGCCCCCGGCGACCACCAGCGGCGTACCGCCGCGCCGACGAGGAGGGCGCCGGACGGAACCCGGTGCGCCTGAGGTGAGGGGAAGACGTGGTGGAAGGGTCGTCATGAGGGCATCCTGAGTCGGGGGTCAATCACCGGGCGCAGTAGGTCGACCAGCAGGTTCACCAGCAGGACCAGCACCACCACGCACATCACGATGGACTGAATCATGATCAGGTCCCGGTTGGCCACGGCGCGAATCAGGGTCGAACCCAGTCCAGGCACCACGAAGACGGTCTCGATGACGACCGCGCCGATGATGAGGTTGGCGAACTCGATGCTGGTCACTGTCAGCACCGGCACCAGCGCATTTCGCAAGCCGTGTCGGACCAGCGCCGAGGCGGGCTTCAGCCCCTTGGCTCGGGCGGTGCGCATAAAGTCCTCACGCATGACCTCGAGCACGGCAGCGCGGGTGTAGCGAGCCAGGATGGCTCCGTTGACGAGCCCAAGCGCCAGGGCGGGCAGAGCGATGTGGCGGAGGAAGTCCACCCCGGCGATCGGAGGCTGCCACCCCCCAGAGGGCAGCCACCCCAGCGCGACTGAGAAGATCGCGATTAGCAGCAGTCCGGCAAGGAAATTCGGTATCGAAATGCCGAGCTGGCTCAGCCCGGAGAAGATGGTGCCGTCGGGGCGTTGGTGCCGCACCGCGGCCAGGATCCCCAGCGGCAGAGCGATGAGAATGGCCACACCGATGCCGCCGAGCACCAGCAGCAGTGTCACTTGGAGAGCGTCGAGAACCTGAGGTGCCACCGGGGACCTGGTGGCGTAGGAAACTCCCATGTCCCCGGTGAAGAACCCCATGATCCACTCCAGGTACCTCACCGGAAGTGGACGGTCCACGCCGAGCTGCTCGCGCAGAGCCTGCACCTGCTCTTCACTCGCCTGGAGTCCCAGCTGAGCCCGTGCCGGGTCGCCCGGCAGGACTCCGAGCAGGAAGAAGACCACCAATGAGGCCACGAAGACCGTCACGGCGAAGACGCCCACCCGGCGCAGCACGTTCAGCAGCACGATTCTCCCCAGCGCAGCAGAATTATTCGGAAACGGTCACATTGGACAGGTCAATACCCACCCCAAGGTCGTTCAGCGGCAGGCCGGAGACGCCCTCCGTGGCCAGCCCGACGTTCGGCGGGTTATACAGCCATACGCCGGGAGTGTCTTCCACGATCAGCTCAGTGAGCTCCTGCATCCTGGAGGCATATTCTTCGTCGTCGGTGGCTGCGGCAGCCTCGTCGAACAGTTCCCGGGCCGCGTCCGAATCGTAGCCCCAGTAGTAGTCGGGGAAGGCGTAATTATTCATATTGCGGGGTTCGACGTGGTTGATGATCGTCAGGTCGAAGTCCTGATTGACCATGTTCTCCTCCACCCAGACGGCTGGAAACTCTTGAGTCTCCAGGGTCACGTCGATGCCGACTTCTCTGAGGTTGTCCTGGATGACCTGAGCGGAGGCTTCGGCGTATGCTCGGTTGGGCACATTGAACGTCAGCGCCTCGACCTCTGCTTCCTCGAGTAGCTCCTGCGCAGTCTCTGGATCGTAGGCGTATGTGCCGGTGAAATCCGAGTAATACGGGTCGGTGGGGACGCTGGGTCCGCCCAGGATCTCGCCGTAGCCGGCGGTTGCGGCTGCGAGGACAGCTTCCTTGTCGATCGCGTGGTGGATAGCTTCGCGCACCTCATCCTGGGCAAGCGCCTCATGATCGGGGTTCATGGACATCACCACCACCCCCTGGCTGGTGCCGACGCGCACCTCAATATCCTCATCGGCCTCGAAGCTTTCGAACTGATCGAAGGCCTCAGAGCGCAGGACGGCGTCGACGCCGCCGGTGCGGATCGCGTTGGCCGCAGCTGATGCGTCCTCATAGTAGACAAGCTCGACGCCGGCTACTCCCGCCGGTTCAGCCCAATAGTCCTCATTGCGGGCAAACTCCATCCGTACCGCATTTTCATAGCTGACAAATTCGAAGGGCCCGGTGCCATTGGCCTCGGTGGCCAAGTCCTCCACACTGTCGGGGGAGAACATGGCCCCCAGCGGCCCCGCCAGCCAGAAGAGCGCGTTATAGTCCGGCTCGGACAGTGCGACGGTGACCTCGTAGTCATCCACCACCTCCACCGACTCGATGGCGTCCAGGGCTTCCGGGGTGTTCGCCGACCACTGGTCAAGCCGTTCGAGTGAAAACTTGACGATCTCGGCGTCGAAAGCGGTGCCATCGTGGAAGGTGACACCCTCCTGAAGATGAAAGGTGTATTCCTGACCGTCGTCGCTGATGTCCCAGGATTCAGCCAATAGCGGCTGAATTTCGCCATCCTCATCGAGCCGGACCAAACCTTCGTAGACGTTGTACAGCAGAGCCTCGAAGACGGCTGCACCACCGGTGGTCGTAAAGTCCAGGTTGGCGGGGACGGCGAACATTCCGATGCTGACGTTGGCGTCCGGGGCCTCACCGGTGCCGGTGGCCTCGGTCCCGTCTTGGTCCGTGGTGCCGGCGTCGTCCCCGCCTGCCCCACAGGCGCTCAACGTCAGGGCGCCGACGGCCAGCACGGCCGTCAGCGGTGTTCCTGCTCGGATCAGTCTCTGCATGGTGGTGTCCTCCTCATAGTGCGGTTGGGCGGTGATCTGCCATGGTCAGGCGCGGCCAGGGCCGGAACGCCTCGGGCGAGCGTGCGGATTCGAAGAAAGCGGCTGCGGCGAGGGCCGTGCGGTCAGCGTGCCGGTGAGCGGCGATCTGCACGCCCACCGGGCTCCCCGCGCTGGTGAAGCCTGCGTTGACGCTGACGGCGGGCATCCCGGAGAAGTTGTACCCGACACAGAATTGGATGTGCGACATCGCAGACTCCACATCATTGGAGGGCATCGGCCATTCGGCCGGGAACGCGGGCCCGGGAGCGGCGGGGGAGAGCACAAGATCGAAGGGCTCGGCAGCATGGAGCACTCTGCGTCCGAGGTCGATCTGAGCATCGTGGGCGGCAAGGGCCTCTTCGGCAGTGATGTCCGCTGCCCCGCGGCACCACTGCGCGATGAAAGGCAGCACGCGGCTCTGCTGCTCCGGGCTCATCTGACGGAACTTCCTCCAGTGGCTGGCCCGCCAGAATCGGTCGATCAGCTGCACTGTGCCGGGGGCCAGATACGGGGGCAGCTCGGTGACGGTGGCACCGGCAGCGGCGAAGACCTCCGTGGCCTGGCGAATCACCGCGGCGACCTCTGGGTGAACGGGGGCGCCGTCACCGACGTCGAGGACCACGCCGATGCGCAGGTCCGAGGGGTCCAACTGCAGATCCAGCCAATCGGTTCCGTCGGTAGGCAGCGACCACGGGTCGGCAGGGTCCGGCCCAGTCAGCACGCTCATCGCTCGCGCGAGGTCGATGACGCTGCGTCCCATGGGGCCGATGGTGCGCCCCGGATAGGGCGGATCCACACTGATCCTGCCGTAGGTGGGTTTGAACCCCGCCACTGCGCACCACGAGGCGGGCAGGCGGATGGAACCGCCAATGTCGGAGCCGAGGTTCAGCGGGGCGTAACCGGCGGCAGAGGCCGCGCCCGCCCCGCCGGAGGAGCCCCCGGGACTCCACTGCAGATTCCACGGGTTCCGGGTGATGGGGTGCGCCGAGGCGATGCCGGAGGAGAGCATCCCCAACTCCGACATGGTCGTGCGTCCGAGCAAGCAGCCGCCTGCTTGAAGTGCGCGCTGAGTCACCGGGGCGTTCTTTTCAGCGGCGACGCGTTCGGACGCGGCTGAGCCGAGGATCGTCGGCTCCCCGGCCACCTGCTGATTCTCCTTCAGGGTGAAGGGCACCCCGTCCAGAATGCTCAGCGGCCGGCCCCGTTCCCAGCGGCGACGGGAGGCCTCGGCGGCGGCCAGCGCGTGGTCGTCGAAACGCTCCGACATCGCGCGCAGCGCCGGTTCATACTCATCGATCCTGTGCAAGCACGCAGTGACGACTTCGACCGGGTCCACCTCACCTGAGGCGTAGCCTGCGCGCAGTTGCGCGGTGTCCAGATCGGCCAGCGAGGGTGCGGATGCAGAATCCATCTATCCCCCCTGTGAGCTGGACGTCGGAGGAGTGAACCGGCCGTCCACCGAGGTCCAGCCGCCGTCCACCCGCAGGGTGGTACCGGTGATGTAACTGGCGGCGTCCGAGGCCAGATAAACCACCGCTCCGGCCAACTCAGCCGGGACCGACCACCGCCCCAGCGCGTTCTTCGTGGCATATGCCTGGTACCACTCCGGCTGGGACTTGATCTGCTCGGTCAGGGCAGTCTCGACAATGCCGGGGGAGATGGCGTTGACTCTGACTCCGCTCTCCCCGAACTCGGCAGCGGCAGTCTTGACCAGCTGCACGGCACCGGCTTTGGTCGCTGCGTACACCGACTGTCCCGGCTCCACCACCTGGTCCCGGATGGAAGAGAAGATGATCAGGCTGCCGGTGCCGCGGCGGACCATCGTCTCCCCGAAGAACTTGATCACCGAGAACGTCCCTTTCAGGTTGAGGTTGACCACGCGATCGAAGTCCTCTGGCAGGTATTCGAGAATGCGTTTGCGGACATTGGTCGCGGCGGTGAGCACCACGATGTCCATCTCGGGCATCCGCTCGGCAGCGGTGCGGACGGCTTCGGCGTCGGTGATGTTCAACATCACGGCACTCCCGTGCACTGCTGCGGCAGTCTCTTCGGCCGCCGCGAGGTCCCAGTCCGCGCAGGTGACGTCCGCGCCGTGAGCGGCCAGCGCCCGGGCAGCAGCGCTGCCGATCCCGCCTGCTCCAATGACCAGCGCCCGTCGGCCCTCGAGCCGGAAGAGGTCTTGGTAAGTGGTCTGATCGTCCATGTGCTGTCCCAATCTCATTCCGGCCGGATGATGGCCATGCGGGTCACGGTGAGTTCTTCGATGGCGAACCGGGGGCCCTCGCGCCCCAGGCCGGAGTCCTTCACGCCGCCATAGGGCATGATGTCGGAGCGGAAGCCCGGCACCTCATTGACCACGACGCCGCCGACCTCCAGTTCCTCAATGGCCCGGAAAGCTGTGGCCAGAGTGCGGGTGAAGATGCTTGCGTGCAGCCCGTAGCGCGAGCGGTTCGCTGTCTCCAGTGCGGTGTGCACATCGGGTACCGAGCGCACAGCGATCACCGGCGCGAAGATCTCTTCGCACCACGCCTGTGCTTCCTCCGGCACGTCGAGCAGCACTGCGGGCGTCACGCTGCGGTCCTGCACGGTGCCTCCGTAAACCAGCTCCGCGCCGGCTTGCTGGGCTTGTTCGATCCAGTCCAGCACCCGGGCTGTGGCTGCTTCGTTGATCAGCGGCGCCACCTGGGTCTCGGCATCGCGGGGGTCGCCAGTGCGCAGTGCCCTCACACGCGGCAGCAGCTCACTGAGAAACTCCTCGCGCACCGCCTGACAGACAATCACCCGTTGCACTGCGATGCACGCCTGGCCGTTGAAGTAGAACCCGCCACGCACCACGGCCTCAGCTGCCTTGGGCAGGTCAGCCTCGGTGTCGACGATCAGCGCCGCATTGGAACCCAGCTCAAGCAGGGTCTTACGCGGCGCGGCGTCACGGGCGATCTGGTGCCCCACGGCATCCGAGCCGGTGAAGGACACCGCAGCGGTGCGGGCGTCGGTGACCAGCACACGGCCCACCTCAGCGTCGCCGGTCACCACCTGGATCATCTGTTCCGGTGCGTGGTGAGCAGCCGCCGCTTCGCGGACCAGGGCGGCCAACCAGAGTGTGGTCAGCGGGGTTGCTGGAGCGGGCTTACAGATCACCGGGCAGCCGGCGGCAATTGCCGGAGCAATCTTGTGACTGGCCAGCAGCAGCGGCGCGTTGTACCCAGCGATCCCGACCACGAGCCCGACCGGCTTCCGCGTCCAGAAGCCCAGCATCCCGGCGCCGGCCTCCTGCATATCCAGCGGAACCGTTTCCCCGTGGATGTGCCCCACCTCCTCAGCTGCGGCCGACCAGGTGAAGAGGGTGCGAGCCACCTCCAGCGCACAGTCAGCGCGCACTTTCCCGGTCTCCGCGATCAGCAGTTCAGTGAATTCGTCGGTGCGTTCGCGCAGTGCCGCATGCACCTGCAACAGGATCGCTCGGCGCGTCCCCGAGCTCAGCCGCCCCACAGCTGGCACCACCGCTGCACCGGCAGCCAGGGCGGTGCGCGCATCCTCGGGCCGGCCGACCGGGGCGTGACCAATCGGTGACCCGTCAAAGGGGAAGGTCACCGGTGCGGCAGCCAGCCCAGAAAGCCATCCGCCGCCGATCGGAAGCCCGTCGGGGATAGGCGGCATGCTGAATTCTGCGTGGGTGCTCATGCGCTGCGGCTCCTTATCGCGGAATGACGGGCCTCGTCAGCTGGTCAGACCAGTACAGGGACAGCTACAGTGTGATGCAGATCTCATAAATTGGTCAAGTCCTATTTCGGGCCGGACCAGCGACATTGTGGAGGGCCGCAGCAGATGAACACATACTCCTTGGCTGTCATCGGTGGTGATGGCATCGGACCCGACGTGACTCAGGCTGCTCTGGCGGGGGTCCAGGCCGCGGCAGAGCGCTATGGCTTCACGGTCCGCACCACGAGCTTCGACCTCGGCGCTGAACACTACCTGCGCACCGGCGAGGTGATGGACCGCCCCACCACGGTCGCGCTTGAGAAGCACGATGCCGTCCTGCTGGGGGCGGTCGGGGACCCCCGGGTGGCCCCGGGAATTCTCGAACGAGGGCTCGTGGTCGCCCTGCGGACAGCATTCAACCAGTCGGTCAACATCCGTCCGGTGCGCCTCTATCCCGGTGTCGAGAGCCCGGTGCGCGGCGTGACCTCTCAGAACTGCGATCTGGTGGTGGTCCGGGAGAACACCGAAGGGCTGTATACCGGAGGAGGGTCCCTCTCCCATGCCGGGTCAGACCGTGCGGTGGCTGTGCAGAACTCCATCACCACCGCTGGGGCCACCGCCGAGGCGGTGGAGTTCGCATTTCAGCTCGCCCAGCAACGACGCCGCCGGGTGACCCTGTGTCACAAGACCAACATTCTTGTCCATGCCGGACAGCTGTGGCAGCAGACCGTCAACCGGATCGCTGAGAGCTACCCGGAGGTGGAGCATGATTATGTCCACGCCGATGCCATGTGCCAGCACTTGCCCCTGGATCCTGGGCGATTCGACGTCATCGTCACTGACAACCTCTTTGGCGACATCATCAGCGACCTGGGTGCTACCGTGCAGGGCGGACTGGGACTGGCCGCCAGTGCTAACTTCAACCCCCGCGGCACGGCCCCCAGCATGTACGAACCGGTCCACGGTTCCGCGCCTGACATTGCTGGCAAAGGATGGGCCAATCCGGCCGCCGCGGCGCTCTCGGCGGCCCTGTGCCTGGCGGGACTCGGACAGCGGGAGGCCGCGTTGAGTCTCGAGGCGGCCGTGGCATCAGTGGTCGCAGAGTTGCCTGCGCTGGCCGGTCCGGAGATGGGCGCCGACACTGCTGCCTTGGGGCACCGGATTGCCCAACGCGTCGCCGAGGGCGAGCCGGTCCGGGACGGGACCGGTGAGCAGTCCCTGATGAGCGCACTGGGCCGGCTCGCTCAGCGCGCCCACCCCATGTCCGTATAATGAGACGGGCACAGAGGGTATTGACGCAGCTCACGCTGGACGAAAGTATAGGACCATGCGCCAGATGCTAGAACTAGTAGTAGTACCCGTCATTGCCCCCGCCGGGGCATGAACGGTCTGCTGACTCAGCACTGACGCGAACCGATCGATCACCCCGGCACGAGGGCCCCGCACAGGGACTCCGCATCGCCGGGGTTTCGTCTGTGTCGGGGCAGATAGGGATTGGACAGTGACCATGTTGACAACCACAACAGCCGACCACCGGCTCTACGGGCCCGGAGGCAGCGCCGCGCCTGAGCAGGTGACCGGAAGCCAAGCGATCATCCGCAGCCTCGAAGAGCTCGGGGTCACAGACGTCTTCGGCATCCCCGGCGGGGCCATCCTGCCCACCTACGACCCGCTGATGGATTCCGAGAAGCTCAACCACATCCTGGTCCGGCATGAACAGGGCGCCGGCCATGCGGCCCAGGGTTACGCCATGGCGACCGGAGAAGTCGGCGTCTGCTTCGCCACCTCCGGGCCTGGCGCCACGAACTTGGTCACCCCACTGGCAGACGCCCACATGGACTCCGTGCCTATGGTCGCCATCACCGGGCAGGTCAACGCCTCAGTCATCGGCACTGACGCGTTCCAGGAAGCGGACATCGTCGGCATCGCCACCCCCATCACCAAGCACACCTACCTGGTCACCGACGCCGATGAGATCCCCCGGGTGATGGCCGAGGCCTTCCACATTGCGTCCTCCGGCCGCCCTGGGCCGGTTCTGGTGGACATCACCAAGTCAGCGCAGACCGCCCAGACCACCTTCGCGTGGCCGCCCAAGCTCGGACTCACCGGGTACAAGCCGGTCACCCGCGGGCATGCCCGGCAGGTGCGGGAGGCCGCCAAACTCATCGCCGCCAGCCAGCGGCCCGTCTTCTACCTCGGCGGCGGGGTCATCAAGGCAGACGCCTGCACCGAATTCGCCGCCCTCGCCGAAACCGTCGGCGCACCAGTGGTCACCACGCTCATGGCGCGCGGGGCATTCCCGGACAGCCACCCCCAGAACGTCGGGATGCCCGGTATGCACGGGAAAGTCTCCGCGGTGGCTGCGCTGCAGCAGTCCGACCTGCTCATCACCCTCGGAGCCCGCTTCGACGACCGGGTCACCGGCCAGCTGGACACCTTTGCCCCCGAGGCCAAAGTCATCCACGCGGACATCGACCCCGCAGAGATCTCCAAGAACCGGCATGCGGATGTGCCGATTGTCGGCTCCCTGAAGGAGATCATTCCTGAGCTGAACAACGCGGTGGCAGAAACCTTCGCCAAACACCAGCGGCCGGACCTCGAGCCCTGGTGGCAGCGGCTGAACCGCCTGGTGGAGACCTACCCGTTGGGCTGGACCACCCCCGAGGACGGGGCGATCGCCCCCCAGCAGGTCATCCAGCAGCTGAGCAAAGCATCCGGTCCGGAAGCGGTCTACGTCGCTGGCGTCGGGCAGCACCAGATGTGGGCCGCACAGTTTGTCGGCTACGAACGTCCCCGGCAGTGGCTGAACTCCGGCGGGCTGGGCACCATGGGTTACTCGGTGCCGGCGGCGATGGGCGCACAGGTCGGCAACCCGGATCGGACCGTCTGGGCCATCGATGGCGACGGCTGCTTCCAGATGACCAATCAGGAGCTGGCCACCTGCGCCATCAATAACATCCCCATCAAGGTCGCCGTCATCAACAATTCCTCGCTGGGCATGGTGCGGCAGTGGCAGACCCTGTTCTACGAGTCCCGCTATTCGAACACGGACCTCAACACTGCGCTGAACCCCTCCGGCGAGGAGGTCGTGCGTATCCCCGACTTCGTGAAGCTCGCCGAAGCCTACGGCTGCGTGGGGCTGCGCTGCGAGCGTGAGGAGGACATCGACTCTGTGATCGCCCAGGCCTTGGAGATCAACGACCGCCCAGTGGTCATCGACTTCGTGGTCTCGCGTGATTCCATGGTGTGGCCCATGGTCCCGGCCGGGGTCTCCAACAGCGATATCCAAGTGGCGCGCAATATGACCCCCGAGTGGGACGAAGAGGAGTAAGCCATGGCACCTACCCCAGCAGACGGCGTCGCCCGCCGGACTCTCTCCGTTCTTGTCGAGGACGTCCCCGGAGTTCTGGCCAAAGTGGCCGGACTCTTCGCCCGCCGCGCGTTCAACATCCACTCCTTGGCCGTCGGGCCTTCCGAGATTGCGGGTCTGAGCCGGATCACCGTGGTGGTTGACGCCGATGCGCGGCTCCTGGAGCAGATCACCAAGCAGCTGAACAAACTGATCAACGTCATCAAGATCATCGAGCTGGAGCCCGGCAACTCCGTGCAGCGTGAACACCTGGTGATCAAGGTCAAGGCCGACGCCGCAGCCCGTCTGCAGGTCACCCAGGCGGTGGAGCTGTTCAGGGCCAAGATCGTCGATGTCTCCACCGACTCACTCACCGTGGAGGCCACCGGGGCTGCCGATAAGCTCGATGCGCTGCTGTCAGTGTTGGAACCCTTCGGTGTGCGGGAGATCGTCAGGTCCGGATCCTTAGCCATCAGCCGGGGCTCCAAATCGATGACCGAGAAGATCTCCGCCGAAAAATCTTTCAAGTAATCAAGACCTCATCCCACAACCCGAGGAGAATACCTGTGACTGACCTTTACTATGACGACGACGCCGACCTGGGCCTGCTCAGCGGTAAGACCGTGGCCATCATCGGCTACGGCTCCCAAGGCCACGCCCACGCACTCTCCCTGCGCGATTCCGGCGTCGACGTCGTCGTCGGCCTCAAGGAGGGCTCCTCCTCCCGGGCGAAGGCCGAGGAGCAGGGCCTGAAGGTGGCCACTGTGGCTGAGGCTGCCAAGGCCGGTGACATTGTCATGATGCTGGTGCCCGATCAGCACCAGGCAGAGGTCTACAACGCGGACATCGCCCCGAACCTCCAGGCGGGCAACGCCCTGTTCTTCTCCCACGGGTTCAACATCCGTTTCGGCTACATTCAGCCCCCGGCTGATGTCGACGTCGCCATGGTCGCTCCGAAGGGCCCCGGCCATGTGGTCCGTCGCGAGTACGAAGCTGGCCGCGGTGTGCCCGCACTGATCGCCGTGGAGCAGAACCCCTCGGGTCAGGCCAAGGAACTCGCCCTGGCCTACGCCAAGGGCATCGGCGGGACCCGCGCCGGCGTCATTGAGACCACCTTCACCGAGGAAACTGAGACAGACCTCTTCGGTGAGCAGGCAGTGCTCTGCGGCGGAGCCTCCCAGCTGGTGCAGTACGGCTTCGAGGTCCTGACTGAGGCTGGCTACAAGCCGGAGATCGCCTACTTCGAGGTCCTGCACGAGCTGAAGCTCATTGTTGACCTCATGGTGGAAGGCGGACTGACCAAGCAGCGCTGGTCCATCTCCGACACCGCGGAGTTCGGCGACTACGTCTCCGGGCCCCGAGTCATCTCGCCCGAGGTGAAAGAAAATATGAAGGCTGTGCTGGCCGACATTCAGTCCGGGGCCTTTGCTGACCGGTTCATGACGGATCAGCGCAACGGTGCAAAGGAGTTCCAGGAGCTGCGGGCCAGGAACCAGAGCCACCCCATCGAGCCCACCGGCCGGGAACTGCGCAAGCTGTTCTCTTGGATCCCCAACGACGACGACTACACCGAAGGCACTGCCGCCCGCTGAGAGCCTCCGCAGTCCAGACAGTACTAGAGTGAGTGGGGGCCGATGGCGGCAACGTCGGCCCCCACTTGTCATGCACCAGTGATTCGAACAAGAAGGAACCCGTGAGCACTCGTCCCGTCGTAGTCCTAGCCGAAGAGCTTTCGCCGGCCACCGTTGAGGCCCTCGGCCCCGACTTCGAGATCCTGCAGTCTGACGGTACGGACAGGCCGCGCCTGTTCACCGACATCGCGACCGCCGACGCCCTCATGGTGCGTTCTGCTACCAAAGTCGATGCTGAGCTGCTCAGCCACGCTCGGCAGCTGAAGGTCGTGGCCCGGGCCGGCGTCGGGCTGGACAACGTGGACATCGCCGCCGCGACTGCCGCGGGAGTGATGGTCGTCAACGCCCCCACCTCCAACATTCTTTCGGCGGCGGAGCTGACCTGCGCGCACATTTTGGGACTGGCCAGAAATGTGTCCCCGGCCCACCAGGCGCTGAAGGCCGGGGAGTGGAAGCGCTCCAAGTACACCGGTGTGGAGCTCTCGGAGAAGACCCTCGGCGTTATCGGCCTCGGCCGAATCGGCGGTCTGGTCGCCGAACGCATGGCCGCCTTTGGCATGGACATCGTCGCCTACGACCCCTACGTCACCTCAGCCAGGGCCCACCAGCTCGGCGCCAAACTGGTCTCCCTGGACGAGCTCTACGCCCGGGCCGATGTGGTCACCATCCACATGCCGAAGACCCCGGAGACCATCGGCATGCTCAACGCCGAGGCCTTCGCGAAGATGAAGGACTCGGTCTTCATCGTCAATGTCGCCCGCGGGGGACTTATCAACGAAGCCCACCTTGAAGACGCCCTGTCAGCGGGCACCATCGGCGGCGCCGCAGTGGACGTCTTCGCGTCAGAACCCGCCACTGATCTGCCCTTCTTCGCCCACGAGAACGTGGTGGTCACCCCGCATCTGGGTGCCTCGACACATGAGGCACAGGAGAAGGCCGGGGTCTCGGTGGCGCGGTCGGTCCGGCTCGCCCTGGACGGGGAACTGGTCCCCGACGCCGTCAACGTCGCCGGCGGGGCGATCGACGAACTGGTCCGTCCCGGTATTCCGCTGATGGAACGGCTCGGTCGGGTGCTGACCGCACTGTCCTCTGAGGCGCTGACCGACATCGAGACCGAAGCTGCCGGCGAGATCGCCGAGCTTAACGTCTCTGCTCTGCAACTGGCCGCGCTGAAGGGCATCTTCACCGATGTGGTCAATGACCCCGTCAGCTACGTCAACGCCCCAGTCCTGGCTGAGCAGCGGGGCATTTCCACCCGGCTGAGCACCACCACTGAGGTGGAGGACTACCGCAATGCACTGACCATCCGGGCCGCGACCTCTTCCGGGCAGCACCTCTCTGTCCGCGGGACGCTCACCGGCCCGAAGCAGATTCAAAAGATCGTAGGCATCAATGGCTACGACCTGGAGATCACCCTGACCGACCACCTGGTCGTCTTCGAATACGGGGACCGGCCCGGCGTGGTGGGGACCCTGGGCCGGATCCTGGGCGAGCACCAGGTCAACATCGCTGGTATGCAGGTCAGCCAGAACACCAAGGAAGGCCGCGCCCTGGCTGTGCTGGCAGTCGATGTGGCGCTGCCGTCCGGAGTGCTGCAAGCCATCGCCAGCGAGGTCGATGCCGCACTGGCCGCTGAAGTCGACCTGGAAGAGAGCTAGCGAGCACCCATGGCCCTCCGCCCGTCCTACTATCTGACCACCGCAATTACCTACCCCAACGGGGAACCGCACATCGGCCACGCCTATGAGTACATCTCGGCGGATGTGATGGCCCGTTTCAAACGCCTTGACGGATTCGACGTCCGGTTCCTCACCGGCACCGACGAGCACGGCCAGAAGGTGCAGCAGACTGCGCAGCGGGAGGGGCTGACCCCCTACGAACTGGCCACCCGCAACGCCTTGGCCATCAAGCGGGTCGATGATGAGGTGCTCGGCGTCTCCTACGACAGGTTCATCCGTACCACCGACCCGGACCATTACCTCGCCTCACAGGCCATCTGGCGCCGCATGGTGGAGGCCGGCGACATCTACCTGGACAAGTACGCCGGATGGTACTCGGTGCGCGATGAGCGGTTCTTCGCCGATGATGAGACCGAGGTCCGCGAGGACGGGCAGCGCTACGCAGCGGAAACCGGCACCCCGGTGACCTGGACGGAGGAAGAGAGCTACTTCTTCCGGCTCTCCGCCTACCAGCAGAAGCTGCTCGACCTCTACAGCAGTCACCCCGAATTCGCCGCACCGGCCAGCCGGTTCAACGAGGTCATCCGATTCGTCGAAAGCGGACTGGAGGACCTGTCCATTTCCCGCACCACGTTCGACTGGGGTGTCCCGGTGCCCAAAGAGCTCACCTCCGGTGAGACCGACCTCGACCACGTGATGTATGTCTGGGTGGACGCACTGACCAACTACCTCACAGGCGTGGGCTTCCCAGACACCGACTCCGAGGAGTTTCAGCGGCGGTGGCCGGCGGACCTGCACATCATCGGCAAGGACATCTCCCGCTTCCACTGCATCTTCTGGCCCGCCTTCCTGATGAGCGCCGGTCTGGAGCTTCCACGCCGAGTGATGATCCATGGGTTCCTGCACAACGCCGGGGAGAAGATGTCGAAGTCCGTGGGCAACGTGGTGGCCCCGGCCGCCTGGACCCAGACCTACGGGCTCGACGCGGTTCGCTTCTTCCTGCTGCGCGAATTCCCCTATGGACAGGACGGCTCCTACACCCATGACGCGGTAGTCGGCCGGAAGAACTCGGATCTGGCCAACAATCTGGGGAATCTGGCCCAGCGGTCACTGAGCATGATCGCGAAGAACTGTGCTGGAGCCATCCCGGAGCCGGGGGAGCTGCGGCAGGCTGATACGGAGATCCTTCAGCAGGCAGACTCCCTCTTGGAGGTCTCCCGTGAGGCCTACCAGGGCCAGCAGTTCCATCGGGCGTTGGAGCGCACCTGGTTCGCACTGGGTGAAGCCAACGCCTATTTCGCCGACCAGGCGCCCTGGCAGCTGAAGAAGACCGATGAAGCCCGAATGCGCACCGTGCTCTACGTCACCGCTGAGGTCCTGCGTCGGGTGGCGCTGCTGATCCAACCGGTGATGCCCGGCTCGGCCACACAGCTTCTCGACGCCCTAGGGGTCGCCCCCGGCGGTGACGCCGGAGCCACCAACGCCTCCAACACCGGCCCGCGTGCCTTCGCCGCCTTTGCGCAGAAGCTGGCCCCGGGCACGCCCATCAGCAAGCCCCAGCCCATCTTCCCCCGTCACGAAGATCCCCAGGAGACCACATGAGCCAGACATTCAGCATTGCCGTCATCGGCGGCGACGGGATCGGCCCTGAAGTGATCGCCGAGGCGCGCCGGGCGCTCAACGCCGCGTTGGCGCACGAGGACACCACGCTGCAGTACACCGACTACGAACTGGGCACCAGTCACTGGCTGAAGACAGGGGAGACCCTGCATGAGGAGACCCTGGAGAGCCTCCGCGCACACGACGCCATCCTCTTCGGCGCCGTCGGGGCTGATCCCCAGGACAAGCGGATTCCCTCCGGAGTGATTGAGCGCGATCTGCTGCTGAAGCTGCGCTTTGAGCTCGACCACTACATCAATCTGCGCCCGACCCGCACATATCCGGGAGTCCCCACACCCTTGGCGGCAGCTGAGGATTTCGACTTCGTGGTGGTGCGCGAAGGCACCGAAGGGCCCTATGTCGGCAACGGCGGAACTCTGCGCCGCGGCTCGGAGCACGAGATCGCCACCGAGGTCTCGGTCAACACCGCTCATGGTGTGCGGCGTGTGGTTGCCGACGCCTTCCGGCGCGCCGCCTCCCGCCGAGGCCGCCTGACGCTGGTGCACAAACACAACGTCCTCACCCACGCCGGAAACCTCTGGCGGCGGGCCGTCGAAGAGCATGCTGCGCAGTACCCGCAGGTCAGCTGGGACTACATGCACGTCGACGCCGCTACCATCCACATGGTGGCCGACCCGCAGCGCTTTGACGTCATCGTCACCGACAACCTCTTCGGCGACATTCTCACCGACCTGGCCGGGGCCGTCTCCGGTGGCATCGGCCAGGCTCCCTCGGCCTCCATCAATGGTGAAGGCACCGCACCGTCGATGTTCGAGCCTGTCCACGGCTCCGCCCCCGATATTGCCGGGCAAGGGATCGCCGATCCCACCGCTGCGGTGCTGTGCGCCGGACTGATGCTGGACCACCTGGGACTGGATCAAGCTGCGGCGCGCATCGAGCGGGCCGTGCACACCCAGCTCAGCCAATGGGCCGAACAGGACACGGGACAGGGCCTGAGCACCACCGAGCGCGGAGAGGCATACGTCAGTAGAATCAAGGCACTGACGGACTAGAAAGGGCCCCACATGCAGTTCGAGATCGTCGACCACCCCGCTCCACGTTCAGCTGAACAGATCAAGAGCATCTTGGCCGACCCAGGCTTCGGCACCAACTTCTCCGACCACACCGCAGTGATCGACTGGACCGAACAGCGCGGGTGGCACCACGCGCGGGTAGAGCCGTACGGTCCTATTGCTCTGGACCCGGCGGCCTCGGTACTGCACTATTCGCAGGAAGTCTTTGAGGGCATGAAGGCCTACCTGCACAGCGACGGCAGCATCTACACCTTCCGCCCCGAGGCCAACGCCGCGCGGTTGAACAAGTCAGCTCGCCGCATGGCGCTGCCCGAGCTCGATGAGCAGCTCTTCATCGCCTCACTGGAGCAGCTGGTGCGCGCAGACAAGGCATGGGTACCCGGCGGGGAAGGTGAGGCGCTGTACTTGCGTCCCTTCATGTTCGCCACCGAGGCGTTCCTCGGTGTCCGCGCGGCCAAAGAGGTCACCTACCGAGTCATCGCCTCACCTGCGGGCAATTATTTCGGCGGCGAGTTGAAACCGGTGCGCATCTGGGTCTCCCGGGACTATGTCCGCGCTGCCCCCGGTGGCACCGGCGAAGCAAAGACCGGCGGCAATTACGCCGGGTCACTCATCGCTCAGCAGCAGGCGGCAGAGCACGGCTGCCAGCAGGTGCTGTTCCTGGACCCGCTCCACGAGAACGCAGTCGAAGAACTGGGTGGAATGAACGTCTTCCTGGTCACCAACGACGGCCGACTGCTCACGCCTGAGCTGACCGGCACCATCCTCGAAGGCATCACCCGATCATCAGTGATCCAGCTGGCCAAGGATCGAGGGCTCACGGTGGAGGAACGGCGGATCACGCTGGACGAGTGGGACCGCGGTGTGCGCAGCGGGGAGATCACCGAGGCCTTCGCCTGTGGCACCGCCGCCGTCATCACACCGATCGGTGAACTGGTCGACGGCGACCACCGCATCGCCTCCACCGGCACCGGCGAGGTGACCCAGTCCCTGCGCGATGAACTGCTGGGCATCCAGACCGGTACCGTCGAGGACCGCCACGGCTGGCTCCACCGGTTGGCCTGAGGCGCAGCGCCCGACCGATAGAGTGTCTGCATGCGCATTGCACGATTTGTCACCGATTCTGACCCCGCCTACGGCCTCGTCACCGGAGAACCCGGCGAGGAGAAGATCATCCAGCTGGCTGGTGATCCCTTCTATCAGGGCATCCAGGAGACCGGCCAGACCCACCAGCTCGACGACGTTCGCCTCGTCGCGCCGATCATCCCGCGGTCAAAGATCATCGGCGTGGGCAAGAACTACGCTGATCACGCCGCCGAGATGGGCGGTGAGCTGCCGGCCAGCCCTCTGCTGTTCCTGATCCCCAACACTGCGGTCGTGGGACCCAATGAACCGGTGAAGCTGCCCAGCTTCTCCGACGAGGTCAGCTATGAGGCCGAGCTGGCCGTCGTCATCGGGCGGATCTGCAAGGACGTGCCCCTGGACCGCGTCCCGGAAGTGGTCTTCGGCTACACCGTGGCCAATGACGTCACCGCCCGGGACGCCCAGCGCACCGACAAACAGTGGGCCCGCGCCAAAGGCTTCGACGGCTCCGCCCCACTGGGCCCGTGGATCGAAACCGAACTGGACCCGGAGAACCTGCGGATCACCGGCACACACAACGGCAAGACCGTCCAGGACGGCAACACCTCACAAATGGTCTTCGGGGTCCCTGAGCTGGTCTCCTACATCTCGGAGGCGATGACCCTGCTGCCCGGAGACGTGATTCTCACCGGCACCCCCGCGGGTGTGGGACTGCTGGCCGACGGAGACAGCTTCGAGGCAGCGGTCGAGGGCATCGGCATCCTGCGAAACACCTTCCGGTCCTAGTTCGCGCCCCGACCGCAGCACCCCAGAGGTCTGCGGTCCGACATAATTCTCAAGGAGAGCACCACGACGTGATGAGCACACCTGCCGCCGGACCCTCAGAGATCCCCACCGTGGACCCCAGCACACAGGTGCGGGTGAGGTTCTGCCCTTCGCCGACCGGCACCCCCCATGTAGGGCTGATCCGCACTGCCCTGTTCAATTGGGCATATGCTCGGCACACGGGAGGCAAGCTTGTCTTCCGCATCGAGGACACCGACGCGCAGCGCGACTCTGAACAGTCCTACCAGCAGCTGCTGGAGGCGCTGCAATGGCTCGGAATCGACTGGGACGAGGGTGTGGAGACTGGCGGTCCGCACCAGCCGTACCGCCAGTCCCAGCGCATGGACATCTACCGCGATGTGCTCGATAAGCTCCGGGACGGTGGGTACGTCTATGAGTCATACTCCACCCCCGAAGAGGTGGAGCAGCGCCACCGCGCGGCCGGCCGGGATCCCAAACTGGGGTATGACAACTATGACCGGGACCTGACCGCGCAGCAGGTGGAGACCTTCCGGGCCGAGGGCCGCCAACCTGTGCTGCGTCTGCGAATGCCTGACGAGGACATCACCTTCACCGACCTCGTCCGCGGCGACATCACCTTCAAGGCCGGCTCTGCTCCGGACTTCGTGGTGGCGCGGGCCAACGGTCAGCCGCTCTACACCTTGGTCAACCCGGTCGATGACGCGCTGATGGACATCACCCATGTGCTGCGCGGTGAAGACCTGTTGTCGTCCACACCGCGCCAGATCGCTCTCTACCGTGCGCTGTACGCCGTAGGCGTGGCCCAGCGGATGCCCGCCTTCGGTCATCTGCCCTATGTGATGGGGGAGGGCAATAAGAAACTCTCCAAACGTGACCCCGAATCGAACCTCTTCCACCACCGCGAGCGTGGCTTCGTCCGCGAAGGACTGCTGAACTACCTGGCGCTGCTGGGCTGGTCACTGTCGGCAGATGAAGACATCTTCACCGTCGAGGAGCTTATTGAGAACTTCGACATCACTGACGTCCTCGGCAATCCGGCGAGGTTTGATGTCAAGAAGGCTGAGGCCATCAACGGAACTCACATCCGTATGCTCGCGCCCGAGGTGTTCCGCGATCGACTGGTGCCCTATCTGCAGGCCCTGAACCTGGTGGGGCAGGAGCTGAGCACACGGGAGCAGCAACTGCTGCACGGAGCCGCCCCCTTGGTACAGGAGCGTATTGCTCTGTTGGCTGAAGGCGCGGACATGATGGGCTTTCTCTTCGTCGCTGATGAGGAGCTCACAGTGGAGGACAAAGCCTTCAGCGGACTGGGAGACCAGGTCCTGGAAACCCTCGACGCCGCCACCGCAGCCTTGGAGACCATCGACGAGGCCTCCTGGAGCACCGAGCAGATCGAAGCCGCTCTGCGCCAGGCGCTCATTGAGGATATGGGGCTCAAACCGCGCAAGGCATTCGGAGCCGTCCGGTCGGCGATATCAGGTCGCAAGATCTCACCGCCCCTGTTCGAATCCATGGAGCTGTTGGGGAGAGAATCCTCACTGAAGCGGATGAGACGATTCCGCGCCATGGTGCTGGCCCAAAGCTGAGTTGTCGCTCCGGCTGGCTGTACTGTAATATTGAGTGCTGTTGCTCCGGCTAGGCCGGTAAGCATTGGGCTATGGTGTAATTGGCAACACGTCGGTTTCTGGTACCGTTATTCTAGGTTCGAGTCCTAGTAGCCCAGCGGTCTGATTTGAGGATCAGGCAAGCATCCTGCTAGGATGTAGTCGCCCTCGGCAACGAGGGCATTGTTGTGAGACGGGCAGTTCAGTCTCGCAGCTCAGCTCGACACAACTGCATAGGGCCCCATCGTATAGCGGCCTAGTACGCCGCCCTCTCACGGCGGTAACGCGGGTTCGAATCCCGCTGGGGTCACCAGGTGAAAAGCGGAGAAACCCCTTGTCAGATTGCTCTGACAAGGGGTTTCTTGCGTTCCTGGGGAACTCAGACCGTCGCCGGAACTGCCGGTGCGGCAGCGGCGTCGGCCGGCTGCTTCCGGACCCAGCGCTTCAGAGCGATTACCGTGACGGCGGTCACTGCCGCCCCGATCACCACCGCCAGCAGGAACAGGGGGAACCCGCCGATGGCGAACGGCACGAAGACCCCACCGTGCGGGGCGATGGAGGTCACTCCGAAGCTCATGGTCAGCGCACCGGTCACGGCGCCACCAGCCATGGACGCGGGCAGCACGCGCAGCGGGTCAGCTGCGGCGAATGGAATGGCGCCTTCAGAGATGAACGCAGCACCCAGCAGGACCGCAGTCTTGCCGTTCTCGCGTTCCACCACCGTGAAGAGCTTCCGGTCGAGGAACGTTGCCAGTGCCATGCCCAGGGGCGGGACCATGCCGGCGGCCATGACCGTGGCCATAATCATCAGCGGTGCTTCGCTCTCCGCGCCCACACCGGCAGAAATACCAGCCACGGCGAAGGAGTAGGCCACCTTGTTCACCGGGCCGCCGAGGTCGAAGCACATCATCAGGCCGAGGATCAGCCCCAGGAAGACCGCAGCGGTGCCAGTCATCGACTGCAGCCAGTTCTCCAAACCGGCCGTGAGCCCTGCGATGGGACCGCCCAGGAACACCACCATGATGCCGCCTGCAATCAGACTGGCGATCAGCGGGATGATGACCACCGGCATCAGCCCCGCCAGCCACCGCGGCACGTCCAGTTGACGGATCCAATACGCCACTGCACCGGCGAGGACACCACCGACGATGCCTCCGATGAAGCCGGCATCCATGGCCAGCGCGACCGCACCGGCAGTGAAACCGGGCGCAATCCCGGGCCTGTCCGCCATGCCGAAGGCGATGTACCCGGCAAGGGCGGGCACGAGGAAACTCATCGCTGTGGCGCCGACAACGAAGAAGACCGCACCCAGATATGCCCCGAGCATTCCGAAGCCGCGGAAGTCCTCTGGGAGGTCCGCCTCCGTGGGGAGGTTCCACAGTGCGCTGTTGAAGGCGATGTCATCGGCGACCTCGGTGATGCTGTAACCGCCGAAGAGGAACCCCAGCGCAATGAGCAGACCACCTGCGGCCACGAACGGAATCATGTAGCTCACACCGGTCATGAGCACTCGCTGGACTTTTCTGCCGAAGCTCTCCGCCTCCTGGTCAGCCTCCGGGAACGATGCGGTCTCGACGGAGACTGTCTGCGCAGTCGGGTCGTCGGCTGCCCGGAGAGCCTCCTCGATCATGCCTGCGGGGCCATTGATGGCGCGCTTGACGCGGGAGGCGACCACGGGTTTTCCGGCAAAACGGTGCTTTTCCCTGACGTCGACATCCGCGGCGAAGATCACCGCAGACGCAGCGCGGATCACGGCACTGGGCAGAGCGTCGGAACCGGTGGCGCCCTGTGTCTCGACGTGGATGGTGACGCCGCGCGCCTGGGCTGCCTGCTTCAGCGCATCAGCTGCCATGTAGGTATGGGCTATGCCGGTGGGGCAGGAGGTCACCGCCACCAAGGAGACGGTTTCTGCGGACTCCCGGGGCGCCGGCTCTGCGCTGGCGCTGACCGGAGCGTCAGCCACGGCCTGCTCGTCCGGAGCGACCGCCTCTTGGATCAGGCTCACTACCTGCTGGGCTGAGGCTGCCGCGCGCAAGGACTGCACAAACTCCTCACGCATCAGGTACGTCGCCAGGGCGGAGAGGATCTTGAGGTGATCCTGATTCGCCCCCGCAGGTGCGGCGATGAAGAACACCAGGTCTGCGGGCCCGTCGCTGGAGCCGAAATCCACCGGCGCAGCAAGGCGGGCGAACGCCAGTGTAGGGGTGTTGACCGCGGATGTGCGGCAGTGCGGAATCGCAAAGCCTCCCGGCATGCCGGTTGCCGACTCCTGTTCGCGATTCCACGCGTCTGTGAACAGTGCCCGCGGATCGTCCGCTCGGTCGGTGGTGGCGATGTGCTCGGCGAGAGCCTGGATCACCTCACGCGGTGTGGTGGCGCGAATCTGATCCAGACTGACAAGCTCGCTGGTGATGATACTCATGAGGCGTTGCCCTTCATAGTTGTGTGGAGCTCCTCGACGACCACGTCGGCGAGAGAGAGGTCGGCGGGGCCCGGCATGGCGGACCCCGGTAAGTAGGCAGCCGCTCGCCCTTGGGCGGTGGCTTGTCTGAGGCAGTCAGCAGGGGACTGTCCCCGCTGGTGGGCGATGAGGAAGCCGGCCAGGGCGGCGTCGCCGGCACCGACGGTGCTGCGCGCTGCCACAGGTGGTCCGTAAGCGAAGAGCAGCGGCTGCTCGGCGTCAGCGTCATCAGGGACGAACAGCGCCCCGCGAGCTCCGAGAGTCACCAGTGCCGCCCTGAGACCGAGGTGCTGCATCGAGCGCACCAGCTCGGCCGCCAGCTGATGGTCATTCTCGAGAGCTGCCCCCGATAATCCTGCGGTAGCGGCGGGACCGCAGTGGTGTCGGTGGAGCTCGATGAGTTCTTCTGCATTGGGCTTGATGAGGTCGGGCTCAGCAGCGATAGCGTGGGCGAGCGCCGCACCAGAGGCGTCCACAGCGATGCGTGCGCCCTGGCTGGAGTGACGTTGGCGAAGCTCACGGATCAGGGTGGCATAGAAGTCAGCCGGTGCGCCGGGGGGAAGTGACCCAGCAAGCGCCACCCATGAGGATGTGGGGCTGCAGGCGAGCACCAGGGAGGCCAGCGCTGTGGTGGTGGCGTCTGTGAACACGGGGCCCGGCTCGTTGATCTTGGTCGTGGTACCGGCAGGATCGGTAATCGTAATGTTGGTCCGCAGCGGAGCTCCCACTGGCACCGTGCGGTGCTGAAGCCCTTGGGCACTCAGTGCAGCCAGCAGCGCCTCGTTGGGGTCCCCGGGCAGTAGCGCAAGTGTCTGCTCCCCAGCCGCTGCCAAGGCTCGGGAGATGTTGACACCCTTTCCTCCGGGGTCGCTGAAGCTGCGGACGGCGCGGTGGACCTCCCCGGGGGTTAGTGGTCCGGGGAGCTCGATGGTGGTATCGAGGCTTGGGTTGGGGGTCACTGTGAGGATCACGCGATCACAACCTCTACTTCGGCCTCAGTCAGTGCCTCGGCCAGGTCGGGGGCGGGCTCGGCATCTGTGATGAGGACATCAAGCTCAGCCAAGGTCGCGAACTGCACCAGGGTGGTCTGGCCCAGTTTCGAGGAGTCCGCCAAGAGGATCCGGTGACGTGCCGCGCGAATGAGGGCCGCCTTCACCGCCGCCTCCGCGCTGTCAGGTGTGCTCAGACCGAAGGCGGCGTCCACCCCGTTGGTGCCGATAAAGGCCACGTCCGCTCGGCGCCTGGCCAGGGCATCGACGGTGTCTGACCCGACGGCCGCGCCAGTGACACCACGGACAGTCCCTCCGAGGATCTCGACCTGCGCACCGGGGCAGGAGGCAAGTCGTTGAGCAATGGGGACGGCATTGGTGATCAGATACCGCTGCTGACCCTCAGCTGAGGATGTATCGGCTACGAGGTTCGCCAGTGCTTCCGTGGTGGTGCCGGCGTCGAGGATCATGGAGCCACCATTAGCTGGGGGCAGGAACTGCTGTGCGGTATGAGCGATCCGCTGCTTCTGTGCAGTGTGCCGTCCGAGCCGGTCACTCAGCGTGGGCTCAACCCGGGAAGCAGCACCGGCCGGGACCGCCCCGCCGTGGACCCGCTGCAGACTTCCCTGACTCTGCAGCACATCCAAGTCACGGCGAATGGTCTCCTTACTGACCTGCAGTTGGTCGGCCAGGAACTGGACGGTGACTGGCCCCTCGTCCAGGCGAGCCAAGATGCTGTCATGCCGTTCGGGGGTGAGCTGCGCCATGCCGCCTCCAGAAAGTGATTCGGACCACATGTGTGGAAGTAGCACGACTTTATCTGTGTTTATCTGTCTTTGCAAGAGCTGTGGCCTGGAAGCAAAGAAATACGGGCATTGTGGCAGAGCGGCACGGCCTGCTGGGCGAGCGGCTCCGACATGCGCCGTTGCCGTCGCCGGCTCCTGGGTACGATGAGGTATGGGGCAAATTCAGACGGCGGCATCGGAGCCTCTCGATCTCGCTGCTGAACACCACCGCAGAACGAACAACCCCCTGATTATGATTGTGGGCCCCTTCGGTTCAGGGAAAGGGCGCCTCGTGGAGCGTCTGGAGACCAGCCTGGCCACCTCCTTCGAGGTGTGTCCCACGGAGGCTCAGGCTGGAACCCCGCTGCGCAGGCGGCTGAGAGCCCTCGGAGCTCAGTCTGTTGACACCCCGGATGATGCGGTTCGGTACCTCTTGGACTCACAAGGGGTCGCGCGCGGTGCTGAGGGTCTGCCCACGAGAACTCTGGTTTTCCGCGACGTCGACCTTTTTGATGAGGAGTCGCTGGAGACGCTGGAAATGACAATTGCCACCCAGCAGGTCGCGGTGGTGATGACGTGCTCGTCAGAGTCGCGAGTCAGCCGCCGATTTGGTCGCTTGCTTCGGGGTCACCGGGGGCTCCGCGTGGCGCTGACTGCACTTTCTGATGAGGAGGTGCGCCAAACCATCGCAGCGACCCTCAACGCAGAGCCGACAGCTGCTCTGTATGAGTACCTCCGCGGGGTCACCAACTGTTTCGCCCAGGACCTGCGCAGTGTGGCACGCACCGGGCGCGCAGAAGGATGGATCGCCCATACCAGCGGCCGCAGCGCGGTGCTGCGCTCACCTATGTGGCTGGACCGTACGGCAGCCGTGGCGTTCTGCCGCAAGTTGGAGGGCGTGCTCAGCGAGTCCACCGTGGACTTGTTGCGGCAGATTGCTCTAGCTGAGGCTCTGCCTACCCTGAATCTTTTTGCGGATCCGGCCACCCGGGACACCGTTGACTGGTGTGAGGAAGCGGGATTGGTGCGGATCGAGGGTGAGTTCGTCGTGATGGCACGGCACTGTCACCGACATCTGCTCATCCTCGCCCCGGGCCAGGAGTACCTGGCCGAGGCAGAGACCGCAGCAGATATTCTGCACGAACAATGCAGCTCGATTCCGCCAGGGCGCGACGCAGCTATTTGGGCAGCCAAGGAGCACCTCGAACGGGGAATGCTTGATCAGGCACGATTCCTGCTCAGCACTGTGCCGCGCAGTGACCCGCGTGCGTGCGGCGTAGAAGCCGGCATTTTGGCTGTCAGTGGGGCACCCAGGTCTGCCTTGAGGACCCTGCTGGCAGGCACTGCCGGTGCTGAGGTCCCGGTCGACGTCGCGGCACTGGAGACGTTCCTGCGCTCGGCGCTGCTCTACCGTCCCTCCGACGGCGGTGCCTCGAGTATGGATGAAGTGGCCCAGCGCCTGGAGGAGCTGGAAGATTTCGTGCCCCAGGGGTACCTGGAGAAGTTTCCAGCCCCCACCGGAACGTTGGCCGCCTACCGCCCCCACTCTGGTCACCGTCTCGGGTACCGCGAGCCCGCTGCCGATGCCGAACTGCTTGCCCGGTCAACCCGGGCCGCTCTGGACGCCTACGCCGCCGTCCTCGCTGGAAACTTTAGGCGCACCGCCTCCTCTCTTGCGGTGGTGACCAGCATCAGCGCCGCAGAGCTGCCCATCGTCGCTCTGGCGTGGATCATTGAGCGTGTCGGTCTCACCCGCATCCTGGCGTTCCCCAGCGAGGAAGTACTGCCTGAACACTGGACGGCCGGTGAGACGCCTGACCGTCGTCTGCTCCACGCCATGACAGAAGGCGCGCTGGGGGTGCTGAAAGGAATTTTCTGCGGTGTGGACGCCGGCACGCTGCGCGAGGACTTGGATGACCTCTGGCTGCAGTTTGAGGTGGGCCTGCCTTTGGGTAACCTCACCCGTAGGCTTTTCGAGGCCTTGGACTTCGTCGTCTCGGGCCGCCGGTCGGAGGAGATTTTCGGTCCCACAAGCCACGTACCCACCTCCCTGGACACCACCTTCAGAGATGTGTGCGTGGATGTGGTGGTACTCATGGGGCGGCTCCTGCATGCCCCAGCCCAGGAGCTGCTCCCCACCTTGGCTGAGAGCGCCGCCCAGCAGCCGCTGGCTCCCGGGATGCAACGCACAGCGTTGCGCTGCCTGCTGCTGCGCCGGACCAGCGAACTTCCCGCAGCCGTGCTGCATCCACTGGTGACTCTGGCCGCGGAGGCCGGAGTTGAGCCGGAGATTGTGGCGACGGTGCATGCGTACCTGAAGAGTCCCAGCTCCTCCGCGCGGGACCTGCTGTGCCGGGGCGTCCCAGGGCATCCTGCTTTTCGGTTCTGTCTGGTGGGTGCTGACGGGGAGGCCGGCGCCCGAATCCTGGATCACACCTTCACCGACCAGTTGTCGGTCAGGGAAGCTGACGTGGCGACTCGCCTCATCAACGGCGTGAGCGCTCAGGACGTGGCCGCCCAGCTAGACATTTCAGTGCGGACGGTCCAAGTGCACATCAGGAGCATCTACCGCAAACTCGGTGTCGGGTCCCGTCTGCAGCTGCTTGCGCTATCCCACAGCGGAGGTGAGCCAAAATGAGTCTGCATACCCGGATGGTGGAGTCCTCCGCCTTGGAGCCGGGCAAGGAACTAGCGGAGGCCATACTCGACGTCCCACAGAGTCAAAGCGTCGCGCTGACCCTGCCGGGCCTGTGGAGCGTGGACGAGGTCATCGAGCAGCTGAGCGAGCGTGCTCCGGTGCTGCACGTGAACTTCGCGAGCGCGACGGCTCACGAGGAATGCGTGCTGGGCACCGCACTGGCTCGCGCTGAGAACGCATCCTCCCTGCCAGAAGACCTGGGGCTGTCGGATCACTTGGCGCAATGGGCGCAGCGTTGCCGGACCCGCAGCGGAGTCGTCCCGTGGATAGTCGCAGAGGCTGCGCACAAGATGGGCGGGACGACCGCTGCGCTGCTGCTGACATTCGCACTGCAGGGAGCCCTGCGCCTGGTCCTGCCCAGCAGACGGGAGGCCGAGACCTCCGCCCTGGCCTCAGAGTTGGAACAGCGCGGCGGGCTCACCCAAGTCGGGCTGCGCCTGTTGCACATGCCGAGCATGGAGAGCGCCCTGCAATCCCACTTGGGCGCCGAGGCCTGCATCACCACTCGGCACCGGATCCTCGATCTCAGCGGGGGCCACGTGCCCCTGGCACAGCGAGTCGCCGATGTGGCGGTCGCCTATGGTGTGCTTCGCCGGCGCGCAGAGCTGTGGATGTGGGAACCGGACGAGTCCGCACTGCGGGAGGCTCTGGCAGGTGAGGGAGCGGACCTCTTCAGCGGACTCAGCGACGCGGAGCAGGACCTGCTCGTCATCACCGCTGTCGCTGGTCGGATTCCCGAGCAGTGGGCGGTGGAGGAATTCTCCGCCGACGTCGTGCTGAGCCTCAAGAACCAGTCCTTGCTGGCTCCCGACTACAAGTCACCACTGGGATCACTGGAGCTGCGAGTCTACCCCTCCGCGATTCGCGACGCCGCCAGGGAGGCCGTCCGGGACGCGGGGGAGAGACGGCTGTGGTTTGAATACGGAAAACGGATTCCGCTCAACGCTGGCGGTCCCCTTGCTGAGGCGTCGCTGGTGTGCTGGGCGGCGCGCTCCGGGGAGCGGATACGACTGGACTGTGCCGAATTCGCGGCCCGAGTGTGCATTGAACAAGGCTGGCACAATCAAATCCAGCACCTGAACCGGGGACTGGTGGCGGTGCCGCCGTCCATGCGGCTCCTGGCGGCACGTGCGGCTTGTGCGGAAGGCCATCACACGGAGGCTGCCCAGGAGCTGGAGCTGTTGGCCCGGCACGCCGAAGGGTCCGGCGGCACCGGGGTCGATGCGGCCACCCAGCGTGGTGCCGCCATCCTGCTCCGACGTCTCAGCATCTTTCACCCAGAGCTCGCCCTGCCCCTGCTGGAGCGGCTCCAGGGCGTCGGAGCCGCGGGGCTGACGCCGCACCTGGACTGCGCAGTGGAAGCCACCGAGTCTGGCGACACAGACGAATGGCTGCGGCAATTCGTGCGAGCGCGGCGCTACGGGGACTGGGAGGAAGCTGTTACTGCTCAGCTGTGGGTGGGTGTCCGGCTGGGACTGAGGCGGCACCCGGAGCTGGGCCGGTTGGTTCTGTCCTCTCTCTTGGATGACTTGGTCCGGGAGGGTGGGCAGCCCGATGTCGAGGAAATCGTGGTCGCCGTGCTCCTGATGATCATGATTGTGCAGGGTTGGCGAACCGATATGGTCAGAGTGGATTTTCACACCTGGCAGGGCCGAGAGGTGCGCGGGCCAGCGCTTCCCGGCGTGACCAATGTGGTAGCGGCGATCGTTGCGATGCAGCGAGGCAAGATGCACAGTGCGCTCCTGCACGCCTCAGCCGCCATTCGTGCCTTCGATATCAGTGACCCTTTTGGACTGGGCCCCTTCAGTGCGGCATTTGCGATGGCGGCCGCGGACTTCACCGACGAGCAGACCTCAGCGCAGACTCGCCGGGACTTCGCACCACGGGTCGGCACCGGCGCCGTCCGTTGCGGGTTCCCCTCCCTGCGCCTTGTCACGCAGGGCATGGCCCTGATCGGCAGCCGCCCCGCAGACGGGGACGTGGCCTCTAGGCTCGTGGTGCTGGCGGATCAGGCGGCGGAGGCAGAGGAGTGGATTCAAGAGCAGCAGTTGCTTCTGCTGGCCACCCTGGGCATGTCTTCAGCGGCCGCCGGTCGTGTCCTGAAGGCTCCGTGGGGCCAGCAGTCGGGTCGGCCTGGCATGATCTACATGCTCGCCGAAGCGCTGACCACCTCCGACGATCACGCCGCGCTGGAGACCGCACAGGTCTTCATCGGCGCCAAGTCAGAACACTTCGGACTGGTGATACTTTCCGCGATGTGGGCTCGTCGAGACGAGCTGGCGACTGAGGTGCGGGCCCGGTTGGCCAAGGTTGTCCTGGAGCAGCGCCAGACCACGACGGAACCGTCCTGGATCCTCGACACCTTTAGCGGCCTCACGCTATGCGACCGTGAACGCGCCATCCTGGAAGGCCTGCACCGGGGCGATTCGACACGGATGATCGCCCGGGCGCTGAACTTATCGCCGCGTACGGTGGAGGCCGCGATCTCCAAGATGTTGCACCGCTACGGCTGTGCCAGTCGCGTCGAGCTGACGGCACTTAACCTACTCGCCAGGTGAGCCCCGGCGGCCTCTGCGGTGTTCACTGCTGAGCGCAGTCGTATGTCTGCGGATGCCCACTGGAAGCTGTGTGCAGTGGATGCGTATTCCTGCGTGGTGCGTTTCGGAACAGGCTTGCCCTGGACGGAACGACGTCGCGCTAAGTGAGTATTATTATTTTATAACTGTCGTAGAAATACATATTACGCAGGCACAAATCCCCAAATAGTCTTGATTCAGCTTCATCTCATAGAAGCTTTTTAGGACTGTTTCAGGGGGAAACGTGATGAATAAAAGTGCCACGCGTGATCTCATGATCACCGCCGTGATTCCCGCACACAACGAGGCTGATGCGCTGCCGACCACCATAGCCAGCCTCCGCCGGCAGACCACCGCCCCGCAGGGGATTCTGGTGGTCTCGGACAACAGCACAGACGACACAGTGGCGGTGGCCCGCCAGTGCGGTGTGGCGGTCATGGAGACCATGGGCAACACGGCCCGTAAAGCCGGTGCGCTGAATCAGGCGCTGGCCACGCTGAACCGGACTGGCCTGGTCCTGATCATGGACGCAGACACCGAGTTGGTGCCCACTTGGATCGACACCGCACTGGGTGCACTAGAGAATCCGAAAGTGGGCGCGGCCGGGGCAGTCTTCAGAGGGCATCGGCCCACTAGTTATCTCGAGGTCTGCCAGTACCTGGAGTGGTCGCGGTACGGCGAGGAGGCCCGACGCAAGGGCAAGACGTTCGTTCTCTCCGGGACCGCTGCGCTGATTCGGTGGGAGGCGCTGGAGGACGTCCGTCGCGTCACAGGACGCTGGTACTCCGAGGACTCCATCACCGAAGACATGGAAATCACCCTGGCTCTGAAGTCTGCCGGCTGGGAGCTTCGCTCACCGGCGGGCTGCACCGCCGTCACAGAGATGATGCCCACGGTGAAGATGCTGTTCCTGCAGCGTCGACGCTGGAACCTCGGGGCGCTGCAGAACGTCTCCAGCTACTGGGGAAATCCCGTGGTACGGCCGTATGTGCGCCAGCAGATCATGTTGGCTCTCTCGGTGGTACTGCTGTGGGGGCTGATCGTGTTCACCCTCATTGGGCTTGCCCTGTATGGGGCGGTCACCCCCCAGCCCTTCTGGGTGGGTGTCGGTGCGATCTTCGTGGCCGAGAGGGTGCTCACCATCTGGGACGAACCTCTCCGTTACCGGCTGTTCGCTGCCCTGGTGCTGCCGGAACTTACCTACGCGGTGATTCTTCAATCCGCTTACGTGGCGGCCGTGTGGCAGAAGCTCACCGGGTCCGCTGGGACGTGGCACCACGTCACCCCCGAAAGGACCACCGTATGAGTCCCAGATAGATCAACAACAGACACCGTCACAGGGACCATACAGATTAGGGAGAAATGCAATGTACGGATCAGACCAATCACAAGCCGCTACCGTAGCTGCGCCCGGCGCCCTCTTGGGGTTCGGCTGGCAGTTCATCGCCTTCGGGGTGCTCCTGATGGCCGTGCTGGCGCTGCTGACTATCGCTTCCATCCTCTACTACCGGTCACGCGCTGACCGGTAACCTCCAGACCGCTCTCCGGCGGCGGGACCCCCTGCCTGCCGCCGGAGAGTCTTTTCCTGCTACGCGACCTGTGCGGTCGCGCGCAGCGCACCGAGCAGGTCAGCGTACAAGTCCTCAGGGTCCTCGATGCCGACCGAGAGCCGAATCAGCCCCTCAGGGACAGTGGCGGGCTCACCGGGGTGGCGGCGCCGTCGCTCAGCCAAGGACTCAACACCGCCGAGACTGGTGGCCGGAGTCCATACCTGCAGCTCTTCCAGCACCGCATCGGCCATAGCTTGGTCCTGCGTCACCAGGGTGATGATCGCGCCGAAGCCGCTCAGCTGCGCGGCCGCACGCTCATGCTGCGGATGATCCGGCAACCCGGGGTAGGAGACCCCGCTGAGTGGACTGTTCGGCTGACCGACGAGTTCGCTGAGTCGGGAGGCCAAGTAACCCGCATTGCGTTCGGCGGCATCCAACCGGACTGCCAGGGTCCGCACTCCACGCAGCGCCAGAAACACCTCCATGGGCCCGGGGATGGTCCCGTGCAGACTCCGGTGATCATGAAGTGCGGCATGGAGTTCCTCGTCCGAGGTGATCACTGCACCCATGACCACATCAGAGTGACCGGAGAGGAACTTGGTGACGGAGTGGACGACCACATCGGCGCCGGCCCGCAGCGGATTCTGTCGCAGGGGAGTGGCGAATGTGTTGTCCACCGCAGTGCGCACCCCGAGTCGGTTCGCCTCGGCGATCAGCACCGGCATATCGGCAACTTCCAGCATGGGGTTGGTCGGTGACTCGATCCACAGCATTGCCCCGGTCCCAGCGCCAGAAGCCTCAGCTGCGACCTGTTCCACACACGCCAGCACCTGCTCAGTGTTGGCGATCTCCACCCGGTGCAGGGAAAACAGCCCCTTGTCAGCCAGCTGGGTCGCCATGGAGGAGAAACCCATATAGGCGTGCTGGGGGATGATCAGGTGCCCACCCAGGGGCAGTTGGCTCATCATCGCAGAGATCGCCGCCTGGCCGGAGGAAAACAGCAGGCCGTGGGCCCCGCCCTCCAGCTCGGCCAGCAGCCGCTCCAGCGGCTCGAAGCTCGGTATGCCCTCGCGTGCGTACACCTGTGCCGACTCCACACTCGGGCGGTACCGGTAGGTAGAGGTGAAATCCACCGGAGGGTTCACCGGCGAGTTCGGTTCATGCGGGCGTCCGGCGGCGACCACCCGAGTGCGTTGCTGTTGATTCATGGCCATGGGGTTCAGATTAGCGAATCCACTGACCCAGTCGGCTCATCGCGCGCTCCAGGACCTGCTCATCCTTGCAGAAGGCAAAGCGCAGCAGGTGATTGAGTTCGCTGGCGGCATCCCGCTGGGTACTCGGCAGGGTGAGGGTCGAGACGGGTATGGCACCGACGCCGGCGTGCTGGATCAGTTCCGCCGCATAATCCGCAGCGCTCTTCGCGGTCACAGCAGACACATCAGCGAGGACGAAGTACCCGGCAGCGGGGCGGTACGCGCGCAGGCCTGCTGCCTCCAGTCCCGCCATCACCAGCTCACGGGAGTTTTCCAGCTGCACCTGGTTGGCAGCGAAGAACCCCCGGTCATCGCGCAGGCCCTCAGCGGTGGCCCACTGATACGCCGGTGCCGAGGTATAGGACAGGAACTGCTTGACCCCGCGGACCCGATTGACCAGCTCCGCACTGCCAGTGACCCAGCCGACCTTCCACCCGGTCATGGAGAACGACTTGCCCACCGAACTGACCGCCACAGCGACCTCTTCCGCACCCGGAACGGAAAGAACCGGAGTGTGGACGGACTCATCAAAGACCAGATGCTCATAGACTTCATCACTCATCACCACAGCACCGGCTTCCCGGGCGATTTCTACGATCTCAGTGATCTCCTCCGCCGTGAAGACCGTGCCAGTGGGATTGTGCGGTGAATTCAGCAGGATCATCGAGGTCCGGTCACTGACCTGAGCCCGCAGCGCGGCCACATCCGGACGGAAGTTCGGTGCCGTCAATGGCACGGTGTGCAGCGCCGCGCCAGCCAGCGCGACCATCGCCCCGTAGGAGTCGTACCACGGTTCGAACGTGACCACCTCGCTTCCGGGATCGGCGAACGCCAAGATGCTGGCGGCGATCCCTTCAGTGGCGCCAGTGGTGAACAACACCTGCTGCTGCGGATCCAGGGTCAGACCGTAATGCATCTGCTGATGCTCAGCCACCGCCTCGCGGAACGCCGGAAGTCCGATTCCCGGAGGATACTGGTTGGTTGGGCCCACCTCGGAGGTGATCGCCGCCGCAGCCGTCTGCCGCATCCAGTGCGGGCCCTCGGCGTCGGGGAAGCCCTGCCCGAGGTTGATGGCTCCGGCCGCCTGGGAGGCGGCGGTGGTGCGCTCATAGACAGTGGGCAGCACACGCGCTGCTGCGTGATCATACGTGTTGGCCCCGGCAGCTGAGCGGGCCCAAGGAGGGGTAGGCATGAGTTCATCGTAATCGCGGACAACGCCGTAGCTCCGACGACCATGGCAGGATGACGTTCATGACCGACGATGTGCGACCGGTGTCTCAGGCGGGGGAGGATGCCGTACTGGCCGCGATCAGGGAGATCATCGACGCCCACCAGCGGGACCACCCTCGCCTGCTGCTGGGACCTGGCGACGACGCCGCGGTGCTCGCCTGCACCAGCGGCCAGCAGGTCCTTACCACCGACACTCTCAGCGCCGGGCAGGACTTCCGTCCTCACTGGTGGCAGGGCCGCCCCAGCGCAGAGTGGCCGATGGACATCGGGACCAAAGCAGCAGCCCAGAACCTCTCCGACCTCAACGCGATGGCCGCGACCCCGACCGCGCTGCTGGTCAGCCTGACAGTGCCGGCGGACCGCACCGTGCAATGGGTCACCGACTTCTACGCCGGCGTCCTGCGGGCGTGCAGCCAGCCGGGAGCTGCACACTGCGCGGTGGCTGGCGGGGACCTCGGGACAGGACCCGACGTGTCAGTCACCATCACCGCCGTGGGGGAACCCCAGGAGCCCGGCCGGCTGCTCACCCGGACGGGCGCAGGCGCTGGCGAGGTGCTCGCCGTCTGCGGAAGGCTCGGCTACGCGGCGGCCGGTCTGGCCCTGCTGGAGCAGTCCGGCGCTGGCCCGAGGGGGAGTCGGGCGGTCAAGGACCAGGAGGCAGAACCGGACCAGCAGGCCGGGTTGGCCGCTGAGTGCCGGGCTGCTGAGTGCCGGGCTGCTGAGTGCCGGGCCGCTGAGTGCCGGGCCGCTCAGCTACGGCCGCAGCCGCCGCTGACCGCCGGCGGCCAGGCGCTGCGCGCCGGCGCCACCGCGGGAATGGACCTCAGCGACGGTCTTCTCCGGGATGCGGCCCGGCTCGCTGAGGCGTCACAGGTACAGATTCTGCTGGACCCCACCGCGCTGCGCGACGCGGCCCGGGAACTGGAACCTGTGGCGGAGCACTGCCTGGGTGCCGGACCCGCACTGGCGTGGGACTGGGTGCTCAGCGGAGGTGAGGACTTTGGGCTGCTGGCCACATTTGATTCCGCGGCTGAGCTTCCCACCGGGTTCCGGGTGATCGGCCACCTGCTGGCGGTCAGCCCCGGGGCCGGCCCCAGTGGCAGCGTGCCCGGTGTCAGCGTGGACGGTGTCGGTGTGCCGGGTGTGAGTGTGCCCGGTGCTGGTGCTTCACACGGCTGGGACTCGCTGCGGGAGTAGCGGCTCAGGTGCTGACTCAGTCGCGCTGCACCTTGCGGCCGAGTTGGGTGAAGGTCCAGTCGTGGGCTTCCCAGTGTGGGGGGTGGAGCACGTTGCGGGCATCGATGATGCGCCGGGTGGTGACCTGGTGGTTGAGGTCCTCAGGTGTCAGGGCGCGGAACTCTTCCCATTCGGTGGTGAGGATGACCAGTTCGGCCTCGGTGACGGCGTCGTCGAGGGTGTCGGTGTAGGTGATGCGGGGGTAGCGTTTGGCGGCGTTGCGGCTGCCTTGGGGGTCGTAGACGTGGACATCGGCTCCGGCGTTGAACAGCCGGGCGGCGACGTCGAGTCCGGGGGAGTCCCGGACGTCGTCGGAGAGGGGTTTGAACGTGATCCCGAGTACGGCGATCTTTTTGCCGATGACGTCTTGGCTGAGCAGGTCGAAGGCCAGGGCGACGGCCTTCTTGCGCCGGCGCAGGTTGATCTGGTCGACCTCGTCGAGGAAGCGCATGGAGTGATCCAGGCCCAGTTCCGCGACCCGGGTCTGCAGGGCGCGGATGTCTTTGGGCAGGCAGCCGCCGCCGAAGCCGACCCCGGCGTTGAGGAACTTGCGTCCGATGCGGGTGTCGTGGCCGATGGCATCGGCCAGGGTGGTGATGTTCCCGCCGACGGTTTCGGTGACTTCGGCGAAAGCGTTGATGAAGCTGATCTTGGTGGCCAGGAACGCGTTGGCGGCGACTTTGACCAGTTCGGCAGTCTGGAAGTCGGTGGCGATCCAGGGGGTGTTGCGGTTCAGGGCCTCGGCGTAGACACGGCGCAGCACCGCCTCGTCAGCCTGGCTGGTGGTGCCGACCACCAGCCGGTCGGGGGTCAGGGTGTCTTTGACCGCGAAGCCTTCGCGCAGGAATTCCGGGTTCCACGCTAAGGAGACGTCGACGTCGGGGTTCTTCTGCTCGGCGACCAGGTCAGCTAACCGGGCGGCGGTGCCCACCGGGACGGTGGACTTGCCCACGATCAGGGAATCTTTGGTGATCGCCCGGGCCAGGCTGGCGGTGGCGGTGTCCACATATGTCATATCCGCCCCGGTGCCTCCGCGCACCTGGGGGGTGCCGACGGCGATGAAGTGCACATCGGCCCAGGCGCCGACTTCATCGAGGTCGGTGGTGAAGCGCAGCCGGCCGGTGGTGACGTGCTTACGGATCAGCTCCGGCAGGCCGGGTTCGTGGAAGGGCAGATCCCCGGCTGAGAGGGAGGCGATCTTCCCGGGGTCGATATCGACACCCACCACGTTGAACCCGAGCTCCGCCATACAGGCGGCGTGGGTCGCGCCCAGATAACCGGTACCGATGACACTGATATTCTCCACAATCACACTCACACCAGCCATCCTAAGCGGGATCACTCTCCCGCGAGGCTCCGCCGCGGAACTGCGCCCTCAGGCACGCAGTCCCTCAGTCATCGAGGTCCTTGAGCCCGTGATCGGCCTCGGGGTTGGCCCGCACCATCTCGGTCAGCTGGTGGGCCGCCGCCACCACCACCCCGGCGAACTTCCGGCCCGGCTGGCGGGAGAGGCGCTCTATGGGCCCGGAGATGGAGACGGCAGCGATCACCCGGCCGGAGGGCCCCCGCACCGGCGCCGAGACGGAGGCCACCCCGGGTTCCCGCTCACCCAGCGACTCGCCCCAACCGCGGCGGCGCACACCGGCCAACACGGTGGGGGTGAACCGAGCACCGCGGAGGCCTTCGACCAGACGCTCGTGGTCCTCCCACGCCAGCAGGACCTGGGCAGCAGAGCCCGCCTTCATGGACAGCTGCGTACCCACCGGAATCGAGTCACGCAGACCGATCGGCCGTTCCGCCGAGGCCACGCAGACCCGTGCCTCCCCCTGGCGGCGGAAGATCTGGGTGGATTCCCCAGTGACATCGCGCAGCTTCAGCAGAATGGGGCCTGCGGCGGAGACCAGCTGATCGTCTCCGGCCGCCGCGGCCAACTCTGCCAGGCGCGAACCGATCACATACCTGCCGCGCACATCCCGGGACAGGAATCGATGATGGACCAGGGCGGAGGCCAGCCGGTGGACCGTCGGGCGGGCCAGGCCAGTGCATTCGACCAGCTGCGCCAAGGCGGCTGGCCCAGCCTCCAGCGCGTCCATGATCATCACGGACTTGTCGATCACCCCGATCCCGGAGGGGGAGTGCAGTGGGCGGGGCGAGTCGGGGCTCAGACCCCCGGAGGACGCAGATTTCTCGGCCATACACCCAGTCTAGCGCGGGTCTCACATAATGAGACCTGGACTGGCGGCTGTAGAGGCTCCGCGGCAACAGTGGTTCCCTAGGAGAGCGAAGCCCTACCGGGCCGGCGTCGTCGTCCCTCACCACCCTGATTCCGACGGCGACGCCCACAGATTTCTGGAGGAACTGATGGTGGAGAACGCCAGCGACAAGCCGCTGACTTTAGCCGAAAAGGTGTGGCGTGACCACGTGGTGGTCCGCGGGGAGGACAATGAGGGCCAGCGCTCTCCGGACCTGCTCTACATTGACCTGCACCTGATCCACGAGGTCACCAGTCCGCAGGCGTTCGAGGGCCTCCGGCTGGCTGGCCGGCAGGTGCGCCGGCCTGATCTCACCATCGCCACTGAGGACCACAACACCCCGACCCTGGAGATCCACAAGCCGATCGCCGACCCGGTCAGCCGCATCCAGGTGGACACCCTGCGCGCCAACTGCGAGGAGTTCGGTATCCGGCTGCACTCCCTGGGGGATGCCAATCAGGGCATTGTTCACGTGGTCGGACCCCAGCTGGGCCTCACCCAGCCGGGTATGACGGTGGTCTGCGGCGACTCCCACACCTCCACCCACGGGGCCTTCGGCTCCCTGGCCATGGGCATCGGCACCAGCGAGGTTGAGCATGTCCTGGCCACGCAGACACTGTCGCTGAAACCGTTCAAGACCATGGCCGTCACGGTGAACGGCACCCTGCGGCCAGGGGTGAGCTCCAAGGACATCATCCTGGCGGTGATCGCTAAGATCGGCACCGGCGGCGGACAGGGCTACGTGCTCGAATACCGCGGCACTGCGATCGAGCAGCTGTCCATGGAAGCCCGCATGACCATCTGCAATATGAGCATCGAGGCCGGGGCCCGGGCGGGGATGGTGGCCCCTGATGAGACCACTTTCGACTACGTCAAGGGGCGTCCGCACGCTCCCACCGGCGCGGAGTGGGACTCCGCTGTGGAGTACTGGCGTTCGCTGCGCACCGATGCGGGTGCCGAGTTCGACGCCGAGGTCGTCATTGACGCTGACCAGCTTGAGCCGTTCGTCACCTGGGGCACCAACCCCGGACAGGGCGTCTCCCTGAGTGAGTCGGTTCCCGCGCCGACCGACTTCGACGACCCCGTGGACCGCGAATCCGCTGAACGTGCCCTGGAGTACATGGATCTGCAGCCCGGCACACCCATGAAGGACATCCGGGTGGACACCGTCTTCCTGGGGTCCTGCACCAACTCCCGGCTGGAGGACCTGCGCAGTGCTGCGGAGATCCTCCGGGGCCGGGAGAAGGATCCGCAGGTGCGCATGATCGTGGTTCCCGGTTCCGCCCAGGTCAGGCTGGAGGCTGAGGCGGAAGGCCTGGACCAGGTCTTCAAGGACTTCGGTGCCGAGTGGCGCTTCGCCGGCTGTTCCATGTGCTTAGGCATGAACCCGGACCAGCTGGCTCCGGGGGAGCGGTGCGCCTCCACCTCGAACCGCAACTTCGAAGGCCGTCAGGGCAAAGGGGGACGCACTCACCTGGTCTCCCCGGTGGTCGCCGCCGCCACTGCCATTCGCGGCACCCTCTCGGCACCGGCCGACGTCCTTCTCCCCGAACCGACCCCCGCCTAGTTCGCGGCGTGCGGGCCGGCGCGCACCGGCCCCGAGCGGAATTCGCCCCGTCGGACGACACAGCACAGGAGCATCCCATGGAACCCTTCATCACCCACACCGGCACCGGTGTCCCGCTCAGACAGTCCAATGTGGACACCGACCAGATCATCCCCGCAGTCTTCCTCAAACGCATCACCAAGACCGGGTTCGAAGACGCCCTGTTCTACGCCTGGCGGAAGAACCCGGACTTCGTGCTCAACCAGGAGGCCTACAAGAACGGAACCGTCCTGGTCGCCGGCCCGGACTTCGGGACCGGCTCCTCCCGGGAGCACGCGGTCTGGGCGCTGCGCGACTATGGATTCAAGGTGGTCATCTCCTCGCGCTTCGCCGACATCTTCTACAGCAACGCAGCCAAGCAGGGTCTGCTGGCGGCCAAGGTGGCTCAGCCCGACGTCGAACTGATCTGGAAAGAGCTGGAGACTGACCCCACCACGGAGATCTCCGTGGACCTCGAATCCAGAACCGTGCGCTGCGGAACGGTGGACACCACCTTTGACATTGACAACTACACCCGGTGGCGGCTGATGGAAGGGCTGGATGATATCTCCCTCACCCTGCGGCAGGACGAGGCCATCACCGCATTCGAAGCCCACCGTCCCGGCCTGAAGCCCACCACCCTGCCGGCCAAGGTGTAATTGACCTCACGCTCCGTTCGGGCGCTGCAAGGGAACCCGAATCTTGATCGGGTACAGTGGCAACGCTGAGAATCAGCTGACCTGACGAAGGGACCTCTCAACTCCATGGCAAAGCTGCTCACCATCCAAGGTGGTAAGCCCCTGCGCGGCGAAGTGCACGTCCGGGGCGCCAAGAACCTGGTCCCCAAATCCATGGTTGCCTCCCTGCTGGGCAGCGAACCCTCGGAACTGCGTAACGTCCCGGAGATCAAGGACGTGGAGATTGTCACCAACCTGCTGAGCATCCACGGGGTCAAGGTGGACCGTGATGCGGCCTCCGGGGTGATGACGCTGGACCCGCGCGAAACCTACTCGGCCGAACACACCGAGATCGACACCCACGCAGGTGACTCGCGCATACCTATCCTGTTCTGCGGACCCCTGATGCACAAGAACGGGGAGGCGTTCATCCCTGACCTCGGTGGTTGCCGCATCGGAGACCGGCCCATCAACTACCACCTCGAGGTGCTGCGCAACTTCGGCGCCGTGGTGGACAAGCGGCCTACCGGCATTCACATCTCCGCACCCAAAGGTCTGCGCGGAGCGAAGCTGGAACTTCCCTTCCCGTCGGTGGGCGCCACGGAGCAGGTGCTGCTGACCGCGGTGCTCGCCGAAGGCATCACCGAGCTGAAGAACTCCGCGGTGGAACCGGAGATCCACGATCTCATCGCCATCCTGCAGCAGATGGGCGCGATCATCACCGTCTACACGGACCGGACCATCCGCATTGAAGGGGTCTCCCGGCTCTCCGGCTTCCGGCACCGTTCCATACCGGACCGGAATGAGACCGCCTCCTGGGCCTCTGCAGCGCTGGTCACCGAAGGGGACATCTACGTCCGCGGGGCCGCCCAGCGGGACCTGACCGCCTTCCTCAACACCTACCGCAAGATCGGCGGAGAGTTCGAGGTCGACGACGACGGCATGCGCTTCTGGCACGCCGGAGGACCACTGAATCCGCTCGTGCTGGAAACGGATGTGCACCCGGGGTTCATGACAGACTGGCAGCAGCCCATGGTGGTGGCACTGACCCAGGCCAACGGGGTCTCCATCGTCCACGAGACCGTCTACGAGAACCGGTTCGGCTTCACCGAAGCGCTGACCCGGATGGGATCCTCCATCCAGCTCCACCGGGAATGTCTGGGCTCCAACCCCTGCCGGTTCGGACAGCGGAACTTCCTGCACTCAGCGGTGATCTCCGGGCCCGTCACACTGCATGGAGCTGATATTGACGTCCCGGACCTGCGCGGAGGCTTCTCCCATCTGATCGCGGCCCTGGCCGCCAACGGCACTTCCAACGTCACCGGCATCGAGATCATCTCCCGGGGCTATGAGCACTTCATCGACAAGATCGCCGGACTGGGCGCCGACATCTCGATCTCCGAACGCTGATCCCCCCTGCCCGGTAGGGTCTACAGATATGACACGACGACGCCGCCTCCCGCTGGGGATCCGCGCCACGGCCCACCTGGTCCGGCCGATGATGAACCTGCTGATCGGCAAGGAATGGCGGGGCCTGGAGACCCTGCCGGAGAGCGGGTTCATCGCAGTGACCAACCACGTCAGCAAGATCGACCCCCTGGCAGTCGGTCTGGCAGTGGTGAGGACCGGCACCATTCCGCACTTCCTGGCCAAGGACTCCCTGTTCCGGCTGCCGGTGGTGGGTCCCGCACTGACCAGGCTCCAGCAGGTCCCGGTGGCCCGGGCCGACCGACAGGCCGCCAAGCAGTCACTGCAGGTGGCCCAGAGCGCCCTGGACCGGGGCGGGGCCATCATGATCTACCCCGAGGGCACGCTCACCCGAGACCCCGAGCTGTGGCCCATGCGGGCCAAGACCGGAGCCGCTCGGCTGGCGCTGAACACCGGCGCACCGCTGATACCGTTCGTCCACTGGGGCCTCCAGGATGTCTTGGCCCCCTACGCGAAGCTGCCCAAACCGTGGCCGCGGAAGAAGTACGTCCTGCAGGTCGGAGACCCCATCGACCTGTCTGATCTGCGCCAGCGCCCGCTGACCCGGACCGTGCTCGCCGAGGCCACCGAGCGCGTCGAGGCGGCGCTGACCGAAGGGGTGGCCCAGTTGCGCGGCGAGCCGGCTCCTGAGCTCATCTGGGACCGGGCGCTGAATCAGCGTGTGCCGCGCCACCAGCTGCGCGCCCGCGGCGGAGACGAGGTTGCCTCATGAGCTCCACCGCGCACAAGGAAAAGATTGCGGTCCTCGGGGCTGGGTCCTGGGGCACCACCTTCGCTAAGGTGCTTGCCGACGCCGCCGCCGGTGATGCCGAGGGCGCACCGGGGCAGATCGTACTCTGGGCGCGGCGCCCGGAGGTCGCTGACGAGATCAGCCAGCGCCACACCAACACCACCTATCTGGACCAGCTCACGCTCCCCGAGCTGATTACCGCCACAGACCAGCTCTCCGCGGCAGTCAGCGGAGCCGGCGTCGTCGTCCTGGCCCTGCCGGCCCAGAGCCTCCGCGATCATCTGCCTGAGGTCCGGCAAGCACTGGCCCCCGGTGCCGTGGTGGTCTCCCTGATCAAGGGACTGGAGCGCGGCACCCACCTGCGCATGTCCGAGGTCATTGCCGCTGAGCTGGGGGTGGCCGATGACCACATTGCGGTGCTCTCCGGACCGAACCTGGCCATGGAGATCGCCCGCGAAGAGCCCACCGCCTCCGTGGTGGCATGCCGGGATGCCGCGGTGGCCGAACGCATTGCGGGACTGTGCAGTGCGCGGTACTTCCGGCCCTACACCAACACGGATGTCACCGGGGTGGAGATCGCCGGGATTGTGAAGAATGTCATCGCGCTGGCGGTGGGAATGTGTGACGGTCAGCAGCTGGGGGACAACTCCAAGGCCTCCGTCATCACCCGCGGGCTGGCCGAGACCACACGGCTCGCCGTCGCCCTGGGCGGACGGCTGGAAACGCTGTCCGGGCTGGCTGGCCTGGGCGATCTGGTGGCCACCTGCGCCTCCCCGCTGTCCCGGAACCGCAGCGCCGGCCGGCTGCTGGGTCAGGGCTACAGCCCTGAGGAGACCGCCCAGCAGATGACGCAGACCGCGGAGGGCATCAAGTCCGCCGGCGCGGTGCTGGAACTGGCTCACCAGCACCAGGTGGAGATGCCGATCACCGAAGCGGTGGTCGCGGTGCTCACCGGGAAGCTCGCGGTGGAGAACATCGCCACGCTGCTGCTGGCCCGGGAGCTGAAGGCCGAGCGGGAAGGACTGACTCATGACCGCTGACATCACCCCTGACAAGCCGCGGGTGCTGGTGCTCTACGGGGGCCAATCCTCCGAACATGCCGTCTCCTGCGTCACCGCAGCCGGGGTGCTCAACGCCATCGACACCGACAGGTTCGACGTCGTTGAGGTGGGGATCACCGCAGACGGGCAGTGGACCAACCCCAGGGTGGATCCGCGGACCCACGCTTTCGGGGGCGAGGAGCTGCCCCGGGTGCTGCCCACAGATGCCAGTGTCCAGCTGGTCCCCGGAGCCTCCGGCTCCGCGGCCCGCAGCGCCGAGCTGGTGGAGATCGGTCCTGAGCTGGAGGTCACCCCGCTGGGCCGGGTGGACGTGGTGCTGCCGCTGCTGCACGGGCCCTTCGGTGAGGACGGTACCCTGCAGGGGATGCTGGAGATGGCCGGTGTGCCGTACGTGGGAGCGGGAGTGCTCACCAGCGCTGTCGGGATGGACAAGCACTTCATGAAACTGGCCTTCCAGGCCGCCGGTCTCAGCGTCGGCCCCTGGGAAACCATCACCGCCCGCCAATGGGCTGCCGACCCCCAAGGCTCCATGGAGCGGCTGCGGCAGCTGCAGCCGCCCGTCTTCGTCAAACCGGCACGCGCCGGCTCCTCCACCGGCATCACCCGGGTCGACACCCTCGACCAGCTTGACCAGGCGCTGCAGACCGCGCGCAAGTTCGACCCCAAGGTGATCGTGGAGCAGGGGATTGACGGCCGCGAGATCGAATGCGGTGTGCTGGGCGGCGCGAACGGGTCTGCGGCGCGGACATCCCTGCTGGGGGAGATCGTGGTCGGTGACGGCTCTGAGGCACACCAGTTCTACGACTTCAACGCCAAGTACACCGACGCCGCGGCAGCACAACTGTCCTGCCCCGCAGACCTCCCCGACGAGGTCAGCGCCGAGATCCGCCGCCAGGCTGCGCTGGCCTTCGACTCGGTGGACGGTGAGGGCATCGCCCGGGTGGACTTCTTCTACACCACCACTGGGTCTGTGGTCATCAACGAGATCAACACCATGCCGGGGTTCACCCCCATCAGCATGTACCCGCAGATGTGGAAGGCCACCGGGATGGGTTACACCGAGCTCATCACCGAGCTGATCGAGCTGGCCCTGCAACGGCCGGTGGGCCTCCGCTAAAATGGCCACATGATGTCCTTCACCGACCACGACTCCCGGATGCACACTGCCGATCCCGCAGCCGCTCCCGGCGGAGCAGCCACCATTGAGCGGGAACGGGTCGAGCAGCCTGCCGAACCCGGTGATCACGAGCGCTTCTCGCACTATGTGAAGAAAGACAAGATCATGGAGTCCGCCCTTGAGGGCGGGGCCGTGGTGGCGCTATGCGGCAAGGTCTGGGTGCCCTCGCGGGACCCCAAGAAGTTCCCGGTCTGCCCCGAATGCAAAGAGATCTACGAGGGCATCAGCTCCGGTGACGACCAAGGCTCCGGCAAGGGCCGCGGGTTCTTCGGCTTCGGTAAGAACTGAGGCGTGACCGAACCCACACTGTTCGACGTCGGCACCGACGTCGGCTCACAGCTTCCCCCTGCCTACCCGCACCGGGCTGCTCACGGCACCGCCGGAACCCTGCGCCAATGGCAGCAGGAGGCCCTGGACCTCTACATCCAGAAACGGCCCAAGGACTTCATGGCCGTGGCCACCCCCGGGGCGGGCAAGACCACCTTCGCGCTGCGGGTGGCAAAACTCCTGGTCGAATCCGGTGAGGTCAACCGCATCTACCTGGTGGTGCCCACCGAACACTTGAAGCGGCAATGGGCCGACGCCGCCGCGCGGGTCGGGCTGGCCGTGGACCCGAACTTCAAGAACAGCGACGGCCGCCACGGCTCCCAGTTCATCGGAGTGGCGGTCACCTACGCGCAGGTGGCCAATAAACCGGCCCTGCACCGGAACAAGACCGAGGCAGGGCGGACCCTGGTGATCTTCGACGAGATCCATCACGCCGGCGATTCACTCAGCTGGGGCGACGGGGTGCGGGAGGCCTTTGACCCCGCTGTGCGCCGACTGGCGCTGACCGGCACACCCTTCCGGTCCGACACTTCACCGATCCCTTTCGTCACCTATGCCGAAGGACCCGATGGGGTGCCCCGGTCCCGGGCCGACTACTCCTACGGGTACGGTCCGGCCCTGAAGGACCTGGTGGTCCGCCCGGTGGTCTTCATGGCCTACTCGGGCAATATGCGCTGGCGCACCGCCTCGGGTGAGGAGATGGAGGCCCAGCTCGGCGGTGCCGCCACCAAGGACATCACCCAGCACGCCTGGCGGACTGCGCTGAACCCGGAGGGGGAGTGGATCCCGGCGGTGCTGCGCGCGGCCCACCAGCGGCTGATGAAAGTCCGGGACCGGATACACGATGCCGGGGGACTGGTCATCGCCACTGACCATGAAGCCGCCCGTGCCTATGCCGCGCAGCTGGACCGCCTCACCGGGCAGCCGACCACGGTGGTGCTTTCTGATGACAAGGACGCCTCACGCAAGATCGAGCAGTTCAGCCAGGATGAGTCCAGGTACTGGATGGTGGCGGTGCGAATGGTCTCCGAGGGGGTCGACGTCCCCCGGCTCTGCGTCGGGGTGTACGCCACCTCCACCTCGACGCCGCTGTTCTTCGCCCAGGCGGTGGGCCGTTTTGTGCGTCTGCGCAAGAAGGCTGAGGTCGCCAGTGTCTTCCTGCCCTCAGTGCCGGTGCTGACCGATCTGGCCAATGCCATGGAGGCTGAACGCGATCACGCGCTGGCCGCCCCAGACGCCGATGACCCTGAGGACGGGGAGATCCCGGAGGCTGACCTGCTGCAGCAGGCAGAGCAGGAGGAGCGAGCCAGCGCGGAGCTCGCCAAGGGTGAGTTCGCCGCTCTGGGCTCCAGTGCGGCCTTCGACCGGGTGATGTTCGACGGCGAAGAGTTCGGCCTCGGCGGAGCGATCGGCTCCGAGGATGAGATGGACTTCCTGGGGATCCCGGGGCTGCTGGAGCCCGAACAGGTCTCGCAGCTGCTGCGCCGCCAGCAGGCCGAACAGCTCCGACGTCGGCCCAAGGGCACCGACGGCGCCGGCGACGTCGTCGACCACCGGCAGTTGAAGGCGCTGCGCAGCAAGCTGAACAAATCGGTCTCCGCCTATTCCGCCAAGACCGGAATGCACCAGGGCAGCATCCACACCAAGCTCCGGGACAAGTGCGGCGGCCCCCCGGTGGGCCAGGCCACCCAGACTCAGCTCGAGGCCCGGTTGAAGCAGCTGCAGCTCTGGTTCGTCAGCAAGTAGGTCCGTCCCCGGGTCGCCAGTGACGTGGATCTGCTGCGTCCGACCCACTTCTGGCTCGCGATCGCACCGGTTCACCCGGCCGGAGGGCCACCTCGCCGGCCCGGCCACCCGAATCCCACCCGAATCATCGGCACACCGGGCCCTGAACCCTCGGGGCGCAACATTCGATGGGACACCTCCCCGGAAATCGGCCATGTATCCCATCGGATGTCCCACAACAGGCCGCTCCTGAGGCACAAACGCAACATTCGTGGGGATTCAGGGGCAGACAAGCGGCCAGTGTCCCACTGAATGTTGCAGCAGGCTGCGTTATCCACAGGCGGGGGCGGACGCTCTGCACCGATTCCGTTGCTCTGCCAGGATGAGCACTATGCCACGCCGGTCAGCAGCGACAGGGACCATCGAGCTGCTGCGCGCCGGGAAGAGGCGAGGCCGTTCCCGCTCGGCGCTGAGCCGGGCAGTCCACAGCGGCGAGCTACACAGGCTACGCCAAGGGGTATTCGTACGCGCGGAGCAGTGGGCGCAAGCGCGGCTGAGTCAGCGGCACCGGGCGTTCACCGCGGCGGTGGGGCTGACCTCCGCCTCGGCGGTTTTCTGCGGCCGTACCGCCTTGTCTCTCTATGGACTCCCGCTGCTGAGCTGGCCGCAGCAGGTGCACTGCCGAACCCGGCATCACAGCCGCGTCGGAGTCAGCGACGCTGGATTCTTCACAGTCCGCACCTCCTTTCCGCTAAAGCACGCCTCACTGTCACGGCAGGAGGCACAGCTGCGGCTCCGTCGCGCGGACCTCGCGCTTCCGTACATGAATGTGCCGGTCCCGGGTGTGAGCTTAGAAGACGGCAGCCGCATTGAGGTAAGGGTGGAGCCCCTGCCAAGCGTCCTGGTGGACACGCTGCCCCGGCTGTCCCGGCAGGAGGCGATCGTGGTGCTGGACGCGGCGCTGACCGGGAAGTACGACTACGGGGTCAGAGTCACTGACCGGGACCTGCACACTGCAGAGTCATTCCTCAGTCCTGGCCACACAGCTGCGTGGCGCCAGCTGCGCGACTTCGCCGATGCGCGGTCGGAGAGTCCGGGGGAATCCCGTTCACGTGTGCTCTTCGACGAGCTGGGCTTCGAGGCCCCACAGCTGCAGGTGGAGCTGCACCTGGCCGGTGTGGGACGAGTCCGCGTGGACTTCTGGTGGGAAGGTCTGGTCTGCGAATTCGACGGCATGATCAAGTACACACGCCAGTTCACCGACCGCGACGCGGAGGACGTCGTGAAACAGGAGAAGCTGCGGGAGGACGCGCTGCGGATGCACGGCTACCGGGTGGTGCGAATCACCTGGAGCGACCTCGACGACCCGCAGACGTTGGGGCGCAAGCTGCTCCTTGCAGGAGCCCCGCACCGCGCCACCAGGTGGCATGGGGGCGCGAGTTGGTCAGCGGCAAGTTAGACAAAGCGCCTGAAGGCTGCCGGGTTTGACCGGGAGTTCAGCCCCCGGTCCCGAGGCAGTACCACTCAGTCGGCGGGCAGCTCGTCGCTGGTGAGCAGCTCGATCCCGGCCTCGCGCAGCTCCTGGTAGGTCTGCTCGATCTTCTGCTGGTTCACACCCACGGTGAGGTCGGTCAGCACCCGCACCGCGTAGTCGTTCTCGGCGGCATCCAGTGCGGTGGCCCGCACACAGTGGTCGGTGGCGATCCCCACAATGACCACAGAATCGATCTCGCGCTCCTGCAGCCAGGAGTCCAGGTCCGGAGCGTCGGGGGAGACCACGTCCTCCGGCTCCACCTTGATGCCCTTCTCGCCCTCGAGGATGCCGACCCGCTCCGGGTCCCCCAGGCGGCCCTCGAATCCGGAGTAGCCGTCGTCGTACAGTCCTTTCAGGAACCGGGCCTGGACGTAGTCAGTGTCCAGGTCCTCGTGCAGTTCCGCCCCCGGAGAACCTGCGAGGCAGTGCACCGGCCAGGTGTGCTCAAAGTCGGGTTCGGTCGAGAAGTGTCCACCGGGGTCCATATGCCAGTCCTGGGTGCTGACCACAGCGTCGAACTCAGCGTGGTGGTCCTCCAGGAACTCGCTCAGTTCCGCGGAGAGCCGTGCCCCGCCCTCCACTGCGAGCGCCCCACCTTCGCAGAAATCGTGCTGAACATCCACGATGATCAGTGCCTGAGCCATGAGCCTCTCCTCTGCAACGGTGGCGGCGGTGTACGTGCTCCAACGGTACTACTGGTCTGGCCTCAGCGGTACAGGCACGGGCATAGGATTGACCCGTGACGTTCTCCACCGCACTGCTGACCGACCAATATGAACTGACCATGCTGCAGGCAGCCCTGCGCTCCGGGGCGGCCCACCGCCGCTGCACCTTCGAGGTCTTCGCACGCAGACTTCCCCAGGGGCGCAGGTTCGGGGTGGTGGCAGGAACCGGCCGGCTGCTGGAGGGCTTGGAGACGTTCCGGTTCCGGCGCAATGAGCTGGACTTCCTGGCTGAGCGTGGCATCGGCGACGACGACACCCTCGACTTCCTCTCCAGCTACCGCTTCAGTGGGGACATCAGCGGCTACGCCGAAGGCGAGATCTACCTGCCGCACTCTCCGGTGCTGCAGGTCAGCGCCACGTTCGCCGAGGCCTGCCTGCTGGAGACCTTTGTGCTCTCTGTACTCAACCACGACTCCGCCGTGGCCTCCGCCGCTGCGCGGATGGTGATCGCCGCAGGGGGCGCTCCCGAATCCGGTGGCCGGCCCTGTGTGGAAATGGGCTCGCGGCGGACCCACGAGTTCTCCGCCACAGCGGCCGCCCGCGCAGCAGGGGTCGTGGGCTTCGCTGCCACGTCGAACCTGGAGGCCGGCCGCAGCTGGGGGGTCCCCACACTGGGCACCGCCGCCCACGCCTTCACCCTGCTGCACGACTCCGAAGAGGACGCCTTCGCCGCCCAGGTGGAGACGTTCGGTCCCGGCACCACGCTGCTGGTGGACACCTACGACGTCGAGGCGGCAGTGCGCAAAGCCGTCGAGATCGCCGGCTCCACACTCGGGGCGGTGCGGTTGGACTCCGGGGACTTGGTGGCCCAGGCGCACGAGGTCCGGAAGCTGCTGGACTCCCTGGGCAACAGTGCCACCCGGATCATCGTCTCCTCAGACCTTGACGAGTACGCGATCGCCGGACTGGCCGCTGCGCCGGTGGACGCCTACGGGGTGGGCACACGACTGGTCACCGGCTCCGGCGCGCCCACTGCCTCCATGGTCTACAAACTGGTCCAGCGCCAGGACAGCAAGGGTGCCGAGGTGCCGGTGGAGAAAGCCTCCCCGAACAAGGCCAGCGCGGGCGGGAAGAAGCAGGCCCTGCGCAACCTCGACGCCGACGGGCGGGCGGCAGCAGAGATCATCTCCACCGATGCCACCCCGGAGCACTCCGGCTACTCCGGCCGCAACCTGCACGTCCCGCTGGTGGTCAGCGGCAGCGTGACGCCCGGCACCACAGGTCCGGAAGGCGTCCGGGCAGCGGCGCAGCGGCACCGCGCCTCAGTGGAGGAGCTGCCCGCCGCCGCCCAGCGGCTCTCCGAGGGCGAACCGGTGATCCCCACGGTCTTCGTCTGAGGCGCAGCAGGTTCGGCGACCCAGTGCCGGTCTGTCGACCCAGTGCCGGTCTGTCGACTCAGTGCCGGTTCGTCGACCCAACGCCGGTTCGTAGAATAGAGCTATGACTTCAGCTGCCGGATCAACGCTGACCCAGGAGGGCACCGAGCTCGACCTGCAGCGCAGCGTGCTGCACAGCCGCCCCTACCAGGTGGTGGTGTGGAACGACCCCGTGAACCTGATGTCCTATGTGGCGTGGGTGTTCCGCAGCTACTTCGGCTACTCCCGGGACAAAGCACACCAGCTGATGCTCCAGGTCCACCACGAGGGCCGGTCCGTGGTAGCTTCCGGGCCGCGGGAGAAGGCCGAGCAGGATGTCACCGCCATGCACAGCTACGGGCTGCAGGCCACCGTCGAGGAAGCGGAGTAGACCGCCATGGCCCGTGCCTTCCGCGCCACCACCCGTGGCTACCGAGCGGATATGGAAACCTATGAGAGGCGACTGCTGTCGCATCTGTGCGCCGATGTCATCTCCATGCTGGAGGCCCGTGGCCAGGCATCGGGCGACGACGCCGCCACCGCACCGGAGGACGGATTCGCCCACTTCCGCCGCGAACTGGCCGGCCTGGGCGTGGACATCGACGGTGAGACCGAGGAGTCCGGGCTGGAGCCTCCGGCTGATGCGGCGCTGGCTCGCCTGCTGCCCGACGCCTCGGGCGACCCAGCGGAGGCGGCCCAGCTCCGCAGGCTCTCCGAGGCTTCGCTGCGGGAGTCGAAGATCGCCGACCTGCGGGCGGCGCGTATGGCTCTGGAATCTGACCCGGTCTCGCTGTCGGAGGAGCAGGCCCCGGTGTTCGGCCGCGCACTCAATGCGGTGCGTCTGACCTTGGCGGCACGGCTGGAGATCGACGATGAGGACGACGCCGAACGGGTCCACCAGATGGCTTCTGGGTCCAAGGCTTCCACCACGGAGGAGTTCATGGCCGAGCTCTACACCTTCACCACGTGGCTGCAGGAGTCACTTTTCAGCGCGATGCTCGATGTCATGCCAGACGACCAGTGACGCTATGCTGAACGCCATATGAAACTGACGATCATCGGGTGCAGCGGCTCCTTTCCGGGGCCGCACTCCTCTGCCAGCTGCTACCTGGTCAGCCAGGAGTATCAGGGCCGCACCTGGCGCATCGCTCTCGACCTCGGCAGCGGGGCGCTGGGCCCGCTGCAGCGCCACATGGCGCTGGAGGACCTGGATGCGGTGTGCCTGAGCCACCTGCACCCGGACCACTACATGGACCTGACCGGCCTGCACATCGCGGTGAAGTGGCGTCCCGGCGGCTGGCCCAGTGAACGCATCCCGGTCCACGGGCCGGTCGGCACCGATATGCGTATCGCAGCAGCTCACGGGATCGACCCGGTCCCGGGGATGCACCAGGAGTTTGAGTTTCACCACTGGTCTCCAGGCCAGCCCACCATGATCGGCCCCTTCACCATCACCCCGATCACCGTGCGGCATCCGGTGGAGGAGCCCTACGCGCTGCGCATTGAGGCCCCGGGGACCAACGGAGACACCCGGGTGCTGACGTATTCCGGGGACACCGACAGCTGCTCCGGTCTGGTCGAGGCCGCCCGCGGCTCCGATGTGTTTCTGTGCGAAGCCGCCTACCAGGACGGCCGCGATGACGACATTGAGGGGATCCACCTCAACGGCGACCGGGCAGGGATGACAGCCGAACAGGCAGGAGTGGGTCGACTGCTGCTGACGCACATGCCGGCGTGGACCGATGCCAATGTGGTGCGCGAACACGCCGCCCGCCGCTACTCAGGAAACATTGCTGTGGCCGCCGACGGGGTCACCTACCAGATCTGAAATACGCTACAGGGAGGGTCAATGACTATGACGATTGTCCGTGCTGATGGCCGCGCCGTCGATCAGATGCGCGAAGTCACCATCACCCGCGAATGGTCGGCGCACGCCGAGGGAAGTGCACTGATCGAGTTTGGTGACACCAAGGTGCTGTGCACCGCCAGTGTCGAGTCCGATGTTCCGCGCTGGCTGCGCGGGCAGGGCCGGGGGTGGGTCACCGCCGAATACGCCATGCTCCCGCGCGCCACCAACACCCGCAACGCACGCGAGTCCATTAAGGGCAAAGTCGGCGGGCGCACCCATGAGATTTCTCGGCTGATCGGACGTTCCCTCCGCGCGGTGGTCGACCTGGAGTCGCTGGGCGAAAATATGATCACGCTGGACTGCGATGTGCTGCAAGCAGACGGCGGCACCCGGACCGCTGCGGTGACCGGAGCGTTCGTGGCTCTGGCCGATGCCATCGAATGGGCTCGCGGCGAAGGCAAGATTCGCAAGCGGGCAGAGGTCCTGCGGGACTCCGTGGCTGCGGTGTCGGTAGGGGTGCTGCCAGAGGGAACCGCCGTGCTGGACCTGCCCTACGGGGAGGACTCCACCGCGGGGACGGATATGAACGTCGTGGTCACCGGCAGCGGCGAGTTCGTCGAGGTGCAGGGCACCGCTGAGGGTGCACCGTTCAGCCGGGAGCAGCTCAACGCCCTGCTGGACCTGTCCCTCACCGGCTGCCAGCGCCTGGCGGACCTGCAGAGGATGGCACTGGCCCAGTGAGCGGCCAGATCGTCCTCGCCACCGCCAATCAGGGCAAGCTCCGCGAGTTCCGAGCCCTGCTGGCCGCCCAGCCGGCCCTGCGTCACCTGGACCTGGACACCGCAGTGGTCGACGCCGCCACCGCCGGGGCCCCAGCGGTCCCCGAGACAGGGGTGACGTTCGCTGAGAATTCCCTGCTGAAAGCTCGCGCCGTGGCCGCCCACACCGGTCTGCCGGCAGTCGCCGATGACTCCGGCCTGGCCGTGGACGTCCTCGGCGGCGCGCCCGGGTTTCTCTCCGCCCGCTGGGCCGGAGCGCAGTCCAGCGACATCAACAACCGCCGACTGCTGCTGGAGCAGCTGAGCGACGTTCCCGCCCGCCACCGGGGGGCGGCCTTCGTCTGCGTGGCCAGCCTGGTGACCCCCAGCTCCCACCGCGCGGGCCCGGGGGAGCACACCGCAGAAGGACGGTTGGAAGGCACCCTGCTGACCCAGGAGCGGGGAACAGGGGGCTTCGGCTACGACCCCATCCTGCAGCCGGCCGGGGAGACCCGCTCCTGTGCTGAGCTGACCATGGAAGAGAAGAACGCGATCTCACACCGCGGCCAGGCCTTCGCCGCGCTGGCTGAGCGCATCGTGGAGGTACTGGCCTAAATGTCACTGTCAGCACTTGGCTCCCTGGCTGATCTGCGCCCACCACGAGTGAAGGGCCTGAACTTCACCGCTGTGGACTTCGAAACCGCCAACGGCTTCCGCGGCTCACCCTGCGCGATCGGGATGGTGCGCGTGCGCGACGGCAACGTCGACGAGCTGTTCTTCAAACGCATGCGGCCACCAGAAGGGTTCGACCGCTTCGACCCGCGCAATGTCCACATCCACGGCATCACCGCCGAGCGAGTGGCCCAGCAGCCGCGCTTCGGGGAGCTCTTCGCAGACATCGCAGACTTCATCGGGTCAGACACGCTCATCGCGCACAACGCAGGCTTCGACCTCGAGGTCTTCGAATCCGCCTTGGAGGTCTCCGGGCTGGACTCACCGGGTCTGCGCGCACTGTGTTCGCTGCGCCTGGCGCGGGCGGTCTACCAGCTCGACTCCCACGCCCTGCCGCGCTCCGCCGCAGCGGCCGGTTTCCACCTCAAGCACCACCACCACGCCCTGTGGGACGCTCGCGCGGCGGCCGCAATCGTGGTGGACATCGCCGAGCGTGAGCGGCAGAAGCAGCTGCACCCGCTCTTTGCCGCCCACGGCATTGAGCTGGAGGAGCTCCAGTCCTGGTCCGGGCCCCGTGACTACGAATCCCGGGCCACCCGGCAGGCCCGCGGCTGTGCGGCACTGCTGGACGCCCGGACTCCCGACGTCACCGAGGACATGCTCCCGGACCTGATGCGCTGGCAGGACGAGGGCCGGAACCTACCGGCCAACCCTCAAGCCGACCCCAGCCACCCGCTCTGTGGTGAGCACATCGTCTTCAGCGGCAACCTCGCCGTCCCCCGCGCCGACGCCAAGGCGCTCGCGGCCGAGCACGGGGCCACCACGGCCTCGAAAGTCACCAGTGCGACCACACTGCTGGTGGTCGGCGACGGGGTCAGCAGCCAGGATCTGCAGGCAGAGCGCACGGTGCCGCCGCTGCGGGCACGCAAGGTCGTGGAAGCCCTGGACCGCCGCAGCCAGGGCCAGCAGCTCCGGCTCGTGACGGAGGACGGCTTCCGGCAGCTGCTCGGCGATGCATGGCCGCTGCCGGACTCCTCGGCGGTCAGCGCCGCGGCAGAGTAGTCTCCCGCCACCGCCGGCCCAGATCCTCCACCACCAGCTGCAGCAGCTCATGCTTCGGCCCCGGCGCGGGGGCACCAGGTGGCTGCCCCGCCCGCTGCTGCGCATCGCGGACCAGCCGGGGGTGGCCGTGGGTGAGGCAGATGGCCTGGGCCGCCCAGTCCTGCTTCATCGGGGTCTCCACGTAGGGCAGCGCACTGATGGGCACAATACGCAGCAGGGCGGCGTCGTCCTCAGCCTCCGGCTGCGCCGGAGCCCGGGGTGAGCCCATGTCACCGGAGGCGAGTCCGGCCAGCGAGGTCCCTGCGCTGCCGGGCACCAGCTCCACCGCGGCGGCATCCACAATCCGGCGCAGCGCGTGGGAGGTGGGCCGCGGCGGCGGCTGGGGCGCCCCAGGGGGAAACCGCCCGGTGATCACGTGGTGCCAGCGCAGAGCGGCCAGCCACATGCTCGCCGCCGGGTCAGCCCCGGTGCCCTCACTGGACCATTCAAGGACTTCCAGCAGCCCATCACCCATACACAGCGCCAGCAGCGCTTCGGCGTGGACTGCCTCGCCGGGGGCCGGAAGCAGGCTGAGCATCACGGGTTCGAAGGAGTCGATGAGCTGCAGGTCTGCTGGATCCGGCGCGGAGGAGGTCACGAACGGCAAGAATACCGACATTTTCGCGTCCGGCGGAGTCCATGTGGGTGCCCCGCCGTAGGCTGGTGGCAGTGACAAGAGAAGTGAGTCGATCATGAAGCTGCTGCACACCTCGGACTGGCACCTGGGCCGCGGGTTCCACGGCGCGGATCTGCGTGAGACCCAGCTGGAGATGATGCGGACCGTCTGCACGGCGGTGACCGAGCATCAGGTGGATGTGGTGCTGGTCTCCGGAGACGTCTTTGACCGCGCGCTGCCCCCCGAGTGGGCTGTCCGGGAGCTGGGCGCGTGCCTGCGTCAGATCCGCGAGGCCGGGGCGCTGGTGGTGATGACCAGTGGCAACCATGACTCGGCGGTCCGGCTCGGCTTCAACCGTGAACTGGTGGCACACTCCGGGGTCCACATCCGGTCCGGGCTTGAGGATGCCTGGACACCGGTGGAGGTCACCTCGCACCAGGAACGGGTGCTGATCTACGGAGTCCCGTACTTGGAGCCGCAGATCTACGCGGCGGAACTGGGCCTGGACCGGGCGCACCACTCGGCGGTGATGTCAGAGGTGGTCCGCCGCATCCGTGCAGATGTGGCGGCGCGGACTGATCCGGAGCACGACGCCGCGCCCCGGGTGATCGTGATGGCCCACCTGTTTGCCCACCGCGGCCAGGCCAGTGAATCCGAACGCAGCATCGGCGCCCCGGCGGTCCCGGAGGCCACCCTGGAACACCACCAGAACAGCGTCGGAGGGCTAGCGGTGGTCCCGCTGGAGATTTTTGAAGGCTTCGACTATGTGGCCCTGGGCCACCTGCACGGGCGCCAGCGGCTCGCCGACCGGATCCGCTACTCCGGATCACCCCTGCGCTACTCGTTCTCCGAGGAGCACCACCATAAGGGGGCCTGGCTGGTGGACACCCAGGCGCTGCAGGACCCGGCAGCAGCGGTGACTGCGGTGGACTGGAGTCTGGGCCGCGAGGTCGCCCGTCTGCAGGGCACACTGGAGACGATGCTGGCTCCGGAGACAGTGCAGGCCCACCAGGAGGCGTTTGTGCAGATCACGCTGACTGATGATGAACGCCCCGCGCGGGCCTACCACCGTCTCAGCGAGGCGTACCCCCTCCTAATGCAGTACCGGTACGCAGGGCGGGGGCTGCAGCAGCCTGAGCACAGTTTCAGTCAGCGGCTGCACACCGCGCAGAGCGAGCTCGAGGTGGTCACCGGGTTCCTCGAACATGTGCGCAACCGGAGCGCCACCGGTGAGGAGCTGGCGGAGGTGGCCTCCGCGCTGGAGGCAGTGCGCACCACAGAAGCCGGGGAGCCGGCATGAAGTTCCACTCGCTGACCGTCTGCGCGTTCGGTCCCTTTGCCGGGACTGAGAGGGTGGACTTCGACGCGCTCAGCGCGGACGGGTTGTTTCTGCTGCGCGGCCAGACTGGGGCCGGAAAGACCTCGGTGCTGGATGCCATCACCTTTGCCCTCTACGGCGACGTGCCGGGGCACCGGCGCGCTGAGGGGTTGAAGTCCCAGCACGCACCGCTGGAACGTCAGCCCTATGTCGAGTTGGAATTTTCCACCGGGCAGGACCGCATGTGGGTTCGGCGGGAGGCCACCTATTACCGCCCTGCCAAACGCCGCGGGGCCGCCCCCCAGCGGGTAGGTTCCGCCCTCTACATCAAGCGTCTGCAGCAGGGTGAGTGGAAGCCGCTGCCGGTGCACAAGATCGATGAGGGCGCCGCTGAGCTCCAACGCCTGCTGGGGCTGAGCATGGGGGAGTTCACCAAGGTGATCATGCTCCCGCAGGGCTCGTTCGCCCAACTGCTCCACGCCTCAAACGATGATCGGCGCAAGATTCTCGAGCAGCTTTTCGACATCCGGGTCTATGAGCAGTTGGAACAGCACCTGGAAGAGTGCAAACAGCAGTCCGCAGCCCAGCGCAAAGAGCTGGAATCCCAGATAACTCTGCACACCCGCCAGCTGACCAACTGTGCGGCCGCGCTGCTGACCGATGCGATGCCCCAGACAGCGGACCTGCTACCAGAACAGCTCAGCGAGCCAGTGCTGCACCACCTGTGGCAGCAACAGGCCGCGCTGCAGACCGCCGCAGCCGAAGCCCAGGACGCCGCAGCGCAGGCACAGGACAGATGGACGGAGCTGACGGCCCGGCGCCGGGAGCTTCAGCGCTGGAGTGAGCATCAGGAACTCAGACGCCTGCACGAGCAGGCCCGAGGCGACGCCGAACAGGCCGACCAGCTGCTCTCCCATCACCAGCGGGCACTAGCAGTCCAGCAGTGGCTCACCCGCGCTGACCAGGACACCGACACCGCCCACCAAGAGCAGGAGCGCGCCACGGCCATCCAGCAGCAGGCCCAGGAACTGCTGCGTGAGCAGCCAGAACTGGCAGCGGAGTCAGTGGCTGCGGCAGCCGAAGAGCTCGTGGAGCTGCGCGCCCGGCTCACCGACCCGGAGGTCAGTCAGCTCGAACAGCGCTGGGCGGAGCTCACTGAGGCGGCGCACACGGCAGACCACGCCGCAGCGCAGGCCCGGACGCTGATCCAGGCGCGCGCAGCCGAGATCACCACGGTCTCGGAGGAGCTGGAGTCGGGGCAGGCTCAACTGGTGCCCGCAGAGGAGATCGACCAGGAGATCGACGAGACCCAGCAGGCTGCAACAGAGGCACAGAGGCGCACCGAGCTCCACCAGCAGCGTGAGTCCGCCGCCGCACGGCTGGAGGAGCTGGAACGGCAGGAGGTGGCAGCACAGGTCGAGCAGCGGGAGGCGGAGCAGACCTACCGGCTCCGCTTCGCAGATTCGCTCCAGCAGGCCGCCGCCCAGGTGGCCGCTGAGCTTTCTCCCGGGGAGCCGTGCCTGGCCTGCGGCTCTCGAGACCACCCTGAGCCGCTGGAGCAGCAGGCTCATGCCGTCTCGGCTGCCGACTGTGAGTCCGCACTGGAACACTGGCAGCAGACGCGCCTGAACTGCGCCGACCTGGCTCAGCGCCGGCGCAGCACCGAGGCCGAGCTGGAGCACATCCGCAGCGCCCTCGGTGATGAGGCAGACGTGCCGGCCGAGCAAGCCCACCGAGAGCACCGCAGCGCCGAGGAGCGGGTCCGTGTGGCGCGGCAGCGCCGCCAGGAGCAACGGGCTCTGCTGAACGAGGTGGAGAAGCTGCGCCAGCGGCTGGCAGACCTGCAGACGCAGCGCACTGCCGCCGAGCACACCGCCGAGCGCGAGGGCGCCGACGCTGCACGTCTGCGCAGTGAGGCGGAGGCCGCACGCCAGCGGCTGAGTGCACTGCGCGGCGGATACCCCAGTGTGACTGAGCGCATCGCGGACCTGGATCAGTGGCACCAGAAGTTCACCGCCGCCCAGCAGGCTGCCCAGCGCGCGGCCCAGGCACAGGAGACCGCCAGGCGCAGCGCAGCAGAGGCTGCGCAGCAGGTGGCGGACTCCCCATTCCCCAGTCCACAAGCCGTGCTGGAGGCTCAGCTCCCGGCCGAGCGGCTGAGTCAGTTGAACCAGCAGGTGGCCGACTTCAGAGACCGGGAGACCAAACTGGCGTTTGAGGCGGAGCTGGAGGAGATCATCGCCGGCCGAGAGCGCGCCGCCCGCGGAGAGCAGTCCCCGTCGCAGCAGGAACTGGACCTAGCCGAGCAGGATGCGCGCCAGGCTGACCAGGAAGTGGAGACGGCGGCACGCCGACTGACGGAGTACGTGGCGGAGGCCAAAGCGGTGCAGCGTGCGGCTCAGGACCTCCAGGAAGCGCTCAGTTCCCGCGACCAGCAGGCGGCGGCGGCGCAGCTTCGCGCTGAGCTGGCCGATGCGGTGCTGGCCCGCGGAGGTGATAACGAGAAGGGCATGCGCCTGACCACCTACGTGCTGGCCGCCCGGCTGGAACGGGTCACCGAGGCCGCCACCCGGCATCTGAGCATTATGACCGACGGGCGCTACCAGCTTCTGCTGGACCCGGAGCGCACCGGCACCAGGCAGCGGCTGCGCGGCCTGGATCTGAAAGTCTTCGACGAACACGCGGAGCAGGAGCGGCCCGCCCAGTCGCTCTCCGGGGGCGAGACCTTCATGGCGTCACTGGCACTGGCCCTGGGACTCGCCGAGGTGGTGCAGTCTGAAGCAGGCGGGGTGGGGCTGGATAGCCTGTTCATTGACGAAGGGTTCGGTTCCTTGGACGATCACACCTTGGAAGCGGTGATGTCAGCGCTGCACACTCTGCAGGGCGAGGGCAGAAGGATCGGGGTGGTCAGTCATGTCACAGAGATGCACCAGCAGATCCCGGTGCAGCTGAAAGTCACCAAGACTCACACCGGCTCCGCGCTCGAACTTGTCGGTGTCCAGTGAGTCGCGCGCTGGAGCTGCTGGCCCGCCTTCCCGGGACCCTGCTGCCATTCGCAGTGGGGCTGAGTCTGGTCAGCGCACCCGGAGTGAGGTGGTGGACGGCTCTGGCCGGCGGCGTCGTCGCACTTGTAGGGTATCTGCTCTCTCCAGTGGTGGCGCGGCTGGCAGTGCGCTGGTGGGGCAGCTGGAAGAATCTGCTGCTGGGTCAGGCGGTGCTGTATGTGGTGCTGGTGGTGCTGCTCCTCGCCGCCGCTGAGCAGCAGCGGCAGTGGGTGGTGCTGCCGTTGGGTCTGCTGGCCGGGGCTGCTGCTCCTGCCGAGCGGGTGTGCTCACCCAATCCTCGCCTTGATCGCACCGCTCTGGGCCTCAGTGCGCTCATCGCCCTGGGCAGCGGATTCGCCGCCGCATGGGCGCTGCCGCTGGCGGCCTGCGGGGTCGCAGCAGCAGCCGCCGTTCCGGCGCTGGTGATGCGCCGGTACCGGGTCAGGCCCGTCGACTCCCCGTAGGGGCGCTCAGGAGCCCAGCTGCAACGTCGCGGAGGTCGCGGCGCTGACTTCGTGGAGCAGCTTCGGTTCCTCATTGAGCACCCGCCCAAAGGAAGGCACCATGTTCTCCAGCTGGGGCTTCCACGACTCGATCTGTCCGGGGAAGCAGCGCTCCAAGAGTTTGAACATGATGCTGGGTGCCGTGGAGGCCCCAGGGGAGGCGCCCAGCAGGCCAGCGATGGAACCGTCGGCGGAGGCGATCAGCTCGGTGCCGAACTGCAGCACACCCTTGCCCTTCTCATTGCGCTTCATGACCTGCACCCGCTGGCCTGCGGTGATCAGCTCCCACTGATCGGGGTGCGCCTCTGGGTAGAAGTCCCGCAGTGCCTCCACCTTCTTCTTGTGGGTCTTGGCCACTTCCTTCATCAGGTAGGTCACCAGGGAGGTGTTGGCCGCCCCGACCTGCAGCATGGGGATGAGGTTGTGTCCGCGGACTGAGAGTGGAAGGTCAAAATAGGAGCCAGCTTTGAGGAAGTTCGTGGAGAATCCGGCGAAGGGGCCGAACATCAGCGACCGTCGCCCCTCCACGAACCGGGTGTCCAGGTGCGGCACAGACATTGGCGGAGCGCCCACTGAGGCCAGACCGTAGACCTTGGCGTGGTGCTCCTCCGTGATGGCCGACTCTGTGGTGCGCAGGAACTGACCAGAGACCGGGAAGCCGCCGAACCCCTTGATCTCTTCGATGCCGCTGGACTGCAGCAGGCTCAACGCCCCGCCGCCGGCCCCCACAAAGACAAAGCGCGCGCTGGCGGAGAACTTCTCACCGGCAGCAGTGTCCTTCACCTTCATGTCCCAGCGTCCGTCGGTTCCGCGGCTCAGGCCCGAGACCTCATGGTTGTAGCGCATCGCGACTCCCTGGGCGCCGAGGTGGCCGGCCAGTTGGCGGGAGATGGAGCCGAAGTCGACGTCGGTGCCGTCCTCGAACCGTGAGGCGGCCACCGGGGTGGTGTCGGCGCGCCCGCGACCCAGCAGCGGAGCCCAGCCGGCGACGGTGTCGAGGTCCTCAGTGTGCTCGATGTGGGAAAAGAGCGGCTCCGCCCGCATCGCGTGGTAGCGGTCCCGCAGATACTGGGTGTTCTTCGGCCCCCACACGAAGCTGATATGCGGCAGCGCGTTGATGAAGGTGCGCGGCGTACCCAGCACGCCTTCCTTCACCCAGTGTGACCACAGCTGACGGGAGACGTGGAACTGATCAGCGATACCGCAGGCCTTGGCGGTGGAGATCGAGCCGTCTGTCCCGCGGGGGGTGTAGTTCAGCTCGCAGTAGGCGGTGTGGCCGGTCCCGGCGTTGTTCCACGGATCCGAGGACTCTTTGCCCACGCCGTCGAGCTTCTCGAACAGCGCGATGTTCCAGTCGGGCTGGAGCTCCTTCAGAATGGCTCCCAGCGTGGTGGACATGATGCCACCGCCGATGAGAATCACATCGAATCGCTGGGTGGAGTGGGTCGACGCTGACTCGCTCACGGCAAGGCTCCTCTAATGGCAGATGTGCGACGGATCGGATAAGACTTTACCGCCGGGCCTGCACGGCAAGAAATTGAGCTCCCTCGTCATCCCTGGCGCAGGCGGATCTTCTTGAAACGTTCATTCAGTACCGGGGACATGGGATAGTCAGTCACCCGGGAGTTCAGCGCCAGCCCGGAGATCGGGTATGCCAGGGGCAGGGCGGGCAGCTGTTCCTGGATGAGGTCTGCCGCCTCACGGTACAGCTCCGCGCGCGGCTCCTCCTCAGATTCGGCGCGGGCTTCGTTGAGCAGATCCGTGATGTCGGCGTCGTGGAAGTTGAACTCGCGGGTCTGCTGGCCGAACAGCGGGCCGAGGAAGGCGTGCGGCGAGCGGAAACCGCCGTTGCGTCCCAGCAGGTGCAGCGCGCGGGAGGAATCACCCATGACCTGCTCGAGGTACCCCTCATCCCAGCGGATGGGCCTGGGTCGGATGGTGAAGCCCGCCGCGGTGAGATCAGCAGCGATCGCGGCGAAGACCGCCTCCGGCTGCGGCAGGTAGCTGCGGGTGGTCCGGATCGGGTAATAGAAGTCCAGGGGCTCACCGTCATAGTCGGACTCCGCCAGCAGCTCCTGGGCTTCGGAGAGGTCATAGTCGTAGCGCAGCGCGGTCTCGGAGTGGACAGACAAAGCCGCCGGGGTGAACTGGTAGGCCGGGCGGGAACCCTCCAGAAACAGCCGCTCCACCAGTTGAGGGCGATTCACCGCCCGGGCTGCCGCCTCCCGAACGAGGATGTCGGACATCACCGGGTGGTCGAGATTGAACCCCATGTAGAGCACCGAGAAAGGGTCCCGCTGGAGGATCATGCGGCCTGACTGGACCAGTGAGCGCAGGTTGTCCGCAGTGATCAGGTCATAGACGTCGGCCTGGCCCCGCTGCAGCTCGCGCAGTCGATCAAAGCTGCGCGGCAGCGGGCGCACGATCACTTCCCCGGGACCCTCGGTGGCCCCCCAATACTGGTCGAATGCCCGAAGCCGCACCTGAGAGTCGCCCTCCGTGTCCGTTTCGACCAGCCGGTAGGGGCCGGTCCCGGCAGGGGAGCGTGAGACAAGACCGGGGTCCCTGTCGACCAACACCTCACCCGAGGCGATACCGAAGGCGGGGAGTGTCAGAGCCTGCAGCAGGTAGACCACCGGCTCACGCAGAGTCAGCACCATCGTTCGGTCGTCCTGCGCCTCCACCGACTCCAGCACACACTCCGGGTCTGACATGAATCCGCCGAAGACGGTGGGGAACGCCAAGGGGACCGACTGGCTGAGGTTACCGGCACCGTAGAGGTCATCCAGGCGTCCCCACCGCTGGAAATTCTGCACCACAGTCTCAGCGCTGAGTGCCGACTCATCGTGGAAGACCACACCTCGGCGCAGGGTGAACGTGTAGGTCAGCTCGTCCTCGCTGACCTCCCACTCCTGGGCAAGCAGCGGCTCCAGGGACCCCGTGTGATCAATGCCCACCAGCGGTTCGAAGATCTGGCGGACGATCCGTTCGGTCTCCGAGTCGGTGGCCACACCAGGATCCAGGGACTTCGGGCGGTGGATGCCAGCAACGGTGACCCGTCCGGCGCCGGGGTCAGCAGCGGCGTCGTCCGGGTCTTGAGGAAAATCTGGAGCCTGAGCGTGGTGGGCTGCGGTCGTCAGAGCGGCCACTGCTCCCGCAGCCGACGAGGCGCCCAAGAACCTGCGTCGGGAGAGCGATGTCACGTGCGCGAGGGGGGACTTGAACCCCCACGTCCTAAGACACTGGAACCTAAATCCAGCGCGTCTACCAATTCCGCCACTCGCGCGAGGCGCTGACCAGCGCGCTCTTCGCACGTGGCAGCAGCACACCAGTGTACCGGTGCTTCAGCAGCTCCGGCTCCCGCGGACTCAGCGCTAGACCCCCAACTCTTTGCGCAGGCGGGCTACATGTCCGGTGGCCTTGACGTTGTACTGCGCCAGCGTCACGGTTCCGGCAGCGTCCACCACCACTGTAGAGCGGATGAGACCTTCATAGACCTTTCCGTAGTTCTTCTTCTCTCCCCAGGCGCCATAGGCTGCGGCCACGGAATGATCCTCATCAGACAGCAGCGGAAAGCTCAACTGCTCCTGCTCGGCGAAACTCTGCAGCGCAGAGACCGGATCCGGAGAGATGCCCAAGACCTGGTACCCGGCGGCGTTCAGGGACTCCAGCGAATCCCGGAAGTCGCATGCCTGGGTGGTGCATCCGGGGGTGGCGGCCTTCGGATAGAAGTAGATGACCACCTGCTGGCCCCGGTAGTCCTCCAAGGACACGGGGCGTTCCTCATGGGAGGTCAGGGTAAACGAGGGTGCGTTATCACCGGGGGAGAGGTGGTCAGTCATGGAAGGTGTTCTCCTTGTCAGGTGGGGGTTTCACTGCTCCCCGTAGACTATCGCCATGGTGATTCACTCGGAGCGCAGTCCGGCGGAGGAGCAGCTGGTGGCCGCCTTCCGAGCGGTCTTTGACGCCTCGGTGATGAATTTTGGTTCCTACAACCTGCTCTACGCGGAGAACATTTTCGGCCGCGAGGAACACCCGGAGCTGCTGCTGGCAAGCAGAGGTGCCCCCTCCGCCGACCTCTCCGCGCAGGAAGCGGTCGAGGCTGCCCGCCACCTGCTGGTGGGGTACCGGCGGGAGCCTGCAGAAATGGTGCTGTGCCCCATTGACCCAGCTGCCATGTTTCCCCCGACGGAAACCGCGGAGGCGGTCTCGCCGCGGGTGCCAGCGCTGGTGAATCTGACGAATCTGGCCGGGATGGCCTCCGAGGGCACGACGGTGGAAATCGCCATGTCGACCGGACGCCGGATCAAGCTGGACATCCGCACACCTGTCACGTTTGAACAGATCCCGGAGGTGCCGTTGCACCAGGAGCTCGATATCGAGGACTTCTACACGTTTCTGGACCACTTCATGGATGTCATTGAGCGTAAGGGCAGCTGAGACGAACATCACCGCACCAGGGATTAGCGCGAACTGGTCAGCGGTGCTAGCATAGTGTGTCGTTGCCCACCGGCTGGGCGACTTTCTTTGTGTCCTTTGTTCTGCCGAATCAGGGCCTCTAGCTCAACTGGCAGAGCATCAGACTCTTAATCTGCAGGTTGCGGGTTCAAGTCCCGCGGGGCCCACGGAACAAAGAGCACAAAGGAGAAAGCCGCTGGTCCTGACGATCAGCGGCTTTTCTGCTGAAAAGAGCAGTGTGGTGTGCAGGTGGCGGACGGATTCGCCGCTGACGGCACAAACACGGTACTGTTGACCGGTCCGTGTCCGGGTACAGTGAGGCTGCTGTCCCCGCAAGCACAGGATTGTGACGGGATGTAGTTCAGTTTGGTAGAGCGCTCGCTTTGGGAGCGAGAGGTCGCAGGTTCAAATCCTGTCATCCCGACAGTGCCCGGGGCCGGCCGCATGCAGCGGCCGCACCCCGGCCTGAAGCGTCAGGCACCTGCAGCTTCCCGGCAGGCGGCTCTGACCTTGATACCAAGTCAAGTTTTGCAATCGCAGCAACAGGAGCCCATACGTGGTCAAGAGCACCGTCGAAGAACTGAACCCGACTCGAGTCAAGCTCACCGTAGAGGTGTCCGGCGAAGAGCTCGAGCCGAAGATCAAAGCTGCCTATAAGAGCATTGCCAACCAGGTTCAGATCCCCGGCTTCCGCAAGGGCAAGGTCCCCGCCCCCATCATCGACCAGCGGTTCGGCCGCGAAGCGGTCATCCAGCAGGCCATCAACGACGGCCTCCAGGAGTTCTACCAGCAGGGTCTGGCCGAAGCGGAGATCACGCCGCTGTCCCGGCCCGAGGTGGAGGTCGAAGAGATCCCCGACGTCGCGACCAACGAGGGCACGCTGAAGTTCTCCGGTGAGCTCGACGTCAAGCCCACTGTGGAGCTGCCCGAGTACTCCGGCCTCGAGGTCGAAGTCGAGGCTGTCGAGGTTGACGACGAAGCTGTCCAGGAGGAACTCGACGCGCTGCGTTCACGCTTCGGCACGCTGAAGGACGTGGAGCGCCCCGCCACCACGGACGACTTCGTCACCATTGACCTCACCGCCACCATCGGCGAGGAAGAAGTCGACAACGCCACCGGTCTGAGCTACCAGGTGGGCGCCGGCACCATGCTTGACGGGCTCGACGAGGCGTTGGAGGGTCTCTCGGCCGGCGAGGACGCCACCTTCAACACCACCCTGGCCGGGGGAGAGCACTCCGGTGAAGAGGCCACCGCGAAGGTCACCCTCACCGCGGTCAAGGAGCGCGAACTCCCCGAGGCGGATGACGACTTCGCCCAGATGGCCTCCGAGTTCGACACCATCGAGGAGCTCAAAGAGGACCTCCGCGGCAAGGCCGCCTCCACCGGGCTGGAGAAGCAGGGTGTCGAGGCGCGGGACAAGGTGCTGGAGAAGCTGATGAGCCTGGTCGAGGTTCCGGTGCCGGAATCAGTGATCGAGGAGCAGATCGGCCAGCACTTCAGCTCCCAGGGACACAGTGAGGGCGACTCCCACGACACCGACGATCACCGCGCCGAGATTCGCGAGCAGACCGAAGAGGCCTTCCGCAATGAGATAGTTCTGGACCTCATCGCGGAGAAGGAAGAGATCGGGGTGGACCAGGGCGAGATCATCGAGTACATCGTCGCCACCGCCCAGCAGTACGGCATGGAGCCCAATCAGTTCGCTCAGATGCTCGACCAGGCCGGCCAGGTCCCCATGATCATGGGCGAGGTCCGCCGCCGCAAGGCCCTTGCGAAGGTCTTGGAACTGGCCACTGTGACAGACACCGCTGGCGAGACCGTCGACCTCTCGGCATTCGTGACCCCCGCAGAGGAGCAGGAGGACGACGAGGCTGCCGAGGCAGTCGAGGCCGCCTCGGCGGACTCCACTGTGGCCGAAGCCGCAGAGACCGCTGAGGATGCCGGCGAGACGAAGTAAATGAGAGTGTGATGTGCAATGCGCCCCGTCCGTCGCCGGACCGGGGCGTTTTGCATATTCGCCACCGGAAAACGGTGGTGTGCCATCGGCGAACAGTGCCGCCGAAGCCGTGGCGTCGTCGCCGGTCTCCAGTAATGTCATAAGCCGAACCACTCACCAGACGTATGGAGGAACTTGATGTCTGAGCAGCTGCCCACTGCCTCGAGCGTGGACACGGCATCGCAGGAGAACTACATCTACAACCGGCTCCTGAAGGAGCGGATCATCTGGCTGGGGTCGGAGGTGCGTGACGACAACGCCAACACGCTGTGCTCCCAGATGCTGCTGCTCTCCGCTGAAGATCCCGAGCGCGACATCTATCTCTACATCAACTCACCGGGCGGTTCGGTGACTGCCGGGATGGCCATCTACGACACCATGCAGTTCATCCCCAATGACGTGGTGACCGTCGCCACCGGTCTGGCCGCCTCCATGGGCCAGTTCCTGCTCTCCTCCGGCACCCCTGGCAAACGCTTCGCCACCCCCAACGCCCGGATCCTGATGCACCAGCCCTCCGGTGGCATCGGCGGCACCGAATCGGATGTGCGCATCCAAGCGGAGCTGATCAAGCACATGAAGCAGGTCATGGCCGAGCTCACTGCCGAGCAGACCGGACAGAGCGTGGAGACCATCCTCAGCGACAATGCCCGCGACAAGTGGTTCACCGCAGAGGAGGGCCTGGAGTATGGGTTCTTCGACAAGATCGCCCAGCGTTCCTCCACCGTCTCCGGCGGCGGCGGAGTCTGAGCCCTTACGACGCCGCGGAACACAGGACTTCACAGGAGACATTGAGATGAATTTTGAAGCACGCTATATCCTCCCCTCCTTCGAGGAGCGGACCCCTTACGGGTTCAAGCGCCAGGACCCCTACGCCAAGCTCTTCGAAGACCGGATCGTCTTCCTCGGCGCCCAGGTCGACGACGCCAGCGCCGATGACATCATGGCCCAGCTGCTGGTGCTGGAGTCGATGGACTCCGAGCGGGACATCACCCTCTACATCAACTCCCCAGGTGGCTCTTTCACCGCAATGACCGCCATCTACGACACCATGCAGTTCATCCGCCCGCATGTGCAGACGGTTTGCCTGGGTCAGGCGGCCTCTGCCGCAGCGGTGCTGCTGGCCGCCGGGACCCCGGGCAAGCGCCTGGCGCTGCCGAACGCGCGTGTACTGATCCACCAGCCAGCCATGGGCGGAGCCCGCGGCACCGCCACCGACCTGGCCATTCAGGCTGACGAGATCCGCCGGATCCGGACCTGGATGGAAGAGGTGCTGGCCCAGCACACCGACAAGAGCCCGGAGCAGATCAAAGAGGATATTGACCGCGACAAGTTCCTCTCGGCCGAAGGTGCGAAGGACTACGGGCTGGTCGATGAAGTGCTCAGCTCCCGTAAGCTCCCCGTCTGAGTGCGGCGAATCGCCACGGGCGCAGGGGCCCCGTGGCGGTTTGGGGGCAGGTCCGTGCTCTGAAGTACGCTTGAGACAGTCCCATAACGATCTGCACGGCGAGAGGGTTGCCCACACATGGCCCGAATAGGTGAGAGCTCAGACTTATTGAAGTGCTCTTTCTGCGGCAAGTCCCAGAAGCAGGTCCGGTACAAGCTGATCGCAGGTCCCGGAGTATACATCTGTGACGAGTGCATCGAGCTGTGCAACGAGATCATCGAAGAGTACCTCAACGAGGTCCAGGAGACCTCAGAGGTGGAGCTGCCGACCCCCAAAGAGATCAAAGACTTCCTCGACGAATACGTGGTGGGCCAGAACAAGGCCAAGCGGTCGCTGGCGGTGGCGGTCTACAACCACTACAAGCGAATCCAGGCCACCGGATCAGCCTCCAAGACCGCCTCGCTGGAGAAGGGGCCCTTGGACGAGGTGGAGATCGGTAAGTCCAATATCCTCATGGTCGGCCCCACCGGATCCGGCAAGACCTACCTGGCGCAGTCGCTGGCCAGAAAGCTGCAGGTGCCGTTCATCGTCGCCGATGCCACCAGCCTCACCGAGGCCGGGTATGTGGGCGAGGATGTGGAGAACATCCTGCTGAAGCTCATTCAGGCTGCCGACGGTGACGTCAAGAAAGCCGAACAGGGCATCGTCTATATCGACGAGATCGACAAGATCTCTCGAAAATCAGAAAACCCCTCCATCACCCGGGACGTCTCCGGGGAAGGTGTCCAGCAGGCGCTGCTGAAGATCCTGGAGGGCACCACCGCCTCGGTGGCGCCCCAGGGCGGCAGAAAGCACCCGCAGCAGGAATTCATTCAGATCGACACCTCCAATGTCCTCTTCATCGTCGCCGGTGCCTTCGCCGGGCTGGAGGACATCATCGAGTCCCGCGCCGGCCGCAAGGGCATCGGGTTCGGCGCCCCGCTGTCCACCATCGTGCCCGGTGAGGCCAGCTATGCAGACGTGGAGCCGGAGGACCTGCACAAGTTCGGTCTGATCCCGGAGTTCATCGGCCGTCTGCCGGTGGTCGCCACAGTGGAGGAACTGGACGAGGCGGCGCTGAAGGAGATCCTCAGCAAACCCAGAAATGCCCTGCTGAAGCAGTATCAGAAGATGTTCGCCATCGATGACGTGGAGCTGGAGTTCGACGACGACGCCATCCAGGCCGTGGTGGAGCTCGCCCAGCAGCGCGGCACCGGTGCCCGCGGGCTGCGCTCAATCCTGGAGAACGTGCTCAACCCCATGATGTTCGATCTCCCCGGAAGAGATGACATCGCCATGGTCACCATCACCGGCGAGGTGGTGCGCGAAGGAGCTGAACCCCTTCTCACCACCCGCGATGAGGCAAAAAAACTGCGCAAGAAGTCCGCGTAACACCCCCGGCGGGAGGGCCGATTCAGTCAAGTACGGCCGTGTCGGAAACGTGATGACGTGGGGCTTCCGTTAACCTGCAACTAAGACTACTGTTCAGTCCAGGGACGTGACACGTGTCACCTCGATCAGGAGGTGTAGTACTGGTGAAAGCACGATCAGCAGGGGCGGCCGCGGCCGCAGCGGTTCTGCTCCTATCAGGCTGCGGGGGTCAGGACGAAGTCCCCACGCTGACCTGGTACATCAACCCCGACGACGGCGGGCAGGAGGCACTGGCGGAAAAGTGCACCGAGGAGGCCGACGGCGCCTACCGCATCCAAACCTCCCTGCTGCCCATGGACGCTCCCGCCCAGCGCGAACAACTCGCCCGCAGGCTCGCCGCAGGCGACTCCTCGCTGGACATTATGAGCATTGACCCGCCCTTCATCCCCGAACTCGCCACCCCCGGCTTCCTGGCGCCGGTGCCGGAAGACGTGGCAGAGCGCACCACCGAGGACACCCTGGAGGGCGCCCTGGCCGGAGCCATGTGGGGCGACGAGCTGGTCACCGTGCCGTTCTGGGCGAACACCCAGCTCCTCTGGTACCGCGAATCCGTGGTGGAGGAGGCTGGGCTCGATATGGACGAACCAGTCACCTGGGACGAAATCATGGACGTCGCTGCCGAGCAGGACAAATATCTGGGTGTCCAAGGCATCCGGGCTGAGTCCATGACCGTATGGGTCAATGCGCTGGTGGAGTCGCAGGACGAGTCCATCCTCGTCGACCCCTCAGCGTCAGCAGACGAGCTGGAGACCAACCTCGACTCCGAGGCCGGGGCTCGGGCCGCAAGCATCATGTCGCGCATCGGCCAGGAGGGCCTCGGCGGGCCCGGTGTCGCCTCCATGGATGAGAACCAGTCCATGTTGCTGTTCCAGCGTGAGAACGGCTCCTTCATGGTCAACTGGCCCTTTGTGTGGCCAGCCACCCTCGGTGCCGCGGATGAGGGCAGCATCGATGCCGACATTCCCGACGACATCGGCTGGACCCTCTACCCACGGGTGGATGCCGACACTCCTACGGCGCCCCCGCTGGGCGGGATCAACCTCGGAGTCGGCGCCGAATCCGAGCACCCGGAGCTGGCCTACGAGGCCATCGAATGCATCGTCACTCCGGAGAACCAGGCCGAATACTTTGTGACCAACGGCAATCCGCCCTCTTCGGAATCCGCATTTGACGACCCCACGGTGGAGGAGGAGTTCCCGATGGCTGATGTCATCCGTGAGTCGCTCGACATGGCCGCTCCGCGTCCGCAGACCCCGTTCTACAACGAAATATCTGAATCCATCCAGGGTCGGTTCACTCCACTCTCCGGAGTCGATGAGGACACCACGCCAGCGCGAACTGACTCCTACATCATGGAAGTCCTGCGAGGGGAGCGTCTGCTGTGACCGCCACCGCTGAAAGCACACGCAAGCAACGCCGCTCCTCCAAGAAGCCGCGCAGATCCGACCGCACCAAAGCCGAGATCCGCCTCGGCTGGCTGCTGGCCGGTCCGGCGTTCTTCGTGATGCTGGCGGTGACTGCCTACCCCATTGCCCAAGCCACCTTCGACTCGCTCTTCTCGTTCCGGCTCACCGCTCCCGACGAACGCTCGTTCGTCTTTCTCGACAACTACATTCTGCTGTTCTCCGACGGACTGTTCTGGCGGATCTTCGGCGTCACCCTGCTGATCACCGTCGTGACAGTCGCGGTAGAGCTGGTCCTGGGCTTCGCCCTGGCGCTGGTGATGCACCGGGCGCTGAAGTCGCTGCGCGGAGCGCTGCGCACCGCGATCCTGGTGCCCTACGGCATCATCACGGTAGTGTCCGCGTTCGCCTGGTACTACATGTTCGACATCAACTCCGGCTTCGTCAACAACTGGTTCAGCTGGGTCCCGGGCATCGACAGCGACCTCGACTGGTTCTCCAACTTCGGCACCGCGATCACCGTCATCATGGCCTCGGAGATCTGGAAGACCACACCCTTCATCGCGCTGCTGCTGCTGGCAGGTCTCGCTCAGGTCCCCGACGAACTCGTGGAAGCGGCCCGGGTGGACGGGGCCACCAAGGTCCAGCAGTTCACCCGCGTGATCATCCCGAACATGAAGGCAGCCATCATGGTCGCCGTCCTCTTCCGCGCCCTGGACGCCTTCCGCATCTTCGACAACGTGTTCATCATGACCGGTGGTGACGCCAATACCGAAGTGCTGGCCCTGCTGGCCTACCGCCAGTCGATCTCCCGACTGGAGATCGGCCTGGGCTCCGCGGTCTCCGTGGTGCTGTTCATCTGCGTGCTGCTGCTGTGCCTGCTGGCCGTCAAAGGATTCAGAGTGGACCTCGCCAGCGGCACTGATTCGTCCGGCGGCAAGAAACAAGGGGGGAAGTGATGGCAGGCTCCAAGGGCCTCACCGGCCGGCAGAAACTGGGCTGGGCGGTCGTCTCCGTCGTCGTTCTGGTCTACGCCCTCTTCCCGGTGGCGGCGATCTTCGCCAACAGTTTCAAAACGCAGGCAGACCTGGGGAACCCGTCCTTCTGGCCGAGGAACTGGACGCTGACCCACTACGAGATGATCTTCGTCGGCGGGGCCCAGGAACTGTTCCTGACCTCACTGCGCAACAGCATCGGCATCACCCTGATCGCGACCTTCGTGGCCGTGGTGCTGGCGACCCTGTGCGCCTACGCCATCGCCCGGCTGAACTTCCCCGGCAAACGCATTATTCTCGGTGCAGCCCTGGCAGTCTCCATCTTCCCCGTCATCTCTGTGGTAACCCCGCTGTTCAACCTATGGCGGACCATCGGGCTGTATGACACCTGGCCGGGTCTGATCATCCCCTACCTGTCGCTGACCCTGCCGATCTCCATTTGGACACTGTCCGCGTTCTTCCGGCAGATCCCCTGGGAATTGGAGCAGGCGGCCCAGGTGGACGGCGCCACCCAGTGGCAGGCCTTCCGCAAGGCGATCGTCCCGCTGGCCGCACCCGGGGTCTTCACCACCGCCATCCTCGCCTTCTTCATCGCCTGGAATGACTTCGTCTACGGAATCTCACTGACCTCCACCGAAGCTGCGCGGCCGGTCCCGGCAGCGCTGGCGTTCTTCCAGGGCGCCAGCCAGTTCGAAGAACCCACCGGGGCAATTTCGGCCGCGGCGATCGTGGTAACTATCCCCGTCGTCGTACTAGTGCTGCTGTTCCAGCGGCGAATCGTCTCCGGCCTGACCCAGGGCGCGGTCAAGGGCTAGGGCTTTCAAAGGCCAAGGAAAGGAAACGTCTCATGGCATCGATCACGATGAAGAATATCGTCAAGGAGTACGACGACGGCTTCCCAGCGGTCAACGACATCTCCATAGATATCGAGGACGGGGAGTTCGTGATCCTCGTCGGCCCCTCCGGCTGCGGAAAGTCCACCTTGCTGCGCATGATCGTCGGCCTGGAGGACATCACCTCCGGTGAGATGCTCATCAACGGGGAACGCGTCAATGACAAGCCGCCGCGTGAGCGCAACCTGGCGATGGTCTTCCAGAACTATGCGCTCTATCCCCACCTGACCGTCTTTGAGAACATCGCCTTCCCGATGCGGCTGGCCAAAGGCCAGTTCAGCGATTCCGAAGTCAAGGAGAAGGTCCAAAAGGCCGCCGGGATGTTGGAGCTCACGGAGCACCTGGAGCGCAAACCTGCCAACCTCTCCGGCGGTCAGCGCCAACGCGTGGCGATGGGAAGAGCCATCGTCCGGGACGCCAACGCGTTCCTCTTTGACGAGCCGCTGAGCAACCTCGATGCCAAGCTGCGCGGACAGATGCGCGCCGAGATCTCTCAGCTGCAGCGCAGGCTCAACACCACCAGTGTGTATGTCACCCACGACCAGACGGAGGCGATGACGCTCGGTGACCGCGTCGCAGTGCTGAAGAAGGGGCTGTTGCAGCAGATCGCCTCGCCCCGAGAACTGTACGAACAGCCTGCGAACCTCTTCGTGGCAGGGTTCATCGGCGCGCCCTCGATGAACTTCCTGCCCGGCACCGTGGAGGATGGTCCGGTCGGATCCATGAGCCTGAACACGCCGCTGGGCTCCATCGAGCTGCCCGAGGAGCTGGCCGCCGCCGGCAAAGGCAGGGACATTGTGCTGGCAGGCATCCGCCCCGAGTTCTTCGCCGAGGCCTCCACGGTGGATGAGAGCAAGCGGGGCCGAGGGTCGATCGTCCGGGCAGAGCTGACCCACGTGGAATGGCTGGGCAACGAGCAGTACGGCTACATCAGCTATGAGAACGACCCCCGTGTGGTCGACACCCTGCAGAACCTGGCACATGACATGGATGCCGATGACCTGCGCACACAGCTGGTGGTCGCGCTCGACGCCACCTCTCGGGTCCGCGGTGGTGACTCCGCGGACCTGTGGGTCGACACCCGGCGCATCCACCTGTTCGATCCCTCCACGGGCGAGAACCTCACCCGTGATGAAGAGGCCGGTGCGGAGCTGACTCGCCTGGCGGCCGAGGACCGCAAACGCGACCGGGAGAGAACCGCCGCCGACTGACCCCGGGCTCTGCCGCAGGGGTGCTAAGTTGTACTCGGAACCATTTCCCGTGATGAGAAGGAGCGCCCTGATGAGCAACATTCCCGCAGATCTGAAGTACAGCGCCGAGCACGAATGGATTGGCGCAGCAGACGCCGAGGGTGTCGTTCGCATCGGAATCACGGACTTCGCTCAGGATGCGCTCGGTGAAGTGGTTTACGTGGAGCACCCCGAAGTGGGTGCCGCTGTCTCAGCCGGCGACGTCGTCGGCGAGGTGGAGTCCACCAAATCGGTCTCCGACATCTACGCTCCGGTCACCGGAGAGGTCACTGCGGTCAATTCCACGCTGGATGATCAGCCCCAGACCATCAACTCCGACCCTTACGGCGAGGGATGGCTCTTCGAGGTCAAACTCTCCGACGCCTCCGAGACTGACAGCCTGCTCAGCGCCGAGGACTACACCCAGCAGGTGGGCTGAACCGCCCCAGCTGTTATATAGTTGTTATCCTCACTTCGGACCTGACCCTGCGGGCGGTCCGTCGGCCATCACAGGTGCAGTCGCACCCCACATGCACAGAGAGGAGGGCCAGGTGACTGAGCAGCACAAGAAGCAGCAGCCCGTCCCAGAGAGCGCGTCGGAGACCACCTCGGTGGCTCTGCCGCCGGCCAACTTGGGTCCCCTGGAAGCTCACCTCTCGGAGCAGGACATTGCCGCCATCAGTGCCCTGCCGAAGAGTTCTGCGCTGCTGATCGCGCACACCGGAGCCAACCAAGGTGCACGATTCCTGCTGGACAAGGATGAGATCACCGTAGGACGGCACCCCGAAGCTGACATCTTCCTCGACGATGTCACCGTCTCGCGGCGGCATGTGCGGATCGTCCGGGGGCAGGGCGGGTTCGAGGTACTGGATTTGGGAAGTCTCAACGGCACCTACGTCAATAACGACCGGGTGGACCGCTACCGGCTGTGCACCAATGACGAGGTTCAGGTCGGGAAGTTCCGCCTGACTTTCTACTCCGGAGGCAGCTGAACCCTCCGGGGAGTGACAAATGACTGATCTTCGGCGACTCGCACGATATTCTGAGGCTGACTTCTTTCCTTCCCCTGAACCTGAAAGAGGATGCGCCCGTGAGTGCAACACCTGCTCGTCAGCCTAAACCGGCGGCGAAGGCCGGGCCCGCAGATACCCATGTCTTCACCATTTCGGAAGTGCTGCGTGAACTCCAGCGCGAGTTTCCGGACCTCTCAGCATCGAAGCTGAGGTTCCTCGAAGAGCGGGACCTGGTGGAGCCGGCCAGAACCCAATCCGGCTACCGCAAATACTCGGCATCCGACGTCGAACGCCTGCGTTTTATTTTGGCGCTGCAGCGGGACCGCTATATGCCCCTGGATGTCATCAAACAGACGATGGACGCCATCGACGTCGGCGAGCAGCCGGAGGCGCTGCCGGAGTCAGCACCGGTGGGTCCCAAGGAGGTCACCGGGGAACTCGCCGCCCAGATCACCGGGCGCAGCCGCCCGATGAGCCGCAAAGAGCTGCGCGCCCTCTCCGGTGCCACCCGGGGCATGCTGGACACTCTGGAGAAGTTCCGCATCATCAGCGCCGACGTTCAGGGCAACTACAGCCATCACGATCTCAAAGCAGTCAAAGCCGTCCGGGTCCTGGCTCGTTACGGCCTGGAGCCCAAGCACCTGGTGACGCTGCGCCGTTCCGCAGATGCGGAGCTTGACCTCATCGGACGGGCCATGGCCCCGCATGCGGCCCGGAAGGACGCCGCGGCACGGGCCCGGGTCGCCGAATCCTCCAAAGAGATGCTGCAGTGCCTGAAGGATCTGCGCGCCTCCATCATGGACGCCGCTGTGGAGCGAATCGACCGCCGGTAGCCCTCCGAGGGGCCCGTAGGGGGTCCATCCCTCCGCCGTTCCGGCATACACTGGAAGTATGGAGGACCCGCAGGTGCAGCTCGAGGTGGTGGGTGTTCGGGTGGAACTGCCCAGCAATCAGCCTGTGCTCATCCTGCGCGGGGTAGATCCGGGGACTGAGAACCTCCACGTGGCCGTGGTGGTGGGACCTGCCGAAGCGGCCGCCGTCGCCCGGGCCTTGCAGGGGGAGGTGCCACCGCGCCCCATGACTCATGATCTGCTCACCACTGTGCTGGAGAGCTGGGGCCGCGGGATCGGCGGGGTGGAGATCAGGCTCCTGGACAGCAGCACCTACGCCGGCTCGCTCCGGCTCAACAGCGGCACCACCATCGACGCCCGCGCCTCCGACGCCATCGCGGTGGCCGTGCGGGCTCAGTGTCCGATCAGCATGGCTCGGACCACCTTGGAGGCGGTCTCTGTGACTCCCCGCTACCGTTCCTCGTCCAGCGAGCCGTCACCGGGGGCCAGCCCCGAGGCCCAGCAGCTCGCCGGCCGCGGCCCCATCTCCGAGGATGAGATCCGCGAGTTTCAGAAGTTCCTCTCTGAGGCTGACCCCGAAGACTTTGACAGGTCATGAGACACGCCGAGCCGGAGTGCACCTGTCACCACATCCCGACGTGGCGCGGATAGACTGGCACTATCATCCGCAGCTACGTGACGCACACCACCAGAGAGGTGCCTGAGTGAAGGACCAACGCGCTGAACTACCGCGCACCCGCCAGCACTCCCGCCCCACGGCTCAGGACACCCTGTTTGACGACGGACTTCCTGACCTGGATGAGGACATGGGCTACCGCGGCCCGGTAGCGTGTTCGGCCGCCGGCATCACCTACCGCCAGCTGGACTACTGGGCGCGGACTAAGTTGGTCGAGCCCTCTCTGCGCAACGCCTCCGGGTCCGGGTCGGCCCGGCTCTACTCCTTCCGGGACGTGCTGGTGCTGAAGGTGGTCAAGCGGCTGCTGGACACCGGGGTGTCACTGCAGCAGATCCGCGCGGCGATCGAGCACCTGCGCGAGCGCGGGGTCGAGGATCTCGCAGAAATCACCCTGATGTCTGACGGTGCCAGCGTGTACGAATGCACCTCCACGGACGAAGTCATCGACCTGGTCCAAGGTGGCCAGGGCGTCTTCGGAATCGCCGTGGGCCGAGTCTGGCGTGAGGTCGAAGGCAGCCTTGCAGAGCTGCCCAGGGAACGCAGCGAAGCCGCTGAGAGCGCGGAGGCAGCCCCGGCCGCCACCCCACCGGCCATGGATGAGCTGTCACAGTTGCGCGCCAAGCGCCAGCAGGCCTCCTGATCGAGGCTTCCCCCGACCGCAGCGCACAGGTTCTGCTGTGCTGCCCCTCCAGCATTAGGATGGACCCGTGCAGATTCTCAGTGTCTCCAGTCTGAAAGGCGGGGTCGGCAAGACCTCGGTCACCATGGGTTTGGCGTCGGCGGCCCTCCACGGGGGCGTCAGGACCCTGGTCATCGACCTGGATCCGCACGCCGATGCCACCACAGGCCTGAACGTCTCGCGCGGCGCCGGCCGGGAGGCGGCCCAGCTGCTGAAGGAGTCGCGCAAGGCCAGCATCTCAGACCACGTGGTCCGCTCCGGCTGGGTGGATCTGATGGATGCCAAGCAGCAGAAGACCGCTGTGCTCGACGTCGTGGTCGGCTCAGCGCTCTCCGCCACCTTTGACCGCCCAGACATTCGTCCCCGAGACATGAAACGGCTGAAGACCCTGCTGAGCAGAGTCAGCGGGTATGACCTGGTGCTCGTGGATTGCCCGCCGTCACTGTCCGGGCTGACCAGGATCGCCTGGGCGGCAGCCCACCAGGTGCTGCTGGTCGCTGAGCCCTCCCTGTTCTCCGTAGCCGGCACCGAACGCACCATGCGCGCCATCCGGATGTTCTCCAATGAGTTCGCCCCCCAGCTCACCCAGGCAGGGGTGGTGGTGAACAGGGCGCGGGCCGACTCGGCCGAACATGAGTACCGGCTGCTGGAGATGGAGCGCCTCTACTCGGACAAGCTCCTGCTTCCGGTGCTGGAGGAAAACCCGCATTGGCAGCAGATCCAGGGTGCGGCCTACCCGGTCCACCAGTGGCCGGGCGACCAGGTGCGGGATATGGCGAAGAGCTTCGATGAGATCCTCAAGCAGCTGGTCCCCGCCAAGAGTCTCACCTCGTGAGGCCCGGCACTCCCTATGACCTGGCCATCATTGGGTCCGGCTCCGGGAATTCGCTGATCACGCCTTATTGGGATGATAAGCGGGTGGTCTTGGCTGACCAGGGCATCCCGCACACCGGTGCTTTCGGCGGAACCTGCCTCAACGTCGGGTGCATCCCTACCAAGATGTACGTCCGCCCCGCGGCGCTGGCACGCTCACCGGAGGAGGCCGCCCGTCTGGGGGTGGAACTCTGCGAGGCGCAGGCCGACTGGCCACGCATCCGGGACCGGATCTTCGGCCGGATTGACGCGATCTCCGAGGCAGGCCGCGAGTACCGCGAGCGGCTGGAGCATGTGGATCTGATCTCGGAACGAGTCACCCTCACTGGCCCCCGATCGTTCCGCACCGCCTCCGGTGCGGAAGCCTCCGCCGAGCAGATGGTGATCGCCGCTGGCTCCCGCCCGGTGATTCCTGAGGTCCCGGGCACCGGGCTGCCCCAGGTGCACACCTCGGAGACCATCATGCGGATTCCGCAGCTGCCGGAGAAGATCCTCATTGTCGGCGGCGGATACATCGCCTGCGAGTTCGCCGGCATTTTCTCCGGACTCGGATCCGAGGTCATCCAAGTCAATCGCAGCGTCGGGCTGATGAACCAGCTCGATGCCGAGATTGCTGCCGCCTACTCCGCCCAGGCGGAGGCGAACTGGACGGTCCACTACCAACGGACCTTGGCCGGCGTCGTCGAAGATGCCCACGGCAGGGCAGTAGCGCAGCTGGTGACCAGTGACGGCCGTATCGAAGAGATCACTGCTGATGTGGTGCTCCTGGCCATCGGACGGGTGCCCAACAGCGACGCCGTCGGTGCGGCCGAGGCAGGCCTGGACATTCACCCGGACGGGAGGATCGCGGTCGATGAGTACCTGCGCGTGCAGCAGGATGGCGCGCCGGTCGAGGGCGTCTACGCCATCGGGGACATCTCCTCACCGCCCATGCTCAAGCACGTGGCCAACCACGAGGCGCGGGTCGCGGCGCACAATCTGGAGCACCCGCAGCACCTGCGGCGAGTCCGGCATGAGGTCATCCCCGCCGCGATCTTCTCTCACCCGGAGATCGCCCACGTCGGGCTCACCGAGGACCAAGCGGCGCAGCAGGTCGGGGCCGAGCACCTGACGGTGAAGACACAGCGCTACGCCGACACCGCCTATGGCTGGGCCATGGAGGACCAGTACGGGATCATGAAGGTGATCGCTGATTCCCGCAACGGGCAGATCCTGGGCGCACACGCCATGGGCTACCACTCCTCGAACCTGATCCAGCCCATCATCCACGCCATGAGCTTCGGCCAGGATGCCTACACGGCAGCCCGCGGCCAGTACTGGATCCACCCGGCCCTGATGGAGGTCACCGAGAACGCCCTGCTGGGTCTCGACGTGCCGGCACCGCCCGACGCCCCGCTGTAGCGGAATGACTGGGACCGGTGTCCGGTTGGCATGGGAGGAACCCCTGTAAGCTGACTGAAAGGACCTCAAATGGCCGAGCGTGTGGACTTCTGGTTCGACCCCATCTGCCCCTTCGCCTATGCGACCTCCCGCTGGATCCTCGAAGTGGAGAAAGTCCGTGACATCGAGGTGCAGTGGCATGTGATGAGCCTGGGCGTGCTCAATGAGCAGAAGAACCCCGCCCCTACGGAGGACGAGGATGTGCTGGCGCGCTGGATCCCGGCTCGGACCTCCACTGCAGTGGCGCAGACCGCGCCGGAGAAGATTGGTGACTTCTACAGCGCGATTGGGCACGACATTCATGTCAACGGTCACCGCGACTTCGAAGCGGCCTCCCGCCGGGCGCTGGCGGAGATCGGCCTGGACGAGTCCCTGGTGGATGAGGCGAAGACCGACACCTACGACGACGCCATGCGCACCTCACATGAGTCCGGCATCTCACAGGTCGGGCAGGATGTGGGCACCCCGATCCTGGCCATCGCTGGTACTGCTTTCTTCGGGCCGGTCATCACACGGGTCCCCACCGGGGAGACCGCAGGCAAAATCTTCGACGGCGCGGTAGCGATGGCGGAGTACCCCTACTTCTTCGAGCTCAAGCGCTCCCGCACCGAACGCCCTCAGTTCAGCTGAGCCTGGGCGGTGCCCCCATGGGGGGCGCCCCAGTTCGGGTGGTGCGCTGCGCCGGGCCCTGGGGGAGCTCCATCATCAACCTCAGCCCACATCGGCATCGTCAGCGCTGCCCCGGGGCGCTGGGGGAGAGCTCCGCCCTAGAACCCGGCGGCGTATCTCGTGGTGGCATGTGCGCACCGCGGAAGCCTGGTGACGCAACATCCGAGACGCAACATTCGATGGGACACCTCCCCGGACATCGACCATATATCCCATCGGATGTCCCACAACAGGCCGCTCCTGAGGCACAGACGCAACATTCGTGGGGACTCAGGGGCAGACAAGCGGCCAGTGTCCCACTGAATGTTGCAGCAGCCTGCGTTATCCACAGGCAGGGGCGGACGCTCTGCACCGATTCCGTTGCTCTGCCAGGATGAGCACTATGCCACGCCACACAGCGCGCACACGGGCAGGACCCGCTCAGCCGGTGCGAATGACCTTGTGCTGAGCAGCCTGCGCCACCGGGCGGATGACAATCTGGTCCAGGTTCACATGGTGCGGCAGGGTGACCGCACGGGCGATCACCTCTGCCACGTCCTCGGCCACCAGCGGTTTCTTCACCCCGGCGTAGACCTTGTCCGCCGCCGCGGCGTCGCCCCGCAGCCGTTTGGCAGCGAACTCCTCGGTCCGCACCATGCCCGGCAGGACCTCAATGACTCTCAGATTGTGCTCGGCCTCCTCCAGGCGCAGCACCCCGGTCAGCGAATGCTGCCCGAACTTTGCCGCGTTGTACCCGGCCCCGCCCTCGTAGGCCACTGTGCCTGCGGTCGAGGTCAGGTTCAGGACTGTGCCTTCTCCGTGGGCCCGCAGCATGGGCAGGAACGCCTGGGTGACGTTCAGGGTCCCCAGCACGTTGACCTCGTACATCCACCGCCAGTCCTCTGCCCGGCCCTCAGCGACTGATTCCACCCCGAGGGCGCCGCCAGCATTGTTGATCAGAGTGTCGATCCCACCGTCTTCGCTGACCGCCTCCAGCAGGGAAGCGACCTGGTCAGGGTCAGTGACGTCGCAGACCACCGGGATGATGCCCTCCTGTTCGGCCAGGTGCTCCAGCTTCTCTGCCCGACGAGCAGCAGCGAAGACCCGCCACCCCTCAGAGGTCAGGCGCAGTGCGGTGGCCGCGCCGATCCCCGAGGAGGCTCCGGTGACAAGGGCGCGGCGGGGGGCTGATTCGATGTTCATAAGAACACCCTAGCCAGAAGGCTCGGAGCGGAGGATGCTGTTTCCGACATGTGAGACGGACCGGTGAGCCTGAGCATGCGTGGCACAATGGCCCCATGGCTGAGAACATAAAGGGCACAGACACGCCCGCATACAAGACCCCTGAAGTCCCCGAGAAGCCCGCACTCGAAGGGCTGGAGACCAAGCTCAGCGCAGCCTGGTCCCAGGAGGAAATCTTCCACTTCGACGATCGCGCCCCCCGCGACGAGGTGTACTCCATCGACACCCCGCCGCCCACGGCTTCCGGGTCACTGCATGTCGGCCACATGTTCTCCTACACCCACACCGATGTGGTGGCCCGCTACAAGCGCATGCGCGGCAAGAAGGTCTTCTACCCGCTGGGCTGGGATGACAACGGTCTGCCCACCGAGCGGCGCGTGCAGAACTACTACGGCGTCCGGTGCGACCCCTCCCAGCCGTACGACCCGAACTACACGCCTCCGGAGAAGCCGGCCAAGAATCAGCGCGACTGGGACATGATCTCCCGGCGCAACTTCATCGAGCTGTGCGAGACCCTCACTGTCGAGGACGAGAAAGTCTTCGAGGACCTGTTCACCACCCTGGGCCTCTCAGTGGATTGGCGCCAGACCTACCGCACCATTGACGATGACTCCCGGACTGCCTCACAGCGGGCGTTCATCAGGGATGTGCACTCCGGCAACGCGTACACCGCCGAGGCACCGACCCTGTGGGACGTCACGTTCCGCACCGCTGTGGCCCAAGCGGAGCTGGAGGCCAAGGAGCGCCCCAGCGCCTATTACCGCTACCCCTTCACCGACGACGCCGGCAACGAAGTCACCATCGCCACCACCAGGCCCGAGCTGCTTCCCTCCTGTGTGGCGCTGGTGGCCCACCCCGACGACGAGCGCTACCAGGGGCTCTTCGGAAGCACCGTCACCTCCCCGCTGTTTGATGTGGAAGTCCCGGTTCGGGCGCATCCGCTGGCGGACCCGGAGAAGGGCTCGGGGATCGCCATGATCTGCACCTTCGGTGACATGACGGACGTGACCTGGTGGCGGGAACTGAACCTGCCCACACGTGCGGTCATCGGCCGTGACGGCCGGCTCTCGGCAGAGACCCCGGAGTGGATCACCACCACCCGGGGGCGGGAGAACTACCAGCAGCTGGCCGGCAAGACCGTCCACTCGGCCAAGGAGGCCGCCATAGAGCTGCTGCAATCCGGCGGGCTGCTGCGTGCAGAGCCGGAGAAGATCACCCACGCGGTGCACTTCTACGAAAAGGGTGACAAGCCCCTGGAAGTGGTCACCTCACGCCAGTGGTACATCCGCAACGGCGGCCGGGACGCCCAGCGGCGGGAGCAGCTGATTGAGCGCGGCCGCAAGATCACCTGGAACCCCGGTTTCATGCGCTCGCGGTACGAAAACTGGGTGGAGGGCCTCAACGGAGACTGGCTGATCTCCCGCCAGCGGTTCTTCGGGGTGCCGATCCCGGTGTGGTACCCGCTCAGCAGCGCGGGGGAGCCCGACTACGACCACCCGATCCTGCCCGAGGAGCACCAGCTTCCCGTAGACCCGGCCGCCGAACCGGCACCGGGTTACACCGAGTCTCAGCGCGGCGAGCCCGGCGGATTCATGGGTGAGCCGGATGTCTTTGACACCTGGGCGACGTCGTCCCTGACTCCCCAGATTGCCGGCAAATGGGAGCGGGACCCGGACCTGTTTGAGCGGGTTTTCCCGTTCGACCTGCGCCCTCAGGGCCATGACATTATCCGCACGTGGCTGTTCTCCAGCGTGGTGCGCGCCAACACTCTGCATCAGACGGTGCCGTGGACCAACACCGCCATCTCCGGCTGGATTCTGGATCCGGACCGGAAGAAGATGTCCAAGTCCAAGGGAAATGTGGTGGTCCCCAACGAACCGCTGGAGCAGTTCGGCGCGGACGCTGTGCGGTATTGGGCCGCCTCGGCCAGGCTGGGGGCGGACACCGCGTACGAAATCAGCCAGATGAAGATCGGCCGCCGGCTGGCCATCAAGCTGCTCAACGCCTCCAAGTTCGCCTTCGGCATGGGGGTGACCGAGGAGCACATCGTCGGACCCGGCACCGATTCCAGCGTGATCACCGAACCGCTGGACCAGGCGCTGTTGGCGAAGTTGCGCACTGTGGTGCAGCAGGCCACCGAGCACTTTGACGACTATGACTACGCCCGTGCGCTGAGCCTGACCGAGAGCTTCTTCTGGTCCTTCACCGATGACTACGTGGAACTGGTCAAAGACCGGGCGTATGGGGCACAGGGAGAGCAGGCCCAGGCCTCAGTGCGGGCCACCCTGGCCACAGCGCTGGACAAGCTGCTGCGTCTGTTCGCCCCCGTGCTGCCGTTCGCCACTGACGAAGTGTGGCGCTGGTGGCGCCGCGGATCGGTGCACGCCGTGAGCTGGCCCCAGCCCGCCGAGCTGGACGCCGTGGCAGGTTCCCCTGCCGTGCTGGACGCCGTGGCCGCCGGGCTGACCAGCCTGCGCCGGGCCAAGGCCGAGGCCAACGTCAAGCAGCGCACGGAGATCCTCTCGGCGCGGATCACGGGTTCGCAGCAGGAGATGGAGTCGGTCCGCTCAGCACTGCGGGATCTGCAGGCAGCCACCAAGTCACAGGTCCTTCAGCTGGAGAGCGCCGACGACGCCGCCCCGGAGATCGTGGTCTCGGAACTGCAGCTGGCCGAGGCCGGCACCGCCTGAGCCCACCACCGCTTGAGCCCACCACCTCGGGTGACTCGCTCGTGCCCGGTTGGCCATCACCACAGGATTCGTTTGGGCGAGTACCCAACCGGAGCCGACCACGGTGGTCCGTGTCGTCGATGGTGACACGGTCGATGTACGCCTCGATGGTGAAGTGGAGCGTGTCAGGCTCCTGAACATCGACACTCCGGAGACGAAACACCCGCAACGCGGGATGGAATGTCTGGGGCCCGAGGCGACCGCGTTTCTGGAGGATCGGCTCACTCCCGGGGAGGAGATCGAGCTCGAGTTCGATGTTGATCAGCGGGATCGATACGGCCGGGTGCTTGCCGGAGTATTCGCCGATGGCAGTCTGGTCAACGCTGAGATCGCCCGCGCCGGATTCGGCGCCGCTGTCTACTACGCTCCGAACCGGCGCTTTCTTCACGAGGTGCAGCAGGCCGAGGATGAGGCACGAGCCGAGGGCGTAGGCCTGTTCAGTGACGAGATTGAATGCACGATCCCGGCGGCTATTGTGGCATTTGAGCAGCAAGCGGCTGCGGTCCCAACGGCACCACCTGAAGAAGAGGCCGCATTGGAGGAGGTCCTGGCTGCTGTGGCTGTGGTGGCCGCTGCTGCAGTTGTGCTCAATGAGAGCTTCGACGGTCTCGAAGCCCACCCGACCTCAGCGGTGGGCCGGGCGTTCCGAGACGACTTGGACGACCACCGTCAGCGACTCGATCAGACCATGAGCGAAATGTCGGAGCTTGAGGAACGCACCACTGTGCAGATTGAGCAGATCCGAGAAGCGGAGCGAGTAGAGCGCGAGCGGGAGGAAGCCGAACGTGAGGCGGCCCGGGTCGAGGCTGAACGGGCCGAGGCTGAACGGGAAGAGCTCGAACGGCAGGAGGCTGAGCGTGCGGCCGCTGCGCAGGCTGAGGCTGAACGGGCTGAGCAGGAACGGCAGGAGGCCGCGAACCGAGAAGCAGACCGCGGGCGTGACGCACCGGCAGTCCCGCAGCCCGACCCGGCAGATGCTCCCGCGCCACCCCGACCGCCGGCCAACCCTCCGCCACCGCCGGCACCCAATAACCAGGCACCGCCGAGTCCTGCTCCTCCGGGACCAGAGACGGGCCCTCCGGGTCATTTTCATAAGGACGCACCGACGACCTACACCGGCCCTCGGTGCTTTGCCCCCGGCGGAAAGTGGTGGAAGCCCTGCGGATAGTGAGGCTGAGCCTCACTCGTGCTCGGCCTCGGCGGAGCGGACCTCCAGAACGCCGTCCAATTCGCTGAGCCGGCGGTGCAGGTGGTCGGGGGAGAGGTACTGGGAACGCGAGAAGCTCAGCTGCGCGTCGACCACCGCACCTTCGCTGGTCTCCTTCCGGCGGGTGTGGTTTAGACCCACCTCGTAACCCAGGCTGGAGGCGGTGGTGAGCACATCGCGCAGGATGCCCTGCCCGTCCCGGTACCGCACTTGGAACCGATGGGTACGCCCACGTTTAGGGATGCGTCGCGCTAAGCGGGTCACGACTGTCACTGCCAGCAGGTAGAACGCCACCGTCAAGGCAGCAATCAGCGGCATGCCCGCCCCGCAGGCCATGCCCACCGCGGCAGTGACCCAGATCGATCCCGCCGTGGTCAGCCCCGAGACGATGTTCTGGCGCACAAAGATCACCCCGGCGCCGATGAAACCGATCCCGGAGACGATCTGCGCGGCAATGCGGGAGGGGTCCAGGATGACGTCGCCGCCCAGCAGATGTGAAAAGCCGTAGGCCGAGACCAGGGTGAACAGCGCCGAGCCCAGCCCGACCAGAATGTGGGTGCGCGCCCCGGCGGATTTCTGGCCCAGCTCACGTTCCAGACCCACCACACCGGAGAGGACGAACGCGCTCGCCAGCAGCAGAGCCTCCGTGGCGAGCGAGTCGGGTATCAGGTCAATGTTCATTCCACTTACGGTAGGCTCCCAGGCTTGAGTCAGGCTGGAGGTCCGCCTGGGCGTTTCACTGGCCGAATATGCCGGCAGATCTCACCCTGCAGCCGCATTGACTCGGCATTTTCGGCCACTGAGCGCGATTGGGACGGCGTGCGGGTTTCGCGTAGAATCCGAGGCAGCAGCTTTGACCCGGCCATCACCGGTGAGCTTCCGGAAGAACTGGAGAATCTGGCATCAGCCTCTCCACAGTAGACCCGGACGGGTAAGCCCGTCACAGCAGTCATGAAGCGGCTCGAATCCTTGGACAGCACCGGGGTTTCGGCAAGCAAGGTGGTACCGCGCACGCGGCCGGGGGTCCCCTCCCGCTCCAGGCGTCCTTGCAGAACCGGCCACAGCGATGCATCAGGATGCCTTCATGACTGAGAACACCTCTCCCATCTACCCGCGCGCCACCTCGGACGCCCAGCCCAAGGTGCACACCGCTGTGCGTTTCCCGGAGATTGAGCAGCGCATCCTGAAGTACTGGGACGCCGACGGCACGTTCCAAGCCTCAGTGGAGAACCGCCCGGAGGACAACGAGTTCGTCTTCTACGACGGTCCGCCCTTCGCCAACGGTCTGCCGCACTACGGCCACCTGCTCACCGGCTACGTCAAGGACCTCGTGCCGCGGTACCAGACCATGCGCGGCAAACGGGTGGAACGCCGCTTCGGCTGGGACACCCACGGGCTGCCCGCTGAGCTCTCCGCCATGCAGGACCTCGGCATCGCGGACAAGGCGGAGATCGAGGCCATGGGTATTGAGCATTTCAATGATGCCTGCCGCGCCAATGTCCTGAAGTTCACCAATGAGTGGGCCGCCTACGTGAACCGGCAGGCCCGCTGGGTGGACTTCGAAAACGACTACAAGACGCTGAACGTGGAGTTCATGGAATCGGTCATCTGGGCCTTCCAGCAGCTGCACCAGAAGGGCCTGACCTACCAGGGCTTCCGCGTGCTGCCCTACTGCTGGAAGGACGAGACTCCGCTGTCCAACCATGAGCTGCGCATGGATGACGAGGTCTACAAGGACCGGCAGGACCCCTCGGTGACTATCACGTTCCCCATCACCGGCGGCGGCAAGCTGGGTGAGCAGCTCAAGGGCGTGAACCTGCTGGCCTGGACCACCACCCCCTGGACGCTGCCGACCAACTTCTCCGTGGCCGTGGGCCCGAATGTCGAATATGCGGTGGTTGAGGCTCCGGCCGATGGTCCGCTGCCTGGCCGGCACATGGTGGCTGCTGAACTGGTGGGCGCCTACGCGGGGGACTTGGGCTTCACCGAGCACGACGGCGTCTCCGCGGCTGAAGCCGCCCAGGCAGCCGTGGTGGGCCGCTACCAGGGCAAGGACCTCGCCGGAATCGAGTACGAGCCCCTGTGGCACTACTACACCGACGCCGAAGCCTGGGGGACTCAGCACGCCTGGCGGGTATTGGTGGAGGACTACATCACCACCACTGACGGCACCGGCTTGGTCCACCAGGCCTCCGCCTACGGTGAGGAGGACCAGCGGTCCTCCGAGGAGGCCGGCATCCCGGTGATCCTCTCAGTCGACGCCGCCGCCCAATTCCTGCCGATGTTCGCCGAGCCCACCCCGCGCGGAGACGCTCCGCTGGCTGACATCGCCGGGCTGCAGGTCTTCGAGGCCAACCGTGTGATCATCAACCGGCTCAAAGCAGACCGGCGGCTGGTGCGCGAACAGTCCTATGTGCACTCCTACCCGCACTGCTGGCGCTGCCGCAGCCCACTGATCTACAAGGCGGTGACCTCCTGGTATGTGGCTGTCACCCAAATCAAAGAGCGCATGCTGGAGCTCAACGACCAGATCAACTGGATCCCGGAGAACGTCAAGCACGGCCAGTTCGGCCGGTGGCTGGAGAACGCACGGGACTGGTCCATTTCGCGCAATCGATACTGGGGCAGCCCCATCCCGGTATGGGTCTCGGATGACCCTGACTACCCGCGCACGGAGGTCTACGGCTCCCTCGAGGAGCTCAAAGAGGCCTTCGGCGACTACCCCCGCAATTCCGCAGGTGAACCGGACCTGCACCGGCCCTGGATCGACCAGCTGACCCGGCCGAACCCCGATGACCCCACCGGGAAATCCACCATGCGCCGGGTGGAGGATGTCCTCGACGTCTGGTTCGACTCCGGCTCCATGCCATTTGCCCAGGTGCACTACCCCTTCGACAACGCCGACTGGTTCGACGGCCACAACCCGGCGGACTTCATCGTGGAGTACATCGGTCAGACCCGCGGCTGGTTCTACACCATGCACATTCTGGCCACCGCACTGTTCGACCGGCCAGGCTTCAGCAACGTGATCAGTCACGGGATCGTGCTGGGCTCCGACGGCCACAAAATGTCGAAGTCGCTGCAGAACTACCCGGACGTCAACGAAGTCTTCGACCGGGACGGCTCCGACGCCATGCGGTGGTTCCTGATGAGTTCGCCCATCCTGCGCGGGGGCAACCTGGTGGTCACCGAAGCCGGGATCCGCGAAGGCGTCCGCCAGGTGCTGCTGCCGATGTGGAACGCCTGGCACTTCTTCGCCCTCTACGCCAACTCCGCCCGGCACGGTCAGGGCTATCAGGCTCAGCCGGTGGAGAACGACGACGCCCGGCTGACTCCGCTGGATCACTACATCCTGGCTGCCACTGGTGACCTGGTGCGGGATGCCACTGGTGCGCTGGATGAATTCGACGTCTCGGGGGCGTGTGATGCGCTGCGCCGGTTCGCCGAGCTGCTCACCAACTGGTACATCCGCCGGTCCCGGCAGCGGTTCTACGACGAGGACTTCACTGCCTACGATGTGCTCTACACCGTGCTGGAGACCTTCACCCGGGTGGCGGCGCCGCTGCTGCCGCTGATCTCTGAAGAGGTGTGGCGGGGACTCACCGGTGGTCGCAGCGTCCATCTGGCAGACTGGCCGGACCCAGCCCGCTATGTCCGCGATGAGCAGGCGGTGGAGCTGATGGACCTCACCCGCGCAGTGACCTCCGCGGGGTCCGCACTGCGGAAGCAGGCCCAGCGCCGGGTCCGTCAACCCCTGGCGAGCTTGACCGTGGTGGTGCCAAACGCCCAGGCGCTGGCCGGAACGTACGAGCAGATCATCGCTGATGAGCTGAACATCAAACACGTGGAGCTGCTTGACGCCGAGCAGGCACCGGCGGAGAAGTTCGGAATCGGTCAGCAGCTGGTGGTCAACGCCCGCGTGGCGGGCCCACGGCTGGGCAAGGAGGTCCAGCACGCTATTCGCGGCGCCAAGTCCGGCGATTGGTCAGTCTCCAACGGGGTGGTCACCGCTGGCGGGCTCGCCCTGCAGGAGGGGGAGTACACGCTGAGCACCACCGTGTCGGAGGAACTCGGTGACCAGGCGGTCACGGTCCTGGACCGGAACGCTGGGGCGGGTCAGGGCTTTCTGGTACTGGACACCCGGCTGACCGACGAGCTGATCGCCGAGGGCACCGCACGCGACGTCATCCGCACCGTCCAGGCCGCTCGCAAGGATGAAGACCTGGAGGTCTCAGACCGCATCGCCACCACACTGACCGCTTCACCGGAGGTGATCGAGGCTGTGGAGGCCCATGCGGACCTGGTGAAGGCCGAAACGCTGACCGTGCAGCTCTACCTGGTGGCTGGGGAGCAGACAGAGGTCACCCATGCCAGCGTCGTCGCCATCAAGGAGTCCCATGCCTGAATCAGCCCAACCCGTCGACGCGTTCTCCGTGGAGAGCATCTACGCTGAGATGCTCTCCCGCGCCCCGGAATCGGACATGCGTCCCCGCCTGGAGCCCATGCAGCGGGCCATGGACGTCCTGGGAGAACCGCAGCGGGCCGCGCCGGTGATCCACGTCGGCGGCACCAACGGCAAGACCTCCACCGCCCGCATGATTGAGGCGGGCCTGCTGGCTCATGACCTGCGGGTCGGCCGCTACAGCTCCCCGCACATGGGCAAGGTCACCGAACGCATCGCCATTGACGGTAAGCCTGTCTCGGACGAGACATTCGTGCGGATCTGGGATGAGATCCGTCCGCACATCGGGCTGATCGACGCGCAGCTGGCTGAGCAGGGGGAGCGGCCGCTGACCCTCTTTGAGCTGCTCACTGTGCTGGCCTTCGCGATTTTCGCCGATGAGCCCGTCGATGTGATGGTCCTCGAAGTCGGTCTGGGCGGATCCTGGGATGCGACCAATGTGGCTGATGCTGCGGTGCAGGTCATCGGCCCGATCAGCCTCGACCACACCGAGATGCTCGGTGATTCGGTCGACGAGATTGCCGAGGAGAAGGCCGGAATCATCAAACCCGGCGGGTTCCTGATCTCCGCAGCCCAAGAGCGCGACGCCGCCGATGTGTTGCTGGAGGCTGCCCAACGGGCCGGGGTGCCCTTCCGCTTCGAAGGCGTCGAGTTCGGTGTGGAGTCCCGGCTCCCCGGGGTGGGTGGCCAGCAGGTGACCGTTCAGGGGCTCGCCGGGCGCTACCCGGACCTGATGCTGCCGCTGCTGGGAGCCCACCAGGCGGAGAACTTCGCTCTGGCAGTGGCGGCGCTGGAGGCCTTCATCGGCGGCGGGGAGCAGCAGCTGGCGGTGGAGAATCTGCGCACCGCATGTGAGCACATCACCTCTCCGGGCCGGTTGGAGACGCTGCGCTCAGCTCCTGCCATCATCGTCGACGCCGCCCACAACCAGGCGGGAATCGAGGCCAGTGCGCAGGCGCTGAAGGAGAGCTTCGGGCTCACCGGGCTGACCCTGGTTGTCAGCATCCTGCGGGAGAAGGACGTCCGGGCCATGCTGCGGGAGCTGTTCGAGCAGTACAGCGACCTCGCTGACGCGGTCTGCTTCACCGCCTCCACCTCGCCACGGGCCATCCCCGCCGCCGAGCTGGCCGAGCTGGCCCTGGACGCCGGTTTCCCGGAGGCCGCAATCCACACCACGGAGCGGCTGGATGAAGCAATCAGCTGGGCGGTCGCCCACACGGATGAGGCCGGCGCCACCGAGACCGGCGGGATCCTCGTCACCGGTTCGATCACCGCAGTCGCCGAAACCCGCGCACTCTTCGGGGCCGTGGATCGCGGTATCGCTGACCCCGAGGCCGCAGGAGAGGAGACTTAATGGCCTGGCAGACACGCTCGCAGCGCGAGTGGGAACCCGGGCAGGTCCGGCCGCCCCGCTCGGTGAAGGCCCTTTTCGCCTCCACCGTGCTGTGTCTGGAGGCTGCACTGATGTTCTTCTTCGGCCTGGCGGCCTGGGGGCTGAACCAGAACGAGTGGTACGCCTGGTGGATCTTCACCGCGGCCTGCGTGGTGGCGCTGCTGTGCGTGGCCCTGTGCGCAGTGCTGCACCGGCCCTTCGGCTATCCCGCCGGGTGGGTGATGCAGGGACTGATCATCGCCACCTTCGTCAGTGTGGCTCTGATCACCGCAGAAGGGCTCATTGTGCCGCTGGCGCTGCTGCCAGGGCTGGGCTTCGCCGCGTGCTGGTGGTACGCCGTCTCTCGGGGTGCGCAGGTAGACGTCGAAAAGATGGAAAGATACCGAGTAGAAGAAGAACTTGCCGCGGAAGCGGGGAGGGAGGAGAACCCATCATGACCGAACGCACACTGGTGCTCATCAAGCCCGATGGCGTGGAGCGAGGCCTGACCGGTGAGATCCTGCGCCGGATTGAAGCGAAAGGTTATACTTTCGCCGAGCTGCGCAAGCAGCAGGCCAGCGCGGAGCAGCTGGCTGCGCACTACGCCGAGCATGAGGGCAAGCCCTTCTACCAGCCGCTGGTCGACTTCATGCTCTCCGGGCCCGTGGTGGCGGCCGTGGTGACCGGCAACGAGGTCATCAAGGGGTTCCGCTCCCTGGCAGGCGCCACCGACCCCACCGGCGCAGCCCCGGGAACCATCCGCGGCGACCTGGGCCGCGACTGGGGAGAAAAGGTGCAGAAGAACCTCGTTCACGGCTCCGACTCGGTGGAGAGTGCCGAACGGGAGATCAGCATCTGGTTCGGCTGAGCAGCTCTTGACCCCGTCTTGCCGCGACTCATACCATCGAGGTGGAAGGTGGAGGGCCGCACACCAGCGGTACCAGTGAGAGGAGCTCAGCGATGACACACATCACCTCAATGTTGAACGCCTACCCCCAAGGGATCGGCTCCCTTGACCGGGACAAGCTCGCAGCCTGCATCGCGGCCTGTTTCGAATGCGCCCAAACCTGCACCGCCTGCGCAGACGCGTGCCTTGCGGAGGACATGGTCGCCGAGCTGACCTCCTGCATCCGCAAGAACCTCGACTGTGCCGATATCTGCGCAGCCACCGGGGCGGTGCTCTCCCGGCAGACCGGCAACAATGCCGAAGTCACCCGTGCCATGCTAGAAGCCTGCCGCACCGCCTGCGAAACCTGTGCCGATGAGTGCGGACAGCACCAGGAGCACCACGATCACTGCGGCATCTGCGCCGAGGCGTGCCGCCGCTGCGCGCAGGCCTGTGCCGAGCTGCTGGCCGCCCTGGACTGACCACCACTGAAGAGAGCGTATGACCCCACACCACGTCGACCGTGCCCCCTGCAAATCCGCCTTGGCCGGAGCAGCCGCTGCGGCGATCCTTCTGCTCTCCGGGTGTGCCGGAGGCGGCGAAGCCCAGGAGCAGGAGGTTGCCGAAGGCGGCGCCGACGTCGGGACAGCCTTCGGCCATATCCACGGCTTAGGCGTGGACCCCGCGACTGACGAACTCTTGGTGGCCACCCACTACGGACTGTTCGATCTCGCTGACGAGTCGCCGCAGCAGATCAGTCCCACCAAAGACTTCATGGGATTCGCCGTGGCCGGGCCTGACCACTACTACGCCTCCGGCCACCCCGGCCAAGGATCGGAAAAACCTGACCCCATGGGGTTGATCGAATCCACTGACGGCGGCGAGACCTGGCAGGAGATCTCCCTGCAGGGAGACTCCGACTTTCACGCCATGGCCGTCTCCTCGGAGGGAATCATCGGGTTCGACGCTATGGACGCAGCGCTCCGGTTCACCCCCGACGGCGAGGACTGGACGGAGGTTGAGACGCAGATGCAGCCGGCGCACCTCAGCGCCGCCCCCGAGGGGCCGGTAGTGCTGGCTACCACCGAGCAGGGCGTCCAGCGTTCCACGGACGGAGGTCTGACCTGGGAGCTTGCTGAGGAAGGTCCGGTGCTGCTGGTCACCGCGTTCATCGATACCGACACCGCTGTGGGCATCACCCCTGAGGGGCAGGTGCACCTCAGTGACGACGCCGGATCCACCTGGGAGGAGACTGGTGGGACGACCGGCCAGCCGGTGGCAGCTGCCGGTCAAGAGACGGACGGAGAGCTGCGGCTCTGGGTCGCTACCCAGGACGGCGTCGAGCTTTCTGAAGACGCAGGCGAAACCTTCTCCGGCATTATGGCGGTGATGGAGCAGGGATGAGCTATTCACGCCAGCGACAGTCCTGAGCGAGATTTCCTGCGTAGCTACGGTACCCCACCGTGAAGTCGGCAGAACTTTTCCCACCGGCTTGTGATTAATCTGACCAGGCTTTGCCGGGGGGTCACATGCCTCGTGGAGTGGTTTAGACGCACTGTGTCGCCGACGGCTTGGGCCGATAGCATCGCGGCACCGAGTGCTGGGAGATGGGATTCGCTATTCAGAAGGAACGATGTAGCAAATATATCGGCGGCCAGCTGCATGAAGTGATCGTTGCCGCTCACGTCTCCCGACAGCATTAACCGGGGGGGCGGCACCTGCGGGTAGCTAGCTGCAATCATCCTGTCCGCAAACAGCACGCCCTCGACCGCTGCCCAGGCCATCGAAGTTTCGTCCGCGTCCGCGGTGAGTTCCAGGAAACCGGCTCGAGATTTCTCTGTCCAGAAGGGGGCCCTCTCAGGCCGTACGTGTGGGATAAAGACTGGCGCGCAGTCAATCGTTTCAGCGTCGGCGCCCATTGCTCGGTCGACCATGGCCGAGACCGCGCGTCCCCCCTTACCGTAGCCCAGGGTCCTCGCTGCCACTGACAATGCCAGGCCCCCGTTGGCCGCTCCGTGCTGCAGCCACTGGTCACGTTGGACATAGGCCCGCTGCAGGTGTTGGTGGTCCTGTGCGGGGTTGTTCCGGTGGTCGGTGACGACGTGGGTGGTCCCCAGCGTGACGAGACGTGTTTCACCCTCGCCTAGGTCTGCAGCAAAAGCAGCACAGGCGGTGTCCCCGGCCCCGGTGACCACCGGCGTGCCGGGACGCAGCCCTAGATCATGCGCCGCGTCGACCGTGAGTTGGCCAAGCACGCTCGAGGAGGGTTGGATCCGCGGAAAGATGTCAAGAGGCAAGCCTAGTCGCTGGATCAGATCTCCTTGCCACCTCCAATCGCCCACAGTGTCGAAGGGCCCGAAGTAAGAGGCCTGCGTAGGATCAATGGCTCTTTCGCCCGTGAGGCGGTGGCCGATGTATGTACCCACAGCACCCAGCGTCGTCACGTCCTTGGCAGCCTCCGGTTCCTGCTCCATCATAAGGAGGTATGCTGCCGCGATAAAGGTGGACGGCGAGATCCGGTTTCCTGACCGGTGAATCTCTTCCTCGGTCAGGAGCGGTCGCAGTTTCGCCACCGTGTCTGCCAGTCTTGGGACCTCATAGCGATAACCAGCGGCCAGGTCTTTGCCAGAAGCACCCATTGGCACGGCCACAGGCGAGTGCACTGAGAGTCCGATTGCAGACAAGTTAATCTGGTCGGCATCCAGCTGGCGGCACGCCTTCTGGACACTTTTCCACCACGAGCCTGGGTCAACGCGTCCGGGAGGCAACTGATACTCTGCGGGATGGGCGGCGCGAACTCTCCGGACAGGTTCGCCAGCATCCGTCAGCACGACGGCTTTGGTAGCCGTGGTGCCGACGTCGATACCCAAAAAGTGTCGTGGTGTCACCATGATGGTTTAGGCCAGCTTCTCGGCCGCCGAACCTGCAGTTGCCCCGTCATGCACGATAGCGCGGAGGGCCTTGATCATCTTAGTTGGGTTCTCGGCGCCCCAAACGTTGCGGCCGAAGGTCAGTCCGGCGGCCCCGGCCTGCATCACAGAATCAGCCATCTCCAGCACCTCCTGGTCGGTATCAGCTTTAGCACCACCGGCAACCATTACCAGGGCAGGCGTGCCTGCGACCACCTCGGCGAAGCTCGCGGAGGAACCCGTGTACCAAGTCTTCACGATGTCCACCCCCAGCTCTGCTGCCGCACGCGCTGCATAGAGTACGGATTCGGGGCTGTTCTTGCGCTCGCCCCAAAGTTCCCCACTCGGGTATGCATGGCAGACGGTGGGCATTCCGACTTCGGCAGCGCGCCCCACCGTCGCGGCAAGCATCTCCAACATCTGTGGTTGAACCTTCGAGCCAGCGCTAATGCCGACTGCGACGGCGTCGGCGCCCAATCTGACGGCGTCGTCCACGGTACCGATGGCGGCGTCAATCGTCGCGTGGAAGTCCACTGAGAAAGAGGACGCCTTGAGGATCCACGGGAGGGGCTGCGGGTCGCCCGCGAAAAGGCTGCCGCCGACACCGCGGGTCACCGTAACGGCGTTGGGGTTACCGGCTTTTACATCTTGGTACGTTTTCTCGATGGCGGCCAGCTGCGGGGCGACGCCGCGGGGAACGGCCTGGTCGAGCGCCACCACCAGGGCCCTGCCGGTGACACCGAAAAGCCGACGCAGACGGATGGCTCGTCCGAGTCCACTTGTTACCCCGAAGGAAGTGAAGGGAGAAATTTCGTTGCTCATTATGAGGGTCTCCTCTAAAAGTTGTTAAACGTGGGAATATCGGGAGTTAGGAGCGGGCGGTGATGCCAACTCGCAGATCGTGGCCGGCCTTGGCTGCTTCTATTGCGGCCTCGGTTTCATCGATTGCCATGATGGTGGTTATAAGGTCTTCCACCTGCAAGACGCCGTCGGTGACCAGAGAGGCGACAAACTCGAAGTCGGAAAGGTGGCAGGAGGAGCTGCCCACTATGGAATATTCGTTGTAGTGAACCTCATTGGCTGGCACCGCGAGAACATCCTCACCGGTCGGGAAGCCGGCGAAGAGATTCACCTTGGCTCCCGGGCTCAGTGCGTCTAGGTAAGGTTCAAATGCATCGGCACGACCCACCGCCACGACCATCGCCTCGACGCCATCACCACGAGTAAACTCGAGGATTTCGCGGGCTGCGGTATCTCCGGGAGCCAGCGTGCACTGGGCACCCGACTTCGCGGCGACCGCTAACCTCTGCGGGGATGGGTCTACCGCCACAATCCGTTCGACACCGAGGGTACTGGCCAGCCGAATGTGCATGAGGCCCAGTGGTCCGCACCCTACGACGAGTAGCGAATGCGCCGCTGGAGCGTCGATAAGTTTGAGTCCGTTATACGCGCAGGCTAGCGGTTCGATGATGGAGGCGCTTGTTGGGTGGACGCCGTTGACCTTCACGAGGTTGCCCGCGCGCGCCGCCGCCGCCGGGACGTGGACATATTCGGCGAAACCGCCGGGGATCTGGTAACCAAAGGCTTGACGGTTTCGGCAGATGTTGCTCCGCCCACGAATGCAGGCGGTACAGCGACCGCAGGGGACGATCGGATAGACGGCCACTAAATCGTCGACAGTAAGCCCTGGGGCTAGAGGTCCGTTGCACTCAACGATGGTTCCTGAGAATTCGTGGCCCATCACCGTCGGGTAGGTGACGTTCTTTTTTTTCTTTCCCTCGAAGATTCGAACGTCCGTGCCGCAAACGAGTGCGGACTCCACCCGGAGTAGGCAGTCGCCGGGCTTCAGGCGGGGTATCGGTTGCTCCTTGATACTCATGTCCAAGGGGCCGTTTAGGATGGCTTGTTTCACAAGATTGACCTTTCAGTTGCCGGTGGAGGGGCAGTGCCCCGGCGCCGTTTGGGAAAATACGGAGTGTGGCGGCACCGTTCAAGTGACCACCTTCTGGTCTTCGCTTAGGCGAGAGAGCGGACATACGGTCAGGTAGAGTTTGTCCGCGGACCGGAAGGGTGACAGAGCCTGCTCATCGGCATCTGCGTCTGTCAGGATTTGGCACGCAGAGGGTAATGCTGTCCAATAGGTGGACCACGTGGTGTTCAGCTTGGATGAGTCAGCGACGATCACGGTGTGCCGGGCCTGGGCCACCATGAGTTGCTTGAGCGAGTTCTGTTCCAGAGTTCGTGAAGAGAATCCTCGTTCGACGTCGAGACAGTCTGTGCCGAGGAAAGCAAAGTCGGCATACACATTCCGCACCATAGTCTCCGCTAGGGGACCCACCAGTGCTTGGTTAGTGTGTCGTAGCACTCCACCCAGAGCAACGACCTGAATGTCCAGCTCCGACTCGACGAGGACGTTGAGAGCGTTTAGACCGTTGGTAAACACCGTCAGTTGGGGGATACGAGCCAGGTAGTGGCTCAGTCGCCCTGTCGTCGTGCCAGCATCGAGGAGCACTGTCGCTCCGGGCGGTACAAGAGCTGCGGCCTCTCGCGCGATCGCATCCTTACCCGCCGCGTTGCTTATTTCGCGTTCCCGGAGGGTTTGCTCCGTTCGGGGATGGCCGAGAACCGCACCCCCGTAGGTTCTGGTTATCAGTCCGTTTCGTCCCAGCGAGTCCAGGTCTCGCCGAATGGTGGCGACTGAGACGCCAAAGGTCCGGCTGAGGTCCTCAACATGAATGCTGTCGGTGCTGTACCGGAGCTTGTCGAGAATAAGCTCCCGTCGCTCCTCTGCGGCCGTCCGGTTTCGCTGCGCCAAAGTGACCCCCTTCATGGATGCCACCTAAATGATCACATCAATCATAAGTATGAGTCAAACGCGCATGACAACTAACACAATCGGCACGGCACCAGCAAGCAAACTGGCTAGACCCGTCTACCCTGACCGAGACTATTGCGCGTTTCAATCACGAAGCGCCGACACCATGTGATCCAGCTACTTGGTAGCCAGCAGGCGCTGGTGGACTTGAAGGTGCAGTCTGCGCAAAAGTCCCCTTGGCCCTGGCCAAAAAATGTGGCACAGATCTCAAAAAACCCTTGCACACCGTATTTGGTATACCGTATGCTCGCTTCATGAAGCCGACATTTGCGCCCGTCGTGGAACGCAAGCTCAGTTCACACCTGTACCGCGAACTTGAAAACGCGATCGTGGACTGCTCGTTCGCGCCCGGCGCTCCTTTGAGTGATCGGGAACTGGCTGCCCAGTTCAAAGTTTCCCGAACCCCGGTGAGAGACACCTTGCACCTCTTAGAAGTGTCGGGTTTGGTGGAGCGGGGTGAGCGCACAGGATGGTTCGTTACCCAGATCAGGTCCCAAGACGTCGAGGAATTGTATGAACTCCGGTCTCTGTTAGAACCGGCTGGCCTTAGTCGGATTGTCGAGTGGAATGCCGAGGACCTGCATTACGTGGGCACCCTCTTTGATGACTTTGTTATGCCGGTTTCGCGGGACGACGTAGAGCGATACCTGCTCCGGGACGACGAATTTCATCAACTTATTATCCAAGGGACGCAGAATTCGCAGCTAATTAAGGCGTATCGCGTCGTGGACCGTCAGCTGGCGCGGTGCAAACGCTTTGTGTCCTATCAAGACAACTTGCGCCGCGAAGAGAGCCTACGAGAGCACCGAGCAGTCTGCCACGCACTGGCCGCGCGGGATCTCGACACGGCCCGCAGTGCCCTTATTCATCACATCTATGAAGCCAGAAATGCCCTTATGGGCGCCATCACAGCCTCGGTAGCGACGGCCAAATAGGTCATCGAACCGAACTCGATTCGAAGGAGCATCACATGTCCACACGTAAGACACCCGCAGTCACCACAGCTATTGTGCTCGCCGCCCTCCTGGCTGGCTGCGCAAACGGTGGCGCAGATGAAGAGCAGCCGGAGGGGGAGGGCGAAGTGGAAAGCCAAACACTCCGTATGGCCATTGGAGATCCAGCAGCTTCATCCGTCGGAGTCACTGCAGACCATTTCGCTGAAGAGGTCGCTGAGCGTACGGGAGGGTCTATCGAGATCGAGACTCATCCGGACGGAACACTCTTCGGTGGTGACCAAAACGCTGCGGTGAACCTACTGGGTAACGGAACTCTCGATTGCACCATCATTTCCACGTCGGTATACGCGTCGTTTGATGCCAGGATGAACGCAATGAGTCTACCGTACCTGTTCGATGATGAGGAACAGTTCACGGAGTACCTGCAGGGAGAACCGGGGCAAGAACTTCTCGACTCGCTCGAAAGTGAAGGCATCAAGGGTATCCAAATGTTGACCAGAACGCCGCGGCACATCACTAACTCTGTGCGTCCTATCGAGGAGCCTAGCGACTTGGATGGAATTACCATTCGGGTCCCTCAAAACGAGCTGTGGGTCAATTTCTTCGGGTCGCTAGGAGCGAACCCCACGCCTATGGACTTCACAGAGGTCTACACAGCATTGCAGACCGGGACAATCGACGCGCAGGAGAACCCGCTCGAAGTACCTGTAAATAACCGATTCTTCGAAGTGCAGGACTACCTCTCGCTCACTGAACACATCCGGGATGGTTACGTTCTAGGTTGCAATCAGGACCTCTGGGAATCCCTGGAGGCAGAACAACAGGAGGCTATGACAGAGGCAGCCGAGAACACTTTCGAGTTCAGAATTGAAGACGATCAGAGGGACGTGGAGGAGACTCTCGCCTCTCTGGAAGAAGAGGGGGTAAACGTCAACGAACTTACTTCTGAGGCGAAACAGGAATTCCAAGACGCAGCTGAAGAAGTATACCCACAATTCAGTTCTCTGGTCGGTGAAGAGTTCTTCGAGACGACGCTTGAGTATGTCGGAAGGTAACACGCCGTATAGCACCCCCGGGGGTAGCCCCGTGGAGCGGTTCGCCGAGGGGACGGCAGCCCATACCGTCCCCCAAGGCGAATCCCCCGAAAGGCTCGGTTGGATCTGGAAAATAGTCAACGCGTTGCTGTTCCTTGGGGTGACCGTCATGTTACTGAGTGTCGGCGCACAGGTGCTCACTAGGTACCTTGGGGTATCACTAACATGGACCGAAGAACTGACTCGCCTGGTCTTCCAATCCATGATGTTCCTAGGGATGGCTGCAGGTTTCCGCACCGTGGCGCACCCCCGAGTCGCCTTGTTAGTCGCCCGCGGGCCGACCTGGGTAAAAAAAGCCAGCGCCCATGTTTACGCCGTAGTCGGGGCCGCGTTCTTTATTGTGCTAATGGGAATGGCATGGCGTCTCGTTATGCAACAGATTAATTCCGGAGAATCCACCCCTTCGCTGGGAGTAAATATGTATCTGATCTCGATTGTTCTCCTGGGAAGTGCGGCTCTGGCTCTATTGGCTCATATTCAGACAGTTTATTTTTCGAAGGAAATGCGAAGAGCTATCGAGGAGGGTGAAATTACCGCATGAGTTTGACCCTTCTAGTCATCTTTGTCATTCTTTTTCTCCTGGGTGTGCCTCTAGCAGTATCTCTAGGTGTTGGAGTCATCGGAACAATGTTGATTTACGACATTCCGTTGAACTTGTTACCGCAGATGATGTTAAGTTCCATGAATAGTTTTCTGCTAGTCGCGGTGCCTCTATTCGTTTTAGCAGGAAGCGTTATGGCCGGTGGTGGTATTTCTGACCGAATATTTTCCGCCGCTCAGGTACTCTTCGGACGCTATAGAGGAGGCCTGGGTCATGTCAACATTGTCGCCAGCGCCGTCTTCGGAGGAATATCTGGATCTTCAGTCGCTGACGTCGTCAGTCTCGGAAAGATCGAAATCAAAGCCATGACTGACCGCAAATATCCACGTGCCTACGCGGCAGCGACGACTATGGCGACGTCAACTCTCTCCTCGGTTATACCGCCTAGCATTCTCATCATTATTGCAGCATCCACCGCGGGTGTTTCCGTGGGAGCGGCGCTGGCCGGGGGACTTGGACCAGCTGCTGTGCTGATTGTTGTCCTCATGGTCGTCAACTACATCGTCTCAGTGCGTAAGAACTATGGAGAAGTGACACGGACTCGATTCAAGAGGGGATTGGGAGTCGTGTTAGCGAGCATCCCGGCCCTTGGTGGACCTGTCGTCATTCTGGTAGGAATGTTTGGAGGCGCCTTCACTCCAACTGAGGCCGCCGCGATCGCCGTTTTCTACAGCCTGCTCGTCGGAGCTTTTGTATACCGGGATATGAAGTGGCGAGATATGCCAAAGATGATTGTGGATGCTGGCCTAACCTCTGGAACCATACTCTTCATTGCCATGGTGGCGAACGTGGCTACGTATATATTCACTATTGATGGGCTGCCTGCGCGAGTGAGCGATTGGGTGCTTTCGATGACGACGAGCCCCATTATAGTAATGCTGTTAATGGGTCTAATACTTGTATTTATTGGCACTGTAATGGATATAGTCGCAGCGATACTACTTACCATCCCTGTATTGATGCCTGCTGCCCTGGCCGCGGGCGTGGACCCGATCCATTTTGTTGTGTTTCTCGTAGCCTCCCTCTCGATAGGTCTGGTAACTCCCCCCGTTGGTGTAGCGCTCTTTGCGACGTCGTACGTGAGCAAACTCCCGATGGAGGTAATCGTTAGGGCGGCGGTGCCGCATTACACAGTCATGTTTGTGGCGTTGGCGATTTTGGCAGTCTTTCCAGAACTCATTACATGGCCGGCTGAATTGCTCACCGACCGCTGACTGGCGCCGTCGTCGTTTAGCTCTGCCCCTGTATAGCAAAAGTAAGGAATCAAAACAGTGAACATTTCGACGAATAGAACTGCAAGTAGCTACATTGCGGGGGGTTGGGTCTCTCCGGAAAATGGGACCATCCATGAGACGACTGATCCCGGACGTGGGGGGGCCGCCGTGGCCAGCTACACGCTGGCGACGCACGAGGACGCGCGACTAGCAATTACGGCAGCACGTGATGCCGCGTCAGCCTGGGGGGCCACCACCGCGAATGAGCGCATGGAGCTGGTCTACGCGTTGCTCGAGAAGTGGCCTACGCGGCAACAAGAGATGGCTGAAATTGTGACCCGAGAAATGGGCAAGGTGTTCAGCGAGTCATTCGGGGAAAGTTCTCGTGCCGTTATGGAAATGCGCTTTTGGGCAGGGGAAGCTCTTCGCCTGGGGGACAGAACATTCAGCAGCGTGCGCAGTAAGACTGACGCATACTCCATTAGACAGCCGATTGGCCCCGTCGCCGCCATCACACCGTGGAACTTCCCAATTCTGACTCCTATTCGAAAGGTCATCCCCGCACTGGTGTGCGGTTGCCCGGTGATCCTTAAGCCGGCGTTGGAAAGTCCGGGCGCATCCGTCATTTTGGCGGAGTTGCTCCATGAAATCGGGGTTCCGCCTGGCGTGTTCAACCTTCTACTCGGAAGAGGGCGAGAGGTTGGAGAGACGCTCGTGGGTAGCCCGGACGTCGCTGGTATCACTTTCACCGGTTCTACAGACGTTGGTTTGGGAATCGCTGCGACGGCAGCGCAGCGAAATGCCAGGACACAATTGGAGATGGGAGGCAAAAACGCAGCGGTCGTTTCTGCCGTCTCTGACGTGGAACGTGTCGCGAATGAAATTGCGACAGCTGCTTTCACTGCAGCCGGCCAACGCTGTACGGCGATCAGCCGCGTCATTGTTACGGAGGACTTGCGGAGCCGACTCGAAGAAGCTCTGGTCCACGAGGCGCGAGCATTCACTGTGGGATACGGGCTGGATGAGGGAAGCCGGATGGGGCCGTTGGTCAACGACTCTCAGTACACCCAGGTGCACCAGTACGTAGAGCAGGCGACAGGAGAGGGGGCGAAGGTCCTACTGGGTGGGCTGCCGTTGGAGGCCCCTGAAGTCGACGAGGGGAACTATTACCCTGCCACGGTGGTCACGGATGTGGCGCCTGGGAGTCCGCTGGCTGTGGATGAGGTATTCGGGCCGGTGCTGGCAGTGATCCCCGTAGCGGACTTTGATCAAGCAATTGCCGTGGCGAACGAGACAAGATACGGGCTGACCTCGGCTGTGTTTACCGACGATATGGATCTGGCGCATCGTTTCGTGACGCAAGTGCGCAGCGGCATGGTTCACGTCAACCACGGCACCAACAGCGAGGGACACATCCCCTTCGGTGGCGTGGCCCAATCCGGCCAGGGAGCCTACGGCATCGGAGACACCTCCAAGGAATTCTTCACCAACTTGAAAATTGTTTACCAAGTCTACGGCCAGGAGTGACGGACGTTCCCTAGTCTTCTTCGCAACTCGACAATAAAAGAAAGAGTGACTGTGAACTATTACAAACAGTTTTCATTTGAACTGCCGACCCGAATCGAGTTCGGGGTCGGACTTATCGAAAGTCTGGCCGAGCAAGTGACCGGTCTTGAAGCCCAACGCGTCCTGCTCGTTTCGGACCCTGGCCTGCTGGCTGTGGGGGTGGTAGACCGCGTCTCCGATATCCTGCTTGCGGCGAACCTCGACGTGACAGTATTCACGGAGGTGGAACCGGAACCCGATGCCGCAGGGGTAATGTTAGGCGCCAAGCTGTGCAAGGACGAGGGCCGTGACCTTGTGGTAGGCCTCGGTGGCGGCAGCGCCTTAGACACCGCCAAGTCCATTGCTCTCATGGCCAAAAACGAAGGTCACATCCGGGACTTTGCAGGTTTGAATGTACCCAGTGCACCAGGGCTGCCTGTCATTGCTGTGCCCACTACAGCTGGAACCGGCAGCGAGTGCGCAGTATGGTCCGTAATTTCAGAGAAGTCCCTCAACGTGAAGTACGGCATCGGGGGGCGCAATATGACGGCCACGGTGGCACTCTGCGACCCTTCCCTGCTAGTGAGCCTCCCAGCGCGCCTAACCGCCGGCACCGGGGTCGACGCGCTTGCCCACGCGCTGGAGTCCTACGTGAACAAGGCGACTCAGCCGATATCCGAAGCCCTATCGGAGAAGTCGATGGAGCTCATCGCGCAGTCTCTGCGGACCGCTGTGTATAACGGCGCGGATCTTCAGGCGCGCTCCGAGACGCTCATTGCATCCACAATGGCTGCCTGTGCTTTCGCGCCCACACGCTTAGGGCTGGCGCACGCTATGGCTATGCCACTTGGCGCGAAAGCCAAGATTCCTCACGGAGACGTCATTTCTATACTCCTGCCTGAGGTAATGAGATTCAATATGGTCGCGAATCTCGACAAGTTCGCCCGTATCGCCCGTATATTCGGCGTCGATACACGAAATTTGTCAAAGCGTGAAGCTGCCGCGGCGGGAGTGGATGCTGTAGCTGAGCTGGTCTCAGACATCGGCGCGCCCAACAGCCTTGCCGCCTATGGGGTGGCGGAGACTGACCTGGAGGAACTAGCGGCTGAGAGCATGGAGTCCGGAAACATAGAGGTCAATCCTCGGGCTACCACAGCAGGCGACTTGGTCGACATTATGCGGAGGTGCATGTGAAGGCGACCGACGGACGAACCCGGGACGATGCTGGTGGCAGCGTGCCTCACAACGAGAATCCTCTGGTCAGCTCCGTAAGGCTACAGGGCTACTGCGCCTCTATCCTCTCGGCAGCTGGGCTCCCGGACGCGGACGCCCGCATCGTGGCCTCGTCCCTGGTTGACGCGAATCTGCGGGGTGTGCATTCCCACGGTGTCAGCCGCATACCGATTTACGTTGACCGGCTTCGCCGTGGACTGGTCAACACGGACCCGCAAGTCAAAGTCGTCCGAGAGGCTGGCGGCACGCTCGTAGTTGATGGAGACAATGGCATGGGCCAGGTGGTGTTGCAGCGGAGCCTGGAGTTGGGCTTGCAACGAGTTCCGGAACATCGAACGGTCTCTGTAGCTGTCCGTGGGTCCAACCACTACGGGTCGGGGGCGTACTTCGCCAGGCAGGCGGCCGCCTCGGGCTTGGCGATGTTCCTTTACGGCAACGCCCCCGCTACGATGGCTGCCTTCGGCGGCCGGGACCGGTTCCTCGGTACTAACCCTTACACGTTTGCGGTTCCCGCAGGAGACCGAGAACCGATGGTTTTGGATATGGCTACCAGCGTGGTGGCCCGGGGCAAGATTATCGCAGCAGCACAGTTGGGTTACCCAATCCCGGAAGGTTGGGCTGTGGATGAAAACGGGGTAGCCACCACCGACGCGGAAGCAGCCCTGGCCGGCAGTGTCCTCCCCTTTGGAGGGCCTAAAGGGTATGGGATTGCTCTTATCGTGGAGGTCATGGCCGCGATGTTTTCTGGTGCCCACTCCGGCCCGCAGGTGGGAGACCTCTACGAGGACCTCGACCGCCCCCAGGGGGTAGGTGCCTTTTTCACCTTGCACGACATTGAAGCCTTCGTTCCGGCCAACGAGTTCGCGGAACGTATGGAGTGGTTGTACGAGGCCATCAAGAAGAGTGGGCCTCCAGACGGAGAAGTGCTGCTTCCCGGCGAGTTAGAAGAACGGGCAGCACAACGACAATTGCGAGAAGGCATTGCCGTTCCCCCCGCAGTCATCGCGCAGCTTGAGGAACTCTCGCCTGAGTCGTCACCCGTGACTTCCCAGACCGATGGTGCCCACGGAAGGAAGTAGAAATGAATATCGTGCATCTTTACCCAACAGCGTCGCAAATTCCCGAGAAGCTGTTAGCTCGGGCTCGCTTGTTGCAGGCTTCCTTGATAAGTGACAGTCAGGAACGAGTCCAGGGAGGGGTGGGCATCGCCCCCGTAGGGGACTGCCTCGATTCACTTCGCGGAGCTTCAATGGTCGGGACAGCACTGACGGTGCGTACCAGGCCCGGTGATAATCTCGCCGTGCACCAGGCACTTGAGCTGGCCCGCCCGGGTGACGTGCTGGTCATAGACGCGCGCGGTGAGGTTACCAACGCGATACTGGGGGAACTCATGACGTTGTACGCCGCCTCGCATGGTGTGGCTGGCATAGTGGTGGACGGCGCTGTCCGTGACCGGGCCGACCTATCCGAAGGCCCGATTCCTGTCTTCGCCAGGGGCGTCTCGCACCTGGGACCCTACAAGAGTGGTCCCGGAGCCATTCACGGGCCCGTTACCCTCGGTGGGGCCGTAGTCCACGACGGTGATCTCGTCGTGGGAGACTCTGATGGTGTCGTATTCGTATCCCGAGCTCGGGCAGAGTCCGTGATAACCGCGGCAGAGGAGGTCGTCACCAGCGAAGCAAGGCAACGCGAGGCGATCAGTCGTGGGGAATGGGACCGATCTTGGATCGAAGCCGCGGTGAGCCTGGTCCCTGTAGAGAATGCGCCCCGCCATGTCTGAGAACCACGTCTTCGTCACCCGCCCTCTGTCGGCGAAGGTCATGCAGGAGGCCCGGAGGTCGCTCCCGGTGACCCTGGAGAGCCATCCCAGCAAGCATGTTCCTCCGAACCGGAAAGAACTCCTCAATGGTTGCCGGGGCGCAAGTGGACTGATCGTCATGCTCACCGACCGAGTCGACGAGGAGGTATTGGACGCAGCGGGGCCCCAACTACGGGTCATTGCGAATGTGGCGGTGGGCTTCGACAATATCGACGTCGAAGCTGCGGCGCGACGTGGGATTGTGGTCACTAATACCCCCGGTGTGCTCGATGAGGCTACCGCAGACCTTGCCTTCGCCCTTCTTCTTGCGACGGTGAGGCGACTGGTCGAGGCTGATCGCTTTGTGCGCGCCGGGAACCCGTGGATCTGGGGCCCACAGAGCTTCGTTGGACTTGATATCAGCGCCGGTGCCACTCTTGGCATAGTTGGACTGGGCCGCACCGGTATGGCGGTGGCTCGCCGCGCGCACGCGTTTGGTATGAGAATTCTTGCTACGGGAAGCCGAGCCTCGTCGGCAGAAGCTGCGGAGCTCGATGTTGTCGCCTCGGACCTGGAAGGATTGTTGGAGGCCAGTGATGTCGTAAGCCTCCATTGCCCTCTGACTGCGGACAACCGCCATATGATCGGCCGGGCGCAGTTGGACTCCATGAAGCGGGGCAGCTTTTTGATCAACACAGCGCGCGGGCCGTTGGTTGACGAAGAAGCGCTGGCGGACGCGCTGGATAATGGGCATCTGGCAGGGGCCGGACTCGACGTCCATGAACACGAACCGCAGGTCAATGCCCGACTTCGGGAGATGGAAAAAGTGGTGCTGCTTCCCCATGTTGGCAGCGCCGCAGCCACCACCCGCGATGCCATGGGGGCGCTCGCCGTTCGAAACGTGACTGAGGTGCTCTCCGGTCGAGAACCTGTGAGTCCGGTAGGCACCCCGCCGGGGTAGGGTGACGTGGCGGGTCTCTGCTTGGAACTTGGCGGACTGGTGGTCGAGAGGCGGTAGCGCTCCACACGACGCAACATACTGAAGTCGGGACTGCGGGCGGTGAATTGCATTGTTTGAAAGCGGCATTTTTGGCGATGGTGCCCCTGCGGCGGCCCTCTCTCACAGGCGGATCGAGGTGCGGGTGCCCGTCGGCCAGGGTTAGGGAACGAATCGCCGAATTTCCGACTCCCGAAGTCGGAGTCGTAGGCACTCAATCCGGCAGTTAGGCACTGAGTAAGATCTAGGCCGGAGGGCAGTCGTGTGGTGCTCGCTCCTATTCCGCGAATGTCCCCAGGACGCTCTTATGACGGTATTTCGTGCCTCGCGGCTCTGGACCTGGAAGCTGATGCACCGTCGTTCCGGCGCGGATGCAGATGGTACGCCCTCCTGCCACTCGGTAGTCTTCTCATGAGAATGTCTTGAATCTACCCCGAAAGACGGAGATCCTCATGACTGACCCGGTTGGACCCGAGCCCGGAGCCCACCAGAGACCGCGCTGGGTGAAAATAGCAGGACTGATCGTGCTGGCAGTGGCGGGTCTTCTGCTGCTGCTCTGGGTCATCGGTGGACCCGGTGAGCACGGGCCCGAGCGGCACAGCCAAGCTGCCCCCGCCGGCGTCTCAGTTCAGAGCGCGGATTACGGGCTAGTGCGGTGAGTCCACGCCTGCGCAAGACAATGCTGCTTGCGCACGTGGGGTGCTCCGTCGGTTGGCTCGGAGCCGCCGTCGCCTTCCTGGCGATTGCCGTGGTGGCACTGACCAGTTCAGATGGGCCTACGGTCCGTGGCGCTTACCTGGTGATGGAGCAGGCCGCGTGGGTCGCACTGGTTCCCTTAGCGGTGGCGTCGCTGGCAACGGGGATCGTTCAGTCACTGGCCACGCCATGGGGACTGTTCCGGCACTACTGGGTGGTGTTCAAGCTCGTGCTCACCGCAGGGGCCACCGGGGTGCTGCTGCTGTACATGCAGACATTCCAGTCCTTGGCCGAGGTCGCGGCAGACCCAGGTGCAGACCTCCAGGCGGTGCGCAGCCTCTCACCGGCGCTGCATGCCGCCGGGGGACTTCTGGTGCTGCTGGCCGCACTTGCGCTGGGAATCTACAAACCGCGGGGCCTGACCCGCTACGGCTGGAGCAAGAAGCATCAGCAGCCGCCAGCAGCGGAGGGCTAGCTTGCCTTGGTGGGCCGGGTGCCTTCCAGGAACTCCACTTGGATGGGGGAGAGTTTCAGCCGGGTGCGGTCGTAGACAATCTGGGCCGCACGCATCCGCCCGTTGGACTTATGGTCGGTGTACTCCTGGTACTGCGCGCAGACCCATTCAGGGTCACCGTCGGCCAGCATGCGGCCCTGCTCAATCCAGATCACGCGGGTGCACATCTGCTTGATGGTGCCCAGGGAGTGCGAGACCAGGAACACGCAGCCAGCCTGAGCGCGCACCTGGTCCAGGCGTTTCTTGGTTCGTGCCCGGAACTGGGCGTCCCCGGTGTTCAGCGCCTCATCGATGAGCAGGATGTCCGGATCCACGCTGGTGGCGATCGCGAACTGCAGCCGCGAGGCCATCCCGGAGGAATACGCCTTCAGTGGCATATCCAAAGCATCCTGGAGCCCGGAGATCTCCACGATCATGTCGAACTTCTTCTTGGCCTCCTTCGGGGAGAGCCCCATGGCCAGGCAGCCGAGCTTGATGTTCTCCCGGCCGGAGATCTGGCGCACCAGTGCCGCGTTGACCCCCAGCATGATCGGCGTGGAGGTGGCGTAGACCTCGCCGGAGGTGGGGCGGATCTTGCCGGTGAGCAGTTTCATCAGCGTGGACTTCCCGGAGCCGTTGGTGCCGATGACCCCCACTGTCTCCCCGCGGTTGACCACAAAGCTGAGTTCGTCCAGGGCCGGGATCTCGGACCAGCCGGAGCCCAGGGCGCGCTGGAGGTGGCGGCCGATGCGTTTGGTGGAATTGCGGTACTCCGTGTTGGAACGGATGCGGTAGATCTTGGAGGCGCAGTCCACTGCGACCGACACCCGCTCCGGGTCCACGGTCTCCACCTGCGGAGCGTTCTGCGTCAGCGGCTGATCATCCCAGGCGATCTCTTCGATCGCCTCAAATCCGAAGCCGTTGTCGAACGCCTCAGGATCCAAGTCCAAGCCGTCACCGGTGGCGCCGTTGCCGCCGGGCCAGGTAGCCCGTCGGGGGGTGTAAGGGGAGGTGGGGGTGCTCATATCGCGCGTCTCAGCGCTCCCGTCCGTAGGTTTCTTCCCCGCGCCAGAAAATGATCATGCCGATCGTCATCGCGCCGACGGCCCATCCGCCCAGGACGATCCACCGGAAGGGCTCACCCAGGCCGTCATAGAGCCAGGCGTCGCGGATGATGTCCAGGATGCAGAAGGCGGGGTTGTAGTACATGACCGTGATGATCCAGTCATGACCGCGGTCGGCGAAGCGGTCCACGCTGAAGATGACCGCCGAGGCGTAGAACCAGAGCCTGACACCGATGGTGATGAGGTGTTTGACGTCGTTGTAATTGGCCACCACCCGGGCCAGGATCAGGCTCAGTCCGGTCATCACCAGCAGACCCAGGAAGATGGCTGGGAAGAACATGAGCCATTTCCAGTCAAGGGTGATGTCCGCTCGGCTCATATCAGCGATCTGATAGTCGCCGATGAAGTACACCAACACCGCCATCACCACGAAGGTGGGAACGGTGGCGAAAAGCTCCCGCACGGTGGAGGAGATGGGCAGGCAGGCACGGGGGAAGTTGAACGCCTGAACCACCTGCTGATTGCCAGCGATCGAATTGGACCCACTGACCACCGCACCCTGGATGAAACGGAAGGTGAGCACCCCGATGATGAGGTACCCGATGAAGTTCACAATCCCGCGGTGGGTCTCCAGGATGTAGCCGAAGATGAAGAAGTACACCGCCGCCTGCAGCAGCGGGTTCATCACCATCCAGAAACGCCCTAGGGAGTCCAGGTTGTTCTGGGAGGAGGTCCTGGCGTGGGCGTCGTACTGCAGGAAGTGCCGGAACGCCCAGATATTGCGGATGTAGCGCAGCAGACCCGGCCGGGCTCCGACTCGCACCAGCTGCTCGCCGTCCATCTGGACCACCCGCTGCGGTCCCAGCTGAAAACTGGGCGTATGCCGTTCAGCGGCAGGTGCTGCCATGAGAGTCCTCCCGGGGTGAAGTGCGCGCCTCGCACACAGCGGGGCAAAGCGGGGACCAGTCTACCAGCGGGCCCCACGGCGCCGGCGGAGGCGAAGTGAGCAAGTGATGTCCGGCTCTTTCATTGCGCCACGTGTCACGAGTCTGGGCCCAGGACGTTCTCGGTCTCTAGAATCGGCTCATGCCCTCATCCTCCACTGGCGCGCCCACGGACACTACCTGGAATCCGACTCATTACTTGGCGTTCGCCTCAGAACGCACCCGTCCGTTCGTGGACCTGCTGGGCCGGGTGAGCCTGCCCAATGCGCGCACCGTGGTGGACCTCGGCTGCGGACCAGGCAATGGGATGCCGGTGTTGCGGCACCATTGGCCAGCCGCCCACATCACCGGGGTCGACTCCAGTCAGGAGATGCTGGACAAGGCACGCGAATCCACCCGCGACGACGCCAAGATCACCTATCAGCGCGCAGATATTCGCGCGTTCGCCACGCCAGAGCCGGTGGACCTGATCGTCTCCAATGCGGCGCTGCAGTGGCTGCCGGATCACCGCGACCTGCTGCCGGGCATCCAGCGCTCCATTGCCCCCGGGGGAGTTCTCGCGGTCCAGGTGCCGGGGAATTACGCTGCGCCCAGCCACCGGCTGCTCTATGAACTCTCAGGGCGCAGCCCCTATGCCGAGCATATTGACCCCTCCACACTGCTGACACCTACTGCCGGGGTCATTGACTACATGCTCGATGTCAGCGCAGAGGGCTGGGAGGTCGAGGCGTGGGAGACCACCTACCAGCACGTGCTGCAGGGAGAAGACCCGGTCTTCGACTGGATTTCCGGCGCAGCGGCCCGCCCGGTGCTCTCCGCCTTGCCGCCGGATCTGCTGGAGAAATTCACCGCGGAGTATAAGGCGGCGCTGAAAGAGGCCTACCCGGAAACCCGGATCGGGACCATCCTGCCGTTCCGCCGCATCTTCTTCATCGCACGCCACACCGGCTGAGACTCAGCTCAGCCGGCCTCCTCACTCGCTGGAGAGGTCGGCGGCGGAATCGGCTTCTCCCAGTACTGAGCGCGCAGGCTCAAGACTTCGGTCAGTTCCCATATCACCCGGCGTCGCCTGCCGAAGGCGGGAAAGCGGTGGACCAGCGCGCTGGCCCACGGGTCGGCGTCCAGCACCACAGCGCCCGCGGCGGAGTCCAGCTGCGGGGTGATGAGGTCAATCCCCACTGCACCGAGCCCGGGAATCGACTGTGCGGCACCCTCAGCCAGAGTCCGCAGCTCGGCAGAGACCATCTCGGTGACATCAAACGGCAGGCCCCCGGCAGTCAACCGGCCATCCTCCCGCAGCAGCCGCAGCTCACCGGTGTCCAGCACCGTCTCGCTGGTCAGGGGTTCCGGCAGCCGGGCGAGCACCGTGCCTACGCTGGGCAGCGTGGAGTTCAGCAGGGCGTGCTGCTCCCGGTGGGCAAAGCTGGCACGGACCAGGTCCGCCACCGTGCTTGAGCCATCTCCCATGACAAACAGCGGGACCCGCACTGCGGCGGCGTAACAGGTGCCACCGACCACGAAGAATCGCACGAGGAGCCCGTCATGGAAGGGCTCCACCACGATGTCCTGTGAGAAGCGGGCGTCCCGCGGCTTCGCCCGCACCGCACGCTGCCAGGCATCAGCAAAATCTGCCCCGGTGACCTTCAAGCTGACTCCGCGGGCCCGCCGCGCACCGTCAGGTTTGACCACCCACAGCCCGCTGTTGGCCACACGCTGGTGCGCTTGGTCAGCGTCCGTGTAGGGCTGGCCGCCAGCCACGGGTAGCCCAGCGGCGGCAGCATAGCTCTGGGTCAGGGTCTTGCTGGCACAGGCCTCGGCCGCCTGATCACTGACCAATGTGGTCATGCGCTGGTACCGGCCGCCGACAATATTGCCGTTGTACAAGAAGGCCGCGTAGGACCCCGGGAACTGATGCACCGGCATGCGGTGCCGCCGAAGCCCGTAGTCCATGGTGTCGTTGTGCCGCACCAGCCGAGAAAATTGGTTCAGCTGATCCCACGCGGGTTGGACGTGATCGGTGATGAACGTGCCGATTGGTCTCTGGGCATCAGCAGCGGGGGATTGAACTGGCACGATGCACAGCCTAATAGGCATTGGCGCTAAAGTGGCGGTGATGACCTCTTCCACACAGTGGCGGCGCCGACTCGGCCGACTCCGCCAGCGAGTGACCGGTGCGGACCTGGAGGCATTGCGCACCCAGGTCGCAGAACTCTCCGGTGAGCTCAGCACCGTCTCCGCTCAGCTTTCCCGCACCGGGCCTGAGCAGGTCCGCGAAGTAGATGTGGCGATTGTCTCGGACTTCCGGCTTCCCGGCGGGACCACCGCTTCCATAGCCGAGGAGACTCGCGCACAGTCCGCTGCTGGAATCTCCACTGCATTGATTCACGCCCAGTCGCAGATCACCACCACGGTGACAGGCTTCAGTCAGCACATCATGGGGGTCGCGGACTTGCCCCGGGTCCATATCGTCTCCGCCCGGGCGGCGCTGCACGCCCGGTTGGTGATTGTCCGGCACCCCACGGTGATACAGACCAGCGCCACCGCGTTTCCCCGCCTGACTGCAGACCAGGTAGTTCTTGTCGCCAACCACCCAGCAGTGGACGCCGACGGCACGTGGCAGTATGACGTGGCCGCCGCTGATGCCGCCGCGCAGCGCTTCTTCCACCAGGTGCCCGAGTGGGCACCGATCAGCCCTGTGGTGCGCGCCAGCATCACCGAGCAGCCCGCACCAGAGGTGCGCCTGGCAGAGCAGGACTGGGTCAACGTGTTCGGCCGAGAACTGGTGACGACGCCGCGGACCGGTTTCGTCGCCGACCGGCCGGTCATCGGCCGTCACTCCAGGCCCCAGAAGGAGAAGTGGCCAGATACTGCGGAGGCGATCCTCAGCGCCTACCCGGAGGACCCCACGTACCGGGTGGAGGTCCTGGGCGGGGCCGATGTGCCCGGAGAGATCCTGGGCAGAATTCCGCAGGCTTGGTCGGTGGCTCCGTTTGGCGCCGAGGCGCCTGCCGATTTCCTGCAGCGGATCGATTTCTGGGTCTACGCCCACCACCCGCAGTGGAGAGAGGCCTACGGCCGGGCGATCATGGAAGCGCTCGCAGCCGGCTGCCTCGTGGTGCTTCCTGAATACCTTCAAGAGATCTACGGTGACGCCGCCTGCTATGCCGAGCCCAGTGAGATCAAAGCTGTGGTGGACCGCTTCTGGCGAAATCCGCAGGCGTTCGTGGAGCAGTCCCGGCGCGGTCAGCAGTTCGCGGTCGACCACGGCCCGGGCCGGCACCTTGAGCGGCTGCGCTGGCGCGGGGTGACACCGTGACCGGCGCCCATGCGCTGCAGCCCACGGCCGCATGTGGAGTCCTAGGGCGGATGACCCCGGCACACCGAGCTCGGGCGGACCGCATGGCGGAACTGGCCGAGGCCGAGGGCGTCACCTGGCAACCCTCCTCCCTGCTTCCCGGTCTGAGCCTCCGGGTGACGAATACCGCGGGGGTGCAGCGCACCGAACGCAGCCTCAGCGCGGCGTGGAACGCCGCCGGTCACCTTGACCCCGCGCTGCTGGACCAGGCCTGGGAAGCGGCGGCGCGGGAAGCCGATGTGTGTGGACTGCGCACCTACGCCCACGGGGCCGGCACAGTCCACGGCAGCGTCTCCGGCTGCCAGGTGCTCTATGTACAGGTCGCGGACTCCGCGGTGTTCTTCTCCACCCGGCTGCGCTGGCTGGCCGAAACGGCTGAGACTCTGACCGCGGACTGGCAGGCATGGAGTGAGATCCTGGCCTTTGGTGCGCCATTGGCAGGACGGACCACCTTCCAAGAAATCCACCGCCTGATGCCCATGGAGTACGCCGAAGTCACCGACTCCGGGGCGGTGCACCTGCGCCAGCACCACTGGCCGTGGGAAGACTACGCCCCGCAGGCCTCCGCAGACCTTGCGGAAGTCACACGGGAGACTGTGGAAGTGATGGCCGCCCATATGCGGCCGCATCTGGTCTCCACAGGAGCCGGCGCAGCCGCTAACCCGATGCTCTCCGGTGGCAGAGACTCCCGCATGCTGACCGCGCTGGCGGCCCGGGAGAGCCCGGACCCCACCCAGTTGACCGCATGGTCCACCAGCTCTGATGCTGGCTCCGCTTTGGAAGAGCTGGTTGCCGCTGAGGTGGCTGAAACCCTGCATGTGAAGCACCGGATCGTCACTGGTCACTACAGAGCCTTCGGGGAAGACTTTGCTGACTACGCCGAGGCAGTGGACTACCAAGCGTCCTTCCACTTCTGGCTGATGCCGGTAGTACGTGCCCTGCGGGAGACTCCTGGGTCGATCTTCGACGGGATCGGCGGCGGAGTGCTGCTCGGGGGAGGGTTCGCCGACCCCGCTGACGCTGCCCGCCGGACCCGGCGGGACCTGATGAGCAGCCGTATCCAGGCTCGCTCCCGGTATCTCACCGAGGCGCAGAAAGTGCTTCAGCACGGGGTTGCGGGCGCCGTCGCAGACCGTGCCCAGAGTGGGGCGTGGCCGACCGCGGAGCGCTATGCGGATCACCCCAACGCCCACACCCTGACCTCATACCTGCTCAGGACAGTGCCCGGAATCGCACCGGCACCGGCGAAGGTGCTCGGCGGTGCGCAGCTGACGGTCATGCCCATGGTGACTGATCAGGTCGCGGGACTGGCGCTGCAGCTGCCCCACCATGCGAAAGCTGACGGTGCCTGGTACCCGCACCTGCTCCATGCGGCAGACCCACGCTTGAGCGGCATGCCTACCGCTGATGATCTCACCGGCACCCGGCACCACAAGCGGCGGATTGCCAGCCGGGAAGGCGCGCGACATCTGGCGGGACTGGTGCGCAACGGTCCGGCCGCCGGGCTTCTCTCCGCTGAGCTTGCTGCTGCAGATCCCGCTACCGGCGCCGGAGTGGTGGTGTGGCAGAGGCTGCTGAACAGTCAGCGCTCCCAGCACTTGATTCGGGGTCTGGCGCTGCTGAGCCTGTGGCTGGACCAGTACGGCACCATGGTCGATGACCCCGACCCGCGGAGGATGCGTCATGCCTGATAAGCCGGTGGATACCACGTGGGTCGGTACCCGGGTGCTGCCTGCGGCCCGTCGGCTCAAGCGAGCCGGCCGGCAGCTCGGGCGCCGGGCCCGCAGCGCTGTGGCCCCGCGGCTGGGCAGCCTGGGTGCTGTCCCGCTCAACGTCACCACCATTGGATTGACGGCCGCCGGGTCTGGTAGTGGGCAGGTGGGGCGGTGCGGCGTCGTCGTGCTGAGCGTTCCGAAGGATCCCCAGATTCCTGCGCAGTGGCGGAAAATACTGATCGAAGCTGAACAGCACAGCGTGCCCACCGTGCTGATAGTGGACTCCGTGCAGGACCTGGAGCACCCGTTGGCCGCCGTTGTCACCCACCTGATGACTCCGGAGCCGACAATGCTGCAGACCCTGCGTGATTTTGCCGGGGCTGAACGCACTGCCGTGCTGGACCCCCTGGCCGGGAAGCGCGAGCAGACTCATGCGCTGTTCGCGCTGACCCGGGTCCACACACCGGTGGAGCCGAACGCTTAGACCACGCCCCGGGCCCGGTAGTAAGCGGCCGCCCGCGGATCCGCCAACAGCGGGCCGTGCACCTGCAGCACGTTCATCCCGGAGTTAATGTTTGCCTCCAGGATCACCGGTCCCTGTTCGGTGATGATGATGTCCCAGCCGATGTACTCCATGAACGCCAGCCGGTGGGCAGCATCGAGCACCAGCTTCTTGGTCTCTTCCCAGAAAGGCACCTGGTGGCCCTGGATGCGGGCACCGGAATCGGGGTGCTCGGCGAACCACTGGAGGTCATTGCCCTCCGGCAGCTGGGCAGCCGCGGAGAGCTTACCGGTCTCCAGGTCCACATTGGCGGAGAGTCCACCCTTGGTCCAGTTGTCGATATGCCCGGAGCGTACTGAGCCGATCCGCTGCGAGGCCCGGGCGATGAATGGGGTGTGGTCATCGGTGACATCAGGCATGGTCAGCAGCCGGATGGTGTTGGTGGAGTGCGGGTTCAGGTAGGCCTGAGACTCATGCTGGGTGATCGCCGCCTCGAACAACACCGGCCGCGGGAAGTCCCTCACCCACTGGGCCATTTCCTCGATACTGCTGGGCTTGCCGTCCAGGCGGTACTTACCGTCGGCGAACTTCATGGACCGCACACCATTGGCTTCGGCCCCGTGGAGTGGTTTGACGAAGATGTGGCTGCGCTCGGCCAGGGTTTCGGTGAGGAACTGTTCCACCGGAATGCGGTTGCTGTGCGGAAACGGGTGGACATGGCCGCGGGTGTGCAGACCCAGCAGGTCGACCACATCGGTTTCCAGTCCCAGATTCTTCACCAGCAGGAAGAAGGAGAATTTATTGTTCAGCACCTCCTGCAGGTGCGGGTTGACCATCCGTTTGGTGCGGAAGTAGCGCTGAACATCGTTGATGTAGAGCGAAGGGTCATTGTCAGGCAGCTGATACAGCGTCACTGACCGGGAGAGGAATCCGCGGCGCCACCAGTCGGGCTTCCGGTTGCCCCATTCGGTCTCCCAGCGGAATTCCTTGCGCAGGAACCGGCGGGCGGCCCCGAACTGGCGCCGGCGGTAACGGTAGGTCTTAGCAGTGCGCTCCGGAATCCCCAGCGGGTCTTTGACGTTCTCCAGCAGGCGCTGGGCCAGGCGTACGGGGTAGGGGGGCTTCTTCGGGGAAGGGGCCAGGTCATGAGACATATCAGCGATGGTACCGGAGCAGCACCGCCGGGGGTGTCAATTAGTTTGTGTACCGGGTC
>NZ_VAWA01000040.1 GCF_005771565.1 Nesterenkonia sphaerica
CTGAGGGGAACCAAACCCAGGACACGTCAAGGACGGAACTAAACCCAGTACGGTTCATCGATGAGTTCCGAGAGCGGAACCCCAAACCCAGTCTTCCCGAAGAGCTTCTCAACCGCAGGCATAGACGATTTACTACCGGCTTCCACGAGGGAAACTCCGAGTCGATCCAGGTTGCGGTCAGTAAGATCTGCAGCTCGTTCAACGACAATCCTGTCCGACGGCCCCTCTACCGCTATAACTCGTCGGGACGTTAACGGCTCTAGCCGATCGCGCACCCACCACCGAACAACGAGCTTGTCTTCGCTCGACAAGAACCCTGCATCAGGCTGAACCAGCTCCCCGCCGCGGCGAACCACCACAATCGAGTCAGCATCAAAAGCGCTGACAATGTCGGAAGAATGCGTAGCGATGATTTTCTGGTTTGGGTTGCTCTTGAGTAGCCGGGCCAGGCTCCGCTGACTCGTCGGGTGCAGGTGGACCTCCGGCTCATCGATTCCAACTACGTTAGCTCCGACGCTGACGAGGTCGTAGAACGCCATTGCGAAAAGCGCCCGAGTCCCGTCTGACTGGGCGGAAAGATCACGTGGAGCGCCCGCTTTGGACACTCGGAGCCGAACATCACTCAGTACGTCATTGTCGGCAGCGGCACCCGGAACGAAGCTCAGTTCATCCTTGTCTACTGGCTCGGGCAGTGCCTTGGAGAGTTGACCGGCCAGGTCTTTTCGGAGCTGATCGAGCACCGCAGATTCACCGAGTTTAGTCGCCAGTGACTCGGCAATGGCCTCAAAATCCGCCTCCTCGCCTCCGAGCTCACCCGTTTGCAGAATCTCGTCGAGAGGCGACTTCCGATCTTCCCTTAGATCTCGAGTTTGCGTGGTAGCGCTCAGGAACTTCCAGCCGAGTCCTGTGACTTGGTCGCGGGACAATTGGCGCGTTGTGCCCGACCCAAGTGCGCGTCGCTCAATACTGATGGTCTCGCTCTCATCGATCGTCGCCGATAACTGCACCGTCATTGACCTGTCGCCGCTAACTGGATCTACATTGATTTCCTCGGGAAATAAGGCACGCTCATTCTTAGAAAAATCCTCGAAACCAACCTCAACGACAAACGCCTGGCTCGTGTCCCGAAAGTCCTCACTGCTGATGTGTGAGTAGAGCTGGGCCGTACTGGCCCCAATGGCCAAGTCGAGACATCGCAGAAGCGAAGACTTGCCGACATCGTTCGAACCGACGAGTACGAGATGCTCTCGCACCTCGATATCTACATCTGCTAGACGGCTGTGATTGGTAACTTTTACGTAAGTGAGTCGCACTATTCCGCCTCTCCCTTGGCGACCAGGACGACCCTACCTGCCAGACTGAGGTGAGACACCCGGGCTGATGGTTATAAGGGCTGGGGCATCCCACTATTGGAAGAGGAACCCCGCATGACGATCACCACCGAAACAGTCTTCGAGGTCGGCACCGTTCCCGCCGAGCAGGTCTCTGAGGAAAGTCCTCGGGCAGGCCGGCCGGCCCGTCGGCATTTCAGCATCGAGTACAAGCGTCGCGTCCTCGCTGAGTACGATTCCGCGCCGACAGGTTCGAAGGGGCTGGTGCTGCGTCGGGAAGGGCTCTATGACGCCAGCGTGAAAAGGTGGCGCACCCAGCTAGAAGCCGGGACACTGGGCAGGGTGAACACACCGAAGCCCCGCCGGGGGAAGAAAACACCTGAGCAGGCACGGATCGCCGAGCTGGAGAAGGCTCTGGCCAAGGCTGAGGCGGAGTCTGCGAAGAAGGACAAGGCCATCGCCAAGCGGGAGGAGGCGTTGGAGGTCTTGGGAAAAGGTGTCGCGTTTTTGGAAGCGCTCTCCAAGAAAGACCAGCCGTAACCGCCGCGGCCTGGCGGGCATGGCAGGCTGAGACCGCAACCCTGCTGGCTGTACTGGTCGGCATCGTGATGGCCTGCGCGCTGGTGGGCCGGTCCCGGGCGACTCATCACCGGCAGGCCAACCCGAAACCGCGGATGCATGGGCCTCACCCGAAGCCGCAACACCCCGCGGAGCTCACCAAGACCCAGCGCGAGAAGGTGCTTCAGGTGCTCACCAGTGATGAGTATGCCGACCTCTCGGTGGCTCAGGTGTGGGCCCGGGAACTCGATGCCGGCAGGTATTACTGCTCAGAGCGGACGATGCACCGGATCCTCGCTGCGCAGAGGTTGGGCGGTGAGCGGCGTCGGCAGGCGACCCACCCACCTCGTAAGATCCCCGAGCTGACAGCGACCGCCGCGAATGAGGTGTGGTCGTGGGACATCACGAAAATGCGGGGTCCAGCGAAAGGGATCTGGTACCACGGGTATGTGGTCATCGATATCTATTCCCGGTGCGTGGTGGCCTGGCGCATCGAGCAGATCGAGGACGGGGACCTGGCCGCTGATCTGATCGCTGAGGCCATCGTCGAACAGGGCACCGCCCCGGGATACCTCCACGCCGATGGTGGTGCGGCGATGACCTCGAAACCTTTGGCGTCACTGCTGAGTGATATGGATGTCACCCGGTCTCATAACCGGCCCAGGACTTCCAATGACAATCCCTACTCGGAGTCGCAGTTCAAGACGATGAAGTACACCCCCACCTATCCTGAACGGTTCGCTTCCATTGGGGAGGCCAGGTCCTGGATGAACGCGTTCATCTATTGGTATAACCACGTTCACCGGCATTCCGGGATTGGGCTGCACACCCCGATCAGTGTGCATAACGGCACCGCCCAGATGATCCGTCACCAGCGGCAGCAGGTCCTTGATGCTGCCTACGCTGCTCACCCTGAGCGGTTCCACCGACGTCCCCGACCGCCGCGCCTTCCGGAGAAGGCAACGATCAACGACCCCGCCGCCAGAACACCCCGACTATCCAACTAAC
>NZ_VAWA01000041.1 GCF_005771565.1 Nesterenkonia sphaerica
CGGTTACTACACCCTCATCTGCGAAGAGCCACTTATCCACTGCGTTGCTTCTCTATGGGGGGATCGCCGTGGGTTATCTGCTCGTCGCCCGCTCCGGCGGTGGGCAGACCGCAGTGGTGGGACTCCTCTTTGGCAGCCCGTTGAACCTGCAATGGTGGGAAGTCGGGACGATTGCTGCTGGAGCGGGGGCGGTGGTTCTCCTCACCGCTGTGGTGGGTCGGCAGTTACTCGCCATGGCCTTTGATGAGGCCTCAGCGAAAGTCGCCGGGATACCCACACACGTCCTGACCCTGATCCTGACCCTGATGGTCGCCCTGATTGTGGTCGCCGGGATGACAACCATCGGGCTGCTCCTCATCTCCGCAATGATGGTGGTGCCAGTGGCAGCTGCCACCCACATCGCCAACAGCTACCGAGCTACGTTAGTCATCAGCTCCGGCATCGGAGCCCTCAGCGCCGTTGCGGGGTTGGCGGCGTCGTATTACGGGGACTTCGCCCCCGGTGCTGCCATCGTGGTGGTCGCCCTCCTCTGCTACCTTGTCGCGGCCACCATGGCGTGGCTCACAGGCCGCGCTCAAGGCGGTCTGGCAGCGGGCCGCCAAACCAGCGAGCGATCAGGGCGTGCGAAATGGAAGATCTCGGCGGCAGGGTCACGGCGCCGCTGATGACGTCGTCGCAGAGTTTGTCACGGGTGAACCAGCGGACCTCGCGAATCTCCTCGAGGTCAGCGGTGGCGAAAACATCGCTGGTATGGGCCAGGAAACCCAACATGAGGGAACGCGGGAAGGGCCATGCCTGGGAACTGATGTACTCCACGCGGTCGACGTCGACGCCGGCTTCCTCCTTTACCTCACGCACAATGGCACCTTCCAAGGACTCCCCGGCCTCCACAAAGCCCGCGAAGGTGGAGTAGCGGCGGGAGTCCCACCGCACTGCCGATCCCAATAACAGGCAGTCATCCGGCCCGATGACAGCAGTGATCACGGCCGGGTCGGTGCGGGGAAAGTGCAATGCCTCGCATCGATGGCAAGACCGGGCCCATCCAGAATGCCGTACCTCAGTGGCACCGCCGCACGCCGGGCAGAACGCTGATGAAGCGTGCCAGGCGGTCAATGCAGTCGCCTGCGAGAGCAGTTCAGCTTCGACGGCGGGCAGGATGCTGCCAACGCTGCGCAGGCTCTCCCATGTGGCAGTAGGTGGCTGCCGCAGGTCTCCTTTACCTGGTGCGGAGCTCTTTACGGGCACCGCCACCACGTGGGCGGGACCGGTGGGTTCGGGGAAATCTTCTACTTCTGCTACATCGACCTCGCCCAGGTAGACGGCCGATGCTGGCAGTTGTCCGTGGGGTGCCTTCAGCACCAGGTGAGGTCCAGTGTGGGAGGGAGTATCGGTTGAAGAGCTGCGCGCCCCATTGACAAGGGCTTTGCCCTCATCGAGCCACAGCACCCGAGTGTTGGGCTGCTCCCATATGCGGGTCATCCAATTGCTGGCCTGACGCGGCTGATCGTGCCGGTTGAGTCGGGCAGCGGCGACGGCGCGGACGCGAGATCCAGAGTCAGACAACACTGTGACACCGTATCCTGCTGGGCTGGGTGTACTCCGGGTGGATTCAGCACTTTATGGTGCGCCCACCCTGGTGGCAACTCCCAGGGGGGTCCGTGAGCAGTGGCTGGGAACTGGACTAGAGTGGACTAGACCACTCTTTGAAGTGGATCCAGTCAGTGACTGCTGACCAGAGCGAAGGGCATACCATGCACGACGCCACACACCGTCAGCGGGACTACATCCCGGACCGGGCGGAAGCCCCCTCCGCCCTGTACGAAGAGCTCGCCATGGAATTAGGGAACCTGGCCCGGGAGCTCCAACAACAGTCGCCGGATGAACTGCTCGCAGCCATTGTGAGATCTGCGATAGATCTGATCCCAGGAGTAGAGGGCGGTTCGATCAGTGTGGTGACAGGGCGCAAGGAAATTACCGCTGAAGGGGAAACCGGGGAGACCTCCGCGCGCATTGATGCGATTCAGATGGAGGAAGGCCAGGGACCTTGTCTGGATGCAGTGTATGAGCAGGAAGTTGTCACTGTGCCGGACATTCGTGCCGATCCGCGTTGGCCTGATTTCTCCCGCCGGGTGGTAGCGGAAACGGATGCACGGGGGATGCTGGCCTTCCAGCTTTTCGTTGAGGATGACAACCTGGGGGCGCTGAATCTCTACTCCACGCGCATCAATGCGTTTACTGAAGAGTCTCGGGAGGTGGGCCTTCTAGGGCATGTCTCCTATGTGGGAGGTGATTTCTCCGGCAGGCTGGGGCCATGGCGAGGGGGTGTCAATTAGTTTGTGTACCGGGTCACTCATGAAAGGACGTGATGGTGACTGTGATTGATGCAC
>NZ_VAWA01000042.1 GCF_005771565.1 Nesterenkonia sphaerica
CCCCGTACACAAACTACTTGACAAGCCCCCCTGGACCGCTGGATCCGTGCCTGGCACGCCGATGGCTTCGACGGGCTCAAGCCCCGGCAACGCGCCGCCGCACCGATCACCCCGGCGACGGTGTTGTCGCTAGCTGCGACGTTGAAGATCGAGGCTCCCCACCGCACTGCGGCCCAAGTACGCAGGATCATGGTCACCACCCTCGGCGATGCCCCCAGTGAGTCGACACTGCTGCGCCATTTCCGCACCCTGGATATCCCCACCGGCACCCCCGCAGCAGCAACGGGGCGGTTCGAAGCCGCCTACCCCAATGAGATCTGGGTCGGTGATGCGCTGCACGGCCCCAAGATCGGGGGCAAGAAGACCTACCTCTTCGCGTTTATGGATGATCATTCCCGCCTGATCACCGCCGCCCGGTGGGCCTACGCCGAAGACGCAGTACGCTTAGCCGCCGCGCTACGACCAGCCCTACAAACCCACGGCATCCCCTCAAGCTGCTATGTCGATAACGGTGCCGCATATGTGGACTCAGCACTGAAACGAACGTGCGCGAAGCTGGGGATCCGGCTGATCCACTCCAGGCCCTACCGGCCCCAAGGCAGGGGCAAGATCGAGCGGTTCTTCGGTTCGGTGCGTTCCCAGTTCCTCTCCGAGATCACCATACTCACCGCCCCGGTGCAGCTGGTGGCCCCCGGCACCGGCGGGGAAGCAGGTGAGGATCAGGCTGGGACCGCGATCGGCTCGTTGGCTGAGCTCAATGCGCTGTTCTCCTCCTGGCTCCACATCAGCTATCACCACACTGTGCATACTTCCACCGGTCAGAGTCCGTTGGCCCGCTGGGAAGCCGGCTGGAGCAACCGGTCCCCGGAGCGCCGGTCGGCTGAGGCCATCAACGAGGCATTCCGGTGGTCTGTCACCCGCCGAGTCTCGAAGACTGCGACCGTCTCCTTACAGTCGAACACCTACCAGGTGGACCCACAGTTGGCCGGAGCCCATGTCGAGCTGATCTATGACCCCTTCGACCTCACGGCATCGGTCAGCGTGTTCACCAGCGACGGCGCCCCAGCCGGGAACGCCACAGCCCAGCACATCAGTCGTCACGTCCACCCCAAGGCCGCCGCCGCCAGAGCCGACACCGATAACGGCGCCAAGAACGTCGCTTCAGGCATCGACTACCTCCGCATGGTCGAAGAACACCACACCACCCAGATAACCGGAGCGCCGATCAGCTTCGACAAAGCCACCACCACCGACGAAGCCACCGACGCGAGGGGAGCAGAAGCAGCGTGATCGAGAACCTCCAAACCCACTACGGGTTCACCACCATGCCCTTCGGCCGCAACATCCCCGCCCAGGCCCTGCACCCACATCCTGGGCACCGCGAAGCCATCGCCAGGATCCAATGGTGCGTAGACCAGCACCAGATGGGAGTGATCACCGGTGAAGTCGGGGCCGGTAAGACCGTGGCCGTACGTGCCGCCCTGGCCCGGCTCGAGGCCTCCCGGCACCAGGTGATCTACATCGCTGACCCCACCATCGGGATGCGCGGCATCCAGTCCCAGATCGTCACCGCCCTGGGCGGGACCCCGGCCTTCTACTCCGGGGTCCTAGCCCACCAGACCGCCTCACTACTGGCCGGGGAACTCGATGAACGCGCCCGCCTGCCAGTAGTCGTCATCGATGAGGCCCACCTACTGGGCAACACCGACCTGGAATCCTTACGGATGCTCACCAACGCTGGACTCGATACAGGATCGCACTTCGCGTTACTGCTGATCGGCCAGCCCACCCTGCGCCGACGCCTGAAACTCGCCGTCCTGGCCGCCCTGGACCAGAGGGTATCCACCCGATATGCGATCACCGGAATGGACCTGGCTGAGACCGGAGCCTATATCGGTCACCACCTGAAATACGCCGGTCGTTCCGACACCCTGTTCTCTGATGATGCGATCGCTGCGATCCATCAAGGCTCCCGCGGCCACCCCCGAGCGATCAACAACCTCGCCGTTGCCGCGCTCATCGCTACCTACGCCGCCGACAAGGCCATCGTGGACCTCTCCGCAGCCCAATCCGCGATCACCGAAAACAGCGAATAAGCCGCCGTCACCGATGACAACCACCACATCACCCTGACGATGAATGCCCCGCCGGATGCTTCCCAGCGGGGCATTTCCGTCACTGCTGATCGTCACCGAAGGCGACGCCGCCATCGTCAAAAAACGCGACGGCTAACAGGGGCACGCCACGTTCGATTCGACCTACTACTACATCCACACTTCCCCAGACTTCCTGGACTCCTACGCTGACGTGGTCGCCGCCAGCCAGGGCATGTTGCCGGAGGTCGGGTTCGAATGAAACGCGACCCTGTCACCGATGAA
>NZ_VAWA01000043.1 GCF_005771565.1 Nesterenkonia sphaerica
TTAACCGGAGTTCCGGTTAACGCCGACCGCGGATCTCAATTTCGAGCAAAGAAATTCCTCCGCGCGCTGGAGCACCACAGCCTGGTCGGATCCATGGGCAGAGTCGGCGCGGCCGGGGACAACGCGGCCATGGAGTCCTTCTACTCACTGCTGCAGAACAACGTCCTCGATGCCCAGCCCTGGGCCACCCGAGAAGAGCTGCGACTGAGGATCGTGGCCTGGATTGAGCGGACGTATCACCGAAAGAGGAAGCAGAAAGGGCTGGGGAAGTTGACCCCGATCGCCTATGAGGAGAAACTGCTCACACAGGCGCTGACACTAGCGGCCTGAACAGGAAACCGAACCTGTCACCAGTTCCTGCATCAGCCCCTGTGGATGCAAGGCAACCAATCCGAATGTAGAGTCTGTTTGTGTCTACTTCATCTGAGGATCGGTCTCTATCCGGAGAATCTCTCGGATGGCTCTCGTGGGTAGCCACTATTGGGGGCGTCGTAGCTTTTATCGTCATGGCGGCATCTGAGTCCGCACGCAAATTCTACGAGTCGTACTACTTGGGAGGATGGAGCCTTGCATTCCTCCTCGTCATTATGGGCCCCTGCTTTGTTCGGTCCCTCGCTCGACGAAAGACCGCATCGCTGAAGAACCAGCTGCAGGACCGGATCGAGGATCTTTCCAGGGAAGACTGGAGGAGAGACTTAGGGCTCCTCCAGGAGCGCATGGCGGGGTGGGAACTCGACAGTAATTTCCACGTATATCTCGTTGAACATGTAGATCATAAGAGGTTGCCTGACCAATTTGTGCGTCAACTTGAGCACCAAATTCGTCGTTGGAACCGGGACTCCCGCGAATTATGGGACCCGGAGGTCGCCAAAGTCTGGACCCGCTGCAGGGACGCAGCTGAAGCTTACGACGAATGGATCACCTTCTATATGTTCTCGGACGACTCCAACAGTGCGTTGCACGTTGCTCCAGAGTGGAGTTCGACTGATCCGGAACGCTATCGGGAAGCATTCGAGGTACTAGGAAAAGCTGCCCGAGAGTTGGCCGAGGCTCTAGCGGGGGTATACCGCGTGCAACACGCACCTGGAGCTCCCAGGTCTTAGGTTCAGCTTCCTGAGATACGCCCGTGCCCGTTCGCTACGCGATTTCCAAGCGAGCAAGCCGTAGTCGCTCAGATAAGACCGCCGTTCACTCCGGGGGCCCAGTTTCGAGAGACGGTAAAGGGGCTCTTCGGACCTGGGGTGGGGCTGGCGACGCGCGGAAGATCTTGAGTAGGGCATGAAGAAGGGGCCGGGGCCTCGATGATGTGTAGCGACCAAGCAACACGTCGTCAGAAGGACCCCGACCCCGATGTTCGAGAATACGCGCCCTGTCTCTGCTTGCCCAACAAGCAAGATCAGCTACTGCCATGACTGCGACCTCTTCGCTGGCCTTGAAGGCCTTCACGTCACTGCTGTTGACCGGCCGGCTAAGAAGACGGCGCTGATCGTTTGGGTCGAATCAGCCAAGACCCTCACCGGCTGCCCCGACTGCGGAGTCGTCGCCGTCAGTGCCCGGCGCCGGGAAGTGGAGCTGATTGATGCTCCGGTATACGCGGCCCCGGCCCGGCTTGTGTGGCGTAAGCGTCGGTGGCACTGCCACGACCCAGACTGTTCACGCGGGGTGTTCACTCAAGCAGAACCCCGTAGTGGCCGCGCCCCGGGCGTTGCTGACCCGCCGCTGCATCGCCTGGGGCATCAGGCAGATGCGGCGGGAGAACCTCTCGGTCCAGGGCTTGGCTCGCCAGCTGGGGGTGGATTGGCACACTGCGTGGAAAGCGATCCGGCCACTGTTGGAGCAAGCTGCCGCTGACGAGGGACGCTTCGCCGGGGTGAAGACCCTCGGAGTGGACGAACATATTTGGCATCACCTCAACCCTGCTCGGCGGGGGCCGAAGGCACTGACAGGCATGGTCGACCTGACCCGCAACGCTCGCGGGGCCGTGCAAGCGCGGCTGTTGGATCTGGTGCCAGCCCGCACCGGCAAAGCGGCTCATCGCAGATGAGGGTGTAGCAA
>NZ_VAWA01000044.1 GCF_005771565.1 Nesterenkonia sphaerica
GGTGTCTCACCTCAGTCTGGCAGGTAGGGGGCTTTCAGTGTAAAAACGACCGAGACGATGCAGTCTCTAAATAGCAAGAATGATCACGTATCGAGAACTCGTGCTTATGAGGCGACGATCGCTCGCTACGCTAGTACGGCTACGGCAACGGCATCGACGATAGCCGAGAGCTTGCGTAGGGAATTTACAGGACTCAGTGTAATTTCAAAGGCTGTAGAGGGAACGCCCGGCTCCACCCTCATCAGTGAGTCCCAAAGACTAGGGGCGGAGATCATAGTTGTGGGAAACAAGAGAGTGCAGGGACCCGCTAGGATACTAGGCAGCATCGCAAGAACCGTAGCTTCCGGGGCAAATTGCGACCTGTATGTAGTCCACACACACCAAAAGTGAGTAGGTGGTAAGAGTTGTTAGGCGCGAGTTTGCGGCAGCGAGAGGTGGCATGGGCGTGGTGGCTGTCGATTGTCGCATGGAGACTCGATATGCTCGACAGTTATTTCGCAGAGCTCTGGCAGGGTTGGCCCACCCTTCCTCGAGCACTAGAAGTATGATGTGACAGGCGTAACACGCTACCAAAAATAGGCGACACTCACGATTCCTCATCACACGTTTTGTGGCAGCGGTCTAAAGGGGATTGGGGCTAGCATGCACGTGGCGTAGAATCGTTGTATGGAGCATCCAAATGTCAAGGCAGGATGGGGCGTACTCGGGCCAGAACCCCAATACCCGATAGAGTCTGTGGATAATGCCCTAAAGATTCTTTTACTTTTGCGAGATCAAAATGACTTAAGGCAACGAGATGTCGCAGACTATCTCGGAGTTGCTAGTTCGACCGCCCACCGACTTTTGGCGATGCTTCAATACCGAGGATTTCTGCGACGTGATCCAGGAAATAAGACATATCGACCTGGTTCCCGACTGACCACGCTGTCTTACTCGGTACTAGCAGGTTTTGATATTCGGGAACTTTTGCGCCCAGTACTGGAAGAACTCCACCAAACTCTTCAGGAGACTGTCCATCTTGGGTCACTCGAGGGAACGAACGTCCGGTTCTTGGACGCGATCGAAAGCCCACACGCTGTGCGTGTGGCGTCCCGTATGGGGCAGTCCAAACCTGCTGCGGCGACGGCCACAGGTAAAGCGTTGTTGGCAGAAGTGCCATCAGACGAACTGCGTCGACTTTATCCGAATACCGAGATCACGGGAGCGAAGGCAGTAAAATCTAGGCTGGATCTTGAACGTGAACTAGTAGTGGTGCGCGAGAGGGGCTACGCGACAAGTGAAGAAGATAATGAAGACGGTGTGTCCTCTGTCGCACTCACAATTCCTACCAATGGGTCCGTATCTCGGTTGGCTTTAAACGTATCATTGCCCGTTAGTCGCATGCTTGAATCAGATCTTGAACGTATAACGTTTCATATGAGGAAAATCGCAGAAAAAGGGTCGGAATTACTGAGCTAGATAGATTGGGATACCGCTTTTAGGGGGAATCAACTCTCTAGACGTGGAGCAGGGTATGACCACTGCCGTTCAATAGACACCCCGGAAACTCCTAGATCCGAGATCTAACATAGATCAGGAATGTCGACATGAACCGTACCGGGCGCAGTTCCATAGCTCTGGTGCGGGAGGTTTCTCTCACTGGTCTCAATAGTAGGCTGCCTTAATCTAGCTGGGGGTTGGTGGCCCCGATGTTCTTGCCGTCGCGTTGTGTTCCAGCAGTGAACCCAGTTCAGTGTGGTGAATTCCACCTCTGTCAGGGAGTGCCAGCCCGGCTGGGAGTGGACCAGCTTTGTCTCGTACAGCCCATTATCTGCCTCCGCAAGGGCATTATCGTATGAGTCACGACGCTCCCGACTGAGGGTTTGATGTCGTGCTCAGCGAGTTTCTCGGTGTAGGCCACCGCGACATACTGACCCCCGCGGTC
>NZ_VAWA01000045.1 GCF_005771565.1 Nesterenkonia sphaerica
GTCTTGGAGCTTCCGGATGATCTGTTCCGGGGTATGGCGTCTTCTCTTGCTTGTCATGGTCACACCAGTTTTCCTGCCCGGAGCACCGGGCGCTAGTGCGACTCTCATAACTCGTGGACCGAAATTAGGGGGTCATGCCACGAGTCCAGACCGCTATGGACGCAATCACCTCCAACAACTAGACCAACTGCTTACACAGACAGCTTGACAGCCTCGGCCCGTTGATGTCGCGTCCGGCGAGTTGGAAAGGCTGAGTGGCTATCTGTGCGACCGTCGGATCGAAGTCTGCTAACCATAGTCGCTCTAACTCAAGCAGGCTTTCATAGACTAATGTCCTACGGTTCGTCGATGCCCAGAATAATCCTGGGTAGTTTCGCTGACCTCTGTAGGTCGGTGGTACTCGAACAGGGAGTCCTCCAACGATCAAATCAGCACGTGCTTGCTCCCACGTCGTCCGGACTTCGTCACCGGCGACGGTGCAATATCGCAAGGAAACCTCGCGCGTGCCCATGGACACCAGTCTGGTCTACTGACAGAAAGATGAGACCACTGACACGCCACTGACAGGTACCTGGGATTACTGACAACTTAGCTGGAACCTACACCTGGTGTAGGATCCCGCGGGTCTTGTCATACGCGAGAGACGCTGACATGGGGTGTGACATCTCGGTGAGACGCGGTCTGTCTCACTAACTTGTCGTAATCCTCAGGCTCGCCCCGCTCATGAAGAGTGGAGACGGACTTAGGTTGGCAGTCCCGAGAGTCCGACTCCAAGTTCCTGACTAACCCCCAAGTTGCTCACGGCCTCGAGCAGATATGCGGCACATGGAATCTGCGCGGAGTTACATGCATGCGTAATCAGCGGAGGGACGAGAACGGGCCGGCTCGGAGTGGGCCTGAGTTGTCGGCCATCTAGCGACTACACAGCGATATGGCGAGAGAACAACGCAGAGGCAGTTAGAACGAATCAAATACCAGACCATTAGTCACTTGGAGGCGGGGGTCGATCGGCGCGTTTACGGGGCGCTTCAGTTAGTATTATTACTCTATTAAACGGGCTCTTCGGTTTTTAGGTGGGGAGGTGGCCGTCGAGGCCTCCGCCGATGAGCAGCATTCTGAGTCGGTAGTTGTCTCGGTTGCGGAAGCCTCGGGCGATGCGGCCGGCGAGTTCGATGAGTCCATTTATCGCCTCGGTGCCACCGTTGTTGGCGCGGCTTGTGGTGAAGTAGGCCAGGAAGGCTTGTCGCCAGCGGCGTAGGGTCCTGCCGAGTCTGGCGACCTCCGGTACAGGGCAGCTGTGGAAAGAATCTAAGACCTTCAGTGCGATCTGCCGGCCGGCTTTTAGGTCGTGGTGCTGGTAAGCGGCTTGCAGCTCTTGGGCGCATTGGTAGGCCAGGAACACCTCCTCATGCCGCGGATCAGCGGTGATGACTCGCTCTAAGCGTCGGGTCTGATTGGGTGTGAGGTTCTCTGCTCCTGATTGCAGGACTCGACGAATCCTATAGAGCGGATCGCCTTTGCGACCGCGGTGGCCCAGAGTGTCTTGCTGGACCCGGCGGCGGACCTCATCCACCACAGCAGTACCGAGCTTCACGACATGGAAGGCATCCAGCACTGCGGTGGCGTCTTCGAGCTTCTCATCGATAGCGTTCTTATACCCAGCGAAGGGATCCAGCGGAGCAACCTTGATGCCTTTTCGGAAGGCTGTGCCACGCAGGGCCAGCCACTCTGAGTAGGCTTTGCCGGCTCATCGCAGATGAGGGTGTAGCAAGGG
>NZ_VAWA01000046.1 GCF_005771565.1 Nesterenkonia sphaerica
CGCGGTGGCCTACACCGAGAAACTCGCTGACCACGGCATCCGACCCTCGGTCGGGACTGTCGGGGATTCTTACGATAACGCCCTGGCTGAGGCGGTCAACGGGCTATACAAGACCGAGTTGATCTACGCCCAACCATCGTGGAGATCACTGACCGAGGTCGAGTTCGCCACGATGAACTGGGTCCACTGGTGGAATACTGGCCGGCTCCACGAGCACCTGGGCCACCAGACACCCACCGAAGTTGAGACGGCATACTATGAACCCCAGCGGGACGAGACTCCCGCACCCATACAGCGGAACTAAACCCAGTACGGTTCACTCCGATAACGGACCCCAGATGACTTCGAAGGCCACTGCCTCGTTCATGGCAGGTGCCCGGATCGCTCAGCACTTCGGCAGACCCGGAACCCCGAACGATCAATCCTGGGTCGAGTCCTTCTTCGGACACCTCAAAGCCGAGAACCCGCACCTTGAGAAGATCACCGAGCCCGGTGTACTTGAGTCCGAGCTGGACCGACTGCGGATTCACTACAACGCGGTGAGGTTGCACGAGGGCGTGGGCTACGTCACCCCAGAAGACGAACACTACGGCCGAGGCGAAGCAATCCGCGCCGCCCGCAGGGCCGGCCTGGTCAACGCTCGAGCCACTCGAATTGCTACAAGAAGGAAAACCCGGAAAGATCAATCATGAGGCCCACTCGCTGGTTGGGTATTAAACCCGCTCACTGGTGCATTATCTCTGACACACCTCGCTTTGGGAACCTTTCCCTGGTGTCGCGGTAGTTTGGCGAACGTGCCCTGACCGGTTCGCAGGGGCCGAACCGGGCTGGGATTCGGGACACTTTCGGATTAATGCCCCAAGCACGGGCTCGACTGTATAACAAATCGATATCGTTGTCACGATCAGATAACGGCGTGCCTCACCGCCGCTGAAGACGACTCTTCGGCTGGCTGAATTTTCGGGCTGAGGCGTCGGTCTCGTTGAGGGGCAGACCTGAACCTGTCGCTGGTGGTCCCCAAGCCGGGTTCCGGGGAACCCCGACGAACTCGAAAGGAATGCTCTTCCGGGTGGAACTGAACCAGGGAGCCGAACGGAGGAGAGCCTACCGTCCTCTACGATCGAAAAATGACCTCTAAACCTGCAACTCATCAGCCCAGTGTGCTCGTAGTGGACGATGAGGCCCCGCTGGTGCGCCTCATCGCCGAATATCTGCGCCGCGACGGACTGCACGTCGAGACCACCGATAACGGTCCTGACGCTGTCGAGATGGTCCCAGCCATTCAACCGGCCGTCGTGATCCTGGACCTGGGGCTGCCCGGGATGGACGGGGTGGAAGCGTGCCGGCAGATCAGAACGTTTTCCGACTGCTATGTGATCATGCTGACCGCCCGTGCCGACGAGGTGGACCGTCTCATTGGTCTGTCGGTGGGGGCTGATGATTACGTCACCAAGCCCTTCAGCCCACGTGAACTAGAGCGTGTCTGAGAATTATGTGAGGG
>NZ_VAWA01000047.1 GCF_005771565.1 Nesterenkonia sphaerica
TGGGTTGCCCCCGGAAGTAGGTCCACGCGTTATGCGGGCCGCGGTTTCTTCAATGGGTACAGATTTCAGCATACTCAGCCGGGCTGCGGTACCCGAGCGCTGAGTGGCGCCGGATGGTGTTGTATTCCTTCTTCCAATCCGTGATGATCACCCGAGCATGGGTCAAAGACCAGAAGCTGGTGATGTTCAGGCACTCATCCCGGATCCTGCTGTTGAAGGACTCCACGTACCCATTGCGCCACGGCGCACCCGGCGGGATGTAGTGGATCCCCGTGACCTCCCCGGCCCAGTCGGCCATCGCGTGGCAGATCAGCTCCGGGCCGTTGTCACACCGTAGGACCTCTGGAAGCCCCCGGTCAGCGGCGATAGCGTCGAGGTGGGCGGTGAGGTCATCACCGGTGATGCTGCGGGCCACGATCCCGCCCAGGCATTCGCGGGTGTGCTCATCGACGATCGAGGCGATCTTGATCGCCCGGCCGGTCTCATCGGCGTCGAACTGGAAGTCCACCGCCCACACCACATTCGGCGCGTCCGCCTGCGAGGCTTCCGCGGTGGAGGACCCCACGCGTTTGCGTCGACGTCTCACCGGCACCCGCAGCCCCTCTTCACGCCAGAGCCGCTGGACCTTCTTATGATTGACCGCCCAGCCCTCGGCGCGGGCATCATGATAGGCCCGCCGGTAGCCCCAGCGCGGATGGTCCTTCGCATAGCCGCGCAGCCATGTCCGCAGCCCAGCATCAGGATCACCAGCGTTCTCAGACTTCAGGGTCCGGCGGAAAGCGGATCGGGCAAGCCCGGCCAGCGCGGTGGCTCTGCGTTCACTGATGCCCATGGTGGCCATCAGGTGTCGCGCAGCTGCTCGGCGCCGGTCCGGGCTTAGAAGTTTCCCTCCGCCAGCTCCTTCAGCGCAGCCTTCTCCAGCTCCGCCTCGGCCAGGAGCTTCTTGAGCCGGTCGTTTTGCTTCTGAAGTTCCTTCAGCCGTTTGGCGTCTTCGGCTTTGAGCCCGCCGTATTGGTTCTTCCACCGATAGTAGGTGGCCTCGGTGACTCCCAGTTCGCGGGCGGTGGCGGCGACGTCGTGGCCTTCTGCCTGGAGCTTCTCAGCGTCTTGGAGCTTCCGGATGATCTGTTCCGGGGTATGGCGTCTTCTCTTGCTTGTCATGGTCACACCAGTTTTCCTGCCCGGAGCACCGGGCGCTAGTGCGACTCTCATAACTCGTGGACCGAAATTAGGGGGTCATGCCAGGATGAGCTGTTTTCCAAGATTGATTCCGGTGAAGTGGAGCTGACCGGTGATGGCGGTCTGGTGCCGGCGCTGATCAAGGAGACCCTCGAACGTGGCTTGGCCGCTGAGATGACCTCTCACTTGGGTTACGCCAAGGACGACCGCGAGGCTAAGGCCACGAAGAACTCGCGCAACGGCTCCTATGCCAAGACCGTCGCCTCGGAGGCAGGAGAGATCGAAATATCGGTGCCCAGGGACCGGG
>NZ_VAWA01000048.1 GCF_005771565.1 Nesterenkonia sphaerica
GCAGGACTTCCACGGCCAACTGGTGGTAGGCAACCACAGCCCTATGCATTCCGCCATCACTTCGCCTACGCCAACCTGCAACGGTGGATGAAAGACGGCACTGATGTCACCGCGATGCTGCCCTACCTGGCCCGTTACATGGGGCTGTTAGGCGGCTCCGCGTTTGGCGGTGGGGGCGTCATCTTTGGTGGCGGCCAGGGTTTTTCTCGCGAGGTCTTGATTTAGCGCGGTGGGCGGCATCAGGCTGACGATGACCTGTTAAAAACGAACGGCCAGCGTGCAAGTTTCGAAGCATCACGCCAGCCGTTCTCACGCGATAGGACCGCGCTGATGCTTACGGTAAGTCACCACGTCGATGCTGTCGAGTCTGATCTGGCTGCTGGGCGCCTGACCTGTCCTGGGTGTCGGGGTGTGCTGCGGCCTTGGGGGTGGGCCCGGGGTCGCAGGATCCGCCACGGCAGTGGCCCCAGCCACCAGGTCCGGGCCCATCGTCCCCGCCGAGCCCGCTGTGCGGGATGTGCGGGGACCCATGTGCTTCTGGGCATGGAATTGGCGTCCCGGCGTGCTGATGCGGCGGCGGTGATCGCCTCCGCGGTGGAGGCTAAGACCACCGGTGCTGGTCACCGCCGGATCGCCGCCCAGCTGGGCCGACCGGTCTCGACGGTGCGTGGCTGGCTGCGGGCTTTCACGGCCTCGGCTGAATCGATCAGGGAGGCGTTTACGCTTTTGCTCCACCGCGATGGCGCTGATGCTGCCAGCCTCTGGCCCGCCCCTGTGACCACCCCGGCCGGGCAGGCATTGGCGGCTGTGGCCGCATACGCCGAGGTGCTCACCGACCGGTTGGCCATCGTCAGGCTGGCCTGGCACAGTGCCGGGCTGGCGGCGGCTGGTCCAGGGTTCTTCAACCCCGGCCGCTGGTCCTCAGGTATCCAACACCAGTTGGCCCTTACGCCCGGGGCTGTGGGCGGCGAAGGTGGGGAAAGCGCCGGCTGAACACCAGCCGGGGTCATCATCTTGGGGTGATGTTGATTCCCCTTCACTGTTGCCAGGGAGGCAGACCTATGACTGAAGCCGTACCTCAGCGCGGGCGGCTGGCCCGTAAAGACCGAGCAGAGAAGATCGCGTTGCACCGTTACCAGCTCATCCGGGCTGCTGCGGATCAGACCTTGAGTACCCGTCAGCGCGGCCCGATGGTCCGGGCCCTGGCCGCGGCCGAACACGTTGGTCCTGATGGCCATCCGGTGCGCTATTCCCGAGAGACCTGGACGGGGGTGTCAATTAGTTTGTGTACCGG
>NZ_VAWA01000005.1 GCF_005771565.1 Nesterenkonia sphaerica
GTTGCTACACCCTCATCTGCGATGAGCCGGTAAAGGTAACAATGTCCAACTGACGGTCGATCACCGCGCTGATCATCTTCAACAATTCGGAATCTTCAGCGGGCTTGGTCCAGGTGTACGGCATCACCGTTAAGACTTTGGCTCCCGCCGCCTCGATACGGTGGACCTGCTGGTGGTTAAGCATTCCGTGGAGCTGGAAGGCGATCGTCTTGCCGCTGATATCCCTTTCCAGAAGCATATCCAGCATCGTGTCAGTGCGTTCGTCCTCAGCGGCCCCGTCATCGTCCAAACCCGCAGCGCGAATCGCGCCGCGTGCTTTGGGTCCGCGCACCAGGATGCTTGCACGGCTCAGCGCCTCGTGGAGCTCCGGCCAGACCCCGTATGTCTCGGCCGCCTCCACCCATCGGCGCATGCCGTAAGCCGTGGTGATGATGGCGTAATCCGGGGGCGAGGAAATCACGGCGTTGGTGTCCTGCTGCAGGGTCACAGACTCCGTCAGTGACGCGATGCGCAAAGCCGGGGCGTGGATCACCTCCGCCCCACGCCGCTGAAACGCGGCAATGAGCTCATCGCTGCGCCGATCAGAGGTCACCCCGATGCGGAACCCAGAGAGCGTCTGCGGCAGCAAAGTCGCGGCGACAGCCGCTCGGGAGGGGACTTCTGGGGTCTGTCGAAGGTGCTGGGGAGGATCGTCAGAGGATGCTGGAGAGATCACCGTGGATGGAGGTCCTTCCGTGTCAGAAATCGGCTGCAGCGGGTGCTGCGGCTGAAGCCGCCTGAAGGACCCTGCCATAGACCGCGGAGGCCTCTCCGGTCTCGGGGCCTTCAGCAGCTAGGGTGACGACTTCCCCGATCACCAGGACCGCGGGTGAACGCAGTCGCCGCGTGGCAGCGATTGTGTGAACAGCATCCAGCTGAGTCACTGTGACACGTTGTTCAGGGCCATATCCGTTCTCCACCGTTCCTACCGCCGTGTGACGAGGCAGCCCATGCCTCATCAGACCCTCCACGGTGTGACCCAAGGTTCCGATCCCCATCAGGAGAACGATGGTCCCCCCTAAGGTGACCAGCCCCCTCAGCTCATCCTCGGTGAGGGGATCATGGGCTGAGATCACGGTGAAGGCGCGGTTGATACCCCGCGCTGTCACAGGTATCCCCGCAGCGGCGGGCACCGAGACCGCCGATGTGACGCCTGGCACAACTGTGACCGGGACACCGGCTTCTCGGCAGGCCGCCACCTCCTCACATCCGCGGCCGAAGACGAACGGGTCGCCCCCTTTGAGGCGCACCACATGTTTGCCCTCGCCGGCCCAACGCAGGATCATCTCATGGATGTTCGCCTGGGAGACCCGGTGGTGGCCAGGCCGTTTCCCCACGTCGAAGAGCTCTGCATGCGGTGCCCATGAGCGCAGTTCATCCGTCGGAGCCAACCGGTCGTAGAGCACCGTATCGGCGGTGGTCAGCACATCACGAGCCCGAACGGTCATCAGGTCCATGGCGCCGGGTCCCGCGCCGACCAAAGTCACCCGCCCAACACTCATGCCCCTATCTCCTGCACTGCCACACCCGGGGTGAGCGAATCGCCGGCGGCGTAGTCCCGGAGCTCTTCGCGAACGGGAATTGTGGGTCCGATAAGCACAAGATCCGCCGAATCGCGCTCCTGCTCTGTCGCCGGACGGATCTGTCCGCGTTCGAGAACATACTTCAGGTCGGTATCAGGTGACTCAGGGGCATTGACGAAGCTGCGGAACCGGCGCAGCTTCTCCGGGTCTCGCAGAGTGGCCGCCCACTCGTCCTCGTACCGGTCCACATGATCGGCGATGCTTCGCTCCAGATCTGCCGCGACCCCAAGTGAATCGTGCACCACCACGTCCGCAACATGTTCGACGCCACCGGGAAGCTCTTCGATCCACCGGGCGGTGCGCTGTAGACGATCAGCTGTGCGGATGTAGTACATGATGTACCGGTCGATGTAGGCCACGAGTGTGTCGTCGTCGAGGTCCTTGGCCAGGAGCTGGCCATGTACCGGGGTCGCACCCCCGTTTCCACCGACGTACATGTTCCATCCGTCCGACGTGGCGATGATACCTACGTCTTTGGCGCGAGCTTCGGCGCATTCCCTGGCGCATCCGGAGACGCCAAACTTCATCTTGTGTGGGGAACGTAGACCCTTATAGCGGTTCTCGAGGAAGATGCCCATGGCCACTGAATCCTGGACCCCGTACCGGCACCAGGTGCTGCCCACACAGGACTTTACGTTCCGCAAAGCCTTGCCGTATGCCTGTCCCGACTCGAATCCGGCATCGACAAGGCGCGCCCAGATGCTGGGCAGCTGCTCAATTCGAGCACCGAAGAGGTCGATCCGCTGAGCGGCTGAAATCTTCGTGTAGAGGCCGAAATCAGTGGCGACTTCTGCGATGACTGCCAGTTTTGCAGGTGTGATTTCCCCCGCGGGAATACGGGGCATGACTGAATAGGTGCCGTTTTTCTGCAGATTCGCCAGCGCGCGGTCGTTGGTGTCCTGCAGGCCGCCCCTGCCCGTGCCCAAGATATATTCGTCATGCATCGCAGCGAGCATCGAGGCTACGGCAGGTTTGCACACGTCGCAGCCCAGATTCACCGCGGAGTCTGCCGGGGCACCAAAGTGGTCCACGATTTCGGTGAACGAACGCAGCTGCGCTGCGCGGACGCGGTCGAAAAGTTCCGAGCGGGACTGCGGGAAGTGTTCGCACATTGCCCGAGAAACTTCCACCCCCTGGGAGAGCATCTCCTTCTCCATGACTTTCTTGGCCAGCGGAATGCAGGAGCCGCACTGAGTGCCCACCGCAGTGCAGGCCTTGAGAGATCCCATATCAGTGCAGGAGGCTTCGCCGCCCTGCCCTGATACCGCTTCACGAACGGCGCCGGCCGAGACGTCCTTGCAGGAGCAGATCTGCGCCTCATGCGGCAGCTCAAGGTCTACCTCGCCGCCGCCGGAGGACGAGAGGAATGCACTCGGCTCAGCCGGAAGTTCACGCCCCAGCAGGGGGCGCAGTGATGTATACGGCCCGGCATCACCAACGAACACTCCACCCAGCAGGATTCGGGCATCATCGGTGACAACCAGTTTCTGATACAGCCCCTGAGCGGGGTCGGCGTAGACGACCTCCAGCGCGCCGGGGGTCTCCCCGAAGGTGTCACCGAAGCTCGCGACGTCCATCCCGGCCAGCTTGAGCTTGGCGGCGGTGTCGAATCCCTCGAAGCTGGCCTGACCACCGCATAATCGGTCCGCCACCACTTCCGCCATGGCATTGGCTGGGGCTACAAGGCCCATGCAGGTGTCTTCGAAACTGGCCACCTCCCCGATCGCCCACACATGGGGCGCGGAGGTCAGGCAGGTCTCATCAATGACGACGCCACCGCTGGCACCTACTCGAAGGCCAGCCGCGCGGGCGAGCTCATCACGGGCGGTGATGCCCACGGCGGCCACCACCAGGTCACAGGGGAGGCTGTCACTGTGCTGAAATTCAAGGGTGTACCCATAACGCCCGGCGGCGTTGCTGCGCAGAGCCACAGGGCGCTCTCCTAGCTGCAGATGGTACCCCTGGCCAGCCAGCAGGCGATTCAGCGCCCGACCGCCGCCCTCATCCAACTGCGCGTTCATGAGATGTCCACGTGAGTGCACAATGCTGACGTCTGCGCCACGTCCAGCCAGTCCGCCGGCAGCCTCCAAGCCGAGGAGCCCGCCGCCGATGACAGCGCAGTGCGGAACCCGGCCCAGTTGGTGTTTCAGCTTCTCCACGCGGCGGACCAGCCAGTCCACATCCTCGATAGTGCGATACACCGCGATGTCCTGATTGCCAGGGATGGGCGGCCGGGGCGCGGAGGAGCCGGTGGCGAGGACAGCGTCGTCGTACTCCACCGCGGTACCGTCGGCCAGCGTGACTGTTTTTGTCCCCGGATCCAACTCCACCACAGCCTGACCGGTGTGCAGCCTCACCCGAGGGTCATCCCATAAGGCGACGGTACCCAGCAGAAGGGTGTTCTCCGGTTCCTCGAACCGCGTCGACAGTGCCACACGGTCGTAGGGCGGTGAACTCTCTTCGCAGTACACGCTGATGCGCAATGCGGGATTATCCCGGGCCAGTAGGGCTTCGGTGAGGCGGTGAGCGGCGGGCCCGCCGCCGACCACCACTACATGGTGGGTGAAGGCTGGGGCACCAGACATTGGACGACCTCTCTCGAGATGGCTTACCGAGCGTGGACTCACAGTACGTAGCGTGCGTTTCAGCCCAGTGTCCGGAATGTGATGCCTATGTGACGGCGTCCTCACATGGGTGTTCACACAGGGTGAGCAACGCTTCATGCGGACGTTACACCGCAGTGTTCCTCCAGTAATTCGAGGCTCCTAAGGTGGATTCGCGACAAGGACCCCCGCCCGAATTGAAGGAGACCTCATGGCGACTGCAGTTGTGGAACGGTTGAGCGGCACGACGTTCGAGGACGGTCACCGCCCGTGGCTGACCGTCTGCTCACTGGATGAGCTCGAGCCGCTCTGGGGTGAGGCCGCCCTGCTGCGCGGAACGCAGATTGCACTGGTGCGGCTTCCCGATGATCGCGTGTTCGCTGTGGACCACTGGGACCCACGCGCCCAGGCCAATGTGATGGCCCGGGGGATCGTCGGCTCGGCAAAGGGCCGAGCCACCCTGGCGTCGCCCATCTATAAGCAGGTCTATGACCTGGAGTCCGGCGAATGTTTGTCGGAGACCGGAGCTGCACTCAACGTCTACCCGGTGAGGGTGGTCGGCGGAGCGGTGCAGGTGTCTCACTGATATGCCCGTCACCGCCGGTCTGAACACCGCAGCTTTGGCGGCGATCTCCCACGGCACGAACTCCCCCGCAGGCCAAATTGCGGTTCAGGGCCTCTTCACGCAGCTCGTTCTCAGGACTGCGGGACTGGGGAACCTCACCGACATTCGGCTCGGCCACGTCGACGTCGAACAGCCCGATACCGCGGCCACCCTGACCAGCCTCTCCGGAGATGGCCCAGCGGTCCTGGTTCCCCTGCTGCTCTCGGCAGGTTTTCACGCCAAGGTAGACCTTCAGGAGGCGGCGGACGCGAGCGCACGGTCCGTAGTCGTCGCCGGAGCACTCGGACCTGATGCGCGGCTGGTAGATGCCCTGGAACAGCGGCTCCATGAGTCAGATGCCGACCCGTTCTCGGACATCATTATTCTCGCAGCGGCTGGTTCTTCCGACAGTGGTGCCGTCCGCGACGTCAACACCACTGCAGCAATGCTCGCTGATCGCCTGCGCTGCCCCGTCCAGCCAGGCTTCCTGTCCTTCGCCGGGCCCACGGTGGGCCAGGCTGTCTCAGCAGCCCGCCGCGCTCATCCGCACCGCCGTGTGGTGCTTGCCAGTTATCTGCTGGCCCCCGGATACTTCCGGCGCCTGCTCTCTCAGCAGGGAGCAGACCTCGTGACCGCACCGCTGCTGCAGGTGACCGACGACGGCGCCGATATTCCGCCGGGGCTGCCGGAAATCATCCTCGACCGATTCCAGCAGGGGGCTGCGAGACTCTCGCCGGCCAGCTGAGGCATACGGGTAGGATATTCCCACCATGACTGACAAACCGTTCGACCCCTGGGCCTCCGGGACGCCTGCATACCGTGCCGCGCTGGTCACCGGGATGGTCTGCAGCTTCGTGGGCGTGGTGATCCTCGTCGTCGCTGCGATGAACGATTCGAGCGCTTTCCGCACCATCGGCATTGTTCTCATCTGCCTGGGTCTGGTCAGTCATGTGACCGGCATAGGCCTCCGCAAGCGCCAGGCCCTTCACATCATCCGCGAGAGAAAGAGCCAGGGATGAGTATCAATACTGCGCGGGAGGGCCATACCTATCCCGCGGTCACCTACCAGGTGGGCCGGGAAGCGGTGCGTGAATTCGCCCGCGCCGTCAAGGCAGAGCACCCCGCCCACTTCGAATCCGAGGCCGCCGCTGATCTGGGTTACCCGGACGTGGTGGCACCCCCGACCTTCGCGGTGGTCGTCTCGCAGCGGGCCGAAGCGGCGATCATCGCTGATCCGGAGGTCGGCATCGACTTCTCCCGAGTAGTCCACGCCGACGAGCGATTCGTCCACCATCGTCCCATCACCGCAGGGGAGACCCTGAGCGCGGCCACCACTCTCCAGCGGATCCGAACCATGGGTGCAGGTGCCATGGTGACCACAGTCACCGAAATCACTCACGACGACGCCCCGCGTGCCACGGTGACCTCGACGCTGCTGGTCCGCACTGAGGAGGAAGCCGCATGACGCCGTCACTGACGGACCTGGAGAAGGGCCAGAGCATCGGACGGCGCACCGTGGAGCTCTCCCGCGCGGACCTCATCCGCTACGCAGCTGCCTCAGGAGACCACAACCCCATTCACTGGAATGACCGGTTCGCCGCTGAGGTGGGCCTCGACGGCGTGATCGCCCACGGGATGCTCACCATGGCTGTGGCGGTGGAACTGGTCATCGCCTGGGCCGGCGACCCCACCAAGGTGGTGGACTATCAGACCCGGTTCACCCAGCCGGTGCCCGTCCCCGAGCCCGAGCACGGCTCCCCGGAGACTCCCACGGCCGCTCTGGAGGTCTCCGGGAAAGTCGGCCGGGTCGACGCCGAGTCCCAGACCGCGCGGATTGATCTGAGCGTGGAACTGGCCTCCGGTGACGCACGGAGCAAGGTCCTTACCAAAGCCCAGGCCGTCGTCGTTCTAAACTGAACGCACTGATACTTTTCACGCAGTCACTTTTCACGCACCACCCAGCCCAGCTGGCAACCGCTCGCATTCGCAAAGGCGCGCTGCGCTCACGTTCAAGGGAGAGACCACATGCCCAGCATGAATCAACTGACTGAAAAGCCATGGCTGAAGCCGTTGGCGCTGGCTTCCGCAGCGGCGCTGGTGCTCACGGCATGCGGCGACGACAACGGCGACGACGAGGACTCCGCCGAAGCTGAGGCTGAAGTCGAGACTCAGGTGGAGATCGACGCTGAGGTCGACACCCTGGAGGAAGGCGTCCTGCAGGTCTGCTCCGACGTACCGTACCCGCCCTTCGAGTACTACGACGCTGACGGCAATGTGGTCGGATTCGACATCGACATCGCCACCGCCATTTCCGACGCGCTGGGTCTCGAGCTGGAAATCATCGAATCTTCCTGGGACGGGATCGAATCCGGGGTGGCGCTCAATGCCCAGGACTGCGACCTCGCCATCTCCGGGATGACGATCACCGAAGAGCGCGCCGGCAACATGCTCTTCAGCGAGCCCTACCTTGATGACAACCTCGGGCTGCTGGCCACCGCAGACTCCGGCATCACCTCCACGGACGATTTGGACGACGTCCCGGTGGGCGTCCAGGCGGCCACCACCGGTCACGACTACGCCCAAGACGAGCTCGGTTTGGACGACGTCACGCAGTACGAGGACTCCGGGCTGATGCTGCAGGGTCTGGAAGCCGGTCAGGTGGAGGCGATCGTCGGCAACATCTCCATCATCGGCTACCAGGCCGGCGACGATGAGCGGTTCGAGTTCGTCGAGGAGATCGACACCGGCGAGCAGCTCGGAATCGCCGCACAGCTGGATAACCAGGAACTCATCGACGCGGTGGACCAGGTCCTTGCAGAATTGGAGGAATCCGGTGCGCTGCAGGAGATTGAGCAGGCGTGGTTCCACTCCGAGACACCTGAAGAGGGAGACGAGGACGGCGGCGACGATGAAGAGGCTGAGGACGCCGAAGAGACCGACGACGCCGACGACGACGGGTACTGAGGGGCCCGCAGGCACAGCTGACCATGGCGCTCTCCAACCGGGACCGGGCCCGGCTCTCCCTAGGAATCCAGGCGGCGATCTTCGCGGCCATCGTCGTCGTACTCATCGTCATCATTGACTGGACGGCGGTTCAGCGCAGCTTCTTCAATGTGGAACCTGTGATGGCGATGTTCCCCGAAGTCATCACCGTGGGGCTGTGGAACACGGTCCGTTACACCTTCTTCGGTTTTGTGTTCGGGCTCATCGGCGGCACTGTGCTGGCGTTGATGCGCATCGCCTCCTTCCCGGTGTACAGGTGGCTGGCCACCCTGTATATCGAGTTCTTCCGGGGAATCCCGGCCATCCTGGTGTTCATCGCACTGGGGTTCGGTGCGTCGCTGGCCTTCGGGCTGAACCTCAGCACACTCCAGACAGCCTCCACGGCGTTAGCGATTGTGGGTGCGGCCTACATTGCGGAAACCATTCGGGCGGGCCTGCAGGCTGTGCCGAAGGGTCAGATGGAGGCCGCCCGGGCACTCGGTATGCCGGCCTGGCGGGCCATGCTGACCATCCAGATCCCTCAGGCGTTCCGGATTGTGCTGCCCCCGCTGACCAACGAAGCCATCCTGCTGACCAAGGACTCCTCGCTGATCTTCGTGGTCGGCATGGCTGGCTCCGCAGCGGAACTGACCAAGATGGGACGCGACGGCATCACCATGTATCAGGCCGGGATGACTCCGCTGGTGGTGGCCGGAATCTGTTACCTGCTCATCACCGTCCCGCTGTCCATTCTCGCGCGCAGAATGGAGGAGCGCTCGCCGGGGCGCTCCTCTCGGCGGCGGCCCAAGAAGAAGGCCACCACATCCCCCGTATCCTCAGGAGTGGCATGAGTGACGAGTCCGCAAATGCCGGCCCTATGAGCACCGCACCTGCCGGTGTGGTTATCGAAGGGCTGCACAAGTCCTTTGGTGAGGTCGAGGTGCTCAAAGGCATCGACATGTCCGTCGAACCGGGACAAGTGGTGTGTTTGATTGGTGCCTCAGGATCCGGGAAGTCCACGCTGCTGCGCTGCGTGAACCGGCTGGAGGACCCTGACGCCGGCAGCATCACCGTCGGCGAATTCGACGCCACACACGCAGACGTCAATCTGGATGCGATGCGCCAGCACATCGGCATGGTCTTCCAGCAATTCAACCTCTTCCCACACCTGAGCGTGCTGGAGAACTGCACGATCACCCCACGCAGGGTGTTGAAGCACTCGCGGGAGAAAGCCGAAGCCGAGGCGCTGCACCAACTGGATCTGGTGGGGCTGAAGCACCTTGCACAGCGACGTCCCGCTCAGCTCTCCGGCGGGCAGCAGCAGCGGGTGGCGATCGCGCGCGCGCTGACCATGCAGCCGAACCTGATGCTCTTCGACGAGCCGACCTCCGCGCTGGACCCCGAGACCGTGGGGGAGGTGCTCTCCATCATGCGCGACCTGGCCCGTGCCGGGATGACGATGCTGGTGGTCACGCATGAGATGGGCTTCGCCCGAGAAGTGGCAGACCGGGTGGTCTTCCTCGACCAGGGGCTTGTGGTGGAAGAAGGACCCGCCGAGCAGGTCATCGGCGCGCCCACCCAGCCGCGGACCCAGGACTTCCTCCGAAGGGTACTCAACCCGCTGGGCAAGTAGCCGGGTTCCGGCCCGTGGCGCAGGGCCCTGGCTGTGATCCGCTGAACATATGTGTCTCTTTGTGACGCACAACTGTCTCCGTTGAGGGGCCCCTTGGGATAAAATTTCTGGTGCATCACGAGTTGCGGCTGACACGATCCACGCTGAGCCGCACGCCAACCCCATGTTCACGGGTGGTACGGATCTCGATGTGGCCCGCTTCTGGCGCCGATGGGCGCCACTGCCCGGGGCGGGCAAGAGCACCTCCGAAAGGACCTCAACTCGTTGCGACGCGTGCGTGCGCACCGTGATTCCGCCGCGCCCTTCCGGCACGGCTCCGGTTCTGCTGGCCAGATCCTCTCTCGAAACTCACCCACAGCGGGCAGCCTGTCACCGGACTGCCGCCCTGCTGCCGATCGCAAGGAGCGACCGCTATGAAAACTCGCCCACTCATCTCCGCCGCGCTGATCTCCACTGTCGCGCTGACCCTTGCCGCATGCGGTCAGGACGGTTCCGCAGACGCCGTCGACGAGGACCAGACGTCCTTCACCATCGGTGTCGCCAATGAGCACGAGGCGCACCGCGAACTGGCTCGCATTGCCGAGGAGGAGTACGGCTACGAGGTTGAGCTGGTGAATTTCACTGCCTACCCAGAGCCGAATCCCGCACTGGCCGCCGGTGACTTGGACGCCAACTGGTTTCAGCACATCGCTTTCCTGGCTGAGCACAACGTCGCTTCCGGGGACAATCTCCAGCCCATTGCGCCCACCGAAATCGTGCCGCTGACCCTGTACTCCAACGAATACGACGACGTCAGTGAATTCTCCGAAGGCGACACCGTGGCGATCCCGAACGACCCGGTCAACCAGGGTCGAGCGATCAATGTGCTCGTCGCCGCCGGACTCGTGGAGCTTGCCGAGGAAATCTCGCAGCCTGAGCCCCGCCATGTGGACCAGGAGGCGTCCACTGTGGAGCTGCAGCCTGTTGACGCAGCTCAGACCGTCAACGCCCTGCAGTCGGTGGAGGGCTCCATTATCAACAACAACTTCGCCCAGGACGCTGACCTCGACCCGCTCAGCGACGGCATCTATGCCGATGACCCCTCGGACCCCTCAGCCTTCCCCTATATCAACACTTTCGTGGTGCGGGAAGCTGACGTGGACAACGAGGCACTCCAGGAGATTGCCTCGATCTATCACGACGAGCGAGTCCTGGAGATCATGGACGACCGTTCCAACGGCACCTCAGTTCCGGTCAGCGATGTCTCCGCTGAGGAACTGCAGGAAGCCCTGACCGATTACGAAGACGCCCTGCGTGAAGGTGACAACTGATCCGTGGCTCGTCCGAAGAACCCGCTGATCGAGTTTCAGAACGTCACACGGACCTTCAACCCAGGCAAGGGCACGGCGGTTACCGCCGTCGACGACGTCTCCTTCACAGTCGATCACGGTGAAGTGTATGGCGTGATCGGATTCTCCGGGGCGGGGAAGTCGACTCTGATTCGCCTGATCAACGGGCTGGAGAGACCTACAGCGGGGACTATCACGGTGCTCGGGCATGAGGTTTCACGGATGTCGGAGTCCAAACTGCGCCACGTGAGATCCCGCATCGGCATGGTTTTTCAGCAGTTCAACCTCTTCCAGTCCCGTAATGTCGCAGGAAACGTGGCCTACCCGCTGCGGGTGGCCGGATGGAACAAGGCGGACCGCGAACGTCGGGTGGAGGAGCTGCTTGAATTTGTGGGATTGGCAGACAAAGCCAAGACCTACCCCGAGCAGCTGTCCGGGGGGCAGAAGCAGCGCGTGGGCATCGCCCGGGCACTGGCGGTCAAACCGGACATTCTGCTGGCCGACGAGTCCACCTCCGCACTGGACCCCTCCACCACCGGTGAGGTGCTGCGTCTGCTGCGCCGGGCCAATGAGGAGCTGGGGATCACGATCGTGGCCATTACTCATGAGATGGAAGTCATCCGGTCCATCGCCGATCGAGTGGCAGTGATGGACCGGGGGAAGATCGTTGAAGAAGGACTCGTCTACGACATCTTCTCCAACCCGCGCGACGACGGGGAGATCACCTTTGTGGGGTCGGCGCTGAAGGACCGGCCTTCCGCTGAAGACCTCACCAGGATCCGCCGACACTCCGACGGCCGTCTGATCACCGTCTCGCTCAAGGACTCCGCGGCAGTGGGGGGCGTGCTGGGGCGCGCAGGAGAGTTCGGAATCGCCTTCGAGATCGTCCACGGAGGTATGAACACCACCAAGAATGCCAGCTTCGGTCTGCTCACGCTGGCTCTGACCGGCCGGACCGAGGCAGTCCAGTCCTTCGTCGAGGCCATGAGGGACGCCGCACCCGTCCAAGAGGTCGAACCCGGACAGGAGACGCTGCGATGATCGAGGCATACCGTGAACTGGATTGGGACTACTACGGGCCGGAGCTCCTTGACGCTCTGGCCGAGACCGTCCACATGGTGGTGGTGGCCTTCGCCATCTCCGCGTGGATCGGTCTGACCCTCGGGCTGCTGCTCTACACCACGCGCGCGGGCGGGTTGCTGGCCAATGCGCCCCTTTTCTGGACGGTCAACTTCTTGGTGAACACGATCCGTCCTATTCCGTTCATTATCCTCATCGCCGCACTGCAGCCGTTGACCATTCAGATACTCGGAACCGGAATCGGCAATACCGCGGTCATCCACGCCATGGTGTGGGCCTCCAGCTTCGGCATCGCCCGGATTGTGGAGCAGAACCTGGTCACCATCGACCCCGGAGTCATCGAAGCCGCGCGGGCCATGGGCGCTTCTCGGACACGGATCATCTTCACCGTCATTCTGCCCGAGGCATTCGGGCCGCTGATCCTCGGATTCACGTTCGTGATCATCGCCATGATTGATATGTCCGCCCTGGCCGGAATCGTCGGCGGCGGCGGTCTGGGCAACTTCGCCATTGTCGAGGGGTACCAGCGATTCCGGCCGGAAGTGACCTGGCTGGCGGTGGCCGCAGTGATTCTCATGGTGCACCTGCTGCAGATCCTGGGCAACCTGGCAGCGCGGAAGGTGCTGCGGCGGTAGGCCCCGGCCGCAGCCACGGCCGCAGCCGGGGTGTCGGACAGTTAGGCTAAAGGGGTGAGCACAGCGCAAATCCTCGCCGACCACACCACCGCACGGGTCGGCGGACCAGCAGCAGAATGGACAGTCGCCCGCAGTGAAGCTGAGGCCGTGGATGTCCTGCAGACGCACCCGCTGCCGGAGGAATCAGTGCGCGCCACCGGTCAGGACACTCTCCTGGTGCTGGGCGGCGGGTCCAACCTGCTGGTCAGTGACCGCGGCTTCTCCGGCGCAGTGCTTCAGTTGGCATTCAGCGGGATCTCCGCCGAGCCCATCGGGGACGACGCTGTCGACCTCCAGGTAGCCGCCGGTCATGACTGGGACAGCGTGGTGGCGTGGACTGTCGAGCGCGGGCTCTGTGGGCTGGAGACGCTCTCCGGCATTCCCGGTGCCGCCGGTGCGGTGCCCGTTCAGAACGTCGGAGCTTATGGGTCAGACGTTTCGGAGACTATCGTGCAGGTGCGGGCATGGGACCGGGCCGTCGGCGACGCGGTGGTGCTGACCAATGACGATCTCAAGTTCGGATACCGGGACTCCATGCTCAAACGCAGCACGATCTCCGGCTCCCCCCGGTACGTGGTTCTCTCCGTGACGTTCCGCCTCACCCATCAGCCAGGTCCGGCGCTGTCTGCACCGGTGCGCTACGCGGAGCTGGCGCGAGCCCTGGGACTGGACCCCACCGCGGAGGACTCCGCTCGTCGTGCCCCGCTGGACCAAGTGCGGCGGACCGTCTTGGACCTCAGGGCGAAGAAAGGGATGGTACTCAACGCCGAAGATCACGACACGTGGTCCACTGGCAGTTTCTTCACCAATCCGATCATCGCGCAGGCTCAGCTTGCGACCCTGCCCGAACGCACCCCCCGGTTCTCCGCCGGCACCAGCAGGGACGGTCAGGCGCTGGTCAAACTCTCCGCCGCCTGGCTGATCGACCAGGCGGGATGCGGCAAGGGCTTCGGCCTGCCCGATGGCCCCGAGCTGGGCCGCGGTGCTGCGGGGGCGGGGCTCGTCGGGGGCAGAGCGGCCCTGTCGACCAAACACACTCTGGCTGTGACCAACCGCGGTGAGGCCTCCACCGAGGATCTGCTCACCGTGGCACGCGCTGCGCGTGACCGGGTCCGCGACACCTTCGGCATCACCCTCCACCCGGAGCCGGTCCTGATCGGCTGCGAGCTCTAGAGCGGCAAGGGGGACTGGCCCGCCCCAGCCTGGCGTGGCACTTCTGCAGATCCCTAATTTCTTGTCTGCGGCCATGGTCCGCGGCTCGTCGTGCGGTATATCATCGGGTCATCAAGGTCGCCCAGCAGTGGTGGTGAGAGCCGTGGAGAATCTTCCTGACCGTGCACATGTGGTCGTCATTGGAGCGGGCATCGTCGGCAGCTCCATCGTGAAACACCTTGCCGAACTCGGCTGGCGGGACATTCTGCTGATTGACAAAGGCCCACTGCCCGAGCCCGGCGGGTCCACCGATCACGCGTCCAACTTCGTGTTCCCGGTGGACCATTCCAAGGAGATCACCGAGCTCACGCTGGATTCGCTGCGCCAATACACCGTCCTGGGGGTGCTCGCCGAATGCGGCGGTATTGAGGTCGCTCGGACCCCGGAGCGGCTCCAGGAGCTGCGCCGCCGGATGAGCTCTGCGACTGCGTGGGGTGTCGACGCCGAACTGCTCAGCCCCGCCGGTGTCAAGGAGCACATGCCCTGGATCCGCGAAGATCTGCTGCTGGCAGGCTTTCACACCCCCACCGGAGCGATCGTCGACGCCGTGCGCGCCGGTGAGCAGATGCGGCGCCGGGCCGCAGACCTCGGCGCGCTGCAGGTCGCTGACTGCACCGAAGTGACCGGTGTAGCCGTGGATGCCGGGCCGCAGAGCGGGGTTCCGGGCCGGGTGAGAGCGGTGGAGACTGACCGTGGGCGGGTGGAGACGGAGTACGTCGTCGTTGCCTGCGGGGTGTGGAGCCCGCAGATTGCCGCGATGGCCGGGGCCAGCATCCCTCTGGTGCCCGCCGTGCACCAGATGATGGACCTGGGGCCCATCCCAGAACTGGCCGCGACCGACGACTGGATCTCGGTGCCACTGATTCGGGATATGGACGCCCGTATGTACGCCCGTCAGCGGGGCCCCGACTTGGAGCTGGGCTCGTATGCGCACCGCCCGATGCTTCACGAACCCGCCGGCATCCCTCCGCTGGGCGCGCCAGGACAGGCCTCGCCCACTCAGCTGCCGTTTACCGCTGATGACTTCACTCCGCAGCTGGCGCAGGCTCGGCAGCTGTACCCGGAGCTGCTGGGCGCACACGGGCGCGAGGGCGTCGGCGTCACCCACGCGATCAACGGCCTGCTCTCGCTGACCGCCGACGGCGCCCCACTGCTGGGGGAGACTGCCGAGGTTCATGGGCTCTGGTCCGCGGCCGCAGTGTGGATCAAGGAAGGGCCCGGGGTCGGCAGAGCGGTGGCCGAATGGATGACAGAAGGTGCCTCCGAGGTTGACGTCCATGCCGCAGACATCACCCGCATTCCCCAGCACGGCCGGACTCGCCGCCATGTGCGCGCCCGGGCCGCGGAAGGCTTCCCCAAGGTCTACGGAATTGCGCACCCGCGGGAGCAGTGGAGCAGCAACCGCCCGCTACGCACCAGTCCCTTCCACCCGCGTACTCAGGCCCTCGGCGGCGAGCACTTCGAGGTCTCCGGCTGGGAGCGGCCCCAGTGGTATGCCGCAAATGCCTCCCTGCTGCAGGAGTACTCCGGGAGCATCGACCGCCGGGTCCATGAGTGGGACGCGCGCTGGTGGTCCCCGATCATTGAGGCTGAGCATCTGACCATGCGTGAGCGGGCTGCGATGTTCGACCTCGCCGCTTTCAGCGTCATCGACCTCACCGGACCTGGGGCGTTGGAGGGTGCGCAGCGGGTGGCGGTGGCAAATGTGGACCGCGAGGTGGGACGGGTCATTTACACCCCGCTGCTGGACAGCTGTGGCGGCTTCCGCTCCGATCTCACCATCGTGAGGTTGGCCCGGGATCACTTCAGGTTCATTACCGGGGCCGCCGACGGCGCCCGCGACCTGGCCTGGCTGCACCGGCACCTGCGGGCCGAGCTCGCCACGGGTCGCGTGGCCATCCAGGACCTGACCTCGGCGACCTGCGCCATCGGGCTCTGGGGGCCGCAAGCCCGCACGATCGTTGAGAGACTGACCGACGACGACGTCACTAATGAGGGTTTCCGGTTTGGTACCGCACGCGAGGTGGTCCTGGCCGGGATCCCGACGCTGATGGTGCGCATCTCCTATGTGGGTGACCTGGGGTGGGAGATCCACCTGCCAGTCGAGCACGGGCTCACGCTGTGGGATGCCTTGTGGGAGGCAGGCCGGCCGTACGGGCTCATCGCCGCTGGTGCCGGGGTGTATGGCACCACCGGCAGGCTGGAAAAGGCGCACCGCCTCTTCGGAGCCGAACTCGCCCCGGACCGCGGACCCGTGGAAGCGGGACTGGCGCTGCCGAAGGTCAAAGAGGCGGATTTCATCGGCAAGGACGCCTACCTGCTGGCCCGAGCCCAGCAGCCGGCCTCAGTGCTGTGCACGATTGGGCTGACCGGCTCCGGTGCGGCCGAGCCCCGCTTTCCCAGTGGCAGCGAACCGGTGCTCAGCGGGGACGGTTCACCGCTGTTGGATGGCCGCGGACAGCGCAGCTATGTCACCAGTGCGGGCCCCGCGCCGTCGTTGGGCCGGTACGTGATGCTGGGCTATCTGCCGTGGGAGAGCGCGGAAGCCGGCGCCCGGCTGCAGATTGAGTATTTAGGTACGCACCTGCCAGCTGAGGTGCTGACAGTGGGGCGGACCGCACCGTTTGACCCCGAGCACACCCGGGTCAAACGCTGAGGCTCGCAAGGTGGGGGGCTGCACCGTTCACTCGGGAACCCGTCCCACATGTCCCAGTCTGCGGGAGAGCGTGTCAGCAGCCCGGATGACTGGATCACGCACCTCGGGCAGCCGCTCCGGCGGCAGGCGGTAAGCAGGCCCGGCGACGCTGATCCCGGCGATCACCGTGCCGCTGTGGTCGAAGACCGGAGCAGCGACGGCGTTGAGGCCCTCCTCGAACTCTTCGACGGCGAAGGCCCACCCTCGAGTGCGGATCTTGTGCAGCTCTTCCGACAAGACCTGCGGCGAGGTCAGCGTGTGCTCTGTGAAGGACATCAACCCCCGGGTCAGCAGTGCGGTGCGGTCCTCCTCCGGCAGATGCGCCAGCAGCACCTTGCCGTTCGAGGTGGCATGCAGTGCGGTGTGCTGGCCGATCCAGTTGCGCATCGCGACGGTACTTCCTGACTCGGACTGACACACGTTGATGGCGACTCCCTCCCGAGTGATCGCCACATTGGCGGTCTCGCCGATGGCCGCGGAGAGCGCGTCACACACCGGCTGGGCCTCCTGGCTCAGGTCAAGCCGCGCAGTGGTGGCGCCGGCGAGCCGAAGGCACCCGACACCGAGCCGGTAGCCGAGGGAACCATTCGGGGCTTCCACCAGATCGTGCCGGAGCAGAGTCTCCACCAGGCGCCCGACGGTGGACTTGTGCACATCGAGTTCTCGGGCCATCTGGCTGAGCGTGGCTTCGCCCTCGCGCGCCAGAATGTTGAGCACGGTCAGGGCGCGGTCCACCGACTTGACCGCCGGGACGGATGAGTGCCCTACCGGGACAGGCGGCGCATTTTCCGTGCTCATGATGTCTTGAGCATGCCGGTTCTGCGCTCTGAAGGCAATACTTGGCGTCGCGCATGACGCAACCTATTGTGTGATACGCGACACGATGTCATGCTGGAAGTGTCCCGATGACGTGGCAGCAGGGAGGCTTCCATGACTCTCAACGAGCGAACTTTCGCCATCTCAGACGGCCCCGGCGCCGTCGTCCCCGACCCACGGATCCTGCTGTACCCCAGACTCCGCAAGTCACCCTACTTCTGGGCCTCGCGGCAGCACGGGGTCGCGATGTACAGCGTCTACAACCACACCTACCACCCTCGCCATTACGGGGACCCGGTCGCCGAATACTGGGCTCTCGTCCACGGAGTGACGCTGTGGGATGTGGGAGTCGAACGCCAGATCGAGATCACCGGCCCCGACGCTTTCGAGTTCACCAATATGCTCGTTCCGCGGGATCTCACCAAGTGCGAGGTCGGCCAATGTAAGTACGTCTTTCTCACCGGCGCCGACGGAGGCATCCTCAACGATCCCGTTCTGCTCCGCCTGGGGGAGAATCACTTCTGGCTCTCCTTGGCCGACAGCGACATCCTGCTCTGGGCACGCGGGGTGGCTCACCACTCCGGCATGGATGTCACGATCGAGGAGGCGGACGTCGGCCCCGTCCAGGTGCAGGGGCCGCTCTCGGGGCAGGTAATGGCGGCCATCTTCGGCCCCGAGGTGTACAACATCGGGTACTACCGGCTCAGGGAATATCAGCTCGATGGCATGGAGGTCATCGTCTCCCGCACCGGCTACACGGCTGAGCTGGGCTTCGAGATCTACCTCAAGAACGCCTCCCGTGACGGCGTGCGGCTCTGGGACACAGTCTGGGCCGCCGGCGAACCGTTTGGCATGAAAGTGATTGGCCCCTGCCACATGCGCAGGATCGAAGCCGGAATTCTGGCCCACGGCTGTGACATCACCTACCAGACCAACCCATTCGAAGTCGGCATGGGGTATGACTGGATGGTGGACCTGAACCAGGAGGCGGACTTTATCGGCAAGGCCGCGCTGAGCCGCATCAAGGAGCAGGGCGTCCGCCGCAGGCTCGCCGGCGTGGAAATCGGTGGACCACCGCTGGGGACCTTCAATGATGGCTCGATGATCGAGGCATTTCCGGTCTGGCGCGGCCGGGAACGGGTCGGGGAGGTCACCTCCGCCTGTTTCTCCCCTCGTCTGGAGCACAACATCGGTTACGCGATGGTGCCGGTGGGGCTCAGTGACATCGGCACCGAGCTGGAGGTGGAGACACCTACCGGGGTGGTGCCGGCGGTGGTGGTGCCCAAACCCTTCGTGGACCCCACCAAGCACATCCCCAAGCAGCCATTCACCCCGGGTCGCGGCCACCTGCCTTCGGAGAACTGAGGGTACGAGCCGGTGGCCCGTAGGGAACGCGCCATCCCCCTGGGATCTGCTGCCCATCGCGCCAGTGTCCGCCACCTTCTGGAGCGCCCCAGGTTTGAAGTGATCCCGCTGGCGGGGATCGTCGACGAGGCCGCGAACCACTTGCCAGCTGGTGCCACGGTCACCGTGACTGCCTCACCGACCCGGGGCCCGGAACCCACCCTGGAGACCGCCGCAGCGCTCGCCAGGGTCGGATTCCATGCGGTGCCCCATCTGGCAGCCACCCAGTACTGCGAAGAGTCCCTGCCCGAGGCGCTGCAGCAGATCGGCGCTGCCGGAATCCGGGAGGTGTTCATCGTCGGAGGAGATTCCGCACCGCCGAGGGCAGGCGCCGGCCACGACGCCGGGGACCGTCAGGACCGCTTCGGTGACGGCCTGCAGCTGATCGAGGCGGTGCGACGCCTGGCGCCACAGCTTCACGTGGGGGTGCCGGGCTACCCCGAGGGACACCCGAGGATCCCGCAGCAGAGCCTCGAGCAGTCGCTGGCGCGCAAGGCGGAACACGCCGCCTGCGTGGTCGGCCAACTCTGCTTCGACCCGCATACAGTCACTGACTGGGCGGTGGGACTGTGCGCGCGGGGCCTGCACATGTCCGTCTACGCCGGGCTTCCCGGGGCGGTAGGCTCGGCACGCCTGATGCGCATTGCCGGTCGAATCGGGGTCGGAGATTCGCTGCGTTTTCTCTCCTCCGGCGGCACCAGGACAGCCTTGAGACTGGTCTCACCGGGGCGTTACGACCCCACACCGCTGGTGACGGGTCTTGTCAGGGCAGATGGCGGCGTCGTAGTGTCAGGTATCCATCTCTACACCTTCAACGCGCTGCAGGAGACCCAGCTGTGGCGACGGCGACTGCTGGCGCGGCTCCAGGAGGGGGACCCTCGATGACGACTGCCCACCACTCCCCAGACCAGCCGGACGGCAAGGCCAAGCCGCAGGCACCACTGACTGCTCAGGACAGCCTGGGCATCTCTACGCGCACGCAACTGCGCCCGATTCACCAGATCGGTGCCGAATTGGGACTCGATGAGGACCTTATTGAGCCCTACGGGCGTGGGGTCGGGAAAGTGGACCTAGCGGCGATCGACCGGCTGGCCCAGCGGCCCCGTGCGAAGTACATCCTGGTCACAGCCGTGACGCCCACGCCGCTGGGGGAGGGCAAGACGACAACGGCTGTCGGGCTCGGCCAGGGGCTGCAGCACACCGGGCGCCGGGCTGCGGTGGCAGTCCGCCAGCCGTCACTGGGCCCCACCATGGGCATCAAAGGTGGAGGTACCGGCGGGGGCTGGAGTCAGGTGGTTCCCATGGATCGGCTGAATCTGCACCTCACCGGTGACCTGCACGCGGTCACCGCCGCCCACAACCAGCTGGCCGCGATGGTCGACAATCACCTGCATCGCGGCAGTCCTTCCGGTCTGCACCCGGAGCGGGTGACCTGGCGGCGTGTCATGGACGTCAACGACCGGTCTCTGCGGCAGATCATCACCGGTCTCGGTCCACCCGGGGGTGGCCCTGCGTCGAATGGGCCCCTCCGCCAGTCCGGCTTCGACATCACCGCCGCCTCAGAAGTGATGGCCACACTGTCATTGGCGCGCTCGCTGGAGGAACTGCGCGCCAGGCTGGGTCGGATCGTGGTCGGCGCAACCGGTGACGGTGAGCCGGTCACCGCTGAGGACCTCAAGGCTGCCGGGGCGATGACTGTGCTGCTGCGCGAGGCGCTGCAGCCAAACCTGTTGCAGACCGTGGAGCACACCCCTGCGCTGGTCCACTGCGGGCCCTTCGGCAATATCGCCACCGGCAACTCCTCAGTGGTGGCTGACCTCATCGGCACCCGCGCCACTGACTACCTCATCACCGAGGCCGGGTTCGCCGCCGATATGGGTGCGGAGCGGTTCTTCAACATCAAGTGCCGCGTCTCCGGGCTCGAGCCCGACGCTGCGGTGGTGGTCACCACTGTACGTGCGCTGAAAGTCCACTCAGGCCGCCACCGCGTGGTGGCTGGCAAGGCTCTCCCGGAAGGCATGGGGCAGGAGAACCCGGAGGAAGTCCGTACCGGGGCTGAGAACCTGCGTGCTCAGCTGCGCATCATCCGCCGCCACGGGGTGACCCCGGTAGTGGCCGTCAACTCCTTTCCCACCGACTTCGCCTCCGAACACCAGGTGATTGCGGAGGTGGCTGCTGAGGAGGGGGCCCGATGTGCGGTCTCCACTCACTTCTCCGACGGTGGGGCCGGCGCCGCCGAACTTGCCGAGGCAGTGGCGGAGGCCGCAGCAGAGCCCGGAGAGTTCCAGTTCCTCTACCCAGAAGAGGCCTCCCTGGCCGAGAAGATCGAAACTATCGCCACAGAGGTCTACGGGGCCGAGGGGGTAGACCTGTCCCCCGCAGCCACGAAGCACCTGGCCGCCTACACGGATGCCGGTTATGGGCACTTGCCGGTCTGTGTGGCCAAGACGCACCTCTCCATGTCAGCGGATCCAAAACTGGTCGGAGCGCCGACCGGATGGCGGCTGCCGGTGCGGGAAGTCCGGCTCTCTGCGGGGGCAGGGTTCGTCTACCCGATCTGCGGGACCATGCAGACCATGCCGGGACTGGGGGCCTCCCCGGCCGCGGAACAGATCGACATTGACAGCGAAGGTCGCACGGTCGGCCTTTTCTGAACCCCAGTTCAGCTCCCAGCGTCATCAACGTTAACCTGGGTGCACAGTGGTGTCTCCGCTGTGGCACATTGAAGGCAACCCAATTGAGAGGCAGGCCACCATGTCCAAGGATCTGACGCAGTACGCCAACCCGCATGCCCTGGTGAGCACCGACTGGCTCGCCGAGCACAAGGACGAGCCGAACGTGGTGGTCCTGGAGTCCAATGAGGATGTTCTGCTCTACGAGACGGGGCACATCCCCGGCGCGGTCAAGATCGACTGGCACACTGACCTGAACGACTCGGTCACCCGGGACTTCATCAACGAACAGGAGTTCGCTGAGTTCGCCGCTTCCAAAGGCATCACGCCCGAGACCACCGTGGTGTTCTACGGAGACAAGTCCAATTGGTGGGCCGCCTACGCGCTCTGGGTCTTCACCCTCTTCGGGCACCGCGACCTGCGGCTGCTCGACGGTGGACGACAGAAGTGGATCGACGAAGGCCGTGAGCTCACTACTGAGGTGCCCAATCCAGCTCGCACCCAGTACCCGGTGCCGGCGCGGCGGGAGGACGACCAGTGGCGGGCCTTCCGGGAGGACGTGCTCGCCCACATTGGCAGCGGCCCGCTGGTGGATGTTCGGTCTCCTGCCGAATACACCGGCGAAGTCACCTCCGCACCCGGGTTCGAGGACAAGGAGGGTGCCCTGCGCGGCGGTCACATCCCCACCGCAGCCTCTGTGCCCTGGGCGCGTGCGGCGAACGACGACGGTACCTTCAAGTCTCGTGCGGAGCTGGAGGAGATTTACAAGGAGGAAGCCGGGGTGGGGGAGTCCCAGGACGTCATCGCCTACTGCCGGATCGGCGAACGGTCCAGCCACACGTGGTTCGTCCTCAGTCACCTCCTCGGGTACAAGAAGGTTCGCAACTACGACGGCTCCTGGACCGAATGGGGCAACGCAGTGCGTCTACCCATCGCAGTAGGGAACGAACCGGGAAGCTGAGGAGCTGAAGCCCTATGGCGCTGCGCACCGTGGACCTCGGCACCGGTCCACACACGCTGACCACCACCTCTTTCGGCTATGGTGCGATGTCGCTGGCCGGTGCCTACGGTCCCATCGGGGAGTCTGCTGCCATTGCTCTGCTTCACCAGGTCTGCGACCGTGGAGTCCGTCATATAGATACTGCGAACATCTATGGGTTGGGTCTGAGTGAGACCATACTGGGCAAGTTCCTCAACGGACGCAGAGACAGCGTCACTCTGGCTACCAAATGCGGCATCGAACCCAAGGGGCAGGCCGGGCAGCGCAGCACCAACGGACGCCCTGAGCACATTCGCGAGCAGATCGAGCTCTCGCTTCGGCGCTTAGGCACCGACTATGTGGACCTCTACTACCTGCACCGACCTGATCCAAAGGTTCCGATCGAGGAATCAGTGGGTGCACTCGGGGAGCTGGTCAGCGCCGGCACGGTCCGCAGCATTGGGCTCTCCGAGGTCACTGGTGAGGAGCTGCGCCGCGCACACCGGACGCATCCGATCAGTGCGGTGCAATCCGAATGGAGCATCTTCGCCCGGGACGTGGAGCACTACGTCATCCCTGCCTGCGCGGAACTCGGCATCGGATTTGTGGCGTTCTCGCCGGTGGCGCGGGGGCTGCTGACTGACGGGTTCGACCCGGAGGCTTTGGGGGAAAATGACGCGCGCCACAAGTTTCCCTGGTTCGCGCCGGAAAACCTGGGTCACAACCACCAACTGGCGGAAGCAGCAAGGGCCATGGCAGCTGATGCGGGAACGCCCACCGCCTCGCTGGCCCTGGCCTGGCTGTACGCCAAAGCTGATGATGCGGGTCTGAAGCTTGCGGCCATCCCCGGAACTCGGTACTCCGCCCACCTCGACGAGCTGCTTGCCGGACTGGACACTCAGCTGAATGCCGCGCAGATGGCGGTCCTGGACGCGCTCGCCGACGAGATCGCCGGTGATCGCAGCTTTGCTCCGGACTGGGTCTCTGGGGGCCGCGAAGGCCTGATCCCACGGGCGGGCTGACGATCGCTCTAATTTGTTTCGGCAGATTACATCGAAATGTTCAAAATGGACTTGCTCCCCTAGCATTCTCGGAAAGATTCAACCGAGACGTCAGGGAGAAGCCCCATGAGTGAGACCACTGCCCAGCTCGTAGGCGTAGACGCCCAGGGCCTTGAGGAACTTTCCCTCAAGAACAGAGAGAACCCGAGCCAGGGTCACAAAGTCATCCGGACCCGGACGGTCGCCGAATCGGGTTTCCGCAACCTGAACCATGTGCGCGGCCACCAGCCCTTCCTGATCTCGGAGCCGCACAAGCTACTGGGCGACGACGAGGCACCCAATCCCACGGAGTTCGCCTTAGGGGCGTTGGGGTCGTGCATCTCTGTGGGTTTGATGGCCAACGCGACCCACCGTGGTGTGAGGTTGACCAAGATCGAGGTGGATCTCGAAGGTGAGATAGACATTTCAGCCACCTGGGGGACAGGCGACCTGGACCCGGAAAAGGTGCTTGGTGTCTCTCACGTGCGCGTCAACGTGATCCTGGACGGTGACGCCGACCGGGCAACGCTGGAGGAGATCACGGACAACGCCATCAAATGGTCTCCAGTGGTGAACACCTTCACCAGGCCTGCGACCTTTGAGACGCGGCTGAGCGTCGGTGACGGTGCTGGTGGTTGAGCAACGTGTCTACCGAAACTCCGCCACCTGTTGACAGCACACTGGCAGCGGTTGAAATCCCCGCCGATCTGCTGGCACAGGTTGATGACAGCGCTGAGGCTATCGACGCCGGGACTGTCGCTGCGCGTGAGATCCTTCCTCAGCTGGCTGCGGCGGGTTTGCTTGACTTGGGTGCGCCTTCCAACAACAGTGGCGGACTGGTCAAGCAGGCGGCGGTTATTGAGGCTTTGGGGCAGCGGTCCCTGAGCGCGGCATTTGCCGTCTGGGGCCACCGGATGAGCATCGAATATCTCTGCCTCGCAGGCGGCACCTACGCGGAGTCGCTGCTGCCGGCAATGCGTTCAGGAGAAGTTCCAGGGGTCTCGGGCATGGCCTCGGCCTTCAAGACCTACGCCGGGGCGGGAGAACTTGGCCTGCGGCTCACTCGCGACGGTCAAGGCCGGCTGCTGCTGTCCGGAAAGCTGCCTTGGGCCTCGAACCTGCACCCGGACGCCGTCGCCGTCACGGCGGCCTACGGGCCGGAGGGAGAAGGCGACGGTGACCGAAGCAAACTGATCATCGCGGTGCCTCTCTCGGCACCCGGTGTGCAAGTCGGCACACGATTGAATCTCTTGGCTCTGCAGGGCACTGCCTCCACCTCGGTGACACTGGATAATGTGCCGCTGAGTGAGGAGCAGGTTCTCAGCACTGACTTCGAAGGGTTCATGACTCGGTGCCGGCCGACCTTCGCCGTGCTGCAGTCAAGCTTCTGTCTGGGTCTGGCCGCAGCCAGCCACCGGCACACCCGCGCGAACATCTCCGGCATCAACGAGGTTTTCCGGCAGGAATTGCACCAACTCGGCGACGAACTCGAGGCGCGAACAAAGCAGCTCCGTGACTATGCCGAACGCGTGGCCACCAGCGCACCGCCGCAGCGGCAGGAGGTGCTGAGCCTGCGGCTGGCAGTCGGGCACCTCGCCCTGGCGCTGGCGACCCTGGAAGTCAAGACCGTAGGCGGTAAGGGGTACATCAGTAACTCAGACCCCAACCGCCGCTATCGAGAAGCTACCTTCATTCCGGTCCAATCCCCCTCAGAGGCACAGTTGCGCTGGGAACTGGCCCAAGGCCGATGAGTCTTCCCTGGAAGAGGACATGAGACGTATCCACCCACCGCGGACGGATGTCCCGCCACACGCTGCGCCGTCGCTGAGCCGCCGCAGGCTCTTCAGCCTCGGCGCGGGAATCTCAGCGGCGACGATGCTGAGCGCCTGCACATCTGGAGCTCCCACCGGCTCAGGAACTGCCTCGGCCGGATTGCGGCCTATTCCCGCAGCAGAGGCAGACCTCGAGCAGCGTGAGATCACCATCGGCTTTTTCCCGATCACCTGCTCCTCTCCCATAGTCAACGCCGCCGCCATGAGCATCTTTGAGCAGTACGGACTCGACGTCACCCTGCGCCGCTACACCGGTTGGGCCGAGCTGTGGATCGCATTTGTGGCAGGGGAGGTGGACGCTACACAGTTCTTGGCGCCGATGCCGCTGGCGATCCACCATGGGTTCGCCTCAGGGCAGCGGGCCCTTCGTTTGCCCTACGTCACGAACACCAACGGCAATGGCATCACCGTCTCCCAACGACTGGCCGGGCAGATGAGCGGGCCCGGAGACTTCCGCGGGCTGCGGCTGGGGCTGCCGTTCGACTACTCCGTGCACAATCTCCTGGCCCGCGACTACCTGGTCTCCGGCGGGCTGGACCCCGAGGAGGATGTGGATCTGCGCATCATGCGCCCAGCGGATATGGTCACCGCGCTGGCGGTGGGTGAGATTGACGCTTTCTGCCTGCCTGATCAGTTCAACCAGCGGGCGGTGGCCGAAGGCGTGGGTTTCATCCACGTGCTCACCAAAGACCTCTGGGCGGACCATCCCTGCTGCAGCTTTGCAGTGGCTGAGGACTTCGCCGCCCAGAATCCCAACGTTTACATGGCGTTGCTGCGCGCGATCGGAGAATCAGCGTTGTACGTCGATGATCCGGAGCACCGCGCGGACACCGCTGCGCTGATGTCTCAGCCGGCGTATCTCGGGCTTCCCGAACCAGTACTGAACTCGGTGCTGACGGGAGACTTCCCCGACGGCACCGGTAACGAGCACTCCATTCCCGACCGAATCGGGTTCCAGCCCTACCCGCATGAGTCCTACGGCATCTGGATTCTCAACGCCCTGCAGCGGTGGGGCCTGACCGGAGACCATAGCTTCACGACCGGTGCGGAATACTCCAGAGCGGTCTCCGAGGTCTTCGACTCGCAGTCAGCCGGCTCGGTGCTGAGCGATTTCGGTGGTGTCACTGACGAACGGACCGAGGAGACCGTGCTCGGCGCACCCTTCAACCCCCAACGCCCCGCCGAGTGGAGTGAACGACTATGACGACGACACCCCGCGCGCTCCAGCACCGAGCCAGGCGAGAGCGCACCGTGTTTCAGCTGAAGTCCGCAGGGGGCATGGTCCTTTTCGCCGCGTCGTTCATCGCAATCTGGCACGTTGCCACCGCTGGGTATGAGGACGGCGGGCTGGCCCCGACTCCACTGGCCAGCGGGCAGCGCCTGATTGAAGTACTCTCCTCCGCCTTTGTGCATAATCCACCCAATGAGGTGGGCATTGTTTTCCACCTGGCTGCGTCGTTGCAGCGGGTGGTCCTCGGATTCGGCATGGCCGCACTGGTGGCGATCCCGCTGGGGCTGCTGTTAGGCACAAGTCGCGTGATCCACGATGCGTTGGATCCCGTCATCCAGGTACTGCGCCCGGTGTCCCCGCTGGCGTGGCTACCATTGGGACTGGCCCTGCTGCGCGACTCCCAAGCCACTGCGATTTTTGTGATTTTCATGGCAAGCCTCTGGATTATCCTTGTCAACACCATCGACGGGGTCCGCCGGGTCAACCCGCTCTACTTGGATCTTGCCCGCACTCTGGAAGCGACAACGGCCAACCGCGTACTCAGAGTTCTGTTGCCGGCTGCGTTGCCCGGGGTGGTGACCGGCCTGCGCACCGCCCTGTCTACTGCCTGGCTGGTCATCGTCGCGGCAGAGATGATCGTAGGGGACCGCGGGATGGGAACCTTCGTGTGGACCGAATGGAACGCCATGAACATCAACAGCATGGTAGTAGCCATCCTTGTCATCGGAGTGACCGGACTAGTACTGGACCGCTCGATCGCCCAACTGCATCGACTCATTCCTGCGAACTGACTGAGGAGTCCACTATGGGTACCACCATCGAGACGGACGCGCAGCTGCCTGGCAAGCCCCCGGCCCTGGAAATATCGAAAGTCACCAAAGGCTTCGCCCACCGACGCAGGGGCTTTCAGCAGGTCCTCGGGGAGGTCTCCTTCTCCGTTGACGAGGGAGAATTCATCAGCATCATCGGCCCTTCGGGGTCTGGAAAATCGACGCTGCTGAAGCTGATCGCTGGTCTGGAGTCGCCAGATCAGGGCCATGTGAGGCTCACCGATGAGCAGATCGCCGCGCCCAGCCGGCGGCTCGGGGTCGTCTTCCAGCAGCATGTGCTGCTTCCCTGGCTCACAGCGAAACAGAATGTGCTTTTCGCACTGCAGGCCCACGGTGCCAGCCGACGCTCGGCGGCTGAACGTGAAAGCTTGGCCGAGCACTGGTTGGGCCTGGTCCAGCTCTCAGAGGCCCAAGACCTCAAACCCGGGGAACTCTCCGGTGGTATGCAGCAGCGCGTGGGCATCGCGCGAGCCTTCGCACTCGAATCAGAGGTATTGCTGCTTGACGAACCTCTGGGGGCGTTGGATGCCCTCACTCGGCATGCACTGCAGCTTCAGCTGCTGCGTCTGTCCGAGCAGCAGCGCCGCACATTCGTGCTGGTGACACACGATGTCGATGAAGCACTCCTGCTCTCGGACCGCATCCTGGTCCTCTCCCACGGTCCGCAGGCGAGGATTCAGCAGGACCTCCGGGTGCCTTTCCGGCGTCCCCGCGACCGCACCGCTATCGAGAGCAGCGAGGACTACCTCACGCTGCGTCGCGAACTGCTGGAGTCATTGACCGCCCAGCCCTGATCGCGATCAGAGCTTGCCGATGGCGATCAGCAGCATCCGGCGCAGCGGTTCGGCCGCGCCCCAGAGCAGCTGATCTCCGATGGTGAAGGCGGAGATGTACTCCGGGCCCATCTCCAGTTTGCGGATGCGGCCCACGGGGATGGTCAGCTCCCCGGTGGCAGCGACAGGAGTCAGCTGCTGCATGGTCGCCTCCTTCTCATTTGGCACCACCTTTGCCCACGGGCTTCCCTCAGAGATGATCTGTTCAATCTCATCCACCGGCAGGTCCCGGCGAAGCTTCAGCGTCAGCGCCTGGGAGTGCGACCGCAGCGCGCCCACCCGGACGCAGAGCGACTCAAACGGGATGCTGTCCCCGCGGCGCTGCACACCGGGGGCCAGTGACTCCCCGCGGCCGAGAATCTTATTGGTCTCATCCGAGCCTTTGCGCTCCTCTTTGGACATTCCGTTGCCCAAATCAGCGTCGATCCACGGGATGAGCGACCCAGCCAGCGGCACGCCGAACTGGGAGGCGTCCAACTCCCCGCGCTGGGAATGTAGGACACGCCGGTCGATTTCGAGGATGGCGCTGGCCGGGTCCGCCAGTTCAGTCTCCACCGCCGAGCCGAGGTGTGCGAACTGGTTCAGCAGCTCTCTCATGTGACGGGCACCGCCGCCGGAGGCGGCCTGATAGGTCATCGCAGTGCCCCACTCCACCAGGTCCTGCTTGAACAGCCCGCCTAGGCCCATCAGCATGCAGCTGACCGTACAGTTGCCGCCCACATACTCTTTTACGCCGGCATCCAGACCCGCATCGATGGAGTCGCGATTGATGGGGTCCAGCACAATGATCGACTCATCAGACATGCGCAGTGCGGAGGCCGCGTCAATCCAGATGCCCTGCCATCCCGCAGCGCGCAGCTTCGGGTAGACCTCCTTGGTGTACTCCCCGCCCTGCATGGTGACGATGATCGGCAGCTTGCTCAGCGTGTCGACGTCGTAGGCGTCCTGCAGGGTGGGCGTCTCCGGTGAGGCTCCCTCGTACTCTGGGGCCGGTTTCCCGGCGGCCGAGGTGGAGAAGAAGACAGGATTGATATGCGCCAGGTCACCTTCGTCGACCATGCGCTGCATCAGGACTGAACCCACCATGCCGCGCCAGCCGATCAGACCGACCGACGGGGCGGTTTCGGAGTGAGCGGACAGGACTGGGGAGGCAGATGCAGATGTCATAACTTCTAGAGTAACGAAATGTGCTGCGCAGTGTGGCCCCGGCTCCGCTGGGACCAGCTCAGCGCCGCCGATACGTGTCGAATCGGTACCCGAGGCCCGTCGAGGAGATCTGCCACCCCTGCTCCGGCTCGGATTCCACCAGTACCCACTGTTCAGGGTCCAGACGCGGAGCATATGTGTCCCCGGAAGCGTCCAGGTCCAGCTGGGTCACTGATGCCAGCTGAGCGATACCGGCATCCACTGCCTCCGCATACACGGACCCCCCGCCCATGATCCACACCGTGTGGGCTCCTCCAGCGTGGCTCTGCGCGATCTCCACCGCCTCCGGCAGCGAGTGAGCGGGCAATGCCCCGGAGTCGGTGAGTCTGCCGAAGGTGGCTGCGTCGCCGGTGATGACCACGTTGGTCCGCTGCGGCAGCGGCCGGAACCGCTCAGGCAGCGAGTCCCAGGTCTTGCGACCCATCACCACGGGGCAGCCCTGTGTGCTGTGACGAAAGTGCGCCAGGTCCTCCGGCACATGCCACGGCATGGCGCCCCCGGCGCCGATCACCCCGCTGCGGGCCTGCGCCCAGATCATGCCCACTGGGAGGTTTCCGTTCATCGATGTGCTCCTCAGGCCGGTCTCCGGTGGCGTGCCGCTCAGACTGCGACCGGAGCCTTGATGGTGGGGTGCGGATCATAGTTGAGGACCTCAAAGTCCTCGTACGCGTAGTCAAACAGCGACTCCGGTGCGCGTCTGAGGCGGAGCTGCGGGTATGGCCGAGCTTCCCGGCTCAGCTGCTCACGCACCTGGGCCTCATGGTTGCTGTAGATGTGGCAGTCGCCGCCGGTCCAGATGAACTCGCCCGGCGTGAGGCCCGCCTGCTGGGCGACCATCAGGGTCAGCAGCGAGTAGCTGGCGATGTTGAAAGGCACGCCCAAGAACATGTCTGCGCTGCGCTGATAGAGCTGGCAGGACAACCGGCCGTCGGCCACGTAGAACTGGAAGAGGATGTGGCAGGGCGGCAAGGCCATCTCCGGGAGCTGTCCGGGGTTCCACGCCGTGACCACGTGCCGGCGCGAATCGGGGTTGTGGCGCAGCTGGTCCACCAGCCCGCTGATCTGGTCTACCTCGCCACCGCCGGGGGTGGGCCAGGATCTCCACTGCACGCCGTAGATGGGTCCGAGATCCCCGTTGGTGTCCGCCCACTCGTTCCATATACGCACACCGCGTTCCTGCAGCCACCGGACATTGGAGTCACCGCGCAGGAACCACAGCAGTTCCAGCGCGACTGACCGGAAGTGCACGCGCTTGGTGGTGATCAGCGGGAAAGAATCAGCGAGGTCAAAGCGGATCTGCCGGCCGAAGAGGCTGCGCGTCCCAGTGCCGGTGCGGTCGGATTTCTGGGCTCCGTGGGCGAGGACTTCAGCCAGCAGGTCTTCGTACGGGGTGGGGGTCGGCATCACGGTAGGTGATTCTACGCCAGCAGCGCCTGGTGCTTGCGGTACTCGGGATAGCGGCTCAGGTACTGATCAATGTAGGTGCACTCAGAGGTGAAGCGCTTGCCCTCCGCCGCCAGCCTGTCCAGCAGCAGCGTGACCAGTGCACGGGCGTAGCCCTGCCGGCCGAAGCGGTCGTTGACAATGGTGTGCATGAGCAGCCACACCGGCTCACCGCCGATGGTCTCCTCGGCGTAGCCGACGAACCCGATGAACGTCCGCTCTCCCTGCACGGTGTCCCACAGCTCGGCCCGGCACCGGTCATGGTCGATCACCAACTCTGCCGCCGGATGAACGTTCTTCTGCTCGTGTCTGCGGTGTGTGCCCATACAGCAAGAGTAGCCCTCCGCTGTGAAACATGTCACCGGGCCGGAGCGGCGGCCGGGCACCCGGGAAGCGGCTCAGTCGTCGTGCGGTTCGTACACCTCAAGGGAGACGATGCGCCCGCCTCGGTCCAGAGCCTGCTGCGCCACCACCACACCACCGGGACGTAAGTAGGGATCCTGCTGGGGGAGAGCGTCGCTGAGGGAGGCATCGTCCAACCACCCTCCGACCTCGCCGAGCACAAGGGGCAGCACGGGCCGGTGGGTGCACAGCAGCGAGGGGTGCATCCACTCCAGGGAGCGGCGCACCCGGGAGGCGGCCTTCTCCGGCTTCTGCTTCGCCCGCTTCTCCGTCAGGGACTTCCGGTACTTGATCCGATGGTGGTGCTTCTTCACATAAGGTGCAATGGTTTCGGCACACCTTCTCCAGGGGCTGGAGTGGATCTGGCGAGGACGCCAGGCTGTCAGCAGCTGCTCGACAGCCTTGGCCTGCCGCTTGCCGGTGGCCGCCAAGGGCCGCTCCGCCTCGGCCTTTGACCAGGAAGAGCGTGGTTTCGCTTTGGCGTGGCGAAGGACCACGAACGGCACGGTGCGCAGGCAGTTCTGGTTGTACAGCTCCACCAGAGCCGCCAGGGGCTCACGGTCTCCCGGGTTGGTCAACATCTGCTGTGCCTGCTCCGGGTCTGCCCAGACGGCGTCGTCAGCCTCCTCGCCGTCGGGGCGGGGGCGGCCCTGCAGGACTTCGGCAGCCCAGTACCAGACTTCCTTCTGCAGGGAGACTGGGCCTCGCTTGGACTTCTTGGTGATCTCGTAGCGAGTCACCGGCAGGGGGACGCCGAGGCGCACCTTCAGCTGAATCTCCTCAGCCACCTCGCGGACGGCGCACTCGGGCAGGGTTTCACCGGGGTCAAGCTTCCCTTTCGGAAATGACCAGTCGTCATAGCGCGGCCGGTGGATCAGCAGCACCTGCAGCTGGCCGCGATGGACCCGCCAGACCAGGGCGCCGGCAGCCAGCACATCAGCCTGTGTTCCATTGTCGGCGACAGAGGCGCTGCGCCGGCGAGGTACCTCAGTCATGAACTCCGAAGTGGTCACCGTTGAAAGATACCAGGGCGCCTGCTGCACGGTCCGGTGCGCGTTCCGCGTTCCCTTAGGCGGGCTTCGCCCCAGCTTCAGGCTGCGGGGGCGTACTGCGTGTCTGTGGCGCTGACGGTGAACCCGAGCTTCTGGTACAGCCGTACCGCAGCAGTGTTGTCGGCATCGACGTAGAGAATGACGGAGTCGACCCCCTGTGCTCTGAGGTGCTCGATTCCAGCCACGGTCAGTGCCGCTCCCAAGGATCGCCCCTGAGCCTCCGGAGCGACTCCCACTACGTACACTTCCCCCTCCCGGTGGCCGTCCGGGTGGGTATGGATCTTGGTCCAGTGAAACCCGAGCAGGTGATCTGCAGCGTCGTCGTGGCTCTCCCAGGCCAGCAGGAACCCTTCAGCGGAGAACCAGTCCTCAGCCATGCGGGCTTGGAGATCCTCGAGGCCGAGACGGCCCTGCTCCGGATGATCGGCGAAGGCCGCGGCATTCACCGACAGCCACGCCTGGTCATCCTCCCCGGGGCGGAAACTCTGCAGCCTGACCCCGGCGGGCAGTTCCGCTGCCGGCAGCCGCACGACGTTCTCAAGGCGCATCTGCCACAGCTGGCGCACCGGCGCCCAGCCGAAGTGAGCGGCCAGCTGCGGCCCGCCCGGGTGCCCGCCGTGGGCCCACGCCCGGACGCCCGGCGACGCCTGCTGGGTCAGGGGAGAGGAGCTCAGGGCGCTGCCCAGCCGCCGGGCCACCCCCTGCTGACGGCACTCGGGGTGGACCACCAACTCCAGGGTGTGCGGCACTGCCTCCTGGGCAGCGTCCTCAGTCTGGCCCAGGACGACGACGCCGGCTCCGGCCAGTCGCTCCGCTCCGGTCACCGGCTGCCAGGCATAGCAGACGGCCACGCCAGAGGCTCGGCTGAGCTCCACCCACGTCTGGTCGCCGAATGGAGGCGCACCGTCCACGGACTGGGCGGCCGTGGCCACTTCGCGCAGGGCGTGCAGCTGATCGGCGGAGGGAGCCGCCTCGCTGAATTCGATTCTGAGGTCGGAGCACATGCTCTGAGCCTACTTCGCAGCGGTGCGGACTGCTCACGGAGTCTCAGCGGCGTCGTCGTTTTCTGCCGCTTGGTGCCGGGCGCTGCCCTCAGCGACCAGCCGGTATCCCACATTCCGGACCGTGCCGATCAGCGATTCGTGCTCCGGGCCGAGCTTGGCGCGCAGACGCCGGATGTGAACATCGACGGTCCGGGTGCCTCCGAAGTAGTCGTAGCCCCACACATCGTGAAGCAGCTGGTCCCGGGTGAAAACTTGTCCGGGGTGCAGCGCCAGGTGCTTCAGCAGCTCGAACTCCTTATAAGTGAGGTTCAGCAGCTTGCCGTGAATGGTGGCCATGTAGGTGGTTTCATCGATCAGGATCGCCCCGGCGCGGATTTCGCCCACCGGCCCGTCTTCCTCCACTTCGGCAGCCGCCAGGCGGATGCGGGCATCGACTTCACCGGGGGAGGCTTCTGTGAGCACAAAGTCATCGGCCTGCCACGCCTCGTTCAGCGTCGGAAGGCCCGTCTCAGTCACCACCACGATCACGGGGGAAAGGATTGAGGACTTCACCAGCTGGCACAGGGAACGAGCGTGGGCCAGGTTGGTCCTCGCATCGATGAGCGTAATGTCCACAGTCGGTGCGCGAACAATGGAGGAGGCCTCACAGGGAAAGCGGCGAACACGGTGGTTCAGCAGCTCCAAAGACGGCAGGCTGTCTTCCGGGGCGTCAGAGAGCAACAGCACCTGCGCCATGAGCGGATCCTCCTCACATCACCGTCCGCCGCCCGGTGAAATGCACCAGAGCGAACGTGTTGAGTATAGCCATGCTGGCCGCTCTGGCAGGATGGACTATGTGAAATACCTGCCCGTCGCGCTCACCTCCGCGGTCAGCGCCGCCGCCATCGCATCTGCCTCCTGGCTGGGGGTTGCTGCGCTGCTGGTGGTGGTGTGTGCCCTGTGCGGTGCAGTGGCGCTGGGGTGGCCGCAGCTGATGGGCGTGACCGCAAGGAAGTCCCTCTCAGCTGTGATCATGGCTGCAGGCATCGTCGCTGCCCTGGGCGCAGCGGTGGTCAATCAGGTGGAGGCGCTGTTCTTCTGGTCCTCAGTGTCGCTGGCCTTCGGAGTCATGGTGGTCTTCGCCATTCAGGTGTTGCGCGGATCTGGCCGACCGCATCGGCTCGAGTCGACTTTGGGAGCATGCACCGGGGTGGTCATCACCACCACCGCAGCGGGGTGGATAGCCGGTCTGCGGTATCCGGCCGGAATGATGGAAACTGCCAACGGGGACGGACTCTCAGGGCTGCGGGTGCGCGGTCTCGTGCCTTATGAAGACTGGGAATTCTGGGGTGCCACTGGTCCGGGCGGAGAACTTTCCGTGGTGGCGCTCTCGGCATTTGTTATGTGCGTCGGCACAGCGGTGGCTTGTGTGCCCGGCCGAGACGCGCTGGTGCTGCCCCTGGTGGTTCTGGCCTCGGCGGCCACGTCCATCACCGTTGCGCTGCTGTGGGGCGAGCTGACCCTGCTCTTTGCAGGGGTGCTCGGCCTGGCCGGGGGAGTGCTGCTGGCCAGTTTCCGGCGGCTCCTCATCCTGCAGGGCCCCCCGGAGCAGCTGCTCTCCCGGCTGGCAGTGGGTGCGGCTCCCGTCGCAGCGATGGGCGCCCTGGTGTATTTCACAGAACGACTTCTCATCACTTAGTTCCGCTAGGATGGCCTCATGAGTGACGCACAGATTCTTGCGCTGGAGGTCTTCTTCATCGGCCTGCTGGTCCTGTCCGTGATTACGATCAGCTGGATCGGCTTCGTGGTGCTCTCCCGCCTGTTCAAGGGACAGCGCTGATCGCCACCCCGCGCACCTCACCCCTGCTGGGCCGCGCCGGCGCGGTCGCGGCCACGGGGCCGGACGCTGGAACAGCCGCGCACTACGGCAGTCCCACCCGAGAGCAGCGTGCCCTGGAGGCCGGCTCCGCAGTGGTGGACCTCTCCACTCGTGCGGTGGTGACCGTGTCAGGCCCGGACCGGCTGAACTGGCTGACCACTCTCTCCTCCCAGCAGGTGACCGACCTGCGCGCGGGAGACTGTTCGGAGCTGCTGCTGCTGGACATCGCCGGCCGCATTGAACACGCCCCGGCCATCGTGGACGATGGCGAGACCGCATGGCTGATTACCGAAGCCAGTCACGGCCCCGCTCTTCGCCAGTGGCTGGAGTCCATGAAGTTCGCCCTGCGGGTGGAGGTCGCCGAGCGCACTGACGACTATGCCGTGCTGGGCAGTACGGCCGCGCTTCCGGAGTCCCTGCCCTCCACCCCGGCCGCGCAGTGGACCGACCCCTGGCCGCAGCTGGGGCCAGGCGCTGAGTCCTACGCAGCCACCGAGGAGGCTGACCATCCTGGCAAGGAGTTCAGCTGGCACCTGACCCTGGTACCCCGGGAACAGCTCGACGACGCCGTGACGCATCTGGAGAGCCAGGGCTGGCTGCTCGCCGGGGCCATGGCAGCCGAAGCGCTGCGCATTGCTGCCTGGCGGCCCCGACTGGCTTTCGACGTTGATGCCAAGGCCATTCCCCACGAGCTGGACCTTATCCGTACCGCGGTACACCTGAGCAAGGGGTGCTACAAGGGGCAGGAGACGATCGCCCGGGTGCACAACCTGGGGCATCCTCCCCGCCGGCTGGTGTTTCTGCACCTCGATGGTTCCGAGCACACTTTGCCCGCCCCTGGCGCCGACGTGCTGGCGCCCGCCACCACCGCCGACCGTGCTGCACTGGCAGCAGAACGCGCGGTGGGAGTGGTCACCTCGGTGGCCCGCCACCACGAGGCCGGCCCGATTGCGCTGGCCCTGGTCAAACGCAAAGTGGACCCAGAAGCAGCACTGGTGGTGCGGGACACTGCCCCCGCCGAGGCTGATGATGCCCCGCAGGAGCAGCCCGCCGAGCCTGTGTTCTACGCGGCGTCCCAGGAGGTCATTGTGCGCCCGGACGCGGGGAAGACCGTGGGTCGCCCGCAGGGGGATTTCCTCCGCGGGCCCCGGCGCCAGCCCTAGCGGCCGAAGAGGATCTTCGCCTCCTCATAGCGTTCGGCGGGAACCTCTTTGAGTCCGTCCAAGGCCTCCTGCAGGTCCACCTTCACAATCTCGGTGCCGCGCAGCGAGGCCATGTGTCCCCAGGCCCGTTCGTGCACCAGGTCCAAAGCCTTGATGCCGAACCTGGTGGCGAGCACGCGGTCATAGCCGGTGGGGTTGCCGCCGCGTTGGATGTGCCCCAATGTCGTGTTGCGCGTTTCGATGCCTGTGCGCTCTTCAATCAGGGTGGTGATGAAATCCCCGATGCCGCCAAGCCGGGGCCGGCCGTCGGCTTCCTGTCCCTTGCCGGCCAACGCCTCATCGGCGTTCTCCGGAATGAAGCCCTCGGCGACCACCACCAGCGGCGACCGGCCTCGTGAGTGGACCTGCTCGACCCATTCGCACAGCTGATCAATGCTGACCTTCTGCTCAGGAATGAGAATCGCGTGGGCACCAGCAGCCATGCCCGAGTGCAGGGCGATCCAACCGACATGACGGCCCATCACCTCAGAGACCATGCACCGGTGGTGGGATTCACCAGTGGTGCGCAGGCGGTCCATGGCGTCGGTGGCAATGGATATCGCGGTGTCAAACCCGAAAGTGTAATCAGTGGCCTTGAGGTCATTGTCGATGGTCTTGGGGACCCCCACCACAGGTATGCCATCCTCAGCTAACCGTCTGGCACCTGCCAGGGTGCCTTCGCCCCCGATGGCGATCACCGCATCCACATCGTGGCGCTTCAGCTGCTGAGCGATCTTCACCGGTCCGCCCTGCGGATGGTTGTAGGGGTGGGTCCTGGAGGTGCCCAGGATGGTGCCTCCCTCCCGGGCGATGCCGCGCACGTCCTGTCGCGTCAGATCAATGTAGTCGGCTTCGATCATGCCTTTCCAGCCGGACTTGAAACCGACAAACTCGTCGCCGTAGGACTTGATGCCGTGCAGCACGGCTGAGCGGATGACGGCGTTGAGTCCGGGGCAGTCGCCTCCGGAGGTGAGGAGTCCAATGCGCATGGGATGTGTCACTTCTTTCTCGCGTGGCGCGAAACGTCATGGTCCTGACATCCTCGGCAGGTGGTTCAGCCACCAGTCTATTACCGGCGTGCGGGCCCGCGGTGGCGTGACCGGCCCCTGCGGCGTTACTTGCTGCCCAGGAGCCTCTCGATGCGCTCAATACCTTCGGCCAGGTCCTCGTCCCCCAGTGCGTAGGAGAGCCGGAGATAGCCTGAGGGGCCGAACGCCTCTCCGGGGACCACGGCGACCTTGGCTTTCTCCAGAATCACTTCGGCCAGCTCCGCAGTGGAGGTGGGCGTGGTGCCGTCGATCTCGCGGTTCAGCGCGCCCCGACCGTCGACATAGGCGTAGAACGCCCCCTGCGGCACCGGCGTTTCGAAGCCCGCAATCCTGTTGAGCTTCTCCACGATGGTGGTGCGCCGCCGGTCGAAGGCTTCGCGCATCTGGTCCACCGGCTCCTGCGGGCCGGTGATCGCAGCAAGTGCGGCCCGCTGGGAGACGTTGGCCACGTTAGAGGTCAGATGGGTCTGCAGGGTGCTGGCGGCTTTGATCACATCCGAGGGGCCGACCATCCAGCCGACTCGCCAGCCGGTCATCGCGTAGGTCTTGGCCACTCCGGACAGTATGACGACCTGGTCTGCAAGCTCCGGCACCGAGGCAATGGAGGTGAAGGGAACCCCGTCGTAGGTCAGCTTCTCGTAGATCTCATCAGTAATGACCCACAGCCCCTGCTCGGCAGCCCACCGGCCGATCGCCTGCGTCTCCTCGGGGGTATACACCGCCCCCGTGGGGTTCGACGGTGAGACGAACATCAAGGCTTTCGTACGCTCGGTGACAGCGTCCTGCAGCTGCTCCACGGTGACCTTGTAACCCTGTTCCGGACCGGCGAAGACCTCCACAGTGGAGCCACCGGCGAGCTTGATGGCCTCCGGGTAGGTCGTCCAGTACGGGGAGGGGACGATGACCTGATCACCGGGGTCCACCAGAGCGGCCAGGCTGGCATAGACCGCGTGCTTTCCGCCATTAGTCACCAAGACCTGGGAAGCCTCCGCCTGGTACCCCGAATCCCGGGCGGTCTTCTCCGCGATGGCCTGCCGGAGCTCCGGGAGCCCTGCTGCAGGCGTGTACTTATGATTCTTGGGGTCCTTCGCTGCGGCCACCGCAGCTTCAACAATGTGCTCAGGAGTGGGAAAGTCGGGCTCACCGGCGCCGAAACCGATCACATCCTCACCGGAGGCTTTCAGTGCCTTGGCCTTGGCATCGACTTTCATCGTGGCGGACTCCGCGATTGACGCGATCCGAGAGGAGACTCGATGGTGGGGAAGCGGCATGACAGGTGCGTCCTTTCTGGAGCGGGCACTATGGACCTGGTGATTCCCACACTATCGGGCAGCGTCGCCGGCGTATACCGTCAGCGGCCGGCGCAGTTGGTGTTCTGTCAGGGCTCGGCGTAGACTTGACTGCTGGTGTCGTGAACACCGCTACTGGGCATGCCTTTGCACCAGCGGAGGAAATGGCCAATAGGGCAGTGGCGCAATTGGTAGCGCAACGGTCTCCAAAACCGTAGGTTGCAGGTTCGAGTCCTGTCTGCCCTGCGTTGAGCAGTGCCGTGTTGTCAGCGGCGCTGCTTCACGGGAAGGTTCGCTCACGCTTCGGCTGGGCGCGCACCTCGCCCCACCTGCCCCGACACACGCGGGGGAGCAGCCACACAGTAGCCGAAAGCAGATGGAGTCTTCGTGTCCCAGACACCTGTGACAGACCCCGGAGGTCACTCCGGCGGCAGCTCACGCCCGAAGAATCCGCTCTCCAGGGCCTGGCTGTTTCTGAAGCAGGTTTTTGACGAACTGCGGAAGGTCATCGTTCCCACGCGCCGGGAGTTGCTGAACTACACCGCCGTGGTCCTGGTCTTCGTGCTGATCGTGATCGGCATCGTGTCACTGCTGGACTGGGGACTCGACAACCTTTCGGAGCTCGTGTTCGGCGGCGGCGCGGGCACTTAGCTCAACTGCAACAGCAAACTGAATCCGGCTGGGCCGGATTACGCATCACTTACCTAGGAGAAACGTGTCTGATCAGGAACTGACGCAGGACGACGCAGCTGAGGCTGCAGAGGCCCCCGCGGAGGAGGAGAAGACCTACGAGCAGCGCGCCGAGGAGCTCAAGAGTGAGCTTCGCCGCGGCCTGGGCGACTGGTACGTGGTGCACACCTACGCGGGGTACGAAAAGCGGGTGAAGTCCAACCTGGAGACTCGCATCCAGACCCAGGACATGGAGGAACAGATCTACGAGATCGACGTTCCCATGGAAGACGTCGTGGAGATCAAGAACACTCAGCGCAAGGTCGTCAACCGAGTGCGCATCCCCGGATACGTACTGGTGCGCATGGAACTCACCGACGAATCCTGGGGCGTGGTGCGGCACACCCCAGGCGTCACCGGGTTCGTCGGCAATGCTCACGACCCACAGCCCCTGGGCACGGAAGAAGTCTTCAACATGCTCGCCGAGCACCGGTTGGGCAAGCCCGGGGAGCGCAAAGTCGAGGTCGTCGAGGGAGACAGCGGTCCGGCCCCGGCTCCCGCCTCAGACGTCAAGGTGGACTTCGAAGTGGGCGAGTCCGTCACGGTCACCGATGGTCCGTTCGCCACCCTTCCTGCCACCATTTCAGAGATCAATGTGGATGCCCGCACCCTGGTGGTGCTGGTCTCGATCTTCGAACGTGAAACTCCGGTGACACTGAACTTCAATCAGGTGGCGAAGATCTACTGATCTCTGGCGCGTGAGCGCACACGGCTCTTCCCCGCCCAAAAAACTGAACAAGACTTCGTCGCCGCTTACCGTGCTTTGGGTGACTGGCGGCGATCTGAGCGGCTCGGCCAGATCCGCTCACCCCTGCACATCTCGCTCCTGAGGGTGCAGGACGCACGAAAACTAGCAAAGGACAGATTATGGCCCCGAAGAAAAAGGTCTCCGGGCTGATCAAGCTGCAGATCCAGGCTGGTGCTGCCAACCCGGCACCGCCGATCGGCCCTGCGCTCGGCCAGCACGGCGTCAACATCATGGAGTTCTGCAAGGCGTACAACGCCGCGACGGAAAACCAGCGCGGCAACGTGGTGCCGGTGGAGATCACGGTCTATGAGGACCGCTCCTTCACCTTCATCACCAAGACCCCGCCCGCAGCCGAACTCATCAAGAAGGCTGCCGGAGTCAACAAGGGTTCCGGTGTCCCGCACACGGAGAAGGTCGGCAAGCTCTCAAAGGCACAGGTCGAAGAGATCGCGCAGACCAAGATGGAAGACCTCAACGCCAACGACATCGAGGCTGCGTCCAAGATTGTCGCCGGCACAGCCCGGTCCATGGGCATCACCGTCGACAACTGAGTCGGCACGTCAATACAAGTGAGAAGTCCCGAAGCATTCGGGACGGTGGGAAGGGTCGAGCGCGGCCCATGTACCACAACTGCTAAGGAGAACAACGCAGATGGCAAAGCGCAGCAAAGCATATAAGGCAGCAGCCGAGAAGATCGGCGAAGACACTGTCTACACCCCGGCCCAGGCCGTGGCCCTGGCCAAGGAGACCAACCCCTCCAAGACTGACGCAACCGTGGAGGTGGCTCTGCGGCTGTCAGTGGATCCGCGCAAGGCTGATCAGATGGTCCGCGGCACTGTGAACCTGCCGCACGGAACCGGTAAGACTGCCCGCGTGGTCGTCTTCACCCAGGGTGACAATGTGGCCAAAGCGGAGGAAGCCGGTGCCGACTACGTCGGTGGCGACGAACTCATCGCCAAAGTCCAGGAGGGGTGGGTGGACTTCGACGCCGCCGTCGCCTCCCCAGACATGATGGGCAAGGTCGGCCGTCTGGGTAAGGTGCTGGGTCCCCGCAACCTGATGCCGAACCCCAAGACCGGCACCGTGACTCCGGACGTGGCGAAAGCGGTGACCGACATCAAGGCCGGCAAGATCGACTTCCGCGTCGACAAGCACTCCAACCTGCACTTCGTAGTCGGCAAGACCAGCTTCGAGCCCAAGCAGCTGGCTGAGAACTACGCTGCAGTGCTGGAGGAGGTCCTGCGTCTGAAGCCCTCCGCCTCCAAGGGCCGGTACATCAGCAAGGCCACCGTGTCCACGACCTTCGGACCTGGCATCCCCGTAGATCCCAATGTGACCAAGGTCGTTGTCGCAGAGTAACTGAGGTACGCCTCCCAGGAGCCCCGTTCCAGAAGTCGGAACGGGGCTCCTGTGCGTGGTGACGAAAGTCTGCAGCCGCCACCTGGGCGGACCTCGCCTGCGCCTGGGCGGTGCTGCGACTCAGCCGTATGGGCAGTCCGATGGGACACCTGGGCGGCTGATCAGTCTTGTCCCATCCTGCTGCCCGCATGTAGCAGTGGCCCTTCGAAGCGGCCCGTGGTCGGCAAGGCAGTGAGGATTTGAGGGTCTCCGATGAAGGGGTGTAGAGTATCCAATTGACCAAAGACCGCCGGTCGCTTCAGTCGTGCGAGAATCAGTTGGCGCTGACTCTCGCGGTCACCGGGACCCCCGGAGTACGACTGAGCTTTAAAGACCCTCACGGGCGACCTGCGCAGGTGGACAACGCGCCAACATGAAATACCCGGATTCCGGTGTTGTGTTGAGCCCTGTGCAGCTGCGCACGGGGCTTTTTCTATGCCCCGCTCCTGTGACTCTGGCCGGCACTGTAATTCGGAAGGAGTGCCATGGCGAATCCTGAGAAGGCGGCCGCCGTTGCGGAGCTCAAGGAGCTTTTCAACGCGTCAAACGCTGCTGTGCTCACGGAATACCGCGGCCTCTCCGTCGGTCAGCTGCAGCAACTGCGGCGGTCCGTGCGGGAGAACGCAAACTACGCCGTGGTGAAGAACACGCTGACCGAGATCGCAGCCAAGGAAGTGGGCATCGAATCCTTTGAGGGTCAGATGACCGGTCCTTCTGCGATCGCTTTCGTCCACGGGGACGCCGTGGACGTGGCGAAGGCTCTGCGTGACTTTGCCAAGGACAACCCTCAGCTCATCGTCAAGGGCGGCTACATGGATGGCCGGCCCCTGACCGAGGACGAGGTCAAGAAGCTCGCGGATCTTGAGTCCCGTGAGGTTCTGCTCGGCAAGCTGGCTGGTGCCTTCATCGGCGCTCAGACCAAGGCGGCCGCTACCTTCCAGGCTCCGATCTCCAAGATGGTCCGGACCGTGGAAGCCCTGCGCGCGAAGCAGGAAGACGCTGCCTGACCCTTGTCAGCGCACAACAACGAAAACAAGATCCGTTTCAAACACGTAAGGAACCAATCCCATGGCTAAGTTGAGCCACGACGAACTGATCGAACAGTTCAAGGAAATGAGCCTCATCGAGCTCTCGGAGTTCGTGAAGGTCTTCGAGGAGACCTTCGACGTCACTGCAGCCGCTCCCGTGGCCGCTGCCGGTGCCGCTCCAGCCGGCGGCGAGGCCGCTGAAGCTGAAGAGCAGACCGAGTTCGACGTCGTTCTCGAAGCTGCCGGTGACAAGAAGATCGGTGTCATCAAGGAGGTGCGCGGCCTGACCTCCCTCGGCCTGAAGGAGGCCAAGGAGCTGGTCGACGGCGCCCCCAAGCCAGTGCTCGAAGGCGTGGACAAAGAAGCTGCTGAGAAGGCCAAGGAGGCCCTCGAAGGCGCCGGCGCCACTGTCACTCTCAAGTGATCACTGCGGCCCACGCCGCACCCGGCAGCTGACACACAGCTTATACGCAGGAACCCCGGTCGACTCCACTGCAGGAGCCGACCGGGGTTCTTGCTGTGCTAGGGCCGCCGAAGGGTCGCCAGACAGGTCGGGTGATAGGTCAGAGCCGCGTGCCGGGCTTGGGCCGGAGGCCTGCGATGATCAGGCAGCTGCCCGCCGCGAAGCAGATCACCAGGCCCACCACCAATGGGGAGACCGTCACACCGAATGCGACGGTGGCCACCACCCAGCCTGCCAAGATCAGGCTGATCAGTGCGAACACCACGGACCCCCACCGCGCAGCCGGCTTCCCCGGCGCAGCCTCCTTGCTGACCTGACTCACCGCGCCAGCGGCTTCCGCGCGCTCCCACCAGCGTGGCCTGCGCTCTGGCTCCTTCCACGTGAAGTCCCGCTCCGACTGAGCCTTCAATGATTCGGCCAGCAGTGCGTCGACATCCGCGGGCTCAGCCGCGGACGCACCAGTGTCCTCGTCATGCGGATGCTGCGCCGCCCGGTCCCGGGGGTGCTGATGGTCCTGCGCGCTCATGAGGCCTCCTCATCGGAGTCGCCCAGCTCTTCCTGGGCGTACGTTGCCTGGTCATAGATGACCACATTGCCAAAGGCGTTGCTCACTCTGACCTCCACAGGGCCCGCAGCGGACTCCGGCCCGTAGCTCTGCGGGCTTCCGCCCAGCCCCTGCTGAGTCTGGCGTTCGTGCTGGGTGCGGATATCTATATTGCCCAGAAAGTTGCCGGGGTCCAGCTCCCAGAAGAGGTCGTCGGGAAGGATCAGTGTGGTGTGGGCAAAGGCGTTGTTGAGCTCCACGGCGGTGTCCACTGCGGGGGCGGGGCCCGCTGTCTCGCCGTCACCGGCGCGGAGGTCTTCACCCAAATGACGCAGATCCACCGTGGTGTTCGCGAAAGCCGTGTTCACTGTCTCCGCCTGCGTGGTGTAGTTGCCAAGGACGTGGTTGGAGCTGTTCTGAAGATTCTCCGGCGCAAAGAAGAACACCACCATCATCAGGACAGTGAAGGTCCCCAACAGCCCGGCCCGGCCTCGCTTGCCGCGGATGGCGGCACCCAGGTGCAGCAGGGCCAACAGCACCACCACCAGTGCCAACCCCAGCAGGACCGCGCTGGTGGCAGCCAGCCCTACCACCGTGGCGAACCACATGGCGCCAGCAATCGCAGGCACCGCAAGCAGCACGAGCCCGAAGGTGACCATGCGGCGGCGGCGATTCTCCTCTGCGATCCTGGGATTCTCCGGCGTCTTTCGCGCCGTCTTCTGGGCACCGGCCGCAGAGAGCATCGTGTGATCGGCTCTCGCCGGTGACGAGCGGTCCAGTGACGACTCACCCTGACCCATGGTGTCGGCACCGTTGGCTGATGCTGCGGAGGGGTCTGCTGCCGGCGGCGGACCCTCCTTCGGGTACCAGGCCGGTTTCCCATCCTTCCGGGGGGCGCGCGTCGGGCGCGGCGCGACATCAGCAGATTCCTCGGTGGGGGCCCCACCGTCTGGAGAGGCGGCACGGTCGGCTGCACTGCGCTGGTAGCTGCGGAAGATGGTCCACACCAGCCACGCCACCAGACTGATGACGACCAGATTCAGCAATATGGCGAACGGGCCCACAATATTCGGGGTAAAGACGTTCACCGCCCCCACCAGGGTCATGGCGCCTGCACCCCAGAAGCCGATCGGAAAGGATCCCCGCAGCGCCTGCTGAGCGTGAATCTCCCCCTCCCGGTTTGGCAGAAACAACCATGCCAGCCCGTAGAACAGCGCCACGGGGGAGAAGAAGATCAGGAAGGCGACGACTGCGATTCCTCTCACCAAGGCGGTGTCCCAGCGCAGCTTCTCCGCCGCTGCGGCACACACTCCGCCCACCCAGGCGTCGTCGGGCCGGTGGACCCCCAGGGTGCGGACCCAGGAAAAAACGTGATGTCCCGCCTCCGGGCGGTCAGCTCCACTGCTCATGCCTCCAGTCTCCTCCAGCCGCCGTCTCCGCGCTATGCGGGACCCCCCTGATGAGACCCTGATACGACCCCGGCAGCAGGCCAATTCCCTGTCGGGAGGCAGGACGCGCGTGACACTATGGAGAGGTGGCAATGACGACGCCGGCACGGGACCCCGTGCCCCACCGACCCCCACTGCGCCGGGCCGTGGGGACGCCGATCGCCGGCGTGTGCCTGGGACTCTCCCGCCATCTGGGGATATCGGTGCCTGTGGTTCGTGTGGCGTTCATCCTGCTCACTCTGGCCGGCGGCGTGGGCCTGCTCCTGTACTGCTGGCTGTGGGTTTTCGCTCCGACAGAGAAAGAACCCACCGGCACGGCCGGCGGCCGGGGCCTCAGCGGGCCCGCGCTGGCGGATCAGGAGCCGCGCCCGCAGGACAACCTCGCTGGTGGGTCCTCCGCCCGCCTCCGGCGCACCCTGGACACATTGACATCCTCGCCGGAGATCCTGCTCGGCGGAGTCTTGGTCAGTGTGGGTGCCCTCATGCTGGCGCAGCTTCTGGGGGTGGGCATCGACTGGCGGCTGGTGGTGGTGCCGGCCGTGGCCTTGGGTGGGGTGCTGCTGACATGGTCCCAGTGGGACCGAATCTACTCCGCCCAGGAACCCCCAGCCTCGGGCCAGCGCAGAGCGGCCCTGTGGCAGGTAAGCCTTGGCGCCTGCCTGGTCCTGGTGGCCATGCTCATCATCGCTGGCGGCGTGGTGGGACCTGGTGAGCTGATCGCGGGAATCACCGTGGGCGGAATTCTCCTGGCTGGACTGGCGCTGGTGCTTGCCCCCTGGCTGATCAAGCTCTACCGCACGTCCCAGGTGGAGCGGGAGCGCGCGGCTGCGGAGGCAGAGCGGGCGGACATTGCCGCACACCTGCACGACTCAGTGCTGCAGACGCTGGCGATGATTCAGAAGCAGAAGTCGGATCCGTCCGAGGTCGAACGTCTCGCTCGGGGTCAGGAGCGGCAGCTGAGAGCCTGGCTCTACCGGCAGAACGCTCAGGCCACTGGGACTCTGAAGGACCAGATTCTGGCAGTCGCCGCGGAGCTGGAGGAGCAGCACGCGGTCCCGGTGGAGGTGATCGCGGTGGGGCACTCGCACCAGAGCCAGCACGAGCCACTGGTCGCCGCCGCGCGGGAGGCCATCCTCAACGCGGTGCGGCACGCCGGGCCAGCTTCTGTCTATGTCGAATCCACTGACATTGAAGATGCGGTCTTCGTCAGGGACCGCGGTCCTGGCTTCGATCCGCATGCAATCGCTGAGGACCGAATGGGGGTGCGGGAGTCGATTATCGGGCGCATGAACCGCAGCGGCGGCAGGGCCACCATCCGCTCGGGTCCCGCGGGTACGGAGGTGCAGCTGATCATGCCGCTGACGCCTCGGCAGACCGGCCACCCGCCTGCTGATCCGGTTCCGCCACACGACTCAGAGAGGCAGCAGCAGTGAACCCACCGCGCCGCATCGTCATTGTCGATGATCACCGTATCTTCCGAGCCGGACTGCGCGCCGAGTTGGGCGGATCCGTCGACGTGATCGGGGAGGCCTCCACCGTCGACGAAGCCGCTGACCTCATCCGCCAGGTGCTGCCGGAGGTGGTCCTGCTGGATGTGCATATGCCGGGAGGAACTGGCGGCGGGGGGGCCGAGGTGGTGAAACGCTGCCGGGATGTGCTGGAGAAGGTGAAGTTCCTGGCACTGAGCGTCTCCGATGAGGCATCAGACGTGGTCTCGGTGATCCGCGCCGGGGCTCGCGGGTACGTGACAAAGACCATTGGCACCGAGGAACTGCTGGCTGCCGTGGAGACTGTGGCCGAGGGCGACGCCGTCTTTTCCCCGCGCTTAGCCGGATTCGTCCTGGATGCCTTCGGGGCCTCCGGGCTGGTCGACAATGTCCGGGACGAGGAGCTTGACCGGCTCTCAGCTCGGGAAGTCGAGGTGATGCGGCTGATCGCCCGGGGATACACCTACCGGGAAATCGCCTCGGAACTGTTCATCTCCATCAAGACCGTGGAGACCCATGTCTCCAAAGTGTTGCGAAAACTACAGCTCTCCAGCCGGCACGAGCTCACCCGTTGGGCCGAACAGCGACGCATCGTCTAACCGGCGGCTCCGGCCAACACGCCCCGTACAGGGTTCCGGCCCCTCCGGCGAAGGTGCTAATGTGGACGCCATCACCCCACTCTGGGGCCATGAGGCGTGCACTTGCGTGCGTCCGGATTTCGTGTGTATCCTAAAACTTCGCGTTTCCCCTCATATCTTCGTGCCTTCATATAGCGGTCGGCGCAATTGAAGCTGACGCTGCCACACCGGCAGCGCAACCTTCAAGACACCTGTGGAAGCGATCCGGTACGCAATACGTAAAAGGTCTGTGGAAGGATCCCTCTTGGTCGCCTCGAGCACCTCACTCAATACCGCTGCATCGGCCCGCACCCCTGAGTACGCCGGCCGTCTCTCATTCGCAAAGATCCACGAACCCCTCGACGTTCCAGAGCTGCTGGCTCTGCAGATCGAGTCTTTCGACCGCCTGGTGGGCAACGACGCCTGGGCCGCTCGCGTGGCCGAGGCCAAGGAGAAGGGCATCAAGGGGGTCTCCGACACCTCCGGCCTCTCCGACATCTTTGAAGAGATGTCCCCGATCGAAGACTTCCAGGGCACCATGTCGCTGAGCTTCTCCGATCCGGAGTTCGCCGACCCGAAGTACACCGTGGAAGAGTGCAAGGACCACGACACCACCTACTCGGCGCCGCTGTACGTCAAAGCCGAGTTCATGAACCACAACACCGGTGAGATCAAGCAGCAGACGGTCTTCATGGGCGACTTCCCGCTGATGACCAACCGCGGCACTTTCATCATCAACGGCACCGAGCGCGTGGTCGTCTCGCAGTTGGTCCGTTCCCCCGGCGCCTATTTTGAGTCCGCTCAGGACAAGACCACCGATAAAGAGATCTTCACCGCCAAGGTGATCCCTTCCCGCGGTGCGTGGTTCGAGCTGGAGATCGACAAACGCGATCAGGTCGGCGTGCGCCTGGACCGCAAGCGCAAGCAGCCGGTCACCGCGCTGCTGAAGGCCATCGGCTGGACCGAGTCCCGAATCCTTGAAGAGTTCGGCGGGTACGACTCCATCCGCGCCACCATTGAGAAGGACACCTTCGAAACCCAGGACGAGGCGCTGCTGGACATCTACCGCAAGCTGCGGCCGGGCGAACCGCCGACCGTTGAAGCCGCTCGCGGTCTCCTCGAAGGGCTGTACTTCACCCCGAAGCGCTACGACTTGGCCAAGGTGGGCCGCTACAAGCTCAACCGCAAACTGGGCGTGGACAAGGACTTCACCGATGCAGACGCCAGCGTCCTGACCGAAGAGGACATCACGGCGATGATCCACTACCTGTGTGCACTGCACGCCGGTCAGCGGAGCATCAAGGGCGTCCGCGACGGAGCTGAGGTTGAGATCCCGGTCACCGTCGATGACATCGACCACTTCGGCAACCGCCGCATCCGCGCCGTCGGCGAGCTGATCGAGAACCAGGTCCGCACGGGTCTTTCCCGTATGGAACGGGTGGTGCGTGAGCGGATGACCACCCAGGACGTCGAGGCCATCACCCCGCAGACGCTGATCAACATCCGCCCGGTGGTCGCCTCCATCAAGGAGTTCTTCGGCACCTCGCAGCTTTCCCAGTTCATGGATCAGAACAACCCCCTGGCTGGACTGACGCACAAGCGGCGTCTGTCGGCTCTGGGCCCAGGTGGTCTCTCCCGCGACCGCGCCGGTATGGAAGTCCGCGACGTCCACCCCTCACACTACGGACGCATGTGCCCCATTGAGACTCCGGAAGGCCCGAACATCGGCCTGATCGGCTCACTGGCCACCTACGGCCGGATCAACAACTTCGGCTTCATCGAGACCCCTTACCGCAAGGTGGTCGACGGGAAGGTCACCGACCAGATCGAGTACCTGACCGCTGATGACGAGCTCGTCGCCAACATCGCGCAGGCGAATGCTCCGCTGGAGGAAGACGGCAGCTTCACCGAGAGCACCGTGCTGTGCCGCGGCAACGTCTCCTCCGGTGAGCAGGGCGAACCGATTCTGGTGGAGCCGGCGAGCATCGATTTCATGGATGTCTCCCCCCGCCAGATGGTGTCGGTGGCCACCGCGCTGATCCCGTTCCTTGAGCACGACGACGCCAACCGCGCACTCATGGGCGCCAATATGCAGCGTCAGGCTGTGCCGCTGCTGGAGTCAGAGTCCCCGCTGGTCGGCACCGGCATGGAGAAGTACGCCGCAATCGACGCCGGTGACTCCGTCACTGCCGTGAAGCCGGGAACAGTGACCAAGGTTGCCGCCGATCTCGTCATCGTTCAGAACGACGACGGTAGCTACACCAACTACCCGATCATGAAGTTCCAGCGCTCCAACCAGGGCAATGCGTACAACCAGCGGGTCCGGGTGACTGAGGGCGACCGCGTCGAGTACCAGTCCATCCTCGCCGACGGCCCCTCCACTGAGCACGGTGAGCTGGCCCTGGGCAAGAACCTGCTGGTCGCGTTCATGTCCTGGGAGGGATACAACTTCGAGGACGCCATCATCCTGTCCCAGCGTCTGGTGCAGGACGATGTGCTGACGTCCATCCACATCGAAGAGCACGAGGTCGACGCCCGGGACACCAAGCTCGGCGCTGAGGAGATCACCCGGGACATCCCCAACGTCTCCGAGGAGATGCTCGCCCAGCTCGACGAGCGCGGCATCATCCACGTCGGCGCAGAGGTTGATTCCGGAGACATCCTGGTGGGCCGGGTGACCCCGAAGGGTGAGACGGAGCTCACTCCTGAGGAGCGTCTGCTCCGGGCGATCTTCGGCGAGAAGTCCCGCGAAGTCCGCGACACCTCCCTGAAGGTGCCGCACGGCGAATCGGGAACTGTCATTGGTGTGCGCATCCTTGACGACGGCGACGACGACCACGAGCTGCCCCCGGGCGTGAACCAGGTGGTCCGGGTCTACGTGGCCCAGAAGCGCAAGATCACCGACGGTGACAAGCTGGCCGGACGTCACGGCAACAAGGGCGTCATCTCCCGGATCCTGCCGGTGGAGGACATGCCGTTCCTCCCCGACGGCACTGCGGTCGACGTCGTGCTCAACCCCATGGGTGTCCCGGGCCGTATGAACATCGGACAGGTCATGGAGCTGCACCTGGGATGGGCAGCAGCCAACGGCTGGAAGATCGCCGGCAACCCGGAATGGCTGGAGTCGCTGCCGAACCTGCCCAAGGAGACTGGCCCCTGCAAGGTGGCCACCCCCGTGTTCGACGGCGCCGAGCCAGAAGAGCTCACCGGCATCTTGGAGGCCACCAACCCCTCCCGTGACGGCGAGCAGCTGGTCGGGCCCGACGGCAAAGCGCGGCTGTTTGACGGCCGCTCCGGCGAGCCGTTCCCTGACGCTGTGGCAGTCGGCTACATGTACGTGCTGAAACTCCACCACCTGGTGGATGACAAGATTCACGCCCGCTCCACCGGACCGTACTCCATGATCACCCAGCAGCCGCTGGGCGGTAAGGCGCAGTTCGGTGGCCAGCGCTTCGGTGAGATGGAGGTCTGGGCTCTGGAGGCCTACGGCTCCGCCTACACCCTGCAGGAACTGCTGACCATCAAGTCTGATGACATCCACGGCCGCGTCAAGGTGTACGAGGCCATCGTCAAGGGCGAGGACATCCCGGAGCCAGGCGTTCCGGAATCCTTCAAGGTGCTCATCAAGGAGATGCAGTCGCTGTGCCTGAACGTCGAGGTGCTCAATGAGCACGGCGACGCCTTCCAGATGCGCGACGCAGACGCTGACAACTCCGGCTTCTCCGCCGCTGAGGAGCTCGGCATCGACCTCTCCCGGGCAGAGCCCAGCTCAGTCGAAGAAGTCTGAACGACTCCCTTCCGACTCACACGCTTGACGAATTTTTACAGACAGAAAAGAGAGATACCGGACTATGTCCACTGAATCCTCATTCGACACCATGCGCATCGGGCTGGCCACCACCGACGACATCCTTCGCTGGTCCCACGGCGAGGTGAAGAAGCCTGAGACCATCAACTACCGCACGCTGAAGCCGGAGAAGGACGGGCTGTTCTGCGAGAAGATCTTCGGCCCTTCCCGTGACTGGGAGTGCTACTGCGGTAAGTACAAGCGCGTCCGCTTCAAGGGCATCACCTGTGAGCGCTGCGGTGTGGAGGTCACTCGCTCCAAAGTCCGCCGTGAGCGGATGGGCCACGTGGAGCTGGCCGCGCCGGTCACCCACATCTGGTACTTCAAAGGTGTCCCCTCACGTCTGGGGTACCTGCTGGACCTGGCGCCGAAGGACCTGGAAAAGGTCATCTACTTCGCCGCCTACATGATCACCTCTGTCGACGAGGACCGCCGTCACGAGGACCTGCCCAACCTGCAGGCCGAGGTGGACCAGGAGATCAATCACCTGACCTCCCAGCGCGACGCCGATATTGCTGCCATTGCCAAAGAGCTTGAGGACGGCCTGGCCGAGCTCGAGTCCGAGGGCGCCAAGGCCGCGGAGAAGAAGAAGTTCCGCGAGACCAAGGAAAAGCAGATGGGGCAGCTGCGCAAGCGCTCCGATGCTGAGATTGAGCAGATCCAGAACGTCTGGGACCGGTTCAAGAACATCAAGGTCGGAAACCTGGAAGGCGACGAGACCCTCTTCCGCGAAATGCGGGCCAAGTACGGACAGTACTTCGAAGGCTTCATGGGGGCGGAGTCCATCCAGAAGCGGCTGCAGACCTTCGACATGGAGGCCGAAGCCGAGTCGCTGCGCGAGACCATCGCCACCGGCAAGGGTCAGCGGAAGACGCGTGCGCTGAAGCGCCTGAAGGTGCTCAACGCCTTCCTGGTCAACGGGAACTCTCCCACCGGCATGGTGCTGGAGGCTGTCCCGGTGATCCCGCCGGAGATCCGCCCCATGGTTCAGCTCGACGGCGGACGCTTCGCCACCAGCGACCTCAATGACCTCTACCGCCGGGTGATCAACCGCAACAACCGCCTGAAGCGGCTGCTGGATCTCGGCGCGCCGGAGATCATCATCAACAACGAGAAGCGCATGCTGCAGGAGTCTGTGGACTCCCTGTTCGACAACGGCCGCCGGGGCCGGCCGGTGACCGGGCCGGGCAACCGTCCGCTGAAGTCGCTGTCCGACATGCTCAAGGGCAAGCAGGGCCGCTTCCGGCAGAACCTGCTCGGCAAGCGCGTCGACTACTCGGGCCGCTCGGTCATCGTGGTCGGCCCGCAGCTGCGCCTGCACGAGTGCGGTCTGCCCAAGCAGATGGCTCTTGAGCTGTTCAAGCCCTTCGTGATGAAGCGGCTGGTCGATCTCAACCACGCGCAGAACATCAAGTCCGCCAAGCGGATGGTCGAGCGTCAGCGTTCGGCCGTGTGGGATGTGCTGGAGGAGGTCATCACCGAACACCCGGTGCTGCTGAACCGTGCACCGACCCTGCACCGGTTGGGCATCCAGGCCTTCGAGCCTCAGCTCGTCGAGGGTAAAGCCCTCCAGCTTCACCCCCTGGTGTGTGCTGCGTTCAACGCCGACTTCGACGGTGACCAGATGGCAGTGCACCTGCCACTGGGCCCCGAGGCGCAGGCCGAGGCGCGCATCCTGATGCTGTCCTCAAACAACATCCTGAAGCCCTCCGACGGGCGCCCCGTCGCGCTGCCGGCCCAGGACATGATCATCGGACTGCACCACCTGACCACCGTCCGCGAGGACGAGGCCGGGGCCGGGCGCGTGTTCTCCTCCCTCGGGGAAGCGCAGATGGCCTTCGACCTGCGGGAGCTGCATCTGAACTCACCGGTCAAGATCCGGGTGGAGGGATTCGTGCCCTCACAGCACACTCCCGCCCCCGAAGGGTGGGAGGAAGGTCAGCCCGCGCTGATTGAGACCACCCTCGGCAAAGTGCTCTTCAACGACCTCCTGCCGCAGAACTACCCCTGGCAGGATCAGGTGGCGGACAAGAAGTCGCTGGGCACTCTGATCAATGACATCTCAGAGCGCTACACCACCGTCGAGGTGGCGCAGACTCTGGATAACCTCAAGGACGCCGGGTTCTACTGGTCCACCCGTTCGGGGGTGACGGTCGCGATCTCGGACATCACCTCCAACTTCGACAAGGCCGCCATCATGGACAAGTACGAAGCTCAGGTGGCCAAGGTGGAGGAAGAGTTCGGACTCGGGTTCATCGGCAAGGAGAACCGCACCCAGGAGCTGCAGGAGATCTGGGGCAAAGCGACCTCAGAGATCGAGAAGGCAATGATGGAGGGAATGGACTCCCTCAATAACGTCAACCGGACGGTCACCTCAGGGGCTCGCGGCAACTGGAACCAGATCCGGCAGATCGCCGGTATCCGTGGCCTGGTGACGAACCCGAAGGGTGACATCATCCCGCGGCCGATCAAATCCTCCTACCGCGAGGGTCTGACCGTGCTGGAGTACTTCATCGCCACCCACGGTGCGCGAAAGGGCCTGGCTGACACCGCGCTGAAGACCGCCAACTCCGGCTACCTCACCCGCCGCCTGGTCGACGTCTCCCAGGACGTCATTGTGCGCGACGAGGACTGCGGGACCGCCCGCGGCCTCACCGTGCCGATCGCCCAGCCGAAGTACTACGCCCACGAGGACGACCTGCGCCCTGACGGCGTGCTGGTGAAGTCCGGACGCAAGTACGTCACCGAGGAGATCGAGGAGGGCGGCGAGTACGAACTCCACAAGATGGTGGAGACCTCCTCCTACTCCCGCACCCTGGCCGAAACTGTCGCTGATGCCAACGGTGAGGTCCTCGCCGAGGCCGGCACGGAGGTCGGCGATGTGCTGATCGGGAAGCTCTTCGAAGCCGGAGTGAAGACCATCAAGGTCCGCTCCGTGCTGACCTGTGAGTCCCCGGTGGGTACCTGCGCGGCATGTTATGGGCGCTCCATGGCAGCCGGGCACCGGGTCGACGTCGGCGAGGCTGTGGGCATCATTGCGGCACAGTCCATCGGCGAGCCGGGCACGCAGCTGACCATGCGCACCTTCCACTCCGGCGGTGTGGCCTCAGCGGACGACATCACCCAGGGTCTTCCGCGTATCCAGGAACTGTTCGAAGCCCGTACTCCGAAGGGCGTGGCTCCCATCGCGGAGTCCTCCGGACGGGTGCACTTCGAAGAGGATGAGAAGCAGGCACGGCTGGTCCTCACCCCGGATGACGGCAGCGAGGAGCAGGTCTACCCGGTGCTGCGCCGGGCCCGGCTGCTCATCGACCTCGGAGACGACAACTCCGGCACCGCCCACGTCGAGGTCGGCACCCAGCTGGTCCGCGGCCACGTTGACGCCAAGCAGGTCCTGCGTGTGCTCGGTCCCCGGGCGGCCCAGAAGTTCCTGGTTGCTGAGGTGCAGGAGGTTTACCAGTCGCAGGGCGTGGGCATCCACGACAAGCACGTGGAGGTCATCGTCCGGCAGATGCTGCGGCGCATCACCGTCATCGAGTCCGGTGAGACGACACTGCTCCCCGGTGAGCTGGCTGACCGCTTCCGCTTCCAGCAGGCCAACAAAGAGGCCTTTGAGCAGAGCAAGCGGCCGGCTTCCGGACGGGACGAGCTCATGGGCATCACCAAGGCCTCGCTGGCCACCGACTCCTGGCTCTCCGCAGCCTCCTTCCAGGAGACCACCCGGGTGCTCACCCAGGCGGCCATGGAAGGAAAGTCAGACCCGCTGCTGGGCCTGAAGGAGAACGTGATCATCGGTAAGCTCATCCCGGCAGGCACCGGCCTGGACCGCTACACCCAGACCCAGGTCGAGCCCACAGAGGATGCCAAGGCCAACCTCTTCACCGGCCCGAGCCTGTACGGTTCCAGCTTCGACTACGCCGGAGCTGACGGTGACAGCGAGTTCCACGCCATTCCGCTGGAGGACTACAACACCGACGTCGACTTCCGGTAATCGCCGGTTCACGGCATCACCGTCACCTGAAGGGCTCGGAAGCACACCGCTTCCGGGCCCTTCGGTGCCTCTGCTGACGTTTGAGTGCCAGCGACGAGCAGCAGTATTCGCTCGAACGCGCCTGAAGCTGGTATCGTTGACTTGATTGTTTCTGTGTGGCAGTAGGACTCGGTCCGGGTTGCGGGTAAGGTGCGCAACAAATGCCACATATTTTCATGCTCAGCCGCTTGCGGCAGCAGCAGGCAGGGCCCCGGTGGCCCGCAGCCCTGCGGCGGGCCGGACCGGCCGTGAGTCTGAATCAGTGGCGGAGCTTCACCGGCGCAGAGACTCGCCCGGCCGGCAACGGCCATACGACCTGAACAACAATGGAGATTGCATAGTGCCTACTATTCAGCAGCTGGTGCGCAAGGGGCGCACACCCAAAGCCGCGAAAAACGCGACTCCCGCTCTGCAGGGATCGCCCATGCGTCGCGGCGTGTGCACCCGTGTGTACACCACCACCCCTAAGAAGCCGAACTCCGCGCTCCGCAAGGTGGCCCGTGTCCGCCTCGGCGGCGGTGTGGAAGTCACCGCATACATCCCCGGTGAGGGCCACAACCTGCAGGAGCACTCGATCGTGCTCGTGCGCGGCGGTCGTGTGAAGGACCTCCCCGGCGTCCGTTACAAGATCGTCCGCGGCGCCCTCGACACCCAGGGTGTCAAAGGCCGTGGCCAGGCCCGCAGCCGTTACGGTGCCAAGAAGGAGAAGAAGTAATGCCACGTAAGGGACCCGCGCCCAAGCGCCCACTCGTCCAGGACCCCGTACACGGCTCACCACTGGTCACGCAGCTGATCAACAAGGTGCTCGTCGACGGCAAGAAGTCCACCGCTGAACGCATCGTCTACGGCGCGCTCGACGGCGTGGCCAAGAAGACCGGTGAGAACTCCGTGGACACACTGAAGACCGCCATGGACAACGTGCGTCCCGCCCTTGAGGTCCGGTCGCGTCGTGTCGGCGGTGCCACCTACCAGGTGCCCGTTGAGGTCAAGCCCGGTCGCGCCACTGCACTGGCTCTTCGCTGGTTGGTCGGCTACGCCAAGGATCGCCGTGAGAAGACGATGACTGATCGCCTGATGAACGAAATCCTCGACGCCTCCAACGGCCTGGGCGCCGCAGTCAAGCGTCGCGAGGACACCCACAAGATGGCCGAGGCCAACAAGGCATTCGCCCACTACCGCTGGTAATAAGGAATAGGGGAATTCACCGTGGCACAACAAGAGGTGCTCACTGACCTCAAGAAGGTCCGCAACATCGGCATTATGGCTCACATCGATGCCGGTAAGACCACTGCAACCGAACGCATCCTGTTCTACACCGGCATGAACCACAAGATCGGTGAGACTCACGATGGCGCGTCCACCACGGACTGGATGGAGCAGGAGAAAGAGCGCGGCATCACCATCACCTCAGCCGCGGTGACCTGCTTCTGGGGCGACAACCAGATCAACATCATTGATACCCCTGGTCACGTGGACTTCACCGTTGAGGTCGAGCGCTCCCTGCGTGTGCTCGACGGCGCGGTGGCAGTCTTCGACGGCAAGGAGGGCGTCGAGCCCCAGTCTGAGACTGTGTGGCGCCAAGCCGACAAGTACAACGTGCCGCGCATCTGCTTCGTCAACAAGATGGACAAGCTCGGCGCCGACTTCTACTACACCGTCGACACCATCAAGTCCCGCCTGGGTGCTACCCCGCTGGTGATGCAGCTGCCGATCGGCTCCGAGAACGACTTCGTCGGCGTCGTCGACCTGCTGCAGATGAAAGCCCTCGTGTGGCCCGGCGACGCCAAGGGCGATGTGACCATGGGCGCCGAGTACGAGGTGCGCGAGATCCCCGACGATCTCAAAGAGCGCGCCGAGGAGTACCGCAACACGCTCATTGAGCAGGTTGCTGAGGCTGACGACGATCTGATGACCAAGTACCTCGAAGGTGAAGAGATTACCCTCGAGGAGCTCAAGGCGGGGATCCGCAGCCTGACCGTGGCCTCGGCCGCCTACCCGGTGTTCTGCGGCTCGGCGTTCAAGAACCGCGGCGTCCAGCCCATGCTCGACGCCGTCATTGACTTCCTGCCCACCCCGGCTGATGTCGAAGCGATGGAGGGCCACAAGCCCAACGATGAGGAGACGATCCTCACTCGCCGCCCCAGCAAGGAGGAGCCCTTCTCCGCGCTGGCATTCAAGATCGCCTCCCACCCGTTCTTCGGAACGTTGACCTTCATCCGCGTCTACTCCGGCAAGCTCTCCGCTGGCGCACAGATCCTGAACTCCACCAAGGGGAAGAAGGAGCGCATCGGCAAGCTGTTCCAGATGCACGCCAACAAGGAGAACCCGGTCGACGAGATCCAGGCCGGGCACATCTACGCGGTGATCGGCCTCAAGGACACCACCACCGGTGACACCCTGTGCGATCCGAACAACCCGATCGTGCTGGAGTCCATGAGCTTCCCCGAGCCGGTGATCAACGTCGCGATCGAGCCGAAGTCCAAGGGCGACCAGGAGAAGCTCTCGACCGCGATCCAGAAGCTGGTGGCCGAGGACCCGACCTTCACCGTCTCGCTGGACGATGAGACGGGTCAGACCGTCATCGGCGGTATGGGTGAGCTCCACCTGGACGTTTTCGTCGACCGGATGAAGCGCGAATTCAAGGTCGAGGCCAATGTGGGCAAGCCCCAGGTGGCCTACCGCGAGACCATCAAGAACAAGGTCGAGAAGGTCGAATACACCCACAAGAAGCAGACCGGTGGGTCCGGCCAGTTCGCGAAGGTCATCGTGGACTTTGAGCCGCTGGAAACGTCTGAGGACGAGCTCTACGAGTTCGAGAACGCCGTCACCGGCGGTCGCATCCCTCGCGAGTACATCCCCTCGGTGGACGCCGGCATCCAGGACGCCATGCAGCTTGGTGTCCTCGCCGGATACCCGATGGTCGGTGTCAAAGCTCGCCTGACAGACGGTCAGTACCACGACGTGGACTCCTCGGAGATGGCGTTCAAGCTCGCCGGATCCCAGGTCTTCAAGGAAGGCATCAGGCGGGCCAACCCGGTCATCCTGGAGCCGATGATGGCCGTGGAGGTCCGCACCCCTGAGGAATACATGGGGGATGTGATCGGTGACCTGAACTCCCGGCGTGGTCAGATCCAGTCCATGGACGACGCCTCCGGTGTGAAGGTCGTCAAGGCGCTGGTGCCGCTGAGCGAAATGTTCGGCTACATCGGCGAGCTGCGGTCTCGCACCCAGGGGCGCGCAGTGTTCACCATGTCCTTTGACTCCTACGCAGAGGTGCCGAAGGCAGTCGCTGAAGAGATCATCGAAAAGAACCGCGGCGAGTAGTTTCGGCGCGGAGCACCAAATTTCACCAAAAACCCGAGAAGTGAGTAGACTTGCGAAAGTTTCAGCCTGGGAGACCCCTGTGCCTGAATTAAGTCTTACTGACTCAAACCACGTTCTATAGGAGGAACCTGTGGCTAAGGCAAAGTTCGAGCGGACTAAGCCGCACCTGAACATCGGCACCATCGGTCACGTCGACCACGGCAAGACCACGCTGACTGCCGCGATTTCAAAGGTGCTGGCTGATAAGTTTCCTGACCTCAACGAGGCCAAGGACTTCGCCGGGATCGACAACGCTCCCGAGGAGCGCGAGCGCGGCATCACCATCAACGTCTCCCATGTGGAGTACCAGACCGACAAGCGTCACTACGCACACGTCGACGCACCCGGTCACGCCGACTATGTGAAGAACATGATCACCGGTGCCGCTCAGATGGACGGCGCAATCCTCGTCGTCGCCGCAACTGACGGTCCCATGGCACAGACTCGTGAGCACGTGCTGCTGGCCCGCCAGGTCGGTGTGCCGAGCCTGCTGGTGGCGCTGAACAAGTCGGACATGGTGGATGATGAAGAGCTTCTCGACCTCGTCGAGATGGAGGTCCGCGAGCTGCTCTCCGATCAGGAGTTCGACGGCGACAACGCACCCGTCATCCGCACCTCAGGCCTGAAGGCCCTCGAAGGCGATCCCGAGTGGGTCAAGACCGTGGAAGATCTCATGGACGCTGTCGATGAGTTCATCCCGGAGCCGGAGCGTGACAAGGACAAGCCGTTCCTGATGCCCATCGAGGACGTCTTCACCATCACCGGCCGCGGCACCGTGGTCACCGGTCGCGCCGAGCGCGGCACGCTGAAGATCAACTCTGAGGTGGAGATCCTCGGCATCCGTGACAAGCAGAAGACCACCGTCACCGGTATCGAGATGTTCCACAAGCAGCTCGACGAGGCATGGGCCGGCGAGAACTGTGGTCTGCTGCTCCGCGGCCTGAAGCGTGACGACGTCGAGCGCGGTCAGGTGGTGGCAGCACCTGGCTCCATCACCCCGCACACCAAGTTCGAGGCCAACGTGTACATCCTGTCCAAGGACGAAGGCGGCCGTCACAACCCCTTCTACACGAACTACCGCCCGCAGTTCTACTTCCGTACCACTGACGTGACCGGAGTGATTGATCTGCCGGAGGGCACCGAAATGGTGATGCCCGGTGACAACACCGAGATGACCGTTGAGCTCATCCAGCCGATCGCCATGGAAGACGGCCTCGGCTTCGCCATCCGTGAGGGTGGCCGCACCGTCGGTTCCGGCAAGGTCACCAAGATCCTCGCCTGATCGACTGCAGAACCCCCTCAGTGAGGCCCCGGCACCAGCGGTGTCGGGGCCTCATTTGTCAGAGGCGCAGCGGACGCTCTACGCGTTGACTTGCCAGATGTCGCAGAGCATGACAATATAGACAAGTTGCTCAGGATGCGCTGCGTCGCTGAGCCGAAGCATCCAAAAACATCCCCGGACAACGCGGGTGTCGCTGTACCCAGAGCATCTAAGCGACACGCCCGACCGCGTGGACCGGACGCCAACAGTGAGAGCACCCCGAAACCATTCGGATTCGCGCTGTTCGGTCAGGCCATAACTGCAGAAGGTGTTTGACAGCTCTTTCTGGGACTCTGCGTCCAGCCACAGATATGGCCTGACTGATTCGAGGACGTATTGCAAGCCAAGTCAGAAAGAGGCTCAACGCCATGGCGGGACAAAAAATCCGCATCCGGCTGAAGTCGTATGACCACGAAGTCATCGATACCTCGGCCCGGAAGATCGTCGACACGGTGACCCGTGCAGGCGCCACAGTCGTCGGCCCAGTGCCGCTGCCGACTGAGAAGAACGTCTACACCGTCATCCGTTCACCGCACAAGTACAAAGACTCACGCGAACACTTCGAGATGCGCACCCACAAGCGTCTGATCGACATCGTGGATCCGACGCCGAAGGCTGTCGACTCTCTGATGCGTCTCGACCTGCCCGCAGACGTCAACATCGAGATCAAGCTCTAGAAGGGGGTGCTGAGAGAACTATGACCAACATTTCCCGCGTAGACACACCTGTCAAGGGCCTGCTGGGCACGAAGCTCGGCATGACCCAGGTCTGGGACGAGGACAACAACTTCGTTCCAGTCACTGTCATCCAGGCTGACTCCAACGTCATCACCCAGGTGCGCACCGCAGAGACCGACGATTACAGCGCCGTCCAGATCGGCTACGGCCAGATCGACCCGCGCAAGGTCACCAAGCCGATGGCCGGACACTTTGCCAAGGCCGGGGTCACCCCCCGCCGCCACGTGGTGGAGATCCGCACCTCCGATGCCGCCGAGTACGAACTCGGCCAGGCACTCTCGGTGGACGCGTTTGAGGCTGGCCAGAAGGTCGATGTCGTCGGAACCACCAAGGGCAAAGGTTTCGCCGGCGTCATGAAGCGACACGGCTTCGCCGGCGTCGGTGCCTCCCACGGCCAGCACAAGAACCACCGCAAGCCCGGTTCCATCGGCGGTGCCGCTACCCCGGGCCGCGTGTTCAAGGGGCTGCGGATGGCCGGCCGGATGGGCAACGTCCGTCAGACCACACACAATCTGAGCCTCCATGCCGTGGACGCCGAGAAGAACCTGCTGCTCATCAAGGGCGCGGTTCCCGGTCCTAAGGGTGGAGTCATCCTCGTCCGCACCGCAGTGAAGGGAGCATGAACCCATGAGCTCCAAGGTATCGGTCGACTTCCCAGCAGAGATCTTTGGCGTTGAGACCAATAACGCGCTGATCCACCAGGTCGTCGTCGCTCAGCAGGCAGCTGCCCGTCAGGGCACCCACAAGACCAAGACGCGCGCCGAGCGCTCCGGCACCACGGCCAAGCCGTTTCGCCAGAAAGGGACCGGTCGGGCACGTCAGGGCTCCATGATCGCTCCCCACATGATCGGTGGCGGAGTGGTGCACGGCCCGCAGCCGCGCAACTACGCACAGCGCACCCCGAAGAAGATGAAGGCAGCCGCGCTGCGCGGTGTGCTCTCGGACCGGGCACGTCACGGCCGCATTCACGTCGTCGACGCGCTGGTCTCCGAGAAAGCCTCCACCAAGGCTGCGAAGGAAGCCCTCGCATCGCTGGGCGGACGCAACCGCAACTGGCTGGTCGTCATTGACCGCGAGGACGATCTCACAGCCCTGTCGGTACGCAACCTCCCAGAGGTGCACGCGCTCTATGCGGACCAACTGAACACCTACGACGTGCTTGTCTCCGACGACGTCGTCTTCACTCAGGCCGGCTACGACGCATTCCTGGCCAAGGCCCAGGGCAGCACGAAGGAGGAGGCGGAATGAGCGTCCTGACCGAAAAGAATCCCCGCGATGTGATCATCGCCCCGGTGATCTCTGAGAAGTCCTACAACAACATCGACGAGGGCAAGTACACCTTCCTCGTCGCCACCGGTGCGACCAAGCCCGAAATCAAGGCCGCTGTGGAGCAGATCTTCAGCGTCAAGGTCGAGCGGGTCAACACCGTCAACCGCGCAGGAAAAAGGCGCCGCACCCGCTTCGGTTGGGGCAAGCGCAATGACACCAAGCGCGCCATCGTGACTCTCAAAGAGGGCTACGCAATCGACATCTTCGGAGGATCCGCTGCCTGAGGCAGCCGGAACCACTTGATCGAGGAAGAGTAAAAATACATGGCTATTCGCAATCTCAAGCCGAACACCCCGGGCCAGCGTGGCTCCTCGGTGGCCGACTTTGCGGAGATCACCCGGGACACCCCCGAGAAGTCTCTGCTCAAGCCGCTGCACAAGACCGGCGGCCGCAACAGCTCCGGGAAAATCACCACCCGGCACAAGGGTGGTGGACATAAGCGCCAGTACCGGCTGATCGACTTCCGCCGCGCCGACCGCGACGGAGTCCCTGCCAAGGTCGCCCACATCGAATATGACCCCAACCGGACCGCACGCATCGCGCTGCTGCACTTTGCAGACGGCACCAAGCGTTACATCCTGGCCCCAGCGAAGCTGGTCCAGGGTGCAGTCGTGGAGTCCGGTCCCAACGCGGACATCAAACCAGGCAACAACCTGCCGCTGCGTAACATCCCGATCGGTACAGTCATTCACGCCGTGGAGCTGCGACCCGGGGGAGGGGCCAAGCTCGGCCGATCCGCCGGTGCGTCCATCCAGCTGGTGGCCCGTGAGGGCAAGTACGCCCAGGTCCGTCTGCCCTCGGGCGAAGTGCGCTACGTAGACGTCCGCTGCCGCGCCACGGTTGGCCAGGTCGGCAACGCCGAACAGACCAACATCAGCTGGGGCAAGGCCGGACGTATGCGCTGGAAGGGTGTGCGTCCCACAGTCCGCGGTGTGGTGATGAACCCCGTGGACCACCCACATGGTGGCGGTGAGGGCAAGACTTCCGGTGGACGTCACCCGGTCAACCCCAATGGCAAGCCAGAGGGCCGCACCCGTCGGCCGAATAAGGAAAGCGACAAACTCATCGTGCGTCGCCGTCGAACGAAGAACAAGCGATAGGAGCCTGGAAACATGCCACGCAGCCTGAAGAAGGGCCCCTTCGTTGATCAGCACCTGTACCTCAAGGTCCAGGCTGAGAACGAAAAGGGCACCAAGAACGTCATCAAGACCTGGTCCCGCCGTTCCATGATCATCCCGGACATGCTCGGCCACACCATTGCCGTGCATGACGGACGTAAGCACATCCCCGTGTTCATCACCGAGTCGATGGTGGGCCACAAGCTCGGCGAGTTTGCCTCGACCCGCGCGTTCCGCGGACATGTGAAGGACGACAAGAGGGGCAAGCGCCGCTGACGCGGGGCTTGAACTTCTAGAGAAGACGAGAGAAGGAAAGCAATGGAAGCCAAGGCAATTGCGCGCTATGTGCGTGTGACGCCTATGAAGGCCCGTCGCGTCGTCGACCTTGTCCGGGGCAAACAGGCCAATGAAGCACTGGCCATTCTGCAGTTCGCCCCACAGGGTGCCTCGGAGCCGGTGTACAAGGTGGTCGCATCCGCCATGGCCAACGCCCGGCAGCATGCCGACAAAGACGGTGTCGCCTTCAATGAGGACGACTACATCATTACCGAAGCACGCGTGGACGAGGGTCCGACCATGAAGCGGTTCCGGCCACGGGCACAGGGACGCGCGTTTCGGATCAACAAGCGCACCAGCCACGTGACCATCGTGGTCGGCACAGAACAGAAAGGTGGGGATCAGTAGTGGGACAGAAGATCAACCCCAATGGTTTCCGTCTGGGCATCACCACTGACCACGTTTCGCACTGGTACGCCGACTCCACGAAGCCGGGTCAGCGCTACAAGGACTTCGTCAAGGAAGATGTTCAGATTCGCGAGCTGCTGGAGAAGAGCGTCGAGCGCGCCGGCATCTCCAAGGTGGAAATCGAACGCACCCGGGACCGGGTCCGCGTCGACATCCACACCGCTCGTCCGGGCATCGTCATCGGGCGGCGCGGAGCAGAGGCTGACCGTATCCGCAGCGAACTGGAGAAGCTCACCAAGAAGCAGATCCAGCTGAACATCCTCGAGGTGAAGAGCCCGGAGACGGACGCGCAGCTGGTGGCCCAAGGTGTGGCCGAGCAGCTGGCAGCCCGTGTGGCCTTCCGCCGTGCCATGAAGAAGGCCATCTCCTCGGCCATGCGTTCCGGGGCCAAGGGTATTCGTATCCAGTGCTCCGGACGCCTCGGCGGAGCTGAGATGTCCCGTTCAGAGTTCTACCGTGAAGGCCGTGTGCCGCTGCACACCCTGCGCGCAAACATTGACTTCGGCAAGCACGAGGCCAAGACGACCTTCGGGCGCATCGGCGTGAAGGTCTGGGTCTACAAGGGTGACCTTACCGCTAAGGAACTGGCCGCCCAGCAGGCGGCACAGCCATCCGGACGCGGACGTGGCGGTGACCGCGGCGGACGCGGCGGCGCAGGCGGCGGAGATCGTCGTCGGCGTGGTGCCGGACGCGGACGTGACGGTGCCGCCCCAGAAGCCACAGCAGCACCTGCCGCCGAAGGAGGGCAGAACTGATGTTGATGCCTAAGCGCGTCAAGTACCGCAAACCCCACAAGCCCAAGCGCAGTGGCATGGCCAAGGGCGGCACGGAGCTGGCTTTCGGCGAGTACGGCATCCAGGCGCTCAGCCCGGCATACGTCACCAACCGGCAGATCGAGTCGGCGCGTATCGCGATGACCCGTCACATCAAGCGTGGTGGCAAGGTGTGGATCAGCATCTACCCGGACCACCCGCTGACGAAGAAGCCTGCCGAAGTCCGTATGGGCTCCGGCAAGGGCTCCCCCGAGTGGTGGGTCGCCAATGTCAAGCCCGGACGCGTGATGTTCGAGCTGTCCGGTGTCAGCGAGGAAGTGGCCAAAGAGGCCCTGCGTCTGGCAATCCATAAGCTGCCGATGAAGGCACGCGTGATCAGCCGAGAGAGTGGTGAATGATCATGGCAGTGGGAACACAAGACCTGACCACTGAGAAATTGGCCGAGCTCAACGACGCTGAGCTGGGCACCAAGCTCCGTGGGGCCAAGGAAGAGCTGTTCAACCTGCGCTTCCAGTCCGCCACCGGCCAGCTGGAGAACTCGGCTCGACTGAAGGCCGTCAAGCGTGACATCGCGCGCATCTACACTGTGCTGCGCGAGCGTGAGCTGGGCATCCGTGAATCAGTGGATGCCCCTGCTGAGGCTGAAGAGACCGAGGAGGATTCGGCATGAGTGAAAATACAACTGAGGCCGTTCAGCGGAACAAGGACCACACCTCTGCTGATCGGAACTACCGCAAGAACCTGCGCGGCGTCGTCGTCTCCGACAAGATGGAGAAGACGATTGTGGTGGAGGTTGAGGACCGTCGTAAGCACTCCCTCTACGGGAAGGTGATGAAGCGGCACTCGAAGTTCAAGGCCCATGATGAGAATCAGGAGGCCGGCATCGGGGATACGGTGCTGATCTCTGAGACACGTCCATTGTCAGCGACCAAGCGCTGGCGGCTGGTGCGGGTCATCGAAAAGGCCAAGTGAGCCGCGGGGCCGGCGAACTTTCGCTGGTCGGCTGACATCTTATGCGAAGGGCTCGGAGCGCCAACGTCAAGTTGGGTTCCGGGCCCTTCGCGTGTAGACTGTTGTAGTTGTGCGCCCGTGTGCGTAGTTTTTCTCCGCCACGGACAGCGCACGTCCCCCAAAGCCGCCTCGGCCATCCACCAAAGAAGGAGCTCGCAGGAGCCATGGTGTGTGGGAAAGCGGCGGGGGAGCATCCAGAAATCTAGAGGTTCCACCAGGCTCGGACAGTGTGTGCGAGGACCAGTAGGACGACAGGAGAAGACACGTGATTCAGCAGGAATCGCGGCTGAAGATCGCCGACAACACCGGTGCCAAGGAGATCCTTGTCATCCGTGTGCTCGGCGGTTCCGGACGCCGCTATGCAGGCATCGGCGACACCTTCGTCGCCACTGTCAAAGACGCCATCCCCGGCGGGAACGTGAAGAAGGGCGAGGTGGTCAAGGCCGTCGTCGTGCGCTCACGCAAGAAGACCCGCCGTACCGATGGGTCCTACATCAGCTTCGACGAAAACGCTGCCGTCATCCTCAAAGGTGACACCCCAGAACCCCGGGGCACCCGCATCTTCGGGCCCGTGGGCCGGGAACTGCGCGATAAGCGCTTCATGAAGATCGTCTCCCTCGCACCGGAGGTGCTGTAACCGTGGCCAAGATCAAGAAAGACGATTTCGTCCAGGTGCTCACCGGCAAGGACAAGGGCAAGCAGGGCAAGGTTCTCCAGGTCATCCCGAAGAACGACCGCGTCGTCGTCGAGGGTGTCAACCGGGTCAAGCGTCACCTGCGTGCTGGCCAGTTCGGTCAGAACGAGGGCGGCATTGTGGAGTCCGAGGCCCCAATTCATATTTCGAATGTGGCAGTAGTCGACCCAGACACTGAGAAGCCGACCCGTGTGGGATACCGCTTCGAAGAGGTGGACGGCGAAGTCAAGAAGGTCCGCTACGCCAAGGCCTCCGGGAAGGAGCTGTCATGACCGAGACTGCAGAGAAGATCACTCCACGACTGAAGAGCAAGTACCGCGAAGAGATTCGCGAGTCGCTGCAGAACGAGTTCGGCTACAAGAACGTCATGCAGGTCCCCGGCCTGGTCAAAGTCGTGGTCAACATGGGTGTCGGCGAAGCCGCTCGGGACTCCAAGCTCATCCAGGGTGCCATCGATGACCTGACCAGGATCACCGGTCAGAAGCCCAAGGTCACCCGGGCTCGGAAGTCGATCGCGCAGTTCAAGCTGCGTGAGGGCCAGCCCATCGGCACACACACCACGCTTCGCGGCGACCGGATGTGGGAGTTCCTCGATCGTCTGGTGACGCTGGCGCTGCCGCGCATCCGTGACTTCCGTGGACTCAGCGACCGCCAGTTTGACGGCAACGGCAACTACACGTTCGGACTCACCGAGCAGGCGGTCTTTCACGAGATCGATCAGGACAAGATCGACCGTCCCCGCGGAATGGACATCACTGTGGTGACCACCGCCACCACCGACGACGAAGGCCGGGCGCTGCTTCGCGCGCTGGGCTTCCCTTTCAAGAGCAACCAGTAATCACTACGCCGCAGGTCCGTGCACCAGAGCGATGCTCCGGAGCACGGAAACCACGTCGAGGAAGAGTAAAAGTCTCATATGACAATGACTGATCCAGTCGCAGACATGCTGACCCGTCTGCGCAACGCCAACTCGGCATTCCACGACCAGGTCACAATGCCGAGCTCCAAGCTCAAAGTCCGCATTGCTGACATCCTCAAAGCAGAGGGCTACATCACCGACTGGCGCGAAGAGGAGGCCGAGGTCGGGAAGAAGCTCGTCATCGACCTCAAGTTCGGGCCCAGCCGTGAGCGTTCCATCGCCGGCCTGAAGCGCATCTCGAAGCCGGGCCTGCGGGTCTACGCGAAGTCCAACAACCTCCCGCACGTGCTGGGCGGATTGGGCATCGCTATCCTGTCCACCTCCTCCGGTCTGCTCACTGACCGGCAGGCTGGCAAGAAGGGCGTAGGTGGGGAAGTCCTCGCCTACGTCTGGTAATCCGGAAGGAGTCTGAGCACTATGTCACGCATCGGTCGTCTTCCGATCACCGTCCCATCCGGTATCGAGGTCAGCCTCGAAGGCCGCGAAATCCGAATCAAAGGTTCCAAAGGTGAACTCAGCCGCACGCTGGCTGAGGGCATCACCGTGGAGGTCGAGGACGGGACAATCACCGTCCACCGTCCCAACGACGAACGCGAATCACGTTCCCTGCACGGGCTGACCCGCAGCCTGATCAACAACATGATCATCGGGGTCACCGAGGGCTTCACCAAGAAGCTCGAGATTGTCGGCACCGGTTATCGAGTGCAGGCCAAGGGCAACGACCTCGAATTCGCCCTGGGCTACTCCCACCCAGTGCCGGTCAAAGCACCAGAGGGCATCACCTTCACCGTTGAGGGTGCCAACAAGTTGGCAGTCTCCGGGATCGACAAGCAGCAGGTCGGCGAGGTCGCTGCGAATATCCGCAAACTGCGCAAGCCCGACCCGTACAAGGGCAAAGGCGTGCGCTACGAAGGCGAGCAGATTCGCCGCAAGGCCGGAAAGGCAGGTAAGTAAACCATGGCTATCGGTATCAAGGGCAAGTCCAAGTCCGCTGCCCGCGGCCGGCGCCACCTGCGCCTGCGCAAGAAGGTCGAAGGCTCACCAGAGCGTCCGCGCCTGGTCGTCAACCGCTCCGCGCGCCACATGGTCGCTCAGGTCGTCAATGACCTCGAAGGCAAGACCATGGTCTCCGCCACCACAATGGAAGCTGACCTGCGCAGCTTCGACGGTGACAAGACCGCTAAGGCCAAGAAGATCGGCGAACTGATCGCCGAGCGTGCCAAAGCTGTGGGCATCGAGGCTGTGGTCTTCGACCGCGGTGGCAATAAGTACCACGGTCGCGTGGCCGCTGTCGCAGACGGCGCACGGGAAGGCGGTTTGAAGCTGTGAGTGAGAACGCAACTAATGAGAAGGACTTCTCTGTGACTGAGTCCAACGACAAGACCAGCGCCGAGTCTGCAGGGCAGACTCAGGCAGCTGACCAGAAGAGCGACTCCCGCCGAGGTGAGCGCGGCGCCCGCGGCGAAGGCCGTGGACGTGGGCGCGGCCGAGGAGAGGGCCGTGGTCGTGGTGGCCGCGATGAGGAGAAGGACAAGTTCCTCGAGCGCGTCGTCACCATCAACCGTGTGTCGAAGGTCGTCAAGGGCGGCCGGCGCTTCAGCTTCACCGCACTTGTGGTGGTCGGCGACGGCGACGGCACCGTTGGTGTGGGCTACGGCAAGGCCAAGGAAGTGCCGGCGGCCATTGCCAAGGGTGTGGAGGAGGCGAAGAAGAGCTTCTTCCGCGTGCCTCGCGTCGGTTCCACCATCCCGCACCTGGTCAAGGGTGAGGACGCAGCTGGCGTAGTGCTGCTGCGCCCCGCCTCTGCCGGTACCGGTGTGATCGCCGGAGGTCCCGTGCGTGCCGTGCTGGAATGCGCCGGAATCCACGACGTGCTGACCAAGTCCATGGGCTCGGTGAACGCCATTAACATCGTTCACGGCACCATCGACGCCCTCAAGCAGCTCGAGGAGCCGGAAGCCGTGGCCGCACGCCGCGGTAAGGCTCTCGATGAGGTTGCACCGGCTCCGATGCTGCGGACAATGGCCGCAGACCGCGAAGCACGTACCCAGAAGGCAGGTGCATGACAATGGCAGACGTCCAATACACCACTGCCCGTGATCTCAAGGTTTCGGATGCGAAGCTGGAGATCACTCAGACCAAGTCCGTCATCGGCACCAAGCCGAAGCACCGGGAGACCGTGCGCTCCCTGGGGCTGAAGCGCATCGGACACACTGTGGTCCGCGATGCCGACGCAGTCACGGTGGGGATGCTCAACACCGTGAAGCATCTTGTCAAAGTTGAGGAGGCCAAGTGATGGCAGAGAACACTCCTGCCGAGTCCGAGGTCCTGAAGCTGCACGACCTGAAACCTGCCCGTGGCTCCAAGAAGGCCCGCCAGCGCGTGGGTCGAGGCGAGGCTTCCAAAGGTAAGACCGCAGGTCGAGGCACCAAGGGAACCAAGGCACGCAACCAGGTTCGCGCCGGCTTCGAAGGTGGGCAGCTTCCGCTGTACATGCGCCTTCCGAAGCTGCGTGGATTCAAGAGCCCGTTTCGGGTCGAGTACTCACCCGTCAACCTCACAAAGCTGGGCGACCTCTATCCGGAGGGTGGAGACGTCACAGCCGAGGACCTGGTGGCCAAGGGCGTCGCTCGCAAGGGCAAGCCGGTGAAGATCCTCGGTTCCGGGGACATCTCGGTGGCGGTCAACGTGAAAGCCCACGGCTTCTCCGCTTCCGCCGAAGAGAAGATCAAGGCTGCAGGTGGCTCCGTTCAGCAGCTTCCGCTGAAGAACGCCCCAGCTGCTGAGTGATCGTCTCCAGCTGAGACATGAGTCAGCCCCCGCTGCACAAGCGGGGGCTGAACCTGTTTGACCCCGATTCTTTCACCAGTGCTGCGGCGGGTAGGATGATGGACGGCGGTCGGCCCATGAGAAATGCCGCGCCCACAGAGGAGGACGCTTGTTCAGCGCAATAGCCAGGGTGTTCGCATCACCTGACCTGCGCATGAAGATCCTATTCACGTTAGGGATCATCACGATCTATCGGATCGGCGCATTCATTCCCGCACCCGGAGTGGACTACAACGGTGTGCAGCGCTGCCTCGCTCTGGGCAACACCGACGGAGGGCTCTACTCCTTCGTCAACATGTTTACCGGCGGCGCGATGCTCCAGGTCTCTGTCTTCGCACTCGGCATCATGCCCTACATCACCGCAGCCATCATCGTGCAGCTGCTTCGTGTGGTGATCCCGCGGTTCGAGGCACTGCAGCGTGAAGGCGCTCAGGGCCAGGCGAAACTGACCCAGTACACCCGTTACCTCACTCTGGCACTGGCTACCCTCAACGCCACTGTGCTGGTGACGATGGCGCGCTCAGGAGCCCTGCTGGGCTGCGAGCCCGGTGAAATCATCCCGGACGACTCCCTGCCGGTGATTCTGCTGATGATCCTGGTGATGACCACCGGTGTGGCGATGATCATGTGGCTGGGTGAGCAGATCACTGAGCGCGGAGTCGGCAACGGCATGTCCATCCTGATCTTCGTGGCCATCGCTGCTGGCTTCCCCGGTTCCATGCGGCAGATCTGGATTGAGCAGGATTGGCGAGTCTTCACCGCTATCTGCATCATCGGGCTGTGCCTCATCGCAGCCATCGTCTTCGTCGAACAGTCCCAGCGGCGAGTGCCGGTGCAGTACGCGAAGAAGCAGATCGGGCGCCGGACCGTTGGCGGTACCAGCACCTACATCCCCATCAAGGTCAATATGGCTGGCGTGATCCCGGTGATCTTCTCCTCCTCGGTGCTGATGCTTCCCTCAGTGGCGATGCAGTTCAACCAGCCGGCCCCGGGCGAGGAGCCCTCTGGCATCTTCGTCTTCCTCAACCAGTACTTCGACGGCGCGCACCCGGTGTACATGGCCACGTTCTTCCTGATGACCGTGGGATTCACCTACTTCTACGTCTCGATCACGTTCAACCCGAATGAGGTCGCGGAGAATATGCGCAAGTATGGGGGGTTCATCCCAGGAGTACGCGCCGGGAAGCCCACCGAGGGCTATCTGGCTTATGTCATCAGCCGCATCACCTTCCCCGGCTCGCTGTATCTCGGTTTCGTCGCGATGATCCCGCTGATGGCTTTCGTGCTCATCGGAGCGGACCAGAACTTCCCGTTCGGCGGCACCTCAATCCTGATTATGGTCGGCGTCGGACTGACGACGGTGAAACAGATCAGTGCACAGATGGAACAACACAACTACGAAGGGCTGCTGCGATGACGCGAATGCTGATCGTTGGACCACAGGGTTCCGGCAAAGGTACACAGGCCAAGCTGGTCTCAGAAAAACTGGGCATTGTCGCCATCTCCACGGGTGACATTTTCCGGGCCAACATCAAAGGGGAGACCGAACTCGGCCAAGAGGCAAAGAAGTATGTCGACGCCGGGGATCTGGTACCCGATTCGCTGACCAACCGCCTGGTCGAAGACCGGCTGCGGTGGGACGACGCCGCCGACGGCTTCCTCCTCGACGGCTATCCCCGCAACCGCACCCAGGCCGCCACCCTGGATGAGATCTTGGCCCGTCTGGGTGTTGAGCTCGACGTCGTGCTGGAACTCACTGCCGACACCGAGGAGCTCACCCAGCGCCTGAAGCACCGCGCGGAGACCGAGGGTCGGGCCGACGACGCCGACGAGACCGTGATCCGGCGTCGGCTCGAGCTTTTCGAGAACGAGACCCGACCGATGATCGACGAATACAAGACGCGGAATCTGGTCAAGCAGGTCGACGGCCTGGGCTCTGTGGATGAGGTCAACGTCCGCATCATGGAAGCCCTGAACTCCTAACGTGTTCTCCCGCGGACGCATCGAGCTGAAGACCGACCAGCAGCTCAAGCACATGGACGCAGCCGGTTCAGTGCTGTGCGAGGCGCTGGACACCACTGTTGCGGCCGCGCGCCCGGGGGTGACCACGGGGGAGCTCAACGAGATCTTCGCCGAGTCCATCGCAGCCCGCGGTGCGGTGCCGAACTTCCTGAACTATCACGGCTTCCCCGGGCACATCTGCACGTCGGTGAACGACGAGGTGGTCCATGGGATCCCCGGCGAGCGGGTCTTGGAGGTCGGTGACGTGCTGAAGATCGACGCCGGATGCATCGTCCAAGGCTGGCACTCCGACTCCGCCCGCACCGTGATCCTGGGATCCAGCAGTTCAGGGACCGCAGACCCGGAGGACGAGCGGCTCTCGGCGATCACCCGGGCAGCGCTCTGGCACGGCATAGCCGCCTTCGCCACTGCCAAGCACATTGGGGAGATCGGCGAAGCCGTGGAGGACTATGTGAACTCCCAACCCGGCAAGCCACTGGGGATCTTGGAAGACTACGTCGGTCACGGCATCGGCTCCGCCATGCACCTGCCGCCTGACGTCTTCAACTATGCCACCGGGATGAAGGGTGCCAAGATCAAACCAGGTATGGCGCTGGCCATCGAGCCGATGCTGGTCCGCGGCAGCATCGAGACCAAGGTGCTCAGTGACGAGTGGACGGTGGTGACTGCTGACGCGGCGCACGCCAGCCAGTGGGAACACTCTGTGTGCCGTCACCGCGACGGTGTCTGGGTCCTCACCGCCCCTGATGGGGGCGCCGCAGACCTCGAACCATTGGGTGTGACGCCAGTTCCGATACCGTGAGGACCAGCCTGTGACAGCAGATTGGCGCGGCAGGCTTGACTCCGGTAGTATCTTTTGTTGGTTGTCTCTGCGGTCCTGTGTGCCCGCAAGGCTCTGAAGCAAAAAGCCCAGATTCTCTGACCCCTTTTTCGTGCAGTCTGCTCTGCACTGAAGCAGGTCAGCGGAATCGCGATCGTTGTGTGGAGAATATGGGGAAAAAAGAAGGCGTCATCGAAGTTGAGGGCCGGGTGGTCGAAGCCCTGCCCAATGCAATGTTCCGGGTCAAGCTGGAGAACGACCACGTTGTCCTGGCCACCATCTCGGGCAAGATGCGCCAGCACTACATCCGCATCCTCCCCGAGGACCGGGTTGTAGTGGAGATGAGTCCTTATGACCTCAACCGCGGCCGCATCGTCTACCGCTACAAGTAAGCAAGAGTAGGAGAACCGACATGAAGGTTCAGCCGAGTGTCAAGCCGATCTGCTCGGACTGCAAGACCATCCGCCGTGGTGGGATTGTCCGTGTGATCTGCAAGAACCCGCGCCACAAGCAGCGCCAGGGCTGAACGTCGTGCGCCTGCGGGCGTAAGACACACCCTGCGAAGGACCACAGCTCAATACAGATATGGCAGTGCAGCTTGCAAATGAGCTGGCGAGCACACCTCCGGTTCCCGAAGGCCGGAGACCCACTGAGGACGTCACCTCCGGCGTCGGAACCAGGCTCCGTTGCGGGGCCGGGACCCATTGGGGTTGCGCTGTCACAGACCTTCGGAAGAACACAAGGAGGACTGCCGTATGGCACGTCTGGCTGGTGTCGACATCCCGCGCGAAAAGCGCACGGTGATCGCACTTACCTATATCTATGGCGTGGGTCGTACCCGCGCCGAACAAGTCGTTGAGGTCACAGGTGTTGACGGCAACACCCGCGTGAAGGACCTCACCGACGAGCAGCTGGTTGCTCTGCGCGACTACATCGAAGGCAACTTCACCGTTGAGGGTGACCTCCGGCGCGAAGTCTCCTCCGATATTCGCCGCAAGGTCGAGATCGGCTCCTATGAGGGGCTGCGGCACCGCCGTGGCCTGCCTGTCCGTGGTCAGCGCACCAAGACCAATGCGCGCACCCGCAAAGGCCCCAAGAAGACCGTCGCAGGCAAGAAGAAGTAGTCAGGAGTTCCAATGCCCCCCAAGAGCCGTACTGCGGCGCGCAAGCCACGCCGCCGCGCATCAAAAAACATCACCCAGGGTCAGGCTCACATCAAGTCGACCTTCAACAACACCATCGTCTCCATCACCGATTCCACCGGTGCCGTGATCTCATGGGCGTCCTCCGGTGAGGTCGGCTTCAAGGGCTCCCGGAAGTCCACCCCCTTCGCCGCGCAGATGGCCGCCGAGCAGGCTGCCAAGCGTGCTCAGGAGCACGGGATGAAAAAGGTGGAGGTCTTCGTCAAGGGCCCAGGGTCCGGACGTGAGACTGCGATCCGCTCGCTCCAGGCCGCCGGCCTGGAGGTCGGCTCGATCCAGGATGTCACCCCCAGCGCCCACAACGGCTGCCGTCCGCCCAAGCGCCGCCGCGTCTGACGCGGCTTCATTCACCCAGCCCTCACAGCCGGCATGCGGTGCCGCTGTCTCCCCAGACGGCGGCCCCGCGAGTCGGCAGCCCACTGAAAAAGAATGCGTCATATAGCGGACGCACTCTGAAAGGAATGACCAGTGCTTATTGCACAGCGCCCCACGCTGACTGAAGAAGTCGTCGACGAGAACCGTTCACGCTTCACCATCGAGCCGCTCGAACCAGGTTTCGGCTACACCCTGGGCAACTCCCTGCGCAGGACCCTGCTGTCCTCCATCCCCGGCGCAGCAGTCACCAGCATCCGGATCGACGGTGTCCTGCACGAGTTCAGCACCATCGCCGGTGCCAAAGAGGATGTCACCGAGCTGGTCCTCAACGTCAAGAAGCTCTCCGTCTCGTCCGAGCACGATGAGCCGGTTGTGGCCTACCTCCGCAAGGAAGGCCCCGGCCCGGTCACCGCAGCGGACATCACGCCGCCAGCAGGTGTGGAGTTCCACAACCCTGACCAGCAGCTGCTGACGCTCAATGAAGACGGCCGGCTGGACCTGGAGCTGACCATCGAACGCGGCCGCGGCTACGTCTCCGCGGCGCTGAACAAGCTCGAGGACTCGGAGATCGGCCGCATCCCGGTGGACTCCATCTACTCCCCGGTGGAGAAGGTCAGCTACAAGGTCGAGGCCACGCGTGTCGAACAGCGCACCGACTTCGACAAGCTGACCATCGACGTGGAGGCCAAGCCCTCCATGGCTCCCCGCGACGCCCTGGCCTCGGCGGGCTCCACCCTGGTGGAGCTGTTCGGCCTGGCCAAGGAGCTCAACATCTCCGCTGAGGGCATCGAGATCGGACCTTCCCCGACTGACGCTGCCCTCGCGGCCGATATGGCTCTTCCCATTGAGGACCTTGAGCTCACTGTGCGCTCATACAACTGCCTCAAGCGTGAGGGCATCCACACCATTGGTGAGCTCACCGCTCGCTCCGAGGCGGATCTGATGGACATTCGGAACTTCGGTGCGAAGTCCATCGATGAGGTCAAGGAGAAGCTGGTGGAGTACAACCTTCAGCTGAAGGACTCACCCGAAGGCTTTGACCCCACGGCCGCTCGCTTCGCTGCTGAACAGGCCGAGTACGACGACGAGGCCGACGCTCAGTTCTCCAGCTGAGCCACAGGTACAAGACATTCGTTCGCTTCATACGGTGAGCGCTTTCCACAAGGAGTAAGAGACCATGCCAACCCCCACTAAGGGACCGCGCCTCGGCGGCAGCCCGGCGCACGAGAAGCAGATGCTGGCCAACTTGGCCGCCAACCTCTTCGAGCACCGCTCGATCACCACCACGGTGACCAAGGCCAAGCGTCTGCGCCCCTACGCGGAGCGTCTGATCACGGTGGCGAAGAAGGGCGATCTGGCTGCCCGCCGCCAGGTGGTCGCGAAGATCAGTGCACAGAATGCCACCAACCAGGCCATTGTGCACGAGCTGTTCACCGTGATCGCTCCGGCGATGGCCGAGCGGCAGGGCGGCTACACCCGCATCACCAAGATCGGCAACCGCAAGGGCGATAACGCCCCCATGGCTGTCATCGAGCTGGTGATGGAGCCGGTCAGCCCCAAGCAGCAGGTCGTTCGCGATGCGGAGTCCGCAGTCGCAGCCGCCTCAGCGCAGACTCAGGAGACCGAGCCGGCAGAGTCGGAAGAGCCCGCAGCGGGCGAGGCTCAGACGGACTCGCCGGCCGAGACCGAGACCGAGACGGCAGCTGAGTCAGACTCAGCAGAGGCCGGCGAAGACAAGTAGGTCTTTTCGACCAGTACGTGTGTGGGCCCCGACCAAGTGGTCGGGGCCCACACGCTTAAGCAGCGTTAGAGTGACAATCATGCGTGTTCGTCTGGACCTCGCCTATGACGGCATGGCCTACAGCGGTTGGGCAGACCAGCCCGGCCAACGCACTGTGGAAGGCGTGCTCCGCCGGGCGCTGACCACAGTGGTGCGGCGGGAGGTGCCGGTGGTGGTCGCCGGACGCACTGACGCTGGCGTCCACGCCCGGGGCCAGGTGGTCCACCTCGACCTCAGTGAGGGGGAGTGGCACACCCTGTCCCGCGGCAGAGACATTGCCCCCGAGACCGCTCTCCTTCAGCGGCTCAACGGGGTACTCGGCAGGGAGGGTGGGGCTGTGACGCTCCACGCCGCCAGCCCCGTGCCGGATGACTTCGACGCCCGGTTCTCCGCGCTGACGCGCACCTACTCCTACCGGATCGCTGATCGGCTCGGACTCCGGGATCCCGTCCGCCGTCACGACACTGCATGGATTCGCCCCTCCCGGAAGCACTGCCCACAGGGGGAGTTGAACGCGGAGATGATGGATGCCGAGGCGACCAGTGCCTTGGGCCTGCACGACTTCGGCAGTTTCTGCCGCCCCCGAGAGCACGCCACGAGTATCCGCCTGCTCACAGAATTCACCGTGTCTCGCCAGCCGGACGGCGTGATCGCCGTGCTGATTACAGCTGATGCCTTCTGCCACCATATGGTCCGCGCCCTGGTAGGGGCGTGTCTCGACGTCGGGGAAGGCCGGCGCGCCCCCGGGTGGCTCATGTCGCGGCTGCAGGAGCCGATGTGGGACCAGCGTGTCCGGCTTGCCCCCCCGCAGGGCCTGGTGCTGGAACGGGTGGACTATCCCGCCGAGGATGAGCTGGCCGCCCGGGCTGAGCAGACCCGTGCCCGGCGGAGCCGCGCGGGCTGAACGGCCAGCGACGACGCTGATGTGACGCAGAAGCCCCAGGTCGGTGAGTCATCACCGGGGTTCTCAGGTAGGATCGCCCTGCCGCTGAGCTGCTGCTGAGCTGCCGCTGACCCGCACGGTCCGCCCGCTGCGCCCGCTGCGCCGCGCTTCATCCCGGAAGGACTTCAAAGTCATGGCTCCACATTCGCCCTCCGCCTCACCAGCTGTCGGCCCCGTCGTCTGGATTGTGATGGTTGCAGCCTTCGGTGGCTTTCTCTTCGGATTCGATACAGCGGTCATCAACGGCGCCGTCGCTCCGATACGCGCAGAGTTTGAGCTCGGAGCGCTCATGAGCGGTTTCAGCGTCTCCAGTGCGTTGCTCGGCTGTGTGATCGGGGCTTTCAGCGGGGGAGTGATCTCCGACCGAGTCGGCCGGCAGAAGGCCATGCTGCTGGCGGCGTCGCTATTCTTCTTCTCCGCAGTCGGGTGTGCTCTGGTGCTGGGCGTCCACGATCTCATCTTCTGGCGTCTGGTCGGCGGCATCGGTGTCGGCATGGCCTCAGTGATCGCGCCGGCGTACATCGCGGAGGTGTCGCCGAGTGCCTGGCGGGGGCGGCTGGGCTCGCTGTTCCAGCTGGCCATCGTGACTGGTATCTTCATGGCCGCAATTTCGAATGCCCTCTTCGCCAATCTGGCCGGCGGGGCAGCAGAGCAGCTCTGGTTCGGGCTTGACGCCTGGCGGTGGATGTTCCTTTCCGAGGCAGCCCCGGCCTTGATCTACGGGCTGTTGGCACTGAGCATTCCGGAATCCCCGCGCTATCTGGTCTCCCGCGGCAAGAACGACGCCGCGGCCAGGATCCTCACCGAAGTGGTCGGTCTCAGCGGGTCCGCTGCGGTGAAGACGAAGATCGAAGACATCCAGCGCACCATCAATCTGGAGGCCCGGCAGAAGCTCAGAGACCTCTTCGTCAACGGCAAGCTGATGCCTATCGTCTGGGTGGGCATTGGACTCGCGGTGTTCCAGCAGTTTGTGGGCATCAATGTGATCTTCTACTACTCCACCACGCTCTGGCAGGCTGTCGGCATCGCGGAGGACCAGGCCCTGCTGGTCCAAGTCATCACCACCTGTGTGAACATCCTTGCCACCATCGTGGGTATCTTGATCGTGGACAAGGTTGGCCGCCGCATCCCTCTGGTGGTGGGCTCCGCGGTCATGGCAGCAGGGCTGCTGACTATGGCAGTGGCTTTCTCACAAGCAGTGGAGTCAACCGCCACCAACGAATTCGGTGATGTGGAGACCGTGGTGTCGCTGCCAGAGCCGTGGGGCGTCGTCGCGCTGGTCTCAGCCAACATCTTTGTGCTCGGCTTCGGTGCCACGTGGGGCCCCTTCATGTGGCTGATGCTCGGTGAGATGTTCCCGAACCGCATCCGTGCTGTGGCCCTGGGGGTCGCTTCGGCCTTCAATTGGGGTTCCAACTTCCTGATCTCCACACTCTTCCCGCAGATGGCAGAACTCTCCCTGGTATTCGCCTATGGGTTCTATGGGGTCAGCGCTCTGGCCAGCTTGTTCTTCGTACTGAAGTATGTCCCGGAGACCAAGGGCCGGGAGATTGAGGAGATGCAGGAGAGGGCCCACTCCAAGGTCTGAGGCCTCGATGCTAGGCAGTCGGCGCGCTCAGCCGTCAATCAGGGCGGTGAGCTCATCGAGGAAGTCAGTGAAGTTTGTGCCGCGGCGCAGCAGCCGCTGGACTGAGTCGCGTTCGTTGAAGACCTCCACCAGCTGTTCAAAGATCGTCTGAAACGCCTCACGGTCCTCTTCGCTGAAAGCCACCAGGACGACGAACTGCACACGGTTCTCCCCCCAGCGCAGGGAGCTCTCCGCCACACCCACCGAAAGTGCGGTCCGCCCAGCGGTCATCTTCAGGGCATGGGGCACTGCCAGCGCGTCCGTGAACGCTGTGGAGGACATCGCCTCGCGGGCGATCGCCCGGTCGATGTAGTCCGCGTCTATTACCCCCAGCTCGATAAGTGGGGCTCCCAGCGCCCGGATCACCTCCGGTTCGCTCATCGCCTGCAGGGGGCGGACAAAGGCGTGAGGATCAAAATAGTGTTCCAGCTCAGCCCGCAGCCGGGCCAGCCGTCGGGCGCGGCGGCGTCGGGCGGCCGCAGCGGCAATCCTTTCGGTGTCGGCCTCCGTCAGGAAAGGAGGCAGCAGCACCGTCCGCTCGTCAGGCACCGGGGGTTCGACAGTGGTCAGCACCAGGTCGGTGGTCAGCGCCCCCCAGTCCGGGGACATCTCCGTCTCCACGGCGGTGACCTCGACGGAGGCGCCCAAAGACCGGTCAATGCGTGAGCGGAGCAGCTCATGCAGCTCGTAATACCCCGGACAGACAATCGTCGCGGTCAGCACCGTCTCACTTCGCCGGTTGCGCTCCAGCCGACCTCCCACATGCATGGCGATGTAGGCGATCTCGTCGTCGCCGATGCTCAGCTGCAGGTGATGGCCGACTTCGCTGGCAATGGAGACCGCCACTTCGAACACCATCGGGTAGGCGGCTTTGAGTGAGCGGGTCAGCGGGTTCCTGGACCACGCCTGTTCTTTGGCCCGGTGGACCAGGTTCTGCACATGCAGACTGAGCCTGCGCAGAAAATCGTCGTGGTAGATGTCCACCAAGTACTCCTCGGCGGCATGTTGAACGGCTCTTCGCACCACCGATTCAATGTGCGGGTCCAGACCCACCTCGAGGTCCTCACCCTTCGGGATTACCGCGCGGGTCAGGATCAATGACGCGAGGTGGTGCACATCGCCGAGCCCCACACGTGTGCCGAAGTGCCGGAGCGTGAGCTCATCGAGCAGCTCCGCGACCCGTTGCTGCGCGGGAGTGGGGTCCACATGGCTGCCCGTCAGGGCCCGGCCCTGGGTGACGCGGTCAGCAGCGATGGCGACGTGCAGAATCACGTCAGAGACCGCGAGTTCGTTCACGTAGTACCCCTGCTCGCCCAGACCGGTGGTCAGGTCCTGTTTGAACGGGGAGAACGCCCCAGGATCGATGGATTTCAGGCCAACGGTGCGCCGCAGGCTCGCGATGTCAGCGAACCCGGCGTCCATCTCTTGGTGCGCCAGCTGCGAGACCAAGCGCCGCTGCGCCAGCTCATCACCGACCAGCATCACCCGGGACCCGGAACGCTGCAGTTTCAGCCCGCTGCCCGCAATGAGGTCCCGGACCCGGGCCACATCGGACTCCACCGTGGCTTCCGAGACGTGACGCAGGCTCGCTGTGCGGTGGATGTCGACCCCGGCGTCAGCTCCGAGCAGCTCCCGGACCAGCGTGTGCACCCGGTCCTGCGGCGTGGCGCTTTCGCTCTCGGCGCGCAGTCGTGCCAGTACGGCCCGCTCGGCCCGGTACCCCTGGGGGCCCGATTCGACAGCTGTGCGTGGTGCGCTGCGCGCGTTCAGCTGTGAGATGTAGGACCGGACACTGCGCGGGGTCACGCCGAGGGAGTCGGCCAGTGAGGCTGCGGTGACCCAGCCCTCTGCGCGCAGCAGCAGACTCGCCACCTGTTCCGGACGCCTGCGCATGCCACTTACCCTATGACACCGCGCCTGTGACGCTGCGCGTCGGCGGCTCTCGCAGCTCAGAACCCTGCGATGCCGAGCTGGAACTTTCCGCAGGGGCGGAAACAAGTCTGGCCTGAAAACACTTCTGATGTGGGCTGCGTCACGGGAGAATCGAATTACGCATTATTCAACGGAAAGGCACCATCATGTCGGCAACTCGCACTGTCACCGTCGGGTCATCCCAAGGCCTTCACGCTCGTCCGGCCAAGCTGTTCGTCGAAGCAGCGCAGAACACCGGCGCGCAGGTGACCATCGCCAAGGGTGATAAGTCAGTCAACGCCGCCTCCATCCTGGGGGTGATGTCCCTGGGCGTGGACAAGGGCGACGAGGTGACCATCACCGCAGCCGGTGATGGTGCTGAGGCTGCACTCGACACACTGGAAACATTCCTCAAAACCGACCACGACGAGGCCTGATCCTCATGTCTGCTGCAGCCCAGTCCGCGATGAAAGGGACCGGGATCGGCCGCGGCGTCGCCGTAGGCCCGGTGGCCAGAATGTCACCACCGCCGCTCCCGCCGCCAGCGGAGCCGAGTCTGCTGACACATGAGCAGGAGTCCCAGCGGGTCACCGAGGCGATCGCCGCGGTCACCGCAGATCTGACCACCCGTGGGCAGACTGCGGGCGGTCAAGCTCAGGAGGTTCTCGACGCGCAGGTCATGATGGCCCAGGACCCCACCGTGCAAGAGGCGGTGGAGACGCTCCTGGCGCAGGGCCAGACCGGTGAGTACGCAGTGCACACGGCGTTCGCGGAGATGGCCGAGACGCTTCAGGCCCTGGGCGGCTACCTCGGTGAACGCGCGGCCGACCTGCACGACGTCGCTGCCCGCGTGGTGGCGGCACTGCGCGGCGACCCGCCACCGGGTGTGCCGGACCCAGGGCACCCCTTCGTGCTGGTCGCACAGGACCTCGCTCCGGCTGACACTGCTCTGCTGGACCTGGACAAGGTCCTGGCGCTGGTGACCATCGAGGGAGGGCCCACCTCCCACACTGCGATCCTCGCTCGCGGGAAAGGCATCACCGCCGTGGTGGGCGTCGCTGAGGCCTCCCGATTAGCTGACGGTGACGAAGTGATCGTAGATGCCGCCAACTCAACGATCGTGGTGAGCCCCACCCAGGAGCAACGTGCCGAGGCCGCAGCCCGAGTGCAGGCTCGGGCGGCTGCGCAGGCTGCGCCGCTGACCGACGGTGCGCTGGCGGACGGCACCCCGGTCCCACTGTTGGCGAATCTCGGCACCCCGGAAAGCGCGGCCGAAGCCGTCCAGCTGGGGGCCGAGGGCGTAGGACTCTTCCGCACCGAGTTCTTGTTCCTCTCCTCTGAGTCCGCGCCCAGCGTGGAGGCCCAGCGGAAGGCGTATCAAGAGCTGCTGGAAGCGTTCCCCGGCAAGAAAGTGGTGGTCCGAGCACTGGATGCCGGAGCCGACAAACCATTGCCCTTCCTCAACGATGCGGAGGAGGAGAACCCCGCCTTGGGACTGCGCGGCCTGCGCGCCCTGCTGACCAATGAAGAAGTGCTGCGTGATCAGCTCTCTGCGCTGGCCCAGGCGCAGGAGGTCACTTCTGCCGACCTGTGGGTGATGGCGCCGATGGTCTCCACAGTGGAGGAGACCGAGACATTCGCGAAGTTCGCCCACCAGCACGGGCTCAAGACCGCCGGAGTCATGGTGGAAGTGCCGTCATCTGCGCTGCTGGCCGAGCAGATCCTCAAGACGGCAGACTTCGCGTCCATCGGCACCAATGACCTCACTCAGTACACGATGGCCGCCGACCGGCTGCTCGGCTCAGTCGCCGGGCTTCAGGACCCCTGGCACCCCGCCGTGCTGAAGCTGGTCCGGGAGGTGGGGGCAGCCGGGACCGTCACCGGCAAACCGGTCGGTGTCTGCGGCGAGGCAGCTGCTGACCCCCTGCTGGCCGTGGTGCTGGTTGGGCTCGGTGTCACCTCGCTGTCCATGGCGCCGGCCGCTTTGGCCGATGTCCGCGCTGAGCTGCTGCGGTTCACCAAGGATCAGGCGCGCGCCATCGCCACAGCCGCTGTTTCCGCATCCACCGCGGCAGAGGCTCTCCAGGCCGCTCAACATACTGCTACCACCCTGACCAACGAGTGAAAAGGGCATACCCATGACGACGTCGTCATCCGACTCCACGTCCGCAGCTGCCTCCCAGCCGGGGCGGTTCCGCGTCGGAGTCCAAAAGTTCGGATCCTTCCTCTCCGGCATGATCATGCCGAACATTCCCGCGCTCATCGCCTGGGGCATTGTCACCGCTGTGGTCGTCAATGTCTCCGAATTCACCGAAGCAGGATGGGAACCCACCAACGCGCTGGCGGGGGTCATCTTCCCGATGATCCACTACCTGCTGCCCATACTGATCGCCATGCAGGGCGGTCGGCTGATCTACGAGACGCGTGGAGCCGTCGTCGGGGCTGTGGCCGCAGTGGGCGTCATCGTCGGATCAGACCACATTATCGACCAGTTCAATGCTGCGCTGCCGGCCGGTGAGGATCAGCTCGGGTACGTGCACATGTTCATCGGCGCCATGCTCATGGGGCCCCTGTCCGCGTGGCTGATGAAAAAGCTCGACGCCGTCTGGGAGGGCAAGATCAAGCCCGGCTTCGAGATGCTGGTCAATATGTTCTCCGCGGGCATTCTCGGATTCCTGCTGCTCGCGGTCGGCTTCTTTGTCATGGCACCGCCGATCAACTGGCTGATGGCCGCCCTCGGCACCGGCGTGGAGTGGCTGATCGACAACAGCCTGCTCCCGCTGACCTCCGTGCTCATCGAGCCGGCCAAGGTGTTCTTCCTCAACAACGCCATCAACCACGGTGTGCTGACCCCCTTGGGAACCCAGCAGGCCGACGCTCAAGGAAGCTCGATCCTGTTCCTGCTGGAGGCGAACCCCGGGCCCGGACTGGGCCTGCTGCTGGCATTCTCGGTCTTCGGGGTCGGGGCGGCGAAGGCCACCGCCCCAGGTGCTGCGCTGATCCACTTCGTCGGCGGGATCCATGAGGTCTACTTCCCCTACGTGCTGATGAAGCCGGCCCTGCTGCTGGCCATGGTGGCCGGCGGCATGACGGGCGTGACCACCAACATGCTCCTGGGTGTGGGCCTGCAGGCCCCCGCGGCCCCGGGTTCAATCATCGCTGTCTATGTCCAGTCCCTCGGCGGGGGTGTGGGCAATGTGGTCGGAGTGACATTCGGCTGGGTGCTCTCTGCGGGGGTCACCTTCGCAGTGGCCGCGGTGATCCTGTTGTCCTCCCGCAAGCGAGACATGGAGCTGGGAGATCAGTTCTCCGCAGCTATCGCGAAGACTGAGGCGGCCAAGGGCAAGAGCTCCTCAGCGCTGGCCAGTCTCAGCGCCGGCGTGCCGAGCGCGGCCGCCGATCGGATCCGCACCATCTACTTCGCCTGTGACGCCGGCATGGGATCCTCCGCCATGGGTGCCTCAGTGTTGCGGAACAAGCTCTCGGCTGCCGGGATCAGTGACGTCTACGTCACGAACAAGGCGATCTCATCCCTCCCGGGTGACGCTGACCTCGTCATCACCCAGCAGACGCTGACCGAGCGGGCCCGGCCCAAGGAGCCGCAGGCCATCCACGTCTCAGTGAACAATTTCATGAACGCCCCGGAGTATGACGAGGTGGTGGAGTTGGTCCAACAGAGCGGAGACGACCAGGCGGTTGCCGCCGGTTCCGAAGCCCCGGCTTCGTCAGCTGAGCACGCCAGCGGTACCCGCACCGCCGTGGAGCCACGGGTGCTGACTCAGGACCGGATTCGGATCCGCGCCGGTTCCGCCACGCAGGAGGAGGCGCTGCGCGAGGCCCAGGAGATCCTTGTCTCCGCCGGTGCCGTCACAGGGGACTATCTCCAGGCGATGCGTGACCGGGAGGCAACGGCATCCACCTATATGGGAAGCGGACTTGCGATCCCTCACGGGACCAATGAGGCGAAGTCCAGCATCAAGTCCAGTGCCCTCTCGGTAGTCCGCTATGACGGCGGCGTCGACTGGGCGGGTGACCAGGTGAGGTTCGTGGTCGGCATCGCGGGAGTCGGGGATGAGCACCTGCAGTTGCTGGCCCGAATAGCAGAACTGTTCTCCGACGAGTCCAAGGTGGCTCAGCTGGAGGCCGCCGCCTCAGAGGCCGAACTCCACGCACTGCTCAGCGGTGTGAACGACAACTGACCCGCCCACCAGCACAGCGTCTCCGGATGTGGGAAACTTCAGTACTTTCGCGCCGAGTTTCCCACATCCCGAGACGCCCTAACGGGTTCTATCACCAAACATGGGGGAGACAAGCATGAAGGCAGTTCACTTCGGGGCCGGGAACATCGGACGCGGGTTCGTCGGCGTGCTGCTGCACCAGGCCGGGTACGAGGTGGTGTTCTCCGACGTCGCCGCGGCGTTGGTGGATGCCCTCAACGCGGCGGATTCCTACACAGTGCGCGAGGCCGGTGAGGGCGGGCGGGACACCACCGTGACCGGGTTCCGGGCTATCAACAGCGCTGCCGAACCGCAGGCTGTGGCGCAGGAAGTCGCCGAGGCGCACCTGGTGACCACCGCGGTGGGTCCCGGTGTGCTGAAGTTTATTGCCCAGCACATCGTGGACGGTCTCCAACTGCGTTCGGCACAGCTGCCGCCGCTGCAGGTCATGGCCTGCGAGAACGCCGTGCGAGCCACCGACACTTTGCGCGGGGAGGTCGAACGACTGGCCGGGTCGCAGTGGCCCCAGCTGCGCGCAAAGGCCACCTTCGCCAATACCGCTGTGGACCGGATCGTGCCCGGTCAGTCCGGCGACACAGGAGTCGACGTCACCGTGGAACCCTTCTATGAATGGGTCATCGAGTCCGCGCCTTTCGGTGGTGACCGCCCGCAGATCCCCGGAGTCCACTTCGTCCCGGATCTCGAGCCCTACATTGAGCGCAAGCTCTTCACGGTCAACACCGGACATGCTTCGGCGGCCTACTTGGGCAGCGCCGCCGGCCACACAACAATTGCCGCTTCGCTCGCCGATCCACAGGTCAGCGGAGGGGTGGAGGCCGCGCTGCGGGAGACCTCCGCCCTGCTGGTCGCCAAGCACGGTTTCAGCGCCGCCGATATGGCCGAATACCGGGCGGCCATTCTGCAACGGTTCCGCAATCCCGCACTTCCGGACACCACCACTCGCGTGGGACGGCAACCGTTGCGCAAGCTTTCCCGGAAGGAACGGTTCATCGCGCCAGCCGCTGAGGCGGCCGAGCTAGGGATGGGGGTCGATGGCCTGCTGGCGGCGATCAGCGCAGCCCTGACATTCCACGCTCCGGAGGATGACGAGGCGGCGCAGCTGCAGCGCGCCCTGGCGGAGGTGCACCAAGGATCAGTCACAGCCGATGAATTCACCGCTGAGATCACCGGTTTAGGGCCGGAGCACCCCCTGTTCCCGCGCATCCGTGAGGAAGTACGCCGCTGCGCTGGGTAGGCTGGACCGGTGCACGCACCACTGTGGGACGCCGACTCACCGAACACCGTGATCGCCGGAGACAACCTCCCAGTACTCGAAACCCTCCCGGCCGGGTCCTTCCAGCTGATCTGCATCGATCCGCCGTTCAACACCGGACGGACCCAGCGGGCCCAGCGCATCCGCACCGTCCGCTCCGCGGCGGGCGACCGGGTGGGATTCAAGGGGCAGACCTACCAGACTCTCCGGGGGGCGCTGACCGCCTACGACGACACGTTTATCAGCTACTGGGACTTCCTGGCACCCCGGCTTGAACAGGCATGGAGGCTGTTGGCTGCGACCGGCACGCTGTACCTGCACCTGGACTATCGTGAGGTCCACTACGCCAAAGTCATGCTGGATGCGCTCTTCGGCAGGGAATGCTTCCTCAACGAGATCATCTGGGCCTACGACTACGGCGCTCGGGCCAAACGCCGCTGGCCCACCAAGCACGACAATATTCTGGTCTACGTCAAAGACCCCAAGAAGTACCATTTCAACAGTGACGAGGTGGACCGGGAGCCCTATATGGCACCGGGTCTGGTGACCGCAGAGAAGGTCGCCCGCGGGAAGCTTCCCACTGACGTGTGGTGGCACACCATCGTCGCCCCCAACGCCCGGGAACGCACCGGATACCCCACCCAGAAGCCGGTCGGTGTGCTCAAGCGCATTGTGGCCGCCTCCAGCCGCCCCGGGGACTGGGTGCTCGACTTCTTTGCCGGATCCGGAACCACCGGAGCCGCCGCCGCAGAGCTGAACCGGAAGTACCTGCTGATTGACTCCCACACAGAGGCCATTGACGTGATGCGCAGACGCCTGTCACGCACGACGCCGCCTCCGCAGTTCCTGACTGCCGACGGCGAGTTGGCGGCCACGTGAGCAACCGGGTATAGTCAAGGGTTGTTGTGCGTGTCCAGACCTGCCTGGATTCGTGTTGAGGCGGTCCAGTTGCATGGCCGTCAAGCCTCCACGAACCTCGCGGGAGACAACGGGCCCCGAATCTTCCCGGCCCTCACCCGGGAATCGGGCAGCGCGCTGAAAACCGCAGCCGCCCCGGCGGCTGTCACCTGAAGGGTGCGGAAACTGCCGTTTCTGCGTCCGAGACCAAGTGCATCACGCGCTGAAAGGCAGCGGATCTCACCCGCCGCCCCCACGCTGCGTGAACCGTAGAACACCGACCGTAAGGCATACCAACCGTGCGTACGTACACCCCCAAAGAAGGCGACGCCGACCCGCAGTGGCACATCATCGATGCCACTGATGTGGTCCTGGGCCGTCTTGCCTCGCAGGCTGCTCAGCTGCTGCGCGGCAAGCACAAGCCGACCTTCGCCCCCCACCAGGACATGGGCGATTTTGTGATCATCATCAACGCTGAGAAAGTCGCCGTCACCGGTGACAAGGCAGCGAAGAAGACCTACTACCGCCACTCCGGCTTCCCCGGCGGCATCACCTCGATCAACTTCGAGCAGATGGTTCAGCGCCACCCCACCCGCGCAGTGGAGCAGGCCGTCAAAGGCATGATTCCGCACAACAAGCTCGGGGCCGCACAGCTGACTAAGCTGCGCGTCTACGCTGGCAGCGAGCACCCGCACGCCGCCCAGCAGCCGAAGCCGTTCGAGATTACCCAGGTCGCCCAGTAATTCGGGCCCGACTCTAGACACCTTTAGGAGAACCGTGGCTCAGAACACTGAAGAGCTTACTGACACCGAGGAGCTGACAAGCTTCACCTCGGAATCGACCCCGACCACCTCGGCCGACGAGGCGCCTGCTGAGCGTGCCCCACTGACCGTGCCCGGTGCAGCCATCGGCCGCCGCAAGCGCGCCCGCGCCCGGGTGCGCATCGTGCCCGGCACCGGTAAGTGGACGCTCAACGGCCGCAGCCTGGAAGACTACTTCCCGAACAAGCTGCACCAGCAGGAGGTCAACGACCCGTTCACCCTGCTGGGCCTCAATGATGCCTACGACGTCATCGCCCGCATTGACGGCGGCGGACCCTCCGGTCAGGCCGGTGCGCTGCGCTTGGGCATTTCCCGGGCGCTGAACAGCATCGACCGCGACCACAACCGTCCGGCACTGAAGAAGGCAGGCTTCCTCACCCGCGACGCCCGCGCCGTGGAGCGGAAGAAGGCCGGTCTCAAGAAGGCCCGTAAGGCTCCGCAGTACTCCAAGCGCTGATCCCTCAGTGACGATGAAATGCCCCGTTCGGCTCCCCGAGCGGGGCATTTCGCGTCCTTGGGGGCCGATGACATGCGGTGCCCGTGATTGAGGTCATTCTGACTGGGCTGTGGCTTGGGTTGGTGTTCAATGCGGCTCCAGGACCGGTGTTCACTGAATCGCTGCGCCGGGGGGTCCGGGAGGGCTTTGGACCCGCCTTGGCCGTGCAGGTGGGCTCGCTGGTCGGCGACGCCGCCTGGGCGGTGCTCGGTTTGGCTGGCGCAGCGGCACTGCTGACTCAGCCGCAGCTGCATATCCCGATCACCGTGGGCGGGTGCATCGTGCTTCTGGTGCTGGGACTCCAGGGAGTCCGGGACGCAGTCGCACCGAAATCCCGGCCGGCGGCAGCGCAAACGACCCGCGGCGGTCTGCTCCGGGGACCGCTGGGCGCAGGCGCCCTTATCTCTCTGGCCAGCGTCTGGAACGTGGTCTACTGGGCCGGGGCGGGGGGCGCCGTCGGCGGTGCGCTCGGTGATCAGGCCCCCATCGTGCCGCTGCTGGTCTTCTTCGCTGCGTTCATGAGCTCCTCGGTGATCTGGTGCTTTGTGTGTGCGGGTCTGATCGCGGGGCTGCGCCGGGCGGTGAGTCAGCTGTGGACGCGGATTATCGAAGGTGGGGCCGGTGCCGCACTGATCGTGATGGCTGTCCTGCTGCTCGTCCAAGCACTGCAGGCAGTGTCCAGCTGACCTGGAGCTGCGTTACGGATTGGTACCGAAATGCGATTCCCCGCACACGGAGCGAGCGATTTTCCGCGGTGGGGGTTAGACTCACCTCCAATATGACCAGATTGTTTGGAACCGACGGGGTGCGCGGAGAGGCCAATGGGCTGCTGACCGCGGACCTGGCCCTTCGTCTCTCCCAGGCCGCCGCAGTGGTGCTGGGCCATCGGCGCACTCCCGCCGATAAGCGTCCGGTGGCGGTGCTTGCCCGCGACCCACGAGTCTCCGGCGAGTTTCTCTCCGCCGCCGTGGAGGCAGGGCTCGCGTCCTCCGGCGTCGACGTCTACGACGCGGGAGTGTTGCCCACCCCAGCGGCCGCGTTCCTGGTCGCTGACTTCGGCGCCGACTTTGGCGTCATGATCTCCGCCTCCCACAATCCCGCACCCGACAACGGCATCAAGTTCCTCGGTGCTGGAGGCCACAAACTCGACGACGCCGTCGAGGAGGAGATCGAGGCGCAGATGGGGCACCCCCCGCTGCTGCCGATAGGGCCCGACGTAGGACGGGTCCAACGATTCTCCGACGCAGAGGACCGTTACGTGGTCCACCTGCTCCAATCGCTGGGCGGAGTGCGGCTCGAGGGCCTGAAGATCGTGCTTGACTGCGCCCATGGAGCCGCCAGTGGCTGTTCTCCGGAGGCTTTCGCTGCTGCCGGAGCTGAGATTGTGGTCATCGGCGCTGAGCCTGACGGACTGAATATCAATGACGGGTACGGCTCGACGCATCTGCAGCGTCTGCAGGAAACAGTGGTCGCCCAGCGCGCCCATCTGGGTATCGCCCATGACGGGGACGCCGACCGCTGCCTGGCGGTGGACCATACCGGGGACCTGGTCGACGGCGACCAGATCATGGGGGTGCTGGCGCTGGCGCTCAAGGAGGCCGGCGCGCTGAAGGACAATACCCTCGCGGTGACGGTAATGAGCAATCTGGGCCTCAAATTGGGCATGGCCGCGGCCGGAATCCAGCTGGTGGAGACCGCAGTCGGCGACCGTTACGTCCTCGAGGCCATGCGCGCCGGCGGCTATTCACTCGGCGGCGAGCAGTCAGGGCACCTCATCTTCGCCGACTACGCCACCACCGGCGACGGCGTCCTGACCGGCCTGCAGCTTGCGGCCCGGGTCGCGGCCACCGGCAAGCCCCTGCGGACGCTGAGCGACGAGGCGATGACGCGGCTTCCTCAGGTCTTGGTCAACGTCAGGGGAGTGGACAAAGCGAAGGTGAAGACGCACCAGGCGGTCCAGCAGGCGGTCAACGCCGCTGAGACACGACTGGGGGAGCACGGCAGAGTGCTGCTGCGGCCCTCGGGCACCGAGCCGGTGGTGCGGGTGATGGTGGAAGCGCCCACCGCGGACCTCGCCCACACGGAATCCCAAGTCCTGGCTGACGTGGTCAAATCCGAGCTGGCCCTCTGAACCACCCGCGCAGCGGCCGGAAGCACGCTCTTCATTCCTGAGGGTTGGGCTGATAGGGCTGGTCATAGTTCGGCGCTGGAGGCTGCCCCCAATACTCCTCCAGGGTCACACCGCGTGCTGTGACATCTTCAGCAGTCTCCCGCCCCACATACCGCAGATGCCACGGCTCATACTCGAAACCGGTGATCCCCTCGGCGCCCTCCGGGTAGCGGATGAGGAACCCGAACTCACTGGAGCGCTCAGCCAGCCACTGACCCTGGGCCGACTCGCCGAAACAGGCACGCAGGTAGCACGTGCGGTCCTCGAGGTCGGCGACGTCGACGGCCAGTCCAGTCTGGTGCTCTGAATGTCCGGGCCGGGCACTGACCCGGTCTGCCGCAGCTGCGCCGTCCTCACTCAGTCGCTGCTCATAGAGCGCCTGCTGAAAGGCAAAGTCACGGTAGGCCGTGGTCACCCACAGGTCGATCCCCTCCTCGGCTGCGGCTGCAAACATCTGCTCATACGCTCCTGCGGCCACCTCGCGGAGCGGGGCCCGGTCGAATTCGCGCGCCGCCTCCACCTCCCGCAGGTCCTCAGGTGCGTAGTCCGGCGGGTCCAGCGGATTCTGCTTGTTCACCAAGATGTGGATCGAGTCCGGGTCCGTCGACGCTTGGCTCACTGGTTCAGGCTGCTCAGGCTGCTCAGGCTGCTCAGGCTGCTCAGGCTGCTCAGGCTGCTCAGGCAGTGCAGACTCCGCGGAATCGGGGCCCCGAAGGGTCCCAGACGCCGTATCCTCCGACTCTGAACCGTTCTGCGCGCAGGCCGGTGCCAGAATCAGGAGGCTCACGCAGAACCCGTGAGCGAGAATGCGCACACCTCCACCGTAGTGGGTGCTCAGGGTAGGCTCACAGTCAATGTCGGACACCCCGGGCGCCAGCGCAGCACGCAGGCGGCTGCTGTTGTGCGTGCTGACAGCAGCACTGGTCCTGACCGGCTGCGCAGGGGACATTGGGAAGACAGACCCGGATCCGGCCGGGCCTGCGGACCGTGACACCGGGACCCCCGCAGATGCCAACAATCAGGAGCTCCACCCCAGGGACTCGCAGCCGGACCACTTCACCATCGCCGCTGCCGGGGACGTGCTGATCCACGACAATGTGATTGATCAGGCCTCGGCACTCGCGGAGGGTGATGGCTACGCCTTCGCTCCCTTGATGGCCGGTGTGAGAGATCTCATTGCCGGTGCAGACTTGGCTCTGTGCGCGCTGGAGGTGCCCATCGCTCCCGAGGGCGTGGAACCTGTCGGATACCCCGCCTTCGCCGCCCCGCCCGAGCTGGCCGAGGGCCTGTCCGAGGTGGGCTTCCACGGTTGCTCGACTGCCAACAACCACGCCTTCGACCAGGGAATCGACGGTCAGGAGCGAACCCTGGAGGTATTGGAGGCCGCGGGTCTGGGCCACGCCGGTACCGCGCGGACGGCGCAGGAGGCCGACCGGCCCCAGCTGTACACCTTGGACAGGGGCGGCCGTGAAGTCACCGTGGCGCATGTGGCCACCACCATGGTCCACAATGAGGCCTACCCGCCGCCTGGCCAGGAGCCGTGGCGCGTCACGGACGTCTCCGCAGAGGCGCTGACCGACCTCGCCGCTCAGGCGCGTCAGGACGGAGCAGACGTCGTCGTAGCCTCGGTCCACTGGGGGGAGGAGTATGTGCACGAGCCCACCGAGGAGCAGCGGAGCTATGGTGAGGCGCTGGCCGCCGGAGGGGAGGTCGATGCGGTCTTCGGCGCGCACTCCCACACTCCCCAGCCGGTGGAGCGCCTGGACGGCGGGCCCGGCGGTGAGGGTATGTGGGTGGTGTGGTCCATGGGCAACTTCCTGTCCAATCAGGACGAAGCCTGCTGCGCAGCGGAGACAGCCACCGGCACGGTGGTCTACGCGAGCGTCGAGGTCGACGACGACGCCGCCGAGATCGTCGCTCTGGACTGGTTGCCGGTGACTGTGGCCCGAGGCCCCACTGATGAGGAGCCGCACCGAGGTGTGTGGCCGCTGCGGGAGCTCGCCGAGGGCGGGATCCCGGAGGAGGTCGAACTCAGTGAGCGGACTGTCCGGAACCGATGGGTCCGCATTCTGGAGGTGATGTCGGATCAGAGGCTGCGTGGGGAGCCGCCCACGCCCACAGGCGAGGACCCGACCGCGGAGCCTCGCAGTGATTAGGACCTCTGCGACAAGTTCCGATGGCTCAGCTGCGGCCCCTGAAGATGCTCCGGGCTCTGCCCAGACGGGTGCTCTCCGCAGCGCCGCCCCTGCCCGGGCCCGGTTGCGCCGCTGTAGGATGCTCCCGATCCGCTGAGGCAGAAAACGCGGCCGGGTTCGCCGCCTCCGCCTGGACCCTGAGGTGATCCCGGATCTCCTTCAGCAGAGCAATATCCTCCGCATCCGGCTCCTCGGCGGCCGCCCCCAGCCGTGCGCGGCGAGCAGCAATCATCCTGTTCATGGGCACGATCACCACTACGTAGATGGCGGCAGCGATGAGCAGGAAATTCACTACTGCGGTCAGCAGCACCCCGAAGCGCATCGGCGGCCCCTCGAAACCGGGCAAGGTGACCGCGAAGAGCGCGTCGAAGTCCGGCTCCTGCGCAAAAAGCTGGCCGACCAGCGGCATCAGCACGTTCTCCACCAGCGCATGAATGACGGCGCCGAATGCGGTTCCGAGCACCACGGCCACCGCGAGGTCCACCACGTTGCCCTGCTTGATGAAGTCAAGGAATCCTTTGATCATGAGCTCATCTTAGGTTCGGCTCGGCAGAGTCGTACTCCGGGGCAGCCGGCTGGCGCCAGTACTCCTCCAGGGTCAGCTCGTACTCAGTGACCTCCGCGGCGGTCTCAGTACCCACATAGCGCAGGTGCCAGGGCTCGAAGGCGAACCCAGTGATGTCCTCGGCGCCCTCCGGATACCGGATGACAAATCCGAAGTCCTGGGCGCTGGTCTCCAACCACTCATACTCCGGGGTTTCGTGGAAGCACTCACCAAGAATGCACTCGGGATTGTCAATGCTGATCACGTCCAGTGCCAAACCGGTCTGATGCTCGGAATACCCAGGGCGGGCGGCAAACTCGTCAGTGGGCTCGAGCCCATGCTCGGCATAGCGTGCCGAGTAAAGTTCGCTCTGCGCGTCGAAGGAGCGGTATCCGCTGGTAGCGGCCAGGGTGACTCCCTCCTCCGCGGCGGTCTCGAAAAGCTCCTCAGCGGACTCAGCGGCCTCCATTCGCAGCAGGACCGGCTCTTCGGCCGATGTCCGGACCTCCACCTCCACCAAGTCATCGGGGGAGTAGTCCACCGGCTGGAGCGGATTCTGACGATTGACCAACACATGGATGGAGTCCGGGTCCGCGCTGGCCTGAGATGCCTGCACCTCATGCGGCTGTGGCAGCTGTGCCAGTGCCGCGACGCCCAGGGCCAACACCTTCTCCGCCAGACCGGTCATACTTTGCGCAGCAGCACCCGGGCGACGCTGTGGTCTTCGTCCTTGGACATCACCAGCCGCGCGCGCGAGCGGGTGGGGTGAATGTTCTCGCGCAGGTTGGGCCCGTTGATGCGCTGCCAGATGTCCGTGGCCTGAGCCACCGCCTGCTGGTCGCTGAGCCTGCTGTACTGGTGGAAGTACGCCTCCGGATTGGCAAACGCCCCATGCCTCCACCGCATGAAGCGGTCTACGTACCACTGCTCAATGTGGTGAGGCTTCGCGTCGACGAAGATCGAGAAGTCGAAGAAATCGCTCAGCGCCAACCCGGCCGTGCCGTCCTCGCGGATCCTGGCCGGTTGGAGAACGTTGAGCCCTTCCAGGATCAGCACATCGGGTCTGCGCACCACGAGCTTCTCACCAGGGATGATGTCGTACTTCAGATGGGAGTAGACCGGAGCTGGCACTTCCGGGCGGCCCGACTTCACCTCAGAGACAAACCGCAGCAACCGCCGGCGGTCATAGGCTTCGGGAAACCCCTTGCGCTCCATCAGCCCGCGCCGACGCAGCTCAGCATTCGGGTACAGGAAGCCGTCGGTGGTGACCAGCTCCACCCGCGGGGTCGAGGACCAGCGGCGCAGCATCTCTTGGAGCACGCGCGCAGTAGTGGATTTCCCCACCGCCACAGACCCGGCCACCCCGATGATGAACGGGGTGCGGCGAGTGGTGCCGCCGAGGAAATCATTGGTAGCGGAGCGCAACCGGGCGGCGTTCTCGACATAGATGTTCAACAGCCGCGAAAGCGGCAGGTAGACCTGGGCCACCTCGTCCAAGGAGAGGTGCTCACCGATGCCCCGGAGCCGGTCGACGTCGTCCTGGTTCAGCGGCTGCTCAATGGACTGAGCCAACCGCGCCCAGGCGGCGCGGCCCAATTCGACGAAGGGAGAATAGTGCGTCGACTCGTTGTCCGAGGGCGGCGAACCCGCCCACGGTGCCGTTCCACTGACCTCGGGAGGAACGGGCACAGGGGCAGTGCGCGGATGAACGGGCTGCGAGTGCACAGGGGACACGATACCGTCTACCACCGTCTGCCTTCCCCACGAGGTTCCACGGTATTGTGAGCCCCATGTGTGGAATTGTTGGTTATATCGGGTTGCCGGAGAAGTCTGCTGAGCACCACGCGCTGGACGTGCTCATGGAGGGCCTGCGACGTCTGGAATATCGGGGCTACGACTCGGCAGGTGTGGCCACTGTGGCCGGTGGGGCAGTGGAGAGCCGGAAAAAATCCGGGAAACTGGCCAATCTCGTAGCTGAGATTGAGCAGCAGCCGCTGACACCGGCGTCGTTGGGAATCGGGCACACCCGGTGGGCCACCCACGGCGGACCCACGGACCTGAACGCTCACCCCCACTTCGGCGATGACAACAAGCTGGCGGTCATCCACAACGGGATCATTGAGAACTTCGCGCAGCTGCGGCAGCGGTTATCCGCAGCAGGGCACGTGTTCGATTCCCAGACTGACACCGAGGTGGCCGCGAAGCTGATCGGCGAGGCATTTCAGGCCACCGGGGACCTCACTGAAGCGATGCGCCAGGCGGTCAATGAGCTCGAAGGCGCCTTTACGCTGCTGGCAGTTCACCCCGACCAGCCAGACCGGGTGGTGGCCGCGCGGCGGAACTCCCCCTTGGTGGTGGGCCTGGGAGAGGGTGAGAATTTCCTGGGCAGCGATGTCTCCGGATTCATAGACTTCACCCGCGAAGCGGTTGAGCTGGAGCAGGATCAGATTGTGACGATCACTGCCGGAGACGTCTCGATCATCAACTTTGACGGGTCGGCGGCAGCTGGGAAGCGGTTCTACATTGATTGGGACGCCACCGCGGCGGAAAAGAGCGGCTATGACTCGTTCATGGAGAAGGAGATCAACGAGCAGCCCAAGGCGGTGGAGGACACGCTGCTGGGGCGCACCGACGCCGCGGGCCGGCTGACCCTCGACGAGCTGCGGATCAGCCCGGAGCAGCTGAAGGACACCACCAAGATCATTGTCCTGGCCTGTGGGACAGCAGCATATGCGGGCACAGTGGCAAAGTACGCGATTGAGCACTGGACACGGATCCCGGTGGAGGTGGAGCTGGCTCACGAGTTCCGCTACCGGGACCCCATCATTGATGAGACCACGCTGGTGGTCTCGATCTCTCAGTCCGGCGAGACGATGGACACCCTAATGGCGGTCCGCTACGCCAAGGAGCAGGGCGCTCGCACGCTGAGCATCTGCAACACCAATGGCTCCACCATCCCCCGTGAGTCGGATGCGGTGCTGTACCTGCATGCCGGACCGGAGATCGCGGTGGCCTCAACCAAGGCGTTCTTGGCGATGATCGCTGCCAGCTACCTATTGGGCCTGTACCTGGCGCAGCTGCGCGGGCAGCTGTTCTCCGGCCAGATTAGTGACATCTTGGCCGATCTGCACAAGATCCCGGCGAAGATCCAGAAGATTCTCGATTCGGCCGACGAGATCAAGGCCTTGGCCCAAGCGATGGCGCAGACCCCCAGTGTGCTCTTCCTGGGCCGCCATGTGGGGTTCCCGGTGGCGATGGAAGGAGCGCTGAAGCTCAAGGAGCTTGCCTACATCCACGCCGAGGGATTCGCCGCCGGGGAGCTCAAGCATGGGCCGATCGCCCTCATCGAAGAAGGGCAGCCGGTCTTTGTGGTGGTGCCCTCACCGCGCGGACGGGACTCCCTCCACGGGAAGGTGGTCTCCAATATTCAGGAGGTCCGTGCCCGCGGGGCGAAGACCATCACCGTGGCCGAGGAGGGCGACGACGCGGTGCGTGAGTTCTCTGAGAACGTCTTTTTCGTTCCCGAGACCCAGCCGCTGCTGATGCCGCTGCTGACTACCGTGCCGCTGCAGATCTTCGCCTGCGCACTGGCCAGCGAGAAGGGCTATGACGTGGACCAGCCCCGCAACCTCGCAAAATCCGTCACCGTGGAGTGAACGGCTGGTGATCATCGGAATCGGGGTCGACGTCGTCGAGGTGTCCCGCTTCGCTGAGCAGCTGCGGCGGGCCCCGGCGCTGCGGCAACGGCTCTTCACCCCCGCCGAGCGGAACCTGAACCTGCGCTCGCTGGCGGCGCGCTTCGCGGCGAAGGAGGCGGTGGCCAAGGCGTTGGGCGCCCCCGCAGGAATGAACTGGCAGGACTGTCAGGTGGTCTGCGACGCCACAGGTGACCCCCACCTGGAGATCACCGGCACTGTCGCGGCGGTGGCCGAGGCCAAGGGCGTGCAGCGGTGGCACTTATCGATGTCGCATGACGGGGACATCGCCACGGGTATGGTCCTGGCCGAGGGTTCGCTGCAGTAGACACCAGGAGGTCGCCATGGTTGCCAACGTGTACACCGGTGAGCAGATCCGCGCAGCGGAGCAGCCGCTGCTGGAAGCTGGCCGCGGCCTGACACTGATGCGCCGAGCCGCCTACGGGCTGGCCCACCACATTGCCGCTCTGCACCGTCTAGAGCGCGGCAGTGGGATCTACGGTACGCAGATCACCGCACTCATCGGCCCCGGCAACAACGGCGGGGACGGCCTTTGGGCGCTGGCCCAGTTGGCCCGCCGCGGCGCTTCGGTCAGCGCCGTGCTCACCCGGAGCCGCGCCCACCCCGAAGCGCTTCAGGCCTTCCGCGCAGCCGGCGGCCGGGAGGTCGAGCGTGTGCCGAGCAGAACCCAGGTCCTCGTCGACGCGGTGGTGGGGACCGGTTTCCGGGGAGAGTTCCGCCGGCCGGAGGTGCCCGGCCTGGAGATCTTGGACGACGACGCCGCGTCACGGCCTCTGGTGGTGGCCTGTGATCTGCCCTCTGGAGTCAACGCAGACACCGGCGCCGCCGGTGACGGTGTGCTCGCCGCTGATCACACGGTGACCTTCGGCGGGCTGAAACTGGGTCTGCTCGCCGGGCGCGGCGGGACGCTCAGCGGCACTGTGCACACGGTGCGCATCGGTGTGGAAGAGCACCTGCCGAAAACCCTGGTGCAGCTGACCACTGCACAGCAGGTGGCCGCGGTAAACCCGCCGAAGCCCTCCGACCATAAGTACTCCCGCGGGGTCCTGCACGTGGTGGCAGGGTCTTCGGCATTCCCCGGCGCCGCGGTGCTCACGGCGGGCGCTGCCGTGTGCACCGGGGTCGGCATGGTGACCCTCCACGCCCCAGCAGCGGTCCGTTCTCAGGTCCTCAGCACCTACCCGGAGGTGGTCGGCGCGCCCGCACCCGGTGGCGGTGCGGAGATGTCCGCCTGTGACGGCGTCGTCATCGGTCCGGGCCTGGGTCAGGAGCAGTGGCGCCTGGCTGAGGCAGAGTCTGTCCTGGAGCGCGCGCTGGACTCCGGCGCCGCATGCGTCCTAGACGCCTCCGGCTTGCAGCTGATCCGGGACCAGCTGCACCGAAGAGGCGGACTGAACAAGAACGTGCTCATCACGCCCCACCTGGGTGAGGCGCGGCGGATCGCACGCATGCTGCGCGACCGGGTGCTGACCGGAATGCTGGAGACCGACTCCGCCGCCGCTGACCCCGTGGAGGCGACGCGACGGCTGGCCGGGAAGCTGGATTGCAGCGTGCTGCTCAAAGGCACCACTACGGTGATCGCCTCGCCTCAGGGCGAGGTCGTGCTCCACCGGGCGCAGGCTCCTGGCTTGGCCACGGCGGGCACCGGGGATGTGCTCACCGGAATCCTGGGCGCACTGTGCGTCACCCAGGAGCGCAACTGGCTTGCTGTGGCACCCCGAGCGGTGAGCATGCACACCCGCGCGGCGCATCGGATAGATCCTGCAGGTCAGGGGCGTTTCGGTGCCTCCGCCCTCATAGGCGCCCTCGGCTAGATCCCCCGCGACCGCCGCGTCGGGCGGCCTGTCCTCCTGCTGAGGTCTGCCCGGTACCCTGGGGACTATGAAGTTACCGGAGCGTGCGGCGATTATCGATGCCGCTGCCATCGCCCATAACGTGGGCACCATCGCCGAGTATGTCCGGCCGGCCAAAGTGCTCGCGGCGGTCAAGGCCGATGGCTACGGACACGGTCTGCTCACCGCCGCCCGGGCCGCACTGCACGGCGGAGCGGACTGGCTGGGGGTCGCGCACATCGCCGAAGCTCTGCAGCTGCGCGCGCACGGTATTGAGGCCCCGGTGCTGGCCTGGCTGCACACGCATGAGGCGGACTTCGCCGCCGCCATCGAGGCCCACATCGACCTCGGGGCCTCCGGCTGGGAGCTGGAACCCATCGCTGAGGCGGCCAACACCCTGCACGAACCCGCACGTGTGCACCTGAAGGTGGACACCGGGCTGGGCCGGAACGGGGCCACCATGACCGACTGGCCGGAGCTGGTCCGCCGCGCCGCCGGCTACCAGAACCGGGGTCTGATCAGTGTGGAAGGCATCTTCACTCATATGGCCGTCGCCGATGAGCCCGACCGCCGAGAGACGGATGAGCAGCTGGACGCCTTCCGGCAGGCACTGGCAATTGCCGAGGAGCACGGTGTGGTGCCGGATCTGCGGCATGTCGCCAACACCCCGGCAGCGCTGTCCCGGCCGGATGCCCACTTTGACATGGTCCGGGTCGGGGTGGGCGTCTACGGACACAGTCCCTTCGCCGACCGGAGCGGACCGTCCCTGGGGCTGAAGCCGGCCATGGAGCTGCGCACCACCGTGGCCAACGTCAAGTCTGTGCCAGCCGGACAGGGAATCAGCTACGGTCTCACCCACCGGGTGGAGGCCCCCACCAAGCTGGGCCTGATCCCGCTGGGCTACGCCGACGGCATTCCGCGCATCGCAGTGGGTGCGCCGGTGCTCATCCGCGGCCGCCGATACTGCTCGGCCGGGCGGGTGGCCATGGACCAGTTCGTGGTGGACCTCGGCGCAGACTCGGACGTCCAGGTGGGTGATGAAGTCGTGGTCTTCGGAGGCGAGTCCGGTATTGAGGCTTCTGAATGGGGCACCGCCGCCGGCACCATCAACTACGAGATCGTCACTCGGATCGGCGCCCGCGTTCCGCGGGTCGTGATCAATGCGGAGCCAGTCCCGTGACGGAGCCTGCCGTGCCGCCGGCGCAGCTGCCGGGGCAGAACTGGCAGCTGCAGAAGGAGCTGGCCGACCTCGAGGCGACAGCCAGCTTTGCCCGGGCCCTCGCCGCGGAGCTGAAGTCGGAGGACCTGGTGGTGCTGACCGGAGAGCTCGGTGCCGGCAAGACCACCTTCACGCGCGAACTGGCGGCCGCACTCGGGGTCATCGGCCAGGTGAGCTCACCGACGTTCACCATGTCGCGTATCCACCCCAGCCCAGACGGCACGGCGCCGCGCCTGGTACACGTCGATGCCTATCGCACCGACGCCGCAGGCCTGGAGTCGCTCGATCTGCTGGCCACCCTGCCGGGCTCAGTCACGGTGGTGGAGTGGGGGCGCGGGATGGTGGAGCGCGCCCTGTTAGGTGACTCGGGTTCGTGGCTCGATCTGGAACTGCGCCAGAGTCCCGCTGAGAGTACCGCGGCAGATGGCAAGCCCCTAAGCGGTGGCCCCGCCGGCGGCGTCGTCGCCGGTATCCAGACTGACTTCAGCGAGTCAGAGGAGGACATCCTGGGCACCCGGCGGCTGGCGGTGCTGCGCGGCTACGGTCCGCGGTGGAGCGCGCCGCCGGCCAGGCTGCAACGGTGGGGATGACAGTCGCCGACGTGCTCTGCGGCTGGTCGGCAGTCCTGCGCAGACTGATTTGATCGCTACCATGGTGGGGTGCTGCTGCTTTCCATCGACTCCTCCGCCGGGGCCTCGGCCGCGCTGACCCGCCGCGGAGAAATCCTGCAGCAGTGGCGTACAGAAGAGACGAACTCCCATGCTGAAGTGCTGACCCCTGCTGTCCAGCGGATGCTCGAGGCCGCCGGCGTCTCCGGGACGGATCTCGACGGCGTCGCGGTGGGGGTGGGTCCCGGACCCTTCACCGGGCTCCGGGTGGGACTGGCCTTGGCCCATGCCCTGGCTGAGGCGTGGTCGAAGCCGCTGCACGGGATCTGCAGTTTGGACTCGGTGGCTCTGCGCGCGACCGACGCCGGGGTCGAGGGTGAGTTTCTGGTAGCTACCGACGCCCGCCGCCGCGAGGTCTATTGGGCCCACTATGTCAGCGACGAGGCCGGTTCGCGGCTGGTGAAGGGCCCCTTTGTGTCCCCAGCAGCTGAATTGCCCCCACTGCCTGTGGTGGGCGCCGGGCTGCAGCTCTACCCGGAGGCACTTCATCCGGCGAAGGTGGACCAGGACCCCTCGGGGTGGACGCCCGATGCTGTTGAATTGGGCCAGCTGGCTGCCGCGGCCCTGGCCGGGGAGATCCACGGCGTCCTGTGCCAGGCGCGCCCGTTGTATCTGCGCGACTCAGATGCCAAAGTGCCCGAGCAGATGCGGCAGGGAGCGCCCAGATGAACCCTCGACCAGGGCACTCTCAACCGGGCCACTCTCACCCATGGCACTCTCAACCCAGAGCGCGTCTCGGGATGTGGGAAATGAGCCCAGCAATGGACCCGGTTTCCCACATCCGGAGACGCTCTGTGCGAGGCGGCATGCCGGTGGAGGTGCGGGGTGGGCGCTGAGACGTCGATGTCCGCTGTCTCCATCCGGCCGATGACCACCCGTGACATTCCGCAGGTGATCCAGCTGGAGCGGAGGCTGTTCCCCCACGATGCCTGGCCCGAACGGTTTTTCTACGACGAGCTCGCCCAGGCGGAACCCAGTGTCGCGGCACCGCATGCCACCCGCGCCTACTGGGTGGCCCGAGAGGACGAGACTCTGTTGGGGTACGCGGGGATGATGTGTGTGCTGCCGCTGGCCGATGTCCAGACCTTGGCGGTGGCACCCGAAGCGCAGGGCAGGGGGCTGGGGTCCCGGCTGCTGGGCCTGATCGAACAGGAAGCCCGCCGCAGGGCCGCCGAGGACCTGCTTCTGGAAGTCCGCAGCGATAATCCGCGTGCCCAGCAGCTGTATCTGCGCTGCGGGTTTGAGCAGATCCACCGACGGCGGGAGTACTATCCCGATGGCGGCGACGCTCTCATCATGCGCAAACGACTCATCGCCCCGCGCCCCACTGTGGGGCCGCTCGGCAGAAAAGGGGGAGAAGACGCGTGACTGAACCGCTGGTGCTCGGCATTGAGACCTCTTGCGATGAGACCGGAATCGGGATTGTCCGGGGAACCCACCTGCTGGCCAACGAGGTGGCCTCTTCCATGGACGAGCATGTCCGCTACGGCGGGGTGATTCCGGAGATCGCCGCCCGCGCCCACCTGGAAGCGTTCACCCCCACTCTGCGCAGGGCACTGGAGACCGCAGATGTTGAACTCGAGGAGGTCGACGCGATCGCGGTGACCGCCGGACCGGGCCTTGCCGGAGCGCTCATGGTGGGGCTCTCGGCTGCCAAAGGGCTGGCATTGGCTGCCGGGAAGCCGCTCTACGGCGTGAACCACCTGGTGGCCCACGTGGCCGTGGCCCTGGCCGACCAGCACGGCAACTCCTCACCGCTGCCGGAGAATACCGCGGCTCTGCTGGTCTCGGGAGGTCACACCGAGATCCTTCGGGTGGGGTCGCTGGCTGATGATGTCGAACTGATCGGATCCACTATCGACGATGCCGCCGGTGAAGCCTATGACAAGACTGCCCGGCTGCTGGGGCTGGGGTACCCCGGCGGTCCCGCAATCGACGCCGCCGCGCGGACGGGGGACCCACAGGCTTTTCGGTTTCCCCGCGGGCTGACAATGCCGAAGTTCGAAGGCACGGCGCAGAATCCCGGCAAGCACCGGCACAACTGGTCGTTCTCCGGGCTGAAGACTGCCGTAGCTCGGGCCGCAGAACAGTTCACCTCCCAGGGGTTCGCGGTGCCAACTGCGGATCTGGCGGCCAGTTTCCAAGAGGCGGTGGTGGACGTGCTGACCGCCAAAGCCGTGCGTGCCTGTCAGGAGCAGGGACTGACCAGCATGCTGCTCGGCGGAGGCGTGGCCGCCAATTCCCGGCTTCGTGAGCTGCTGGCGCAGCGCTGCGGTGCTGCCGGGATCCAGCTGACCGTCCCCCCGGTGCGGCTGTGCACTGATAACGGGGCCATGGTTGCGGCGCTGGGTGCCCATCTGGTCAGTGCAGGCGCGCCGCCGTCGTCGTTGGATATCCCTGCCGATTCCAGCCTCCCGGTGGACCGCATCGTCGTCTGAGCCTGGGCGCAGTCACTCCCGGCAGCTCGGTCCAGAGCGGGCCATTCCCCGGCCGCCGGGGGTCTCAGCCGTTGATGCTGGTCCGGGTGATGGCCGCAGAGTCCAGCACCACCTGGCGCAGGTCGCCGTCATGGGACTCGGCGACCTTCTTCTGCCGCTGATAGCCGGCGCCGTTGCGCATGATGGTCTCCAAGTACCGCAGTTCCTCGGCGCAGCCCAAGTCTCGGGCCACCGGCTCCAGCCGCTCCAGTTCGCGGACCATGGCCTCGGTGACCAGTTCCTCATCGCCGTGTTCGTTGAGGATGATGATGGCATCGAGTCCGTAGCGCGCCGCCCTCCACTTGTTTTCCTTCACGTACCAGTGCGGCATCGAGGCCACGGAGCCGCCGGCATCCAGCTGTCGCATCGTGTCCTCCACCAAACATTGAGTGAAGGCGGCGAACGCACCGATCTCCTCCAAGGTGGAGACCCCGTCACAGATCCGCATTTCCACGGTTCCCAACCGGGGAACCGCCCGGAAGTCCCACCGCACCTCCGTGACGTCGTTGATCACCCCGGTGTGCTCCAGGTCAGCGACGGCTTTTTCATACCCCGACCATTCGGCGAACTGATATGACTGGCCTGCGGTGGGCAGCTGCTGGAACATCAGCGCCCGGTTGGAGGCGTACCCGGTGTCCTCGCCGGACCAGAAGGGCGAGGAGGCTGAAAGTGCCTGGAAGTGCGCGTTGTAGTTGCACAGTGCGTTGACCACCGGCATGGCGTATTTCACATCCGGAAGCCCCACATGCACATGGATGCCGTAGATGACCATCTGGCGTCCCCACCACTGGGTGCGGCGGATGAGCTCGTTGTAGCGCTCCTTGTCGGTCACAGGTTGCTTGTTCGGCGGAGCGAACGGGTGCGACCCCTGACAGTAGAGCTCCACGTCAAGCGGCTCGCAGTGCTTCATCACGTTCAGGGCGGTCTGGCGCAGCTGCCCCACACCTTCGGCCACATCGTTGCAGATGTCGGTGACCAGCTCCACGGTGTTCAGCAGCAGCTCCTGCTTGACGTAAGGGTGCTCCTGCTCACGGGCAAGCCCGGGGTGATCGGCCCGGGTGGCTTCGAGGATGCGCTCAGCGACGCTGCGCAGATCCCCGGTCTGCCGGTCAACCAGCGCCAGCTCCCATTCGATGCCGAGGGTTGATCGGGAGGAATCGGCAAACTCAAGTCCCATGAGCATCTCCTGTCATCAGCCGTCTGCTCAACGAGCCAACTGTATCCGCACTTTCCTGGAGGGATCCTCTGTGCAGTCTCTGAGCCGCCTGCGGTTGTTGGCGCGGCTGCAGCAGACCGTACGCTTAAGGGGATGGTGTCTCTCGCGCGCGTTCTCACTCCGGCTGCTCTGACGGCGGCCCTTTTGCTTTCTTCCTGTGCCGGGGGCGACGACGCCGCCTCGCCTGAGGGCACTGAGCCCGCGCCCGAGGGTGCCGAACTCAGTGAGGAGGAGATTGCTGCTCAGGAGCAGCAAGAGGACCAGGCACGCTTCGAGGAGGCGGTGGATGCCCAGGAGGCAGCACTGGCGGGTCCGGGGGAGCAGCACCGCTCGGAGGCCGCTGATCTGGTCGCTGAGATGACTCCGGCCCAGCGCGCAGGCCAGGTGATCATCGGCGAGTACACCGGCACCGACGTCGACTCTGCCGCTGAGTTGCTGGAGCAACACCACTTAGCGGGGGTGATCCTGATGGGACACAATATCCCGACCAGCTCCGGGGTGGTGGACATCGAAGCGCTGGAAGCTCAGATTGACGCGCTGGCCAGTTCCGACCGCGGGACGGAGGAGGGCTCCGGAGATGCTGTGCCACCAATCATCTCCGTGGACCAGGAGGGTGGTCTGGTGACCCGCGTGGGTGCGCCGCTGCTGGAGTGGCCCACGCCCATGGCCTCCGGTGCGGTCCACCAGGCCAGTGGTGAGCTCTGGAGCGTCGGTCAGCTCCACCGGTACATGGCTCAGGATCTCGCGGACTTGGGGTTCACGGTGACGTTCGCGCCCAACGCCGACGTCACGATGGGTCAGGCCGATCCCACCATGGGTTCGCGAACATTTGGCGCAGACCCGGACAGCGTCGGACCGTTGGCCCTGCAAGGTCTGCGCGGATTGGCGGATGCCGGTCTGGCCGGGTCCATCAAGCACTTCCCGGGACATGGTTCGGTGACAGAGGACTCGCATGCCACACTGCCGGTGCAGCAGCGCGGACTCAGCGAGCTGCGTCAAAGCGACTGGAAGCCGTTCGCTGAGGTGATTGAAGCGGGGGCGCCGATGGTGATGATGGGTCACATTGAGGTCCCCGAGTGGGGGCAGGGGGCGCCCTCGTCACTATCGGCTGCCGCGTACGCAGAGATTCGCGACATGGGACACGAGGGCGTCATTGTCACCGACGCGATGAACATGGCGGCCATTGCTGACAGATTCGGTGGCGATCAGGCGGTGGTCGAAGCGCTCGCGGCCGGCGCCGATCTGATTCTCATGCCGCACTCCTCCCCAGGGGCCCACGGCGCCATCATCGAAGCGGTGGAGTCCGGGGAGCTGGAGGCCGACCGTCTCAGCGAAGCCGCAGAGCGGGTGGTGGCCCTGGCGCTGTGGCAGCAGGAGCTGATGACCGGGGAGCTGGAAGCGGGACCTGGCGTCTCTGCCGCGGAGCAGCTGCGCGGCCGGACAGTCTACGGACCACTCGGCAGCGGTGGCGAAACCGAGGAACCCGGTGGCCAGACCGGGGGGGAGGACCGCGAAGACGCTGACGACGACGACCCAGCTGTGGCGGGCGACGCTGCGGCCGTGGCAGAGCACGTGGCCGTGCGGGCGATCACCCTGGTCGAGGGGGAGTGTGAGGCGGAACTGGTCACTGAGGCCCTGCAGATTCATGGCGGAACTGAGCAGGATCGCCAACGACTGGCAGCCGCTGCGCAGGAGGCGGGGCTGGAGGTGGGATATGGCCCGGTGGTCACGCTGCTGGGCGGTAGCACGCCCGGTTCAGGCGAGGTAGTGGTCGCCCTGGATCGGCCTGAGCCCCTGGCTGACTCCGCCGGAGGGACCAAACTGGCCCTCTACGGCCGTACTGCAGAAACCTTTGACGCCCTGGTGGCAGTGCTGACTGGGGCAGAGGCTCCGGGAGCGCTTCCGGTCGAGGTGGGAGAGTACCCGGTGGGCCACGCCCAATGCTGAGCACAGGCTAAGACGAATCATGCAGTTGACTCGCAATAAAAATATTGCAATATACTTATATGTGTGGTGAAGTGGGATGGTGAGCGATAAAACCGCGCTTGCCCAGACTGCGCAGCTGTTCAAGGTCCTCGGTCATGAGTCGCGACTCTGGCTCTTGGAGCTCATTGGACAGGAATCACAAACGGTAGGTGCCCTGGTGGAGGCAACGGGTATGTCGCAGCCACTGGTGTCGCAGCACTTGCGGGTGCTGAAGCAGGCTGGACTGGCTCGGAGCGAGCGCCGCGGGAAAGAGGTGGAGTATCAGCTAGCGGACCATCACGTGGCGCACGTGATTGCCGATGCCATTGCTCACACGCAGGAGACTGGACCCACCGTGCCGCAAAGAGCGGCTGAAGGAGCTTCGCGATGAATGACCACAAGACTGCCGAGCACACTCTCGAAGACCACACCCATGGCCCGAACTGCGGCCATGAGGCTGTGGATCATGAGGGGCATGTGGATTACCTCCACGACGACCACCGCCATGCAGAGCATGGGGATCACTACGACGAGCACTGACCCGCCACAGGGTGCTCAGTAGGTGCCGCCAGGGGTCTAGCCTTGGCGGCCCTTGAACCGCGGGTTCTGCTTGTTGATGACGTATGTCTTGCCGCGCCGGCGCACTACCTGTGAACCGGGCTGCTTCTTCAATGAGCGCAGCGACTTGCGAACCTTCATTTGTTCCTCCAATTGCGAATGAGTAGCATTAGCATAAATCATAAGCGGAAATATGGAGAGGACGCTAATGCCTACAGAGGTCACCGCCGTCGTCGGCGCCTGCGGACCCGAGCGCCAACGCTATGCCCGCATGGCAGCTCACCAGCGCGGTGCGTCTGTGGTGCCTGCCCAGCAGATCGCCGCCAGCGGCTCAGCGGTGGAGGAAGCACTGGATCATCTCTTGAGGGGTCCCGGGACGGGGCGGCTCGTGGTCGAGTATCCGCTGCACCACCCTGTGCTGCACATCATCGGGGAGCTGACTGACGCTGACGTCCCTACAGAACTGACTGACCTGGTGTGCCTGGTCGACGCCGCGCACCTGCTGACAGACCTGTCCTCAGCCGAGCAGCTGCCCCTGGCCAGTGACCAGGACTGCGGCCACTCCTCCGTCTACGCCTCGAGAGCAGAGCTGATTGTCACTCAGATCGAGTACGCCTCCCTGGTGGTGTTGGTCAATACGGACTCGCTGCGGGCACATCAGCTGAACCGACTTCTTACGCTTATCAGCTGCCTGGCGCCCAAGGCTGATATTGACATGGTCGACTCCTCCGGTCACCAGGCCCGGCGCCGGGACCGGGGCAGCTTCACGATGGAGCAGACCCACGCCGGGTGGGTGAGTCTGCTCAACGGAGACTTCGCTCCGCGGTTCCACGATTCTGCCGTGACGGCCCTGCGCTACGAACAGATGCGCCCCTTTCATCCGGGCCGTCTTGACGACCTGATGATGCGCTGGAGGGAGGCCACGGCTGGCGGAGCGCTGCTGCGTTCGGCGGGCTTCTGCCATCTGGCGACGCGGCCCCACATCACGGGGCATTGGAACCAAGTCGGAACGCACGCAGCTCTGTTTCCCGCCGCTTTCGACCACCAATTGAGTCCCGAGGATGAACCTCTGGCTTTCGGGCAGGATCTGGCGCTCATTGGGGTCGGTTTTCGGGCTGAGCAGCTGATCCGAGAGCTCGACGACGCGGCGCTGACAGATCAGGAGCTGCTGGGCGGCCCCGCACTCTGGGCCACCTTTCCGGATCCTTTCCCGGAATGGCGCACCGCAGACCACTGAGCTGCGGTCCCGACTTTTGGGGCGGCCTCACCGTTTCAAAAGCGAACCGACGGTGACCCCGGCTGCCTGGAAGGGAGCCATATTCCGGGTAAGCACTCGGTCTGAAGAGATGCCGACCGGCAGGATCACGACCTCCTGGCAGAAGCCCACTGCCTGGACCAGCAGCGCAGAGAGTTCCGCCCACGCCTCGGCCAGCGGCACATGAGTGCCGGCGAGAGCCACCGTCGGCTGCCCGTCTGTGATCATCACGATCCGCCGCTGGCTGGGACCATCACCGGCCAAGAGCTTCAACGCCAGTTCCACTCCGTGGGCCAATGGAGTGCCGCCGCCTGCCGGAACCTGGCTGACAGCGCGACGCGCTCTAACGGGACTGGTGCTGCGCTCAATCAGCGTGCGGGCCGACCCGCCGGCAGCCAGAATCACAGAGACTGCTCCGCGTCGGGAAGCCAGCGAGTCGACGGTTCGAGTGACGGTCCGCGAGGCCACCGACAAGCCGCTCTGGCCCAGCGAGGAGGAGCCGTCCACCAGCAGCACCGTGTGTGAGCCTCCGCTGCGTCGGCGTCGCACTGTGTGCAGATCCGATTCCTGCACGGTGGGCGGACCTGGCGCTCCAGTTGCCCCCATGCGCCTGGCCGCGCGCCGAACAGTGTGTGCGATCGAAATCGGCGCACCGGTCTCTGCCGGCGCCTCGCGCATTGCGCTGCCACGCCGCAGATTCACCGCCTCGGCCCCTGACCTGCCGGGAAGCGGCTGTGGCGATACTTCCCGGTTGCGGACCGGTTCGATCTCCGGAGGCAACCCAGGCGGCTCCTCAAGCGAGCAGCTCTCCTCACCGAGTGTCAGCTCTGCCGCCTCCCCCGGGAGGTGCCTCTCTCCGAGCCCAACAGGCAAGGGGCTGCCAGCGGGTGCGCCACCGCTTGTTGCCTCCGTGCAGGGCTCATCACCGGCGGGCTCATCACCTGCGGGCTCCTCAGCGGTGCTGGCTTCCTGCCCGTCCTGATCTTCCGCCAATCCCGATTCTGACGCCTCCTCCGAAGGGGGTGGGGTCACCGCAGCTGGGGAGGCATCGGGCTCGGCACGATCGTCCTGGTCCTCGTTGGACGTCTCCTGGGGCTGTTCAGCCGCGGAGGGGTCACCGGGCAGAGGAGTCCCCTGGTCCAGTTCCGCTTCGATCACGCAGAGTTTGGTGGGGGTCTCCGTGTGATCCCACGCCAAGGTGTGCAGACGCCTGCCACCGCGCAGCCGCACCTGGCCCTGGGTACCCCATATGGTGAATCGCTCCACCGCCGCTCACGCTGCCCGCAGGCCCAGGACTCGGGCGGCGGCCAGTTTCACCCGTGTGGAGCCGGAGGTCTGACGCGTACGGGGTTCCTCAACCATCCTGTGCTGCAGGGTAGGGACGGCGGCGAAGATCACATCACTGCGGGTGACCTCGTCGCGTCCGCCCAACGCTGCGAGAGCTCGGGCTGTGCGTGTGAGAACAATTTCAGCGCGATGCCCTACAGCCCCCGCCTCGATGCAGATGTCAACGATCTGCTGCGCAGTGTGAGCAGGAGTGTGAACGTGTGGCAGGCGTGTCCGTGCGTTCACGATGCGGTGAGCCACCTGCTCCTCCGTGTCTGCCCACTGCGCGGAGAATCCCGCAGCATCGTCGTCGAACTGGATCCGGCGGCGCACAATCTCTGCGCGGAGTCCCTTGTCCCGGATTGTCCGGACCTGTGTGGCCAGACCGAAGCGGTCTTCGAGCTGTGGCCGCAGCTGGCCCTCCTCTGGGTTTCCGCTTCCGACCAGAACGTACCGTGCCGGGTGCACATGGCTGACTCCGTCCCTCTCCACGCGATTTACTCCTGAGGCAGAGACATCGAGGAGCACATCAACCAAGAAATCGTCAAGCAGGTTCACCTCGTCTATGTACAGAAACCCGCCATGGGCGTCGCTGAGGATCCCGGGCGCGAACGCCACCTCTCCGTTGAGTGCTCGCTGGATGTCCATCGTGCCTAGAATGCGGTCCTCGCTGGCACCCAGAGGCAGATCCACTACCGGCATATTGAGCCCATGGGCCGTCAGGAGCTGCCCCAGAGAGCGGATGGTGGTGGTCTTCGCGGTGCCGCGATCGCCCAGTGCCAGCACCCCGGAAATGCGGGGATCGACGGCTGTGAGGATGAGGCAGCTTTTCAGTTCGTCCTGACCCAGCACCGCGCTGAAGGGAAAGAGGTAGGACTCACGTGTCTTCATGCAGCGTGCGTCCGAGCTGTAAACGGTGCGGGTTCCGGGCGAGGGTCTGGGGGTCTCGAGATCACGTCTGCAGACTAATGCAATTGAGAACTAGTAGCAATAAAGCGTAGGGTGAGTCGGATGCGCATACTAGACACACTCGTCATTGGAGCCGGCCCTGCTGGGCTGGGCACCGCTCTGGCACTCGATGTGGTTGATGACCTTCACTATGGAGTCGTGGACCGCGGGCGAGTCGGTCAGACGTTTCTGGACTGGCCGGAGCCGCAGAGGTTTCTCACCCCGTCCTTCCCCTCCAATGGCTACGGTGCCACAGACCTGAACTCCATTCACCCCCTGACCTCTCCGGCATACAGTTTGGGCGTCGACTACCCCACAGGCAGGCAGTACGCCACCTATCTGCGCAGCGTGGCCAAGATTTTCGAGATTCCGGTGGTCACTGAGGTGGAAGTTCTTGACGTCCTGCGAAGTGACGGCGACCTCTTCACTGTGGAGACCACGCAGCAGACTCTGCGGGCTCGGACCGTGGTCTGGGCCGGAGGTGAATTTCACCAGAAGGGTGTGCCCGCAATCTCCGGGGGTGACCTGCTCACCCACGCCTCTGAGAAAGACGCATGGCGACAGCGGGAAGCGGATGTAGTCATCCTCGGGGGTTTTGAATCGGGCATCGACCTCGCCTGCCACCACATTGCTCAGGGTGCAAAGCAGGTCACCGTGGTGGACGGCTCTCAGCCCTGGGATGACCCAGAGGCTTCAGATCCCTCGCTTGAGCTGGCACCGCGGACCCGCATGAGACTGTCCCAAGCCCAGGCCAGCGGCCGACTCGCTTTTTTCCCCAGTCACGCCGTCGAGGTGGCCCAAGGCGGCGAAGGTTTTGTGGTGGAGCTCGAGGATGGTCAGAAGGTGAGCAGTACTGCGCCGCCGATTGCGGCCACGGGGTTCGGTCCAGGACTCGGGCCGGTGAGCGGGCTTTTCGAACAGCGAGACGACGGCTGGCCCCTGGTGGACGACAATGACGAGTCCACCATTATTGACGGGCTTTTCCTCTCCGGTGCAGCCTTGCGCCACGGCTCCAAGCGCTTCTGCTTCGTCTACAAATTCCGCCAGCGGTATGCCCATATTGCGCACGCGATTGGTCACCGGCTGGGCAAGAACACAGACAACCTTGAAGCGTGGCGAGAAGCGGGCATGTGGGCCGAGGACATTGCCGCCTGCGGCGCAGACTGCACATGCTGATCGGCGTTGCCCACCATCGCCTTCGCAGTCTTCAGCACCAGGTGGCGGGTCCCGGTCTCGCGGCGCTGCTCTTCGCCGCCGCGATGGGTGCAGGACTGTTCACCGCCGCTGTGGTGCCGGGGGCATCCGGCTTCGTCAGCGGGGCATCGACCCTCTCATCATGGTCTTGCTCACCGTGCTGTTCCTAGACATCCGATTCACCGGCGCAGGCCAGCTCCTGAAGGCACCCCGGACCTTGACCGCAGTCATGGGCATGAACTTCCTGATTATTCCGATACTTGCTTTCGGGCTGACAGCTCTCGCCATCCCCGGCGACTCCATGCTGCGCTTGGGTGTCCTGATTTACCTGCTTTTTCCGTGTACGGACTGGTTCCTCGGATTCATCCGGATCACCGGGGGCAACACTGTGCTCGGCGCCGCGCTCATTCCGATTAACCTCTGCATCCAGGTGACGCTCTATCCGTTTTGGATCAGCTTGTTCACCGGCGAGCCGATCGGTGCGGTCCTTTCAGCTTTCGGTCCTGCCGCGCTGTACGGCATCGGCATTCCTGTCGGGATCGCGGTCGCGATTCGCCTCGGACTGGGCTTGGCGGCAGACCACAACGCGGCGCAACGGTTCTGCGCCAGGATGTCCAGAGCAGCGCCCTGGATCTTGGCACTGACAATTTTTTCGCTGTTTGCGGCCTTTGGGGAGCTCTCCGTGGCTTCGAAGGATTTCGGGCAGGTGCTGCTGGCGGTGTTCTGCTACTTTGTGGTGACCTTCATTCTCATCGAACTGATCTCTCGGGGGCTGAAGCTGCACCCTCAGGATCACGCACTGCTGACTTTTACCGTGTCTGCGCGCAATGCGCCGTTGATGCTGGCAATCACTGCTACAGCCTTCGGCGATGAGCCTGTGCTGATGGCAGCCATTGTGCTGGGAATGCTCCTGGAATTTCCTCACCTGACGGCACTAACGTGGCTGCTACGGCGGCGTGCCAGCAGCCACCAGGCGCCCTCAGAGATCCGGGTCGGGGTCGGATAGCGTCTCTACGCGCGGGTCTCCGACGGCTGGCACCACCATCACTGGACCCTCGGCCTTGAGCAGGACACCCCGGGAGACCGAACCGAGCACCGCCCCGGAGAAATTACCGCGGCCGTGGGTTCCCAGCACCGTCAGGGCTGCACCACTGGTCTGCTTGCTCATGACCGCGATGGGGTCCCCGGGCTCGAGCACCGTGGTGACGCTCAAAGAGGGGTAGTGCTGAGCAACCCACTGCACTTCCTCATCCAAGAAGTCTTTCAGCTGCGCTGCCCGCCGTTCGAGCAGATCGGTGTCCTTAAGCTCGGGGTACCACAGCAGAGTTCCCGGAAGGGGTAGCGCCATGGTCAGTTGAAGTGAGGTCTCGCGCTCTTCGGCCGCCTGTGCTGCCTGCAGCAGCGCGGCTCGACTCTGCGGCGAGTTGTCCACGCCGACCACTACGGGGGCCTCATGTCCGCCCTCACTGGTCTGTTCAGGGTCAAAGTACCGTGGCACCACGATGGTGGGGCAGTGCGCGTGCCCGGGCAGTCCAGACGCGACAGATCCCAGTATTCGGCCGAGGAACCCTCCTCGGCCGCGTGCGCCGACGATCGCGAGCTGCGCGTCGCGAGACAGATCCACCAGGACCCCGGCGGCGTCCCCGCCCTCACTCCGGTAGCTGACCTCACCTGAATAGTCGCGCAGGTGGTTCCGCGCCTCGCCCAAGAACCGCTCCGAGGCCTCGATCCTCTCCTCAGCCTCGTGCTTTTCGGGGGCAGCGCTGAGCGTGGCGTATATGCTCGGAGGAATGCTGTAAGCATTGACGACAGTCAGTGCTGTGCCGCGACGTCGCGCGATCCGTGCGCCGTAGTGCAGGGCCGCGGTGCTTGCTGCAGAACCGTCGAAACCCACAAGGACGCCGAGCCGTCTCTCCGGGGAATCAAAGGGCAAATTAGCCTCATCTCTACGAATTTCCTTGCTCATGATAGCCTCTTTCTAGAGTGACCAGCATCCAAGTGATCCCCATGGGGTGTTCTCCCATCATATGCTAAGGTTCTCGGTTCGTCATTGGGATATTTCTCTAGTTTTTTTGACACCGCGGGAGGCTCAGTGGAGAAATTCCTCGCTCACCGATGGAAAGGTCATCACATGCATTCGGCCCCGACTTCTCGAGTCGCATGGCGGCTGGGAGGTGCCGTCTCGGCGACTCTGGCCCTGGGATTGGCGGCTTCTCCGGCCGCACACGCCCATGACACGTTGGTGGAATCCGCCCCCGAGTCCGACGAGGTGCTTGAGGAGTCTCCAGACGAGGTGGTCCTGGAGTTCTCCGGTGATGGCATCACCACTGGTGCCGCCATCACCAATGACATCGTGGTGCTGGACTCGGACCAAGAGGATTGGGCCTCCGAAGAGCCGGCAGAGGTGGAGGGGTCCACCATGCGGACTGAGATCCCGGAGCCGTTGCCCAATGGCGAATACGAAGTCCGCTACCGAGTGGTGTACTCAGACGGTCACGACGAGGAACAGGGTTTCACCTTTGAGGTGGAGGCACCGCTGGAGGAGGGGGCGGATGAAGCGACGCTGGGTGACCCGGATGATGCCGAGGCTGCCGAAGAGCCTACGGAGCCCAGCGATGAGAGCCCCAAGACAGCCGAACCCCCGCCGACCGAAGAGACTGATGAGGATGCGGCACTGAGTCAGTCACAGGCCCAGGGTGGAGACGAACGGTGGGGACAGGGACTGTTCTGGGCCGGCCTGGTGGCAGCTTTGGCCGCTATCGTCACCGTCGTGTGGTTCGCGCTCCGCCGCCGCAGCACAGTCTCGGAACCTGGAGGGGGGTCTGAGCGAGGCGGAGACTGAGTCAGCTGACGGGTTCGACCACGGCGGCAAGCCGAGTGTCGCCAAGTCTCGTGATCACCAGCGTCGCGTGGCGAGGCGCGGCCGGCGGCTTTTTCGGCAAGATCTGCCGGCGAAGCCGCTCCGGCACCACATCCACCCCGCGCTTCTTGATATCGACGCTTCCCACGTGGTGGGCTGCGCACCAAAGTTTCAGTCGTTTCGGCGAATACGGCAGCACTTCCAGGACGCGGAACTGCCGTGCCAGCGGTGAGTGGGGTTCACACTTCTCCGCATCGCTGCAGAAGTACGCGATACGCTCATCCAGCAGCCAACCCCCCACCTGCGCGCATAGCTGTGCCACCAGTCCCGAACGGATGACCGCGGGGTCCGGTTCCCACAGCACACCGGTCAGTCCCGCCGGGCCAGCCACAGTCACTGCGGGGTCTTCGCCGAAGTCCGAAACAGCCGTCAGCTCGGTGGCTCCTGCGCTGCGCGAGCCGTGGCCCCGATGGGGAGGTGATGGAGCCGGCTCCGCCGAAGGATCGAGGACGGTGGCGGCTCGTCTGACCCCGGGCCGTGCCAGGTCGTTGAACCACAGGGTCACCTCCACCAGGTCGCCTCCGACGCTAACCCACTCGGCTTCGCATTCGGCAGGTATGAGCTCATGCGGAATGCCGGGGCCCAGTTTCACCCCCAGGGGCACGCCGGTGGAGGCCAGCCGGGTCACGAAGCTCAGTGGGGGGCTGAACTCCTCAGGGTCCCAGATGCGGGCTCGATCGGTCCGGCGTGCCGGATCAAGCCATACTCCCGTGCCGGTGATGGTTCCCGCGGCAAGATGCTCGGCCGCCCACCGCTCAGCCGTGGTGTGGAGGACATGCGCCTCCGGGAACGGGCGCAGATTGATCAGGGCTGCCGCGGCTGTGGGTTCATCGGCCTCAAGGGCCGTGACGTGCATGCCCGCCGAAGCGAAGGCCAGGGAGTCGGCGCCCAGTCCGCACCCCATATCCACCACATGCTCAACTCCGGCCTGACGGAAGCGGTGCGCGTGACCGGCGGCCACCTGCAGCCGCGTGGCCTGTTCCAGGCCCCGCTGAGTCAGCAGCAGCTGATCGGCGAAGGTGCCAAACTTGGCCCGCGCGTCGCGGCGCAATCGCAGCTGTGTGAGCACAGCCGCCACAATCTGCGGATCCCACCCCTGCTTCCGAAGGGTGGTATTCATCGCTGCAGCGCTGTCCTGTGCGTACGGGGGCAAGGAGTTGAGCAGTTCCCACGTCTGCGGCGTCAGCAGGGGCTTCAGAGAATCTGTGGCAGGGTCAGACACCCCTCCACCGTAGCCCAGGCAAGCGGGTGATCCCCCGGGACGGGTCTAGAGCACAACTGTGCGGTTCCCGCTGAGGAACACGCGATTCTGGCAGTGCCATTTCACCGCATTCGCCAGTGCCTTGCACTCGGTGTCGCGCCCGGCTGCGATGAGGTCCTTCGGCTCGTAGGTGTGATCCACCTGAACCACCTGCTGGGCAATGATGGGTCCTTCATCAAGCTGATCATTGACGTAGTGGGCTGTGGCGCCCACAGTCTTTACCCCGCGCTCATACGCTTGATGGTAAGGCTTTGCGCCCTTAAAGGACGGCAGAAAAGAGTGGTGGATATTGATCGCCCGACCAGCCAATGCTGTGGTGAGCTCCGCTGAGAATATCTGCATATACCGGGCCAGCACCACCAGATCAACGTCGAACCGGTCCACCAGTCTCAGCAGCTCGGCCTCCGCCTCCGGCTTCGTCTCCTTGGTGACAGGGATGTGAAAGTACGGGATGCCGTGCCATTCGACCAGCTCACGATGATCGGGGTGATTCGACACCACCGCGACAATTTCGATGGGAAGCTCACCCACCCGGGAGCGGTAGAGCAAGTCGTTGAGACAGTGGCCCGCCTTCGAGACCATGATCATCACCCGGCGCCGTGCGCCGTGGGGCGTCAAACTCCAGTCGGCATCCAGCTCGGCCGCCAGATCTGCGAAATCCTGGTGGAGCGGGGTCTCTTCATCAGTTGCCTCGGTGCTTGTCACTGAGAAATGTATCCGGGAGAAGAAGTGGTCGGTGCGGGCGTCGTCGAACTGTTTGAGTTCGACGATGTCGCCGCCGTGGCGGACCAGGACACCCGTGAGTGAATGGACGATTCCTGCTCGCTGAGGGCACGAAAACGTCAGCACGTACTCCTGCTGAGCCGCTGAATCTGCGCTCTGTGTGGCTGGTGCCATGGTTGCTGTTCTCCTGGATTCTCAACACTCGGTGACATTGACGGCCAACCCACCTAGGGAGGTCTTATTGCATTTGGACAAGATATCCGCGCCGGGCTCCTTCATCGTCGGGATCGCGTCATCCAAGGACACAAGCAGCCGCTGCCGCAGACCAGGAGCCCGACGCCGCACATCAAGTCCGCCGGTGCGCCCCGAGTGGGTGTCTGTGCCTTGTATTCGAATTAGGAGAAAAGCAGCCAGAAGACGGCGGTGGCAGTGCCCGAGCTGACCGCCAGAAAGAGGATGATCCACATCGCAGGCGGAAGCGGCAGCGCTCGCCAGGCTCGGGCGGCTTGGGCGGCGTCGGTCCCAGCGGCGGAGCGGGAGCGGGGGCGCAGATGGACCCGGCAGAGGTCGAGGGTGCCGCGTACCCCGGCCAGCGCATAGAAGACGCCCAGCCCCACCACGGTGGAACCGACGATCTCTGGGTCGTTATGCCACCAGATCAGCCCAGTGCTCAGCGCAGCCAGCAGACAGGAGAGGATGCCCACAGTGTTCCTGGACAGCAGCAGGGCCAGCACCAGCACGGCTTGGTAGGCAGTCAGCGCAGCTCCAGAGTGGCCTGCCGTTGCCAGCCAGACCAGCCCGAGGGCCAGGAACCCAGGAGCAGGGTAGCCGGCGAGGAAGGTGAGCAGGAGGCCGGGACCCTGCGGCCGTCCCCGGGAAACGGTGACCCCTGAGGTGTCCGTGTGCAGCTTGATGCCCGAGACGCGGCGACCGGTCACCCAGGCAGCAAGTACGTGGCCCATTTCATGGACGATGGTCGAGGCCTGCCGCGCGACCCTCCAGATTCCAGGTACAGCGGTGAGCACCACCACCGCGGCCACGAGCACAGTCACGGTTTCCGGGTTCGGAGAGGCCTCCACGCCCCAACGTTCGGCGACGGCGTCCATCGCCGTTCGAGCACCGTCAATCACGCGCGGAGACAGCGGCGGGAGTGAGCGAGCATGTGCAGGTGAACAGCGCCGATGGGTCAGTCCGGAATGGTGGCGAGGACTTCACCAGCTTTGAGACTGGTGCCGGTCTCAATCTTGAGACCTTTGATCTTTCCGGCCTTGTGAGCGGTGATCGGCTGTTCCATCTTCATCGCCTCCAGCACGGCTACGAGGTCGCCTTCCTGGACTTTGGTGCCGTTCTTCACGGCCACCTTCACCACTGTGCCCTGCATAGGTGAGGTAAGGGAGTCGCCGCTGGCGGCTGCTGCTGTGGCGGTGCGGTTGCGCCGCTTCTTCTTCGGCCCGGTCTGGGCGTTGCCGACCAGCTTCCCAGCAGACAGCGCGGCCGGAACGTTGACATGGACACGCTTGCCGTTGACCTCGACCACCACCTCCTCGCGGCCTTCGGCAGCCTCGGGATCTGGGTGCGCGGTGAGGGCATTGAAGGGGGCGATGTCATTGTGGAACTCAGTCTCGATCCAGCGGGTGTGGACCGTGAACTTGTTGGCCCGAGGCGCGGTGAGCTCGGGGGCAAAAGCAGGATCCTCCACCACTTTCCGGTGGAAGGGCAAGACCGTGGGCATGCCCTCAATGGTCATCTCGTGGAGTGCACGACGGGCACGCTGCAACGCCTGCCTGCGGTCTGCACCGGTCACTATGAGTTTCGCGACCATCGAGTCGAACGCTCCGGAGATCGTCTCGCCGGCCCGCACCCCGGAGTCCACGCGTACTCCGGGCCCGGTCGGGAGGTCGAAGCGCTCCAGCCGTCCCGGTGCTGGCATGAAGTTTCGTCCAGCGTCCTCCCCGTTGATCCGGAATTCGAAACTGTGGCCTCGGGTCGGTGGGTCGTCGTAGCCCAGCCGCTCTCCGCGGGCAATGCGGAACTGTTCGCGCACGAGATCCACTCCGGCGACCTCTTCCGTGACCGGGTGCTCCACCTGCAGGCGGGTATTGACCTCCAGGAAGCTGATGGTTCCGTCTGCGCCGATGAGAAACTCGCAGGTCCCGGCCCCGGCATAACCGGCTTCCTTGAGGATGGCTTTGGAGGAGCGGTAGAGCTGCCGGTTCTGCGCCCGGGTGAGAAATGGTGCCGGCGCTTCCTCCACCAGTTTCTGATTCCGCCGCTGCAGTGAGCAGTCCCGGGTGGAGACCACCACGACGTGCCCATGCTGATCTGCCAGGCACTGAGTCTCCACATGCCGGGGCTGATCCAGGAACTTTTCGATGAAGCATTCGCCCCGGCCGAAGGCGGCGGTCGCTTCCCGCACAGCGGACTCGTAGAGCTCAACAATCTCATCGTGCTCCCGGACCACCTTGATGCCGCGGCCACCGCCTCCGTGAGCTGCCTTGATGGCAATCGGCAGGCCCTGCTTCTCGGCGAAGCGGAGCACCTCCTTGGCTGAACTCACCGGCTCTTTGGTTCCCGGTGCCAGCGGAGCGCCCACCTTTTCGGCGATTTGCCGGGCGGAGACCTTATCGCCCAGACGCTCGATGGCTTGAGGACTGGGGCCGATCCACACCAGCCCGGCCTCGGTGACGGCACGCGCGAACTCGGCGTTCTCCGACAGGAATCCGTAGCCGGGGTGCACGGCGTCGGCTCCAGTCGCTGTGGCTGCTGCCAGGATCTTCTCGGCGACCAGATATGAATCCGCGGCGCTGGCCCCGCCCAAGGCATACGCCTCGTCGGCCATCGTCACGTGGACCGCGTCGCGGTCCGGATCGGCATAGACCGCTACGGTGGACAGGCCCTCGTCTTGGGCGGCGCGGATGATGCGCACTGCGATTTCGCCGCGGTTGGCGATGAGCACCTTGGAGAACTCTGTCATGGGGTGTTCCTTACTCCCGTGTAGTCGGTCAAATCATGTCCTAGGCTCGCCAGCAGCCGTTCCACCGCAGCCGGAGAGATCCCGATGACGGCCTCACGGTCACCGTCGACCTGTTCAATGAACTCTGCGGCGCCACCTTCGAGGGTGAACGCCCCGGCACACTGCAACGGCTCCCCGGTCTCGGCGTAGCGGATGATCTGCTCATCGGTGGGGTGCCCGAAGTGCACGTGCGAGGACACCGTCTCACCAGCGGCATTGAGCTGGCGGGTTTGCCCTGTGGGCGCCGAGCCCAGGATGTACTCCAGGCCGGGGGCGGCCCACCGGCTCTTCTTCGACTCGGGGTCCTCGGTGGTATCGACCAGCCAGTGGCCGGTGTGCAGGGTGCCGGTCTTGCCGCGCATGAGCTTCCAACGCTCGAGGACTACGTCAACTTCATACGGCTTGCCGTAGGTGACGCCCTCGAGTTCGAATACGGAGTCGCAGCCCAGCACCAGGGCGCCACGGGCCTCCGGGCTGGCCGCCACATCTTCTGCCTTGGCCCGAGCCAGAAGCAGTGCTTCCTCGGCGGCGCTGAGCGGCCCACCCGCCTCCACGGCTGAGGCGACCACCGCGGGCTCGTCGACGGCGGAGACCACGACGTCGAAGGTGATGCCGGCGTCGTTGAGGATCTGGCGGCGGCTGGGCGAGGCGGAGGCCAGCACCAGGTGGGGCGGAGCCATGCGGGGCCAGATCAACGCAGTCCCCCCGTGGCGTGGTTCCAGGAGCCGCGTCCGGGCCGGCCCCATAGGCCGTGCTGGTCCTGATCCAGACGATGCCTGCGCTGCAGCGCACGGTCGGCCGGGCCCGTGCCGCCGGCATCGGTGGAGTCCGTGGCGGCGGATGCCGCAGTGGCCAGCACAGCGAGCAGGGCCGCCAGCTCAGTCTCCTCCAGATCCACGCCTCTCACCGGCAGCGCCGGTGACTCGGGCTGCGGGGTGTCCGGGGAGTCGGCTGAGGCTGCTGGGGGAGTCGTCATAGGGGGGTGGTGGGGCGGTGTCATGGGGCTACAGCGGGATATTTCCGTGCTTCTTGGCTGGCGGGGTCTCACGCTTGTGATAGGTGGCCTGCAGCGCTTTGCCGATCTGCCACCGGGTTTCGGCAGGCTCGATCACCGCGTCAATGTAACCGAGTTCGGCTGCCTGATAGGGGTTCAGCAGTGCTGCCTCGTAGTCTTCAATGAGCTCTTGGCGGCGGGCTTCCACGTCCCCGCCGTCTTGACTGACCTTGGCCAGCTCCCGGCGGTGGAGAATGTTCACCGCGCCTTGGGCCCCCATCACACCGATCTGTGCGGTGGGCCAGGCCAGATTGATGTCCGCACCGAGCTTCTTGGAGCCCATCACGATGTACGCCCCGCCGAAGGCCTTGCGGGTGATCACCGTGATCTTCGGGACGGTGGCCTCTGCGTATGCGTACAGCAGTTTGGCGCCGCGCCGGATGATGCCGCCCCATTCCTGATCGGTGCCGGGGAGGAACCCAGGCACGTCCACCAGGGTCAGGATCGGAATGTTGAAGGCGTCGCAGAAACGCACGAATCGCGCGGCTTTTTCGGATGCTGCGATGTCCAGGGTGCCGGCCAGTTGACTGGGCTGGTTGGCGACCACCCCCACAGAGCGTCCTGAGATGCGCCCGAAACCGGTGATGATGTTGGGCGCGTAGAGGGCCTGCAGCTGCAGGAAGTAGCCGTCGTCGACAAGCTGCTCCACCAGGGCTGCCATGTCATATGGTGCCGAGGCCGAATCCGGCACCAAACTGTTCAGCGCCTCATCCTCGGCCTCAATCTTGGGGCGTTCCTCAAACGGTTCTTCAGGAGACTCCGCCAGGTTGTTCAGCGGTAGGAACTCCAGCAGCTCTTTGGCGAACTCGATGGCATCCTCTTCGTCGAGGGCCATGTAGGTGGCGGTGCCGGTGGTGGTGTTGTGTGAGCGAGCACCTCCGAGGGCCTCCATGTCGACGTCTTCACCCGTGACGGACTTGATGACGTCAGGACCGGTGATGAACATGTGGGACGTCTTATCCACCATGATCACGAAGTCCGTCAGGGCCGGGGAATAGGCCGCTCCGCCTGCCGCCGGCCCCATAATGAGGGTGATCTGAGGGATCACGCCTGAGGAGTGGACATTGTTGCGGAAGATATCGGCGAACATCGCCAGGGAGGCTACGCCTTCCTGGATGCGGGCACCGCCCCCGTCATTGATACCGATCACCGGGCACCCGTTGCGAGCGGCAAACTCCTGGACCTTGACGATCTTCTCACCGTTGACGGCGCTGAGTGAACCCCCGAAGACCGCGAAATCCTGGGCATAGACCGCCACCATGCGTCCGTCGATGGTGCCGTACCCGGAGACCAGGCCGTCGCCGACCAGCTTCTTCTTCTCCATGCCGAACGCATGGGTGCGGTGCACCGCGAGTGCGTCGAACTCGACAAAGGAGTCCTCATCCAAGAGCATCTCAATGCGCTCCCGGGCGGTGTGCTTGCCCCGGTTGTGCTGCTTGGCGATCGCCTCCTCGCCCGCCGGGGCGAGGGTCTGGTCACGACGACGGCGAAAATCTGCCAGTTTGTCAGCAGTGGTTCTCGGCCGTGCGACACCGGGTGAGGATTTGTCCATAGTGGGCTATCAGGCGCTTTCGTCGTCGTGCTGTACGGGTTCCACAAACTTTGCGCCAGTCTAATGAGCCAGGGGTCCTTTGCGGATGTAGGGACCCTACAAAAACTGAGGCCTTCCAACATTACAATTAACAACGATTCCTACTGATGAGTAAGCTGTGACTATGACCACAAACGCGCTGGCTTCAAAAACCGTTCTCATCTCCGGCGGCAGCCGTGGCATCGGCCACGCTATTGCGGTGAAGCTCGCGGCGGCCGGGGCCAATATTGTGCTGCTGGCGAAGACCGGCCGGGCCCACGATTCACTTCCGGGCACGGTGCACACCGCAGTCGATGATGTGGTCGCCGCCGGCGGTGACGGGCTGGCAGTGGTCGGCGATATCCGCCGCGACGAAGACATCGCGCGGGCAGTGGATGCTGCGCTCGAGCGCTTCGGCGCCATTGACGCGGTGGTGAACAATGCCTCGGCAATTGATCTGAGCCCAGCTGAGCACCAACAGATGAAGCGCTATGACCTCATGCACGACATCAACGCCCGCGGCACCTTCGCCCTCTCCCGGGCCGTGATCCCGCATCTGCGCCACAGCGCGCAACACAGCGGGTGGGTTCCCAAGATCCTGACCCTGTCCCCGCCGCTGAATCTTGACCCCGTCTGGTTCGGCCGGCACCTGGCGTACACCATGAGCAAGTACGCTATGTCCATGACCACTCTGGGGCTGGCCGCCGAGCTGGATGAGGTCGGCGTGAGCGTGAACTCGCTGTGGCCGGCGACGCTGATTGAGACCGCCGCACTGCGCAGTATCCCTGAAGGTGAGCAGCTCGCTCGGGGAGCGCGGTCCCCGCAGATCGTCGCCGACGCCGCCAGCTCACTGCTCAGCGGGGAGGCGGACTTTGGCACCGGGCAGTTTTTGACGGATGAGCAGGTGCTCGCCTCTGTGGGGGTCACTGACTTTGCTCACTACGCCGTGGACCCGGCCAGCGAGCTGGTCCCTGACATCTTCCTGTAGCTGACAGCGATGAGTGCCGACGCTGCTGCCGAACTCGACGACGGGCTGCTGCAGAGCCGACTTGTGGACTCTGGTCTGTTCGCCGCAGTACACCGTGTGGCCAGCACCGGATCCACCAACGAGGACCTCTTGTCAGCTGCCGACAGCGCTGCGGCAGGTGCGGCGATGCCGCATCTGACAGCGCTCACTGCCGAGCAGCAGACCGGCGGCCGGGGGCGTCAGGCCCGCTCGTGGGCTTCGCCGAAGGGGACCTCATTGTCCACCTCGCTGCTGCTGAGGCCGAGCTTGCCGGTGGTGGAACGGCACTGGGTCACCCTCTGCGTAGGACTGGCTCTGGTGCGGGCACTGCGCAGCCGCGGCGTTCCTGGGGCGCTGAAGTGGCCCAATGACGTCCACGTCCGCGGACGCAAGATTGCAGGGATCCTCGCCGCGGTCCCGCTGAGAGATCCTGAGGCTGTGGTGGTGGGCTGCGGCATCAATGTCCTGCTCGACGAGCAGCAGCTGCCCACCCCCACCGCCACCTCCCTGACCCTGGAGCTGGCGCGGGCTGGAGAGCCTATCCCGCTTCCCGGCACGGCCGCTGCCGGGCAGTTGCGCAGCGCGCTGCTCTGCGACTGGCTGGAGGAGGTGGCGATTCTGCTGGAGGACGTCCGGCACCATGGCAGCATTGAACCGGTCCGAGCCGAGATCCTGGCGGTGATCAGCACCGTAGGGCAGGACGTCCGGATTGAGCTCCCCGATGGTACTGCCGTCCGGGGTGCAGCAGTCGCGGTGGAGCACGACGGCGCGCTGACGGTTGAGGTCAGCGGGCGACGTCGGGCTGGTTCCGGGGCCGGTGGGGTGGCGAGCGAGGGTCTGTGGCGCACCGAGCGCACTCCGCAGCGGGAGTCCTTCCATGCCGGGGACGTGGTACACCTCAGGCCTCTCGGGGAGCCCACGTAGACTGGGAGTCCCCGACGGTGCCGAGACAAGACAGGAAGGAGGCGCCTCAGCCGTGCTGTTGAAACTGGTAGAGGGCGAGCAAGCGATCGTGCGCACTCGCGCCCATCACCGCGCCCTGCTTCCGGCCGCGATCAACCTGGTGGTGACCATCGGACTGATGAGCTTCCTGTTGGGCTACGTCACCCGAGACACCCAGCCCGCGTTCCTGCAGCACTACAGCCACATTGCAGTCTTCCTGCTGTGGACAGCGGGGCTGGTGGCAGTAGGCCTGGGCACCGTGAAACCAGTGCTCACGTGGCTGAACCGCCTCACCTACCTCACCACTGAGCGCATTGTGCAGAAGAACTTCCTAGGGGCCCCGCACGCCCGGGTCATCCCACTGGCACTGCTGAGCCAGCATGAGATGCGCCAGTCAGCGCTGCAGGAAATGACGGGGGCGGGTGATCTGGTGCTGCTCCACGGGGCCTACGGCCAGCACCAGCGCACGCGCCTGAGGGACATGCCGGATATCGAACGGTTCAACAGACTTGTGGCCCTGGAACTGGGCGAATACCGGCGCCGTGCCCAAGCCCGGGCTGCAGGCGAGAGGCATGCCCAGCACGCACCGGCGGCCCGTGGCGATGTGCGTGGATCGTCATTCGGGGGCGGACGTGGCTGATGCTGAGCAGCGGGCTCGGCAGCGTGAGCTCGGCATGCACCGGTACATGGACGACGAGACCGAAACTCCTGACCGGGCGGAGCAGACGGAGTACACCGCAGAGGAGCTCGCCGCCGCCCGGGCGGACTGGAGCGACTTCAATGTGCCGCGTCCGGAGCGGCCGAAGCAGACCGCGCCACGGCCCCGCCAGGTGCCCGACCGCGGATTTGCGCCCGAGAGCGTCGCCCCCAGCAGCGCGCACCCCGCGGAACAGCCCACACACGCCCCCGGGGTCGGCGCCACGGCCCCCATTCCCACCCCCAGCTTGGAAGAGCGCGCCTGGCACCGCAACATCCGGGAACTTGAGCACCGGCTGCTCGGAGCGGAACGCACGCTGACCTACCGGGAGATGGCCCAGCGGATGGGTGTCTCCACCCGTTCGGCGCGCAAACTGTGGCGCGCGTTGGGCTTTCCCAACCTGGACGAGGACGTCAAAGCATTCACTGAGGCCGATGCCGAGGCGCTTGCCCAGATGGTGCATCTGGTGGGTGAAGGGCACCTGAACCAGGAGACCGCAATTTCGCTGACCCGTTCCGTGGGGCAGATGACCGACCGCATGGTCGTCTGGCAGATCGAGGCTCTGGTGGAGGACAAGATCGCCAACCAGGAGTATTCCGACGCCGAGGCGCGCAGCCACGTGTTCGACACGCTGCCGAAACTCATCGACCCCCTGCACCAGCTGCTCGGATACGCCTGGCGCCGTCAGCTTTCGGCAGCGCTCCAGCGACTCACGGTACGGGTCGAATCGGGCTTGGCGTCCTTGGACCGCGGCCGGGACCCCGCCGAGCTCGAGCAGTCGCGCGATGACGCGCCGCTGCCGCTGGCCCGTGCCGTCGGGTTCGCCGACCTGGTCTCCTACACCTCGCTGTCCCGGCAGATGAGTGAGCGCACCCTCGCCCATATGGTGCAGCGTTTCGAGTCACGCTGCGCGGAGATCATCTCCATCGGCGGCGGGCGGCTGGTCAAGACCGTCGGCGATGAGGTCCTCTACAACGCAGAGACCCCCGAAGCCGGGGCAGAGATCGCACTAGCGCTTTCGGAGACCATTGCCGCAGACGATGTGCTGCCCGAGGCCCGCGTCTCCGTGGTCTGGGGGCGAGTCCTCTCGCGCATGGGAGACATTTACGGGCCCACTGTGAACCTGGCCGCACGGCTGACCTCGCTGGCCGATCCGGGCACCATCCTGGTGGACGCCTCGACCGCCGAAGCGCTGGAGCTCAGCCAAGATTATCTGCTGGTGCCGCAGCCGCCGCGCCTGGTGCGTGGCTTCGGAGAGGTCTCGCCCAGTCTGTTGCTGCGCGCCCGGACAGGGGGGATCGCACTTGATCACGCCTAAGGCGCACCTGCATCAGGCAAACCCCTTAGTTCGTGACAAGATGGTGCAGTGGACATGAGTGCAGACGCAGGCGCCAGCAGCGCGGTGCCCTATGTTGACTACGGGTACGGGTCCCACGTGGGGCTGCGCCGGGAGCTCAACGAGGATTCATTCGTCGTCACCGACCGGCTCTTTGCTGTGGCCGACGGCATGGGTGGACACGAAGCCGGTGAGGTAGCCTCCTCGCTGGCCGTCCAAGCCCTGGCCCAAGGCTGGGAGTCGTATGCCGGCCAGGTCGGAGAGCGCGAAATCGGGCAGTTCCTTGATGACGCAGACCAGCGGATCCGCTCTGCCACGGACTCTAAGGCCGGCACCACGCTCACTGGCGCGGTGGTGGTCGAAGCGGAGGACAACGCCACCGGTGAAGATACCCAGGGGCAGTGGCAGTGGCTGGTGTTCAACATCGGAGACTCCCGCACCTACCTGCTCAGCGACGGCGCGCTGATCCGCTTGACGCGAGATCACTCCCAGGTTCAGGAGCTGGTGGACTCCGGGATGATCACCGCACAGGAGATGCACTCCCACCCGCACCGCAATGTCATCACCCGCGCACTCGGTGCCGGAGACTCCTGGGGGGCGGACTTCAGCAAGGCCACAGTCCAGCCAGGCCAGCGCCTGCTGGTGTGTTCGGACGGGCTGACGGGGGAGCTTACCGATGAAGAGATCGGCCGAATCCTCAATGCCGGCCGCAATGTGCAAGACACGGTGGATTGGTTGATCCACCAAGCACTTCGTCAGGGCGGCCGGGACAACGTCACGGTGGTGCTGGTAGATGTCAAAGACCACTGAGTCACTACACTGATCCCCGATACCGACACACAACAACTCTCGAGGGAGATTCATGTCTGAGATCTCGCGCGCCGACGTCGAGCATCTTGCCACCTTGGCCCACATCGCCATGACGGACGCGGAACTGGAAAAGATGACCAGCGAACTCGCAGTGATCGTGGATTCCGTGAAGCGGGTGCAAGAAGCCGCTGGGGCCGACGTGCCCGCCACCTCACACCCGCTGCCATTGACCAACGTCTTCCGCGACGACGTCGTCGGCCACGCCTTCACCGCCGAGGAGGCCCTGGCCAACGCGCCCGAGGCTGAAGATTCCCGGTTCAAGGTCCCCGCCATCCTCAATGAGGACGACGACGCGGTGACGGCCAATACGCCGCAGGAAGGAGGGGCTCGCTGATGGCACCCACTCCAGATTCGCTGATTCGGCTCACCGCCGCACAGATGTCGGCCAAGCTGCGCACCGGTGAGATCACCTCTGTGGAGCTTACCCAGGCTCACTTGGATCGGATCGGCGCTGTTGACGAAACCATCAACGCATTCATCCACGTCTCGGGGGACGAGGCCCTGCAGACCGCGGCCGCAGTGGACGCCTCCCGCGCCGCAGGCGGTGCCGAAGCCGAGCAGCTCCACCCCCTGGCAGGGGTGCCGATCGCCATCAAAGACCTCATCGTCACCAAAGGCCAACCCACCACGGCCGGCTCCAAGATGCTGCAGGGGTGGATGAGTCCCTACGACGCCACGGTGGTGGAAAAGATCCGGACTGCCCGGATGCCCATCCTCGGCAAGACCAACCTGGATGAGTTCGCCATGGGGTCCTCCACCGAACACTCGGCATACGGACCGACCCGAAACCCCTGGGACATCACCCGCATACCCGGTGGCTCGGGAGGCGGTTCGGCCGCAGCTGTCGCAGCGTTCGAAGCACCATTGGCGTTGGGCACCGACACTGGCGGATCCATCCGCCAGCCCGGGGCAGTCACCGGCACCGTCGGCACCAAGCCCACCTACGGCGGCGTTTCCCGCTATGGTGCCATTGCGATGGCCAGCTCCCTGGACCAGATCGGTCCGGTCGCCCGCACTGTGGAAGACGCTGCGCTGCTGCACGACCTCATCGCCGGGCATGATGAGAAAGACTCCACTTCCCTGGCCGAGGCCGAGTACCCCGAAGGCAGGATCCCCTCGTTTGCTGAGGCAGCGACGACGAAGAATGTGGCCGGCCTCCGCATCGGAGTGATCAAGCAGCTCCAAGGTTCGGGCTACCAGGCCGGCGTGCTGAGCCGATTTCAGGAGGCTCTGGACCAGCTGCGGGACAACGGTGCAGAGATTGTCGAAGTCGACTGCCCCAGCTTTGACTACGCACTGGGTGCCTACTACCTGATCATGCCCTCCGAGGCTTCCAGCAACCTGGCCCGCTATGACGGGGTCCGCTACGGTACCCGGGTCCTGCCGGAATCTGGGCCAATGACGATTGAGCGGGTGATGGGAGCGACCCGTGCGGCGGGATTCGGTGATGAGGTCAAGCGCCGCATCATCCTGGGCACCTACGCCCTCTCCGCCGGATACTACGATGCCTATTACGGTTCAGCGCAGAAGATCCGTACTCTCATCCAGCGGGACTTCGAGGCGGCCTTCGAGCGCGCTGATGTGCTGGTCTCGCCGACCTCGCCGACCGTGGCCTTCCCGCTGGAGGACAAGCTCGACGATCCTTTGGCGATGTACCTCAACGACGTCGCCACCATTCCGGCGAACCTGGCCGGCATTCCGGGCATCTCGGTTCCCGGAGGCCTGTCCGAGGGTCTGCCGGTGGGCATCCAGTTCCTCGCGCCCGCCAAGGAGGACGCGAGGGTCTACCGGGCCGCTGCCGCTCTGGAGCGGCTGCTCAATGACAACGACGAGCCCCCACTGTGGGCGCAGGTTCCCGCTCTGGAGGAGGTCACGCGATGACGACGACAACTCAGGCCGCCATGGACGCCGCAGAACTGATGAGCTTTGAGGACGCGATTGAGACATTCGAGCCGGTGCTGGGCTTCGAGGTGCATGTGGAGCTCAATACCGCCTCAAAGATGTTCTCCTCCGCCCCGAACGCTTTCGGCGATGAGCCCAACACCAACGTCAATGAGGTGGACTTGGGCATGCCGGGGACCCTACCGGTGGTCAACGGGAAAGCAGTGGAGTCCGCGATCCGGCTGGGACTGGCTCTGAACTGCACGATTGCTCAGCGCTGCCGCTTTGCGCGAAAGCAGTACTTCTACCCGGATACGCCGAAGAATTGGCAGACCAGCCAATACGATGAGCCGATCGCCTTTGACGGTTTCGTCGACGTGGAGCTCGATGACGGTGAGATCTTCCGGGTGGAGATCGAGCGCGCTCACATGGAGGAGGATGCGGGCAAGCTCACTCACGCCGGGACCTCCGGGCGGATTCATGGTGCGGACTACTCGTTGGTGGACTACAACCGGGCTGGCGTACCCCTGATCGAGATTGTCTCCAAGCCCGTCACCGGCGCAGGAAGCCGTGCGCCCGAGATCGCCCGTGCGTACGTGTCCACGATCCGGGACATCGTCAAAGGCCTCGGCATCTCTGACGCCCGCATGGAGCGTGGCAACGTGCGCTGTGACGCCAATGTCTCATTGATGCGCCCCGGTGCCGGTGTTTTCGGGACACGGTCAGAGACGAAGAACGTCAACTCCATCCGGGCTGTCGAGCATGCCGTGACGTATGAGATTCGGCGGCACGCGGGCATCCTCTCGGCCGGCGGGTCCATTGTGCAGGAGACCCGGCACTGGAAAGAGGACACCCGGACCACCAGTTCGGGCCGCGTGAAGTCTGACGCCGACGACTACCGGTACTTCCCGGAGCCGGATCTGGTGCCGATTGTCACCACGCCGCAGTGGGTGGAGTCCCTGCGTGCCGAGCTGCCGGAACCCCCTGCGAAACGGCGCCGCAGGCTCCGCGAGGCATGGGGGTACGCGGAGGCGGAATTCCGCGATGTGATTGCGGCGGGACTGCTGGATCAGATTGAGGAAACCGTTGCCCACGGAGCTTCGCCTGCCGTGGCGCGCAAGTGGTGGATGGGGGAAATCTCCCGGCTTGCCAATGCCCGCGACGTCGAGCCGGCCGTGCTGGGGGTGGAACCGGCCACGATCGTGGAGCTCAATGACCTCATCCAGGCAGGCACCATCAATGACAAGATCGCCCGTCAAGTGTTGGAGCTCCACCTCGATGGTGCGGGCGCTCCGGCACAGATCGTCCAAGACCGCGGACTCGAGGTGGTTTCCGATGACGGAGCACTCGCCGCGGCGGTGGAGAAAGCGATGGCAGAAAATCCCGACGTTGTGGAAAAGGTCAAAGGTGGGAAGTTCAAAGCCATTGGCGCGCTCATCGGACCGGTAATGAAAGAGACCCGGGGGCAGGCAGATGCCGGAAAGGTCAAGGAGATTGTTCTGCAGAAACTGAACATGAACTCCTCATAGCACGCCGCTGACCTGGTAGGACGCTGCCTGTTCATACTCTTGGGTGAGCAGGCAGCGTCTGTTTGTGTAAATTCTTGAGTGTCGTGGCTGAAGTCGTGACCATCGTCACATACTGGGTGTAAGCTAAGTTCGACCTGAAACGTGCTCTTAATACTCGGGTGGAATTTCGCAAACAGTGCGAAACAGTAGACGAGTAGATTGAAGCTCAATCTGGTCCACCCACCGGTGCCCCGCGGCACCGCACAATTGCATTTACGTCCACATGAGGGGATGAACGATATGAGTCCGGAAGGACACCTTCTGGCGGCAGAGCAACAATCGCCGATCCAGGACTTCGCTGACACCATTGACGAGCAATTCGGCAATATCACCGAATTCTTCGTCAATCTGATCTTCGGCACCTCGGTGCAGGTTCCGCTCGGTGATCCTTTCCCTGAGGACACCATGCTGTGGGATGGATCCCTGGTGGTCCTGTGGGCCATCGTGGCGGCCATCGGCTTCACCATTTATTTCAAGGGGGTGCAGTTCACTGGCTTCCACGTGTCGCTGGAAACAGTACGCGGCAAGTGGTCCTCCAAGGATGACCCGGGGGAGGTGACGCACTTCCAGGCCCTGACCGCAGCAGTCTCCGGTACCGTCGGACTGGGAAACATTGCAGGTGTGGCTGCGGCCGTCTCGCTCGGCGGACCGGGTGCCACCTTCTGGATGATCATTGCCGGCCTGTTCGGAATGTGCACCAAGTTTGTCGAGTGCACACTCGGCGTGCGGTACCGCACCATTGATGAGAACGGGATCGTCCACGGCGGGCCCTTCAAGTACCTGCCGGTGGCGTTCCGCCGCCTGGGCCGGGTCCCGGTGGCCATCATTACCGGTATCTTCGCCATCTCCATCATGCTCTTCGGCATCATCGGTGGTGGCATGTTCCAGGCCAACAACGCCTTCTCAGGTATCCGTGATGCGCTTGGCACTGTCACCAATAGTGAAGACACGGTCCTCCACGGTGACGCCGGGGCGCTGATCTTCGGCATCATCTTCGCCGGCCTGGTGGCTCTGGTCATCATCGGCGGCATTAAGTCCATCGCGCGGGTCACCGCCATGCTGGTGCCGGCTATGGCGATCGTCTATGTGCTGGCCGCCCTGTTGGTGATCTTCGCCAACTTCGGCAACATCGGCGCAGCCTTCGGTGCCATTATCGGCGGTGCCTTCTCCCCAGAAGGTGTCGCCGGCGGCGTGATCGGTGTCATCATCATCGGTGTCCAGCGGGCCGCATTCTCCAACGAGTCAGGCATTGGTTCAGCGCCGATCGCCCACTCTGCGGTGAAGACCCGCCGGCCGGTCTCCGAAGGTTTCGTGGCGGCCCTGGAGCCGTTCATCGACACCGTGGTGATCTGCACCATGACTGCGCTGGTCATCATCTTCGCCTGGTACCCGGATCAGGCCACCTGGGACGGCGCTGTGGAGGAGAACGCCGCAGAGCCGATCGGGCTGACCTTCGGTGCGTTCGACACCTTCTTCAACAACTTCTCCGTCCTGTTGGCGGTGGCGGTCTTCCTGTTCGCGTTCTCCACTCTCATCACGTGGAGCTACTACGGTCTGCAGGCATGGCGTTACCTGCTGGGCACCAACCCAGCCACCGATACCATCTTCCGCGTGATCGTCTGTGTCATGATCGTGATCGGCTGCCTGGTCTCCTTCGCCAACATCATCGACTTTGCTGACTCGGCGCTGTTCCTCTGCATCTTCATCAACGTCATCGGGCTGGTCATTCTGGCCCCGGTGGTCAAGAAGGAAATGCAGCAGTACCTGGATGACCGCAAAGCCGGCCGACTCCGGGAAGACCCGGAGTACATCCCCGGGCCGGAGGACATGAGAATTGTGATCGACGAGTCAAAGGTGGCACCGAAGCGCTGATGTTGCGCGCTGCCTGAGGCACGTGACAAGAAACCCCGATGGGGGTCCTGCGCAGAGCGGGAAACTCATCGGGGTTTCTTGCGTGGTCTGGCTGCCTCTCTGCGGCCACAGTGAGGCCTCCGGCGGGGGGAGCCGCCTTTCAGTCCAGGCTATGGGCGGCGCGGCGCAGGCTGCAGCTGGTCGGGGGCCATCCCGATCTCACCGACGATGCACCAATCCGGCGTCTGCGCGCCATCGGCGGACACCGGGCGGCGAACTGGGACACCCGCCTCCTCGGCAATCACGGCAGCACCGGCCCAGTCGTGCTCTTGGATTCCGTACTCGGCGTAGGCATCCTGTGCGCCCTCGGCCACCATGCAGATATCCAGCGCTGCGGCGCCGAGACGCCGGATGTTTCCGAAGTGGTCGTTCATTGCGGCCACAGACTGCGCCTGTTGCGCTTTGCGCTCCGGGTCGTAGCCGAACCCAGTGCCCAGCAGCCCCGAGCTGATCTCACCCTGCGGACCGGACAGCGGCACAGGTGTTGAGCCGTTCCGGGCAGTGAAGGCGCCCAGTCCCCGCGCGGCCCACCATTCCTTGCCCAGGGCAGGTGCAGCGACCACCCCGACGATCCACTGGCCTTCGGGGTCCTGCAGGCCCACGGAGGTGCCGTAGTAGACGATGCCGCGGACAAAGTTCGTGGTGCCGTCCAGGGGATCAATCGACCAGCGGTACCCGGTTGGTGACGTCACCACCGTGGTGCCGTGCTCCTCGCCGGAGATGACATCGTGGGGACGGTGGGCGCTGATCACCTGGCGCACCCGGTCCTCTGCGCGCTTGTCGAAATCGGTGACGAAGTCGGACTCGGAAGACTTTGTGGTGATCCCGTGCCGCCGGTGATCCAGCGGCTGGCCCGCGGGAGCCGCGGCGTCGCGTTCGGCCAGCACCGCGGCGCCGGCTGCGGCGGCCTCGCGTGCGATGGCTAAGAGTTGCTCCAGCATTTCAGTGTCAGTCATCGGCCTGCTTCCATCGTCCTGGTCCATTGCTGAGCAGCTCAGAGAACTCCGCCTCGTCCAACACCGGTATTCCAAGCTGCTCCGCCTTGGCCAGTTTAGATCCCGCATTTGCGCCCGCGACGACCACATCAGTCTTCTTGGACACCGATCCCGCAGCGCGCCCGCCCCGGGCGATGATCGCTTCCTTGGACTCGTCCCTGGAATACCCCTCCAGGGAGCCGGTGACCACGACTGTGACACCCTCCAATGTGCGCGGGGTGTCTTCATCCACCTCGTCTTCCATTCGGACCCCGGCTGCCGCCCACTGGTCCACCAGCCGGCAGTGCCAGTCCACGCTGAACCACTCGCGGACAGAGGCAGCAATGACCGGCCCGACACCATCAATGCCCGCCAGTTCCTCCTCGTCAGCGGCCCGGATCTTGTCCATGGAACCGTATGCCGCACTCAGCGCCCGCGATGCGGTGGGTCCCACGTGCCGTATTGACAGGGCCACCAGCACTCGCCACAGCGGCTGAGCCTTTGCCTTGTGCATTTCTTCAAAGAGCTGAATCGTGTTTGCAGTGGGCTCCGAAGGCTTCTTGAGGGCACCGTGACGGTCCCACTGCGGTTTGGTCCAGAAATACAACGACGGCGCCCACTTCCCGGTGGGCTCGCCGGCGTGCCTGACCTCCCGCCATACGTAGACGTCCTTGACGTCTTCGGCAGTGAGATCAAAGAGGTCCGCCTCATTGCGCAGCACTGGTGTCTGCGGGGAGACTCCCTTCGGCCCGAAAGTCACCGGGGCGCCGGAGGCCTCGGCAGCCTCACGGTCAATCGTGTCCAGTTCAGCGGGGCGACGCAGGTCAGGGTTGGTCAGCGCCAATCCCGCTTCATAGCCGAGGGACTCGATATCGAGTGCGCCGCGTGAGCCGATGTGGGCCACACGCTCACTGAGCTGGGCGGGGCACGATTCGGCATTCGGACAGCGATAGTCCACGTCCCCTTCCTTGCCCGGTGCCAGGACAGTGCCGCAGGCGGGGCAGCGCTCCGGAAACTCGTACTCCCGCAGCTCGTCTTCCCGTCCGTCCCGGGAAGGCAGTACCGGGCCGATCACCTCTGGTATCACATCGCCAGCTTTGCGCACCATCACGTCGTCGCCGATCAGCACCCCTTTTGCCTTCACGACGTCCTGATTGTGCAATGTGGCGCGTTGGACCTCCGAACCGGCCACCTTGACCTTTTTCAGGACCGCGTAGGGTGTCACTCGTCCTGTGCGGCCCACGTGTTCACGAATATCGAGCAGCCGGGTGGCGACTTCCTCCGGGGGGTACTTGTAGGCAGCGGCCCAGCGGGGCACCCGCGAGGTGTGGCCCAAGGAACGCTGTTGGGCGAAGTCGTCGACTTTGATGACCACCCCGTCGATTTCATGGACCAGCTCGTGGCGCTTGCGCTCGTAGGTCTCGAGGTAGTCCAGGATCTCCTCGAAGGAATCCAAGATCGCTGTGTAGGGAGAGACGGGCAGCCCCCATTCGGCCAGAGCCTCATAGGCATGGTGCTGGCTGGTGGGTTCAAAGCCGGATCGGGCTCCGATGCCGTGGACGAACATCGAAAGCGGCCGCTGCGCGGTCTTCCTGGGGTCCTTCTGCCGAATCGATCCCGCGGCAGCGTTGCGGGGGTTGGCCAGCGGTGTTTTGCCCGCGTCTATGAGGGTCTGGTTGAACGCCTCGAAGGCTTCCGAGGGCATGAAGATCTCTCCGCGCACTTCGAGCTCCTCGGGGTGGTTATCCCCGGTGAGGTGATGCGGGATATCGGCAATGGTGCGCACATTGTGCGTCACATCCTCCCCGGTGGTGCCGTCGCCGCGGGTGGCGGCCCAGACCAGCTCCCCGTGGCGATAGAGCAGGCTGATGGCCAACCCGTCAATCTTCAGCTCCACCAGCCAGCGCGGCTGCTCCCCAGGCCGCTGCTCCTGCAGAGAGGCCGACGCTCTGTCATACCAGGTCCGCAGCTCGGACGCGGAGAACAGATCCTCCAGGGAATACATTCGGCGAAGGTGGGTCACCGGAGCGAACGCTTCGGAGGGCGCGCCTCCCACCTGCTGGGTGGGGGAGTCGGCGGAAGCCAGCTCAGGGTGGTCTGCTTCAATGGTGCGCAGCCGGTGGATCAGCTGGTCGTACTGCGCATCGGAGATCAGCGGGCTGTCCTTCTGGTGGTACGCCACCTGATGCCGCGCCACCTCATCTACGAGTGCGGCGTACTCTTCCCGAAGCTCCGAGGAGGCTGTTGTGGCCTCGGCGTGGTCTGCAGTCGTCACTCGTCCCACTTTATCCCTGCGCGTGACAGAAGTGGGGCGTGGGCCTGGCGGTGCAGACGATTAGCACCCCAGGACCACGCCCCACCAGGTCCATGGTCTTAGCCACTCGAGACGGGCTGGGCATCCATCTGGTCCACCGGGGCCTCGTACCGGAGGATTGCTGCCGCGTTATCTGCTACCGCGCTGCCCACCAGTCCCACCGAGGCGTCTACTGCGGCGGCTTCCTGGAGCAGTGTGTCCTCCTGGGCAGCTTCAGCGTCATAGCGAAGCAGCAGCGTCTCTACTGCACCGAGTGTCGCGGCGCGGCGGATGTTCTCGGCGCCTTCGACTGCCAGACCATTGGCGCGGGCGCTGCCGAATCGTTCGGTCTCCGCGGTGGCGCGCTCCAGGGTGATGCGGCGTGCGGTGCTCTGCAGCGCCTCTGTCAGTGCCTGCTCAGCGCCCTCATCCGCTGCATCATTGGAAATGCCGCCACCAGTATCCACCTCGTAGGTGAGCTGACGCAGCTGGGGCGGCAGCTCCTCGAGCAGCATGGTCCGTCCCTGGACCTCTCCGGCGACCACGATCGCGTCCGGGTCCCACTTTTCCGCGGTCTTGCGGACACGTTCGGTGATGTCGCGAATGTTCAGCCACGCGGCCTCATCGGCCCGCTGCTGCATGCGGCGGTGGTGCTCGGCACCCTCGCGCGGCTTATGCACGCTTTCGGTAGCGGAGCCTTCGACGGCTGACTCGCTGCCGGATTCCAGCACCCCGGCGGAGGTGAAGACCTCGCGCCGCAGCGTCGCGCGCTCCTTGTCCACCAGGATCACCAGGCCGCGCACCGAGCGAGCCCGCTGCCGAATGTAGTCGCCCAGGGCGGGGGGTTCCCCGAAAACGGCCCGGTCCCCGCCATCGCGGGTGGCATCGAAGTCTTCCTCCAGCAGCAAGCCAGTGCGGTTGGCGACCAGCACTCGGCCCTCGGTCTGCACAGCGGTGATGTCCTCAGTCAGCACAGCAGAGTCCAGGGCAGCCAGGGTCTCGTCATGGGCCCCGGCGTCAGCCAGCTGCCCCCGCAGCGCGTCCCAGCGCAGTCGCACCTCCTGCTCCGCATCGGGGCTGGCGGACTGAGCCTGCAGGTACACAGTCGCGAACGGGGCCTCAGCCTCGTAGATGGATCGAATGGCGGCCAGCTTCACAGCCTTCGCCCTCCTCAGAATCGGTGTCATCGATCAGTTAACCAACACCGATCACGCTAAAAGCCGCACGTCAGTGCGGGCATAAAGCCAGCTGGGCATTTGCTGGAGGTTCAGCGGAAGATTGCTTATGCGCTTCTGCGGAGGGTCTCTGTCACTTCCAGCCGGGCGATGCTGAATTCACCGGCCCGGTGGTGACGGCAGAACCCGCCGTCGGGAATCTGTTCCAGGTAGGCCGCCATATGTGCCAGCTCCGCGGCAGAGAACTCGTCAGGCCGGCGTCGTCGAGGTGCGGCCTCACGGACAGCCTCGGCAGCGGCGGCCACCTCCACCCCGAAGATGGTCTGCAGCGCCGCCGCGTATTCCTCGGCGCGCCCCTGCGCGGCGAGTTCCCGAGCACGCACCGAGGGGGTGTGCAGGAGTTTGCGGACCATCCGGCGCAGCCCGAACTCCACCTCTTCCGCTGCAGCGGTGCACCCGTGCTGCCTCCGTACTTTCGCCATCTCCTCATCCAGCATGGAGTGCACATGCTTGCGCAGCGTGACGATCGCGTCATCCGCGGTCCGCTCAGCCCGCTCCGCCAGGTAGGTCTGGACTGATTCGCCGACCACTGCGCGGGCATCGTCCACAGAGGCGGAGGTCTCCTCCGGGGCAGCGACCTTCACCGACTCCAAGGTGATCAAATCCACCCCGGGCAGCTGGGCGACGTCGGGGGTGAAGTCATGAGACAGGGCCAAGTCGATCACCGTCAGGGGCACCTGCCGCTCGTCCAGTGCGGCCAATGAGCGGATCTCCGCGGCGGTGATCTGCCGATTGCCGCCCGAGCACCCAATAATGACGTCCGCTTCGCGGAACGCCGCAGTCAGCTGATCCATCCGCAGGGGTTGGGCCCGTGACCCGCGTGCGAGCAGCGCCTCCTGGCGCGCCGCCAGGAATTCTTCGGCACGGCCGGAGCCGGAGAAGACGCCGATCTGCGGCACTTCCCGCTGTGCCAGCTGGGCAAGTGCCGCGCCCGCATACGCTCCGGTGCCGATGAGCACCACCTTGGCCTCCCGGTAGAAGGCTGGACCGTGGCCGCGCATGTCCCCGGCGATGTCGAGGGCTACCGAGACGATCGAGCGTCCCCGGGAGCCCAGTGCGGTCTTCGCGCCGACGTCCTTGGCCGCTCGTGCGGCCGATTCGAAGAGTTTGGTGAGGGTGCCGGAGGCTGTGCCGGCCGCCTGCGCCTCAGCCAGTGAGCGCCGGACTTGGCCTGCGATTTCCCGTTCGCCCACCACAGCTGAGTCCAGGCCGGCGCCGACTTCGAACAGGTGATGAGCGGCCTCATCGTCCACCAGCGTCTTGAAGGAGCGGGCCACCGTGTCATGGTCGAGGCCGGAGGACTCCGCCACCGCCTTCAGCAGAGCGCTGCGACCCTCCTCAACAGCTTCGGGAGTGTTCGAGCCGGACTCGGCGTAGATCTCCAGGCGATTGCATGTGGCCAGTGTGACGGCAGGCAGATCCACAGCAGCGGCGACATCGGCCGCTCCTGCTGAGAGGGTCCCGACTGTCTCGAGGTCGAGATCTGTGTGGGTTGCGATAAGTGAGAAGAGAACCACGGCAGACCAATTCTATCGTGCGTAGAAGAAGTTCGTGCTTCGTGACGCAGCGCCTGAGGGTTCAAGGCAGAATGGGACCATGACGACGTCGCCCGCCACTCACCTCCCGCCCGATCACCCCCTGAGCCGAGGACTGACCTCCGAATCGGCTCTGCTGAACCAGTACCGCGGCTCGCGGACCAGCACCGGGGCTGCAGCGAAGCCGGAGCGGCGTCCGGTGTGGTTCATGCGCCAGGCCGGGCGCTCGCTGCCGGAGTACCGGAAGCTGCGTGAGGGCACCTCCATGCTCGACTCCTGCCTGAACCCAGAGCTGGCAAGTGAAATCACGCTGCAGCCGGTGCGCCGCCATGACGTGGACGCCGCCATCTTCTTCTCCGACATCGTGATACCCCTGCGGCTGGCCGGGGTGGGAGTGGAGATCAAACCCGGTGTCGGGCCTGTGCTGGATGCCCCGGTGCGCACGGCCGCTGACGTGGCGGCGCTGCCTGAGCTCGACGACGCCGCGTTCGCCCCGATCACCGAGGCTATCGAGCGCACCACGGCCGAATTGGGCCGGGTTCCGCTCATCGGCTTCGCCGGAGCGCCGTTTACTCTGGCTGCCTATATGGTGGAGGGTCGGCCCTCCCGCGATCACTTGGGGCCGCGGGCCATGATGCACGCCGACCCGCAGACCTGGAACGCCCTGGCGGCCTGGGCGGCCGATGTCTCCGGCCGATTCATGCGCGCGCAGCTGATGGCTGGAGCCTCCGCCGCTCAGCTGTTCGACTCCTGGGCCGGTTCGCTGGGCCGCGCTGATTATCAGCAACATGTGTTGCCGCACTCCGCGGCCGCGTTCTCCTACGTCTCCGGCCTCGGACCAGCCGACGGTGCACCGGCACCTCTGGTGCACTTCGGGACCGGGACCAGCGAGATCCTAGACCTGCTGAAGACCGCTGGGGCCGATGTGATCGGTGTGGACTACCGGCTCGATCTCACCGAGGCCACGCGCAGGCTGGGCCCGCAGACCCCGCTGCAGGGCAATATTGACCCCGCCTACCTCCCCGCCGAGTGGCCGGTGCTGGAGGCCCACATCCGTCAGGTGGTGGCCGCCGGATCGGCGGCTGCCGGGCATGTGCTCAACCTCGGCCACGGGGTCCCGCCCGAGACCGACCCCGAGGTGCTGACCCGGGTGGTGGAGCTCATTCACTCGATCGGCCCATGACGCACACCGCGATCATCGGCGGCGGCATTGCAGGACTGACAGCCGCCTGGGAATTGGCGCGCCGCGGGCACCGGGTCGAACTCTTTGAGGCTGCAGACCGGCTCGGCGGGGCCATCGCGCCATTGAACCTGAGCGGGATTCAGGTGGACGCGGGGGCCGAGGCCTTCGCCACCCGAACGTCAGCGGTCCGCGACTTCCTGCACACCCTGGGACTCGATGACCAGGTGATCACCCCCCGCCCGCTGGCCGCCTGGCTCCAGCTGCCGGACCAAGCCGCCCCGATGCCCGCCACCGGGGTGCTGGGCATACCGGCCGACCCGCGGAGCCAGGATGTGGTCGCAATCCTGGGGGCCGGGGCGGCCGCACGTGCCGCCGAGGATCTTCAGGCCCCCATGACCTGGACCGCCGACCAGAACCCCACTCTGGGGGAGGTGGTCGCCGACCGCATGGGCGCAGCCGTGGTCGAGCGCTTGGTGGCACCCATCACCTCCGGGGTGCACTCGGCCGATCCGCACCGACTTGCTCTCAGCTCCGCCCACCCCGAGCTCTACCGCACGATGCTCGCCGAAGGGTCATTGGCGCGTGCGGTGGGCAGTCTGCGCCGCGCCGCGCCGGCGGGAAGTGCCGTCCAATCGCTCCGCGGGGGGATGCACACCCTGATCAGCGCATTGGAAGCGCGGCTGCACCAGCTCGGAGTCAGCATCCACCTCAATGCGGAGAGCCAGGACCTCGGCACCATCGACGCCGATTCCGTGATCCTGGCCACCGATGGTGCACCGGCGCAGCAGCTGCTCAGCGGAGCCGGCGTCCTGCCCGGGGTGGACCGGTCCGGCAGCGTGCCTGTTCCCTCCGAACGTCCGGACCAGGCCGCCGGGGTAGCCCTGGTGACGCTGCTGGTCCACGCCCCGGAACTGGACGCCCTGCCGCGGGGGACCGGAATGCTTGTGGCCCCGACCGTGGAAAACATTGGAGCCAAAGCCATGACCCATGTCTCTGCCAAATGGGAGTGGGTCGCCCAGTCGCTGCAGCGTCAGCTGGGCCCCGGCCATCATGTGCTGCGGCTGTCCTACGGGCGGGTCACCGACCCCGCCTCCGGACTGGGCTTCGGGTCCTCCGACCATGACCTGCTCAGCGCCGCCCTGGACGACCTTCCCGCCCTGACCGGGCACTCGGTGAGCGGTGATCAGGTGATCGGCCACGCCGTCGTGCGCTGGAAATCCGGGCTTCCCGGAGGCTCCCCGGAGCAGCGGTCTCAGACCCGTCGCCTCCGGGAGCAGCTGCGCGCCCGAGGCATCGCACAGCGACCGCGCATCGTAGTCACCGGCGCCTGGGTCTCCGGCACCGGACTGGCTCAGGTCATCCCCGATGCGCAGCAGGCGGCGTCGCAGGTCCTGACACCGTGAGCGCATCAGGCTCTCGGTCATTGTTCTACACAGCGTAGAAGCCAGTTGCCGTGCGCGATAAGCTGGCCCCATGACATACGGCCGCAACCCGCAGCGCAGCCCGGAGGATGTCAACTCCTCCGGAAAAGACTGGTTCACCCTCTTCACCGTGTTCGCCCGGACACAGCCTCAGCGCCGCTCCCAGGCACCCACCGGAGACGCAGCCCAAGAGACCGCCGATGCCTTCGATGAGCTCGTGAGCTCCCTCGCCGGCGGGGGACTGGGAGCCGACGACGACGCCGCGCAGCTGCGGGGTATCTACGACGTCTCCGGGATGCGGGCCGGGGCCGACGTAATGCTCTGGCTCACCGGCCACAAGGCGGAGAAGCTCCAGGCGGCCCTGCGGGCCCTGCACCGCACCGACCTGCTCCACACCACAGAAATCGCCTTCTCCGCCATGGGTGTGCACCGCACAGCGGAGTTCGCCCGCGGCCACGTCCCGGCTTTCTCCCGCGGGGTGGAGCCGGAACAGTGGCTGACTGTCTACCCCTTCAACCGCAGCTACGACTGGTACCTGCTGGACCCAGCCAAGCGCGGCAAGATGCTGCGCGAACACGGCGAGCTGGGCCAGGAGTTTCCCTCGGTGCTCGCCAACACCACCTCCGCGTTCGCACTTAACGACTGGGAGTGGCTGTTGGCATTGGAAGCCCCAGATCTGCGTGACCTGGTGGACATGATGCGCCGGCTGCGTGAATCCGAGACCCGGTACCACGTGCGTGACGAGATCCCGTTCTACACCGGCCGCAGACTGAATGAGACCCTCGACGCGCTTGACGTGCTGGCCTGATGGAGACCTTCCGGGTCGGCACACGGGGCAGCAGGCTCGCCGTGCGGCAGAGCACCACCGCCGCCGAGGCCCTCGCTGAACTCGGCGGCCTCGATTTTGAGCTGGTCACCATCAAGTCCGAGGGTGATGTGCTCACCGGTCCACTGAGTCAGCTCGGCGGCACCGGGGTGTTCGCCACCGCACTGCGCCAAGCGCTGTTCGACAGCGCGATCGACGTGGCAGTGCATTCACTGAAGGATCTGCCCGCCAAAGATGTCGACGGGCTGAGCATCGCAGCGGTGCCCGAACGGGCCGATGTCCGTGACGCTTTGTGCGCAGCTGATGACCTCACCTTGGACGAGCTCCCGGAGGGCGCGCAGGTCGGCACGGGTTCCCCGCGGCGTGCCGCACAGCTGCGGGCAGCTCGTCCCGACCTGAGAATCGTGGACATCCGTGGCAATGTGGGCACCCGCCTAGCGCGGGTCCGCGGTCGCGAAGACGCTGCGGAGAAGTCCAGCCAAGCGCCCGACGCCGCCCGCGGGGACTTGGACGCCGTGGTGCTCGCAGGTGCCGGGCTGGCCCGCCTGGGCCTCCATGACCACATTTCAGAGCTGCTGGATCCTGAGCTGATGCTGCCAGCTCCGGGGCAGGGGGCGCTCGCGGTCGAGGTGCGCAGCGCGCACTCGGCCCCCGGGCCCTCGCTGACGGTGGGCCTGGCGCAGCTGGACCACCTGGAGACCCGCCTGGAGACTACCGCGGAGCGGGCGCTGCTGGCTCGGCTCAACGCTGGCTGCTCCGCGCCCATAGGAGGGCTGGCCCGGTGTGCTGATGAACCTGACGGTGGGGTGAACCTGCGTTTGGACACGATGGTCTGTGCTCCCGATGGCGCTGAGGTTCAGCGCGCGGGTCAGGAGCTCACCTTGGAGCCCGGCCTTACTCGCGAAGCTGGCATCGAGGCCGCCGCTGCCCTCGGAGTCCGAGTCGCTGAAACACTCCTGTCCGAGGACCGCGGGCTGCTTCAGCACGTTGTCGACAGCTGACGCAGCATCGGGAGAAGACTGTGGACCCGCGGCTCCCTGACCCCCAGCGCCAAGCCAGCGGGCGCATCGTCCTGACCCGCCCGGAGGCGCAGGCCTCCGCACTGGAGGAGGGCCTGCTCAGGGCTGGCCACACCGTCGCCCACATGCCGCTGACTCAGCAGGTGGCTCCTGACGAGCCCGGGCGGCTCCGCCGCGCCCTCGCGGAGCTGCTCGAGGGTCAGTTCGACTGGTTGCTGCTCACCAGCGCCAACACGGTCCGTGCACTGGTTCATTGTGGCTGGGACGGCACCCTGCCAGCACGCACGCGCCTAGGGGTCGTGGGCCCGGGGACCGCTCGGGTGCTGCGCGAGCAGTCCGGGGCACCCACCCCGTGGGTCCCGCAGCAGCACAGCGCCGCGGGGATCCTTGCCGAATTGCCCGCTCCGGCCTCCGGGGCACGCCTGCTGCTTCCGCAGTCGGCCCAGGCCCGGCCGGAGCTTGCCGCAGGGCTGAGCGCCAAGGGGTGGGACGTCACCCATGTGAGCGCCTACGCCACACGCGCCCTGGACCGGCCAGCGGTCAGCCTGCGCCACGGCGACACTGTCCTGGTCACCAGCTCCACGGCCGCAGCGGCCTGGGTGCGCCTCCAGGTCCATTCGGTGCGTGTCCTGGCCATCGGTGAGCCCACCGCCCAGACGCTGCGGCAGCTGGGCCGGCCGGCGGACGCGGTGCTGTCTGAACCGACTGCCGCGGGGGTCAGGGAGGCGCTGGCCCGACTGGGCGTGTCAAGGCCTGTTGGGGAGCCCTAGACTGAAGATCATGGCTTTCCCGCACTTACGACCCCGCCGGTTGCGCCGCACCCCGGCCCTGCGCAGGCTGGTGGCCGAAACCCGGCTGCACCCAGCGGACTTCATCCTGCCGGTCTTCGTCCGAGAAGGCCTGGACGAACCAGCACCGATCAGCTCCATGCCTGGGGTCTTCCAGCACACGGAGGAATCGCTGCTGCACGCCGCGGACGAGGCAGCCGCCCTGGGCCTCGGCGGCATCATGCTCTTCGGCATTCCCGCCGAGCGCGACGCCCACGGCACCGCCGGGCTCGACCCCGAGGGGATCCTCAACCGCAGCATCCGCTCAGTCACCCAGCAGGTCGGTGGTGCCTTGCCGGTGATGAGCGACCTCTGCCTGGATGAGTTCACCGACCATGGTCACTGTGGGGTGCTGGACTCCAACGGCGAGGTGGACAATGACACCACCCTGCAGCTGTATGCGCAGATGGGCGTCGTCCAGGCTGAGGCGGGGGCTGACGTCGTCGCCCCTTCCGGAATGATGGACGGACAGGTGGCAGTGATCCGCGAAGCGCTCGACGCCGCCGGCCACCAAGGTGTGTCCATACTCGCCTACTCCGCGAAATACGCCTCAGCGTTCTACGGCCCGTTCCGGGAAGCGGTGGATTCGCAGCTTGAGGGGGACCGCCGCCAATACCAGATGGATGCGGGGAACCGCACTGAGGCGCTGAAGGAGACCCAGCTGGACCTGGATGAAGGTGCGGATATGGTGATGGTTAAGCCTGCCAGCGCCTACTTGGACATTCTCTCGGACGTGGCCGAGCTCAGCGACGTGCCGGTCGCGGCCTATCAGGTCTCCGGCGAGTACGCGATGATCGAGGCCGCCGCAGCCCAGGGATGGGTGGACCGCAGGGCGGTGGTCCTGGAGACACTGACCGCCATCCGGCGTGCCGGAGCCACCAATGTCTTGACCTATTACGCCGCCGAGGCAGCCCGTTGGCTGCAGGAGAAATGATGACCACCAACCAGAACCTCTTTTCCACTGCTCAGACCCTGATGCCGGGAGGCGTGAACTCTCCGGTGCGCGCGTTCGGCTCCGTGGGGGGAACGCCGGTGTCCATGGTGCAGGGCAGGGGCGCCTACCTGACAGATGTGGAAGGTAAGCAGTATGTGGACCTTGTGGGATCCTGGGGTCCGGCTCTGCTGGGTCACAGCCATCCCGCGGTGATCGATGCGGTGCACGCTGCCGTGGACAACGGACTCGGTTTCGGCACCTCACACCCGCTGGAGGCGGAACTGGCGGCGCTGGTGCGCTCACGGGTGCCTGCCGCAGAGATGATCCGGATGGTCTCCACCGGCACTGAAGCGACCATGACTGCTATCCGGCTCGCCCGCGGAGCCACCGGAAAGAACCTCATCGTGAAATTCGCCGGCTGCTACCACGGTCATTCTGACGGACTGCTGGCGGCGGCAGGTTCTGGGGTGGCGACCCTGGGGCTGCCCGGCTCAGCAGGTGTTACGGAGGCCCAGGCTTGGGAGACCATCGTGATCGAGTACAACGACCGCGAGGCTTTGCAGGCGGTCTTCGCGGAGCACGGCGGTAACATCGCGGCGGTCATCACCGAGGCCACCCCGGCAAACATGGGCGTGGTGGCCCCGGAGCCGGGATTCAACCAGCTGATCCGTGAACTCACCGCCGCCGACGGCGCGCTGATGATCTTTGACGAGGTGATGACCGGTTTCCGCATCACAGAGGCCGGCTACTGGGGAGCGTCGGGACGGCAAGAAGGGTGGACCCCGGACCTGTTCACCTTCGGAAAGGTCATCGGCGGGGGGCTGCCCACGGCGGCGCTGGCCGGCCGTGGTGAGGTGATGGAGCGGCTGGCTCCCACCGGTCCCGTTTATCACGCCGGCACACTGTCCGGGAACCCGGTGGCTATGGCTGCTGGGGTCGCGACTCTGCACCATGCCACCGCGGCGGTGTACGAGCATATTGATCGAAAAGCGCAGGTGGTCGCCGAGGCGCTGGCCGCTGCGCTGACCGATGCTGGGGTGGATCACACCATCCAAAAGGTAGGCTCACTGTTTTCGGTGGCCTTCGGCACTTCGGCTACAGGCGTGCACAACTATGCCCAGGCTCAGGCTCAGGAGTCCTTCCGGTACGGGCCGTTCTTCCACGCGATGCTGGACCAGGGAGTCTACCTGCCGCCCAGCGTGTTTGAGGCCTGGTTCCTCTCCGCAGCCCATGACGACGCCGCCGTCGACCGTGTGCTGCGCGCCCTGCCGCGCGCCGCGGAAGCTGCCGCCGCGGCGGGCTGAGGCGCCGCCGGTCAGCTCAGGCCCAGGACCAGCAACGCCGGCTGAACCGATTCCCCCCACCCGCCGAGATTGCTGTAGTCGACGTACTGCTGGCGCCAGCGGCGGAAGAGCCAGAACCCGAGCACGAAGATCCCAGCCGCGATCACCAAGACGCTTATCGGCAATGCGCCGGAGGCGGTGCGCGGCACGTCGTCGGCGTGGTCACGGCTCCACCTCTGGTCGAACCGGCGCTCGCTGTCGTCTCTGTCCGGATCTCCGGTGGTCTCAGTCATAGGTCCTATTGTTGCGCACTTGCCCCCTCTCAGACGGTCACAGCGGCCACGAACCGTCGATCACGGTGTCGGTCTTGCCCTGCCGGCGCAGGTACGCCTGAAAATCCTCCGCCTGGTCGGCCTTCCACACCACCTGGAGGTCATGCAGCTGCTGGGCGGGCATCTGCAGTTCTGGATACTTCTCGGCCTGACAATCTGCCACCTGGACGGCGGCCAGAGCATCGGGGGCCGCGGAGTGAGCCTCGGCCAGCTCGACCCCGTGCACGCCGCAGAGGTCGTGCAGCCGGCGCTTCCCCCGCCGGTACTTGTCCACCTGCTTGTCGATCACCAGTGGGTCGATCACCGGACTCGGGCGGGGGAACTCAAACCCGTAGCGCGCCGCTTCAGCGCGCAGCACCGCCAGATCATAGGGGGCGTTCATCACCACCACCGCGGTTCCGGCCAAGAATTCGCGGGTCAGGGCGGCCAGCAGCTCCCCGACGGCCTCTGCGGGTTCCTGGCCGTGCTCCCGGAGATAGTCGGTGCTCAGTCCGTGGATCTTCACCGTCTCCTCCGGAACGTCTATTCCTGGGTTGACCAGCCACTCCCGCACTCTGGGGGAGCCAGAGTCCTCGGGGTCACAGGTCACCAGCGCAGCGGAGACAATCCGCGCTTCAGCGGGAAACCGAGAGGTGGTCTCCAGATCAAACCCCACCCGGCGCCGTCGATGCCAGGAGGCGCCGGAGGGATGGAGCTCAAACAGCGCGTCGCTTTCCATGCACGCCACCCTACCGGGCAGCCCGGAGGTGCCCCGGCACCAGTGAACCGGAGTCCGAGGATGTCAGAGGGTGGGCCTAGGCTGGGAGAACCGCAGCGTGCAGCTCTCACCCCGCAGGCAGACTGAGACAGGCAGGAGACCATGGACACACAGGCGCAGCTCACCGAAGAGCGTGGCTCAGAGATACCGCTTGCTCCGTCCTGCCCCACTTTGGTCTACGGGGCGCCCGGGGCCGGCAAGACCGGCGCAGCGGTGGAGTCGGCACTGGACTTCCTGCGCACCGGTGAGGACTCCCGTCACCTGCTGGTGCTCTCACCGACTCGCGACGCCTCCGCCCGGCTGCGCGATGAAATCGAAGCACGATGGGGGGCCGAATCCCCTGAGGCCGCGCTGAGCGAGCAGCCCTCGCGGTCGTTCGCCTCCTACGCGTTCTGGGTGCTGGGCGAAGCTCGGCGTCGCAACATGCTCCGCTTCGCCGCGCAGCGGCCCAGACTGCTCTCCGGGGCGGAGCAGGACCGCATTATCGGAGACATCCTCCAGCAGATGGCAGGCGAGGGGGTCATCGACCGGTGGCCGGAGAGTCTGCGGGAGGCCACCCACGCCGCCGGTTTCCGCAGAGAAGTCCGCGAATTGCTCGACCGCGCGCGCGAGTACGGCGTGACGGCCTCCTGGCTGGAGCGCGCTGCTCAGGCGCAGCACATCCCCGAGTGGCGGGCAGCAGCTGAGGTGTATTCCCGCTACCTGGAAAGGTTCAGCTCGGCGGAGTTTGAAGATGCCTACGACCCTGCCGGGCTGATCAGCGAGGCTGGCCGGCTCCTGGAGGAAAATCCCGAGCTGCTCGACGCAGAGCGGCGTCGGCTGCTGCGCATTGTGGTTGACGACCTCCATGAAGCCAGCCCCAGCGTCTACCGCATGTTGAGGCTCATCGGTGCCGGCAGGCCGGTGTTGGCGATGGCAAACCCGGACACGGTGACTCAGGGTTTCCGCGGTGCCAGGCCGGACAGGCTCAAAGGTTGGACCGAGCTGATGGCACCCGATCCCGCCCGGGGACTCCACGGAACGGACCCAGAGATTCACCTGCTCACCGGGCATCACATGTCGGGGCCAGTGGCGCAGGTCTATGCGAAAGTCGCACAGCGGATCGCAGCCCCGGCGGAAACGGCTCTCCGGCGGATGTGGCAGCCCTACTTGCACGGGGAGGCTGGCGGATCCGACCCAGACGGATCGGCAGAGGCCGTGACCGCGGTCAGCGCCCACGCCGCTGAACGCGCAGTGCTGACCGAAATCTTGCGCCGCCACGATCATCAGCGTGTGAGATTCAGTCAGATCGCGGTGATCGCCCGCAGTGGCAGTGGCGCCCGGCGGATCAGCAGAGCACTGGCGGCACATGGAGTGCCGGTGCGTCAGTCCATGCGCGACGTCGTCCTCCACCAGGAACCGGCTGTGGCCCCGCTGCTGACTCTGCTCTCCTGGTCGGGCCGTGAACCCCACCCTGGCGGGTTCAGCCTCAGTGAAGTCCTGGAACTCCTCGACTCCAGATACGGGCTGGCCGACCCACTGCGGCTCAGGGGGGTGCGGCAGCAGCTGCGGAGCCAGGAGCGCCAGCTCGCTTCCGCGGAGGGCAGGCAGGTCCGCAGCTCGGATGAGCTGATCCTTGCCGCCGCCCACGATCCCCAAGACCCAGTTCTGCGCGCCGTCGCCGCTCCGGCCAGGGGTAGCCGTGCAGAGAACTCGGCATATGGGCTCAGACGGATCGCGCTCATGCTCGGAGCGGTCGGCTCAGCGGGCACACATTCCGCCCCAGGTGAGCTGCTGTGGCAGATCTGGGACGCCGCAGGGCTCGCTGAGCCCTGGCGAGAAGCCACCAAACACACAGGCTGGGAGGCAGAACGAGCTGACCGGGACCTCGACGCTGTCCTGGCACTGTTCCACGCCGCTGAACGGTACGAGCAGCAGAACCCGACCGGCAGCGCGGCAGACTTCGCCCAGCACCTGCAGCGGCTGGAACTTCCCATGGATACCCTGGCGCAGACCACCTCGGCTGACGAGGGGGTCGAGGTGCTGACCCCCACCACTGCTGCAGGCCGGCACTTCGACACCGTCATTGTATTGGACCTCCAGCAGGGCATCTGGCCGAACCTCCAGCCTCGTGGGCAACTTCTGCGCAGCCAGGAATTGGCCGATGTGGTCGAGGGACACAGCAGCGTCGCCAGTCGCAGTGTGATGGTCAAGCGGATCCAGACCTTGCAGGACGAATATCGTCTTTTCGCCTCGGCGCTCTCCCGGGCGACCAACCGCCTGTTCGCCGTCGCCGTGGAGACCCAGGAAGAGCGGCCGAGTGCTCTGCTGAGCCTCATCACCGCCGCCGAGGATCGGCCAGCACCCTCCGAGGCTGATTCCCGCCCCCTGACAGAGGTCACCTTCGTCGCGGAGCTGCGCCGAGCATTGGAGGACGACCCCACAGACCTCCACGCCGCGCAGGCATTGGCAGCACTGGCCCGGCACCACATCACCGGCGCCAGCCCGTCCACCTGGTGGGGACTGCCGCAGCTGAGCACCACGGAACCGGTCCATCCTCCTGAAGACGAGCTGCGCGTGTCACCCTCATCAGTCGAGACCGCCATCACTCAGCCCCTGGAGTGGTTCATCAAACGAGTCGGCGGGACCGAACCCACTGACTTCAGCCGTCAGCTCGGCACGCTCATCCACTCCATCGCTGAGCAGCATCCCGAAGAGACTGAGGTCGAAAAACTGCACCAGGTGCTGGACGCCCGATGGCACGAGCTGCGGCTGCAAGGGTGGGAGGCAGATGCTGAGAAGGCTCGGGCCAGAGAGATGCTGCGGCAATTGGCTCGGTATCACGTAGGCGTGGGCAACCGGGAGCTTATTGGCACAGAGATCCAGGCCACCGCCGGCGCGGAGGCCGCCGACTCGGAGAGGGAAGGCCCAGTCATCATCACCGGGGTCATCGACCGCATCGAGCGTGAACACGGCAAGCTGCACATCATCGACCTCAAAACCGGCCGGAAAGCACCGACCCGCGATGCGGCGAAGCGTCACCCGCAGCTGGGCCTATACCAGCTCCTGGCCGCAGGTGACCCTGCCCTGAGCGGACTCGGACAGTTGGAGAGGGCGGCGTTGCTGTATGTGGCGGCGAACCAGAACCCCACAGTGCGGGACCAGGACGCGGCCCCGCTGGAGGCTCCCAGCGCCTGGCCGGTGCAGCAACTGCGCGAAGCCGTCCACGTCATGACCCAGCCGAGCTTCGTCGCGCGGATCGCTGCCGATGCGGGGTCCGGCCGGTGGAATACCTGTCGGGTCGGGCCGCTGTGCCCGCTCTGTGAGGAATCCAGGCAGGTGACCCAGCCATGAGACTTGAGGAGACAACCTTGAAATTCACCCCGGCTGAGATCGCCCAGGCCCTCGGAGAGTTCACCCCCACCCCGGAACAGTGCGCGGTCATCGAAGCCGGGCTTGAGCCGATGCTGGTCGTGGCAGGCGCCGGCTCCGGCAAGACCGCCACCATGGCGGACCGAGTGGTGTACCTCGTCGCTAACGGCCTGGTGACTCCGCCTGAAATCCTCGGCGTGACGTTCACCCGCAAGGCCGCTGGCGAACTGGCTGAGCGCGTTACTGAGAAGCTGCACAAACTTGTTGACAAAGGACTGATCCAGGCCGAGGACCTCATTCCGCAGGAGCTTCGCACCCTGGCATACCGCAATGCGGAACACCCTGAAATGGACCTGGCCAGTGTCGTGGAGCCCCATATCTCCACCTACCACTCCTACGCGCACTCCCTGGTGAGCGAATACGGGTTGCATATGGGGCTTGAACCGGACTCGGAGCTCATCGGCGGCGCCCAATCATGGCAAATCATCACTCGCCTGATCACCGAATACCAGGACGGCGCCGCGCTGATCCAGGCCGACGTCACTGCCAGTACTCTGCCGGGACAGGTGCTGAAACTCTCCCAAGACATGGCAGAGCACCTCAGGACACCCGATCAGGTCATCGAATGGCTCACCGCAGAGATCTCCCGCGCTGAACAGTGGGAACACGAGATGAGCAAAGGTGGCCAGGGCCTGCTCAACACGCTCAGGCTGCGTCGGGAAACAGCCAAGCTTGCCGCCCAGTACCAACAGGTCAAACAGGCGGAGGGTCTCATGGACCACGGAGACCTCTTGCGTTATGCCGCGCAGCTCGCCTCAGCCGAGAACTCGCCGGTTCGATCCCGAGAGCGGGAAAAGTACAAAGTGGTGCTGCTGGACGAATTCCAGGACACCTCGCACGCGCAGCTGACGCTTTTCACCGACCTGTTCGGCGGCGGCACCGGGCATGCAGTGACCGCAGTCGGTGACCCCAATCAGTCCATCTACGGTTTCCGAGGGGCCTCCGCCGGGCAGCTGTTCCAATTCCCCCAGAAGTTTCCCGCGGTGGACCCACACACAGGACGCGCCAGGCCAGCAGCACTGAAACAGCTGACCATAGCCTGGCGCAACGGCCGCAGCATCCTCGAGGTGGCCAACACCCTGGTCCGGCCTTTTGCGCGCTACACGGAGACCACCGGCCCACGCTGGCATCAGGGTACCGGCAGGCTGCGGCGGCAACTGAAGGAACTCATCACCGCCGACCGCATGGATACCCGTGGCCGAGTCCTGACTGAGGAGGGGGTGCCGGTCACCTCCAGCGCAGAAGGCTGCTCGACGCCGGTGCAGCGCATCGCGCCCGTGGACGCTGTGGCCGACGGACGCGTCACCTACGGCTTCTTCGCCACCGAAGACCAGGAGGCCGCCGCCATCGTGGAATATATGCGCTCGGCCCTGGAGAGCGCACCCGCGGCGGATCCTCCGGAGTGCGCGGTGCTGGCCAATACGCACAGTCAATTGGGGAAGATTGCAGACGCCCTCCGCCATGGCGGAATCCCGTACGAACTCGCCGGACTCTCCGGGCTGCTGCACCGCCCTGAGGTGGTGGAGCTGCTCGCCTACCTGCGTGTCCTCGCCGACCCCCAGCGTTCCGACGAGCTCTTGAGAATCCTCGGCGGGGCCCGCTTCCGCATCGGCCCGAAGGATCTGTATCTGCTGGGTCGCCGCGCCTCCGGCAGCGCGCGGAAACGCACGGGAAAGGTCATCGAGGCCGACGAGGAGACCCAAAGTTCCTTGGAGCCCGAGCTCGACGAGATGCCATCATTGGTGGAAGCCCTCGACCGATTCGACGTGGATCCCACCGCTGAGGAACCTTCCCGGCAGGGCTTCTCAGCATCCGGGATCGAGCGGATCGCTCGGGCCCGTGACCAATTCCGCACCCTGCGCGGACTGCTCCACTTGGATCTGGGCAGCCTGATGCAACGCATCATCAGCGAAACCGGTCTCGGAGTGGAGGTCGCCGCGCGTCCCTGGGAAGTGGGCAGCCATCCGACCCGACAGCTGGACGCGCTTATCGACTACGCGGAAACGTTCGCCGCATCCTCCTCAGGCCAAGACCTCTCCGGTTTCCTCGAATGGCTCAGTGCAGCCTCCCATCAGGAGCGGGGACTCGAGCAGGCAGCCGCCGACCCGCAGCCCGGCGCCGTGCAGCTGCTGACCGTGCACGGCTCCAAGGGACTGGAGTGGGACGTAGTCGCGGTGGCCGGACTGCGCAGGGACCGCTTTCCGCGCCCGCCCGGCATGGCGGGCCGGTGGACCAAGAAGGAGGGCGACCTGCCATGGCCGCTTCGCGGTGATGCCGACTCGCTGCCTCAATGGGACTGCGATCAGCCGCAGGATACCAACAAGCGCACCGCACAGGTCTGGGTGCGCTCAGCGGGGGAAACTGGCTCCCTGAAGGGCTACGAAGGTCCAGTCTATAAGGAGGACTGCCGGGAGTTCAGCGAGGAGGAAGACCGCCGCCTGGCCTACGTGGCGATGACCAGGGCGAGGGCCCGTCTGCTGTGCACCGGGGCGTGCTTCTACGGAGCCTCTGGAGGCCAGGATGCCTCTCCGTTCCTTCTTGAGATCCGGGAACTGGGGCAGCGTACTGCCAGCAGCCGGCAGTTCGAAGAGTTGGCCTGGCACGAGTATGACCCCGATGCGAAAAACCCGTTGTCGGACATCACTTTCAGCGCCGCTTGGCCGTACGATCCGTTGGCCGAGGTGGATGTGCGGCGCCACCGGCTCATCAAAGCCGACCTGAGCGATCCCACATCGATCGACACCTACGAAGACCTCGACCCCGCCGATCCGCCGCGCCGTATCAGTCGCCGACCAGCCTTGGAGCAGGCGGCGGAACTTGTCGCCGCTGAGCTGGGTGCGGCGGAGCTTGCGGCGGGAGACTCACATCCGTGGATGCAGCAGGCGCGGCTGGTCATCCAGCGCGCCGAACAATGGCGGTCCTCCGCCCGGGCGCTGCAGCTGCCCCGTCAGCTATCCGCCTCATCCATCGTCCAGCTCAAACACGACCGGACCCAGGTGCTGGAACAGGCGCGGCGTCCCATCCCGCAGAGGCCCTCGTCTGCGGCGCGGCGGGGAACCGCAATTCACGCGATTATCGAACAGGTCCTGGAAGTGCAGGCTTCCCTGCCGGATATCGACGAACTCTTCTCTGCACATGAGGCGGAAGACACCGAAGGAACGCTGGAGCTGGAGCGAGTCCGAGCCAGCTATCAGAACAGCCCTTGGGCAGCCCAGCCAGCTTTCGCAGTCGAAATCCCGTTGGAGACCACGATTGCCGGCACCACACTCCGGGGCAGGATCGATGCCGTGTTCGCGACAGATGCCCAGGGCGCGGCACTGAGTCATCATGTCTTCGAGACCTGGACCGGGCTGCCGCGGACTGAGCGCGACCACAGAATGGCCACATGCACTTTCGATCTCGTCGACTGGAAGACTGGAGAGGTGCCCCGAGGCCCTGAGTTGGAGGAGAAGGAACTGCAGCTGGCGGTCTATCGGATTGCCTTCAGCAGGCTCTACAGCGTGCCGCTGCACCATATCCGCGGGCATTTCGTCTATCTCGACCGGGATACAGTCCATTCCCCTGAGACACTGGCCGATGTCAGCACTGTGGAATCCATCATCCGGGGGGACTCCGTCATCCCGGCATCGGCCGGGTGAGCTCCGGCCCGGGGGCCAGCGGACTTCACACCTTCTGACCAGCCCGACGGGTGAGCACAATGGCATAAAGCACGATTCCCACACCCACCACTGCGGCGATGGAGCCCGCATAGGCGGGCGCACGCAGCCCCAGCCCGGCGTCGATGGTTACTCCGCCCACGATGGCACCGAGTGCATTCGCGGCATTGAACGCCGAGTGATGGAAGCTGGCCGCCAGCTGCGGAGCCCGCGGAGCGGTGTCAATCAGGTGCGTCTGCATCGCCGGGCCGAGGTTTGCTGCCGAGACCCCGACGCAGAAGAGCAGCAGAAGCATCAGCCACGGGATATGAGCGAACGTCGCGAACAACCCCATGAAGACCGCCACGAGGACCATAGCCACCAGCACTGTGCCCAGGACCGACTTATCGGTCGCCGCACCACCGGTAAATGTGCCGATGACCATGCCTGCACCAAAGATCAGCACCACCCACGGCAGCACACTGTCACTGAACCCGGTGACCTCCACGGCCACGTGGGACAAATACGTGTAAATGGCGAACATGCCGGAAAATCCGATGATCGCCAAGCCGATACCGACCCATAGCCGCTGATTGGCCAGTGCGCGCAGTTCCCCTCTGACTGATGCGCCGGCCGGAGCTGCCTGACGTGGGGCCAGGTATGCCACCGCAAGCATCGTCACCCCCGCCAGGATCGCCACAATCAGAAACATCCAGCGCCACCCAAACAGCTGCCCCACCCATGTGACAGCCGGCACCCCGGAGACGTTGGCGATCGCCAATCCAGAGAGCACCACAGCGATCGCCCGTCCTCGCTTGGCCGGACCCGCCATCTGGGCGCTCATCAGCGCCGCTGTGGCGAAATACGCCCCGTGGGGGAGCCCGGAGAGAAACCGTCCAGCAAGCAGAGTTTCAAAATTGGGGGCGACGAAGCTCAGCACGTGGGCGATGATGAACAGCACCAGCAGGAACAGCGCATAGGTTTTCCGTTCGCGTTTTGCGCCCATCAGAGCCAGGATGGGCGCCCCCACCACCACGCCCAGCGCATATGCGGAGACAAGCATCCCGCCCTGACCGTAGCTCACCCCGAGATCCAGCACGATCTCCCGCTGCAGGCCCATTATGGCGAATTCCGTGACGCCGATGGCGAAGCCCCCGGTCGCCAGTGCCAGAATCGCCCAGGCCATCTGGGTCCGACTCATGTGGTTGGTGGTCACCGACAACCCAACCGCGGACCGGCGAGGATCATTCCCCGCCTCGACATTCTCAGTCGGAATCGCAGGTCAGCTGCCCGGCGGACGCAGGCCCGGGTGACGGTCATAGAGGGAGGCGGCGGAAGCCGGACTCGGTGCTGACCCAGCGGAGTCGTCAGCGCCGTGTGACTCCGCGGCGCCGCCGGAGTCCGCAGATGACGCGGAGGGTGCCGAGGCGGCGGAAGCCGCAGAGGACGAGGACGCCGACGAGCTGGCCGAGCGTGCGCTAGCCGCCGAGGCAGCCGAGGACGGAAAGAAGTTCTTCTGTTTGGCCCGGCGTTCGGAGGCGTCGTCGGGCTGGATCGGCAGCGAACCAGTCGCGGGCGCAGGTAGGTCGAACTCACCGGCGTCATCGACATAGGCCGGCAGCTCCTCTGTCAGGGGGTCTGCCGCGAATGCGGCCGGAGCAGGGCTCTGCTGGTCAGCGTCAGCTGCAGCGTTCGCGACATCAGCGTCGGTGACATAAGCCGGCTCGTCGTCGTCCTCGTCAGGGCTGAACGAACCTGCCCCAGCGACAGTGGCCGCCGCCCCGGCTCGCCGGACAGGCTTGGAGTCCTGTTGGTCCGCGGGGGCTGGGGAGGGCCCGTCGGCCGGCGAATCCAGTGCGATCGGACGCCCGCCGTAGGTTTCAATGTCTGTTGCCAGCTGCCGTAGCAGGCCTGCGGCCTCCTCGATCATCTGGGTGTTGCCGCTGGTGGTGCCCCGGATCATCCACTGTGCAAGGGCAAATTCAGCCGAGAGTGCGGCACGGCGCAGCACATGCTCGTCCGGCACCGCGTGCCGGTGTGCGGTGTAGGCGCTGAGCACGCGGTCGCTGAAGGTGTGATCGGGGGAGGCGATGAGCCAGGCCAGGTCATCGGCGGGGTCTCCCACATGTAAGTCAGTCCACCCGGTGACGGCCATGACGCGGTCACCCTCGATGAGCAGGTTGTCCTCGTGCAGATCCCCGTGGACCACGGTGGGCGCAAATTTCCACAGCGCCCGATCCTCCATCGCACGCTCCCACCGCCGCAGCAGCAGTGGGGGGATCTGACCGGTGGCGGCCGCGGCGTCGAGTTCATTGAGCCGACGCTGGCGGACTCGTTCGGCACTGTAGGCAGGGAGGTCCGCATGGTCCACCACAGATTCGGTCAGATCGTGCACCGCAGCGATGGTCCGGCCCAGGTCCTCAACCAGCTCCGGTGATGCCCCCACCAGTTCGCTCAGCGCCACCGGCTCCCCGGGCAGGTGGTTGTACACAAAGACGCGCATCTCCTCGACGCGAGTCGCGCCGGCGACGCTGGGGACTCGGAACGGCAGTTCGGCGCGGATAGCGGTGGAGAACCCTCGCAGCACCTGAACCTCGGTCTCCAAGCGCATGGCGGCCTGTTGGTGCTGTGGGCCGCGGACCCGCCAGCGGTTTCCGGAGTCGTCGACGACCACTGCCGACATGAAGTCCCGGGCGTCGTCGGGCGCATCGGCCACACCGGTCGGAGACAGACCCGGCACCGCGCGGGTCGCCAGGGCAGCCAATTCCATCGAAGTCCATCGCACGGATCTCAGCCTAGCCACCAGTGGCCTCATAACCGGCATGCAACGCGGAAGACTGTGGAAAACATCCTGGGCAGATCCTGCTGCGGCGGTACCGTAGACCCTATGACTAATGCCCTACGGGAGGCTGCGCCCGAATCAGTGCTGAACGGGCTGGATGCCGAGCAGCGGGCCGCCGCCTCCGCGCTGACCGGTCCGCTGTGCATCCTCGCCGGGGCTGGGACCGGCAAGACCCGGGCCATCACGCACCGGATCGCTTACGGCGTGCGGGCCGGAGTGTATGACCCGCACCGGGTGCTGGCGGTGACCTTCACCGCCCGAGCCGCAGCCGAGATGCGCTCCCGTCTGGCGGCCCTTGGTGCCCCCGGGGTCCAGGCGCGGACGTTTCACGCGGCCGCGCTGCGCCAACTGCAGTACTTCTGGCCCGTGGCCATCGGCGGAAGCCTGCCGCAGATCCTGGACTACAAGATCAAACTGCTGGCAGAGGCCGGCAAGCGGCTGCGCATGACTACCGACCGGGCCGGGCTGCGTGACTTCGCCTCCGAGATTGAATGGGCCAAAGCCTCCACCCTGACACCTGAGGGTTATCTCGCCCACGCTGGGCAGCGGGAGGCCCCCGCGGGGGTTGACCACCAGGCCTTCGCCCGGCTCTATCAGGCCTATGAGGACCTCAAGGAGGACCGTCACCTGATGGACTTCGAAGATGTGCTGCTGTTCACCGTCGGCATGCTCGAATCGGACGAGCGGGTCGCTGCTCAGGTCAGGCAGCAGTACCGCCATTTCATCGTCGACGAGTACCAGGACGTCTCACCCCTGCAGCAGCGCCTGCTGGACCTCTGGCTGGGCGGACGCGAGGAGCTGTGCGTGGTCGGAGACGCCGCCCAGACCATCTATTCCTTCACCGGGGCCACCCCGGAGTACCTGCTGAACTTCCGGCGTCGTTATCCGCAGGCGCAGGTGGTGAAGCTGGTCCGTGATTACCGCTCCACTCCGGAGGTGGTGAAGCTGGCCAACACTCTTCTGGCCGATCGCCGCCCCGGGGGAGATGCGCCGTGGTCACCACCGCTGCAACTGATCTCCCAGAGGCAGGGCGGTCCCCGTCCCGAGCTGACAGAGCTGGCCGACGACGACGCCGAAGCCGCCTGGGTGGCGGAGAAAGTCTCCGAGGCAGCCGAGGCGGGGACGCCGCTGAGTGAGATCGCGGTGCTCTACCGGACTAACGGGCAGGCCCAGGCACTGGAACAGGCGCTTGCCACCGCTGGCCTCTCCTATCAGCTGCGCGGCTCGGAACGGTTCTTCTCCCGCCCGGAGGTCAGGGAAGGCATCGCTGCTCTGCGAACGAGTTCACTGGTCGCGGATGACTCTGCCGACTCTGTGCCGGAGGCAGTTCGCGGGGTGCTCTCCTCGATCGGTTGGACCGCTCAGGCGCCGCCCTCCGCCGGTGCTGTGCGAGAGCGGTGGGAATCCCTGGCAGCGCTGGTGGGTTTGGCTGAGCGGCTGGCCCAAGAGCGCCCGGATCTGACCCTGAGGCTGTTCCTGGCTGAACTCGACGAACGTTCCGCTGCGCAGCACGCGCCCACCGTGGAGGGGGTGACGCTGGCCTCTCTGCACTCCGCCAAAGGGCTTGAATGGGAAGCGGTCTTCCTGATCGGACTCTGCGAAGGGCTGATGCCCATCACTTTTGCGCAGTCTCAGCGGGAACTCGACGAGGAGCGGCGGCTGCTCTACGTGGGCATCACCCGGGCAAAGACCCGGCTGTACCTGTCCTCGGCAGCCGCGCGGCACCCCGGCGGGCGCGGCCGGCGCAAGAGCTCCAGGTTCTTGATTCCGCTGCGCAAAGAACTCGGCTTGGAGCAGACGACGCGACGGATCGCCCCCGGGGGTGGGAAACTGAGCCCCAACGCCGCAGCCCGGAGCCGCAAAGCAGCAGTCTGCGCCGGGTGCGGAGAGGTGCTGACGGTGGGAACACAGATTTCCAGGCGCCGGTGCGCGGACTGCCCACCCCGCTACGACGAACAGCTCTTCGAACATCTGCGCGCGTGGCGGAGGGGTTACGCCAAGGAGCTGGACACGCGTGCCTTCATGGTCTTCTCCGACTCGACGTTGGAGCACCTGGCAGAGCACAAGCCGCTCTCAGACCCCGAGCTGCTGAAGATCCCGGGGATCGGCGAGCGCAAACTGGAACTTCACGGGGAGCGTCTCAAAGCGGCCATCGAGGAGTTTGGTCGCACGGATTAGCGTCACGCCTGCTGGTCCGCCCAGGTGACGCCAGCAAGAAACGCGTCAGCCTCCCGAGTGCGCGGATAACGGTCCACCAGCGCTTGGAACCCCGGTCCATGATCGGGCTCAATCAGATGAGCCAGCTCGTGAACCAGCACTGCGTCGACCACCCATCCCGGCATGCCGCGCAAGCGGGCGGAGAGCCGTATATCCCCGGTGGTGGAGGTGGTGGAGCCCCATCGTTTCAGCTGCCGCTGTGACCAGGTCACCGAGGCCGGTCTCACCGTCTCCGTAAAATACTCGCCGGCAAGTTCCTGAGCCCGGGTGAGCAGGGCCTCATCGCTGCGTCCGGCGCGCGCGGCCCGGCTGGCCAGCCGCTCCCGGAAAGCACGGGCGTGCTTTTCGACGTCTCTGCGCGGAAGGCGCATCGGCACACGCAGCCTCAGGGCGCCGTGTGAGATATCGGCGCTCACCGTGCGTCGACGCTTCGTGGAGCGAATCACCACCACATCTTCGCCATCAACCTGGATCCGGGACTGCTGCTGTGCCATCGGAGGTCAGTGTACGCCGCGCACCTGCTGCGCACTGTGGAAAACTCATTCTGCCGAAGGCTGATCAAGAGATAATGAACGGTGTCAAAAGACTTCAAACCTGAGGCGCGTGTCATGAGTACTGCCCCTGAGCTGGAGAGCTGGGCCCCGGCTGCCGTCTGTCAGGCCAGGCGCCGGCTCGCCGTGGTGGTGGTCGAAGGGCTCTGCCCTGCAGGGCTGCAGATTGCACAACATCTGATCAGAAGCAGAATCGGCACCCTGGTGCTGCGTGATGACCAGCCGGTCACACGTGAAGACACCGGATTGCGATCCATGGACGCCGGGCGACGCCGGGCCGAGGCCGCCGCCGGGCTGCTCGGCGGGGCATCGGGGGAGACGGCTGTCATCGAAGCCCCGCCGGAATCCTCAATACGCGGCGCAGATCTACACCTGCTGGTGGGGCAGCGTCGAGCATCAGACGCCATGCTCAGCCGCAGGCTCGAAGAGTCACCGGTGCTGCTTCCGGTCTCGGTCACCACTGCGGGCTGGCGAATCGGGCCCCTGCTGCACCAGGCATCCCTGGTGTGCAGTCACTGCATGGGAATCAGCCCGTTCAACCAGCAGCAGACACCCGCCGCAGACGCGGATATCACTGTGCTGCAGGCCGCTGCCGCCGCGGTGGCAGCGCAGCAGGTCGTCATACTGATTAATGGTCTCACCCCCGGGGTCCTGAGGGGCGCGGGGCTCATGGCGGAGGCGGCAACCGGACGCATCAAGACTATCCAGCATGATCCGCGACGGGAGTGCGTGTGTGGGTAAGGCGCGCGGGCTGGCCGCGGGGCAGGTGGCGAACGGGCTGTGAGCGAACGAAGACGGCATCGGCCAGGCACCAGCGATACCCTTTAGACTCACGCTTTGTCTCAACTGGAGCAGGAGCCAGCGATGTCTGATCAGCCCGACGACAACGAGCGCCGCGAGCCCAACGAAGAAGAGTTTCTCCGCAAGCTCTTCGGCGAGGCCTTCGGTGACAAGTCCAGCGACGGTGAGGAGGACTCACCCAAGAGTGCCTCCGGCCCGTCAATGGGCTTTACCGGAACCCCCGGGGCAGGGCAACAGTCCGGATCCGCCAGCGGCTTCCCCGGATTCCCTCCCGGCTTCGACCCCTCCCAACTGCCCCCGGGCTTCGGCGATCCTCAGATGATGCAGCAGATCATGGGCCAGGTGCAGGCGATGTTCTCCGCCATGCAGAACCAGGGTGAGCAGACGGTGAATTGGGAACTGACCAAGAACGCCGCGGTGACCGCACTGGGGGAGGACGACGCCGCCGTCACCCCGGTGGAGAGCAAGCAGGTCGACGACGCACTCCGGCTGGCCGAAATGTGGCTCAATGAAGCGACAAGCTTTGAAGCCCTCGGCGCCATCGGCCGGGGACTGAGCCGCAAACAATGGATCGAGCAGACCTTCGCCTCCTGGCAGCGGCTGACCGAACCGGTGGCCGAGTCAGTGGGCCGCGCCATGGGGCAAGTGGTGCGCCAGCAGCTTGAGGATGGCGAGGGCCTCAACCTCCCCGAAGAGATGAAGGGCATGCTGCCGCCTGATGCGGCCGGTCAGGTGGCCAGCATGATGGAACGCATGGGCGGTGTCGCCTTCGGTGCGCAGATCGGCCAGGCCATCGGCGAACTCGCCGGTGAGGTGCATTCCGGCTCGGACATCGGCTTGCCGCTGGCAGGGAAAGCGATGGCCCTCGTGCCCGGCAACATCAAGAGTTTCGGCAAGGGTCTGCAGGTGGAGGATGAGGAAGTCCTGCTGTACCTCGCGCTGCGGGAAGCTGCCCGGATGCGCCTCTTCGTCCGAGCGCCCTGGCTGGAGGACGATCTCTTCAACGCAGTGGCCCAGTACGCGGCCGGAATCCACATCAACATGGAGCGGGTCGAGGAGGCGGCCAGCCAGATCGACCCCTCGAATCCTCAGGAGATGGAGGACCTGTTCGGCGAAGGGCTGTTCCAGGCGGACCGCACTCCTATGCAGGAAGCTGCCCTGACCCGCATCGAGACCACCCTGGCGCTTGTCGAAGGGTGGGTGGACGACGTCGTGGCTGAGGCCGGTGCCCACCTGCCATCACTGGCCAAGCTGCGCGAGACCATGAACCGGCGCCGAGCCACCGGAGGGCCGGCTGAGGCCGCCTTTGCTGCCCTGGTGGGCCTGGAGCTGCGTCCGCGGCGCCTGCGCGATGCCGCTGCGTTGTGGGCCCACCTGCGCCAGCAGGATGGCGTCGAGGGACGCGATGAGGTCTGGGCCCATCCAGACCTGCAGCCCGATGAGGCCGATCTGGACGACCCAGCTGGCTTCCACCGCCGGCGCGCCGAGCGCCAGGCGGAGGCGGCGAAGATCGACGACGAGCTCAAGAAGCTGCTCGACGGCGGGTACGACGGCCCGGGCACCCCTGCCGGAGACCAGGGGTGACTCTTCGCAAGTCAGTCCAACGGTTCACCGGGGCCGGCGCGCTGCTCGCTGGCTTGGGCGCGCTGGCGCTCCCCAGCGCCTATCTGCTGGAGTCACCGGGTCCCATCTTCGATACCCTCTCCGACATCGACGACCAGCCGATCATCACCGTCGACGGGGCGGAAACCTACGACACCGAGGGAAGTTTGGCGCTGACCACCGTCTATGTCAACGGTGCTCCCACCTCCACGGTGCGGGTTCCCGACGCCATCCGAGGGTGGCTCGCCCCCAGCGTTGATTTGACTCCCCAGGAGTTGATCTACCCCTCCGGGACCACCGAGGAGGAAGTCCGCCAGCGCAATACCGCGGCGATGGCCTCCTCGCAGGAACTGGCCCTCGCGGCGGCACTGGAGCACCTGGGGGTGGACTATGCGGTGGAACTGTCCATCATGGACTTCACCGAAGAGGCTGTGGCGGCGGGGACTCATGAGTCGTTGGCGGCCGGGGATATCCTGCTCAGCGCAGGCGGCGAAGAGGTGACCGGTATCGAGGGGCTGCGCCAAGTCGTCAACGACGCCGCCGGGGAACCGATAGAATTGACCCTGGTTCGGGACGGAGAGCTGATCGAAGTCGAGGCACCCACCTATCAGGAAGCAGATGGGGAATACTACGTCGGTATCCTGTTGGGCAGCGAATTCGAATTTCCGGTCCGGGCAGACATTCAGCTCGAAGAGGTTGGAGGGCCCTCGGCTGGGCTGATGTTCACCCTAGGAATCATCGACACCATGACCGAGGATTCACTGACCGGCGGAGAGGACTGGGCCGGAACCGGAACAGTCGATCCCGACGGGAAGGTAGGAGCCATCGGCGGCATTGCTCAAAAGGTCGCCGGCGCTCGCAGCCAAGGGGCTGAGCATTTCTTGGCTCCACGTGATAACTGTGATGAGCTGGACGGCAGGCTCCCGAACGGCCTGGAAGTTTACGGAGTGGACGATGCTGATCAGGCAGTCGAAATCCTGGCAGCGGTCCGAGACGGCGATGAGGACTTTCTTGCGGGGCTCGCGCCCTGCGGCCGGTGAGATCCCGGCACACTTGCACCTAAAAATGAGTACATATAGAGATGAGGACAGACGTTGAGCTTCTCACAGGGATTCGGCAACTCGAACCCCTTCTCCGGGGGTATCTTCGGCTCCGGCGCGGGCAACAGTGGCAATCGTGGCGGTGGTGAGGGCTCCGGCGGTGGTCAATCGCAGGGAGGCTCCGGGGGGCGGCGTCGCCCCTCCGCGCTGATTATCACCATCATCATCATCGCAGCCCTGTTAGGCGCGTTTGTGGCCTTCGCGGGGTTCTACGCAGAGGTGATCTGGTACACCCATCTGGGGTACTCCGAGGTGTTCTGGACTGAGTGGATTGCCCGGGCTGCGCTGTTCGCCGTGGCCTTCGTGGTCATGGCTGCGTTGGTGTGGGTCAGCCTGATTATGGCCTTCCGTAACCGTCCGCTGGGGTTGGAGGGGCAGCTCGGGGAGGCGGTCAACCGCTATCAGTCGACGCTGACCTCTATGCGGCGACTGCTGATATTCGGCCTGCCGACGCTGATGGGGCTCTTCGCCGGCACCGCAGCTCAGGCCAACTGGCAGCAGGTGATGCTGTTCTTCAATCAGGAGTCCTTTGGCCAGAGGGACCCAGAGTTCGGTTTGGACTTCAGCTTCTTCATTTTCACCCTGCCGTTCTTGAGCTTCATCAACGGCTTCCTCATCTCAGCGGTTCTCGTGGCGGGAATCGCCGGTATTCTGTGCCACTACCTGTTCGGTTCCATTCGCATTGAGAGCACCGGCAAGTTCGTGGTGGAGAAGGCTGCCCGCTGGCATGTCGCCATCGTTGCTGCGCTGTTTGTGTTGCTGCAGGGTGTGAACTGGTGGCTGGGACGCTACGCCACGCTCCAGGACCAAGGTGGCAACTGGGCAGGTGCGCTCTATACCGACGTCAATGCCGTGATTCCCGCACAGACCATTCTGGCGATCGCCGCGGGTCTGGTAGCGCTGGTGTTCCTGGTCACCGCTATCACTGCTCGTTGGCGGTTCTCCATCATCGGCACCGCTATGCTCATCGTCACCGCGATCATCGGCACCGGCGTGGTGCCGTTCTTGGTGCAGGAGTATCAGGTGCGGCCCACCGAACAGTCGCTTGAGGCGGAGTACATTGAGCGGAATATGGAGCTCACCCGCTTCGCGTACGGCCTCGATGAGCTGAACAAGATCAACTACCGGGCCACCCAGCAGGCGGAACCGGGCGCCCTCTCCGGGGACGCTCCCAATATTGAGAACGTCCGTTTGCTGGACCCGAACCTCGTCTCGGCCGCCTACCGCCAGTTCCAGCAGTTCCGCCAGTACTACACGTTCCCGGACACGCTGAGCTTCGACCGTTACGACATCGACGGGGAGACCTTTGACACGGTCATCGCCGCACGTGAGGTCAATGCCCCGGAAGGCTCGTGGGTCAACCAGCACCTGGTGTACACCCACGGGTACGGGCTTGTGGCGGCCAATGCGAATACCGTCACTCCCGAGGGTCGGCCCGACTTCAGCCTGCAGGGCATCCCCACCACGGGTGACCTCGCCAGCGATGAGGACTACGAACCTCGCATCTACTTCGGGGAGTCCACCCCTCAGTACTCCATTGTCGGCGCCCCCGAAGGTGCTGCCCCCCGCGAGCTGGACCGTCCCGCGGTGGAACTGACCGACGACGAAGAAGGGGAGGAGGCCGCGGAGAATGGCGATGATGGCCAGGACACTCAGTACACCTTCACCGGTGACGGCGGGCCCTCTGTGGGTAACCTGTTCAACCGGCTGATTTACTCGTTGAACTTCCAGTCCCCGGAGATCTTCCTCTCGGGTGACGTCAACGAAGAGTCACAGATCCTCTACGATCGGCACCCACGCGAACGCGTGGAGAAGGTTGCCCCCTACCTGGAAGTCGACCAGAACATCTACCCGGCCATCGTCGATGGGCGCGTGAAGTGGATTGTGGAGGGATACACCACCTCCAATGACTTCCCCTACTCCACCCAGCAGCAGCTGGAGTCCGCCACGCAGGACGCGCTGACGCAGGGCGCTCCGCAGCTGACCGGGCAGGTGAACTACATCCGGAACTCGGTGAAGGCGACTGTGGACGCCTACGACGGCTCCGTGACGCTCTATGCGTGGGATGACGAGGACCCCATCCTGCAAGCATGGCAGCAGATCTTCCCCTCCTCCTTGGAGCCCTACTCGGATATGAGCGCGGAGCTTCTGGATCACGTCCGTTACCCAGAAGACATGTTCCGCATCCAGCGCCAGCTGCTCACCGAGTACCACGTGGATGCCCCGAACGACTTCTACGAGGGCAACGATGCGTGGTCGGTCCCCGAGGACCCCACCAGGGAAGGTGGCGATCCTCAGCCGCCGTACTACATGACGCTCCAGATGCCTGAGCAGGAGGAGCCGAGCTTCTCCTTGACCTCGACCTTCATCCCCGCCACTGAAGCTGACGGGCAGCAGCGCAACGTGCTCTACGGCTTCCTCGCCGCCTCCGGTGACGCTGGAACCGGTGAGGACGGGGTGAAGAACGAGGATTACGGCAGACTCAGAATGCTTGAGCTTCCACGTGATACTGCGGTGCCCGGTCCGGGTCAGACCCAGGCGAACTTCGACTCGAACTCGACGATCGCCTCGCAGCTGAACGTCCTGGAGCTCGGCGGGTCGCAGGTGCTGCGCGGGAACATGATTTCCATGCCTGCCGGCGGCGGAATTCTCAACGTTCAGCCGGTCTATGTTCAGGCGACCGGAACGGGTGCCGCGTACCCGGCGTTGCGCATGGTGCTGGTTGCCTTCGGTGAGAATGTCGGTTATGGCGACACTCTCCAGGACGCGCTCGACATGGTCTTCGGCGGAGACGCCGGAGTGGAAGCCGCTGAGGGCGCCGGCGTCGACGCCGACGAGGTCGAGGAGCTCGTCGACGCAGACCCGGTGGAGGACCCCGAGGGCCTTGTTGAGGAAGAGGACGAGGCGCCTGCCGAAACGGAAGAGGCCACCGCCCCGGAGGATGAGGACGAAGACGACGCCCCGGCAGCTGAGGGTGACGAGGAGCGTCTGGAAGAGCTTCGTCAGGAGGCAGCCGAGATATGGGCAGAGCGCAACGAGGCCTTCGGAGAAGGTGACCTGGCGCGTTTCCGCGAGCTCGACGTGGAGTTCGAGAGCACTCTCGATGAGCTGTTTGAACTCGAAACACAGTTAGGTGACTAGGCCTGAGGCCAACCACTGAATTGGCGGCGGATCCGGGCAGGAACCCCGGGTTCGCCGCCAATTTTGTGCCCGCCTAGCCACCATGTAAGATAAACAAGTCCCGGAAACGGGAAGCCCAACGCGGGGTGGAGCAGTTCGGTAGCTCGCCGGGCTCATAACCCGGAGGTCGCAAGTTCAAATCTTGCCCCCGCAACTGTGAAGGGCCGCTGACTAGGAGTTTTCCTGGTTAGCGGCCCTTTTTCGAGCCCTAGCTAAATGGGATCTACGGGCTAGTCTACGGTCAACTTTTCACGTCTAGTGCTTCTGCGCGGAAACGCACCCCCGGAGTTGCTGGCGCCATGAACGTGATCCGGTTTGATGCCAACACCAGGCCCCTCGTATGTGCCAGGCAAGGTTTGTTCGAAGAATTCTCAGGACACTTCAGCAGCGAGCCCTTGGGGAGACGATTAGACGGACTCGCTCACCGTTTGGGGACTACTCTCTGGTGGGGGTTCGTCAGGCAATTCAAGCCCCGCCAGTCGCTTCACAGTGGAAGATGTATCCCGCTTTAGCGCTTCATTGAACGAGGCCGTGACCCGGGCAGCAAGTATCTTTCTACGCAACTTCTCCAGTGCTTGAGACTCCGTCGCCTGGTCCGGCACCTGAGGACCGTGCCACCTGTCGTGGCGCCTGAGCACCTCACTTACTGGCGGCAGATCCATGTCGGCTAAGCGTCGCACAGGCGGGGGAGTCTCAGGCTTCAACTCTTCATTGAATGCGACCGTGACGCGGGCAGCCAGAATCTCACGACGCACCCGATTTCGCGCCTGAGTCCTCACCATTTCACGGGGAGCTTCTTGGCTTCTCATCTGACGCCCTCCTGACTGATCCCATTGTCAGCGATCGACTATCCGGGGTCCAGGGGGCGGGACTACTTTGCGAGTCGCTCTGCAGGTATCCGCTTCCGCTTGGTGAGATTGCCGGCATAGCTGCAGCTATGCGTCTTCTTCGGTCAGCGTCTGCTGGGCATGAGCCAAATCAGTCTGTGCCCCTTTGGCGCAGCACCTCATGACGGTCAACTTCGAAATCGATTTGGGCCTCGAGAAGCTGACGAATGAAGTCGTTTACTCTGGTTCTTTTGTCCTTGAACAGCGTCTCGTCGACCTCAGCCACCAGCTCGCGTGGGATGTCCTTATTGAATCGCATCCGGTAGGCGATGCTCTCTTTTTCGGCCTTGAGTTCTTGCACGGTGCGGGGGGCCGTTTTCTCTGTGGCCTTCCAATAACCGACACCCTCGTAATCCCGTGACCAGCATTCTGCGAGATTTGCGAGCAGCTCCGGGATCGACTCGCCGGTTTGCGCGCGGCCGGAGCTCGCTTGTTGAGGAGCGGCCGCGGCTTTGACGAATCCGGAGATAGCAACCCCAATCATCATTCCAATGACCCCGAGTACGAGAGCCGTAGGCAGGTTTCCACCCCACGCGTAACCAACACCAGCTCCAATGAGGCCACATACCGTCAGCACGAGGCCGCTAGCTGAATAGTCATTCACAAAGGTCCCCCAAGCTCTTTGTCCTGTTTCGAGATCTCACGTGATACAGCCGCCCGAATACAGGACCTCCCGGGACTTTATGAAGCTGTCCCTCCCGCAGTCCGATGAAGTCGCCAATAGAAGCGGCCGTGGTCGTCGCAGTTCATCCATCTTTGAACCGACACGCCGACGTTGACGGGCCGACCCCCAATCGTGTCATGAGGTGAGACGCTCCTACGCTCGACGGTTCCCGCTGGAGAACACGCGTGAACTGCACGTTCGCTCGTATTAGCCCCTGTTGGCGGGGAATAACGGTTCTCCCTAGTCGCGGGGTCCGACACTCACCCTTGATCACCGCCGCCTACGGGGAGCACGCTGCCGGTGATGTAGGACGCCTCGCCGGAAGCCAAGAACACTATCGGGGCAGCCTGCTCTTCGAGAGTTCCGTAACGCTTGAAGTAGGTGCTCTCGGTCGTTTGATCAACGATCTGTTGGTACCAGCGTTTGTCCTGCTCGCTGAGCTCTGCCGTATTGCGCGGAACTGCTCGGGGTGGCGCAGACGTCCCACCTGGGGCAGTGGCGACTACCCGGATGCCATGGGGAGCTGCTTCAAGGGCAAGTGAGGCCGTTAATGCGTTCACACCGCCTTTAGCTGCCGCGTACGGCACCCGGTTTATGCTTCGAGTGGCTATAGAGGAGACGTTTACAATCGTGCCTCCACCCTGAGCAATCATGGTTCCGAGTGCTGCGCGGGTAGTCCAAAGCGTGGGGTACAGCGATCGATTAATCTCTGCTTGGATTTCTTCGATGCCATAGGACTGGTAGGGCTTGGTCCAGATGGTGCCGCCGACGTTGTTTATTAGGACGTCGATCTTGCCAAAGGTTTCTTGGGCGGCATCGATGAGGCCCTGTGCGCCGTCGAATGTTTCCAAGTCACACTCGTGACTCTTTACGGCGCTCTCGCCGGAAGTCAGCGTCTCGGCTACCTGAGCAACTAAGGGTGACCGGTCCCCAAGTAGTAGTTCTCCTCCTTCTTCGGCAATTCTTTGTGCGACTGCTGCCCCAATACCTTGGGCAGCCCCGGTGACTACGACAGCTTTCCCTCGGAATCGCTGGCTCATATCTTGGTGTATTCTCCTGACGCGCGAATTCTTCGCTGGTGCGATGGATGGGTGACGTGATTACTCTTGCCGGCCAACTGTCGCCGGGCCTGGGCGCTCTAGGTCGGGCTCTTCCTCGGTGTGAATCCGGCCAACTTCGTTGAAGTCCATGGATTGCCGATCTTCCTTCGGTAGAGCTAGATAATGGTCCTCTGCTGCCACGACGTCGATACCGTTGCGCATCTGGTATCTGCGAACGAAGGCCACAATGAAAGGCGCAAGGAACGCGGTGGTCACAACGGCTGCAGCGATTTGAGCTGTCGCAACGCCCTCAACTGCTGCGAAACTCGGGTCTACGGCAACGACTGCTGCGGGTGTAGCGATCGCGTTGCCTGCCGTAGTTGCCTCAGCGGCACCGCCGATGAAGTTGCGTGTCGGCTTTGGCTTCCGACGGATAATGTTCCACAGGACCAATGCTCCGATGGCCATACCTCCTGAGAACACCACGGTAGCGATGCCGAGAAGGATACCGATGGCCCCAGAACCGAAGAGCACGTCGAACGAGATGCCTGAGCCCAGGGCAAATGCTGCGAAGGGGATGATGAGCTTTTCTCCCGGGCGCAGGAAGTCTCGGAATATCTCACTGAGGTTACCCAGAACGAACCCCAGAATCATTGGTAGGACGGCAGCTAGAAGCGCGATCATCGGCAGGTCCGCCAGGCCGGCGACGCCGAGTGCGATGAGCGTCAAGAAAGGGCCATCGTTGATCGAGAGGACTGATACTGCGCCTTTATCTGTCCTGTTTCCGAATTGACCCATCAAAGCCACATACAGGGATCCGTTGGAGTTCGACATGGCCGCAATGATGGCCAGTGGCACCAGGCCCCATAGTGTGCCCTCCGGTGCGAAGAACGCGACTCCTAAGCCGGCTATGACCGCAGCCATGTACTTTCCGACAAGGAGCGCAAGGCCTTTCTCAAGTGCTGGCGTGGCGCTACGCAAGTTGATTTGGGCTCCGATGCACATGAAGAACAACCCAATGAGTACTGGTGCGCCGTCCCTGAACAAGGCGGTGGTGAAGCTACCGATGTCGAGGATCTCGGGGAAGAACGTGTTCACTGTTGCTCCCAGGAACAAGGGCACGATCATTAGTGCACCTGGAAGGCGATTGATCTGTCTTAGCAAAGTGTCCATGCCACGGGACTCCTTAGGTGAGAGTGATTTGAGGCCGCTTCGCGGACGACTCCGGACGAAAGTGACCTGCGCGACAGAAAGCACGCTAACACGGATTTGAGTAAGAAATTATACTTATATTGATCGAATTGAGAGGTCTTGCATATCAAAAGTGGTCAGCGTGTACTGCATCTGTCTGGCCCCCGGCAGGTCGTGTTTTCACAGAAACACCGCTCACCCCGCGGGGAACGTCTATTAGGGCGTGAAATTCGTCGAAAAGCGGTGAGCGGTCCCAGATAAACCTCATCTGGTTCGATAACAGAGTCGCCCATCCGTGTGGCAGTTCCGTGACGGGCACCGAGTCACTACTGCAAATGCCACTTAACCGGCATTAGCGGAGCGGAGTAGTAACCGAGGGGGACTCCTAGTGTTCTGTGGAGGCAAAGACAGGCGCCTACGTTATGTCGCCCCCGACTCCTACCCACACGCTATCGAAGCCGCTGTCTGCTGAAGTGGTCCTCTGCAATGGCAGTGTCGACTCATACCGAGAGTCGGACATCTGCCGCACATGAGTAACTCATACCGAGACTCGCCCTTCAAAAGCAAAATCGCTGCAGCCGTTGCGCGGAATTTCTACAAGGTCGTAACAACATTCTGACGACATCGTGACAATAATGAGGCAACGAAGATACTGGATTCGTACGAGATCACGACAAGTCTCTGACAACATCGCTACAACGAACGAACAAGATAGACACAATGTTGATGCAAGCCGACAAGAATGCTGAAGGATTGATGCAAGCTCGACACAACGATGCGCCAATATTCGCCCCAATCTGGGCGTCGGTTTTGCCCGCACTTCTGCGGCCACCGGAACATCTTCGCCACTGACTTTGCCACTCATCGTCGGCATAGCCAGTCTGTTTTCGGCGTCCCTCCTGGTAGGCCATCCAGCTCCCTAAGAAGAGCTCTCCTTAAGTGGCTCTTCGCGTTTGAGGGTGTAGAGGCAGCGAAGATGAGTGGGGCCGGCGTGGCGGTGGCTGGATAGGCGTCGAGGCCTTCCGAAGATGGAAGTTCCTACACTGCCCATCTAGAAAGACCTCGACGTG
>NZ_VAWA01000050.1 GCF_005771565.1 Nesterenkonia sphaerica
AGTTCCTCGGCGGTGGCGGTCTTGAACCCTGTGAACCCGTCCATGGCCACCACCTCGATCCCGTTGCGGAATTCCTGTGTCTGGGCATCGAGCCAGGTCTTGAACACGGCCCCGACTTTGCTCAGGTTAGTGTGCACCGTTCATGGTGTCGCTGATGGTGGTGAGCAGGGCCGCGAGGTCTTCGGGCAGCTCGGCCTCGGCGATGAGTTGCTGTCCGTTGATGGTCAGGGTGACTTCGCGGTAGCGGCGGGCGGTGGTGATGAAACGCTTCCTTGACCACCCGGTGATCGCCTCGAGTCGTTGGGCAATAGCGAGGGCTGCGGTGACGATGGTCAGATGCGCGTCGATGCTGTCCTTCTGTCGGTGGAACACGGGTCTGGCAGCCAGATCGTGTTTCGACATGCGGAAAGCTTTCTCGATGTGCCAGAGCTGGTGATAGGCCCCGATCACGTAGTCCGCCGAGGCGTGTTCGGGGTCGAGGTTGGTGATGTAGGCCTTCCACCCGGCCAACGCTCGGGCTTTGTCTTCGATGTCGTGCTTGAGGAACCGGTGCTCGCCTGTGATCCCGACGAACCGGTTGCGCTTGACCGGCGCTTTGCCTTCCACTGCTTTCTTGGCTTTGGCGACTTGCTGGTCGATCCCGCGCAGGGTGCGCTTGGCCCGGTTCTCCCGGTACTGGTAGTAGGTCAGTGCTTTGCGCCGGGCTCCTGCCGGACCGTCATAGACCGGCCAGGACAGGATCATCCCGTTCTCAGGGGCAGCATCCGGGTTAGCTTCCATCCACCGACGGATGGCAGGTGGGACTTCGGGGAGCTTCTCTCCGATGATGTAAGAGAGTCCGGCACCCACGAGGGCTTTGCGGTTGGCATCAGAGACCATACCCGCATCAGCGACCACGGTGATGTCCTTCAACTGGTGGGTGGCCATGAAGTCTTCCAGCATCGGGATCATGGTCCTCGTCTCTGCTTTATTACCCTCAAAAGCGGTGATCTTCAGGGGGAATCCATCGGCGTCGGTGAGCAGCCCGATCGTAATTTGTGGCTCAAGGCGCCGCTCCTTGCTGAACCCAGATTCGCGGAACCCATCACCCTGATCAGTCTCGAAATACAGCGTCGAGACATCGAACAAAACAAGGGCGTGGGGACCCAGATCTGCCCTAGCAGCCAGCGCCCCTGCCAGGGCCCGCCGGAAGTCCTCGGTGGCATAGA
>NZ_VAWA01000051.1 GCF_005771565.1 Nesterenkonia sphaerica
CTCCTGGTAGGAGGTTTCACGGGCTGATTCGTTGGAGTAGGGCCTCGCGTAGGCCCATTCCTGCATCAACGTCCTGTTGAACCGCTCGACCTTGCCGTTGGTCTGCGGCCGGCGGGGCTTAGTCCGTTGGTGTTTGATGGCCTCGCCCAGCGCTTTCTTGAACTCTCCCGAGCGGTAACACGACCCGTTATCGGTCATCACCGCGGTGACCTCAACGCCGATGCTGTGGAAGAACGCACTGGCCCGACGCCAGAACCCTGCAGCGGTGTGCTTGCGCTCATCATCGAGGATCTCGGAGTACACCACCCGGGAGTAATCATCGACGGCGTGATGCAGATACCGGTATCCGCCCTGGTGGGTTCTGGTCTTCCACCGATCAGCAGCCTTGGCTAAGGAGCTGCTGCGCCCGTGGATCCGCCACCCGCCACCGTCGGGAATCTTACCCAGCTTCTTGACATCCACATGCACCAGCTCACCCGGAGCAGCTGCCTGGTACCGGTGGGGGCTCATGCGGCGTACGGGAAGTCCTGTGGCCTGGTCAATGCACTCCAAGCGGGGCATCCGGTACCGAGTGAGCACCCTGCCTACTGTGGAACGCGGAATGCCGAGGTGAGCACCAATACGGTGGGGTCCCCACTTGTGAGTGAATCGCAGCGCAATGATCCGGCGCTCAGTGCGGGCCGGCAATCTGCGCGGAGTGTGGTGAGGACGGCTGGAACGGTCTTCGAACCCCTCGCCCTGCCGGTGACGCTTCACCCATTTCGAGACTGTGGCTGGGGATACTTGGAACCGCTCAGCGACCCGGCGCTGGGACCAGCCGTGGTCAATGACCAGCGACACGATGCGTCGCCTTCCTTCTGGGGTCAGTGGTGATCTACGGTGAACCATAGGAGACCTCCATATCGAGTCGTGAGTGGTGGTACACCCACATCGATACCGGAGGTCTCCGCCTACTTCACGGACCGATCACAACGTGTCGGGGAACTACAGTTAGTTGGATAGTCGGGGTGTTCTGGCGGCGGGGTCGTTGATCGTTGCCTTCTCCGGAAGGCGCGGCGGTCGGGGACGTCGGTGGAACCGCTCAGGGTGAGCAGCGTAGGCAGCATCAAGGACCTGCTGCCGCTGGTGACGGATCATCTGGGCGGTGCC
>NZ_VAWA01000052.1 GCF_005771565.1 Nesterenkonia sphaerica
AGGGTTCAAGACCGCCACCGCCGAGGAACTTCCTAACCTGACTTTGCTCACGGTGTCTGATTTCGGGGGTATGGGGTCGGCTGACAAGGGGGTTTGTGTTCTGGGTACACACTAATTGGTCGTCTTCGTAGGCTTGTGGGGTGGCTCCTCATGTGCGTACCGTGCCGACGGCTTCGAAAGCGACGGCTGTACAGATTGTCTGGTCCGCGAAGAAAGGCTCTCGGGAGATTGAGCACATCGGCTCTGGACATACCGATGCCGAAGTAGCTCTGTTGAAGGCTTCGGCCTACCGGCGGATCGCTGGGACAGACCAGGAGCAGCTTCCGCTGGGCATTGACCAGGACGCTGGTACTGGCGCTGCAGGCTCAGCTGGAGTGGGTTCAGGGATCACGGTCTCCTCGATGCGGATGGGACCGCTGATCGAGGCGCTGACGGCGATCTACCGCGGGCTGGGGTTCGAAGTTGCCACTGGCGGTGATGAGGTCTTCTACCAGCAGGTCATCGCCCGGCTTGTCGAGCCGACATCGAAGTTCGACTCGCTGCGGGTCATCGAGGAGATGGGCATGGAACCGGTCTCCTACGCCACGGTCAACCGTCGGTTGCCGATCTATGCCACCGAGGACTTCCGGCGGGCCCTGGCAGGGGCGCTGGCTGCTAGGGCAGATCTGGGTCCCCACGCCCTTGTNCCTGACTTGGCTCACGGTTAGTGCGGTGGGTCGAGTTGGTTGAGTAGGGTGCGTGCTGATTCAGGTATCTGGGCTGGGATGAGGGTTTCGATGCCGTTGATCTCGCCGATTCCGTCCCGGACTGGTTCCAGGGTGGTGAGGATTTTGTTGATGCTGGCCCCACTGCGATTCTGGAGGTCGCGAGCGATGGCCAGAGCGCAGAAGACTATGGTGAGGTGCCCTTCGATGCTGTCTCGGGTGTGGTGGAAGATCGGCCGGGCAGCCAGGTCTGATTTCGCCATCCGGAAGCTTGCCTCAACTTCGAACAGCGAATGATAGGCCGCGATAACTTCCGCGCC
>NZ_VAWA01000053.1 GCF_005771565.1 Nesterenkonia sphaerica
TAGGGCATGTCTCCTATATGTGAGGTGATTCCTGCGGCAGTCTGGGGTCATGCCTTCTTCGGCCACTTCTCGCTATCAGCAGCTCACTGATGAGCAGTGGGCGCGTATCGAACCGCTTCTTCCCTCCAATGAAGGCCGCAAGGGCCGGCCTTTCGAGGACTCCCGGAAAGTGGTTGAGGCCATGATCTTTCGCGCCAGGACGGGGATCCCGTGGAGGGATCTGCCGCGTGAGCAGTTCGGTCCCTGGCAGACTGCCTGGAAACGGCACCGCCGCTACGCTGCGGATGGGACCTGGGACCAAGTCCTGGCCCAGCTGCTGGCCGAGGCTGATGCCGCCGGAGAAATCGAATGGGCAGTCTCAGTGGATTCCACGATCAGCCGTGCTCACCAGCACGGCACCAACACCGCNGACCAGCCCACAGGGGGCTCGTTCGAATCACAAAAATCCTGAGATTCACGAGCCTGAAGGCCACGCGGTGGGCCGCTCCCGCGGCGGGTTGTCTTCGAAGCTGCATGCTGCGGTGGATGCCAACGGGATGCCGTTGGCGATCGTGCTCACCGGCGGACAGCGAAACGACGGGGCTGTGTTCACCGAGGTCATCGACGACATCCGTGTGCCTCGGCTGAGTGCCGGGCGGCCGCGGACCCGACCGGATGCGGTGATTGCAGACAAGGCCTACTCCAACAGCATCATCCGTAGCTACCTCAGCACCCGGGGCATCAAAGCGGTGATCCCGCAGAAATCCGACGAGAAGAACTCGCGGAAGAACAAAGGCTCAGCTGGAGGCAGGCCGCCAGCCTTCGACGCCAAGGCCTATAAGGGACGCAACGTCGTAGAGCGGCAGTTCGGACTGGCCAAGCAATGGCGGGGCATCGCCACCAGGTACGAGAAGCTCGCGATTACCTACCGGGCTACCGCGGTCCTCTGCGCAGTGCTGGCCTGGCTACGCAAATAGGAGAC
>NZ_VAWA01000054.1 GCF_005771565.1 Nesterenkonia sphaerica
CCGGCTCCACGAGCACCTGGGCCACCAGACCCCCGCCGAAGTGGAGGCGGCCTACTATGAACACCAGCGGGAGGAACTTCCCGCATCAGAAAAACGGAACTGAACCCAGTACGGTTCATTGGGATACGGCTTGGGCATGATGACAATCCTTCCAGGCCCGGGGTAACCGAGCCAGATCAGTTGTCACCTATCCTGCATCAGCCCCATCGCCTATTGCATCGTCCATAAAGTCGACCGACTCGCCCGCAACCGCAGCGATGACGTCGCCATCCACCTCGCTCTCCAGCAAGCCGGAGTCATGCTGGTCTCCGCGACCGAGAACATCGACCAAACTCCCTCTGGGATGCTGCTACACGGGATCATGTCCTCTATCGCCGAGTTCTACTCCCGCAACCTCGCCACCGAGGTCACCAAAGGTATGACCCAGAAAGCCATCGGCGGCGGCACCATCGGCAAAGCCCCTATCGGCTACCTCAACATCCGCACCACCGATGCACTCGGCCGCGAGGANATACGCCTCAGGAAACTGGACCGTCAGCCAGCTCCACGACGAGCTGACCTCCCGCGGGCTCACCAGCCTACCCACCCCGAAACGACCATCGAAGCCCTTAGCAATCTCCTCAGCACACCGAATGCTGACCAACCCCTACTACAAAGGCGATGTGATCTACCGCGGCACCCGCTATCAAGGCAGCCACCAGCCCCTGGTCCCACCCGAGGTCTGGTACCAGGTCCAGTCAGTGATGAAAGCACACAAATCCGCCGCCGAAGCCACCCAACTTCACGACCACTACCTCAAAGGAACCGTATTCTGCGGTGCCTGCGGCTCCCGACTGATGGTCTCCAACGCCAAGAACCGCCACGGCAACGTCTACCCCTACTTCGTATGCTCAGGCCGACACTCCAAACGCACCGACTGCACGGAGCGTGTCAAATCAAATGAAACATGGA
>NZ_VAWA01000055.1 GCF_005771565.1 Nesterenkonia sphaerica
AGATTCCCTGCGGGTCATTGGCAACTACGCACCCACCCCGGCGCCGTCCTACCCCACGCTGAAGCGCCGGCTGAAGCAGATCATCGACCAACAGTGGCGCGATGATCTCTGCCGCGCCGCTTATGCCTACGCCGCCGGAGCCGGTGCGGTCAGTGTGGTGCTCTATGACGCCACCACGTTGTATTTCGAAACGGATGAAGAGGACGAGACCCGCAAGGTCGGCTACTCCAAGGAACGCCGGGTGGACCCTCAGGTAGTCATTGGGCTGCTGGTGGATAAGACCGGTTTCCCGCTGGATGTGCACTGCTTCGAAGGCAATACCGCTGAAACGCACACCATCATCCCGGTCTTAGACGCCTTCCGGGCCCGCCACGGTGTGGAGAACATGCTGGTGGTCGCTGATGCAGGCATGCTCTCCTACGCCAACCTGACAGCCCTGGAAGAGGCCGGCTACCAGTATGTCGTCGGCACACGGTCTTCTAAGGCCCCTTACGATCTGGCGGAGACTTTCGCTGCGCGGGGTAATTATTTCGCTGATGGAGAGATCATCGAGGCCACCACACAGTTGAAGAAGAACGTGGCCTCATCGACGCGTCGAGCAGTCTGGCAATACCGGCATAAACGTGAACAGCGCGACCGGCGGAACCAGACCCTGCAAATCCAGCGCGCTGAAGACATCGCTGCTGGACGCAAACAGCAACGCAAGGCCCGGTTCCTCACCGGTGGTGGGCCCAAGACCCTGGCCGTTGACTACGAGGCTGCGAAGCGGGCCCAGTACTACTTCGGGCTCAAAGGCTATGTCACCAGCGCCAGCGAAAAGATCATGACCGGGGCCGAGGTCATTGCTGCCTATCATGCGCTGTTCGAAGTTGAGGCAAGCTTCCGGATGGCGAAATCAGACCTGGCTGCCCGGCCGATCTTCCACCACACCCGAGACAGCATCGAAG
>NZ_VAWA01000056.1 GCF_005771565.1 Nesterenkonia sphaerica
TACCCGGAGTGGAAGCTGTTCGTTCAGGTGATGGATCCGGACACGGAGGAAAAGTACGACTTCGATCCGCTGGACGACACGAAGACGTGGCCGGAGGACCTGCTGCCGCTGCAGCCGGTGGGCAGGCTGGTGCTCAACCGGAACATCGACAACTTCTTCGCGGAGAATGAGCAGCTGGCCTTCGGGCCGGGCCTCGTCGTGCCGGGCATCCACTACTCCGACGACAAGATGCTGCAGTGCAGGGTGTTTGCCTACGCCGACACGCAGCGGTACCGGCTCGGCCCCAACTACCTGATGCTGCCGGTGAACGCCCCCNTGAGCAGCTGGCCTTCGGGCCGGGCCTCGTCGTGCCGGGCATCCACTACTCCGACGACAAGATGCTGCAGTGCAGGGTGTTTGCCTACGCCGACACGCAGCGGTACCGGCTCGGCCCCAACTACCTGATGCTGCCGGTGAACGCCCCCAAGTGCGCCCACCACAACAACCACTACGACGGACTCATGAACTTCATGCACAGGGATGAAGAGGTGGATTACTATCCTTCCAGGCACTCTACGCTCCGGCATGCAGAGAGATTCCCAATTCCAAACCGCATAATTACTGGCAGGCGTGAGAAGACTATTATTCCCAAGCAAAATGATTTCAAGCAACCTGGAGAGAGATACCGCACCTGGGCACCTGACAGGCAAGAGCGTTTTGTCCAGCGATGGGTAGAGGGACTATCCCACCCCAAGGTCAGCCACGAGCTCCGCAGCATCTGGGTCAACTATCTGTCACAGTGCGATGCGTCTCTGGGGCAGAAAGTGGGAAATCGCCTCAACATCAAACCGAACATGTGAGGAGGATGATACAGAGACATCATGAACAGCACTTTGAGCATGTGAAGCCAGGGGAGTGGAGAGACAGTCTTGCTTGTTCCATTACGAATAATATT
>NZ_VAWA01000057.1 GCF_005771565.1 Nesterenkonia sphaerica
GGTACTGAAGCGATCAATGGGCTCATCGAACTCGCCCGCCGCGTCGCCCGAGGCTTCCGCAACCGAGAGAACTACCGGCTCAGAATGCTGCTCATCGGCGGAGGCCTCGACGGACACCTCCCCACCTGAAGTCCGAAGAGCCTCTTTTCGACTGACTGTTGATGGTCGCCATTATCCAGTCCCCAGCAGAAGCTTGTGCTCGAAGGTTTCTAACCACACCCGCAGAGCGTGGACATCTTCGAATGCTCTATCGAGCTGATGCTGGCTGATATGGCCATCGTTCTTGTCATTGACCAGCACCAAGTCCTTTGAAAGGGAGTTCAGTGATCCTTGGGCGTAGCCTAGCCGTTGCTGAATGTCGTTGAGCAGATCGATAACATGCTGTGGGATCTCGCGCTCCCCGAGTACTGACCCACTGGAGACGATCGCCTTGGCTTTAGCTTCTACCTTCGCCACACCGACCTTATCGGTGAGGAGCAGCCGCACCGCTTCTGAGAACCCAACTTCGCTTCCACGGACGACCGACAACGCTCGACGAGTCTCTTCGACTGCAGCTAATTCTTCGTCCCCAAGCCGCAGCATCTTTCTATGCTCAAGGTTTACCGGATGATCACGACGAGCACGCTTCGCCTTAGATGTTGCACGTGTCGTAGCTGTCAATGAAAAACCTCCTCTCGAGACGTTATATACCCCTAGGGGGTATATAACAATGTTAACAGAACTCGCTCCGAAAATTGGCCCGGAAAGAACCAGTTGATTTATATGACAAATAATCCCTTTCTGCGCAAGGAAATCAATGGCCCCCATCTTCGATGGTGCCCCCGGGAGTTAGCTGTAGGTAGAGAGGTTGTCTTTTCTGAAGATGGGGAGATCGTTGTTCTTAAGGGGCTCTTCGTATTTGAGGGTGTAGAGGCAG
>NZ_VAWA01000058.1 GCF_005771565.1 Nesterenkonia sphaerica
TGGTCATCGAAGACCTGGTCGCCCAGCCCATGATCCTGCGACTGTAGGCATCGATCACAAAGGCGGTGTAGACGAATCCCGCTGATGTTCTGACGTAGGTGATGTCGGCTACCCAAAGCCGCCCCGGGGCAGGCGCTTTGAAGTTGCGTTCTACCAGGTCAGGACGATGATCCGGGACCGGGACGGGCACCGTGGTGCGAGGCTTGCGGCCCCGCACGGCTCCGGTGATCCCGGCTTTGCGCATCAGTCGGTAGGTCTGGTCCCGGCCGATGTCCCAGCCTTCTCGGCCCATGGCGTGCCACATCTTCCGCACCCCATAGACACTGTAATTCGCTGAGTAGATGCGCTGGATCTCAGGGATCAGCATGTCGTCTTTGAGATCCCTGGCTGAACGGACCCTGGTCTTGGCAGCCCGGTAGCCGCGAGAGGTGATGAACCCACCTTCTGCTTNTGATGCAGACTTCAGAATCTCGTTGGCGCGCTTGAGTTCTCGAACCTCCCGGCGCAGCCGCGTCAGTTCAGTGAGCTCATCACTGGTGGCGCCAGACTCTTCACCAGCATCCCTGCGGGCCTGCTTCGCCCAGTTGTTCAACGTATGCGGCGAGACACCAAGCTTCTCACCGACTGCAGCGGCCGCGCTCCAGCGTGATGACTCCTCAATGCGGCGATGGTCCTCCATCATCCGCAGAGCACGCTGCTTAAATTCCGGGGAATACCCCGTCCTAGGGCTGGTCATGTTCCAATCCTCCTGAATCAAGTAGGTGACGTGTCCTGGGTT
>NZ_VAWA01000059.1 GCF_005771565.1 Nesterenkonia sphaerica
CCCCGTACACAAACTACTTGACAAGCCCGCCTCGGAGAAATACGGCATCTCCCGCCGGCAACTCCACCGGCTTCTGGCCCGCTACCGAGAAGGCGGCCTCGAAGCGATCGAACCGCGCTCGAGACGACCGAAGACCAACCCAGCCGCCACCTCCGAGCAGGCCAGGGACCGCATCATCGAACTGCGCCAAGCATTAGTCGCCTCAGGCCATGACGCAGGCCCAGTCACTATCGCCTGGCACCTTCAGCAAACCCATCAGAGAGCCCCCTGAACCTCAACGATCCGCCGGATACTTCACGCCCACGGGTTGATCACCGCCGAACCGCGGAAGCGACCGAAGTCCTCCTTCGTCCGTTTCGAAGCAGCTCAACCTAACGAGACCTGGCAATCAGACTTCACCCACTGGCACCTGAGCCCAGGAACCACCGTGGAGGTCCTGAACTGGCTTGATGACCACTCCCGCTACCTCCTCTCCTGCACCGCCCACACCCCGGTCACCGGCGATGACGTAGTGAGCACCTTCCTCCACGCCGTAGAGACCTATGGCGCCCCGGCATCGACACTGACTGACAACGGGCGGGTCTACACCGCTAGATCCGGTGGCGGTCGCAACAGCTTTGAATACCTTCTACCCCTGCTCGGGGTCCGGCAGAAGAACGGATCCCCCGGACACCCACAGACCCAGGGAAAAATCGAACGATTCCACCAAACACTGAAACGATTCCT
>NZ_VAWA01000006.1 GCF_005771565.1 Nesterenkonia sphaerica
ATCCCACGGATACTTCCACCCACCACCAGGACCGGAACCACCACCGGGATCGCACGGCAAATCCCCACCAGGGTCGCTGGCTCCTACCATGGCCTGGAACGCCATTCCTATCACCATCCGCTACTGACCACCTCCACCGCAGGGGTCTGCGGACCGGGGTGCTATTCGGACCCGGCGGCGTTGTCGCCGCGGAGGAAGAACGCGCCCAGAGAGCCGGCGAGAGTCGCGAAGACGGCGACGGAGTACACCGCGAGGATGAGTCGCAGCACTCGGGAGACGAGGTCGTCAGTGGTGATCCCCGTGCCAGTGACGGTAGTCAGGGCCGCCTCAAACAGAGCAGTGGTGTAGTCGGTCTGGGACTCGAAGGCGTACAGCAGTTGGCTGGAGGCGATGATCACCACCACGGTCACCGCAGCCAGCCAACCGATTCTGCTGGAGAGCAACCGGCCCGCAGAACGGGATCCCCGCACTCCGGCAGAGACGATGCCGCCGACACGGGCTACCCGGGCCACGCGCAGCGCCCGCACCGCCTGCAACGCTCGTATGAATCGGAGGAACGGAACCAGCAGGAAGATGACCTGCCACCAATTGCGGCGCCAGAAGTGCGCGCCGAATCCGGCGAGAGAAGCGCGCAGGAGGAATTCCGCCACAAACACCGCCCAAAACCCCCAGCCAGCCACGCTGAGGATGCGCGTCCAACCAGGCTCAGTTACCAGCAACTGTCCCAGGATGACGAACAGGAACAGGACGCCGAGGAAGCCCATCGGTCGATCTAATCGGGCGGCGAGGTCCTCGGCGGCCTCGACCCGATCTGCACGGGGTGGGCTAGTCACAGTCGGAGGACCTCCAGGAAGCGAGCCAAACGGATGGTTGATGCCCCACTCTACAAACGTGCGTTCCCCCGTCTTAGTGCCGGAGCCAGACCACGTCCGTACCAGGTGACAGAGTAGAGACATGGATTGGTCAATGATGCTGCTCGGACTGCTTATCGGACTCGTGCTGGGCGCGGCACTGTGCTGGGTCGCTACCCGCCGGAAGCACCACAACTCCGCCACAGCCCTGTCCGAGACCCAACGCGCCCTGGCAGCGGCTGAAGCACGCCTGGACGAGATTCAACGCCGGCGAGCCGATGATCAGCACGCTGCCCAGGAACGTGAGTCCCTGTTAGAGATCCTGCATCCGGTCCGGCAAGGGGTGACCGAGATGCACCGGCGCATCCAAGAGCTGGAACGCGAGCGCTCCGCCCAGCACTCGCAGCTGAGCCACCAGCTGAAAAACGCCGCCCAGGCTGATGCCTCCCTCCTGGAATCCACCCAGGCTCTGCTGGGCTCCCTGCACTCCACCTCAGCGCGCGGATACTGGGGTGAGGTGCAGCTGCGTCGTGTGGTGGAAGCAGCCGGCATGCTCCCCCACGTGGACTTCACCGAACAGCACACCGGCGCCGGCCCTGAGGGGGAAGTGCTCCGCCCCGACATGGTGGTCCAGCTCCCCGGCGGACGGCATCTGGTGATCGATGCCAAAGCACCACTGCATGCTGAGGACGCCGAGTTGCAGGCCAAAGCGTTGCGTGCCCGCGTCGACGAACTGTCCCGCAAGCGCTACTGGGAGGCGGTGGAGCTTTCCCCGGAGGTGGTCTTCTGCTTCCTCCCTGCCGAGTCCCTGTTCTCCGCATCGCTTGAGGCCGACCCCGGGCTGCTGGACCGTTCGCTGGCCAAAGGTGTCACTTTGGTCTCGCCCTCCTCCCTGCTGGCGGCGATGAAAGCAGTGGAGACAGCCTGGCGACAGGAGCGGCTGGCGGCCAACATCAAAGAGGTGGTCGATAACTCCCGGGAGCTCTACCGGCGACTGGCGACCATGAGCAGCCACCTCAATGACACAGGGTCTCGGCTCGCCCAGGCCGTGACGGCGTACAACAAGCTCATCGGCAATATTGAACGCCGCGTGCTGCCCCAAGCTCAGGCCCTGGGCCGGGTGGAGGTCGGCGAACCCACCGACGGCAGTCTGGAAGACCTGGGAGAAACGCTGAGGGCCGAGCCGCTCACCGCTGAGGTGAATCCGCTCGGCCCCCGGCTCTCCGCAGGCGGCGCCGCTACCCCGTGAGTCCGAAGACCCAGACCAGCAGCGTCATCGACGCGAGGGTGATGATCACCACTCCGGCGGCGTTGAGCAGCAGACCACCCTTAATCATCTGCCCGATCGTCACATAGCCCGAGCCGTAAGCAATGGCGTTGGGCGGGGTGGCCACCGGGAGCATGAATGCGCAGGTCGCGGCCAGAGCCACCGGCGCGGCCAGCACCAGCGGCTCCACCCCGGTGCCCATCGCCACACCGGAGGCGACCGGCAGGAACGTGGCGGCCGTGGCGGTATTCGAGGTCATCTCTGTCAGGATCAGGACTCCCAGGGCGGTCACACCGACCAGCACCCACAGCGGCACGCCAGCTAGCCCCTCGACCTGTGTACCGAGCCAGTCGGAAAGGCCTGACTCGCCGAACTGACCGGAGAGCGCCAAGCCGCCTCCGAAGAGCAGCAGCACACCCCACGGCAGCTTCACCGCATAATCCCAATCCAGCAGGCGCACTCCCCTGTTCGCGTCCCCGCCGGCGGGCAGCAGAAACAGCAGCAGTCCTATAGTGATCGCAATGCCGGCGTCGTCGATGAAGGGCTCCGCATCCTCGCCCAGCACACCCAGGCCAATCAGGCCATCGGTGCCCAGCGGGATGGAGACCCAGGAGGCTGCGGCCAGAACGAAGATCAGCAATACGCGGATCTCTCCTTGGCTCATGGGGCCCAGTTTCTTCAGCTCACCCCGGATCAGCTCAGCCCCACCGGGGATAGTGTCCATCTCCGGGCGGAAGACCACCTTGGTCAGCACGAACCAGGTGAGGAGCATCATCACCACCGAGATCGGCACGCCGACCAGCATCCAGTGGCCGAAGGTGATGGAAACGTCGTGATTTTCGCTCATATGGCCGGCAAGCAGCGTGTTCGGAGGCGTGCCGATGATGGTTCCCAGCGAACCCACCGAGGCGGCGTAAGCGATACCCAGCATCAAGGCAGTGCCGAACTTGGACTTGATGACGGTCTTCTTGGTCTCTTCGTCCGCCTGCTCTGCTGTATCTGCGGAATCGGGGTCGTCCCCCGCCAAGATCTTGCGGACCAGCATCAGCACGGAGATGCCGATCGGTAGCATCATCACCGCAGTGGCCGTGTTGGAGACCCACATCGAGAGGAACCCGGTGGCAATCATGAACCCGGCGATCAGCGCTGCAGGGTTTGAACCCATCATGCGCAGGGTCACCAGGGCGATGCGCCGGTGCAGGTTCCAGCGCTGCATGGCCAGCGCCAGCATGAACCCACCCATGAAGATGAAGATGATGTTGTTCCCGTAGTTAGCCCCCACATCATCAAAGGCGACCCCGCCGGCCGGTTCATCGCCGGCTCCAGCGTCCCCTTCGGGCACCAGCACCGGGAAGACGATGAGCGGAATCAGCGCCGTTGCTGGAATGGGGATCGCCTCGGTCATCCACCACACGGCCATCAGAACCGCCGTAGCCGCCGTGAGACGAGGCCAGATCTCAATGTCACCGGGCATGATGAAGTAGATCAGCACCGCTCCCAGCACGCCGCCGAACAGACCGCTCAGCCTGCGAATGAGTGTCGGCTTGGCGAAACCCTCCGCCTGATGTCCAGCCGAGAGGTCCGCCTGTTCCCGGCCTGACTGTTCTTGGGGGTCGTACTGCTTCAGATGCGCCCCGGTGACCCGGGAACGGGAAGACGTCATGATGTTCGGCTCCTTCTCAGGTGTCGTATCTCACGCAGATATTACTCAGCCACTCCTGATCATTGCCTGGGCAGGACGGCACTCACCAGCACTGTGGCGGTCACCGTGAGCACCACGACCATCGCGACGGTGCCGCCCCACCCGCTGGCAGCCAAGAAGGTACCACCGAGGAAGCCGAAGAGGGAGGAACCTCCGTAATAGCCCACGTTGTACAGCGAGGCGGACTGCGCCCGGCCCGCCACTGCCAGCGCGCCGGACCACCCGGAGGCCACGGCATGAGAGGCGAAAAAACCGCCGGTCATCACCACCATGCCGAGAATGATCACTGTCAGCTGAGGCACCAGCGTGAGCACGACGCCGCTGAGCATCACCAGGTTGCCCCCGATGAGCACCGGTTTGCGGCCGAACCTGGCGGCCAGCGCACCGGCCCGAGGTGCGGAGAGCGTCCCTGCCAGGTAGGCGAGGAAGATCAGGCTGACCAGCCCCACAGCCAGACTGAACGGCGGTTCGGCCAGATGGAAAGCCAGGAAGTTGTACATCGCGACGAAACCGCCCATGGTCAGAAAACCCTGGAGATAGATCACCCGCAGCCCCGGCGAGCGCAGGTTCCCCACCAGCTGCGCCGCGGCCTGCCGCACGCTGCTGCGGCCCGGGGTGAAATGACGCGCCCGCGGTGCGGCGAGCACAAAGATCAGCACACAGGCCACCGCTGCTCCGGTGACCACCAGCAGACCGAGCTTCCAGCCGAGCTGCTCCCCCACCGGTGCGGCGATGATCCGTCCGCTCAGCCCGCCGAGGGTGGTGCCCGAAATGTATGTTCCGGCCGCCACCGCCGCCACCTTTGGGCTGACCTCCTCGCTGAGGTAGGCCACCGCCAGTGCCGGCACACCACCGAGCATCAGTCCTTCCAGGAAGCGCATGGTCAGCGCTAAGGGGAACGCGGGCATCATCACGGTCAGCACCGCGAAGACACAGGCCAGAACGACAGCCCAGACCATGGCGTTTTTCCTGCCGTAAGCATCGCCGATGTAGGACCACGGGATCACGCCCAGTGCCAGACCCAGAGTGGCCGCTGAGACCATCAGCGCAGCCTGATCCGCACTGACCCCCTGGTCCGCGGCGATCACCGGCAGCAACCCCTGGGGAGAGTACAGCTGGGCGAACGTCGCCACGCCGACGAAGAACAGCGCCACCAGCAGCCTGCGGTAGGACCGTGACCCCGGCTGGAATCCCTCAGAGGACATCAATCACCCCACGCACGATCGCCCCGACCCCGCCCAGTGCGGCCAGGGTCAGCGCCAGGCGCCGGGCGAGGACCACCGAGACCACCCTGGCCAGCCTGGAGGCGATCAGGATGCCCACCAGCACGGTGATGACGATGCCGGCCAAGAGCACCCCGAAGGGGACGCCCACATCACCATCAGTGCTGACCGAGCCCAGCGCCAGTTTGGACACCACGGAGGCTGCACCCATAGTCATGAAGATCGGCTGCAGCGTCGCTGCGAAACTCACCTGATCCCACCGGGTCAGCCGGGAGTGAATGACCATCACCGGGGCTGCGACCCCACTGGTGGTGTTGAAGAACCCGCCGATCAGCCCCGCAGTCAGAGCCGGGAAAGGACCGGTGACCGCCGGCAGGCTGCGCAGCGTGACAGTCACCAGCAGTGCGGCCACCACGATCGAACCCAGGATGATGGACAGCCACCCTGCCGACAGCACCCCCACCAGCCAGGCACCGGGCCAGGCGCCGATCACTGCGGCAGGGATGATCAGCCAGAATTTTCGCCAGTCAATGGAAGCCCAGACACTGAGCATGATCAGAAAGCCAGAGACCACTGTGGTCATGTTCGTCACCAGCACCCCGAATGCCGGCCCCAGCAGCAGTGACAGCACAGGCGCGACGACGAGGCCGACCCCGGTGCCGGAGAGCCGCTGCAGCACAGTGCCGATCAGGACCGCGGCGACGATCACCGCCACTGTGCTGAGGATGGTCACCCCTGACGGTGCTCAGCTGGTGGAGCAGGCGCTGCGTTTGCGGCCGCCGCGCCCGACGTCGTCGTGGCCGGCCTGCTGCAGCGCCTTCCTGATCTCCTTCGGCAGTGAGAACACGATGTCCTCCTCCGCGGTGACCACTTCTTCCGGGGCCCCGTAGCCGTATTCGGCCAGCAGGCGCAGCACCTCATCCACCAGGACCTCCGGCACCGAGGCACCCGAGGTCACCCCCACGGTCTGGGCCTCGGTGAACCAGGACTCGTCGATCTGATTGGCGAAGTCCACGCGCTCAGAACGCCGGGCCCCGTGTTCGAGGGCCACTTCCTTCAGCCGCACCGAGTTGGAGGAGTTGGCCGAGCCGACCACGATCACCAGATCCGACTCCGGGGCGATCTTCTTGATCGCCGCCTGACGGTTGGACGTGGCGTAGCAGATGTCATCCGAAGGAGGATCCTGGAGGTTCGGGAACCTCTCCCGGAGCTTCTGGACCGTCTCCATTGTTTCGTCCACCGAAAGCGTGGTCTGCGAAAGCCAGATGAGGTTATCCGGATCCGGGACCTCGATCTGGTCGACCTCCCACGGGCCGTTGACGATGGTGGTGCTTTCCGGGGCATGACCGAAAGTCCCTTCAACCTCTTCGTGGCCGTCATGGCCGATGAGCAGGATGTGGAAGTTGTCCTTGGTGGTGAACCGCACTGCCTCGCGGTGGACCTTGGTCACCAAGGGGCAGGTCGCGTCAATGGTCTGCAGGCCGCGCTCAGAGGCTGCCTCTTTGACCGCCGGAGAGACCCCGTGTGCGGAGAAGACCAGCAGCTCACCCTCCGGGACCTCCTCGGTCTCTTCGACGAAGATCACGCCCTTCTCGGTCAGGGTGTCCACCACGTGACGATTGTGCACGATCTCCTTGCGCACATAGACCGGAGCTCCGTACTGCTCCAACGCCTTCTCCACCGCCACCACAGCCCGATCCACTCCCGCGCAGTATCCGCGCGGAGCCGCCAGCAGGACCCGCTTCTCCCCCTCGAAGGTCTGCTCGGCGGCGATCTCGGCAGGGCTGCGGCGTCTGCGCGGCACCGTGGGGGTGGGCACCGAGATGTGCTTGCGGGGCGTCGTCGGAGCGTCCGGCGTCGTCGTTGTCATGGTGGAAAGTGTACCGGCGTGAGGTTAACGGCGGCGCGCGGCGGCCAGCAGTCCGCCGACGAATCCGGTCAGCCCCACCACTGCGCTCACGGCGCTGAAGACCCACCAGTCCGGCTGGGCCCACTGGGTGAACTGCACCTCAATGTGGTCCAGCACGGCAGCGGCTGCCTCCGGCACTCCCGCCGGGTGGTGGAACTGCGGGGAGGCCACCGTGGTGGCGATCCAGGCACCCAGGACCGCCGCCGCCAGGGCCCCGGCCGCCAGGGCGAACCAGCGCACCGGCCCCACCCCGATCAGCAGACCCAACGCCGCCAAGCCGGCAGCGACTCCGGCGAAGATCGCCCAGTACTGGCTGAGCGTGGCGACCGTCGCCCACGAATACGGGTCGGCGGTGCTGTCAGTGGCCGCCTGGACGTCCAGCGAGATCTCTGGGGCGATGACGTCGAAACTTCCTGCATTCACCCCGGGGATCCATCCCAGGGCCTCGTCCAAACCCTGACGCAGCGGGTGGGTCATCGCCTCTGAGATGGGTGTGAGGTCCAGCTCAATATCGAGTTCGCGGACCTGACCTGAGGTGCCGTCGGCGAAGATGTCCTCCAGCTGGGCGGTGTACCCGGTGCGGGTCTGCTGCAGCACCTCATCCCAGGCGGAGCGGGTGCGTTCGGTGTCGAAGGCCGAGGACACCAGCGGCGCCAATAGCTCATCCGCCGCCCCGGGAACTGCCCACTGCAGTTGGTCGGGCAGCCGGCCGGTGAGATCCTCCACGATGATCTCGGTCACCGCCTGCGCGAACGCTTCCTCCTGCGGCAGCCCCCCGGCGATGTTCCGGACCGGCTCCTCACTGCGCAGTAACTGATCCAGCTGATAGCCGGCCAGAGAGCCGACCGACAACACCCCCGCCAACAGCAGGCAAATGACGCTGAGCAGGTGTCGCATGAAGCTCCTGAGCGGTGGGGGGACCGGGAAGAAGGCCGCAGTGAGTCGGGCTAGTCTGTAAGCAGTATGAATTATCAGGAGCCCACCGCCAAAGACCGCCCCCCGCTGGCCGCGCTGCCAGCCAGCTCCCAGGACACCAGCGAAGAAATGCCCTGGCCGCTAAGCCACTTCTCAGGGAAGCTGCGGGCGCATATTGACCGGGTGACACCCACCTGGGTGGAGGGTCAGCTGGTGGAGTTCAATCTGCGCAACGGCACCGCGTGGATGACGCTGCGGGACCTGGAGCAGGAGATCTCCTTTCAAGCCGTGGCCTGGCGCAATGTGGCCAGCGGCCTGGCCGGCAAGGGCCTGGAGCCCGGGGCGCGGGTGGTCGCACTGGTCAAGCCCTCCCTGTGGGAGAAGTCCGGGCGACTGTCCCTGGTGACCCAGCGCATGGAGCCGGTGGGACTGGGAGACCTGCTGGCCCGGATCGAACGGATGCGGCAGCAGCTCGCTGCCGAGGGGCTGTTCAGCCCGGCACGGAAGAAAATGCTGCCGGTGCTCCCCCGGCGCATCGGGCTGATCACCGGGCGGGAGTCGGACGCGAAGAAGGACATTCTCCGCAATGTCACCGCCCGTTGGGCCGCGGCCCAGTTCGAGATCCGTGAGGTGTCCACCCAGGGGCCGATGGCGCCGATCGAGGTCGCCGCTGCATTGGAGCAGCTCGACGCGCTGGCCGAGGTGGACGTGATTGTGATCGCCCGCGGAGGTGGCGCCATGGAGGAGGTCGTCCTGCCGTTCTCCGATGAGCGGCTGATCCGCGCGGTGGCTGCCGCCCAGACACCGGTGGTCTCGGCAATCGGCCATGAAGCTGACCGCCCACTGCTGGACGAGGTGGCGGATGTGCGCGCCTCAACCCCCACGGGATCCGCCAAGCTCCTGGTGCCCGAGGAGGCGCTGGAGCGGGAGAACATCAGCCTGGCGCGTGCACGGATGTCGCAGGGGCTGGAACGCATGCTCGCCAACGAGTCCGAGTGGCTGCATGCGGTGCGGTCCCGGCCGGCGCTGGCGCATCCGGAGGCGATGATCCAGGTGCGCAGTGAGGATCTGCTGCGGCTGCGGCACCGGGCGCTGCTGGCGGCCCAGACCACGGTGGACCGTGCCCGGGACTGGGTTGCCGCCACCAGATCCCAGGTGACCGCACTCTCCCCACAGTCCACGCTGGACCGCGGTTACGCCGTGGTCCAGCACCGCAGGCGAATTGTCCGGAATGTCGCCGAGCTCAGCGCAGGCGCGGAAGTCCACGTGAAGGTATCCTCCGGGGAGTTCACCGCTGAGGTCACCACTACCACCGAGGAGAAGAGCAGATGAGCGAGAGTCAGTTCAGCACCGCACGCACCGACGATATCGACCAGATGTCCTATGAGCAGGCGCGTGACGAGCTTGCTGAGGTGGTCACCAAACTGGAGACCGGCGGGGCTCCGTTGGAGGAGTCGCTGGCGCTGTGGCAGCGCGGCGAAGCGTTGGCTGACCGGTGCGAACGCTGGCTCGACGGCGCCTCAGCGCGGCTGCAGGAAGTGCGCGCCGCGCTGCACACGGCAGAGGGCACTCCGAGCGCCGAATAATCCGAGCGCTGGATAAGCGGACCCCGGGCGCCTACCGGGGCCCGCGCGGGGCAAGCCTCAGTCTTTGCGCGCGGCGGCATCGCGATAGTCGGCAAGGAAGTCCGCCAGCTCAGCGATGGCCACCTCCAAGTCTTCGACGTGCGGGAGGGTGACCACCCGAAGATGCTGGGTGTCCTCCCAGTTGAACGCCCGGCCGTGGGAGAGCAAGATCTTCTTCTGCCGCAGCAGGTCGATGACGAAGGCCTGGTCATCCTCAATGGGATACAGCTCCGGGTCCAATCGGGGGAACAGGTACAGCGCACCGTCGGATTTCTCCACGCTGACCCCTTCAATCTCGGAGAGCAGCCGGTGTGCTGTCCGGGACTGTTCGTAGAGCCTGCCGTGGGGCAGGATCAGCTCCTCAATCGACTGGTACCCCCCGAGCGCGGCTTGTATGGCGTGCTGGGCAGGGACATTGGCGCACATGCGCATGTTCATCAGGAGGTTCAGGCCCTCCAGATAGTTCGTGGCCCGGTGCTTGGGGCCGGAGACGTAGATCCACCCGGATCTGAACCCTGCGACACGCCAGGTCTTGGACAGCCCCGAGAAGGTGACGGTGAGGACATCGTCACTGAGGGTGGCGACGTTGATCATCTCCGCGCCGTCGAAGGTGATCTTCTCGTAGATCTCATCAGCCAGCAGCAGCAGGTTGTGCCGNTCTCCTCCGGGTCCGGCCACCAGTGATTGTCCTCATTGCAGATGTAATGGACGGGGTTGCCGCCGGCGAGTTTGGTCGCCCCGGTCCAGAGTGGATAGTCGGGGGCAGGGATGAGGATCTCATCCTGGGGTGCGATCAGCGCGGTGAGCACCATGGAGATCAGTTCGGAGACCCCGTTGCCCAGCCACACATCCTCCGGGGAAGCCTGCCGGAGCCCCCGGGCCTGGTAGTACTGGGCCACCGCCACCCGCGCGGAATAGATCCCCTGCGAGTCGGAGTATCCCTGGGCGGTGGGCAGGGTCTTGATCATATGCCGCAGGATCTGCTCCGGCGCTTCAAAACCGAACGGTGCGGGGTTGCCGATGTTCAGCCGGGTGATGCGGTGGCCGGCGCGTTCCAGCCGGGCTGCCTCCTGTGCGATCGGCCCCCGCACGTCGTAACGCACATCGGCCAATTTGGGGGACTGTAGGAACTCCTCGGCGAATGTCTGCATCTGAATATCATGCCCCACAAATGCGGCAGTCTGTGGTAGCGGCCGCCTTGCGGGTTTTACCCAGTGACTGAGCTCACCGGAGCCGGCCGGGCGAACGCATCACGGTATTGGGCCAGGAACGCCGCAATGCCGTCGATGGCTTCCTCCAGCTCCTCCACCGCGGGAAGGGTCACCAGCCTGAAGTGCTGATCGTCAATCCAGTTGAACGCCCTGCCGTGGGAGACCAGGATCTTCTGCTGGCGCAGCAGCTCAATCACGAAGGCCTCATCGTTCTCAATGGGGTAGATCTCGGGGTCGAGCCGGGGGAAGAGGTACATGGCCCCGTCCATTTGCGAAACTTGGATCCCCTCGATCTCGCACAGCCGCTGGTAGGCGACATTGCGCTGCTCATAGAGCCGACCGCCGGGAGTGATGAACTCCTGAATGGACTGGTAACCGCCCAGGGCGGTCTGTACGGCGTGCTGACCCGGCACATTGGGGCACATGCGCAGATTCGACATCAGCTGCACGCCCTCTAAGTAATCGGTGGCCCGGTGCTTCGGTCCCGAGATGTACATCCACCCGGACCGGTAGCCCGCCACCCGCCAGGTCTTGGACAGCCCCGAGTAGGTGATGGTGAGCACGTCGTCACTGAGGGTGGCGGCGTTGATCATTTCCGCGCCGTCGTAGGTGATCTTCTCGTAGATCTCATCAGCCAGCAGCAGCAGGTTGTGCCGGCGGCAGATGTCCACCATCGCCTCCAAGATCTCCCGGGGGTAGACCGCACCGGTGGGATTATTGGGGTTGATCAGCACCAGTGCCTTGGTCCGGTCGGTGACCTTCGCCTCGATCTCCTCCGGGTCCGGCCACCAGTGATTGTTCTCGTCACAGATGTAGTGCACCGGGATGCCTTGGTAGAGCGCGGTCAGGCCGGTCCACAGCGGGTAGTCCGGTGTGGGGATGAGGATCTCATCACCGGGGTTGATCAGCGCCTGCAGGGTGATCGTGATCAGCTCAGAGACCCCATTGCCCAGGTAGACGTCCTCCACCTTCGCCTCGCGCAGACCCTTGGTCTGGTAGTACTGAGCCACCGCAGTGCGGGCCGAATAGATGCCTGCGGAGTCGGAATATCCCTGCGCCGTGGGCAGGTGCCGGATCATATCCATCATGATCGAGTCCGGCGCCTCGAAGCCGAAAGGCGCCATATTGCCGATGTTCAGCTTGGTGATGCGGTGCCCGGCCTGCTCCAGACGGGCGGCCTCCACAGCAATGGGACCACGAACGTCGTAGCGGACGTTGCGAAGCTTGGTGGCCTGGGTGAAATCCTGGAACTCCTCCATAGAGAGATTCTGCCTCACATTGTCAACAATCCGCGAATTTCACACGGCGTGACTCAACCCCAGTTATCCGGCTCCGCCAGCAGCCCCTCTTCCACCAACCAATAGGTGGCCGCATCTTCCGGCTGGAGACCGTCGTCACCGTCGATCAGACGGCGCAGCGTGACTAGGGCCTCGTCGTCCAGGGCCTGGGAAACTTCCTCCACAACCCCGGGAACGTCGTCGGCGATCCGCAGCGAGACCACCGGTGCGTACTGCTCCTGGGGAAATGCCGAGCGGGCATCCGGCAGGCTGACCAGCGCATGCTCCAGCGCCGAGGGGTGGGAAGCGGAGAACACGGCAGCGTCAATCTCCGCGGTGATCAGCAGTTCCACCAAGGTGGACTCATTCTCGCTGCGCAGCTCCTCGGGTGTGCAGTCGTAGGTCTCCTCCAGTGCGCTGCCGGCACCGGGCACAGCAGAGGAGACTCCCACTACCAGGTCGGCGCACTCGTCGCTGAGGGCACTGAGGTCCTCCTCGTCATCGTCTTCAATCCCGGCGCGCTCCGCGGTCACGCTGGTCAGGTGCAGGCTGCTGCGCAGCACCGCTGCGGTGGGGTCGAACAGTTCCGCCTGCTCCAGCTGCGCTTCTATCAGCTCAGTGAGCTCCTCCGGCTCAGCCGCTGGGCCCACCCCGGTCTCGCCTTCGGGGACGGTGAGCTCGGCGTAGCCTTCCGGGTCCAGCTCTTCGGCCAGCCCCACGGTTCGGGACACCACCAGCTCATACCGGTCATCGGCGTCGTCGCCGTCCGTCTCAGCATTGGCAGGGCGCTCACCGCGGGCCAGGGCTGCGGCCAGCTCCGCAGCGGTGTCCTCCTGCCGCACCACTACTGTGGGCGCCTCATGGGAGTTCAGTGCTTGGGCGTAGATCTCGGCGACTGTGCGGTCCAGACGGTCGCTGCCCACCGCCACCCGCCAGGCGCGCTCCATCTGCTGACCCGTGGGTTCGGGGGCCGGCGGCGGGGGCTCGGAGCAGCCGGAGGCCAGCATCGCCAGGGTCAGTGCCGCAGCGCCAAGCACCGGCGCTGACCTGGAGTGGCGCGCAGGCGAGCAGTGTCCCCTGCGCTGAAAAACCATGAGCGCCATTCTACGGGGCCCAGCCAGCGGGTTTATCCTGGAAGAGATGAGAGGCGAATCTGTTGACCTGCCCGTCGAGATTCCCGGCTCGGCGCCGCTGACCGTGCGCCTGCAGTCACTGCTGCAGCAGCCAGCTGCAGCACAGGTGGAGGCGCAGACCGCCCGCGGCTGGGTGGATCTCGCCTATGAGGCTGCCTATGGGGAGCGCTACGCCGCCGCCGCCGAAGCCGCAGAGAGGGGCCTTCAGGCCCCGGGTGCCGATGAGGCGGAGATACGACTGATGCTGCTGCGCATCCTCGCCGGGGTCCACGAAATGCGCGGGGCCTCCGACCTGGCCGCCCCCTATCTGAAGGAGCGGGTGGCGCTGCTGCGTCAGCTGGGACGCACCGAGCAGGCAGAGGTGGAGGCCCAGCTGGGATCGATGCTGCTGCGCGAACCGGACCGGGTTGAGGCCGAAATTCTGCGCCGCATGGCGGAGGAGCTCGATGACGGCTCGGGCCCCAGCGTGCACCGGGCGGATGTCTTGTCTTCGCTGGCGGTGCGCAGCCTCCATGATGAGGGGCCCGACGCCGCGCTGCCGCTGATCACCGAGGCCTGCGAGATTCTTGAGGCGCTGAACAGGCCGCAGGCGCTGGCAGGGGCCCGCATGTTCCTCGCGCACGCCCAGCTGCTCTCCGATGACGCCGAAGCCGCCCTGGCCACCGCGGACCAGGTCCTCTCCGCCCCGGCCAACCGCGCGGTGCGCGGGGCGATGGCGATGCTGCGGGCCACGGTGCACCACCAAGCCGAGCGCACCGATGAGGCCGTCGCCGATGCGATGACCTCCGTGGAGCTCTACTCCGCATGCGGGGTGCGCAAGGGTGCCGCCTCGGCTGCGGCGCTGCTGGCCGGGATCGCAGCCAGCCTCAGCGACACTGACACCTCCGTGCTGGCCTGGCGGGTGGCAGTGCAGCAGGCAGAACTCGGCGAATTCTCCGAATCCGGCATGCTCTCGCTGGCGCTGGGTCAGCAGCTACTGGACATGGAGGACTACACCGAGGCAGAGAAGGTGCTCGAAGCACTGTCGCTGCGCTTGGCCGGCGGCGACAGCGACTTCTCCACCCGGGGACGGGCTCTGATGGGTTTGGGCCACGCGGTGACCCAGCAGAAGCGGCCCCTGGAGGCGATGTCGCACTGGGAGGAGGCCGCCGCGCAGTTCCTCTCCGCGCAGGAGTCGGATGAGGCGGCCCGGGCGCATCTGGCCGCCGGTGCACTCGCCGCCTCCTTGGACCGGGTCGAGTCAGCGCGCCATCACTACGAACGCGGTCTCAGCCTTGCCGATCAGGGTGAGGACACCGATCCGCTGATGTTGCTGCAGGCCCTGCACTCGCTGGGACATCTGCTGTGCCGGCATGAGGAGGAATCCGGGCTGGTGTACCTGGACCGTGCGATGGAGATTGTCACCGAACATGGCACGGACTGGCAGCGCGCGGATATCACCGATACGCGTGCGAGGTCGCTGACGGCGCTGGGACGCGGCACCGACGCTGTAGCGGCCGCCCTGGAGGCTGCGGACATGTTCGCCGACTCCGATGACGAGGAGGCTGCCGCGGACGCGGAGATTTTTGCCGCGACCGTGCTGCTGCAGATGAGGCAGCCGCAGGAGGCGGAGACGCTGTTCCGCATGGCCGCTGAGACCCGGGAGATCTCCGAGGCGCTGGTGGTGAACTCGCTGGAGGGCCGAGCTGAGGCGCTGACCGCCTTGGGACAGCCCGACGCTGCCGCTACTCTCACCGCTGAGGCCGAGACCCTCAAAGCACAGCTGGCCAATGAGGAAGATCTCCCGCACTCGGAGTGAGCCCCAGTAGGACCTCCGCGCAGCGCAGCCGGTGATCGGCCTGCTCCTGCCACCCTCCGCCGCGGACATCACGCGCCCCGGCCACCAGAGACAGCCCGACCGCCGCGGTGCGGATCCGCAGACTCTCCGGGTCCACCCCCGCGGCGAAGACCCGGGCGAAGCGGTCGAAGGCCGCGGGTGCGTGGATGTAGCGCGCATCCACCGCTGGCAGCACTGCCAGGTGTCCCAGGAAGCAGGCGAGGTCATCGACCCGATAGCCCGGCCCCAGGGAGTCCACATCCAGCAGCGCGGAAATACTGGGGCCCTGCATGAGCAGGTTGGCCTCATAGTAATCTCCATGGGTGGGCACCATAGGCCCCCGGTCGGTCACGCCCACCCCTTCCAGGACCTCCTCCTCCAGCCGCCTGATCCGCCGCTCACACTGCGGCAGGGCTGAGATCGCCGCCGAGGCGTAGGCCGGCAGCCTGTCGGTCCATGCATCGCGGGCCGGAAGCCCCATCACACCCACCGGAAGGGCATCCAACAGCTGCACGAAATCGGCCGGGCGCACCGCAGCGGCGCCATCTGCCATGAAGTGTTCCGCCAGGGAGATCCCCCGCCCCTGCTCCAGGGCGAGCACATCGCAGATCGGGTCGCCGACCGGCACCGGTGCGGGCACGTCTGCCTCCACAAGCATGCGGTGGCGGGCAGCCAGCTCAGGTGCGTGCCCCTCCCGCAGCACCTTGAGGTAGATGCGCCGGCCGTCGGAGAAGTCCGCGGAGATCACCGCCCGCCGAAGCGGCCGGTAGCTCACTGTCTGCAGCGCGGTCAGTTGGGATCCTGCACCCCAGGTGGCTGTCACCGACCCGGGGTCGGTGGCCAGCTGCAGGCCCGGCAGCAGAGGGTCCATGGGATGCTGCCACAGCACCAGCTGGCCGCGCTCGGACTGGCTGCGCAGGACCCCTTCGGCGCGGTCGGTGACGTGCTCGGTGGTCACTCCGACGTACATCTCCTCCTGAGAGCTCACACGGTAGATTCCGGTGGCTCCGGCCCCGGGCCGATGCTGCACGGCTTCCATGGTGACCTGGGGAGGGGGCACTCCTTTGCCCAGGAATGCCTCGGCGATCAGCGGATGCACCGCCTCAGACTGCAGAAACGCCAGCTGGTGGATCTCCACCTGATCCCGGCTCTGGTGCACGCCCCCTCGCGAGGCTGCGGAGGGAAGGATCGGCGAGGACATGGAGTGAGAGTATCGGAGGAGGAGCTAAGCGCGCCGGCGCCGCAACACCTGGTCCAAATTAATGGATTCCTCCTCGGCAGGCCGGACCTCGGGTTTCTCCGGGCTGGCTGCGGATTGTTTGAGCTTGACCTCGCTCGAGGGTGCCGGGGCAGGTTCCTCCAATGGCTCCGGCTCCGGGCGCTCGGCCTTGGCGGCCACCATGTAGTGTGCCGCCGGGACGCTGCGCACCTCCCACGGCTCGGCCGGGGCCGCACTGGGACGGAGGGACTCCAGCTGCTGCTGTGCTGACTTCTGGGCGGAGCTGTGCGCTCCGAACAGCCGCTCAGGGCTCTCCGGAAGCCCGTCGGCGTCGATGCTCACCAGCGAATCTGGTCCGCCTCTGCCGGTCCGATCACCGCTGAGCGCGTCGAAGGGCCCGGTGCGCCGCTGTTCCGCAGCGCCGGCGCGCACATCCGCTGAAGCTGCGTCAGTCTGAGCCACTGCCTCCGGTGACTGCTGCGGTGGGGGGCCCATCGCCTCGCGCATGGCCTGTTCCACCCGCTGTCTGCGCTGGGTGCGCCGCCGCACCACTGCGGAGACCCGCAGGCTGGCCAGCGCGGCCACCAGCACCAGCGCACAGATAGCGGGGACCGCCCAGCTCAGCCCCGCGAGGAACGGAGCCGCGACGGCGGTCCCGATGCCGCCGAGCAGCGCCAGCAGCGCCGTGGCCGCCAGGATGCTGCGGCCCCAGTGGATCCGGAAGCCCGGCGCACTCGGTGCAGCTGCCGCCGGGGTGTCAGCGGCGGCGTCGTCGTGGGTATGTCTCCTGCTCATTGTCTTCCCCTTGTTCTCGCGTTCAGCGCCTGGCAGCCCTCGGCTGCGGTATACGAATCTGCGCCCGGCCCGAGCCTGACGCGTGGTCAGCCCCTGGCCCTTGGGGCCGGCCTGGGCGGGCAGCCGTTGAGCTCTCAGTATCAGCGCCGCCAGGAAGAGCCCCGCGACCAGAGGAATGAGAACTGAGGAGTGGATCGGCAGGCTCGGGATCAGCTCTATGAACCCGGTCAGCTGCGGAGGCAGGCTCAGCGTCATGGAGATCACCACCTGCCCTGGGGTCTCAACAGTGCAACTCTGCAGCGACGGGGTGCCGCTGATCCTCCAAGCGTATCGAAGGGATGGCCCGCGCCACGACATATACACGAACCGCTGTGACATCGCCCCGGTGCGTGGGCAAGAATGGCCCCATGACTGTAGCGAACCCCGCGAAGCACTTCGCCCCTGATCGGGTGGCCATCATCGGTGGCGGACCCGGTGGATACGAGGCGGCCATGGTGGCCGCCGACGCCGGAGCCGAGGTGACGATCATCGAGGACCAGGGCATGGGCGGTTCAGCGGTGCTGACCGACGTCGTGCCGTCAAAGACGCTGATCGCCACCGCAGATGCGATGCGCCGGGTCAACGCCTCAACCGACTTCGGAGTGCGCTTCGGTGAGACGGGGGAGGACAAGTACGAGACCTCCGCCTGGGCTGACTTCTCCAAGGTCAATGAGCGGCTGCTGAAACTGGCCAAGACGCAGTCCCGTGACATTCACCGTTCCCTGGAGGCGGCGGGGGTCAGGATCATTGCAGGCCACGGCCGGCTGGTCCCGCCGCACAGTGTGGAGGTCACCGCTGCCGACGGTGGGACCCAGCTGGTGGAGGCCGATGCGGTGATCGTAGCCACGGGTGCGCATCCGCGGGAGCTTCCCACCGCGACGCCGGACGGGGAGCGGATCCTGAACTGGACGCAGGCCTACAGCCTCACCGAGGTCCCCGAACACATGATTGTGGTCGGCTCCGGAGTCACCGGCGCGGAGTTCGCCTCCGCCTACCGCCGGCTCGGCGCGGAGGTCACCCTGGTGTCCTCCCGCGATCAGGTGCTCCCCGGCGAGGACTCCGATGCCGCTGCGGTGCTGGAGGACGCCTTCACTCGGGTGGGGGTGCGGGTCGCCGCCCGGGCCCGAGCGAATTCGGCCGAGCGGACCGCTGAGGGTGTCCGGGTCACCCTCAACACCGGCCAGGTGCTGGAGGGCTCCCACTGCCTGATGGCGGTGGGCGGGATCCCCAACACTGCCGGGCTCGGTCTCGAGGAGTGCGGGGTGGAGGTCACCCAGTCCGGGCATATCCGGGTCGACACCGTCTCCCGCACCACCGCAACCAATATCTACGCCGCCGGGGACTGCACCGGCATGCTCCCGCTGGCCTCCGTGGCGGCGATGCAGGGCCGGATCGCGGTGGCCCATATGCAGGGCGGGGCGGTGAAGCCGCTGCAGCTACACCGGGTGGCCTCCAATGTGTTCACCTCCCCGGAGATCGCCACCGTCGGGGTCACCCAGTCCCAGGTGGACGCCGGAAAGTACCAGTCCGATGTGGTGAAGCTGGACCTGGCCACCAATCCGCGGGCGAAGATGATGAATGTTCGGGACGGGTTCGTCAAGATTTTCGCCCGCCGCGGCTCCGGCACGGTCATCGGCGCGGTGGTCGTAGCGCCGCGGGCCTCCGAACTGATCTACCCCCTGGCGCTGGCGGTGACCCATAAGCTGCATGTGGATGACGTGGCCACCACCTTCACGGTCTACCCCTCACTGACCGGCTCGATTGCTGAGGCGGCGCGCCGGCTGCACCTGCATGTGCTCGACCCCGCCGAGGAGTGAGCGCACCGGGGTTAGGCTTGTGCCCATGAGCACCGACCACGACACCACACCCGGCTTCGGTCACGTCACCGCAGAGGCGGAGACTCAGGGTGGCCAGCTGCAGGACCCGGATGCGGCCAGCGTTCCGGCCAGCATTCCCACCAGCGACCCGACCAGCCTGCCCAACCAGCAGGCCGAGCACGCGGCCAAGACGCTGCTGCAGGCCGCCGGCATCGATCGGATCGACCTCGCCTGCACACTGGGGTCGGGGTGGGGCGAGGCCGCCGATCACCTCGGCGAGCTGGTCAGCGAGATCGACGCCGAGGACGTCCCCGGCTTCCACACCTCCGGGGTCCCGGGACACTCCGGGTCGCTGAAGATCATCCGCACCCCGGCGAATAAGCATGTGCTGGTCATCGGTGCCCGCACCCATTACTACGAGGGCCGCGGGGTCGACGCCGTGGCCCACGGGGTGCGCACCGCCGCAGCGGCCGGGGCCGGGGTGGTGGTGCTCACCAACGGGTGCGGCGGACTGAACCCGAAATGGACACCCGGGACTCCGGTGCTGATCGGCGACCACCTCAACCTCACCGGGACCTCCCCCCTGCGCGGGGCACACTTTGTGGACCTGACCGACCTGTACTCCCCGCGAATCCGCGGCCTGGCCCAGGAGCTCGACGCCTCCCTGGACGAGGGCGTGTACGCCCAGCTGCCGGGTCCGCACTACGAGACACCGGCAGAGATCGGGTACCTGCAGACCATCGGAGCCGACCTGGTGGGAATGTCCACCGCATTGGAAGCCATCGCCGCCCGGGCTGCGGGCATGGAGGTCTTCGGCATCTCCCTGGTCACCAATCTCGCCGCTGGCATCTCGGACCAGCCGCTGAGCCACCAGGAAGTCATCGATGCCGGCCAGGAGGCCGCGCCCCGCATCGCCACCCTGCTGGCCGGAATTATTCACAGCACCTTGGAGGCCAGCTGATGGCGACCCCGCTGCACAGTGACAAGCTGCTGACCACCGTGGCGCGGTGGATCGAGCTGGACCCGGATCCCCGCACCCGCACCGAGCTGACCGAGCTGCTCGACGACGCCCGCCAGGGCGGACAGGTGGCCTACGACTCCCTCGAGCGGCTGTTCGCCGGCCGGCTCGCGTTCGGCACCGCCGGACTGCGTGCGGAGCTGGGCCCCGGGCCGCTGCGCATGAACCGGCTGGTGGTACGGCAGACCGCCGTGGGCCTGTTGAAGTACGCCTCCGCGAAGCTCGCCTCCGCGCAGCGGATCGTCATCGGCTACGACGCCCGCTATCAGTCCGATGAGTTCGCCTTCGACACTGCTGCCATCTTCCGGGATGCCGGCTGGCAGGTCCACCTGTTCGATCACCCCGGGCCCACTCCCCTGCTGGCGCGGCAGATGCTGGTCCAGAACGCCGACGTCGGCGTGATGGTCACCGCCAGTCACAATCCCCCACAGGACAACGGGTACAAGGTCTACCTGGGCGGCGAACTGTCAGTACACCTGGAGCCCGACGGTCTCGGGGTGGGCGCACAGATCGTCTCACCGGTGGACCTGGAGATCGCCCGCACCATCGAGGCCGTGGTCCAGGAAGATTTCTCCACCGACTCTCCCGCCCCGGCGGTGCAGCCCACCGCCGAGGTCCCCCGCCCCACCGGGGTCAGCACCATCGGGGATCAGGCGCGGCGGCAGTACCAGCAGGAGGCGCTTGAGCTGCTGGACCCGCAGAAATACCCGCACCGGGATCTGCGGGTGGTGTACACGGCCATGCACGGCGTGGGTGGACAGGCGGTGACCGAGCTGCTGAAGGCGGCCGGGTTCGCAGACGTTGTCGCTGTTCCTGAGCAGTTCTCGCCCGACCCGGCCTTCCCCACCGCCGACTTCCCCAACCCCGAGGAGGCCGGGGCGCTGGACCTCGCGCTGCGCGCCGCGCAGGACCATGGCGCAGACCTGGTGCTGGCCAACGACCCGGATGCGGACAGGCTCTCCGCAGCGGTCTACGACTCCGCCGGTGAATCCTGGAGGCAGCTCTCCGGGGACGAGATCGGTGCGCTTCTGGGCCGGCACATCCTGGAGCGCGGCCCCCTGCGGGAGGGGTGGCAGAACGGACACGGTGAGACACGCCCAGTGATCGGGAGCTCAGTGGTCTCCTCCCGGCTGCTGGGAAATCTGGCCCAGTCCCGCGGGATGGGTCACGAAGAGACGCTGACCGGTTTCAAATGGTTGGCGCGGGTGCCGAACATCGTCTTCGGGTATGAGGAGGCGATCGGGTTCGACGTCGACCCGGTCCATGTCAGGGACAAGGACGGGATCTCTGCGGCACTGATCTTCTGTGAGCTCATCTCCGACCTCAAAGCCAAGGGCGCCACGGCGCTGAGCGTCTTGGACGAGATCGCCGCCGAGGCCGGCGTCCACGTCACCGGGCAGGTCACGATCCGTGTCGAGAACCTCGCGGATCTGGGACAGATCACCGCCGCACTGCGCCAGGAGCCCCCCACCGAGATCGCCGGCGATCCGGTAGTGGAGGCGCTGGACCTGCAATCAGAACCGCTGCCCGGCAAGGACTTCACCCCCGCGAAGTCCACCGACGCGCTGATCTACCTCACCTCCGCCGGCCACCGTGTGATTGTGCGGCCTTCGGGCACCGAGCCGAAGGTCAAATGCTACTTGGAGGCGGTGGCTGCCCCAGAGACACAGCAGCCGGAGGCGGTGGCCGCCGCCCGCGGCGACGCGCAGCAGCACCTGGAACGGATGCGCCGGGCCATGCACGAGATTCTTGGAAAGGACTGACCCTGTGACCACCACCCCCACACCAGAGAGTTTGGCCGGGCTCATCGATCACACCGCGCTGAAGCCGGACACCGATGAGGCGACCGTGCGCCGGGTCATCGATGAAGCGGTGACACACCGCTTCGCTGCGGTGTGCATCAACCCCAAATGGGTCCCGCTCACGGCTCAGGCGTTGGCTGGCACCGAAGTCAAGACATGCACAGTCGTGGGATTCCCGCTCGGGGCCACGACGACGGCGCAGAAAGTCTGCGAAACCCAGGAGTCGGTGGCTGCCGGTGCTGCCGAAATCGACATGGTGGTCGACATTGCCGACGCCAACGCTGGCGACCAGGAGGCGGTCCGGTCCCAGATTGCGGCGATTGCCGCGGCCGCGCATGCCGGTGGCGCCCTGCTGAAGGTCATCCTGGAGACGGCGCTGCTCTCGGAGGAGGCGAAGGTGCTGGTGTGCCGGGCCGCAGCGGAGGCCGGGGCTGACTTCGTGAAGACCTCCACGGGCTTCGCCGGCGGAGGCGCGACTGTGGCCGACATCTCACTGATGCACCGTGAAGTCGGCGGCCGGTTGGGAATCAAGGCTTCAGGTGGGGTGCGGACCTACGACGACGCCGCCGCGCTGGTCCAGGCCGGAGCAACACGGATCGGAGCCAGCTCCTCACTTGATATTGTGGGAGCAGAGAGTTCAAGCACCGAGGACAGCTACTGACGGTTGCGTCCACGGGACTTACCAGCACGGGACTTATCACCACGGGACATAGAGGGAACGCATGATTGACGCACGCGGCCAGGTCAAGGCCTTTTCCGGACAGGGACACTTCCTGGGCAACATCGTTGCCTTCCTCTTCGTGTTCGGGCTGTTACTCGGTTCGATAGTGGCACTGAACTTCTGGGACTTGGATGCGGCATGGGGCCCCGGGCTGGCGTTTCTGGCTCTGTACACCGGGGCGTTCCTGGTCGCCAAAGAGGTGATCGGCCGCTCCGACACCTTGGACCATCAGGATCTTCACGGTGCCCACGGCGAACCGCTGGACGCCATGGCCTCCCGCCAGGCAGAGTCAGTGGCCCCGGCCGGGGAGCGCAAGCCCTCCGCCCAGCCCTGAGCTGATGCGGCCACGTTGATGCGGCCGAACTGAGGCGTCGGGCGCCGGGGTTACGCCTTCGGTGACTCCGCCGGCGTGAACAGCGCGTCGCAGACCTCATTGAGCCACGTCAGCAGCGGCCCGTCGGTGAGGTCCTCTCCGCCGATGCGTTTGGTGGTCGGTTTGGCCAACAGCACCTGCTTCATGGAGGCCTTGTGCTGGCCGTTGAACATGCGCTCCATGCGCAGCTGGCGGGATTCGGGCAGCTCCTCCACGGGAGCGAAGCGGATGAACTTACCCTGGGTGCCGACATCGGTGATTCCGGCCGCCCGGACACGATTGCGGAACCGTGCCACATCCACCAGGTTCTGCGCGGCACCGGGCAGCTCGCCGTAGCGGTCGGCCCACTCAGCGACCACCTGGCCGATCTTCTCCTCGGAGTCGGCGGCGGCGAGCTTGCGGTAACCCTCCAGCCGCAGCGGCTCAGAAGGCACGTAGCTCTCCGGCAGGTGAGCGTTGATCGGCAGTTCGATCTTGACCTCCTCCGGGTGGGTGTCCTCCTCACCGCGGTAGTCTGCCACCGCCTCTCCCACCATGCGCAGGTATAGGTCAAAGCCGACGCCTTCAATGTGCCCCGACTGCTCTCCGCCGAGCAGGTTGCCGGCACCGCGAAGCTGCAGATCCTTCTTCGCCAGCTGGAACCCGGCGCCGAGCTCGTTGTGCGCCGCCACAGCCTTGAGCCGTTCCAAGGCCTCCTCGCCCAATGGCTTCTCCGCCGGGTAAAGGAAGTATGCGTAGGCCCGTTCCCGGGACCGTCCGACCCTGCCGCGCAGCTGGTGGAGCTGACTGAGCCCGAAAGCGCTGGCCCGGTCAACGATCAGCGTGTTGGCGTTGGAGATGTCGAGTCCCGTCTCGATGATGGTGGTGGAGACCAACACATCGAAGCGCCGTTCCCAGAAGTCCTGGACGATCTGTTCCAGCTGGCTCTCCCCCATCTGGCCGTGGGCGACCTCGACCCGAGCCTCCGGGACCAGTTCGCGCACACGGGCGGCCACCCGGTCGATGTCCGCGACCCGGTTGTGCACATAGAAGACCTGACCTTCACGCATCAGCTCACGCCGGATGGCGGCCGAGATCTGCTTATCCGTGTACGGCCCCACATAGGTCAGGACCGGGTGGCGTTCCTCCGGCGGGGTGTTCAGCTCAGACGTTTCCCGGATCCCGGCCAGGGACATCTCCAAGGTGCGCGGGATGGGGGTGGCCGTCATGGCGAGGACGTCCACATTGGTGCGCATCTTCTTCAGCTGCTCTTTGTGCTCGACCCCGAAACGCTGCTCCTCATCGACCACCACCAGGCCGAGGTCCTTGAACTGGACGTCCTTGCTCAGCAGACGGTGGGTGCCGATCACCACATCAATGGTGCCCTCCTGCAGCCCGGCCATCACTTCCTTGGACTCCTTGGCCGTCTGGAACCGGGAGAGCGCACGCACCCGCACCGGGAATCCCGCGTAGCGTTCGGTGAACGTCTCATAGTGCTGGGTGACCAGCAGGGTGGTCGGCACCAGCACCGCCACCTGCTTGCCGTCCTGAACGGCCTTGAACGCTGCACGGATGGCGATCTCGGTCTTGCCGAATCCGACATCCCCGGAGATCAGGCGGTCCATGGGAACTTCTGCCTCCATATCCGCCTTCACCTGGTCCATGGCGGAGAGCTGGTCCGGCGTCTCCACGTAGGGGAACGCGTCCTCCAGCTCAGCCTGCCAGGGGGTGTCGGCGGCGTAGGCGTGTCCGCGGGAGGCCATCCGGGCGGCATAGAGCCGGATGAGCTCGGCGGCGATCTCCTTGACCGCCTTGCGCGCCTTGCGCTTGGTGGACGCCCAGTCGGAGCCGCCCATTTTGGACAGGCGGGGCTCGTCGCCGCCGACGTATTGGGAGACCTGGTCGAGCTGATCGGTGGGCACCATCAGCCGATCTTTGGGTGCGCCACGTTTGGAGGAGGCGTACTCCAGCACCATGTACTCCCGGATGCCCGCGGTTCCGGCACGGATCGCCTGTGGTGAACCCACCGGACGCTGAATCAGTTCCACGAACTGGCCGATTCCGTGCTGCTCGTGAACCACATAGTCCCCTGCGGCCAGCGACAGCGGGTCCACCGGGTTCTTCTTTCGGCGGGTCGCCCGGCGCTTGCCCGCCCCCGCGTCCTGACGGATGGCCCGCCCGAGCATCTCTGACTCGGTGAGCAGCGCCAGCTGCAGCGAGTCCAGAGCGAAACCTTCGGCGAGGTTCGCGGTGGTGACCGTGACCTGCCCCGGGGAGGGCGCGGCGTCGAGCGTTCCGGCCAGCTGATGAGGCACCTGGTGTTCGCCCAGCAGCTCCGCCACCCGTTGTGCCGAACCAGTTCCGGCGGTGGTGACCACCACTGACCAGCGGTCCTGGGCGCGGCCTGCGAGAAACTCCATGACCTGCTCCACCGAGCCGCGGTACCCGATGGGCGGCCGGGAGTCCAGAGAGACCAGGTCAGCGTCCTGCTCCAGATCGGTATCCAACCCCAGGGAGGTGATCGACCACCAGCCGGCCCCGGAGTCCAGTGAGGTTTCGCGGGTCTGGGTCAGAGTGGCGAACGCGCCGGATTCCAGCGCGGTTTGTTCCTGCGCAGTCTGTTCTTGGGCGGAGAGGTCGATGGGCGCTGCGGCGCCGTCGGAGCTGGCCTGCCAGGCCGCGGCCATGAACTCCTCATTGGTGGCGGCAAGGTCGTGGGCGCGGGTGCGGACCTTCTCCGGCTCAATCACGACCACCAGCGACCCCTCCGGCAGCTCACCGGTGAGCGGGACCATGGACTCGGCCAGCACCGGGGTCAGCGACTCCATGCCTTCCACTGCCTGGTGCTGGCTGATCTTCTCCAGCAGGTCCACCGCATGCGGCATGGAGCTCATCAGGCTCTTGGCCCGTTCAGCGATCCGGTCAGTGATCAGCAGCTCCCGGCACGGCACAGCATGCACCGCCTGCGGGGGGTCCTCCGCGTCGATCGAGAGCTGGTCAGCAACCGAGAAGTGCCTGAGCTGCTCGACCTCGTCGCCGAAGAACTCCACCCGGACCGGGTGGGTTTCATTGGGCGGGAAGACATCGAGGATCCCGCCCCGGACGGCGAACTCCCCGCGCCGGGTGACCATATCGACCCGGCTGTACGCGGCCGCGGAGAGCCCGGAGACGACCTCATCGAAGGCGTAGAACTCCCCCACCTTCAGTGTGACGGGTTCCAGGTCCCCCAGTCCGGCGACAATCGGTTGGATGGCCGCCCGGATCGGCGTCACCACCACATCCAGGCGCCCGGCCTGCTGGGGGTGTGCCAGCTGCCGTAGGATCCCCAGTCTGCGGCCCACGGTGTCCGACCGGGGAGAGAGCCGCTCATGCGGCAGGGTCTCCCAGGAGGGGAAGTGACCAACCTGCGCCTCGGGGGCGAAGCAGGTCAGCGCGGACTGCAGCTCATCGGCCTCACGGTCGGTGGCGGTGACAGCCAGCACCACGGCGTCGGGATGGTGCTGGCGCACCCCGTGGGCCACCTCGGCGAGCAGTGCCGGCCGTAGCCCCGAGGTGGAGGCGATCTGCAGCTCCGGGGTCCGCTGACCCGCCGGTCGGGATGCCGCTGAGACCACACGGGCGTAGGACGACGACGCCGCCAGGGCGTCTCGCAGACCTTTCAGCGACACCGAAACACCTCATCCATTGCAGTCACGGAGAAAACGACCTGGCTTAGACTACCGGGAATGCGTCGGCCGCGGAGCGGTATCCTCAAGATGTGATCTCTCCCACCGGACGGCCCTGGCTGGATGAGCTGGCCTCAGCCGCAGAGCAGTTTACCGCTGCCCTGGCCGCCGCTGAGCAGGCACCCGCGGACTTGTCCTCACCAGTCCCCGCCTGCCCAGGGTGGACTCTGCAGGACCTGGGCGTGCATCTGGGCCGGGTCCACCGGTGGACGGCGGGGATCCTGCAGGGCGCCGATCCCCGGCAGCGACCCAACATCAAGCCAGCTGCCGGGCAGCTGCTGTCCGAGTGGTACTGCGCCGAGTCTGAAGCGCTGCGCCGGGCCCTGGCCGCAGCCGGACCGGATGCCCGGTGCTGGACGATGGCGGGTGAACAGCGCACAGCTGTGTTCTGGCAGCGCAGGCAGGTGCATGAAACGGTCGTTCACCTTTGGGATGCCCACCGGGCACTGGACCAGCGGATCGACCTTGACCCCGTATTGGCCTTCGACGGTGTCGCCGAGGTCCGGGATGTGATGTATCCACGCATGCGCAAGGCCGAGCGGGTGAAGCCGTTGACTCATGCTCTGGTCTTCTGCGCCGAGGATGTGGCGAGCCCGCCGGTGGTGATCGGCCACGCGCAGACCAGCCTCGAGGTGCGCGCCCCAGCGGTGACACTGATGCTGCTGGTATGGCAGCGGATTCCCTGGCGTCCCAGCTACGGAGACGCAGCCGCAGAGGGACTGGTGACACAGTCCTTGGTGCCGTAACCGCCCGGGCAGCGTGGAGCCGAGCTCAGTAGGATTCAGGTATGAGCAGATCGACGCCGCTCGGTGGTCTCGCCGGCGCACTGGGGCTGGAGATCCCCACGGTCGCAGCCCCAATGGCAGGTGGTCCGGGAACCCCGGAGCTGGTGGTCGCCGCCGCCGCAGCCGGGGGAATCGGTTTCCTGGCCGCCGGGTACAAGTCAGCCCACCAGCTCGCCGAGCAGATCACCCAGGTCCGGGCCAGCACTCCGCGGTTCGGAGTCAACCTCTTCGTGCCGAACCCGGTGCCGGTGGACCCAGCTGCCTACCGCGACTACCTGGACCTGCTGCGGCCATGGGCGGACCGGTTCGGCGTCGAGCTGCCCGAGCGTCCGCTAGAAGACGACGACGCCTGGCGGGAAAAGCACCAGCTCCTGGTGGACAATCCGGTGCCGGTGGTCAGCCTGACGTTCGGACTGCCCGAAAGGGAATCGATTGCCTCGCTCCAGAGAGCCGGGTCCCGGGTCCTGCAGACCGTGACGAGCGCGGCTGAGGCGCTGCGGGCGGAGGCCGTGGGGGTGGATGGGCTCATTGTGCAGTCGAGTCAAGCGGGCGGGCACTCAGGTTCCTGGACCCCGCGCCGGCACAGCGACGAGACCACCACGGTCGCCCTCGTGCGGCGCATCCGCGCGGTGTCCTCGCGTCCGATCTGGGCTGCCGGGGGCATTGTCAGCGCCTCTGATGTGCAGCAGGTTCTCACCGCCGGCGCCGAGGCCGCAATTATCGGTACGGCACTGCTCCGGACCCCGGAGAGCGGCGCCCACCCGGTGCATCAGCAGGCGCTGGCCGACGCCCACGGTGGAGAGACAGTCATGACCCGAGCGTTCTCCGGGCGTCCGGCGCGCGGTCTGCGCAATGCGTTCACCGATGAGTTTTCCGCAGCCGCGCCGCTGGGCTTTCCGGCGCTGCACCATCTGACCAGCCCGCTGCGCCGAGCCTCCGCCGCTGCGGGGGACCCGGCGGGGCTGAACCTGTGGGCCGGGACCGGTTGGCGAGCGGCGACCACTGAGCCTACCGGCGAGGTGCTGCGTCGTCTCGCAGCCAGGTGAGGTCTGCCGCCGCCGGTGCTGCGTACTCACCGGGAGCCCTCAACAGCTCAGCGCTGGTGGCCGAGATACTCCTGGACGTGCTGCACTTTAGCCGTGAGCTGGTCAGTGTGCCCGGGGCGGATATCTGCTTTCACCACGAGACTGACGCGGGGGCTGGTGGCGACGACCACGTCAGTGGCTCTCCGGATGACCTCGAAGACCTCCTCCCACTCCCCCTCGATGAGGGTGAACATGGAGTTCAGCTCGTAGGGCAGACCGGATTCTTCGACCACTCGGACTGCTGCAGCGACGGCTGCGGTCAGTGAGGCGTCGTCGTTCTCAGTGGTGGTGGGGGCGACGGAGAATGCGACTAACATGCCTTCCAGGCTAGGGCCCCGGCTCTGTGTTGTGAACCCACCCGGGACAACAGCCCTGCACGGGCTCTATCCTGAGCCCATGGGAGCTTTGCCAGTCTTTGACGACAGCGGGGTGCGCCGGGTCCTGTGCGTGGTGGCCCACCCTGACGATATGGAGTACGGCGGTTCCGCTGCGGTGGCGCGCTGGACAGCGATGGGAGTGGAGGTCTCCTACTTGCTGCTCACAGCCGGAGAGGCGGGGATGCGCAACGTCGAGCCCGCCAGTGCCGCCCAGCTGCGGATTCAGGAGCAGCGCCAGGCCTGCGGCGAGGTCGGCATGGAGGACCTGACAGTGCTGAGCCTGCCGGACGGGATGCTGCAGCCGGATCTGGAGACCAGGCGGCAGTTCGCCCGGCATATCCGCAGATTCCAGCCTGACGTGGTGTTCACCCAGCCCTGGGAACTGCAGGTGGCGTGGGGTCTGAACCACGCTGATCATCGGGCCACCGGCCTGGCCACCGTGGATGCGATCCGCGACGCAGACAACCCTTGGGTCTTCCGCGACCTGGTGGAGCAGGAGGGGCTGGAGCCCTGGGGCGCACAGTGGCTGCTGGTGCCCAATTCGGAGCCGGACTTCCTGATTGACGTCTCCGGGGAGCCGGTGGAGCAGGCCGTGCGCTCCCTGGAGGCCCACCGCGCGTATCTGGAGGCGCTGGGCGATCACCCGGAACCGCGGGAGATGATTGAGGGCATGACAGCTGCGGCCGCGCAACGCAGCGAGGACCCGTCTGTGACCCGCGCACTTGCGGTGGCCGCTTACCGCATGTGAGCCGGCGCTGCTGCTGGGGCAGACCCCCGGCAGCAGCCTGGTCTACCCTGCGGTGGGATCCGCAATGAACGCCATGAACAGCGGCCAGTTGGTCTCCTTGTGCACGATCCTCACCAGGTACGGGCGGTCCACCGTCATCTCCACGGCCTCCGGCGGTTCCACCGGCGCTGAGGTCACCCCCGCGACCTCGGTCACTGCCGCTGCCACCGTGCCCTGCTCATCAATGGTCAGCACCGCTTGGTGGGCGACCTGGCTGATTTCGACGGCCGGGTCGATCCGGGAGAGGTCGTTGCCCGCCACGGTCTCGACTGCCCCCATACCTTGAAGCAGCGACACCAGGACCTCACTGGTTTCTATGTCAACACGCGGCAGCGTGAGGTCCACAGCAGTCTCAGCCTCGCCGGCGAAGGCGGTGTCCACCGCCTCCCAGTCCTGCGCGGTCCAGTCCTGCAGGGTCCAGTCCTGCGCGGTCCAGTCCTGCATCGGAGCTTCGGTGCCAGTGCCGTTTCCGCTGGGTAGGACGATGTCCATGGCGAATGCCTCGGTGTAGGGCAGCCGGATGACCTGGGCGTCGTCGTGCTCGGTGTAGGCGGCCTCCAGCGTCTGCTGCATCATCTCAGCTTCGACGGTTTCACCCGCTGCGGTGGTGAAGTCCCGGTCTGTGGTCTGCGAGGGGTCAAACTGCATCTGCCACTGTGCGGCCATCAGGATGGCGTTCTGCAGCACGAAGACCAGCTCCGGGTCGGGTGTCTCCACTGCGGACTCCTCCACCAGGCCGCCGGTGTGCTCGTTCACCCACTCATCGAGCACCTGCTTGGACTCTGCGGAGGTGAAATCGGTCGTGACCATCCCGGCGTCGTAGGCGGAGGCCAGCACATCCAGGAACTCCTCCTCCGGTGCCGCAGCGTCGCTGAGCACCAACTGGTTGGCCAGATGCAGCAGCGGGGTGTCCGGGAGGTCCTCTTCCTGCACTAGAGCGGGGTCACCGTCGTAGGTCAGCACTGCGGCCTGGAGCGCGCTGAACGCCTCTGTCCGCTCCGTTCCGGACGCGCCGAGCAGGTCAGCGAGCTCGTCAGCGGCCGGACCGGCAGCTCCTTCGGCGAGCATGGCCAGCGCCACCAGGATCGACGCCGGGGAAAGCACCACGTTCTGCTGCTGCGCCACCTCCGCGAGAGACTCGGCACCGAACTCGGTGGTGGCGCTGACCACCTCCTGGAGCGCGGCGGCCTCACTGAGCGAGGCCGGCTCATACTCCTGGCCTGAGCGCAGCTGCTGTGTAGGTTCTGCGGCGCAGGCGGTCAGCGCCAGCAGCGCGGCAAGGCCGGCCCCGCCTGCCAAGATGCGATGGGGGTGCATGTACTGATGGTACGCGGTGGTCTGCTCAGGCTGCCGGTGTTCCGGAGGGCTCGGGGTCAGCCCTCTTGCGAAGGTGGAGACTGAGCTCATACGCCGCCAGTGTGAACACCCACAGGGCGGTCACAGGGACCACGAACCAGAGCATGGCAGCGCTGAAGGGCCCCAGGGCGTCGTGACCGGCGGCGTCCAGGATCAGGTAAGCGACGTAGGCCATGTACATACCGGTGAGCACGAATCCTTCCCAGCGGGCGATGGCCTGCCCGGTGAACGCCAGTGGCAGCAGGACGAGGGCGACGGCGACCATGACGGGAAGGTCGAAGTTCACCGCTGCTGAATCCACTCCTACTCCGGTGGGCGAGACAATGCTGGTCAGACCCAACACCGCACCGATGTTGAAGATGTTGGAGCCCACCAGGTTGCCCACAGCCATATCGCGTTCGCCCCGGACTGCGGCGATCACCGACGTCGCCAATTCCGGAAGCGAGGTGCCCACTGCGACCACTGTCAGTCCGATGATGAGGTCGCTGACGCCCAGGGCGGAGGCAATCGCGGTGGCTGAGCGGACCAAGAACTGTGCGCCGATCACCAGCATGACGACCCCGAGGCCGATCAGGATCAGGTCCACTGTGGTGGCGCGCAGTGTGGTCGCCCGCAGGGTGGCGGTCAGTCTTCCGGCACCCTGGTCCAGGATTCCCTCCACCCCCAGCTGGGGATCATCCCCTTGCCTTGCCCGACGCCGGGCGTACCAGACAGTGCCCACCAAGTAGACCACGAGCAGACCCAGCAGGATCACCCCGTCCACCAGGGAGAAGCCGCCGTCGAACGCCAGCAGCAGCGCCAGCAGGGAGAAGCCGATCATGATGGGGATATCAGCTTTGATCAGCTGCACTTTCACCAGCAGTGCACCGAATACGGCCGTGAGACCCATGACGAAGAGGATGTTGGCGATATTGGACCCGACCACATTGCCCACAGCCAGGCCCGGGGAACCGCTCAGCACGGCGCCCATGCTCACCGCCAGCTCGGGCGCGGAGGTAGCAAACGCGACCACCGTCAGGCCGATGATCAGTGAGGAGAGGCCGACGGTCTTGCCCAGAGAGGCGGCGCCGCGCACCAGCGCTTCGCCCCCCAGCACGAGGAGGACAAAACCACTGATCAGCAGGATGATACTCAGGAGGGTCACCAGGAACATATTACTCAGTGCCCGCGAGGTGGGAAGTGCTGGTCCTCCCGCCGGCAGTGCCGGTGTGCCGCTAGGATGACTACAGCAATGCTGGCATCCCCAAAGCCCAGGAGGAACTGTGGCCATCGAAGCTGAACGAGTGATCCCCCACTCTGTGGAGAACATTGTCGAGGCGTACGCCACCGAGGCGTTTCATTCGCATTTGGCCGCCAAAGTCGGCTCAGAGCTGAAGAGCTTCGAGGTGAACCGAGCCGCCGACGGCAGCGTCGTGATCACGTCGGTGCAGGCCATGGGAGCTGAGAAGCTGCCCGATTTGGCGCGCAAAGTGGTCAAGGGCACAGTCACTGTGAATATCACCGACACGTGGGGCGCCCCGGACGCTGGCGGGTCACGCCGGTCCGACACCGTGGTGAATGTCAACAATGTGCCGGTGAAGGCTGTGGCGTCCCAGAACCTGCATGCACGCAGCAGCAGCGAGACGTTGGCCACTGTCCGCGGCGACGTGGACATCAAGATTCCGCTGCTGGGGAAGAAGCTGAAAGCTCAGGCCGAACCGCATATGGCGAAGTTCATCCAGCTGCAGGCCACCGAGGTGAGCAAGTTCATCGACGCCCAACGCTGAGCTGCGATGCGCCTGTGGGGTCAGTGGAATTTGTTCTGGGCGGTGGTCAGATCCTCCAGCAGCACTGACTCCACGGCGTCGGCGGCGCGGCCGACCACCTCAGGGAGCTCCTTCATCTCCTGCGCGGAGTAGTTCTGCAGCACGTAGGCGGCGGTGTCCATCCGCCCCGGGGGCCGGCCGATTCCCACCCGTACCCGGATGTAGTCACGGTCACCGCCGAGGTGCTCAGTGATGGACTTCAGACCGTTGTGCCCACCTTCGGAGCCCCCGCGCTTGAGTTTGAGCCGGCCGAAGTCCAGGTCAAGCTCGTCGTGAACGACGACCAGTTGATGGGCAGGGACAGAGAAATAGTCCATGACTTTGCGCAGGGGTTTGCCGGAGACGTTCATGTAGCCCTCAGAAACGGCGAAGACCACTCTGGGGCCGCCGTCACCAAGCCGGGCGCCGACCGCCTTCGCCCCTACTTTGGTGCGCTGATACTGCGCCCCCATCCTTTCGAGGAGGTCATCCAGCACCACCTGGCCAATATTGTGCCGGGTGCCCTGGTAGCGGGTCCCGGGATTTCCCAGGCCCGCTACCAGCCACGTGTTCTCTGCCATGGTCACAGCCTAAAGCACCAGACTCCGGAGGGTCACTCGGAGTCGTCGCCTGCGGCTTCCTCGGTCTCGCCGGCCTCGCCCTCAGCGTCCTCTTCGCCGGCTTCGGTCTCAGCGTCCTCGTCCTCCAGCGGCTGCTCCTGCGGCTCATGGATGGAGACAATGGGGGACTCGAGGTCGGCCAGGGCCAGCTCTGCACCCTCAGGCAGGATCAGGGACTCCGGCAGCGCGTTTTCATCACGGCCGGTGATGTCGATGCTGACCGACTCGGGGAGGTTCAGCGCATCGGCCTCCACCGGAACGGTGGGCTGGTCGAGGATGAACTCGAAGCCTTCGGCGGGCTCGCCGATCACCTCGACGGGCACGTCCACGACGATCTTCTCGCCCTTGCGCACAGCCAGGAGGTCCATATGCACAATGAACGGCTTGATGGGGTCGCGCTGGATGTCCTTCGGGACCACCATGGCCTCGTCACCCTCAATGTCCAGGGTGATCAGCGCGTTGGGGTTGCGCACAGCCAGCGCGGTCTCATGGCCGGGCAGCACCACGTGCCGCGGGTCATCCCCGTGGCCGTAGATCACAGCAGGGATCTGGTCGGCGCGGCGAGCGCGGCGGGCCGCACCTTTGCCAAATTCGGTGCGCACTTCGGCGGAGATGAGAATCTTGTCAGCCATCAGAAATTCCTTCTACAGTTCGGGAGCGTTTCGCCAGGCTGAACTGAAAGGAGAGAGATCGACGGCGCCAGAGGCCGTCAGTGGTCACTCACCCCGTCGATCACGGCGCTGCCTCGTATCGGTCAGCACCCTCGCCTGGGCACAGCTGCCTAGTATACACCCTAGGCTTTGCCGTCGAAGAGCGTGGTGACGGATCCGTCGGTGAAGACTTCCTTGATCGCCCGGGCGAGGATCGGCGCGATGGAGAGCACTGTCAGCTGCTCGAAGCGCTTTTCCGCCGGGATCGGCAGCGTGTTGGTCACCACCACCTCGCGGGCTCCGCAGGTGGCCAGCCGCTCCGCGGCCGGGTCGGTGAGGATGGCGTGGGTCGCGGCGATGATCACACTCTTGGCGCCGGCTTCTTTGAGGATGGACACTGCCCCCGCAATAGTGCCGCCGGTGTCGATCATGTCATCGATCAGTACGCAGGTCCGGCCCTCGATCTCACCCACGACCTGTTTGGAGACCGCACGGTTGGGCTGGGTGAGATCACGCGTCTTGTGCACGAACGCCAGCGGCACCCCGCCGAGCCGGTCGGCCCACCGCTCGGCGACTCGGACGCGCCCGGTGTCCGGGGAGACGACCGTCACCTCCTCGCCGGCGACCTGCTCCCGGATATGGTCTGCCAGCAGCGGAATGCCGAACAGGTGGTCCACGGGGCCGTCGAAGAACCCTTGGATCTGGTCGGTGTGCAGGTCCACGCTCATGATCCGGTCAGCGCCGGAGGCTTTGTACAGGTCCGCGACCAGGCGAGCGGAGATGGGTTCCCGCCCGCGGCCCTTCTTGTCCTGGCGGGAGTATGGGTAGAACGGGGAGACCACTGTGATCCGCTTCGCGGAGGCCCGCTTCATGGAGTCGATCATCAGGAGCTGCTCCATGAGCCAGTTGTTCAGCGGCGCCGGGTGGGACTGAAGCAGGAAGACGTCCTTGCCGCGAACCGAGTCGGAGGAGCGCACGTAGATCTCTCCGTTGGCGAAGTCGTAGGCGCTCATCGGCAGCAGCTCGGTGCCCAGCTCCTGGACGATCTCCTGCGCCAGCTCCGGATGCGCCCTGCCCGAAGCAATGACCATCGTCTTCTCAGTGCTCTGCCTGATCTCGTCCATGCTCGGGTGTTCCTACTTTCAGTCCGTGGCGGTGGGGGCGTCGTCGTTGGTGGTGTGGTGCGGAGTCTCAGCTGCCTGCGCGGCGTCGGCAGCTCGGGCGGCGGCAGACCCGGGGCGTTTGGCCTTCACCCAGCCCTCAGCGTTGCGCTGAGGCGCCACCGACACTGCGAGCGCACCAGGTGGCACCGGCTTGCGCACCACGGCTCCGGCTGCGGTGTAGGCGCCGTCGCCGATCTCCACCGGGGCGATGAACACCGTGTTGGAACTGGTGCGCACATGGGAGCCGATCACTGTGCGGTGCTTCTGCTCCCCGTCATAATTGGCGGTGATGTTGCCGCAGCCGATGTTGGTGTACTCCCCGATGGTGGTGTCACCGGCGTATCCCAGATGGGAGAGTTTGGAGCCGCGGCCCACGGTGACGTTCTTGGTCTCGTAGAACGCACCGATTTTGCCGTCCTCGCCGAGCACGGTGCCCGGACGCAGGTAGCTGAAGGGACCTACTGCGCTTCCAGCACCGATAGCTGCCCCGGTGGCGTGGGTGCGGGTGACTTCGGCTGCTTCTCCGACCGTGACATCGCGCAGCGTGGAGTCTGGGCCGACCACGGCATCCCGGGCGATATGTGTGCTGCCGTGCAGCTGGGTGCCGGGCAGGACGGTGGTGTCCTCCTCGAGGGTGACGGTGGCGTCAATCCAGGTGGTGGCGGGGTCGATGACCGTGGTGCCGGCCCGCATGGCCGCAACCACGGTGCGCCGGTTGAGCTCGGCTCCCAGAGCTTGGAGCTGCACCCGGTCATTGGCCCCTTCCACCTGCCAGCGGTCCTGGGTCACCAGGGCGGAGACGCGGCGGCCGGAGGCGCGGGCTATGGAGAGCACGTCGGTGAGGTACTTCTCGCCCTGGGCGTTGTCGGTGGACACTTCGCGCAGGGCCTGGGTCAGTGCTGCGGCGTCGAAAGCGTAGATGCCGGAGTTGATCTCGCGCACCTGCCGCTGCGCCTCGTCAGCGTCCTTCTGCTCGACGATGCCGATCACCTCCTCCCCGGAGCGCAGCACCCGGCCGTATCCGGTGGGGTCCTCCAGCTCTGTGGTGAGCACCGTGACGGCACTGGCGGTGGACTGATGCTCGGCGACCAGCTCGCGCAGCAGCTCCGGTGTCAGCAGCGGCACGTCGCCGTAGGTGACCACGACTGTGCCGGAGTCGGCGCCGATTCCCCGGGCGGTGAGCGCCTGCAGTCCGCACTCGACCGCGCGTCCGGTGCCCGGGATCTCATCCTGGTCGGCCAAGACTACGTCCGGGTCCATCTCCGTGATGTGCTCAGCGACCTTTTCCCGCTGGTGGCGGACCACAGCGACCAGGTGCTCCGGTTCCAGGGCCCGGGCCGCGGCGAGGGCGTGCCCGATCATGGACCGCCCACCCAGCGGGTGCAGAATCTTGGGAGTCCGTGACTTCATCCGGGTGCCGGCGCCGGCGGCCAGCACAATGACTGCGGTGGGACGGGCGGCGGTGTCTGGCACGTGAAATCTCCTGCAATCATTCTCGACGAGCTCCGCCACTAGGACTCGAACCTAGACTATCGGTACCAAAAACCGGTGTGCTGCCTTTACACCATGGCGGATGGAGCGCTCGCGGCGCGGCTTACATGGTACCGGTCTGCGCCGGAATTTCAGAACAGCTCGGAATCTCAGAACAGCTCGGGATCAGAACGGCACTGTGCGCCCTTGGCTGTTCTCCTCCCACGCCAGGGAACCTAGAGCAGGGCGGAGAACGCGCCAGCTCCGATGCTGAGGATCAGCAGGGCCACCATCATCAGGGCCACAAAGCGTGTGGCAGGCGTGACCTTCATCGGCGTCATCTCCTCTACGTCCTTTGGGGGGTCCCGCGTGCACCCTATCAGCCGGTGACCTCGACAAGCTCCAGCCAGCGCTCCTCGAGCTCTTCCACCTCCGCGGCAAGGCCCTGGCGCTGGCTGGTGAGCTCGCTGAGGCCTTCGAAGTCGCTCTGGTCGTGGGCAGCTAAGTCCGAGTCCAGCTCGCGCAGCTGCGCGGTGAGTTTTTCCACCTTCCGTTCGATGGAGGAGGCTTCCTTCTGGGCGGCCCGGCGCTGCGCTCCGGAGACCTCCGGAGCCTCCCGGTTCTGACCTGCGGGCGCTGCGACGGGAGCCTGCCGGGCTTCAGCGGTGGACTCCAGCTGCTGCCTGAGCCTGAGGTATTCGTCCACCCCGCCGGGCACGTGCCGGAAGGTGCCTCCGAGAATGGCGTACTGCTGGTCGGTGACGCGCTCGAGCAGGTACCGGTCGTGAGAGACCACCAGCAGGGTGGCGGGCCAGGAGTCCAGCAGGTCTTCGATCGCGGCGAGCATGTCCAAGTCCACATCATTGGTGGGCTCATCAAGAATCATCACGTTCGGCTCGCTCAGCAGCACCAGCAGCAGCTGCAGACGACGCCGCTGCCCGCCGGAGAGATCACCGACACGGGAGGACAGGTGCGCACGGGAGAACCCCAGCCGCTCCAGAAGTTGGGCGGGAGTGAGGTTCTTGCCCTCGACAGTGACTTCCGTCTTCTCTCTGGCCAGTACCTCCCGCACCCGGTCGCCCTCAATCTCGGCCAGCTGGGAGAACTGCTGGTCGAGGATGCCGATTTCCACCGTCTTGCCCCGTTTGACGCGCCCTGCGCTGGGCTCAACGGTGCCGGCGACGAGCCCCAGCAGAGTGGATTTTCCGGCGCCGTTGGGGCCGAGGATCCCGGTTCGCTCCCCAGGACCGATCCGCCAGGTGACGTCTTCCAGCACCGGCTTCTGTCCGTAGGAGACTGAGACCCCCAGCAGGTCCACCACATCCTTGCCGAGCCGAGCTGTGGCCATCTTCTTCAGCTCGATGCTGTCCCGCGGCGGGGGGACGTCGCTGATGAGCTGGTTCGCTGCGTCGATCCGGAATTTCGGCTTGGAGGTGCGCGCGGGCGCGCCGCGGCGCAGCCACGCGAGTTCCTTGCGCATCAGGTTCTGCCGTTTGGCCTCTACCGCGGCCTGCTGACGGTCACGCTCCACCCGCTGCAGAATATAGGCGGCGTACCCGCCGTCGAACGGTTCCACGATGCCGTCATGGACTTCCCAGGTGGTGGTGCAGACCTCGTCGAGGAACCACCGGTCGTGAGTGATGACCAGCAGCCCGCCTGCGGTGACGCTCCACCGGCGTTTCAGGTGACCTGCCAGCCAGGCAATGCCTTCGAGGTCCAGATGGTTGGTGGGCTCGTCCAAGGCCATCAGGTCCCAGTCCCCGACCAGAAGTTTGGCCAGTGCCACGCGCCGCCGCTGGCCACCGCTGAGCGAGGCCACGGTGGTGTCCCAGGCGAGGTCAGAGACCAGCCCAGCGATGACTTCCCTGATCTTGGGATCCGAGGCCCACTCGTGGTCGGCCTGGTCTCCGACGATCGAGTACCCCACCGTCTGGTCCGAGCGCAGGTCATCAGACTGGTCCAAGACTCCGAAGCGCACGCCGCTGCGCCGGGTCACTCGGCCGGAATCCGGCGCCACCCTGCCGGAGAGCATGCCCAGCAGCGTGGATTTGCCCCCACCGTTGCTGCCCACGATGCCGATCCGGTCACCCTCGTTCACCCCGAGAGTGACGGATTCGAAGACAGTGTGCGTGGGGTACTCGATGTGCAGCGCCTCAGCGCCCAGTAGATGTGCCACCTGTCTAGGGTAGTGACCCTGCCCGCTGCGGCCAATTGCCTCAGACTTCAGAGGCCCAGGGTTTCCCGGATGCCGGTGGCCAACGACAGCAGCGCTCCCACGAAGGCCAGGGCGATGACGAGTCTGCGGACCGCGGAGTCGCGCACCTTACGACTCAGCAGCGTGCCCACACCGAGACCCACCACGATGACAGCCAGACTGCCTGCCCAGAACCACCAGGGGAATACGGGAATCTCATCACCGCTGAAAGTCCATTTGGTGAGGAACCCGGCAGCGGAGAAGACAATCCACAGTGGTTGAAGGGTGGCGGCGAATGCTCGCACATTCCAGCGCGAGACCACCGCGTAGACAGTCAGCGCGGGTCCGCCCACTCCGGCGAGGACCACACCACCGCCGGCCCCGATGCCGGTAAGGATTCTGGTGACGGGTCCGTCGGCGCGGGCATGGATTCTGCTGACCACCAGTGACAGCGTCAGGCCCAGCAGCACCAGGGAAGCGACCACAATGTAGAGCGGCCCTGGTGGGGAGACCGCTGCGATCCAGCCGAAGACCGGCATCACCAGCAGCGCCACCGGTGCGATGATCACCAGCCGGCGCCATTCGATCTGCCGCCAGACCATCCCGAGCATCAGCAGCGGCGCCACGAAGGCGAGCATATTGGTCAGCATCACCCCGGTGTGCGGCCCCAGGATGACCACCAGAAACGGTGCCAGCATCATGGCGAAGCCCAGCCCAGTCATCCGCTGCAGCACTGCTGCGACCAAGATCAGACCGAACACGGCCGTCAGGAGTACGGCTTCGTCACCCATGCGCTACAGCAGCCGCGCACCGGCAGCGGGTCCGGAGACGGGGATGGCCCAGACGTCGAGCCGCTCCTGCAGGCTAGTGGCGAGCTGATGGGCCGCTGCGGCGTCCCTGGCGAGGAACATCACGGTGGGGCCGGAGCCGGAGACCATGCCCTGCATCGCGCCCTCCGCCATGCCGGCGTCCATCATGTCATCGAGTGCAGGCAGCATTGCCACTGCCGGGGCCTGCAGATCATTGGTCATCAGCGTGGTGATCATTTCGGCGTCTGCGGCGCAGGCGGCGCGGATCAGGTCATGGTCGAGCTCTGGGGGATCCACCGTGAGGCTCACGGATGCGCGCATGGAGTCGAGCTTCTGATACACCTCCGGCGTGGAGAGCCCGGTGCTGGAGGGGACCATCACCAGGTGCAGCTCTCCCCGCGTCAGCAGTGGCGAGAGCGTCTCCCCCAGGCCCTGCCCGACGGCGGCGCCGCCGACGATCGCGAACGGTACATCCGCTCCCAGCCGGGCACCCAGGTCTGCCAGCTGCTCCTTGGTGAGACCGGCCTCCCACAGCGCGGAGCACGCCACCAAGGTAGCTGCCGCGTCGGCGGAGCCTCCGCCCATCCCTCCGGCGATCGGGACGTTCTTGATGATGGTCAGATCCACCCCATAGCTGGGCCGCTCAGTGCCGGGAAAGCTCAGCGTGGCCGCATCGCGGGACCTCAGATGCTCCCGCAGCAGTGCCGCTGCCTGATAGGCGAGGTTCTGCTCATCAAGCGGGATCTGAGCCGGCACCGTACCGCCGGAGAGCGGATCCCGGTGCTCCACGCCGGTGAAGGAGGATCGCTCCGAGAGTGAGACCGTAATCACCTCGTCGGAGCGCGGACTGGCGATCACCTCCTCGTAGAGGGAGACCGCGTAGTACAGGGTGGCGACCTCGTGGTACCCGTCGGGGCGCAGCGGCCCGACCCGCAGGCTCAGATTCACCTTGCCCGGGGCCACCGCTGTGACGTGGCCGAACAGTTCGCTGTCTCTCATTGCCTCAACTCTAGCCGTGACCACGGATCTCCCCGGGGACCGCAGGCCCCGGCGCAGCGGCGGATACACTGGACTGCTGTGAGCAAGGCGATGGCGAACCCCGGTGAGACTCCTGCGGCGTACCGGCCGGAGGTCAGCCCCGCCGCGGATGGGGCTGCCGGCCCGGTCCGCAGCCAGCGCGAGGAGAAGTCTCAGAAGAAGCGTCGGCTGCACTATCCCCCGGCCCCTGAGCCGCTTCCGGTGCCGGTGGTGGACAACCACGCGCACCTGGACTTCAGGGACGGCATGGTGCAGGTGAGCGTGGCCGAGCACCTGGATGCTGCCGAGAGTGTGGGTGTCAGCGGGGCGGTGCTGGTGGGCTACGACGTCGCCAGCAGTCAGTTCGGCGTGCGCGCCGCGCAGGCTGATCAGCGCGCGCGGGCCGCGGTGGCCCTGCATCCCAATGAAGCCCCGCAGTTGACGGCAAACGGTTCCTACGATGATGCCTTCGCCGAGATTGTCCGCCTCGCCGAGCAGCCCTCGGTGGTGGCCGTGGGTGAGACAGGACTGGATTACTTCCGCACCGGCGAAGACGGGCGCAGCGCGCAGCAGCGGAGCTTCTTCGACCACGTGGCGCTGGCGGTGGAACGCGACCTTGCGGTGCAGGTCCATGATCGAGATGCCCACGGGGATGTGGTCGCTGTGCTCGATGACGCTCCGGCGCTGCCCGGTTCGGTGGTCTTCCACTGCTTCTCCGGCGATGCGGAGTTGGCGGCGATATGTAACCGTCACGGGTGGTACATGAGCTTCTCCGGCAGCGTGACGTTCAAGAACTCCCACGATCTGCGGCAGGCTCTGGAAGTGGCAGACCCGCACCTGATCCTGGTGGAGACCGATTCACCGTTCCTGACTCCCCATCCGTACCGGGGGCAGCCGAACGCGCCGTATATGGTGCCGCAGACTATGCGCGTGATGGCCCAGGTGCGTGGGGCGCGGCTCAGCCAACTGTGTCAGCAGGTCATGCTGAACACCCACCAGGCCTACGGGCAGTGGACTGCAGCAGGATGACCGGCACGAGCCTGCTCTCCGCCGCGGACATCCGCCGCTTGGCCCAGCAGCTGAATATCCGGCCCACCAAGCGGTGGGGCCAGAACTTCGTCATCGACCCCAATACGATCCGCCGGATCGTTGACTTAGCTGGACTCAGCGGTACCGAGCATGTCCTGGAGGTGGGCCCCGGCCTGGGTTCGCTGACGCTGGGGCTGCTGGACCGGGCCGAGAAGGTCACCGCAGTGGAGATTGACCCCGCCCTCGCCGCTGAGCTTCCGGTCACCGCGGCGCGGATGCGCCCCCAGCGAGCCTCGCGCCTCACCGTGGTCTGCGATGACGCCCTGCGAGCGGACCCGGAAGAGCTGGGTGACCCCAGTGTGGTGGTGGCCAACCTGCCGTACAACGTGGCTGTGCCGGTGGTGCTTCACCTGCTGGAGGTCCTGCCGAGCCTGAGCACCGGCCTGGTGATGGTTCAGGAAGAAGTGGCTGACCGGCTCGCCGCCGCCCCCGGTTCGAAGATCTATGGTGTGCCCAGTGTCAAGATCGCCTGGGATACGCAGGCCCGGAAAGTCGGCGTGGTCGGGAAGAAGGTCTTCTGGCCCGAACCCCGGATCTCCTCCGGGCTGGTGCGTCTGGACCGGGGCGCGCCGGTATCTTCCGAGCTCAGCCGTCGGGAGGTCTTCTCGGTGGTCGAGGCCGCATTCGCGCAACGGCGCAAGACCCTGCGCGCTGCCTTAAGCGGCCTGATCGGATCCGGTGACCGCGCCGAGCAGGTGTTGCGCGCGGCTGGGGTGGACCCGCAGGCCCGGGGAGAGACGTTGGACATTCACGCCTTCGCCCGGATCGCGGAGGCTCGGCGCTACGCCGAGTAGATATCTTCGACCACCTCGGAGAAGTCCTCAGTGACCGCGGTGCGAATGAGCTTCTGCGAGGGCGTGAGGTGGCCTGAGTTCTCGGTGAGCTCAGCATCCACAATCCGGAACTGTCGGATGGACTCGGCCTGGGAGACCCGCTCGTTCGCCTTATCCACCGCCTGCTGCACTGCCGCGTGGAGTGCCGCGGAGGCAGCCTGGTCGGCCAAGACCTCAGTCACGGTCAGCTCCCCGAGGCCTTCCTGGCTGGCCCAGGTGCGCACCTGGTCGGGTTCGCAGAACACCAGGGCGGCCACGAACGCTCGGCCTTCACCTACCGCCACCGCCTGTGCCACCAAGGGGTGGGCCCGCACCGCCTCTTCCAGCGGGGTGGGGCTGACGTTCTTGCCCCCCGCTGTCACAATGAGCTCCTTCTTGCGCCCGGTCACCGTCAGGAACCCGTCGGCGTCGAGGGACCCCAGGTCACCGGTGCGGAAGTAGCCCTGTTCGTCGAAGGCTTCCTGGGTGTCCTCGGCTCTGCCGTGGTACCCGTCGAAGATGACCGGGCCCTTGAGCAGGATCTCACCGTCTTCAGCGATTTTGACGGTGTTTCCCGGCACTGGCAGGCCCACTGTACCGATGCGCGTCGCCCCGGGGATGTTGAGCGTGACGGGTGCGGTCGATTCAGTCAGCCCGTACCCCTCTTGGACGGGCAGACCCGCACCGCAGAAGAAGTGCGCAATCTCCGGGTTCAACGGTGACGCTCCGGAGACCAGGTGCTGAACTTCGCCGCCGAGCTTGGCGCGCAGGGTGGAGTACACCAGAGGGGAGAACAGCTTGTGTCTGCCTCGCAGTGCCCATGACGGACCCGGACCGGTGCCGTCTGCGGCTGCCTGCTGCGCCTGGGAGTAACTGATCGCCGCCTGGCGGGCCTGTTCGAAGATGTCGCCCTTGCGGCCCTGCCCAGCCTGCGCCGCAGCCGAGTGGTAGACCTTCTCCAGCACCCGCGGGACCACCAGCAGCCACGTGGGTCGGAAGCTTCCGAGGTCTTCGAGCAGCGTGGACGTATCTGCAGCGTGCGCGACTTGGACTCCGCGGTGCAGGCAGATCAGCTGCACGGCCCGGGCCAGTACGTGCGCCAACGGCAGGAACAGCAGGGTGCGGGATTCGGCCCCACCTAAGATCTCGGAGGCAAACGGCACAATATTGGCCGCACCCTCCACCAGATTGCGGTGAGTGATTCTCACCCCTTTGGGCTTGCCCGTGGTTCCTGAGGTGTACACGATGGTGGCGACGTCGTCGGCTCCAGCGGTCTTCCGGGCAGTCTCCAGCTGGGTGGAGGTGACAGTGGTCGAGTTCGCCGCGATCTCCTCCAGGTCCGCGTGTGACTCGATGGAGTAGATTTCGACCCCGGAGTTCTTCCCACCGACCATATTCGCCCCGGACTGCACGGTGCTGCGCAGCTCCTCGCTGCCGATGAGCACCAGCCGGGCCTCAGAGCTCGCCAGCAGGTGAGCGATCTGGTGGGCTGAGCTGGTCTCGTAGATCGGCACTGAGACGCCGCCGGCGAACCAGATGGCTTGGTCCACCACTGCCCACGAGTAGCTGGTGCCCGCCATGACGGCCACCGTGTCACCGGGCCGCAGACCCAGGCCCATCAGGCCCTTGGCCACTTTCCGGACTTGGGTGAGGAAACTGGCGACGGTGACATCGAGCCACCCGCCGGACCCGTTGCGGACCGCATAGACCGGGCGACCCGGCTCCGCCTCCGCCAATGCCACGAGGCCGTGGGTGACATTGACGTGGTCTTCGACCCGGGCGATCGGCTCTGTGGTGGCTTCACGTATGGGCTCAGCAGTAGTCACCCCGCCAGTCTAACCATCCCAGCCTGGGCGAATCCGGAGAATCTGCGGCTGATCAGGGGCATCAGGACTCAACCGCTGCCACCCCGGAGCCGATTTGCGGCGTCGTAGAGGTCACTGGCATGGAGCCTGTTCTCCCGGGCGACCCGCTTCGAGGCATCTTTGAGCCGCTCACCACCTGCTGCTGACTGGACCACGGCACTGGCGGCCTGCTCCAGGGTGAGACTGGGCTCGGCGTCGTCGGCTGCGTGGTCGATCACCAGCACGATTTCCCCTCGGATCCCTCTCTCCCGGTGCCGCTCGGTGAGCAGCTCCGCCAGTTCGCCCAGTTCCCCGCGCAGCACCTCCTCATACTTCTTGGTCAGCTCCCGGGCCACCGCGGCCCGCCGCGTCGGTCCCAACGCTTCGGAGAACTCCGTCACCGTGGAGGCGATCCGGTGAGGAGATTCGAACAGAACGGTGGTCCACTCCTCCCGCTGCAGCCGCTTCAGCAGCGCCCGGCGCTCGGCCTGCTTCCGGGGGACAAAGCCGGCGAACGTGAACCGGTCTGTGGCCAGGCCCGACAGCGCCAGCGCGGTGGGTACCGCCGAGGCACCGGGCGCAGCAGTCACTGGGAGATCAGCGGCGATGGCGGCGCTGACCAGTCGCCGTCCGGGGTCAGAGACCGCAGGCATGCCGGCGTCGGAGACCACCAGCACCCGGGTGCCTTCCCGTGCCTGCCCGACCAGTTCGGCCGAGCGGGCCGCCTCATTGTGCTCATGCAGGCTCACCAGCCGGGCATCGGTCCGCTCCCCCAGCGCGCTGATCAGATGGCGGGTGCTGCGGGTGTCCTCGCAGGCAATGACGTCCGCGCTGCGAATCAGCAGCCGAAGCCGCTCAGTGGCGTCAGCGAGATTGCCGATCGGAGTGGCCGCGAGGACCACCGGGGCCTCCCACAGCCACTCTTCGGAGGGTTCCAACATCGTCTCCTTCGGTCCACCGGGTCGGGACTTCTGCCAAGTAGCATATCCAGGGTGAACCGCGCCGCCTCCCCCACTGAGCGCGGATCCGCCGCCGGGTCCGCTGCTGCGCAGCGATACGCGGCGCGCCTGGGCGCCGAGCGGTTCGTCCCCGGGCTCTGGGGCTGGCTGGTGCCGGTCATCATCTTCGTCTTCGCTCTGGCACTGCGGCTTGACGGACTCAACAACCCGCACACCCTGATTTTCGACGAGACCTATTACGCCAAGGATGCCTACGCACTGCTGCAGACCGGTTACGAGTTGGAATGGCCCAGCGGTGCCGATGCCGACTGGCTCGCCGGGGACCCCCAGCCGACCGGCCAAGGCTCCTACGTGGTGCACCCGCCGCTGGGCAAGTGGCTGATCGCGCTGGGGATCCTCCCGTTCGGAATGGCGGAGCCGCTGGGCTGGAGGTTCTCCTCCGCCGTCGCCGGAGCACTGGGGGCACTGCTGATCGCGTTCATCGCCCAGCGGATGTTCCGTTCGGTGTTCCTCGGCGGTTTCGCTGGAACACTAACCGCGGTGGAGGGCCACCACCTGGTGATGTCCCGGGTGGCGCTGCTGGACATTTTTCTGACGCTGTTTGTGCTCGCCGCGTTCGGTGCGCTGCTGGCTGACCGGTACAGCGCACGACGTCGTCTGGCTCAGTGGGCTGCCCAGACACCTGGAGAGTCCACCGGATGGGAGTATGGACCTGGACTGATGTTCCGTCCCTGGCGCCTCGCCGCCGGCGTGCTGCTGGGCTGTGCCGTCGCGGTGAAGCTCTCGGCCCTGTCCTTCGTGGCGGTGTTCGGGATCCTGGCGGTGCTGTGGGATCTGCAGGCCCGACGAGCCCTGGGTGTGCGCCGGTGGGTGCGCGCGGGGCTGCGCCATGACGCGCTCCCTGCGGTGGTGACTGTGCTGCCGCTGGCCGCCCTGACCTATCTGGGTTCCTGGATCGGGTGGCTGCTCAGCGCCGAGGGTTGGGGCCGCTCAGCCTTTGACCCCGCTCCGGAAGGCCTGGCTGGTCTGGTTCCCGGGGCGCTGCGGGCTCTGTGGAACTATCACGCCTCCGCCACAGAGTTCCACACCGGCCTGGAGTCCGGACACGAATACGCCTCACACCCGCTGACCTGGCTGTTCATGGGCCGGCCGGTGTCCATGCATTACCAGAGCCTGAGCCAGGGCGAGGAGTATGAGCACACTGGGCAGGTCTGCCAGGCCGAGGCCTGCTCCTCAGCCATTGTGGACTTGGCCAATCCGCTGATCTGGTGGACTGGGGCCGTGGCACTGGTGGTGGTGCTGGGGCTGTGGTTGGGTCGCCGGGACTGGCGCTACGGTGCCATCCTCTCCGGTGTCCTCGCCGGAGGGGCGGTGTGGCTGCTGTTCCCCGGCCGCACCATGTTCTTCTTCTACACCATCAGCTACCACCCGTTCCTCATTCTGGCCATCACGGTGGTCGCTGCCCTGCTCCTGCGAGCGGGGACCGGTCCGGTGGATAGGCAGGGCACCCCGCGGCCACGGGCCGCCATTGTTTCCGCGCAGCAGCGCAATACGGTCTTCGTCCTGTGCTTCACGCTCCTGGCGGTGGCCGTCTCAGTGTTCTTCTGGCCGGTCTGGACGGCGGAGCTGATTCCGTATGAACAGTGGCAGATGCGGATGTGGGTGCAATCATGGATCTGATATGAGCACCCAGACTAAAGCTGAGATGCGGCGCAGGGTCCGCACCGCCCGGGTGCAGCTGCCTGCTGAGACCACCGCGGAGCGGGGGGAGGCGATGGCCGCGGCGTTGCAGCGTCACATTCACCCGGAGGCTGTGGTGGCCGGCTATGTCCCGATGCCCGGAGAGCCTGACGTGATGCCCTTTCTGGAGCGCCATACCGCACGCGGGGGGTCAGTGTATCTGCCGATCATTCCGGCAGCCGGGCGCATTCTGGGGTGGGCGCCGTGGTACCCGCAGACCCCCATGCGACGCCACCACAGAATGCCGATCAGTGAGCCTGAGCACAGCTGCCCCCTCACCCCGCAGGAGCTGGTGGCACGTGCATCGACCCTGACCTGCCCCATCCCCCTTGTGGTGCTGGTCCCCACACTGGCCTTGGACGCCACTGGCGCGCGGCTGGGTCAAGGAGGCGGGTACTACGACACCACCACCGCGCAGCTGAACGTGATCCTGCCACAACATCCTCAGCTGACCTGCGAACTCATTGCCGTGGTGCATTCCGAGGAGCTCATGACCGCCGGGGCCTTTCCGGTCGAGCCGCACGACCTGCGCGCAACCCGGGCGGTGACCGAATGCCGCATAATTGACTTTTAGCCCTATAATTGGCACTCGAACCGGTAGAGTGCCAAGAACGTGAAGGACGCTGTCATGCCCACCTACGCCTACGCGTGCAAAGATTGCCACTACGCCTTCGACACCGTGCAGTCCTTTTCCGAGAGCTCCCTGACGGAGTGCCCGCAATGCGCCGGGCGGCTCCGCAAGAAGTTCGGCAATATCGGCGTCACGTTCAAAGGATCAGGCTTCTACCGGACAGATTCACGCAGCTCCAGCTCCGCCGGAGACGGTGGCTCCTCCAGCGGGAGCACGGGTGCCGGGGCGGAGAAGTCCGCATCGTCGAGCAGCTCCAGCTCCGCTGACTCGGGCAGCTCCGCAGCCAAGACTCCGGCGGCCGCCTCCAGTTGAGTCAACTGACGCTGAGGTCAGTCAGCTGCCCCGACCATCGTCAGGTGCAGCCGCCCGGTACTGGTGGCCTCGGCGAGCTCTGATGCGGTCGCGGTGTCTACGGCCAGTATGACCACGTTCTTCGAGTCGCTGGTGGCACCGAGCCAGTTCTCCGTCTCATCCTGCGGAATCCATATCACCGGGACTGCCTCTGCGATGCGATGAGATCCTCCTGCGACTTCCGGAGCCTCTGCAGAGGCCAGGACGTCTACGCGCTGGCCCGGAGACAGCAGCCCGATGATGGCAGTGTCAGCCGGGCGCACTGGAACAGCGACCGTCCCCGGAGGTTGCCCTGAGAGCAGGCCAGGGCCCACCAGCTGGGTGGCGTGGACCACCGCTCCGGCCGGCAGCGCCACTGCGGCGGTCTGCCCCAGCGTCTGCTGCCACCGGGCCTCGTGCTCCGGCGGAACGGCAGCCGCATCCACCTGCACTTGTTCCAGCACCCCGGCGTGCAGAACGTCGCCGGCCACCACATCCTGGGTGACCCGCACCACCGTCACCGTCTCCGTGGCTGACCGCTCCCCTGCCAACAGTGCCCCGGCGGCTGCGCCAAGGCCCAGCAGCAGGGCCACCACCACACGGAACCGGCGCATCAGGCGCAATACTCCCCCGCGGTACAGCCTCCGGCGGACCTTGGGGAGTTTGTGCTGCTTGGGCTTCGGGAGGCGCCGCTGTGCCCGGCCGCTGGGGGGTCTCACCGGCAGGAATTGCACTGAACTCTCCCCGGGCCCTGCCGGCGGGGACGACGTCGCCGGGGATCCGCGGCGCGCCCGGCGTGGGGCGGGCAGGGGCTCATCGCGGCTCATGAGACCCAGCCTGACCCCCACGGTGGCTCAGCTGGCCTCCCGCTGGGCTACGTGTGGAGAAATCGGCGCGGCGCAGACCCTGACCGCAATGGTGTGGACAATGCTGCACCGAGGACGCGCTGTGCCCCACCCGGCACCGCAGCGTCTGCGACGGTCAGTGGTCCCAGTGCGGGGGTTTTTGAGATTTCAGCCATTCCGCACGCTGCTCACTGCTGTTCTCCCCCTCAGCCCGCTGGTGGTGCAGGGGGTCATATGCCTGCGCTTCGGTCTCCTCCGGCTGCCCGGAGGTGCCGGGCGCCGTCACTCGCCGGTGTCCGCGTCGGGCCGGCCGCTGCGCCCCTGAGGGGCCCTCGGATCTGCTTGTCACGATCGCCTGCGGTCCTGAGGGGCCGGCCAGAGCTTAATGCGCCGGTGCGACTCTTCGTCCTCGGCATCGGCGGCGCCTCCGAACCGCACCGGGCCCGTGGTGTGGGAGAGCACCCCCCGCCCGTGCTGGGCAAACTCCGGTCCGGAGCCCAGTCCCACCTTCTGGGCCACCATCTCAGTGGTGGCTCCTGGGTCGCTGAAGACTTCGATCGTCCACAGCACCATATAGTGCCACCCCAGATCGGCGAACCGTTCGGGACGCAGCCGCGAGCGCTCCCGCACCGAGAGCTCGGCGTAACGCTGGGTGCCGTCGGAGACCATGGCCACTGGGGTCACGGGGGTTTCGGATGCGATGCGGCGGGGGCAGGCAGCAAGGTCCAGGGTGCCGCGGAAACCGTCTTCCACACGTCCTCCGCGCGCCCTGATCCGATCCACCAGGTCCAGCACCAGCGGGTCCTCCAGCTCCGCCGAACTGGAAGGGTTGGACCCCTCGGCGGCACCCAGCCGCAGCAGGTCCTGGACCAGCACCCCGGCCTGGCTGAGCCGGCCGCGGTCCAAGTCCTCCGCTGCGATGGAGCTGACCACCGTCATCCGGCCCCGGGCCCGCGTGACCGCCTGAGTGAAGTACTCCAGGCCGCGGGGGCCGGAGAGCTCACCGAACTCATGGGCAGGGTCACCCTTGGTGCTGCGGCCGAAGCCGAGGGAGAAGATGACATCGTCGCGGACAATGCCGTGGGCTCGTTCCACCGGTGCGACCACGAACTTCTCTCCGGTACCCGCTCCGGCGGCACCGGCACCGGAGCCGCCTGGCACCCCGGCTGCACCGTGTTCGAAGAAGGGCGCAGCCCAGGGGTGGTTGGCCAGGTGCAGCCGGATGGCGTCTGCGACGCGCTTCGCGTGCCACTCTGACCCGGTCACCACCGCCAGCGACCGGTTTCGGTGAGCACGCACATGTTCGAAGACCAGGTCCACCACGCGGTTGACCTCTGCAGTGGGGGACTCCACCGGCTCCCGTGCACCGGTGGCTTGGACCTGTTCCATCCGCAGCCGTTCGTCCTGTCCGGTCAGCTGCGAGGCGTCCGGCAGCCGCACCAGCCTGCCGTCGTAGAGCTTCTCCGAGAGCAGCTGCGTCAGCTCCTGGTCCACACCGCGGTGCACATGCCGCAGCGAGTGCTCCGGCAGGATCCGCGCCAGCTCTGCGTAGCTGGAATCGGGGACCTGAGACTCCGCCTCACGAGCGATCGGGTCTGCCGAGACGATCATCGGCTTCGGCGCTCCACTGGCCGGATCGCCGAAGGCCACCACTTGCCGGGCGCGGCAGATCGCACCCAGCGCAGCGGGAACCGACAGGGTCTCGGCGTCGAGCAGCACGACGGTGTCAAAACTTGGCTCCGTTCCCGCAGGCGGGAAATGGGCGGCCAATCCCAGCGGCGAGCTGACCCAGACCGGCACCAGGGGCTGTGTGAGGTCGGCTGCCACAGACTCCATATCCGCCACAGTGGGTCCTGCCTCGCGCAGCAGACTGCGCAGGTGCGCCGCCGCCTCAGGGTGAGCCTCGACTGCGGATTTCCACTGCACCGCCAAGGCGTGGTTCAGCCGCTGCGCTCCGGACGCGATATGCGCTGAGTCCGCGGAGCGGAACTCGGACTCGATGGTGCGCAGGTTCTCACCGGAGGTCATCGCCAGGTATTCGTCCCCGGAGATCATCGCCTCCAGTGCCGACTGCCACCATGCCAGCTCCAGCTCGTCAGCGACTCGGGCGGGGGGAACCTCACGCTCCGCCAGGTCCTGCAGCAGCTCATCGAACCCCTGCTCCCGCAGCTGCTCGGCCAGAAGGGTGCGTTCCGGCAGCGTCTGCAGGGAACGTTCATCCTCGGCCAATGCTTTCGCGGTGGAGAAGAGCGTCTCCACCGGCACATCGAACAGGGTGGTGCCGTCATCGTCCACCGGGACCAGCACTGAGACCAGCTTCTCCAGCCTGGTCTGCACCTGGCCCACGCGGTCCACCAGTGCGTCCAGGTTTTTCGGCACTTGGGGCAGGGAGGCGTCGCTGCGCGAGTCGGCAGAGGCCCAGGTGGCCCACTCCTCCCGCTCGGACTGGACGTCGACCAGGGAACCGTGCAGGTCATTGATGGAGACCCCGGGCCTGATGTACTCCTTGGCGACGCGGCGCAGCCGGGACCGCGCCATCGAGCTCATTTCCACATTGTTCTGCCGTCGCCACCAGCCCGGTGCGGTGGCAGCGATCAGATCGTCGACGTCGCGGGCGTAGATATCGCTGCTGAAACGGCCCAGGGACTCCTGGACGCGTTGGAAGAGCAGGACCTGGGAGTGCCACTGCGCGAAGTTCTGCCCCGGGGTGACCTGCGCAGACCGGCACGCCGCTTCGATCTTCTCCCAGAGGTCCGGCAGCTCAGCGTGGAGCTGACTCACCAGCACCTGGGCGTCGCGGGTCTCCTGCCGGTTGGAGAGTTTGGCACCGAACCAGGGGCTGTTGCGCAGCTCGGCGGAGAACTCGCCCAGCTCCGCGATCCGTTTGAGCTTCACCGCGACGCCCGAACGATCCACAGTGTTGTCCAACACTGAGCGTTTGAGCCGCACCGCAGTGCTCGGAGCGGGGTTGAGGCAGATCAGCGCGGCCAGCGCCTGCATGGCCTGGTAGGGCGAGCAGCTCCACCGCTTACGGACTTTGTGCAGACTGGTCACATGGTCGCGCAGTTCGTGCCGCCGCTGGGCAAGCCGCCGGTGCAGCTCCCCCAGGCGAGGCGGTTCTGCCCGTTCGGCACGCTTGATCGCGCGGATGATCTGGGGGCGGATACCCTCCCCAGACGACGCCGCGGTCACATTGACTGCCAGCGTACCCGCCTTGGCAGCGGAGAGCCGTTCGGTGAACTCACTGAGGGTGTCGGAACGCTCCGCGATCACCAGCACACGCTTGCCGGACCACGCCAGGCCGGCGACGGCGTTGATCGCAGTCTGCGTCTGGCCCGTGCCGGGAGGGGCGGAGATCACCGTCGAGACCCCGGAGAGCACCGCGTCAAGTGCGTGCTGCTGATCCTGATCAGCATCGCAGATCAGCCGTTCGGCATCCGGTTCCCGCTCGTCGATCGGGTCAAGTTCGGCCGCTGCGGCCAGTGCGGCCTCTTGGGGCAGCGCCTGACCCTCAGCCAGGTGCTTCAGCAGCGGGTGCTCCAGGTTCAGCGCCGAGGGATTGCCGAGGTCGGCGAGGTCGGCGAAGGTGGAGACGTAGAGCTGCTTCCACACCTGGAAGCTCTCCAGTGCCTCCGGAGAGTTCTCCGCCGCGGCGGCAGCCACTTTCGTCAGCAGGTCGGCAGTGCGCGAGGGGTCGAAACGTGCGGTGACGTAACCGGCCTGCTGGAAGGCTTCCGGTTCAAGTGCGAGCCCGTGAACTTCCGCAAAGTGGCGGCGCAGCGCCGGGTTCAGGCTCGCGGGCGCGGTGAACTGCACCTCATAGTCGGTGGCCCCGGTGTGCGTCTCCGCCCTGCTGCGCAGGCTGATCGGCACCAGCATCACCGGTGCGGTGAACGATTCGACCCCGGCGGGGGTGGTCTCGGTCCAGGAGGCGATGCCGGCGGCGAGGTACCCGACCTCGATGCCGCGCTCTTCGGAGAGCTCCCGGATCTTGCTGCGGATGTTCGTGGCAGCTTTCAGGCCAGGTTCCAGAATGCTGGGATCGTTGAGCAGGGTGGACAGCCGGGTGCGCCGGCCTCCGAACAGCTGCATCAGGCCGGAGGCGTTGGCTTCGGTGAGGTCGATGGCATTGTGCTGGCTGGGCGTGAAGCGCAGCATCGTGTCATTCTCCGCACCTGTCCCCTGGGACTCGATCCAGCTGAGTATCGGGGCAGTCTGATGGGTGTGGGTCTCAGCGGAAGAGGCTGACGTATTCTCTGGCACCGGTTCCCTCCACAACACTTACAGGTCTGGAAGGCAGGTTACCGCTACTCCCACTCGATCGTCCCCGGTGGTTTCGAGGTCACATCGAGGGTTACCCGGTTGATCTCTTCGACTTCATTGGTGATCCGGTTGGAGATGGTGGCGAGCAGCTCATAGGGCAGCCGCGACCAGTCCGCTGTCATGGCATCCTCGGAGCTCACCGGCCGCAGCACCACCGGGTGCCCGTAGGTGCGGCCGTCACCCTGGACCCCCACGCTGCGCACATCGGCCAGCAGCACCACCGGCATCTGCCAGACTTCGGCGTCCCGGCCGGAGCGGGTCAGTTCCTCGCGGGCAATGGCATCGGCTGCACGGAGAATGTCCAGATTGCGTTCGGTGACCTCACCGATGATGCGGATGCCCAGTCCCGGGCCCGGGAACGGGTGGCGCTGGACGATCTCGGCCGGCAGCCCCAGTTCCGCTCCGACTGCGCGGACTTCGTCCTTGAACAGGGCGCGCAGCGGCTCCACCAGTTTGAAATCCAGGTCTTCGGGGAGTCCACCCACATTGTGGTGGGACTTGATGTTTGCCGCACCTTCACCACCGCCGGATTCGACGACGTCGGGGTAGAGCGTGCCCTGGACGAGGAATTCCACGGTGGCCCCCTCGGCCTGCGCCTCCTCCAAGATGTTGCGCTCGGCTTCTTCGAACGCGCGGATGAACTCACGGCCGATGATCTTCCGCTTCTCCTCGGGATCCGTGACCCCGGCCAGGGCGGAGAGGAACCGTTTCTTCTCATCCGCGACGTACAGCTTGGCCCCGGTGGCGGCGACGAAGTCGCGCTCGACCTGCTCGGCTTCCCCTTCGCGCATCAGACCGTGGTCCACGAAGACACAGGTCAGCTGGTCGCCGATGGCTTTCTGCACCAATGCCGCAGCCACGGCGGAGTCCACGCCCCCGGAGAGGCCGCAGATGGCCTGAGCGTCGCCCACCTGCGCACGGATGGCCGCGACCTGCTCCTCGACGATGCTGCCGGTGGTCCATTCCGGAGTGAGCCCGGCACCGCTGTACAGGAAGTTCTCGATCACCCGCTGACCCTGGGGGGAATGTTTCACCTCCGGGTGCCACTGCACGCCGTAGAGTTTGCGCTCCTCATCGGCGAAGCAGGCCACAGGGGCGGCCTCCGAAGAGGCGAGGACCTCGAACCCTTCTGGCGCGGCGGTGACCGCATCGCCGTGGCTCATCCAGGTGGTCTGGACCGGATCCGTTCCGTCCAGCAGTCCGTGCGGGGCGGTGGTGGAGCGGACTTCCGTCTTGCCGTATTCGCGCTGACCGGTGCGGGTCACTTCACCGCCAAGGGTGTGCGCCATCGCCTGGAACCCGTAACAGATGCCCAGCACCGGTATCCCGGCTTCGAACAGCTCTCGCTCCACCGCCGGGGCACCTTCGGCATAGACGCTGGAGGGACCGCCGGAGAGGATCACCGCAGCCGGACGGCGGCCGATGATCTCGGCGGCTGGCAGGGTGTGGGGCACGACCTCGGAGTACACTCGCGCCTCACGGACCCGCCGGGCGATGAGTTGGGCGTACTGCGCCCCGTAGTCCACCACCAGCACGGTCTGCGCGGTGTGGTCAGGGCGTTCTGCGGCAGGAGTATCGGAAGTCACCTGACTATCGTAGTCGGTGCGTATCCTGCTCCGGCATCGCTCGCCGGCGGCTGCGCTTCGTATACTGCCGGTGTGACCTCTGCACAGAAGCTTCTCCTCGCGGCCCGGGTGCTGGCTCTGCTGACCCTGGCCAATATTGCGGTGCTGTTCGTCTCCGCAGGAGTGGTGGTGGAGCGGGCCAGCTGGCTGGGGGTCCACGGTTTCTCCGGCATCGTGATCCACGTCTTTTCCGGTCTTCTGGCGGTGGCGTTGGGGGTCCGCACCTGGCTGACCAGGACCGGGGTGATCCCGGCGGTCCTGGCCGGGCTGCTGTTCGTGCTCACGTTCCCCCAGGCCGCTGCAGGAAGCTATGCCACCATGACCCTGCACATCTCCGGTTCGCTGGTGCTGACGCTGCTGGCGGCCTGGCTGACCGCCTGGACTTTTGGGCTCCGCCGCCCGGTCAGGAGCACCCCATGAACGTGGTCACCGTCCGGCACCACTGCCGGCGCGCATGGATCGCCCCCGCGGCACTGGGTTCGCTTGTGCTCACCGCCGGCTGTGGCGGTGGTGAGGATCCGCAGACCGGGCAGCCAGACCCGGATACCGCCGGGGCGGAAGTTTTCACGTTCCAGGACGTCGAGGAGAACAACACGCCGGAGTCATGCTGGGCAGTGCTGGACGAGACGGTCTATGACCTGACTGGGTGGATCGCTGAGCACCCCGGCGGGCCGGAACGGATTGAGCAGTTGTGCGGCACGGACGCCACCGAGGCCTTCGCGGACCAGCACAGTGGGCAGTCCCGGCCGCAGGACCAGCTCGCCGAGATGGAGATCGGCACCCTCCAGGACTAGGGCTCAGCCCCGGTGTCCGCTGTGGTCAGTACCGGGGCGCGGCGGTGGCAGTGCTGCTGAGGTCGCGGGCGACGAAGCCGACGACCTTGCGCTCCACGAAGAAGCTGAAGAACGGCACCAGGCCTCCGCTGATGATCAGGGCCAGGCGGCCGGCCCCCCACCGGAGCATGTACCACAGCCGGAAACCGGCCACCAGGTACACCACGTAGGCCACCCCGTGAGCTTGGGCGATCAGTGTTGAGGCAGACCGGGCGTCCTGCAGGGAATCGGCGGGGTAGAATCCGACGATGTTGGAGGCTCCGCCTACTGTGGTGCCGCCGAGGTAGAGCTCGTAGCCGTCCCAGAATGTCCACCCGAACAGCGAGCCGCTGATCAGGATCTTGGCCACCATGATCAGCAGGAAGATGCCGGTGATGATGGCCATCACGCGGTAGAACCGCAGGCCGCTGCGGATCTGCGCATGCGTTCCGTAAAGGCGCCGGACACCCTTGGCTGGGCGTGGCGGAGGGTCACCCAGGGCCGTCGGGTCTGCGGTGGTCTGCTGATCGGTCATGTGCTTTCCTCCACGTGCTTCTCATCCTGTCTCTGCTTCGCCGCCTGCTCAGCGCGCCACTGCTGCTCCCATTCACGGTCCAGCCGTTCCTCTTCCAGCTGCCGTTCGTGGGCGTCTTTGACCAGGCGCCACCACAGGTAGAAGGCGAACCCGGCGAAGACCACCCACTCCACGGCATAGAAGAGATTGAGCCAATTGATATCCCGACCTTCAGGCTGAGGCCCTACCCACACCGGCTGAAGCGATGACGCGCTCCCGGCAGCCTCCTCACTGAAGTCCACCACGAACCCGGAGTAAGAGTCCTCGCCCCATAAATTGATCAGTTCCGCCACCGAGAGACTCGGCAGCACCGGATATGGCAGCTCGCGCGGTCCGGGGCCGGGGGCCTCGGTCGGCAGCAGCCGGCCTTGGAGAGTGATCTCCCCGGTGGGTGCGGCCTCGACGGTGGTCTCTGCCTCAGCGGTCCATCCGCGCACCACGGGAATCACCTGATCATCGGGGGCGCCTTCTACCGCGAAGGCCGCCACCGCCCAATAACCTTCCTCGCCGTCCCGCATCCGGTTGGCGATCAACACCTCAGTCTGCGGAACGAACTCACCTGAGAGGTTGACAATCCTGTCGGCTTCATCGACCCCAATCGGGCGCTCCGGGGCGTAGATGTCTGTCAGCTCCACGGGTATCTCCGTGTCCTGGGCGTAGCTGCGCTCCGTGCGTGACTGATCGAACTGCCACGCCGAGAGCACCACGAACACGGTGGCCAGCACCAGCGCAAGGATCAGCAGGGTGATCCACTGAGGTTGGCGAGCAGTCGCCCAGAAGGAGGATGAGGGCACCACACCAGGATACGCATGCCGCCGCACGAGTTCTACATGAGGTAGAAATAGTCGATTTCAGCTATCCCGATTCCGGTGTCAGGATAGGTCTCATGATGCGACTAGATCACGTCTCTTTTGCTGTGGGTCCGGACGGGATGGACGCCACGGTGGAGCGAATCACCGATGCCTTGGGCGTAGACCGGGTCAAGGGCGGAATCCACCCCCGATTCGGCACCGCAAATGCCATTATCCCGCTGGCGGACCGCCAGTACCTGGAGATTGTTGAGGTGTTGGATCACCCCAGCGCCAACAAGGCTCCCTTCGGGCAGGCCGTGCGCAATCGCTCCCAGGTGGGGGGCGGATGGATGGGCTGGTGCGTCACTGTCGACGACCTGGCGCCATTCGAGGAGCGGCTGGGCCGCCGAAGCGTACCGGGGAACCGGAAGTTCCCGGACAATCAGGAACTGACCTGGAAGCAGATCGGCATCAAGGGGCTCATCGCCGACCCGCAGGTGCCCTACCTGCTGCGCTGGGATGACGGCACCGAACACCTGCACCCGTCACGGGCCTATGAGCCGCAGGCCAGGCTGGTCAAACTCTCCATCGCTGGCTCACCGAAGCGGGTGGCGGATTGGCTTGGCTCCCCTGATGCCGACCCGTTCGACAATGTAGCGGTGGAATGGGTTGCCCCCTCCGGAACTCCGGGGATCATGAGTGTGACCTTCTCCAGCCCCAAGGGCGAAGTCACCATCTAAGACGAAGGGTTGTGCTCCCGCGCCCTCACGGGGGCGGGAGCACAACCCAGTCAGCTGCTGCCGAGGTCGGGGTCAGCTCTCGGCTGCTGCCTTGTTCAGCTCATCCTCCAGCTTGGCCCGCTTACGCTCTTGGACTTCCGTGAGGCGTTCAGCGCGGTGTGCCCGCCGGCGCTTGGTGGGCCAGGTCATCAGCAGCGCCAGGAGGCTGAAGAGCAGCAGCAGCGCCGCCACCCAAATTCCTGCATCAATCCAGAACTGTTCCGGGTAGAGCCGGATCAAGGTCGAATCTGATGGGAAGCTCCAGTTCCCCTGGGGGAAGAACAGATTGTGGAACTCGGTGAAGAACAACCGCCAGTCCAGGATCGCCAGCACAGCGACAGCCACCAACAGGCCAAGGGTGACCCAGGCACCGGCAAAGACACCGCGGGCGAAGCCTCCGGGGCGCCAGGCGCGCAGGAGCAGTGCCATCAGCAGAGTCAGCACCAGCAGTCCGGCGCCGATGATCATCGCGTACCAGAGCAGTATCTTCACATCCGCCATATGCGAGACCTCGTTGTCCGTGAACAGCGGCTCCCCATTGGGGGTCAGCTGAGCCAGATACCGGGAGTCGGCGGCGTTGAGCAGAAAGTCGGTGCCGTAGGAGCCGTACAGCAGACGCTCCCGCAGATCCCACCCGCCAGGATCGTCCGGGAATCCGGGGCGCCAGTAGGTGACCATCAGGAACACGGGGGTGGCCACCAGACGGATCGCCAGCACCGCAAGCATCAGCGGGGTGAAGATGGCGATGAGCACGGTGAAGAACCGTGAGACGCCGCGTTTGTCCTTCTCCACCTCTTCCTGCAGCTCGTCCTCGTTGGGCGCTGCCACAGCATGGCCGCGGCGGGCCCGTGCGGCCGGCCGGTCAGGAGAGCGCTGGTGCCGAGGAGCTACCGGCGAGGCCGGTGAGACGGCCGGTGAGGCAGTCCGCTGGGCTGGCGGGTCCTCCCGGGGCAACGCCGTCGTGCGCTGTTCCTCCGCTGCGGTCGGCGCTGCTTGGGGGGCGCTTTCGGCCGATCCGGCCGGCGGGCGCGGTTGTTGGCTCACCGGGGGCACCACCTCAGTGGGCTCGGCGTCGCGCGGCTGCGCTGAACGGTCCGCAGGAGCAGGTACTCCTGCGGCGGGGTTCGACGAGGCCTCAGCAGTGTCCTCGTCAGTGCCGGCGTCGTCCTGCCCCAGGTGATCCTCCGGGAAGTCCGGCTCCGCCGAGGCGAAGGCACCGTAGTCCAGACCGGACTCGAATGACTTCTCCCGCGATGACTTATCGCGGGGTTCGTCAGGGTTCTGGCTCATGTTGTTCGCCTCTCCACGCAGTTCTGGCCTGATTACACAGTAGAGCTAGGATCCGCCGCTGTGCTGGAACCCGCCCGGCAAGTTGCCCAAATTGTCTCCGCTCACGCTGTGAGCTCGTGGTTGCCGGAGTCGTATCTTCCCAGGTCACCGGAGACTCCGGCGGCAGCGGCTCGGGCACCGAGCACGAAGGTGTAGACCCAGTAGCCAGCCAGTACCGCCGCGCCGATGCCGATGCGCAGCCAGTCCGGCCACGGTGCCGGCGTCACGAAACCCTCCACGATGCCGGAGACCAGCAGCACCAGCGTCAGCCCCAGGGCCACGGTGATCAGCCGGCGGGCCTCTTCCGCGATGGAGGTCAGGCGTTTCTTCTGCCCCGGGGCGACCCAGGCCCAGAAGATGCGCAGCCCCGCAGCGGCGGCGACGAACACTGCGGTGAGCTCCATGAGCCCATGCGGGAGGATGTTGAGCCAGAAGTCAGCTGCAGCGTCTTGTTCGTACATGACCCCGGCGGCGATCCCGACGTTAACGCTGTTGATACCCAGGATCCAGACCGGCCACAGACCGGTGATGCCGAAGGCGACGCACTGAGCGGCGATCCAGGCATTATTGGTCCACACCTGAGAGGCGAACGCTGAACTTGGATGTTCTGAGTAGTAGTTGACGAAATCCTCGTCCGCGTAGGCCTCCCGCGCCGCCTGGGGCATGATCAGATCGAGCTGCGGGTGGTGGTAGACCCACCAGCCTGAGGCTGCACCGAGGCCCAAAAACAGCGCAGCGATGATCAGCGTCAGCCAGCGCAACCTGTAGAAGGCCACAGGGAGGCCCTGCACGAAGAAGTAGGACAGCGCGGCGAGGACGTTCTCCCCCTCGCCGGTCAGCTGGGCTCGGGCACGCCCAATACCTACTGAGAGCCTGGCCGCAACCGGGGAATCCGGTTCCACGGCCTGAATCATCGACAGGTGCGTCGAGGCGCGCTGATAGAGCACGAGCATCTCGTCAGCTTCGCCTGCGGTGAGCCGCCGCTTCGAGGCGAGCCGGTGCAGCCGGTCCCACTGCGGCTGGTGCACGGCAACGAAGGCATCGATGTCCACGCCGTCCACACTATAGGGTGGCCCCATGCGCCACGTGGTCACCGGTGAGGCAGTTGCCCTGGAACTGTCCTCAGTCTCGGTGATCACCCGGGGCGCCTCGCTGCTGCTGGACCTGGTCATCTATTGGACTGCCATGGTGCTGGCGTTCGTGGCGCTGGGGCTCACCGGTGCCACGCTGGAGATCAGCGAGGCGGCCGCGGCGGCGTTGAGCCTCGCGACAGTGATCGGGTTCCTGGTCGTGGTTCCGGTGGCCGTGGAGACGCTGAGCCGCGGCCGGTCCGTGGGCAAGCTGGCCTTCGGGATCCGGGTGGTCCGGGACGACGGCGGCGGGGTCCGTTTCAGGCACTGTCTGATTCGCGGCCTGGCCGGATTTGCAGAGATATACCTCACCCTGGGGCTGCTGCCGCTGCTGATCGGGGTGTTCACCGAACGGGGCAAACGCCTCGGAGATGTCATGGCCGGCACCTACGCCATCCGCGCCCGTCACCCCAAGGTGCGCCCGGTACTGCTGCCGGTGCCCCCGGCGACGGCGGCGTGGGCGGAGCTGGCTGACATCGGTCGGATACCCGATGAACTCGCCGCTGGTGCCTCACGACTGCTGAGCACCGTCCAGGCTGCCGGGAGTACCGTCGACCGCTCCGCCCTGACTGCGGTCAGCGACCGGCTGGCCGGTGAGGTCATCCGCTATGTGGCTCCCGCGCCGCCGGCCACCTCCTCAGTGGAGTTCCTCACCGCCGTGATGGCGGAGAGGCGAAACCGGGAGTACCGCCGGTTGGCCCGGCAGCAGCAGCGGGCGGAGAAACTCCACCAGCGGCTGCACCGTCTCCCCTACCGGTGAATCAGGACCGGGTCGATCAGTACCGGGTGGATCAGTACCGGGTGGATCAGTACCGGTAGTGGTCGGGCTTGTACGGGCCGGCCACGTCGACGCCCAGGTACTCCGCCTGTTCTTTGGTCAGCTCAGTGAGCTTGACGCCGAGAGCGTCAAGGTGCAGCCGCGCCACCTTCTCGTCAAGGATCTTAGGCAGGGTGTACACCTCGGAGGCGTAGGCGTCGGCGCCGCTGTAGTCCTTGTGGGACTTGGCGAAGAGCTCGATCTGGGCGATGGTCTGATTGGCGAAGCTGGAACTCATGACGAACGAAGGGTGGCCGGTGGCGTTGCCCAGGTTCAGCAGCCGCCCCTCGGAGAGAACGATGATGGAGCTGCCGTGGGGGAAGACCCATTCGTGGACCTGTGGTTTGATCTCCACTTTCTGCACTCCGGGAATGGCGGCGAGCCCGGCCATATCGATCTCATTGTCGAAGTGACCCACATTGCCCACAATGGCTTTGTCCCGCATCCGCTGCATGTGCTCAGCGGTGATCAGGTCCTTGCCGCCGGTGGTGGTGATGAACAGGTGCGCCTCGTCCACCACGTCGTCCAGGCGTGCCACCTGGTAACCGTCCATTGCCGCCTGGAGGGCGTTGATCGGGTCGATCTCGGTGACGATGACGCGTGCGCCCTGTCCGCGCAGTGCATCAGCGCTGCCTTTGCCGACGTCGCCGTATCCGCAGATCACGGCAGTCTTGCCGCCGAGGAGCACGTCGGTGGCACGCATGATGCCGTCCGGGAGCGAGTGCCGGACCCCGTACTTGTTGTCGAACTTCGACTTGGTGACCGAGTCATTGACGTTGATGGCCGGGAAGAGCAGCCGGCCGTCCCGGGCAAGCTGGTACAGCCGGTTGACTCCGGTGGTGGTCTCCTCCGTCACGCCCTTGATGGCCCCAGCGATGCCGGTGAAACGCTGCGGATTCTCCCGCAGACTCTGGCGCAGGGTCTCGAGGATGATCCGGTACTCTTCCGGGTCGTCCTCCTGGGCGGAAGGGACCCCTCCGGCGGCTTCGAACTCAGCACCCTTGTGGACCAACAGCGTGGCGTCCCCGCCGTCGTCGAGGATCATATTGGCCCCGGCGGTGGGGTCTTCGTCCACGCCGGGCCAGGCGAATATCTGGGCCGCTGTCCACCAGTACTCCTGGAGAGTCTCGTTCTTCCAGGCGAAGACCGGCACGCCCTGCGGGTCCTCCACGGTGCCGTGGGGCCCCACCACCACAGCTGCTGCGGCCTCGTCCTGAGTGGAGAAGATGTTGCAGGATGCCCACCGGACCTCAGCGCCGAGTGCGACCAGCGTTTCGATCAGCACCGCGGTCTGCACGGTCATGTGCAGGGACCCGGCCACCCGGGCCCCCCGCAACGGCTGCTCAGCTGCGAACTCCTCGCGCAGGGACATCAGGCCCGGCATCTCATGTTCGGCAAGCCGAATCTGGTGCCGGCCTGCCTCGTGCAGTGAGATGTCGGCAATCTTGTAGTCAAAGCTCATGAATGGTGATCCTTCAGCAGAATAGGGACGCCCTGATCGATGGGGTATCTGATGCGGGGGTCGTTCACGGCGACAAGCTCCTGGCCTTCCTGGCGCAGGGGGCTTCCCGTGACTGGGCACCGCAGCAGCTGCACTATCAGCGGGTCGATCAGCGACGTGCTTGGCATGGTCTCCAGGGTACCTGTCTGTGCCCCGGGCACGGTCCGGACTGTCATCTGCGGACGTAATCCCCCGCGCTGCGGCACGGTGGTGCGCTGGTTCAGTCGGGCAGCAGCCGGAGGTGGCCCCTGCTGACCCCAGTGCCGGGTTCAGGAGCGCTCAGCGGCGTCGGCGCCTGCCGGGCTGCCGCAGGGGCACTGGCTGCAGGTTCCCTGACGGCGTCCGCCAGAGCCAGCAGGTCGTCAGTGGAGTCCTCGGCGGCGGAGTAGTCCAAGCGCAGCAGCTCCCAGCCGCGCGGGGCGCGCACCGCATCGGCATGGCTGGCGCAGAGATCGTAGGCGTGCGGCTCCGCATAGACGCTGATGGGGCCAACCACCACAGTAGAGTCAGCGTAGGAGTAGGTCAGCGTCGCCACAGCAGGAGCATCGCAGCTGTGCTTGGTACAACGGCGTTTGGAATCCACGAAAACTCAGCTTACCCAGCGGGAGCCGGGTTCGTGGGGATCCTGCTTCAACCGTGTCCTACGGTTCGATGCGCAGCGGGACGTGCTGAGCGCTGGGGGCGGCCGGGACCAGCGCCGCAGAGGTGACGCCGCCGACCTCACTGGAGGCGACGATTCCGCCGTAGGCCTCACCCTCAATATCGGCCACCACTACCGCGGCGAGGTCTTCCAGGTCGGCGGCCTGAGCGCTCTCGACCAGTTCCTCGTACGTGACCTCGGCGGAGGTGCCGGCGTCGACGTCGATGACCAGGTCCTCAGTGCGGCCGCCGGCGCTGTCCAACAGCCGATAGCTCACTTGGGCCGGCTGCTCTGCTGCGGGGTTCAGCACCCGCAGAGCGCTCACCTGCCCGGGTGCCAGGATGCCGACGGAGCCGGCACCGAGCGGTTCGGCTGCGGCCGCCCAGCTGAAGTCCGGGATCGGTTCCTGTTCCTGCTCGGTCTCGTCATCGACGTTTTCACCGGTGACCGGGTCAGTCTCCGGGTCTGCCTCGACGGTGATCTGCTCGCCGTCTCCTGCGCTGCGCACTGCAGCGAAGGTGGGTTGATCGGAGTTCAGCACCACGTCGTAGGTTCCGGTGGGCAGCCCGTGCAGGCCCGCCACCGCGACGCTGTCCGGCTCGAGGTTGAACACCCCGGGAGTTTCAGTCTCGACCTGGCCGTCTGCGCCGAAGACTTGGAGCTCAACTGTGGCCTCCTCCTCCCCGGGGGTGTAGAACCACAGCTCTGGGTTCTCCTCCGCGCCGGCGGGGACGCCGATCGCGATGTGCTGCTGCTGGGGGCCAGGCAGGGTCGGGAGCATCTCGACGCCGAGCCCCTCTGCTCCCACGGCGCCGGCAGATTGCAGGTGTCCGGCCACCGGGGCGCCGCTGGCCTGTACATGGACCGCAATTGCCGAGTCAGTCTCGCTCAGTCCGGCCAGGTTGACTGTCCGGACCGAATGCTGCGGGATCAGGACGGTGGTGGTCCCCAAGGCGCCGGTGTGTCCGTCTGCGTCGTAGGTGGTCACCTCGGCGGTGGCGTCGCGACTGTGCGGGTTGGTCAGGGTCAGCAGCGAGTTGGCCCCGTCACCTGTCTCTGGTCCCAGGAACCATTGGCTGCGGGCCGGGGCCTCGCATGTGCCTGCGGTCAGTCCGGTCACCGGCCCCGCATCTGCGCTGTAGGAATATGCTGCTGCGGTGACCGGGGCGCGGGAGGGCGAGCGCCCGGGCAGGGGGTCCACCTCCACCAGGGGCGCGCCCTGTTCGGCGTCGAACTCCTCTGTGATGTGCGGTCGGTCGGCCAGCGGCCCGTCACTGGCCGCATCGCGGGTGCCTTCAGCCAGCAGGGTCTCGGGTTCGCCGCGCCCTTGGTCATCGAGCGGGATCCATTGCGCAGCGGGGAACTTCCCGTCGGTCGCGGCGAACACCACGGCAGTGGTGCTGGCAACAACGGAGTCGTCCCGCTGGGCGTACTCCACCACTCCTTGCTCGGAGAGAGCCTCTGGGCGTCCCGGCGCCCTGGGGCAGACCAGCCGCTCGGCCACCGCAGGTCCTGGGACGGCATAGGGTTCGATCACCGCTGGCTGCGCCTGGGGCTCCGCGGCCCCCGACATGGCAGCCGAGCCGGCCACCACAGCCACGATGCCCAGGCCCGCGAGCATGGCCACTGAAGGCGCAGCGCGCTCCACGCGGCTGCTGCGCACCGGGGAGGTGGGTGTGCCGGCCTCGGGGGGCTGTTCCCGCTGGGCGCGGCGTCGGGCCCGCTGCTGCGCCTTAAGGTACTTCTTGACCTTTCTGGAACTCATGCCATCACCCCCCGCCGGGGTGCCAGCCGGGCATCGGAGACCACCGGGAGGATGCGCCAGCTTCTGGGCAGCGGCAGTGCGATGAGCACGAAGATCAGCAGCAGTGCCCCGGTCGAGACCAGGATCGGGTACTGCAAACGGGGTGTGTGGGCCAGTTCCAACTGGCCCTGCGGGTCATCGGCGAAGCTGGCCGGGAGGTGGAACTGCCGAGTCCAGGGGATCTCCTCGGTGCCGGGGCCCAGGCTGGATGCGGTCACCGGCCGCAGCGGCTGACCATCCAGGGCGGCGGCCCAGCCTGCGGCGCGCTCGGCGGCGATCTGCACGTAGTACTCGGTCTCCGGGTCCAGCTCCAGCACCTCGCCGTCGGGGGTGGCCAGCGCGGAGAGGTCCGCTGAGATCCGGTGGTGATCGCTGGGCAGCAGAGCCACCGGGTCCCCCTCCGCGGTCACGATGCGCGCCCAGGCGGTCGGGGCACCGGCCATCTCCGCCGGTGCGGCGAGGTCCTCGGAGGCCTGGGATTCTACGCGCCACAGGGCACCGAAGTCGGTCTCTCCCACGGCGCTGAGCCCACTGGCGGTGTCGACCGCCTCACAAAGCGCTGTCCCTTGGGTGACCAGCACATGCCCGATGCCGAGTTCGAAGGCGAGGTCGGCCACGTTCTCCGAACCGGGCACGACGACGTTTGCCACCAGGTCAGCAAGTCGCTTGTCGGAGTCGCTGAGTTCCCCGGAGCCAGTTTCGGGTGAATCGGCTGCAGTTTCGGGCGGTGTTGCCGAGGCCCACAGCGGAAGGTGTCCCCGGCCGGCGGCGCTGCGGTGCTTGTCCAGGGTCGCCCCACCGCCGGAACGCAGCTGAGCGGTGACCCCTTCGTGCGAAGAGGACAGCACCAATGTCCGGGTTTCGGCAGGTCCTGTCCCCAGGTCCGCCGCAGTGGCCGGGAGGGTCCGGACCGCAGCCGGTTCGATCAGTACCGGTTCGCTGTTGACCGCGGTGACGGTCCTATCCGTCAGCTCAGCGGTCGGCATCAGGCGAGGGGCGGCCCAGAAGACCCCCGAGGCGGCGATGGAGAGCACCAGCAGGGTGGAGGCCACAGGGACGAACACTCCTCCGAGTGCAGCCAGGGGTGGCGAACCGGGCTGCAGAGCACTGATTGCTGCAGCTATCAGGCACAGCGTCACCGCCGAGACCAACGGGCCGATGTGTGCGGCGAGGACTTCGCCGCCTGCGGTGCCCGCGGCCAGTCGGCTCACCACGGAGGAATAACCGATCAAGCCGAGGGCTGTCAGGCCGCAGATCATCATCAGCCCGCGGCGTCTGGCCCCCAGCATTCCCAATACCGCCACCACCAGCAGTGGCGCACCGATCAGCAGCGCCAGACGCAGCGCCCAATAGTCGGCCTCCAACATCGCAGGCAGCCACGCCAGAGCACCGGTGCCACCAGCACCGGGCAGCCCCGCAGCCGGGTCGAATGCCTGCGCGAACCCCAGCAGCTGCTGCCACACCGGGGCAGGGGCGCCTGCCTCGGAGGCGGCCACGTGTCGGCCCGGCTCGGAGATCAGTGCCACCAGGGGGCTGGACCCACGGTCCAGGGCAGAGGCCAGCATCGGAACGAAGATGGTCACCGCCGGAATCGGCAGCAACCACAGCACCCGCCCCTGCCGGCCCAGCAGCAGGGCTCCCACCACGCAGCTCAGCACCGCCGGTACCAGCAGCACGGGCGCGGAGGCGGTGACGGCCGCCATCAGCAGAGCCGCTGCGGCAGCAGTCTCCCACCCGGCTGTGAGGCGAAGCGCGGTGACCTGACCTGCGTGGGCGCGGCGCTGGCTGTGCAGGCGCACCGCACGCACAGTGACCAGCACCAGCACCGGCAGCAGGATATGCGCGAGCACGGCCCCGAGCCGGCCCTGACCGGCGCCGACTTGGAGCGCCGGGAGCAGAGCCCACAGCAGGGCGGCGATCAGCCGGTGCGCAGAGGTGGAGCTCCACAGCCTGGCCGCCCACCACGCGGTGAGCGCACTCAGCGGTGCTGCCAGAATCACTGTCCACAGGAGCACGGCCGAGGCGTGGCCCAGACTCACCGCAGACAGGAGGAGCAGCACAGCATTGAACGGGTCCGCGGCGGCGCGCTCACCGAGCGAATCGGCGGCCAAGAAGGACAAGGTATGGTGCCAGACCTCGTTCAACGAGGGGGAGACGGGTGCGGCCGCTCCGCCGCCCAATGCCCCCGCGGTGAGCAGGTCCCGGTACCCCACCAGCGAGATTCCGGTGAGCACGGTCAGCAGGAGGAACAGACCCAGCCGGTCCCCCGATCCGCGGGCGGGCAGCTGGTCGAACTCGCCGTCTCCGGCACCGACTTCCAGCAGACCGCGCTCCTCCGGCGGGGCTGTCCGCTCGGTGGTGGCGCCGACGGTCTCTGCAGTGGTGTCCCGGCGCCGCTGCTCACGCAGGCTGGCACCGCTGATCCGGGACTCACGGACCGCCCGGAGCCCACTGGCGACAACCTGTCTGGCGGAGTCGCCGGCTCGTTCCGGTCGCGACAGGGCAGCCTTGCGGCCTGCGCTGCGGTGCCGACGCAGCCTCGCCACAGCCGCCCAGTTCAGCAGCGCACTGGACGAGCTGCTGAACTGCGAGAGCCCCGCATCGGGCGCCTTGCACACCAGCAGCGCCACCAGCCGTCCGGCTGCGGCGAACCACAGGCCCAACCACAGCAGGGGCAGCAGACTCAGGTGGGCGTGGCTCAGCCGCAGCCGCACCTGGCTCTTGCGCTCGGCGTGACTGAGCAGGAGACTGCCCCCGAGCCGGTGGACCATCTCGCGCTGCGGCGCGGCGCTGCGGCGGACTGCCGCACCGGACTCCAGGACGGTGCGGGCCCCGACTTCCCGTGCCCTGACACAGAACTCGGCGGCGGCGTATTCGCTGTCCAGCTCCGGGCTGAACCCGCCGAGGTCACCGAACAGACTGGCGCGCACCATCATGCCGTGGGCTGAGACGCCGGGGACCTCGTCGCGGCCGTCGTACTGACCCTGGTCCAGCTCCTTGGGTTCGGTCAGCGGAGTCACCTCCCCTGAGCGGGCGACCCACAGCCCGGCACTGAGCAGGCGGGGCTCGTCAATCCCCCCGACCCACTGCTTGGCCCCCACGACTTCGACGGTGCCGTGGGTCTCCTCATCCTTGACGGTGAAGATCCGCTCTTCGAGGCGTTCCAGCGCTTGCGGCTCCGGCACGGTGTCCGCCGGGAGTATCCACAGCCATTGGAAGCGGGGGGCAAATCCGTCTCCTAGCTGCCGTTCGAAAGTTCGCCACAGAGGGGTGGACTTCACTCCCCCGGGGCCGCTGGAGAGCGTCTGTCTGGCCTGCCGGCGATGACGGATCAGCCGTGAGTGCAGGGACCTGGACAGGTCCTGCGGCCCGGCGTAGTCGGCAGAGCTGAGTTCGATGACGCTGTCCGGCTGCCGAGTCTGCCACTGCAACCCCGCTGCGAGGTTGAGCGCCCGCCCGGAAGCGTCCCACTGCGGGGACGCAAAACCGCCGCCGTCATGGAGTACGACGGCGGCGATATGGAGGCGGGCAGCCGGCCTGCTCACCCAGCGGCCCCGTGCGGAGCGGTCGGCCTCACGTCAGCGGGCTCGTCTCTTCAGCTTCCGGCGTTCACGCTCGGAGAGCCCGCCCCAGATGCCGAAGCGTTCGTCATTTGCCAGGGCGTAGTCGAGGCATTCCTGCTTCACGTTGCAGGCGCCGCAGACTTTCTTGGCATCGCGGGTGGATCCGCCCTTCTCCGGGAAGAATGCCTCCGGGTCGGTTTGGGCGCAGAGTGCATCGACCTGCCAGGCAAGCTCTCCCTCAACCTGTTCGGCGGGCAACAATGCCGGACCCACCTGCCAGATGGACGCTGCGGTGTCCTCAGCGCCGGGGCTGAGCTGAGTGCGGCGGGAAGGCGCCTCACTCAGTGCAGTCACCGTGCTGTGCGATTCGGCTGCTGCGGCCTCAGCCGAGGCGAGGAAGGCCGTGGCTTGGTCTTCCAGTGCGGCACCGTGCTCGAGGCGATCCCCCGCTGACGGGTCTGCGGGATCCACGAACCAGTCTGGTGGTACGTCGAGTCCACTTCTGCGGACGGCTCTGCGGTCCTGCTCGGGGCCGATTTCACTCAGCCGCTGCGGCTTCCCCATGTTGTGGGCCTCCCCCGGCTCTTCCTTGCATTTGTACACTCGTCACGGTCTTGTCTCGCACCTAATTACACTGGTGTGAGTAAACATTCGTCAAGTGCCCTCGGCGAGTCGCCGCCGGACCCGGTGCGAGCCTCTCCGGCCGGACGCTCGCCGGGGAGCGCACCGAGGAGGAAGCCGACCCATTATGTGCCCCCTGACCCTGGGAGGTTCCTCCCACGCTGCGCCGACGACCTTTGCCGACCTGATGGATTTCTTGGCGGCGCGGCCCCAGCCGGCACTGGTTTTCTATGACGGCAGCGCCGCGGACCCGTCTGCCCGAGTCGAACTTTCCGGACGGGTGCTCGCAAATTGGGCGACCAAGCTGATCGGGCTGCTGACCGACGAGCATGATCTCGATGCTGGGGAGAAGCTGCTCATTGATATGGCACCGCACTGGAAGGCCGCAGCACTGGGCCTGGCAGCCGGTGCCTTGGGTGCCGAGGTGGAGTTCACCGGCACCGAGGCTGCACTCAGCTCCGGTGAGGCTGGTGTGTCTCAATCCGACCTTGCAGTGGTCGCTACAGAGCGTCCCGTGGAGTGGGCGGAAGGCAGCGCCGTGGCCGGGGCGGGACTGGTGGCGGTGTCTCTGGGGATGGTGGATGAGTCGTTCCCCGAGGCCACCGGGCAGAACCTTCCAGCCTGGGTCACTGATCTCTCCGCCGAGGCCCGCCAGCACCCCGATCAGCTGCTGAGTCCGCTGCCGCCCGTGGCGCTGCCGCCGGCACCCCCCAGCAGCACAGACGGTCCGCTGCTGGTGACGCAGTGGGGTCCGGCCAGTTTCGCCCAGATGCTGGGCACCTGGGCCGCTGGGGGCGTCGTCGTGATGTATCGCGGACCTGAGGGCGGACAGGCTTGGGCGCAGATGCTGCGCAATGAGGGCCTCAGCTCGGAGAGTCGCTGACCTGGGGAAGCTGATCGGTATACGGCGGGGCGTGGGCTGCCGCGCGCGCCGTATCACCCTCGTCACTGCCGGTGAAGACCCACAGTTTGTAGGCGACGAACCGAAAGCACATGGCCAGCCCCATCCCGATGATGGAGCCCGAGATGAATGAGGCCAGCTCGGTGCGCAGGCCGAGGAGGTAGAAGCTCACCGCCACGCAGCCAGACATGATGAGCAGCCCAATGACGTTCATCAGCACGAACATGGCAAGCTCCCGGATCCTGGTGCGGGTGCGGTGGCGCCGGAACGTCCAGTAGCGGTTGCCCAGCCAGGCGAAGAGGGTGGCCACGGCCACCGCGATCGCTTTGGCCTTGACGTGGGATTCGTCCATGGGGCCAGTGATCAGCCACAGGAAGATGGTGGAGTCGATGACGAAAGCCACCGCCCCGACGGCGCCGAATTTGGCCAATTCCCGCCACAGCTTCCGGAACAGGCGCACCCCTCTGACCATAAGTGCGCCCATCAGCCGGACACCTGTGCTGTGCGTTTCGGCTGGGTGAGCAGCAGCTGGGCGTCCTCGGCGCTGAAGGTGGCCGCCGAACCCGCGGGGAGATAGAGCGACTCCCCAGCGCACAGCGAGACCGTGCCTGCGCGGAGGACGCCGGCGGTGCACAGAGCAACTGCGGGCCCGGCGACGTGAGTGCGGTACTGCTGCCCGGCGGACGGAAAGGTGATGCAGGTCAGTTCAAACTCCTCTGCTTCTGTGACGTACCGCTCCACCCCGGGCGCCAGCACCTCAGGGGCCACCAGCTGCGGGTCTGCCGGTGATGTGTCGAGGATCTGGAGCAACCCCGGGGTGTTGATGGGTTTAGCGGTCAGCCCGCCGCGGAGAACGTTGTCCGAACAGGCCTGGACCTCCACGGCGGCACCGTGGAGATAACAGTGCAGTGTTCCGGGGGGCACGTAGAGCGCATGCCCCCGTGCCAGGTCAGTCCGGTGCAGCATCAGGGCGACGAAGATGCTGGGATCTCCGGGGAAGTGTGGGGTGATCCGGCGCAGCGTATCTGCCAGGGCAGGCTCCACCGCGGCAGGGTCCCGCATGGCCAGTTCCTCCGCCGCGACGCTGAGCAACCCGGTGGGGTCCTCCAGTGCGGTGCGCACCGCCGCGCCGTAATCGCCACCCAGGATCTCCGCTGACAGGGACTCCACTGCCACCGCAAGGTCGGCCTCGCCGAGGAGGCGCTGGACCTGGGCGAACCGTCCGGCAGCGGCCTCCGGGGTGTCGAATCCTGACAGCGCGGCAAACGGTGTGAGCGCGAAGACAAGTTCCGGTTTGTGGTGGGGATCCCGGTAGGTGCGCTCGGCGGCCGCATCCGGGGTGCGGGCCGACTGCTCTGCGGCGAAGCCGCGGCGGGCGTGCTCTGCGCTAGGGTGCGCCTGAATGGACAGCGGCTTCTCCGCGGCAAGGACCTTCACCATGAAGGGAACATCGGTGAGGACCTCACCGGACTCCAGCCGGGAGGGAGCATCCGGGTGCGAACCCATCCATATCTCGGCCTGCGGGTTTTCCGAGGGGGCCCAGCCGAAGAGGTCGCTGAACGCCGTTCTTGAGCCCCATTCATACTCCCGGATGGGGTTTGTCATTCTGAACACCGCTGAGACTCTATCAGCGGCCTGCTGGGCCCAGCTGGCTGCCGGCGGAGGAAACGCGGCAATGTGGTGGAGATCGCAGTCGGCTCCGGTGTGTCCTGCTGACGCGGGCGGCTCAGCCGGCCGGGCTGCAGTCACCGTTGCCGCTGGCGGCTTCTTCCAGCACACCAATCTCTCCGCGCTGCTGAGCGTCGATGAGGTACAACTCCGTCAGTGGCGAACCGTCGGGCTGGGTGGCCTCCCCGGGCTCAGCCGAGGGCTCTGCATCCGGTTCGTCACCGGCGACCGCCTCGTCGCTGTGCTCAGGGGTCGGGCCGGGGGGCTCGGTCGCGGTTCCAGGTGCTTCTGCGGCCTCGTCGGACTCGGCATCAGGTGCCGGGTCCGGCTGCGGCTGCTCCTCGGCGGCGTCGTCGGCCCCGTTGTCGTCGTCGCCTTGACCTTCGCGGGCGATGAGCTCATCCACCCGGGTGTGGATCTGGTCGAAGTCGGGATAGGTGGAGAAGAGCTCACCGGAGCGTCCGAAGTCAGGGGCGCCGAGTGTCAGCCGCTGCGGCTCATGCTCCTGGGCCTTCGCCGCGAGGTCCAGCAGACTGCCCAGCTGGGACTGCGGCAGGTTGGTGTCCACCAGGTTCTCCCCAGCGGCCATCAGCTCGGTGAAGCGCGTCAGCAGCGTCTGCGGGGAGAACTGACCGATCATCGCCTGCTGGACGCACTGCTGGCGCTGGATGCGGGCGTAGTCGTGACTGAAGGTGCGTGAGCGGGCGAAGGAGAGTGCGTCGTCGCCGTCGAGCTCCAGGGTGCCGGGTTCAAACCACCGGTCGCCCCATTGGTTGGTCTCGGGATGCCGTCCGCGGTAGGGCACCCACCCTTCGGACTCCACGGTGATTCCCCCCATCGCATCGATCAGCTCGGCGAAACCGTCCATGTCCACCATCACATATCCGTGCATGCGCAGATCCAGTGTCCCGGAGGCGGCGTCCATCATGGCCTCCACTCCCGGGTCCTCCGCCTCGGGGTAGAGGTGGCTGTAGGAGTTGTGAACCTCGGTGTAGAGGAAGTTGATGATGCATTCATTGCCGCAGTTGTACCCGTTGGGGTAGACCTCCCGCATGGGCGAGTCCTCGCTGAACCGGGCGTTCTGGAAGTTCCGCGGGATGGAGAAGATGATGGTCTCCGCCGAGGATTGGTTGACCGAGACCACATGGATGGAGTCAGGGCGCAGCCCCTGCCGGCCCTCACCGGCATCGGCGCCGATCAGCAGGAAGTTGTACCGACCTTCCTCGGCAGCCATGGCCGCTCCGTCGCTGAAGATCCCCGCCAGGGCCTGGCGTCCCTCGTTGAGGATGTGACCTGCGTAGGCCAGTCCGCCGGAGGTGAGGACCATCAGCGCCACGGTCACCACCGCCAGGATCGGCTTGAACCCTTTGGGCAGCTGTCCGATCCGGATCAGCCGCAGGGTGTCCAGCCACAGAATGAACCAGCCGATAGCCAGACCGGCCAGCAGTATCGACCCAGCCCACATCACGAACGGCTGGGTCAGAGCACCCAGAAGCACCGAACGCATGGTGAAGTACATGGCCAGGCCCAGCAGTGCGGTGAACCAACAACCGACGGTGACAGCCAGTGCTATACGACCGAGTCCGCGTGAGCCCACTGCGATCTGCGCCCCGCCGGGGACCAGCAGGGTCAGCAGGGTCAGTATGCAAGCTCGTTTGGTGCGTTCCCGTTCGCTGGCGGAGCGAGGGTTGCGCAGTGCGTCGTTGCCGCCCTGGAACTCGTGGTACGTGATGCTCGGTGTGATCACCTCCGGAGCCCACCCCGTGTCCGGAAGGACCCCAGCTGGGCGGCCTCGGTGCGCAGTGCCTCACCCTTGGCATACGCCTGATCGGCCAATTGCGCCTGAAAGGCCTGAAGTTTCTCCCGCAGGTCGGCTGCCTGCTGGTCGGTTCCAGCAGCCAGGGTGCGCACTGCCAGGAGTCCAGCGTTGCGCGCGCCCCCCACCGAGACCGTCGCCACCGGCACCCCTGCGGGCATCTGCACGATGGACAGCAGCGAGTCCAGACCGTCGAAGTGGGCAAGCGGCACCGGCACCCCGATCACCGGCAGCGGAGTGACAGAGGCCAGCATTCCGGGCAGATGGGCGGCCCCGCCTGCTCCGGCGATCAGCACCCGCAAGCCCCGGGCGTGGGCTTCGGCACCGTAGTCGAGCATCTCCGCGGCCATGCGGTGTGCAGAGACGACGTCGGCTTCAAAAGCGATGCCGAATTCGTCGAGTGTTTCGGCGGCGGCCTTCATCACGGGCCAGTCCGAGTTGGACCCCATGACGATGCCGACCTGCGGCGGGCTCTGGTCGGACGCGACGCTCATGCCCCTACCTCTCCCTCGACGAGAATGTGAGCGGTCCCGGCAACGTCCTTGCGGGTGCGGTCCAGACGGGCGCGCCTGGCATCATGGGGCTCATCGCGCTGGTGGGTCTGGGAGAGCATATTGACGTGACCGACCTTGCGCCCCGGTGTGGGCTGTTTGCCGTACAGGTGGATTTTGGAGGCCGGAGACCGGCGCATAGCCGCTGCCAGCGCGGAGTGTAGGTCTTGGTTGGCGCCGCCCAGGATGTTCTTCATCACCACGTAACCGCCGGGACCTCCCGTGACGGCGGTGGCTCCCAGCGGCAAATCCAGGACCGCACGCAGGTGCTGCTCGAACTGGCTGGTGACAGAGCCGTCCATGGTCCAGTGCCCGGAGTTGTGCGGACGCATAGCCAATTCATTGACGTAGACCCCCGGGGGCGTGCCCGCCACACCATCACCCTCGGCAATCTCGAAAAGCTCCACTGCCAGCATGCCGGTTACCCCCAGCCGCTCGGCAATGGTGGTGGCGATGCGTTCGGCCTCTGCCAGGTGAGTCGGTGAGGTCGCCGGTGCCGGTGCGATGACCTCATCGCAGACACCGTGGGTCTGGGTGGACTCGACCACCGGGTAGGCAGCGGTGGCTCCGGAGGGGCGGCGGGCTACCTGGGCGGAGAGTTCCCGAGTGAAGGGGACCTTCTGCTCAGCCAGCAGGCCGGTGTGCTCCCGCTCTGCACGGTCAAACCAGGCGGTGACTGCGGCAGAGTCGGCTGCGGCCGCGTCGTCGAGCACCAGCACGCCCTTGCCGTCATAGCCTCCACGCGGAGTCTTCAACACCAGCGGCCACCCCACGGAGTTGCCGAAGGCCCTCAGCTCCTGCGCGGTGTGCACCTCCGCCCAGCGCGGATTGGGCAGTCCCAGCTCATCCACGGCTCGGCGCATAGCCAACTTGTCCTGGGCGTAGCGCAGCGCCTCCGGGGCCGGATTCAGGGTGGCACCGGAGTCCACCAGCGCACTCAGCACCTCTGCGGGCACATGCTCGTGGTCGAAGGTGATGACATCCAGGCCCTTCGCGAAAGCCAGCACATCCTCAGCGCTGCGGAAGTCTCCCAGGGTGGTTCGAGAGATCACTTGAGCTGCCGAGGCCTCTGCTGAGCCAGCTAGTAGGTGCAGTTCGACGCCGAGTTCGGTGGCCGCCGGAGCCATCATGCGCGCCAGCTGCCCGTCGCCCAGCACTCCGATTCTTGGCACAGAAGTATTCACAGTCCCCCATTATGTGGCACGGGTCGGCGCTGTGCGGCAATCACCACACCGCCTGCGGGATCGCACGCCCGGCGAATATGGAGACTACCCTCCTATATTCAAGCGTGTGGTGTTCAGAACCGATGTGAAGGAGAGGGGTCACATATGGCGCGGTATGTCGTGACTTTCGACACCCCTGATGCAGGCGTCCTTGAGTCGGAGGCTCCCGAGCTGCTTGCCGGCTACGGATTCTCGACTGACACGTATTTCCCGCGTTTGGGCATCGGCGTGGTTGACGGAGAGCGCGACCAGTTGGCGAGCCTCCGCGCACGGTGTGGCGAGCTTCGGCGCCCCATGACTTTCACGCAGGAGCTGACGTATCACGCGATCTCCGGGGGCGAGGCCTCAGTGCGACCCGGTGCGCCGCCGTTCTCAGATACCGCGGATTTGACCTGGGGGCTGCAGGCGGTGGGAATCGACGCTGCCCGGGCGGCCGGGCAATCCGGAGCCGGTGTCCGAGTCGCAGTACTTGACACGGGTCTCGACCGTCATCATCCGGACTTCTCGGCACGGGCAGTGGTGACGCAGTCTTTTGTCCCGGGCGAGGGGCCCTATGATGCACACGGCCATGGTACGCACTGTGCGGGCACGGCCTGCGGTCCGTGGGCACCTTCCTCCGGTCCAGGGTATGGAGTCGCCCCAGAGGCTGAGCTGTACGCGGGAAAGGTCCTGGGTGATGAGGGCAGCGGATCAGACACCACAATCCTCGCCGGTATCGACTGGGCCCTGCAGAACGAGTGCCACATCATCTCCATGTCTCTGGGGGCCGATGTCCGGGAGGTCCACCCGCCGTATGTGGCAGCTGGGCGCCGGGCACTGGAGCAGGGCGCCCTGGTGATCGCCGCGGCCGGAAACAACGCCCAGCGCAGCGCCGGTGATCCAGGATTCGTCGGAGCCCCTGCCAACAGCCCCTACGTGTTGGCCGTGGCGGCAGTGGGGCCGGATCTGCGCACGGCTGACTTCTCTGCACGTTCTTCTCCCCATGACGGTGGTGAGGTGAATGTCGCCGCTCCCGGGGTGGAAGTCCACTCGGCGTGGCCGGAACCAGAGCGGTACCGCAGTATCAGCGGTACTTCTATGGCGGCTCCCCATGTCGCGGGGCTTGCGGCTCTGATCTGCGGGGCTACTGGAGTTCGCGGTCAAGATCTGTGGGATCGTCTGCTGGACCATGTCGCTGCGCTGCCGCAAGAGGATCCGTTGGATGTGGGGGCCGGATTGGCCAAAGCACCGGAGACGCCGAGCTGGTGAAGCCGGAACGGACCAATCGAGCATGACAGAGCAGGAGTGGGTCGTCACTGTCGCCGACGTGTACCTGACACACCTCGACGACGTCATCGCCGACCTGGAATCAGTCGGGTTCCGGCCCAGCGGCGTACTGCGCAGTCTCGGTCAGGTGACCGGATGTACATCTGCGGCGCACGCATCCGCGGACTCAGTCCGCGGTGCTTTGGCGTCTGTTACCGGAGTCACCGCTGTCGATGCGGTGCACCGTTACAGGGCCGCGCCTCCTGATGCTGACATCCAATGAGCGGTGCGGCGCCCCGGCAGGCCGCTTGCCGGGGCCACCCGCGCGGAGGGGGTGAAACCGCTCACCTGGTGTAGGACTGCCATTTGCGACGTTGGTGCTCCGCCTGCACTATCCGTACTGTCCCGGACTTGGCGCGCATCACAATGGACTGGGTGGTCACCCGGTCGCCCTCATAGCGGACTCCGCGCAGCAGGTCACCGTCTGTGATGCCGGTGGCCGCGAAGTAACAGTTGTCCGAACTCACCAGGTCCTGGGTGCTCAGGATCTGGTCGACGTCGTGCCCGGCGTCGAGTGCCCGCTGCTTCTCCTCATCGTCCTTCGGCGCCAGCCGGCCCTGGATGACGCCGCCGACTGCACGGATGGCGCAGGCGGTGACGATCCCCTCGGGTGTGCCCCCGGTTCCCATCAGCACATCCACTCCGGTGCCGGGGCGGGCAGCTGCGATCCCACCGGCCACATCCCCGTCCATGATGAAACGGGTCCGGGCGCCCGCTTCACGAATCTCCTCCACCAGCTTGGAGTGCCGCGGCCTGTCCAGCACGCACACGTTGAGCTGGTCCACGCTCTTGCCGGTGGCCTTGGCAATCAGGTGCAGGTTCTGTTTCACCGGGAGCCGGAGGTCCACCATGTCAGCGGCCTCGGGCCCGGTGACCAGCTTGTCCATGTAGAACACGGCTGAGGGATCGAGCATCGAGCCGCGCTCGGAGACCGCCAGCACTGCCAGCGCATTGTCGTACCCCAAGGCGGTCAGCCGGGTGCCATCAATGGGATCAACTGCGACATCAGCCTCCGGGCCGGCCCCATTGCCCACACGTTCACCGTTGAACAGCATGGGCGCCTCGTCCTTCTCGCCCTCGCCGATGACCACCACACCGTTGAGGTTGACGGTCTCCAGGAGGGAACGCATGGCGTCCACGGCGGCCCCGTCGGCCCCGTTCTTGTCGCCTTTGCCGACCCAAGCACCCCCGGCGATGGCCGCGGCCTCGGTGACCCGCACCAGCTCCAGCGCCAGGTTACGGTCCGGTTCGTCATCTCCCACAGCGAGGCGCGGATTCAGGTGTGAGAAATCGTCCTCCCGCTGGGCGTGTCTCTGTGCGGTCACGGTGGTCCACCTTCCCAAGGCTCTTGATGCGCCCGCCCTCTTTGGCCGGCTGCCCCCAGCATATCGGCTGGGACTTCTGGTGCTAATGAGACAATGGGGGACGTGAATGATGAGCGCCCCGTACAGATCACCCCGGCTCAGGCACAGCGTCTGCGCACCCCGATGATGGGCATGGTCCTCACCATGGTCGTACTCTCAGGCATCTTGGCAGTCTTCTGGTTCATGAATCCTGAGCCGGATGTCACCTACAGCAGGGATGAGGACGTGCACGAGGCCGCCGTCTGGACCGACGGGGTCACCGACTACTCCCCTATCGCCGCAAACGTGCCGGAGGGTTGGACGGCCAACTACGCCCGGTGGGAGACCCGCGCCGAACATGGCGTGGACGTGTGGGAGGTCGGGTACACCACCGATGCGGTCAACTTCTTGGGCTTCGCGCAGTCCGACAACGCCAACCCGTCCTGGGTGAATGCGGAGACCCAGATGGCGCCGGCCACGGGGTCGGTGACGGTGGAGGACCTGCGCTTGGAGGTCCGGGAAGCCGGAGATCGGCGCTACTTTGTGCTGGAGTCGGAGGAGAACACCCTGGACGGCACCACAGTGGTGATCACCACTGACGCCCAGGACACCGAAGTTGAGGCAGGCCTGGAGGCCATCGTGGAGGCCATTGACCGTGAAGTCCCGGAGCACGACGACGCCCAGAACAACGATGACTGAGGGGGCAGCGCAGCAGCCCACGCCGGCAGAGGCCTGGGAGCTTCTCCGCAAGGGCAATGCCCGCTTCGTCAGCGGCGATGTCTGCCACCCCAACCAGAACGCCGCTCGCCGGTCATCGCTGACCGAGTCTCAGCATCCGGTTGCAGCGATCTTCGGATGCTCTGACTCACGGCTGGCTGCCGAGATCATTTTCGACGTCGGCCTCGGGGACGTGTTTGTGGTCCGCACCGCCGGTCAGGTCATCGACGACGCAGTGATGGGCTCCCTGGAATTCAGCGTCGACGTCCTCCACGTGCCGCTGATCGTGGTGCTCGGCCACGATTCCTGCGGGGCGGTGACTGCCGCGTGGCAGGCAGCCGAGAGCGGCACCCTGCCCAGCGGGTACGTGCGCAGCCTCGTTGAACGAATCTTCCCCTCGGTGCTCAGTGCTCAGCGGGCAGGTACCTCCTCAGTGAACGACACGGTCGAGGAGCATGTCCAACAGACCGCACTGCGGATTCTCGACCACTCGCGGGTGCTGCATGAGGCGGTCACTGCCGGCCGCACCGCCGTCATCGGGGTGACCTACCGGCTCGCCGAGGGCCGGGCTGATGTGGTCTCGCGGATGGGGGATCTCTAGACCCGTGGTCTCCTACCTCGGTGGTCTGCTCTCCTCCGGCGAGGCCGCACAGCTGGTGGCGGGGCTGCTGCTGCTTATCGGCGGCATCGTCTTCGGAGTGTGCGGGACCGCGCTGGCATTCATCGATATCCAGCAGCACCGCCTGCCGAACCGGATTGTCTACCCCTGGGCGGCATTCACCGCGGGGCTGTTGGTCCTGGTGACCTTCCTGCTGGGGGACACCGCGAGTTTGGGCCGCGCCGTGGCCGCAGGGCTGGGGTGGGCGGTGCTGTTCTTCGTGGTGCGGCTGCTGCATCCGCCGGCCATCGGCATGGGCGATGTGAAACTGGCGGTGGTGCTGGGGCTGCACACCGGATTCTTCGGCTGGGAGGTTTTCGCCGCGGGTGTGGCACTGACGTTCCTCTTGGGCGGACTCATCTCCGTCTGGCTGCTGCTGTCGCGGCGGGCGAGCTCCACCACCCGCATCGCCTTCGGCCCGTTCCTCATCATCGGCAGCGCGGCTGCCCTGATTCTCAGCTGAACCGCTGCAGAGCGGTCCAAGCGTCGCTCACCATCTGCCGGATATCCCGCTCAGGGAACCATCCTAATTCGAGGGCTGCGCGATCTCCGGAGGCCACGAGTACGGCAGGATCGCCCGCACGGCGGGGAGCCTCCACCACAGGTATGTTGCACCCGGTCACTTCGCGCACCGTGTCGAGGATTTCCCGGACGGATGTCCCAGTACCGGTACCAAGGTTGTAGACCGCGTGCTGGCCGCTGGCCGCAGTATGCAACGCTCGCACGTGAGCATCGGCAAGATCCACGACGTGGATGTAGTCACGAATGGCGGTACCATCCCGGGTCGGATAGTCGGTGCCGAATATCTTTGCTTCCGAGCTTTCACCCAAGGCCACTCGGAGCAGGTTGGGAATAAGATGCGTTTCGGGATCGTGACGTTCTCGGAGAGCGCCGGAGGCTCCGGCCACGTTGAAGTACCGCAGACTCACCGCAGCCAACCCGTGGGCCTGGGCCTCCGCAGTGAGCATATGGTCGATCGCCAGTTTTGACGCACCATAGGGGTTCGTGGGGCAGGGCGGCACGTCCTCGGTGATCTTGTCTACGCCTGGCTCCCCGCAAACGGCGGCAGTGGAGGAAAATACCATGCGGGGCACACCGGCGTCGCGCATAGCGTCGATCAGGCGCAGTGAAGACACAATGTTCCCGTGCCAATACCGTTCCGGATGCTCCACCGATTCCCCCACCAGCGACTTCGCTGCCAGGTGCACCACACCATCGAAACTGGGATCTAACACTTGACCCGCATCGCTGATGTCACCCTCGTGCCATACGGCACCAGGCAGCTGCACGTCTGCATGACCTGTCGAAAGGTTGTCCAGAACCTCGACGCAGTGACCCTTGCGCTGGAGTTGTTGCGTCACCACCGCACCGATGTACCCGGCGCCGCCAGTCACCAGTAGTTTCACGTGATTCACACTACTGCGCCGATACAGTAGATTCCATGCCCACTCCGGAATATATCCAGGACCTTCGCCGCGACATCGGGCATAAGGAGCTTCTGCTGCCGGCTGTCACCGCAGTGGTGCTCCGGCGGGTGGGCGAGGACGCCGCCCCGTTAGCTGATCCTGAGGTGCTGCTGGTCAGACGTGCCGATAACGGAGACTGGAGTGCCACCTCAGGCATCCTCGAACCCGGGGAAAGCCCGGCGACCGCGGCGGTGCGGGAGGTCGCCGAAGAAACGGGTGTGAGCGCGCGGCCGGTGCGGGTGGCCAGCGTGGCCGACCACGGATTGGTCGTCTACCCCAATGGTGACCGGTGCCGATTCACCGACATATGCTTCGAGATGGAGTATGTCTCCGGCGCACCCCGAGTGGCAGACGATGAGTCGACCCAGGTGGGGTGGTTCTCGACGTCGGAGCTGCCGGAGCCCCTCACCCGGCAGCATCGACAGAGCATCGCGGCCGCGCTGGACGCCGGAGCCCCGACCGCCTTCGACCCTTAGCCTGCGAGCGCGCGCTCGGTGATCCGCTCAGCGTGCCGCAGCAGCGGCGCGTCGACCATGCTGCCGCGGAACTGGAAGGCACCGCCATGGTGTCTGGACTCCTCCAGCAGAGCGGCAGCGTACTCCGCCTCCTCCGCGGTCGGACGGTACGCCTGCCGAATAGTGCTGACTTGGCTGGGGTGGATACAGGCCTTGGCCGCGAATCCGCTGCCCACCGCGTCGGCTGCTTCCGCCGCCAATCCCGCAGTGTCGGAAATATCAGCGTAGATCGCATCCACTGCGGCCTTCCCGCGGGAGGCTGCGGCCAGCAGGATGGTGCTGCGCACGTGCCGGGCGATGTCCCGGTAGGTTCCGTCAGCGTGCCGCGAGGATGTCCCGCCGAGCGAGACCACGAGGTCTTCCGCGCCCCACATGATGGCGGTGGTGGCCGGGTGCTCGGCGATCTGCGCGGCTGCGGCCGCCCCGGCAGCGGTCTCACACAGCGCAATCACCCCGGCATGAGGCAGGCTGCGGTGCACCGCCTGGATATCCTCGGCACTCTCAGTCTTGGCGAGCATGATGTGTGGTGGCTGATGAGTGCTCAGCATCTGCATGTCAGCAGCGAAATCCGCGCCTGCGCTGGGATTGACCCGCACCACGGTGCGCCGCGCGGTTGCCGCATCAGCGCCGTGGAGATAGTCGGCGACCGCCTCACGAGCCCGGGTGCGGTCGGCCGGGGCCACCGCATCTTCGAGGTCGAGGATCACCGCGTCTGAGCGCTCGGCGGCTTTGGCGAACCTGTCCGGTCGGTCGGCCGGACAGAACAGCAGCGCAGGGCCCAGCAGGAACCCCGCGGTCTCACGTGTGCTCATGATGCTCCTTCATCCACATCAGCACGTGGCGGGTGCACTCGGCCACCACCGTGCCGTCCTGGTTGCGTCCGGTATGTCTGACGGTGACAATACCTTGGCCCGGCCGAGAGGCAGAGGCGCGCTTGCGCAGAATCTCAGATTCGGAGTAGAGCGTATCCCCCGGGTAGAGCGGGTGCGGGAAGTTCACCGACTCGAACCCCAGATTGGCCACAATAGTTCCCTGAGTCAGCTGTGCTACGGAGGAGCCCACCAGGGTGGCCAGAGTGAACATCGAGTTCACTAGCGGCCTGCCGAAGGGCTGCTCCGCGGACCAGTGCGCGTCAAGGTGCAGCGACTGGGTGTTCATGGTCAGGGTGGTGAAAAAGACGTTGTCCGCCTCGGTGACGGTGCGCCCCGGCGCGTGTTTGAACACCGTACCGACCTCGAGCTCATCAAAGTACAGCCCGCGCTGCTGGACGGTGCCCATCTCAGGACAGCCCCAGCGAGCGGGCGATGAGCATCAGCTGCACTTCAGTGGTGCCCTCACCGACTTCGAGGATTTTGGAGTCTCGGTAGTGGCGCGCCACCGTGTATTCGTTGATGAATCCGTAGCCGCCGAAGATCTGGGTGGCGTCCCTCGCGTTGTCCATGGCTGCCTCCCCTGCGACGAGCTTGGCGATCGAAGCCTCAGTCTTGAATGGCTTTCCTGCAGCCATGCGGGCGGCAGCCTCGTAGTAGGCCAGTCGCGCGGTGTGCGACCGGGCCTGCATTCGGGCGATCTTGAAGGAGATGCCCTGGTAGGCGCTGATGGCTGAGCCGAAGGTCCGGCGTTCCTTCGCGTATCGGACCGCCTGATCCACACAGCCCTGAGCAGCGCCGGTGGCGAGGGCCGCGATGGCGATGCGCCCCTCGTCGAGGATCCCCAGGAAATTCGCATAGCCGCGGCCGCGCTGACCCAGCAGATTCTCCTCCGGGACCCGGCAGGTGGTGAAAGAGAGCGGATGGGTGTCGGATGCGTTCCACCCGACCTTGTCATAGCCGGGCCCCACGGCGAATCCGTCGGTCCCGGAAGGAACGATGATCGTGGAGATCTCTTTCTGACTGGTGCCGTCACTCGCCTGCGAGGTGCCGGTCACGGCGGTCACCGTCACCAGAGAGGTGATGTCAGTGCCTGAGTTGGTGATGAACTCCTTGGTCCCGTCGATCACCCACTCCCCGCCGTCCAGACGTGCGGTGGTCTTGGTCCCGGACGCATCGGAGCCGGCGTCGGTCTCAGTCAGGCCGAAACCCGCCAGACGCTGCCCGCTGAGCAGGTCCGGCAGCCACCTCTGCTTCTGCTCCTCGGTCCCGTACCGGTAGATCGGCATCGCCCCCAGCCCGACGCCGGCCTCAAGCGTGATCGCCACCGACTGGTCGACTTTGGCGATCTCCTCCAACGCCAGGCACAGCGCCAGATAGTCGCCGCCCTCACCCCCGTACTCCTCGGGAAAGGGGAGCCCGAAGAGCCCCATACTGCCCATTTGGGCGATGACCTCATAGGGGAAGCTGTGTGCGGCGTCGTGCTCGGCCGACACTGGGGCGATGACCTGCTCGGCAAAATCTCGCACCGACTCGGCCAGCGCTTGGTGGTCTTCGGACAGCAGCTGCGTCATGTCTCTAGTCCTTGCTCTTGGGAGGAGGGATCGGCTTCCACGGTGGCCAGCACCTGGCCCAAACGAACTGTCTCGCCTGCTCTGACGTGCAGCCGGACCGTGCCGGGAAGCGGTGCAGTCAGGGGGTGTTCCATCTTCATCGCCTCCACCGTCACCAGCCGGGCGCCGGCGGGGACCTGGTCGCCGGAGCTGACGGCCAAGGAGACCACCGTTCCGGGCATCGGGGAGGTGACCTCTGGAACGGCGTCGACGGATTCGGCCTCGATCAGCCGCAGCTGACGGTGTGTCTGGGCCTCCTGGTCCAGCACGGTGACCATGCCGGTGAACCCATCAGCTGTAATCCATACCTGGGCGCCCTCTCGGGTGCGCGGCCCCGCACTGAGGTGGACCCGCGCGGTGGTCTCTGCGGTGCGCAGCAGATAGGACCCCGGGTGCTCACCGCGGTGGAGCTGGATATCACCGCCGACGACGACGTCGAACAGTTCCTCGGCTGCCCCCGGGCGCTGCCACAGCACTTCCACGGTCCGGGCATGGGGAGCAGTCAGCCGCCACCCGTCGCGCTGCCATCCGCGGGGACCGGTGCGCTCTGCGGGGGGAACCTCCGCAGGCCCGAGGTGGGAGGCAAAGATGGCTGCGGCGGCAGCGTGGTGCTGCTGGGGGCCGGGGCTCTGTAGGTCCGGCAGCTTCCGCTCGATCATCGTGGTGTCCAGGCGTCCGGCCCGCACATCCGGATCCGCGGTCAGCTGCAGCAGATACTGGGTATTGGTCGTCACCCCGTGGACGACGGTGTCCGCCAAAGCGTGCTGCAGCCGGGACAGAGCCTGGGCGCGGTCAGCACCGGTGGTGATGACTTTGGCAAGCATGGGATCGTACTCGGTGCCCACCTGCAGCCCGTGGACCAGCGCAGAGTCCACCCGGACCCCTGCGCCCCGGGGCTCAGCGAGACCGATGATCTCACCGGTGCTGGGCATGAACCCCGCTTCAGGGTCTTCGGCGTAGATGCGAGCCTCCACGGCGTGACCGGTCAGGGCGATGTCCTGCTGGCGCAGCTCCAGCGGCTCCCCGGCAGCGATTCTCAGCTGCTGCTCCACAAGATCCACCCCGGTGACCTGCTCAGTAACTGGGTGCTCCACCTGCAGCCGGGTGTTCATCTCCATGAAGTGGAACTTCTCCGGCTCCTCATCGGAGACCAGGAACTCGACGGTGCCCGCCCCTCGGTAGTTGACGCTGCGAGCGGTGTCGACCGCCGCCTGGCCGATCCGGTCCCGGGTGGCCTCATCCAACAGGGCGGAGGGCGCTTCTTCGATAATCTTCTGGTGGCGCCGCTGCAGGGAGCATTCCCGTTCCCCCAGGTGGACCACATTGCCGTGATTGTCGGCCAGTATTTGGACCTCAATGTGCCGGGGTGACCGGATGAGCTGCTCGATGAAAAGCGTGTCGTCGCCGAAGCTCGCCGCGGCCACCCGCCGGGCGGCGGCCAGGGACTCAGGCAGGTCGGCCGCCTGCTCCACCACCTGCATTCCTTTGCCCCCGCCTCCCGCAGAGGGCTTGATCAGCAGCGGGTACGTCAGTGTCTTGGCGGCCGCAATGAGCTGCTCATCGGTGAATCCCGGCTCACCGATGCCCTCGACCAGCGGCACGCCGGCCTGGGCGACGTGGTCCTTGGAGCGGATCTTATCGCCCATCACTTCCAGGGCGTGTTCACCGGGACCGACGAAAACCAGGCCAGCCTCGGCGCAGGCACGGGCAAACCGCACATTCTCGGACAGGAACCCATAGCCGGGGTGGATGGCCTCAGCACCGGACTGCTGTGCTGCAGCGATGACCGCGTCGATGTTCAGATAGGACTCAGCCGCCGCTGCAGGGCCCACGCACACAGCGCGGTCGGCTGCGCGCACGTGCTTTGCCGCGGCGTCGGCTGCTGAGTAGATCGCCACGGCGGTGATGCCCAGTCGTTTGAGAGTCGTGATGACCCGGTATGCGATTTCGCCGCGGTTGGCGACCAGAACAGTGCTGAACATGAGTCTCCCTACATCCGGAACAGACCGAAGCTGGTCTCAGGCAGGGGTGCGCGGGAGCAGGTCCCGAGAGCCATCGCGATCACTCTGCGGGTGTCGGCAGGATCTATCACGCCGTCGTCCCACAGCCGTGCGGTGGAGTAGTACGGCTGTCCCTGAGCCTCATACTTCTGCCGGATCGGTGTGGTGAAGGCTTCCTCCTCCTCCGCCGGCCACTGGTGCCCGGCGGCCTCAAGCTGATCGCGTTTGACAGTCGCGAGGACTGACGCCGCCTGCTGGCCGCCCATCACGGAGATGCGCGCATTGGGCCACATGAACACAAACCGCGGCGAGTAGGCCCTGCCGCACATGGAGTAGTTGCCCGCACCGAAGGACCCGCCGATGACCACGGTGATCTTCGGGACCCGGGTGGTGGCCACCGCGGTGACCATCTTGGCCCCGTTCTTCGCGATGCCCCCGGCCTCGTAGTCACGGCCCACCATGAACCCAGAGATGTTCTGCAGGAACAGCAGCGGAATGCCGCGCTGGTCGCAGAGCTCGATGAAGTGCGCTCCCTTGAGTGAGGATTCGGAGAACAGGATGCCATTGTTGGCCACGATTCCCACCGGGTGACCGTCGATGTGAGCGAAGCCGGTGACCAGGGTGGTGCCGTAATTGCGCTTGAACTCGTGGAACGCGCTGTCGTCGACCAATCGGGCGATCACCTCGCGCACTTCCCAGGGCTGGTTCACGTCGGTGGGGATAATGCCGTAGAGATCCTCGGCCTGGTGCCGCGGCGGCAGCGGCTCCTGAGTCTTCCACGCGCGGGCCTCCGGCGGGGGCAGGGTGGCTACGATGTCGCGGATGATCTGCAGCGCGTGGTCGTCATTCTCTGCCAAGTGGTCTGCCACGCCGGATTCGGAAGTGTGCACGCGCGCACCGCCGAGCTCCTCCGCGGTCACCACCTCGCCTGTGGCGGCCTTCACCAGCGGCGGGCCGCCGAGAAAGATCGTGCCTTGATTGCGCACAATGACCGACTCATCGCTCATGGCCGGCACATAGGCACCACCGGCAGTGCAGGAGCCCAGCACTGCGGCAAGCTGCGGGATCTTCTTGGCCGAGAGTCTGGCCTGATTGTAGAAGATCCGGCCAAAGTGCTCCCGGTCCGGGAAGACTTCGTCCTGCATCGGGAGGAAAGCCCCGCCAGAATCCACCAGGTAGATGCAAGGGAGGCGGTTCTCCTCAGCGATCTCCTGGGCACGCAGGTGCTTCTTCACGGTGAGCGGGAAATACGTCCCACCCTTGACGGTGGAGTCATTGCACACGATCATCACCTGCCGCCCGTGCACCAGCCCAATTCCGGTGATCAGCCCCGCGGCGGGGGCGGCGTCGTCGTACATGCCGTGCGCAGCCAGGGCACCGACTTCCAGAAAAGGGCTGCCTTCATCCAGCACGCGGTTGACCCGGTCCCGCGGCAGCAGCCTGCCACGGTCAATGTGGCGCTGACGGGACTTCTCCGGCCCGCCGAGCGCGGCTCGGGACAGGTGCTCCTGGAGCTGGGCGACAAGCTGACGGTTCGCAGCAGCGTTCGAGGTGAAGTCCGCGGACTGAAGGTCAGCTGTGCTCAGCAGTGACTCCACTGTGGATATCCTCCCGATCACGCTCACCGAGCAAGATTTTGAGTTAACGTTGACTAACTGAAATCTAACTTAGTGGCGGTGATCACGTTTGTCCAGCATGCCCGAACCCCCGCCGAAGACGCGACGGCAGACCGAAAAGGAGCAACGATACCGAGACCTCCTGGAGGCCGCGGGCCGATTGTTCGGCACCTATGGCTACGCTTCGGTGGCCCTGGACGACATTGGGAGCCAGGTGGGGGTCTCCGGGCAGGCCATCTACCGGCACTTCAGGGGCAAGCAGGACCTGCTCGGGCGGTTGCTGCTGGACAGCAGCTCGAAGCTGCTGGCGGGCGGACGGCGCATTCATCAGCAGCACCCGGAGGCGCAGGAGCAGCTGGAGCAGCTCATTGACTTCCACGTCGCCTTCGCATTGGAGTCACCCGAGATCATCCGTGTCCAGGAGCAGGAGATGCCCCAGCTGGTGGACGCTGACCGCTCCGCGGTGCGGCAGATGCAGCGGGAGTACCTCGAGATCTGGAGTGGCGTGATCGCACGGCTGCATCCTGAGATTGACAGTATTGAGCTGCGCACCCGGATCCATGGAGGCTTCGGGCTGATCAATTCCACCGCGCACTCCATGAAACATGCCTATCGGCGCCCGCCCACCGGGGACGAGGTCGCCGCCATCGCACCCACCCTGGCAGCCATGGCGCGAGCCGCGCTGCGATGCCGCGTCCCCCGCTCGGAAGAGTGAAGGGCAGCCCGAACCGGAACACCTCTTGGTGACTCAGGTCACACGCTGCTACGTTTGGGTTACACGGCGTTAACTCAATTGCTGGAGGTGAATCACGGTGACTGCGACGGCCGCCAGCGGTGCGCCCTTGACCCGCTCCCACGACGTGGGACCCACTGATACTCCCCTGCTGGAGCACACCATTGGCGAAGCGCTGCGGGACAGCGCGGCACGCTATACCGAGCGGGAGGCCCTGGTGGATGTCAGCGCCGGGCGGCGTTGGAGCTATGGGCAGTTCCGTCAGGATGTCCGCCGCCTGGCCACTGGTCTGCACCGGGCAGGAGTGCGGCAGGGCGACCGCGTCGGCATCTGGGGACCCAACAGCTGGGAATGGACGCTGACTCAGTTCGCCACAGCAGAACTGGGCGCGATCCTCGTCACGATCAACCCCGCGTATCGCCAGCACGAAGTGAACTATGTGATCGAGCAGGCGGGTGTCACTGCGGTGATCTCCTCAGACGCCTTCAGGACACAGGACTACCCGAAGATGCTGGAGGCTGCCGGGGACTTCACGGTCAAGGCCATTATGGGCCGGTCCAGTTGGAGGGATCTGATGTCCGCGGAGGCCGATGAGGATCTCCTCGATGAGATCGCGGCGGGGCTGGATCCCAACGACCCCATCAATATCCAGTACACCTCTGGGACCACCGGCTTCCCCAAGGGCGCGACGCTGACGCACCGCAATATCCTCAACAACGGGTTCTTCGTCGGAGAAGTCAACCGCTATTCCCCCGCCGACCGGATCTGCATCCCAGTACCCTTCTACCACTGCTTCGGCATGGTGATGGGCAATCTCGCCGCCATCACCCACGGCTCAGCCATGATCATCCCCGCCGCCGCATTTGATCCCCGGGCCACGCTGCAGACAGTGGAGCGGGAACGCTGCACCAGCCTCTATGGTGTGCCGACGATGTTCATCGCCGAGCTGGGCCTGGAGGACTTCAGAAGCTTCGACCTCAGCACACTGCGGACCGGCATCATGGCCGGCTCTCCGTGTCCCGAGGAGATCATGCGCCAGGTGATCGAACAGATGAACATGTCCGAGGTGACCATCTGCTACGGCATGACAGAAACCTCGCCGGTCTCCCTGCAGACCCGTCCTGAGGATGCTCTGGATCTGCGGGTATCAACAGTGGGGCGGGTGGTACCCCACGCGGAAGTCAAGATCGCCGACCCGGTCACCGGGGAGACCCTCCCGGTCAACACCGACGGGGAGGTCTGCACCCGCGGCTACCTGGTGATGAAGCAGTACTGGAACAACCCTGAGAAGACTGCCGAGGCCATTGACGGCGACCGCTGGATGCACACCGGGGACCTGGGCCGGATGGACCCACAGGGGTATGTCAAAGTGACCGGGCGCATCAAAGACATGGTGATCCGCGGCGGGGAGAACATCTACCCGCGTGAGATCGAGGAGTTCCTCTACACCCACCCTGACATCATCGATGCCCAGGTGATCGGGGTTCCCGACCCCGCCTACGGCGAGGAGCTCATGGCGTGGGTGAGGCTTCGCGAGGATGCGCCCCGGCTGACCGTTGAAGACTTGCGGACGTTCTGCCACGGTGTCCTGGCACGCTACAAGATTCCGCGGTATCTCGCGGTGGTGGGCGAGTTTCCCACCACGGTGACCGGGAAAGTGCGGAAGGTCCAGCTGCGGCAGCAGGCCCTGGAGCTGCTGGCCACCCCGGGCGCCGTCGACGACGCCAAAGCCTCCACGGCGGCACAGGACTCCCCATAGTCTGGAGCCCCGCGCCGCCGGGAGCCCTATCCGGGGTGAGTCATGGACATGACATCGAGGGCTTGGTCGAGCTGCTCCTGCGTCAGCTCCCCCCGCTCCAGGTAGCCCAGATCCACCACTGCATCGCGGACGGTGAGCTTGTTCTTCACCGCATGCTTGGCGATCTCGGCGGCAGCTTCATAGCCGATGTGCTTGTTCAGCGGTGTCACCACCGAGGGTGAGGCGCCCGCCAGGAAGGCGCACCGTTCCTTATTGGCGCTGAGCCCGCTGATCATCTTGTCGGCCATCACCCGTGAGGTATTGGACAGCAGGCGGATGGACTCCAGCAGATTGGCGGCCATCACGGGGATGCCGACATTGAGCTCGAAGGCACCATTGGTGCTGCTCAGTGCCACGGTGGCGTCATTGCCGACCACCTGGGCGCAGACTTGGATCGCGGATTCGCAGATCACCGGGTTGACCTTGCCGGGCATGATGGATGATCCCGGCTGCAGATCGGGGATGGCCAGTTCGCCCAGACCGGTGTTGGGCCCGGAGCCCATCCAGCGCAGGTCATTGTTGATCTTCATCAGCGAGTAGGCAATGTTGCGCAGCTGACCCGAGGCCTCCACCAGCCCATCCCGATTGGCCTGGGCCTCGAAGTGATCACGGGCTTCGGTCAGCGGCAGGCCGGTATCCTTCGCGAGGTTCGCAATGGCTTTCTCTGCAAACCCCAGCGGTGTATTGATACCGGTTCCCACGGCAGTGCCGCCCAGCGGCACTTCAGCCACCCGAGGCAATGAGGAGTCAATGCGCTCGATTCCGTACCGCACCTGGGCGGCGTATCCGGAGAATTCCTGGCCGAGGGTGACCGGCGTGGCATCCATGAGGTGGGTGCGGCCGGACTTCACGATCTCTGCGAACTCCCCGGCTTTCTCCTCCAGGGCTTCTGCCAAGTGCGCCAGAGCGGGCTTGAGGTCATTGATCAGCGCCGAGGTGGCTGCCACGTGCACGCTGGTCGGGAAGACGTCATTGGAGGACTGGGAGGCGTTGACGTGGTCGTTGGGGTGAACTTCCTTCTCCGAGCCCTGCTCCGCGAGGTAGCGGTTGGCCAGAGTGGCCAAGACCTCGTTGGTGTTCATATTGGAGCTGGTGCCGGAGCCGGTTTGGAAGACATCGATCGGGAAGTGCTCATTGAGCTCCCCGGAGGCCACCTGATCAGCTGCTTTGACGATCGCTTCGGCGAGTTCAGCATCGAGGACTCCGACTTCAGCGTTGGCCTGTGCTGCAGCTTTCTTCACCCGAGCCAGCGCCTCAATATGGGCAGGCTCCAGGGTGCGCCCGGAGATCGGGAAGTTTTCGACCGCGCGCTGGGTCTGCGCGCGGTACAGGGCATGCGCGGGCACCCGGACCTCGCCCATGGTGTCGCGCTCGATTCGGTATTCGTTCTCAGTGGAAGCATCGCTCATGTGCTCATCCTAACCTCAGGGTGGAGTCAGGGCTGGATCGGGGACCTGAGGCACCGGCGGATCCGTACCATAGGAGTATGGCCTCCCAGGATTCCGCCCATTCCATCGGCAATGACTTGATGACTGCCATGCGGCGGACATTCGTGCCGGTGCTCCTGCCGCTGCTGGCGATGTGGGTGCTGTTCGTGGTGTCGATCCTGCTGGGAAACTGGTTCAACCGGACCCTGGCGCTTCAGGCACGCGATCTCAGCGGACTGATCGGCATCATATTCATGCCGCTGCTGCACGGCGGCCTGGGCCACCTGATCGGCAACACCATGTCGTGGGTGGTGCTGGGCGGAATGACGTCGTTGCTGACCCGGCGGTTCACCACAGTGATGGTGAGCCTGTGGCTGCTGTCCGGGGCGCTGCTGTGGGTCATCGGCACTCCATGGGTCTGCCACGCCCCTGAAGGCACCAGCTGCGTGGTCAATCACATCGGCGCCTCTACGGTGGTCTACGGCTTCGCCGCCTTCATTGTCACCTACGCGATCCTCGCCCGTCGCTTTCTGGCCATGCTTTTCGGGCTCTTCGTCGCGTTCGTCTACGGAATCACCATGCTCCTGGGCATGCTTCCGGTCACCCCCGGGGTCTCCTGGACAGGGCACCTTGCCGGTGCTGCGGCGGGCGTGGCCGTGGCTTTCTTCTTCACCCAGGAGGCTCGAGCGCAGCGCCGGCGGCCCACCTCCGCGGGCCCGCAGCTGCAGTCCTAGTTCTCCTCGAGCAGCTCGGTGACCAGCGCGGCGATCCGGCTGCGCTCCGAGCGGGTCAGCGTAATGTGCCCGAAGAGCGGATTCCCCTTGAGAATCTCCACCACCGCAGCCACACCATCGTGCCGTCCGACTCGCAGGTTGTCCCGCTGGGCGACATCATGAGTCAGCACAATCTTCGAGTTCTGGCCCATGCGGGACATCACTGTCAGCAGAACGTTCTTCTCCAAGGACTGGGCCTCGTCGACGATCACCCAGGCATCGTGGAGGGAGCGGCCTCGAATGTGGGTCAGCGGCAGCACCTCCAGCAGGCCCCGCGCCATGACCTCTTCGAGGACGTTCTCACTGACCAGTGCCCCGAGGGTGTCGTAGACGGCTTGGCCCCAGGGGTTCATCTTTTCCGCCTCGGACCCGGGCAGGTAGCCCAGCTCCTGCCCGCCCACGGCGTAGAGGGGACGGAAGACGATGATTTTCTTGTGCTCCCGGCGTTCCAGCACCGCTTCGAGCCCCGCGCACAGGGCAAGCGCTGACTTTCCTGTCCCGGCCCGGCCCCCCATGGAGACAATCCCGATGTCTCGGTCGCAGAGCATGTCGATGGCCAGACGCTGCTCGGCAGACCGCCCGTGGAGGCCAAAGATCTCCCTGTCTCCGCGCACCACCTGAACGTACTTTCGGCTATCGGTCTCCGCCTTGACCCGACCCAGGGCGGATCCGTGACCGGACTGGATGACCAAACCCGCGTTGGCAGGGAGGTCGTTGACGGCGTCGAGCTCAATGTGTTCGCCGTCGTAGAGTTCCCCCACCTGTTCCTCTGTGGCGCTGATCTGCACCACACCGGTCCACCCGGAATCCAGCACCAGCTCATTGCGGTATTCCTCTGCTGCCAGGCCCATGGCAGAGGCCTTCACCCGCATCGGAAGGTCCTTGGAGACCACAGTGACGTCGCGGCCCTCATCGGCGTAGCTTTTTGCCACCGCCAGGATGCGCGAGTCATTGTCACCCTGCCGGAACCCCGCCGGCAGGACGATCTCACTGACGTGGTTGAGCTCCACCAGGAGTCTGCCGCCTTCCTCATTGAGCGTCAGAGAACCGTTGAGCCCACCGTGTTTGACCCGCAGCTCGTCCAGCAGCCGCAGCGCCGCTCGCGCGTAATAGCCCAGATCCGAGTCGTGGCGCTTCTTCTCCAGCTCAGAGATCACGACGATGGGGATGATGACCTCATGCTCGGCGAAGCGCAGCGCCGCTTTTGGGTCCGAGAGCAGCACGGAGGTGTCGAGGACGTAGGACTTTCGTGCCACCTCGGCAACGACGTCATTGTCCACAGCAGCGTTGGGAGTGGTGTTGAGAGCGGCCACAGTATCTCCAAACAGGGATTGGCTGCGCGGGGAGGGCAGCGAGTCCCACAGCTGAGCAGCTGATGGCGGCGGCCGTGTCGTCGTCGAACTCTTCCCCAAGTTCGCCGTCCTCGACCGTGTCGTCCCAGTACTCGGCTGCAGGATCTGGTGCGTCCCCGCAACAGTTCTCGGATGGGTGGCGGTGGGTCCGCAGCCGATTCCGCGGCCAGGGACCGTACCGGCCCCATCTGCCGTGTGGCATCAAGCTGTGGGCCTTCCGGTCAGTGTTCTGACATTTCCTAATGTAGACCTGGGCGGCAGTTCGGGTGCGCCAACACACCGAACCTCTAGTTCCGTTACTGGCCGAATCGCCGTTTGCGGTTCGCGTAGTCGCGGACCGCCCGGAGGAAGTCGACGCGGCGGAAGTCCGGCCACAGTGCCTCAGCAAAGTAGAACTCCGAATAGGCCGACTGCCACATCAGGAACCCGGAGAGCCGCTGCTCCCCTGAGGTGCGGATGATCAGGTCCGGGTCCGGCTGGCCGCGGGTGTAGAGCCACTCCCCGATCTCCGCCGGGGTCAGCGATTCCGCCACGTCTGCCAGGCTCCGCCCCTGCTTGTCCGCAGTGCGCATCAGGTCCTTGACGGCGTCGACGATCTCCTGCCGACCCCCGTAGCCGACGGCGACATTGATGTGGACGCACGGTTGCTCACCAGCGGCTTCGGCACTGTCGCTGCGCCACTGCGGATCGACCCGCGGTATGGCACCGGTTGCGGTGGTCACGTCCCAGAGTTTGGTGGCCAGCGGCTCCGGCAGCAGCTCGGGCTGGCCCACCGGGTGGACACGGACCGGCCGGCCCCCGGGCCTGGCATCGGCGAGCCGATCCAGCGTGTCACTGATGATCCTCATCAGGTGCTCCAGCTCCTCATCGGAGCGCCCCATGTTCTCTGTGGAGAGCATGTAGAGCGTCACCGTGGGGATCCCCAGCTCGGCACACCAGCCGATGAACTCCACGATCTTGTCCGCTCCTGCGAGGTGTCCGTCGGCAGTGTGGGCACCGGCCAGCCGCGCCCACCGCCGATTCCCATCGACCATGACCGCGATGTGCTTCGGCAACCGGCAGGACTTGAGATCACTGAGCACGCGCCGCTCGTAGACGGCGTAGGCCATGTCCGTCAGGCCCCGCAGCGAGCGCTTCACCGGTCCGCGTTCAGTCACGGAACCACTGTAGGCGATGGGGTTGCCGCCCGCTTTCGCACAGTATGTTACTGAACAGTACCCTCGGTGGCTAGAATGAGGGAATGGCTCCCACCACCGCCTCCGCAGAACGTGTTGCCCCAGCCGATCAGCTCCTCGACACCGATATTGCCGTGAAACCGCGTATGCGCGGGTGGCTGCATGCTGGCATGGTGCCCCTGGCGCTGGCGGCCGGGATTGTGGTGGTCGTTTTGGCACCCACCAGCTCCTTGCGCGTGGCTGCTGGGATCTACGCGGTGACCGGGCTGGTGCTTTTTGCCGTGTCTGCGATTTATCACTTGGGGCGTTGGTCACCTGCGATGGCGCGGGTGCTCAAACGCCTGGATCACACCAATATTCTGCTCATCATCGCCGGGACCTACACCCCGATGACGCTGGCTCTGTTGGAGGACCCGCAGCGGAGCATCCTGCTGACCGCTGTATGGGCCGGTGCGCTGGGCGGGGTAGCGTTCCGGCTGTTCTGGACTGACGCGCCGCGTTGGCTGTACACGATCTTCTACATCGTGCTGGGACTTGCCGCCGTCTGGTTCATCGGCGACTTCTTCGCCGCTGACCTCACCTCCGCGGTGCTGATCTGCGCCGGAGGCGCGGCCTACATCACCGGGGCGGTTTTCTACGCGATGAAGCGCCCGAACATCTCAGCGGCGTGGTTCGGCTTCCACGAGCTTTTCCACGCCTGCACACTGGTGGGCTTCATCTGCCACTATGCGGCGATCCTGGTGGCCATCAGCTGATTCCAGCCAGCGCGCCCCGGACCGTCTGCGCCGGGGCCAGGCACACTCCTCCGCCCGGTCCGGTCAGACACACGCTGAGCGCCAACTGCTGCTCCGGACCGACGACGGCGCTCTCCCCCAACTGCTCCAGAGGGATCCCCAGCAGCGCGCCGGCTCGCCTGACTTCCGCCAGGTCCGCCGCGGTGGCGCTGAGGATGCGGAACGCTGGCGACCCCACCGCCGCCCGGCGTGCGGCCGTGAGGGAACCTCCGGCGGCAAGCGGTGCCTGGGGTGCGACCACTGGTACGTGGTGGAGAATGTCTGCCGGGTCCAGTACCGCAGCATGCTGCAGCGCCGCCGACGTCTGCAGAGCTTGGGCCAGGGCAGCGATGCTGCTGGGCTCCGGTCCGTCCACCGGGGAGGCGAGCTGCGGACCAGTCTGACCCGGGGCCGCTGACTCCTCGAAAGTATCGGCGAGGGTCAGGGCGTCGTCGTCGGTACTGCGCTGCACAGCGCGAGTGAGGGTCCAGCTCAGGACCTCCTGAGCGCGCCTGCCCCAGGGGTGCTCCCGGCCGGTGCCAACAAGTGCGGAGGCCAAGCTGAAACAGGCATTGGCCACCTGCGCGTGGTCGGCCAGTGTGCCCAGCCGCTCCCCGCGGACGCCGCCGTAGGAGGTGCGGTGGATCCGGGCGCCTTCCGTCTCGGGGACAGCGTGCACCGTCCACAGCGTCTCAGCCAACTGTTCGGCGATACTGAGAACCTCGGCGTCGTCCCACACCATCGCAGCCTCCGCCAGAGAGCGGACGGCTTGGGCGTTCCACGCGGCCACCACCTTGTCGTCGCGGGCCGGCTGCCGGCGGCGGGCGCGGATGCGCTGCAGCTGCGGCAGCACAGCCTCCCAGAGCTCCCGATCGGCACCTGTCAGCGGCTCGTCGAAGTGCACGGTTCTGGGGGTGGCGGCGCTGATGTTCAGCGGGGCGCCAGCGCGCAGCGCATGCTCATCGGCCGGCACGCCCCGGTTCAGCTGTGTCAGCCGGTGTGCTTGGGCGCTGCCGAGCCCGGAGTGAGTGGCGGCCTCATAGAGCTGTTCGTCGCTGAAGAGGTAGGTCGAGCCCTCGGCACGGTGACCTTGGGCGTCTTGAGTGTCAGCGTCCAGTGAGGAGGCCAAGAGTCCGTCTGCGGTGCGCATCCGCTCCATCAGCCAGGTGGTCGTCATCCTGGCGACCCGCTCGGCCCGGGCCTGAACCTCGGAGTCCGCCGCGGGGTGGCGGGAGAGGCGTGTGTAGGCCCCCAGCAGCTGGGCATTGTCGGAGAGCATCTTCTCAAAGTGCGGCAGCTGCCAGGCCTGGTCTGTGGCGTAGCGGGCGAATCCGCCCTCTACGTGGTCGAACAGCGCCGAGCGGGCCATGGCCTCCATCGTGTGCACGGCGAGTCCGCCGGCTCGGTCAGCCGGACCGGTCGGGTCCTCGCGCCTTGCCCAGGCCGACTCCTCGAGCAGCCAGCCCAGCAGCGGGGAGGGCGGGAACTTCGGGGCTGCGCCGAATCCACCGTGCACCGTGTCCTCGTCAGCGATCAGCGCCTGGAGAACCTGGGCGGTGATCGCTGCCATGGCGCGGCTCTCCAGGAGCGGGGCGGCGTCGTCGCCGGGGGTGTGGACCACAGTGGCCAGCTGGGACTGACGGCGCCGCTGTTTGTCCAGCGCCTCAGCGATGGCCACGGCTTGGTCTTGCACCTGCTCGCGGCGCTGGGTCCACGCGTCGTCGACGGCGTGGAGGACCTCTGTGAAGGATGGCACCTGTCCGGCGCGCCGGGGTGGGAAGTAGGTGCCGGCATGGAAGACGCGGCCATCTGGCAGGGCGAAGACGCTCATCGGCCAGCCGCCCTGTCCCGTCAAAGCTTGGGTGGCAGCCATGTAGGCGTCGTCCACATCGGGATGTTCTTCGCGGTCGACCTTAATGCTGACGAACCGGTCGTTGAGAAACGCCGCCACCTCGGGGTCCTCGAAGCTTTCATGGGCCATCACGTGGCACCAGTGGCAGGCGGCATAGCCGATGGAGACGAAGACCGGCACATCCCGCCGCGCTGCTTCGGCGAAGGCTTCGCTTCCCCAGGGCCACCAGTCCACAGGATTGTCCGCGTGTTGACGCAGGTAGGCTGACTGGGCGCTGCTGAGACGCTGTGCCATGACCCCACGGTACCTGGGCTGGCGCGTGTGTCCATGGCCTGCTGACGGCTCCGGGCGAGCTGGATGGGTGAGAGGTGTCGAATCGGCTCGTTCTGAGGATCGAGCGGGCGACGAGAACGAAGGGATCCGACACTTCTCGGCTCGGGGGTGGGTCAGGAGGAGCCGCTGCTGCCGGTCAGGGCGCGTTCGCGGTGGGCGATGGCCCGCCCAATCTCTTCGACCGCCCCGGTGAAGCCGGTCCGTGCGTCGGCGTCGAAATACCGCAGCACCGTCCATCCTCTGGCGAGGAAGAACCGGTCCACCCGCCGGTCCTCCTTGGCCCGGTCCGCGTCGAAGTGACAGGCGCCGTCATACTGGATCGCGATCCGCCATCGCCGGTAGCCCAGGTCTGCACACGGCGAGCGGGGCAGCTGTGGATCCGCAGGAAGCTGCAGCTCCGGCTCCGGCAGGCCTGCGCGGAGCATCGCAAGTCGCAGCAGCGTCTCCTGTGCAGAGTCGGCGCCCACGCGGATCTGCGCAGCGGCGGCGCGGGCGCGGGGCCGGCCTGGGAAGCGGGGGTGGCGATGGAGCACCTCGTGCAGCCCTTCGATGGTGGTGTGCGGTTCGCTGCGGCCCTCAAAGCGGTAGCGAGGCTGGCGCACCAGAGAGTCGCCCAGGATTACGAGCGCCGGGACCGACAGCAGGGCAGCGCATTCACGCCAGAGCCGCTGCGGCCCGCTCATCAGCATCCCCTCCACAGTGCGGAGCTCGTCGGCAGTGGCGGCGGACTTGTGCCCGATGACTCCCTGGCGGCGGGGCAGGTTGGGGCTGGCGCTGGGTACCGACAGGTGGACCGCCTCGTCATCGGCAGCATGCAGCGGCAAGCCCCACAGCTTGGCGGCGGTGGTGTGCGACAACCAGCAGCCGGCCACATCCCGGAGCAGACCGCAGGCGCGGAGGCGCAGCAGGCCCAGCGCGTCCAGCCGCTGCGCAGTCTCCCGGGCCAGGTAGACGCCCGAGCCCAGCTTGACGATGTCAGCGCGCTGCAGCCGCGACTCCGGGATGCCGTGGGCGCGCAGCCGAGGCACGGTCAGTGCAGCGCGGCGAAGCGGGGGCGGCAGCGGTTGGGGGTGGCGCATGACCTCAGCCTGCCGAATTTTCCTCCGGAGCGTGATGGTTATCCACAGCTTGTGAATAACTGGTGGAGAGGGCTGGAAAGGCCGAGAAGTGTCGATTCCCCACGTTCTGACTGGGGCGTGTGGCCTCAGTAACGGCCGGATGTGACACTTGTGCGGGGGTGGGCCCGTCTGCGAGGGCTAGGTGCCGGGGCGGGAGCTAGGCGCGGTCAGCGGGATCCTGGTGACCCGAGGCAGAGGCTGCAGAGCCGAACCGCGCCTCGGCGGCTGCGGTGCGGGCGTGCTGCTGGGCGTCAGAGATGCCGGCAGGGGTGATTTCGCCGGGAAACTCCGGCTCTTCCCCGGAGAGCTCTGCTTCCGCGATGGTGCGGTACTTCATCCGGCGCATGCGTTTGGCGAGGTCGCGGATCACCACGATCAGCATCACCACAATGAGCAGCGTGAAGAGGAAGCCTTCGATTCCGGGGGTGATGTCTGCTTCGCTCAGCCCATCGCGCAGATTGGGCGACTCGCCACCGCCGCCGCCCGGCCACCACTGGGTGAGGGAGCGGACCGACGCGCCGGCAAGAGTGAACACAGCCCTATTCTACGGGTTTCCGCGCAGTCCCGAGAACAGGTCCTTCTCAGGGATGGAGGTCTCCACTTTGGAATCGACCAGGACGAAATCGTCATAGGGCCAGACCTCGCGCAGAAAGTCATTGGGCGTAGCGAAGAAGAAGCCGTCCGGCTCAACCTGGGTGCGGTGGGCCCGCAGGGCGACGTCACGGGCTTCCAGAAAGTCCCCGACCGGTATCTGGGTGGTCACCTCATGGTGAGTCAGCCAATCCGGACGCTCATCGGAGTCCCAGCGCGCCAACCGCTCGCCGAACGGCGAATTGATGCCGGCTGCGATGAGCGCCTCGTGCAGGGCTCGGAACCGGCCCGGGTTGAAGGCCCGGTCATAGTAGAGCTTCTGCGGCTCCCAGGCCTCGCCGCAGTCCGGGTACTTCTCGGGGTCGCCGGCAGCGTGATATGCCTCCAGCGTGGTCTTGTGGCTCATGATGTGGTCCGGATGGGGGTAACCGCCGGACTCGTCATAACACGTCACCACATGCGGCCGGAAGCGGCGGATGAGCCGCACCAGAGGCGCACTGGCCAGGTCCAGCGGCAGAGAGGCGTAGGAGCCGAAGGGCAGTGCCGGCGGCGGGTCCCCCTCCGGCAGGCCCGAGTCGTGGAAGCCCAGCCATACATGCTGCACCCCCAGCGCCTGCGCGGCTTCGGCCATTTCCAGTCGGCGCACTCCGGTGAGATCGCGGTGACACTGCTGGATTTCGGCGGCGGCAGGGTTCAGGAGGCTGCCGGCCTCACCTCCGGTGACGGTCACGACCATCACTTCAGCACCGGCGGCGGCGTACGCCGCCATCATGGCAGCACCCTTAGAGGATTCATCATCAGGGTGGGCGTGCACTGCCAAGAGTCGCAGCCCTTCCGAGTTCGGCACCCCGGCGCTGGCCTGCGGCGCGCGGGCCTCGAGCTCGTCGGCGGCTGCCGCAGCACGAGGGTCATCGGCGGGGACAGCCGGGGATTCCGGGGCGCTTTCAGATGCCGTGGTGTGGTGCATAACCCCATACAATAGTCGCTGATGCGCAACCCCCAGACCGTCGGCAGTCCTGCCCCCTCGGATATCTCGCAGCGTTACGGCGCTGCGCGCAGAGGCTTGTCGCCCCGAGCTCAGCGGGGGCTCATCGTCGGCGCTCTGCTGCTGGCGTTCGCCACTGCCGTCTGGTTCACCGTCAGCCTGAATATCGGGCGGTTGGAGTACCAGGATGTCGGCTACACGATCGTGTCGGATTCCCGCGCTGAGGTGGACTTCGAGGTGACCAAGGATTTTGAGGACACCGCCCAGTGCATGCTCCACGCCCTGGACGACTCCTACGCCATTGTGGGTGCGCGCATTGTGACCATTGGCCCCCATGAGGGCAGCAGCGAAGCCCAGCGCAGCCGGTACTACAGCGCCGAGCTGCGCACCGAGTACCGGGCTGTGACCGGAATTGTGGACTCCTGCTGGCTGGTGGACTGACACATCCGGCGCTGACCTGGCGTTCACAATGGGCGCAATCACGCCCAGATCGTTGAGATTCCGCTCAGACGTCCCTAGACTGTTTCACTACGCAACAACCCCGCCAGGTATGCCCCGGCGGGGTCTCTATTTAGGTAGCGGCCTGCAGAGCAGACCGACTAGCTGCAGATCAGAAGAGGAGACCACCGTGTCCGCACACACCACAGAAGTCGAGGGAAACGCTCAGTGGCTGTCGCAGGAGGCTTTCGACCGGCTGTCTGCCGAGCTCGATCAGCTCAAGGGCCCCGGTCGTCAGGAAGTCGTGGACCGCATCGCCTCAGCTCGCGAAGAAGGCGACCTGAAGGAGAACGGTGGGTACCACGCTGCCAAAGAGGAGCAGGGCAAGATTGAGGCCCGCATTGCCTACCTGTCCAAGCTGCTGGAGAACGCCAACGTCGGCGGCACTCCCCCGGACGACGGCGTCGTCGAGCCCGGGATGCTGGTGAAAGCCCGGGTCGCAGGGCGTGAGATGGAGTTCATCTTCGGCAACCGTGAGGTCGCCGGGGATACCGACCTAGCCGTGTACTCCGATGCCTCTCCGATGGGTGAAGCGATCAACGGAGCCCAGGAGGGCGACAAGGTGAGCTACACCGCGCCCAACGGTCAACAGATCGACGTCGAGGTCCTCTCCGCCCAGCCCTACACCGGCTAGCAGACGCCCTCAGTGCGTCACCAGCGGCTCGTACCCCTCGGCTCGTAGGGAATTCAGCACCAGCGCGGAGTGCTCAGTGCCTTTGGTCTCCATATTGATCACGATCGAGACATCTCCCATGGAGAGCTCACCGCCGATGCGGGAGTGATCCACTCCGATGACATTGGCGTCGGTGTCAGCGATGATCTTGGAGATGATGGCGAGTTCGCCGGGGCGGTCCTTGAGCATCAGCTTCACGGTCAGGAACCGGTCGGCGGCGGCAAGCCCATGCTGAATCACCCGCAGCATGAGCATGGGATCGATGTTCCCGCCGGAGAGCACCGCGACGACGCTCTTGGGATTGATGCCCAACTCCGCCAGTTTCCCCTCCATCAGTGCCGCGACTCCCACGGCTCCGGCGGGCTCGACGACCAGCTTGGAGCGTTCCAGGAGGAAAATCAGTGCTTTGGCGATGGCGTCCTCACTGACCGTGACGACGTCGTCGACGAGCTCTTTGATGATCTCGAACGGTATTTCGCCGGGCCTGCCCACCGCGATGCCGTCGGCGATGGTGCGCACGCCTTTGAGCGGGACCAGAGCATCCGCCGCCAGTGAGGGCGGATAGGCGGCGGCGTTCTCCGCCTGGACACCGATCAGCTTGATGGTCCGGCCCTCCCGGGCAGCTTGCTGCTTCAGCGCCACTGCGGCCCCAGCCAGCAGGCCTCCCCCTCCGATACCCATCAACACCGTGTCCACATCGGGCTGCTGCTCCAGGATCTCCAGGCCGATAGTCCCTTGGCCGGCGACCACATCGGTGTGGTTGAACGGGTGGATGAAGACCGCGCCCGACTCGTCGGAGAATCGTTGGGCTTCGACGAGGGCCTCGTCAACGTTGGAGCCGTGCAGGACCACCTCCGCTCCGTGGTCCCGGGTCGCGGCCAGTTTGGGAAGCGCCACGCCCCGGGGCATGAAGATGGTCGCTTGGACGCCGAGCTTCTTAGCGGCCAGCGCTACCCCTTGCGCGTGATTTCCCGCCGAAGCTGCGACCACGCCGCGGGCTTTCTGCTCATCGCTCAGCCGCGCCATGCGCACGTAGGCGCCGCGGACCTTGAAGGATCCGGCTCGCTGCAGGTTCTCTGCCTTCAGGTGCACCGTGGCCCCGAGCATCCTGCCCAGTGCCCGGGAATGCTCCATGGGAGTGTCGACGATGACCCCTTCGAGAAGCTCGCGCGCCGAGGTGATATCACTGAGCTGAACATTGAGCTCGCGGCCGGGTACGTGCAGTGAGTCCTGGTGGGTCATGTCGAGGGTGAGTCCTTGTCGGTGTCGGCAGCTGGGGTTCGGCGGTCACGGGAGGCCGGCACGGGGCTGGGTGGCGGCGTATCGGCGTCGTCCTCCTCAGTGCCTTTGCCGCGGCCGGGGCCGTGTTTGTGCGGGTCCAGCACAGGAAGGGTCTCAAAGATTCGCCGCTTGAGCGAGGCCGTGCTGGCCTGCTCCTCGGCCTCCAGCTGCTCCCGCTGGGCGGCTCGGCGCAGGGCCTCCTCCTTGACGGTGCGTTCCATGGCCAGGGCGTCGGCGTCGCCCCGCCATTCCTCCTTGTTGAGGTACTGGGTGGCGCGTTTGATGAAGGCCAGGACCGGCACGGCGAACAGCGCGCCGATCAGCCCGAGGAGCGTGGTGCCGGCGGTCACCGCGAGCACCACGGCCAGGGGGTGAAGCTTGACGGCCTTGCCCATGATGATCGGCTGGAGCACGTTTGACTCGATCTGCTGGACCAGGAGCACCACGCCCAGCATCAGCAGTGCGGTCATGAAGTCATGTGCCACCCAGGCCAGCAGCACTGCCACCGCACCAGTGACCACGGCACCGACCACGGGCACGAAGCCGCCGAAGAACACCAGCACCGCGATCGGCAGCGCCAGCGGCACATCGAGGATCAGGGCACCGATGTAGATCCCGAGCGCGTCGACGAAGGCGACGAACACCTGGACTCGCATGTAGGTGCCCACCGCGGTCCAACCCCTGCGACCGGCACCGTGGATTGCTGGACGGTGCTTGGCGGGAACGAAGACCACCATGAAGTCCCACAGCCGGCGGCCGTCGGCGAGGAAGAAAATAAGGGTGAACAGGACAAGAACGGTGCCGATGATGATGTTGCCGGCCACGGAGCCGACGCCGGCCGCGCCGGACATAATGGCGTCCGAATTCTCCTCGATCCAGTTCATCGCCTCTTCGAGACCCTGATTGAACTGCTCGGTGGAGATCTCTATGCCGAAGTTCCGCGCTATTTGGTCCGCCCAGTCAATCAGCTCGAAAATGCCGGTTTCCACCTGGCCGGCCATCTCCGCGAACCCGGAGACGATCTCGCTGCCGACGAGGTACAGAATGCCGAAGACCCCACCCATGAGCACAAGGATGGAGGTCATGGAAGCCAGGATCCGGGGGAACTTCAGCCTGCGGAACGTGTTGTGCAGCGGCCGCAGCAGGGAGGCCAGCAGCCCGGCGATCAGCAGCGGGATCAGCAGGAGCATCACATGGCTGAGCAGCCAGATGGTCACCCCGGCGGCAATCAGAATGATGATGATCCGCCAAGACCACTCCGCGGCGATGCGCACTCCCCAGGGGATGTCTTGGCGCAGGCGATTCTCGTCCGACTCTTTGGAATCAGCTGACGGCGTGTCCTCGTTCGGGGCTGCGAGGCCACCTGCAGCCGGGGGTTCGACCGCGTAGGTGGTGGCAGATTCCCCGGCTTTCTCTGGAGTGGGGCCGGTGCTCATGGGCTCCATCTTGTCACGGAACACCTGCCCGCAACGTCGTCACCTGCGCGAAAGGGCCCGCCACGCGTCGGTTGAACGCGCAACGGGCCCTGCGGCGGGTGTGCAGTGGCGTCAGCTCACTCCGTCATGGAGCGCAGGATGACAATCACCCGGAGGATTTCGATGTAGAGCCACACCAGGGAAACGGTGAGGCCGAATGCGGCCGCCCAGCCGTACTTCTGCTCCACGCCGGCGTCCACACCCTCCTGGATATTGGTGAAGTCAAGCACCAGGGAGTAGCTGGCCAGCAGGATGGCGAAGGCGCCGATCGCCACACCCAACCAGCCGGCGCGCATGCCGAACATTCCGATGTCGGTGAACAGCACCAGCCCGAAGTTCAGCAGGCTGAACACCGCGTAGGCGAGCAGCGCGGTGAAGAAGAACTTGGTGAGTTTGGGGGTGGCGCGGACCTTGCCGGACTTGAACAGCGCCAGCACGGTGCCGAAGACCACCAGGGTGGCGGTGACAGCCTGGACGGCGACTCCGGGGTAGGCCATTTCCAGGACCCAGGTGAGCGCGCCGAGGAAAAAGCCCTGGGCGGCGGAGTAGGCCAGAATCAGTGCAGGGTTCGGCTCCCGCCGGAATGCGTTGACCAGTCCCAGCACCAGACCGCCGAGCACGGCGATCAGCGCCAGGCCCATCACGATGCCGGGCATGATGCTGGCCAATGTGACCGCAGCACCGGCTCCGACCAGCAGCACCGCAAAGCTGGTGACGGTCTTCCGGATGACGTCGTCGTAGGTCATCGGTGTGCCTTCACGCCCTGCGTGCTCAGGCATGTCGTACTGCCGCTGCAGCTCCTCCGCCTTCGGCAGACCATGCTGCTGGGCGTAGGTCTTCTGCTGACGTTCTTCGCGCACGGTGCCGGCGCCGGAATCCATGTAGAACCGACGGCGCTTATCCGCATTGAACTGGTCTGGCATCGCCCCGGACTTGAAGACCGGGTTGCTCGAGCTGCCAAATTGCATAGCCATAGTGGTTGCGCTCTCCTTCATGGGGTACGTCATCAACGGCGGAGTTCTAGCCTGTGTCTATTCTACAAGCACGGGGGCACTCGCCACGCCCCGTGACGGGCCCGGGACGCTCAGACTTCCTCGATTCCGCGGGCATTGAGCGCACGCCCCGTGTTCCGCGCATGGTTCACCGCACCCAGCAGCAGCGGCACTGTGCGTGCGCGCAGGTCCCGCTCCAGGCCCCGTGCGCGGGCCTGCTGCCCGGCCAAGTGGAAGGTATCGGCCAGGTACGGGATGGACCGCAGGGTGATCAGCGCAGCCAGGGCGACCCGTCCCGGCCGCACTCCGAGAAACCGGAGCGGGGTAAGGATCCGGCGCAGGACTCCGACCAGTTCGGTGGGTTCGGTGGTGAGCATCAGCAGCTGGGCGGCCAGCAGGCAGGCCAGGATGCGGCTCAGCACCTCCGCGGTGGTGAAGAGGTCGTTGAGCATCAGCTGCAGCACCACCAACACCGTCAGCAGAAGCCACAGCCGCCGCACCAGGACCAGAATCATCCTCAGCGGCACCCGGGCCGCGCCGGCGGTTACCAGCACCAGCACGACGACGCCGAGACTCACCATGGGTTCGCGGATCAGCAGGACTGCCGCGGTGACTATCGCCAGCACGAGCACTTTGAGGCCGCCGGGGGCTCTGTGCAGGAAGCTCCGCCCCGGTGCTCTGCGGCCCAGCACCTGTTCACGCGGGCGCAGTCGGCGGGGGCGGCGGCGCGACCTCATACGGTGCTGTGCTGACGGTAGGTGCCGATCACGCGTTCCGGGGGCCCGTCGGCGACGATTCTGCCGCCTTGCACCAGCAGGGTGCGATCAGCCCGGGCGGCCAGGTCCAGATCATGGGTGGCGGTGATGGTGGTGATCTTCTGGCGCTGACCCAGCGCCTCCACCTGCTGGATGAAACGCCGGGCGTTGATCAGGTCCAGCAGAGTGGTGGGCTCATCGAGCAGCAGAATCCGCGGCTTCAGCACCAGGACGGTGGCCAGGGCCACCAGCTGCTGCTGTCCGGAGGACAGCTCCTGGGAGCTGCGGTCTGCCAGGTCTGCGATGCCGAGCTCGGTCAGACACTGCGTTGCTGCTGCGCGGCGGGCGGAGGAGTCGCGAACGGTGCGCCGCAGGGACAGCTCCACGTCCTCCAACGGGGTAGGCATGACCAGCTGGGCCGCGGGACTGGAGAAGACAAACCCCGCACTCTGGCGCACAGCTCGGCCGTGGTCCACCGTGTCGTGTCCGTCTACGCTGACGAAACCCTCCGTGGGCTCCACCAGCCCGTTGATCAGCTGCAGCAGCGTCGATTTCCCTCCGCCGTTGGGCCCGATCACGGTGATGCGCGGCTCGGTGAGCTGCAGCGCCGGGATGCTCAGCAGCAGGCGGTCTCCCGCCACCACCCGGACGCGGGTGAACTCAATGCCCGCCGCCTCGGTCATCCCCTGACCAGGATCCACGGAGCAGCCCGGTGAACCAGTGCGGCAGCACCGGCGGCCACCAGTGACTTCACTATGTCGCCGGGCCAGAAGACGACGTCGAACAGGAAGGCCTCCCCGAGGGTGACCTGCAGGTTGATGCTCATCCCGAGGATGCCCATGGGGTGGTTGACCAAGATGCTGCCGGCGATCGCGGCCAGGAACAGCAGCGGCACCCGCCAGCGCACCGGGCCGCGGCGCAGCACAGCGCGCGCAATGAAACCGGTGACCAGCGCCATCAGCGGGAAGGCCAGCAGATAGCCGGCCGAGGGTCCAGCCAGCACGCCGAAACCGCCGACAAACCCGGCAAAGATCGGCAGGCCCAGCAGGCCGAGGGCCACATACAGTCCGGCCGCTGCTGCCCCCCGCCAGGGTCCCAGGACGAGGCCTGCGAGCGAGACACCCAGCGTCTGCAGGGTGATGGGGACGCCGAAGTTTCCCACAGGTATGGGGGGGGCGAAGGCCAGCACCGCGATCAGTGCGGCGAAGACTCCGATGAGCGCGATGTCCTGAGCGGTGTTTCGCCCCGGGCGGCGCGGAGCAGTGCTCTCGACGGAAGGGGGCTCGACGGAAGGGCTCTCCGCGGCTGAATGGGACATGGGGCACCTTCCAGTGGCTGTACAGGGTGTGAGTGAGGGGCTAAGAGCACTTTAAGCCGTAATTGAACGGTGTTCAAATTAGCGGGTTCAAATTAGTGGGTTCAAATTACGGGGAAGACACGGTGTTCCGCACGCCGGCCAGCAGCGCGAGCAGGCCCCGCTCATAGCGCACGCTGGCTGCCGGGTCGGACTGGCCGAACAGCAGAGAGTTCTGCTCCACGGCCAGCGCTCCCAGCGCGTAGCGCATCAGTATTGCCGCGGTCTCCTCTGCCTCTGCAGGGGTGCAGCTGTGCAGCAGCAGGCCCGACCGCAGAGCGGGCACTGGCGGCAGTTCAGGGTCCAAGGAATAGGCGATGAGAATGAGGTCTCCACCGTCGGGCAGCGCGAGCACCAGTTGGCGCAGCCGCTGCAGGAGCGCCAGCGGCTCGTCGGTGACCTCGTGCAACGGCTCCAGCACCCGACGTGCTACCCGGCGCAGCATCTCCTGCTTATTCGGGACGTGGTAGTAGAGCGCTCCGGGGCGTACCCCGAGCTCCCCGGCGACTCGGCGCATCGACACATCTTGTACGCCGTACCGGGTCACCAACCCGTGGGCAGCTTCCACGATCTGCCCCGCCGTCAATGCCATACCCCCAGCATACGGCTGGTCGCCGTACCGGGCGCGCCGGAGCTCGGCGCCGTGGTCCCCCTACTGGGATTCGAACCCAGACTGTATCGATTTTAAGTCGACTGCCTCTGCCAGTTGGGCTATAGGGGGCGGGAGGAGGGCCGTGCGCTGCCGCCGGCCCTCCTGCCTCGCAGATCGGCGAAGGCTCAGCGCTTGACCTTCTCCTTGGTGCCTCCGGCTGCCTCGTAGAAGGCCCGGGTCGGGTTCTCCAGGTCCCGCAACGGGGTGACGTCGCGGCCGAAGATCAGCTCGTTGACCCAGCCGCCGGCTACGCGCACCTTACGTTCCAGGGTGGGGATGGCCATACCGTGGTACCCACGGTGGGCCGCCCAGGCGAGCATGCCCTTGACCTTGACGCCCATCGGGTTGCCGACTCCCTTGTAGAGGCCGAGCCCGGCCACCGCGCCCAGGGAGTCGTGCTTGTACTCGGCGATGCGACCGTCGCCGAAGCGTGCCGCGTAGAGGTTCTTGGCCAGGAGCTTGGCCTGACGCCAGGCGTGCTGGGCATTGGGGACGCAGAATCCGCCGGGTCCCGCACCGGTGAGGTCGGGGATGGCGGCGATATCGCCGGCGGTCCAGGCGCCGTCGATGACGTCGCCGTCCTCATTGAGGATCTGCAGGGTGGCTGAACCCGTGAGACGTCCGCGCTCGTCCACTGGGAACGAGGAGCTGCGCGCCACGGCGTTGGCCGCCACCCCGGCGGTCCACACCAGTGTGTCGGAGGCGAAGGTGTCCACAGTCGACTTGTCTGCCATCGCAATCAGGGTCAGCTCGCCGTCGACGGCGGAGCCCAACGAGGTGTTCAGCAGGACTTCGACGCCGCGGCCGCGCAGGTGCTCCACCACGCCGACCGCCTGGTCTTCGGTGACTTCCGGCATGATCCGCCCCATGGCCTCGACCAGGACGATGCGCACATCGGACTGCGACAGCCGGGGGTTCTGGCTCACGGCGGCGCGGATGATGTCCTCCATCTCCGCGACGCACTCGATGCCGGCGAATCCGCCGCCGACCACAGTGAAGGTCAGCGCGCGCCGCTTGGCGGTCTCATCGGTCATGACTGAGGCAGCTTCCAGACGCTCCAGAATGTGATTGCGCAGGCCCAGCGCTTCCTCAATGGTCTTCAGTCCAATGCCGTTCTCGGCCAGACCTTCGATGGGGAAGGTGCGGGTGGTGGCTCCGGCGGCCATCACGATGTCCTGGTACGGCACCTCGACGCTGTCGCCTTCACCCAGACCGATCATCGCCACTTTGGCACTGTGGTCCACTGAGGTGACTTTGCCGGTGATCACCTCCGTGTCCTTCAGGTGCCGGCGGTGGGGCACCACCGCGTGACGGGCTTCGATGTGTCCGCCGACCACCTCGGGCAGGAACGGCTGGTAGGTCATGTAGGGAAGCGGGTCGACCAGTGTGACGATCCCGCCAGCGGCCTTGACCTTCTTCTGCAGCTGCTGGGCGACCGTGAGGCCGACGTAACCGCCGCCTACGATGAGAATTCGGGGTTTTTCAGAGAGCTTCAGTGCCATGGGCTCCATCCTATATGGGTTTCGAACAGGGGCGATCGCGGTGGATTGTGCGGTGAATTTCGGGCACGGCCCCATTGCCGTGAGGGTGGTTCAGTTGTCGCGACGGGAGAAGAGGTGGACCGCGGCCAGGGTCATCAGCGCCACCAGAACCAGTGCGCTCACCCCGAGGGTGACCGGGCCTGCCCAGTCTTGGCTGGATCTGACCTCGGCGGCCTGCGGCAGGTCCCGGGGCTCACCCTCGGGGCCGGCCACGACGCCGGCGTCCTCGGGAATGCCCTCGGCGTCCTGGGTCTCGGCCTCCGAGCGGCGGTGGACCTGGATCCAGTCTTCCAGGGTGTCATAGTCGGCAGCGTTGAAGTCGGGCACACTGCCGTTGACTGCTGCGTCCACGTTGAGCACACCGTGACCGAATTCCGGGTCGATGCCCTCTGCCCCGGCGGAGTCTGCGGAGGTGAGCAGCCGATGCTTGACCTGCTGCGCAGAGAGCTCCGGGTGCGCCGCCATCACCAGTGCAGCAGCTCCGGCCACGATAGGAGTGGCCCCCGAAGTGCCGGTCCACGCGCCGTAGCCCCCCTCGGGGAGCGCACCGACCAGAGGCTCAGCAGCTGCCGCGATGTCCACGGCAATGCCCTGGGAGGAGGACTCCTGGCTGATGTCTCGGTCCTGGTTCACCCCCGCCACGGTGAGCACGCCGGGGATGGTGGCCGGCGCCCCGACCGACCAGTGCCCGGCCGCCCGGTTCCCCGCTGCCGCGATGACCAGAACGTCATTCTGCTCGGCGTGCAGAAACGCCTCGTCCCAACTTTCCGGCCAGTCCTGGGTCCCGGAACCGATAGACATGTTGATGATGTCTGCCCCATTGTCCACCGCCCACCGTACGGCTTGGGCGATCTGGTCGTCTGTACTCGGTCCGTGGGGGTTGGGGTCCTCCAACACCAGGGAGACGGAGAGCAGATCCGCCTCGGGGGCGACGCCCACCACACCGGCGGGGCGTTCTGGCCACGGCAGTGACTCGGGGTCCAGAGCCTCGGAGTCGTCCTCCTCAGCCTCCTCCATACCCGGAAAGACGCGGGTCTCGTAGAACTCGTCGAGGACGTCCTCGTCGACTTCGTCCTCCCAGTCCTCGCCGTAGATCTCCTCCAGATCGGCTAGGAAGTCGTCGAACCAGTCATCCCATTCCTCGTCGGACAGATCGTCGAAGTCCTCCGGCTCCATCTCCTGGGGGAGCTCCTCGCCGCGTCCTGCGGCCAGAGAAGCCACCAGCGTGCCGTGTTCGGTATTGGTCTGCGCCACCGGGCCTCCGCTGCCGTCCCCTCCCCCGGAGACGTCGGTGCCGCCGACCGTGGCGCCCTCGAGTGCGGGGTGGCCGCCGTCGACTCCGGTGTCGATCACTGCAATGGTGACACCCTCGCCGTGGGTGGTCTCCCATGCCTCAGTGACCCCGTAGTCCTCCAGCCAGAACTGTTCGCCGCGGGTGCCCTGCCCGTAGGCCGGCGCAGCGAACAGCTGCGCGACGAGAAGCCCGACGACGCCGGCCGAGCAGACTCTGCGCCCTAACCGGCTCAACTGGTGACCTCCTGATCGGCCGCGACGTCGCGGGCCAGGGACATGGCCAGCCCGTCGAGTATGTCGTGCTCGGAGGCGATGGCTGAAGTCACCCGGCCTTGGGTGATCTTGTTCAGGTAGTCCAGGATGGTGCCCCAGATCAGCGCGCCGGCTCCGATGACGTCCACCCGTCCGGGGTGCATGAACGGCATCGCTGCGCGCTGCTCCCGGGTGCTGTGCACCAGCTGGTCCACTGACTGGTGCAGGGCGTCCAAGGACAGTTCGGTGCCATGGATGGTCTCGGCGTCGTAATCCTCCAGTTTCAACGCATGCGCGGTCACGGTGGTGACCGTGCCAGCGACGCCGATGACTGTTTCGGTCTCATGCAGGGGCATCACCTGCGCCACGTCTTCGAGGAAGCTCAGGGTCTCGAAGGCTGCCATGGAGCACTCAGTCTCCGCCGGGGGGTCGGTGCGCATATGGCGTTCGGTGAACCGCACGCAGCCCATATCCGTGGAGGTGGCATGCTCAGCGCCGTGGCAGGTGCCGAGCACGAACTCGGTGGACCCCCCTCCCAGGTCGACGACCAGAACCTTGCGGGAGGAGTCCCAGTCCAGGACGGAGGCTGCCCCTGCGAAGGACAGCCCAGCCTCCTCGGAGCCGCGGATGACTTCCGGTGTGACGCCGAGCCTGGATTCGACACCCGCGATGAACTCCTCACGGTTGCCCACGTCCCGAGAGGCTGAGGTGGCCACGAACCGGACTGCCTGGGCGCGGTGGTGGCGGATGAGTGCGGCATAGTCATCAACCGCTGCGAAGGTCCGCTGCAGCGCCTCTGCGGAGAACTCTCCGGTCTGATCGACGCCTTCGCCCAGCCGCACCACAGTCATGCGCCGCACCACCTCAGTCAGGGCGCCGCTGCCGGGGAGGTCAACATCGGCGATGAGCAGGCGGATGGAGTTGGTGCCACAGTCGATAGCGGCAACTCTCATGAAGCTTCTCTTTCCTTGAGACGGCGCACGTGGCGTGAGAGGTCTGCGACAGGGACCTCCGCACTGTGGTCCCAGGCAGTCTCACATGTGCAGGTCTCTGCGGTCCATTCGGTGCTGATCCGTTCCAGCGTCTGATCCCCCAAGGGGTTGACCCCTGGCCCCGCTGCCAGGGCGTGCCCGGTGAGCACGTGCAGGCACTTCACCCGCGTGGGCATGCCCCCGGCGGAGATGCCCTCGATCTCCCAGACCGGTTCGAGGTTCGCCAGGTTCCGGATCCGTTCGCGTTCGGCCAGGTAGTGCTCGTGGGCCTGCCGATACTGCTGCGCCAACAGTGGATCGTCGTGGAGCTGCTGGGTCATCTCCGCCATCACACCGGCTGCCTCGAGTCGGGAGACCGCCGCAGTCGCGGTGGGATGGGTGAGGTAGAACGTGGTGGGGAACGGGATGCCGTTGGAGAGCCGGGGCGCGGTGGCAGCCACCAGCGGGCTGCCACAGACGCACCGGGCGGGAATTTCGACGACGTCGCGCACTGGCCTGCCCAGCTGCAGGCTCAGCGTGTCAAGGTCCTGCTGGGTCGGAACGGAGGAGGGGACGGGTGCGCGGTTCACAGCACACCACTTTACTGCTCAGCGGATTCGATGACCGATTCCCATAGCTCGTCGGCCCAGTCTCCGTCCTCGGCGATGTCCTCGGCTGAGTCCGTCTCGACTTCCACAGTGCCCAGATCCCCGATCACGTGGTACCTGCGTTCTCCCGGGACCATGAGGTTGATCCGTTCCCGCGCCTGGCGCTGGACGAACTGGGGATCATCCCAACGGGCCAGCTCCGAGTAGAGCTCCTCCTGCAGCTGCTGCTCCTGGGCGATCTGCGTGGCGAGCTCGCTGAGCTCCGCGCGCTGCTGCATGTAGGTGCGCACCGTCGGCACCAGGAAGGAGATCACCACCAGGGTGACGATCGTCAGCACGATCATGCGTCCGGAGAACGTCCGTTCCGGGACCAGGGTCCGAGCCGAGACGGGGGTGGTGGTCGAGGGCCGCTGGGCGTGCTGCTGAGGACGGTCGGCGCGGCGTGCCCGGCGAGCGGTGATCTCGTCAGGAGTGCGGATCTCGCCGGAGACCTGTTCGCGCTCCTGCAGGCGCCGGGCCCGTGCGCGTTCTGCACGTGACTGTGCCCGGCGCTGGCTGCTGGTGGCGCGGGATTTTGGTGCAGCGGCGGATGCTTTGGAGCTGCGTGCGTGTCGGGGCACGGCCGTCACCGCCTTGAACTAGGTGTGTCTCGCCGGTTCAGCCGCGGATGGCCAGAACCGGCGAGCACACCACTGATGGGAAGCGTTGTTACAGGACATCAGCGTACTGGCGGGGCAGTATATGCGGACCCTAGGACACGCTGAGGATCGCAGAATCTTCCGAAGGTCTCCCCGGCACGAGGTGCCCACTGCTGCCTCCGCTCAGTGGCCGAATATGCCGACCCAGCGGTACATGTGCCGCCTGCAGACCGGCATATTCGGCCACTGAAGGGGAAGGTGGGAGCACAGACCCAGCGCGCGGGCTGGGCCGACGCGTGAGGTGGGCTTCCGCGCGGGGTGAGGGCGGACGCGTTAGGAGGCGGTGAAACGCGGGAAGGCGGAGGCGCCTGCGAACCGCGCGGCGTCGCCGAGCTCCTCTTCGATGCGCAGCAGCTGGTTGTACTTGGCCACCCGCTCCGAACGCGCTGGCGCACCCGTCTTGATCTGCCCGGCGTTGACCGCCACCGCGATGTCAGCGATCGTGGTGTCTTCGGTCTCGCCGGAGCGGTGACTGATCATGGTGGTGTACAGACTGCGCTGGGCCAGCGAGATGGCCTCCAGCGTCTCAGTCAGCGAACCGATCTGATTGACCTTCACCAGCAGGGAGTTCGCGGTGCCGCTGTCGATACCTTTGGCCAGGCGCTCCGGGTTGGTGACGAAGAGGTCGTCGCCAACCAATTGGACCTGCGCCCCGATGGTCTCGGTCAGCGTCTTCCACCCTGCCCAGTCGTCCTCATCCAGCGGGTCCTCGATGGAGACCAGCGGATAGGACTCCACCAGCTCCTGGTAGTACTTACTCATCTGCTCCGGAGTCTTCTGCTCACCCTCAAAGGTGTAGGCGCCATCGGCATAGAACTCCGTGGCGGCAACATCAAGGGCCAGCGCGATGTCCGTGCCCGGGGTGTAGCCGGCCCGCTGGATGGCCTCGGTGATGAGGTCCAGTGCGGCACGGTTCGACGGCAGGTCGGGCGCGAAGCCGCCTTCGTCGCCCAGCCCGGTGGAGAGGCCCTTCTCCTTGAGCAGTCCCTTGAGCGCATGGTAGACCTCCACGCCGGAGCGCAGTGCCTCGGAGAATGTCGCCGCACCGATCGGTGCGATCATGAACTCCTGGATGTCCACGTTGGAGTCCGCGTGCGAGCCGCCGTTGAGGATGTTCATCATCGGCACCGGCAGCAGATGGGCGTTGGGACCGCCGAGGTACTTGTACAGCGGGAGGTCCGAGGCGTCGGCGGCGGCCTTCGCCACCGCCAGTGACACACCCAGGATGGCGTTGGCGCCCAGGCTGGCCTTGTTCTCGGTGCCGTCGAGGTCCAGCAGCACCTGGTCGATGGACCGCTGCTCCGTGGCGTCGAGGCCTTCCAGTGCCGGGGCGATGACTTCATTGACCGCCTTCACGGCCTCGGTGACCCCCTTGCCCAGGTAGCGCTCCGTGTCCCCGTCGCGCCGTTCCACCGCTTCGAACGCACCGGTGGAGGCTCCGGAGGGAACAACAGCTTGGCCGAAGCTCCCGTCGTCGAGCAGGACGTCGACCTCCACCGTGGGGTTGCCGCGGGAGTCGAGGATTTCGCGGCCGAAGACGCTAGCGATCAGGGACATGGGTTCTCCTTGCATGACAGGGATGTTGAGGGCTTCGGTCACCATTGACTGAGCACCAGCCTAGTCGAGTTCGGCCTTCTCCTGGGCTTTGATCCTGTCCCATGCGGCGTCGATCTCCGCCACGGTCGACTCCTGCGGGTTCAGCCGCCCGTCCGGTTCGAAGACATGGGGATTGCGCCGGATGAGCTTGGCGCAGATCGCCTCTGCCACATCGTCGAGGGTGAACTCGCCGCGCTCTTCGGCGATCGCCGAGTGCAGCACCACCTGGAGCAGGATGTCGCCGAGCTCCTTGCGCAGCGGCTCCCCGACGATTCCCGCCTCGATCTCCTCAGCGACCTCCTGGGCCTCTTCCAACAGGTAGGGGGTCAGCGCCCGGTGGTCCAGCTGCGCGGTCCAGGGGCAGTGCTCGCGCAGCTGGGCGATGATGTCGCCCAGCTGCTCCATATGCGGGAGGGTGGTCACTGCCAGGCCTCGAGAATGTGCGCGGCCAACACCTCGCGCTCCTCATATCCCAGGAAGCTGGCCTCAATGGCGTTGATCTGGAAATCGGCCAGCTCGGCCAATCCGTAGTCGAACGCCTCCGCCAGCGCGGCGAGCTCTCCGGTGAGTGTGACCCCGGAGACCAGCCGGTTGTCCGTGTTGACCCCGACGTTGAACCCCAGCTGGTAGAGCATGTCGAAGGGGTGGTGGGCCAGCTCTGCCTCGGTCTTGCCAGTCAGGGCGGACACGGCCCCGGTTTGGAGGTTGGACGTGGGAGAGGTCTCCAAGTGAATCTGCCGGTCCCTGACCCAGGTGGCGACTGGGCCCAGCTCCACCTCGATGAGGTCCTCGCCGCCGTCGCCGATCTTCGAACGCGACTCCGGCCCGGAGGTCAGTGTGATGTCCTCGGCTACTCGGATGCCGTGGCCCAGCCGCTGAGCACGTCCGTCCACCAGGGCACCGCGCACGGATTCGAGCCCGTCGGCCTCTCCGGCGTGCACGGTGGCCGGGAGCATCTGCTCAGCCAGCCGGGTGAAGCTCGCGGCAAAGCGCGACGGCGGGAATCCCGCCTCAGGTCCGGCGATGTCGAAGCCCACCACCCCCGCATCCCGATGCCGCAGCGCCAGCTCCACGATCTCTTCGGCGTGGTCAGCCTGGCGCATGGCGGAGATCAGCTGTCCCACGGCGATCACACCGTCGTTGGCCTCGACTGCCTCCACGCCGTCGTTAAGTCCGGCTTGGACTGCTTCGACAGTCTCATCGAGGGTCAGTCCGCCGGCCAGATGCTGCTCCGGCGCCCAGCGGACTTCGGAGTAGACCACGCCGTCGGCGGCCAGATCCTCCACGTACTCCCGCGCCACGCGGCGCAGATTCTCCGCCGACTGCATCACCGCGGTGGTGTGCGCAAAAGCCTCCAGGTACTTGACCAGATCTCCGGAGTTGGCATTGGTGCGGAAGATCTCCTGCAGCGCCTCGGGGTCGGCGGTGGGCAGCTCGTGGCCGACTTCGGCGGCGAGATCGATCAGGGTCTGCGGACGCAGCGACCCGTCCAGATGATCGTGGAGGGAAACTTTTGGTAGGGCCCGCAGCTGGGCTTGGAAACCGTCGAGTGTGCTCATGGCCCTAGCCTACCGGTGGGCTCCGCCGCTCAGGAGGCGTCGTCGTCATGTCTGGGATTCCGGGGGCGGCGGCGCAGGTGAATGGGCGGCTCCACCGGGACCTCACCGATGTCTTGGTACCCCTCGGGGTCCAAGTGGTAGCCGCGGCGGTCCAGCCAGGCGGTGAAGAGTTTGAACAGCCGCTCACTGATCCAGCCCAGGACGATCGCGACCCCGATGCCCACCGCCATGGCGATGAGCATGTTTCCGATCAGCGCTTCGCCGATCATCCCCAGTCCGGTCAGCCAGCCGGCCCACAGCAGCGAGGCGGCACCGTCGATGAGCAGGAATCGGCGCAGCGAAAACTGCGTGGAGCCGGCCACGAAATTGATAGCGACCCTGGCGCCGGGAATGAACCGGCCGACGAAGATCAGCAGCACCCCGCGCTTGTCGAGTTCGTGTCGGGCCCAGACCAGGGTCTTCTGGGGGGTGGGCTGGCGCATCCATTCAAACCGGTGGGTGCCGATCCAGCGGCCGAGGTTCCAGGCGATGAAGTCGCCCAACACAGCGCCGCCGGCGGCGACCAGGACTACCCACATCCAGTGCGGGGTGCCCGGGGAATCCTGCACGGACCCCAGTCCGACCACCAACGCGTCCGAGGGCAGCACCGGAAAGACTCCGTCGCCTACGCAGAAGACGAACAGTCCGATCAGGGTCCACCACCCTGAGGCTGCGGTGAGGATCAGCTCATTGAGCTGATCGAGCAGGTCGCCGAGTCCCATGCCGCAGGCGTCAAATATCCGCGGCGGTGATCCGGGACTTGATCAGCGCCGCAGCTGCCGGCGCGGAGCCTGCGGCGATGTCAACGGCGCCAGCCAAGGCCTGCTCGGCACGCGGGATGCGCTGCTGGTCATCAGTGCAGAGCGTCATCAGCGGCGCCCCGGCCTGCACAGTGTCGCCGGGCTTGGCGTGCAGCCGGACTCCGGCGGCGGCCTGCACGGGGTCCTCCTTGCGCGCCCGCCCAGCGCCCAGCCGCCAGGCGGCGATTCCCACCGCGTAAGCATCCATCCGGATCAGTGTGCCAGAGGCTTCGGCGGTGATGGTGTGCTGGTGGCGCGGCTGCGGCAGAGCGGCATCCGGGTCTCCGCCCTGGGCCGTGATCATGGCGCGCCAGGAGTCCATCGCTTTGCCGTTGCGCAGGTTCTCCCGGGGGTCCACGCCGCTGAGGCCCACCCCGGCCAGCATCTCTGCGGCCAACGCCACGGTGAGTTCGACGACGTCGCCGGGTCCACCCCCGGCCAGCACCTCCACGGATTCCTGGACCTCCACCGCATTGCCAGCGGTGAGCCCCAGCGGGGTGTCCATCTCAGTGAGCAGGGCGGTGGTGGTCACCCCCGCGTCGGTGCCCAGTGCCACCATGGTCCGGGCCAGCGCGGCGGCGTCGTCGTAATTCTTCATAAACGCCCCGGTGCCGACCTTGACGTCGAGGACCAGCGCATCGGTGCCCTCGGCAATCTTCTTGGACATGATGGAGCTGGCGATCAGCGGGATGGATTCCACAGTGCCGGTGACATCGCGCAGTGCGTAGAGCTTCTTATCAGCCGGTGCCAGGCCGGGCCCCGCGGCGCAGATGACGGCTCCGACGGCGTCGAGCTGCTCCAGGACCTCCGCGTTGGTCAGGCTGGCCCGCCATCCGGGGACCGCTTCGAGCTTGTCGAGCGTGCCGCCGGTGTGGCCGAGTCCGCGCCCGGAGAGCTGAGGGACCGGCACCCCGTATGAGGCCACCAGCGGGGCCAGCGGCAGGGTGATCTTGTCCCCCACTCCCCCGGTGGAGTGTTTGTCAGCGGTCAGCCTCCGGCTGCCGTCGGGGCGAGTCAGGGAGCGGAAGTCCATCCGCTCACCGGTGGCGATCATGGCTGCGGTCCACTGCCGGATTTCCGCCCGGCTCATTCCACGCAGCAGGATGGCCATTGCCAGTGCGCTCATCTGCTCCTCGGCCACCGCACCCTCGGTGTAGGCAGTGATCAGCCAGTCGATCTGTGCATGGCTCAGTGCGCCGCCGTCGCGTTTGAGCCGGATGAGGTCAACGACGTCGTAGTCCGCGCTCACTGCCTCACCCTCCCGAGGTCAGCGGGGCCGAAGGCCTGCGGCAGGATTCCCGCCATGTCTGTGACTCCTTCCGGGGTCAGGATCGCGAACGTCTCTGCGGCGAACTCGTTGAGCAGCTGGCGGCATCGGCCGCAGGGCATGATGGTCTCCCCGTGGGCGTTCACACAGGTGAATGCCGCCAGGTGACCGCCGCCGGTCAGCTGCAGCTGCCCCACCAGCGTGTTCTCCGCGCACTGACCGAGGCCGTAGGAGGCGTTCTCGACATTGCAGCCGGTAATCAGCCGGCCGTCGGTGGTCAGTGCCGCGGCCCCCACGGGGTAGTGCGAATATGGTGCGTACGCGCGGCTCATCGCCTGGTGTGCCGCGGCAGTGAGCACGCTGAAGTCGACGTCGTCAGCCATGGGCCAATCCTAAGCGGTGGAGGACATGCAGGCCCGTGCCACTTCGGTCATGACCCGCACGCCCACGCCGATGGCCCGCTCGTCAGGCATATAGTCTCCGCGGTGCAGGTCGTAGAGCTCCCCACCCGGGGTCATGGTGCCCAGCCGGAACATGGACCCGGGCACCTCCTGGGTCATCCAACCGAAGTCCTCCCCGCCCATGGACTGCTCCGCCAGCGTCAGTCCGGCTTCACCCAGGGCCCTCTTGACCGCCCGGTCAATGATGCCGGTGGCGTCCTCATCATTGACCACCGGCGGCACTCCCCGGACATGGTTGAGGGTGACACTGACTCCATAGGCGGACGCGGCCTGCTCCACCACCTCGGTCAGCACGCCCCCGGCCTCCTTCCACGCGTCAGCGTCGAGGATCCGCATGGTGCCGTGCAGGGAGCCCAGTGCCGGGATGGCATTGGCGGCGTTGCCCGCACTGATGTGGCCCCACACCAGGGACACTCCGCTGCGCACGTCGATCCGGCGAGCCAGGATGGCCGGCACGGTGGTGGCGATGTGACTCAGGGCACCGATGACGTCTTCAGTCAGATGGGGCCGAGAGGTGTGCCCGCCCCGGCCGGAGACGTTCACCTGGACCAGATCGGAGGCGGAGGTGATGGGACCGATCCGCGTGCCGACCGACCCGACGGTGAGCTTGGGGTCTGCGTGCAGAGCGAAGATCCTGGGAACCCCGCGCAGCAGGCCCTGCCGGACCACCTCCTGGGCGCCTCCCGGGAAGTGTTCCTCGGCGGGTTGGAAGATGATCCTGATACGGCTGTTCAACCCATGGGGCGAGGCTGCGGCCAATGCCGTGTGCATCCGCTGCAGCGTCCACGCCAGGCCGAGCATCACGGTGGTGTGCAGGTCGTGACCGCAGGAGTGCGCCACGCCCGGGTTCCGTGAGGCGTAGTCGAGCCCGGTGGATTCGGCAATGGGGAGTGCGTCGATATCGCCGCGAAAAGCTGCGGCGATCGGAGCATCCAGAGGACCGATGTCCACATAGCACCCGGTGGTTTCGGGCAGCAGCTGCGGATCCAGGCCCACCTGGCGAAGGTGCGCCGCGATGGTGGAGGTGGTCCGTTTCTCCTTCCAGGACAGCTCCGGGTGGGCGTGAATGTCTCTGCGGAAAGCGATCAGCTCGCTCTCCAGCGCTGCCACGATCTCCGCTGCGGCGGCCACCGGCGTGGTGAGGCGGGAGACCTCAGCGTCGACCCGCGCCGTCGTCTCCTGCTCGTATGCTTCCGCATCAGAGGACATCGGAATCTCCCTTCTCCTTGAGCGCTTTGACGGCCTGCTTGACACTCTGCGCGTGATCGGTGGTGGTGACAAGCAGGGCATCGTCAGTGTCGACCACCACAATGTCCTGGACACCGATCAGCGCCACCACCCGTTGGGTCTCTGAGACGACGACGCCGGAGGAATCTTCCGAATAGACCCGCGGCTTGGTGCCCAGCACCGTCATATTCTCCTGTTGGGCAGCCGGATTCAGCCGTGCGATGGCGGCAAAGTCCCCCACGTCGTCCCAGGTGAAGGTGCCCGGGATGACGGCGACATCGCCAGCGTCTGCGGCCGGCTCGGCCACGGCATAGTCGATCGCGGTCTTGGGCAGCTTGGGCCAGATGCGCGCCATGACTTCTGTCTGGTCTGCAGTGTCCCAGGCCGCAGCGATCTCCGTCAGGCCCGCGTAGAGGTCGGGCTCGGCGGCGGCGAGATGGTCCAGCAGCAGAGCGACCGGTGCCACAAACATTCCTGCATTCCACAGGTAGCGGCCGCTGGCCACGTAGTCCTGTGCCACCTGCTCCCCGGGCTTCTCCACGAACTCGATCACCTGGTGGGCGTCGGGGGCGTCGGGTACCGGGAAGTGCTCACCGGTACGGATATAGCCGAATGCCGTGGAGGGGTGGGTGGGTTTGATGCCGATGGTGACGATCTTGCCGGTGGCCGCGGTAGCCACCGCCTGGCCCACCGCGTCGCGGAACAGCGGCACGGGGGCGATGACGTGGTCGGCGGCGAAGGACCCCATAATGGTGCCTTCGGCTCCGGTGCGGCCGGCCGCCACGTCCCGGGCGTGCAGAATGGCGGCGGCCAGCCCGATGGCGGCGGCCGAATCTTTGGGCTCCGGCTCCAGCACCAGATCAGCCGTTCGCAGCTCGGGGAGCTGGCCGAGCACCGCCTCGCCGTGGGCCTCGCCGGTGACAACCATCACAGCGTGGCCGGAGAGCGGAAACAGCCGCTCGTAGGTGGAGCGGATCAGCGTGCTGCCCGATCCGGTCAGATCGTGCAGGAATTTGGGAGCGCCCTCCCGGGAGAGCGGCCACAGCCGGGTACCGACCCCGCCGGCGGGAATAACGGCATGGAAGCGGTCAAGCGCTGAGGCCGAGGGTGGGTCCTGGGGGGAGGCGGAGCTGGAAGTCACTCGACCAAGAGTATCTGTTGATGCAGGAACCGAGCGGCCGGATGTGAGTCAGCTCATGACCGCAGGAGCAGTTTTCTACAACGAGTAGAAAACATTGGGGCATCAGTAAAGATTAGGATGGAGCACAGTGCCATGCGACGACGCTGGAAAGGTAACTGAACGTGACGCAGACAAAAAGCACCTCCGGGGGACGGGGGACGCTCTATAGAGGCCGCGAGGGTATGTGGTCCTGGGTGGGGCACCGGATCACCGGTGTCGGTATCTTCTTCTTTCTCCTGGTCCATGTCTTGGACACCTCGCTGGTCCGTGTCTCACCTGAGGCTTACGATGCGGTCATCGGCGCTTATAAGCATCCCATCATGATCATGGGCGAGATCGGGCTGGTGGGCGCCATCGTCTTCCACGCCTTCAATGGTCTGCGCATCATCCTGGTGGACTTCTGGAAGCAGGGAACCCGCTACCACCGCCAGATGCTGTGGGCCGTGATGGCCCTGTGGTTCGTGACCATGGTGGCGTTCTCGATTCGTCACCTGATGCTTTTCTTCGACGGCTGGGAGGGCTTCTGAGATGACCGCCGCTAACTCTGAGGCAGTACTTCCTGCTAAGGGCATCGAAGCCCCCCGTTCCGGACGCATCGATCCGAAGTACCTGCGCTCCAATCCCTCCTCCGGGTCGTTTGAGATGGTCGCATGGGTCTTCATGCGCGTCTCCGGCGCAGCCCTGGTGGTGCTCATCTTCGTGCACCTGTTCACCAATCTCCTGGTCGGCGAGGGCATCCACCAGATCGACTTCGCGTTCGTCGCCGGCAAGTGGGCCAACCCGGTTTGGCAGTTCTGGGACCTCACCATGCTGTGGCTTGCCATGCTGCACGGGACCAACGGCATGCGCACCATCATCAATGACTACGCAGAGAAGGACTCGACCCGGCTGTGGCTGAAGTCCATTCTGTACCTCGCCACGACGGTCATCATCATTCTTGGCACCCTGGTGATCTTCACCTTCGAGCCCTGCCTGGTCGACGACGCCGGCAACCTGATGGACTACGCGCCGGCATTCTGCGAGAACATCGCCAACTGAGCGTTGGCGGAGCCGACGCAGCATTAGCACTTCAAACGCATCAACAGAAGAGAGCCGAACAGAACATGCAGGTTCATAAGTACGACGTTGTGATCGTCGGCGCCGGCGGCGCGGGTATGCGCGCTGCCATTGAGTCAGGCCAGCGCGCGCGCACTGCGGTGCTGACCAAGCTCTACCCCACTCGCTCCCACACTGGTGCCGCGCAGGGCGGCATGTGTGCGGCCCTGGCCAATGTCGAAGAGGACAACTGGGAGTGGCACACCTTCGACACCGTCAAGGGTGGCGACTACCTGGTGGACCAGGACGCTGCGGAGGTGATGGCCAAGGAGGCCATCGACGCCGTGCTCGATCTGGAGAAGATGGGGCTGCCCTTCAACCGGACGCCGGAGGGCAAGATCGACCAGCGCCGGTTCGGCGGACACACCCGCGACCATGGCAAAGCTGCGGTGCGCCGGGCCTGTTACGCCGCCGACCGCACCGGCCACATGATCCTGCAGACGCTCTATCAGAACTGCGTCAAGCACAATGTGGAGTTCTACAACGAGTACTACGTGCTGGACCTGATCACGGTGGAGGAGTCCGCGACTCGCGCTGACGGCACCACCTACATGCAGAAGCGTGTGGCAGGCGTGGTCACCTACGATCTGGCCTCCGGAGAGCTGCACATCTTCCAAGCCAAGTCTGTGGTCTTCGCCACAGGTGGGCTGGGCAAGATCTTCAAGACCACCTCCAATGCGCACACCCTGACCGCCGACGGTATGGCCATCGCGTACCGGGCCGGAATCCCGCTGGAGGACATGGAGTTCGTCCAATTCCACCCCACCGGACTGGCCGGGTTGGGAGTGCTGCTTTCTGAGGCTGCCCGCGGAGAAGGCGGGATCCTGCGCAACAGTGAGGGCGAGCGGTTCATGGAGCGCTACGCCCCCACGATCAAGGACCTCGCCCCGCGTGACATTGTGGCCCGCGCCATGGCCCAGGAGGTCCGCGAGGGACGCGGCGCCGGCCCCAATAAGGACTATGTGTATCTGGACCTGACCCACCTGGAGCCGGAGCACATTGACGCGAAGCTGCCGGATATTACGGAGTTCGCCCGCACCTACCTCGCCGTGGAGCCGCACACCGAGCCGGTGCCGGTCTTCCCCACCTGTCACTACGCCATGGGCGGAGTGCCCACCAATATCAAGGCCGAGGTCCTGCAGGACAACGAGACCGTGGTTCCGGGGCTCTACGCCGCCGGCGAGGTCGCCTGCGTGTCCGTGCACGGCTCGAACCGTCTGGGCACCAACTCCCTGCTGGACATCAATGTCTTCGGCAAACGCGCCGGCATCTACGCCGCCGAGTACGCCACCAGCGCCGATTTCGTGGAGCTGCCCGAAGCTCCGGAGGCTTTCGTCACCGAGCAGCTGGAGATGCTGCGAAGCTCCACCGGAGAGCAGCGGGTGGCCACCATCCGGGCCGAACTCCAGGACACGATGGATCTGAATATGCAGGTCTTCCGCTCTGAGGAGAGCATCCGGGAGGCCCTGGACAAGATCAGCGAGCTCAAGGCCCGCTATAAGCAGATCACGGTCCAGGACAAGGGCAAACGGTTCAACCTAGACCTGCTGGAGGCCCTCGAGCTGGGCTTCCTGCTGGACATGGCTGAAGTCATGACGGTCTCCGCGATGCACCGCAAAGAGTCCCGCGGCGGCCACTACCGCGAGGACTACCCCGACCGGGACGACGAGAACTTCATGCTGCATTCGATGCTGTACAAGGATCCCGGCTTTGAGACCGAGGGCGTCTCGGGCATCCGTTTCGACACCAAACCGGTCACCTTCACCCGCTACGAGCCGATGGAGCGTAAGTACTGATGAGCACCCCCACAGTTGAGAAAGAACCCGCATCCAAGGTTGACCTCGCCTCCTCCGGGCAGGGGGCAACAGCGGTGCAGCAGTTCGACATCACCCTGAAAGTCCGCCGGTATGACCCCGAACGCTCCGAAGACGCGTGGTGGGACGAATGGAATCTCACCATGTTCGGCACTGACCGCGTGCTGGACGCACTGCACAAGGTCAAGTGGGAAGTGGACGGCACCCTGACCTTCCGCCGGTCCTGTGCCCACGGCATCTGCGGCTCCGACGCCATGCGCATCAATGGCCGCAACCGGCTGGCCTGCAAGACCCTGCTGAAGGACCTGGACACCTCCAAGCCGATCACGGTGGAGGCCATCAAGGGCCTCCCGGTGGAGAAGGACCTCATCGTGGACATGGAGCCCTTCTTCCAGTCCTACCGGGAAATCATGCCCTTCATGATCAACAGCTCACCGGCCCCCACCGCAGAGCGGGTGCAGTCACCAGAGGAGCGGCAGCGCTTCGACGACACCACCAAGTGCATCCTGTGCGCGGCCTGCACCAGCTCCTGCCCGGTGTTCTGGACCGACGGCCAGTACTTCGGCCCGGCGGCCATCGTGAACGCCCACCGGTTCATCTTCGACTCACGCGATGACGCCGGCGATATGCGCCTGGAGATCCTCAATGACAAAGAAGGCGTGTGGCGCTGCCGCACCACCTTCAACTGCACCGAGGCATGTCCCCGCGGCATCGAGGTCACCAAAGCCATCCAAGAGGTCAAGACCGCCATTCTGACCCGCTCGCTCTAGCGAGAGCTGCGCTGCCCGCCCCTCCTCAGGGGCGGTCAGCGTGGTCTGAGGCCGCAATTGCTCCCCAGCTGGCGGCAAAGAGGTACACCAGACCGAAAATGAAGAAGTAGAAGAACACTCCGAGCACCGTGCCAAAGGTGTTCAGCAGCGGGTTGGGGCTGTCGGCGAAGTTCTGCAGCAGCTGGCTGGAGACCAGCCGCAGCAGCGATGCCCCGACCCCCGCGATCAGCGCGGACTGCCACAGCGCGGCCACCGGCATCACCAGCCGGGAGGCCACCCGCATCAGCAGCACCGCGATGATCATGTCGAGTGCGAAGGAAATGCCGAACGACACCGGCTGCAGCACCATTCCGGCCTGCCCTTCCGGGGTCCAGCCCAGGAAATCGAGAACCTCGGTGATCAGTCCGTGGCTCAGCAGCCCCAGCACCGACGAGACGATCGCGATCACCCCGAGGATCAGCAGCATCCCGAAATCTTTGAGCTTCACGAAGATCACGTTCTCGGCCATCAGCGGCCGCTCCCAGATACTGCGGATCCCGGCCCGAAGACCGTGCAGCCAGCTCAGCGACGTCACCAGGGCTACCACCACGGCGAGCCCCAAGGACAGGTTGAGCCCTTCCAGGATGAACAGGTCTCGGGCCTGACTCTCCGATATCAGCCCGCCGTCGCTGATCAGTCCCGGCACCGCTGTCTGCACACTCTCAATAATGAGGTCCTGGTACTCGGGGTTGCCCCCGATAATGATCCCGGCCACGGAGAAACCGGCCCAGAGCATCGCGGTGACCGAGAAGAACATCATGTAGGCCGCACCGGCGGCCATCACGGTCCCGTAGTGGAAGAAGAACAGGTTCAGCGACCGCATCAGGCGCGTGCGGTTCCACCGGGCTAAGCCCCACTGCCCCAGCGGAACCACCCGGGCGGAGCCGGTGCGCCCCTCACGCTTGGCCCGCCCGTAGGCCATCCGTGCCTGCAGCTCATCACGCTGGAGACGCTCGTGGTCCAACGGATTGTTGCGCGCTCTGACTTCGTGGCGCTCATCAAGCTTACCCACCCGCGCCTTGGCTGCCTCCAGGATCGCCCCGGTGCTGCTCAGCTGCGACCCGCGGCGACCGGGTTGGGACTGGGGGCTCAGACGGTGGCGCGGCATCAGATTCAGACCGGTGCCGCGGGAAGGAATCCGACTTTGTCGTAGACCTCGGCCAGAGTCGTCGCGGCAGTGTGACGCGCCTTCGCTGCGCCTTTGGCCAGCAGCCGGTCCAGCTCGCCGGGATCGTCCAAGAGCTCGAGGGTGCGATCCCGGACCGGTCCGATGCGGGCGACCACCACTTCGGCGAGATCCACCTTGAGGTGACCGTACATCTTGCCCTGATACTCCGCGACAAGTTCGGGGATGCTTTTTCCGGTGACGGCGGAGTAGATGCTCAGCAGATTGGAGACTCCCGGCTTCTGCTCGCGGTCGAACCGGATCTCAGTGCCGTCGTCGGTGACGGCGGACTTGATCTTCTTCGCGATCTTCGTGTCGGAGTCGTTGATGTTGATCAGGCCATTGGGCGACGACGCCGATTTGGACATCTTCGCCGTCGGTTCCTGCAGGTCATAGATTCTGGCTCCGACCTCCGGGATGAAGGGCTCAGGCACCCGGAACGTCTCGCCGAAGCGGTAATTGAAGCGTTGTGCGAGGTTGCGGGTGAGCTCCACATGCTGCTTCTGGTCGTCACCGACCGGCACCCCATGCGGCTGATAGAGCAGAATGTCAGCGGCCATCAGCATGGGATAGCTCAGCAGCCCCACGGACGAGGCCTCGGCGCCCTGTTTTGCGGACTTGTCCTTGAACTGCGTCATCCGCGCCGCCTCCCCCATCCCGGTCATGCAGGTCAGCACCCAGGCCAACTGCGCGTGCTCCGGCACATGCGACTGGACGAACAGGGTTGACCGGTCGGGGTCGATGCCCCCTGCGATGAACTGCGCTGCCGTATTGCGGGTCCGTTCGCGCAGCGCCTGCGGGTCATGCGGCACCGTAATCCCATGCAGGTCCGGGATGAAGAAGAACGCCTCATACTGCTCCTGGGTCTTCACCCAGTTGACCAGGGCGCCCACGTAGTTCCCTAGGTGCAACGACTCCCCTGAGGGCTGCATGCCGGAGAGCACGCGCGCGCCCGGCTCGGGGGCGGTGAATGGGTTCCGCGTCTGGTCAGGGGGCACGGTGGAGTCGTCAGTCACTGGCGGGGTCCTTTGTCCTATTCACGTCGGAGCGAGTCTGCGGTCATTCTATGGCCCGGAGGAACGCCGCCAAAGTTGCCGGCTGTATTCAAATAATGCCTTTCCTGAACACGAGCTGAATTTAAGCTAAAATTTCGCAGACTAACACTTTTTGAGGTACCGGGACCGCTGCAGCAGGAGTATCAATGTCATCGACCTATGTCACCGTTCAGAGGGCCGGCCAGTCTGCGGCGCTGAGTCTCGTTGCGGCAGGGACCCTAGTCCTCACCAGCTGCGGGGAGGAACAACCGCCTCCGCTGGAGAAGATCGCAGACACCATCCTGGAGTCAGTGGAGGAGGCCGAGTCCTTCACCGTCCGCACTGACGGAGACTGGGAGGCCGCGTTCGCCGCAGATCCCATGCTTGACAATGTGGATGCCGACCCTGACGAGCAGGAAGTCCTGATGCATTTCACCGGCGGTGGGGACCAGATCTTCATGCAGGTCCATGTGCTCGATGTTGAGTGGGACATGCTGTTCATCCGCCCGGAGGCGACCGCCTATATGCCGGTGGCCTCGTTCCTTGACCTCATGGAGCTCGGTGCCGAGGCTGAGGGGGAGGACATCAACTCATTCATCGATGCCGAGGGGTTCCGAGCCGATGCTGGTGGCCGGTGGTTGATCATTGAGGACGTCCCAGACTCCGAGATGCAGGATCTGGAGCTGAGCTACCTGCTCGCGGAGCACGGATTCGACGACGGCCCCAGCTTGGCTGAGCAGTTCGCCAGCGACGGCGAGCTGGACGAACGTGGAGACACCTCCGTGTGGGTCTACGACGGCGAAGACGAGGCGGAATTGGTGGTCGTGGCGGACTCGGAGAATCCCTATTTCGTCGAGCTGAGCTTCTATGACGACGACATCCACGTCACCGAGCGCTATTCGAACTGGAATGAAGCCCCGGAGCCTGAAACTCCGCCCACGGACGAACTCATGACCGAACGGGAGCTTCAGGATCTGATGATGCGCCACATCGTGTTCTGAGTCCGCGCCCGCCGCTCAGCGGGCCTATTCTCAGCCGGCCTATTCTCAGCGGAGCGCGACCGTGAACTCGTGGTTCGTCAGCGCTTCGAGCATGCTGGTCTTCACCTCGTAGCCCAGGCCCGGCCCGGTGGGCACCTGGATCTGGCCGTCGTGCATGGTCACCTCGGGGGAGATCAGGTCTTCGGACCAGTAGCGCGCTGAGGGCGCCGTGTCGCCGGGCAGCGTGAAGCCCGCCAGGGAGGCGATGGCGACATTGTGCGCCCGTCCGATCCCCGTTTCCAGCATGCCGCCGCACCAGGTGTCGACTCCGGACTCCCGGCAGAGCTGTTCGACCTTCAGCGACTCGGCGAGACCTCCGAGACGGCCGATCTTGATGTTGATGATCCTGCCGGAGCGCAGCTCCAGAGCCTTCCGGGCGTCGTCGACCGAATGGATTGACTCATCCAGGCAGATCGGCGTGCGGAGCTGGGCCTGCAGGTGCCGGTGGTCGACAATGTCGTCGTGCGCCAGCGGCTGTTCGATCATCATCAGGTCCAGCTCGTCGAGTGCGGTGAACAGCTCAGCGTCCTGCAGACTGTAGGCCGAATTGGCGTCGACCATGATCATCTGATCGGGGAATTCCCGGCGGACCGCACGCATCATCTCCAGGTCCCGCCCGGGTGCGATCTTGATCTTAATGCGCCGGTATCCGGCATCCACGGCGTCGCCGACAGCCTCTATGAGCTCCGCGTCGGTGGGTTTGATGCCGATGCTCAGCCCCACCTCGATCCGTTCTTTGGTGCCCCCCAGCGCCTGCGCCAGCGGGATGTCCTGCTGTTTGGCCCAGAGGTCCCACACCGCGCCCTCCAGGGCCGCTTTGGCCATATTGTTCCGCTTGATGGGATGCAGCAGCGTACTGACGTCGCGGGGATGCTGCAGATCGGCCTGCTGCAGCCGCGGAAGCACATATTCAGCCAGCGCGACCGCACATGTGCTGGTGGCCTCCTCCGAATAGGTGGGTTCGGCACCGGCGACGCATTCGCCATATCCGACGGTGCCGGCGTCGTCGTGGGCTTCCACAATCAGCAGGTCCCGGTGGGTCTGGGTGCCGAAGCTGGTGGTGAAGGGGGTGAGCATCTCAATGGTCAGCCGGCGCACGGTGACGGAGGTCAGGTTCATGGTGAGTCAGTCACCCCCGAGGGCGAATCCGGCTTCCAAGTCCCGCTGGGAGAAGGTGCGGAAGGCGACCATGGTTTCGCTGCTGATGATGGCGCCAGCTTTGGAGATCTTTCCCGGGACCAGTTCGCTCAAATCCTCGAAGTTCGGAGTCTTCACCACCGCCACCAGGTCCCAGGCTCCGGTGACCGAGTACACCGCATCGACCTCGTCGATCGCGGCGATCTCCTGAGCAGTCTCGGGGATCTTGTGCGGATCGGTCTTCAACAGCGTGATGGCAGTGATCAATGTGCGCTCCTTCGCGTGGTGGGTGCCCGGTCCCCACTCTAAGCCACCGGCCGAGAGCCGCGGTCAGCTTGCGGGTTCGGCCCGGCGCGGTCCTCGGTCCTGGCCAGCCGGTGGGGGCTCAGGGAAGCTGGTAATCCACCACCAGCGGGGCGTGGTCGGACCAGCGCAGGGAGTAGTCTGCGGCTCGGTCCACCCGAGGATTGGCCGCCTGGGCCGCCAGCTGGGGAGTCGCCATGTGGTAGTCGATGCGCCACCCGGTGTCATTGTCGAACGCCTTCCCGCGGTAGGACCACCAGGTGTAGGGGCCGGGGACTTCTCCGGCGAGCGATCGAGCGACGTCCACGTACCCGGCCTCGCCGAAGAACTCGTCGAAGTATGCCCGCTCCTCCGGGAGGAACCCGGAGTTCTTCACATTGCCCTTCCAGTTCTTGATGTCGAGCTCGGTGTGGCCCACGTTGAGGTCCCCCAGCACCAGCACGTGGTCAGCACGGTCTGCCAGTTGCGGGAGGTACTCACGCATATCGGCCAGGAAGCGCATCTTGTGCTCCTGGCGGAGGGTTCCGACCTCCCCGGAGTGCACGTAGACGCTGACCACGGTGAGGACGCTGCCGTCGCCGAGCTCATAGTCAGCCTCGATCCAGCGGCCGTCGTCCTCTGGGCGTCCGTCGCCGAGTCCGGTGCGGGTGGCCACCGGTGCCGTGCGGGAGAGGATCGCCACCCCGGCGCGGCCCTTATCGGCTGCCTCATGGTCGTGGACGTGCCAGTGGGTCTCCGGGTCCTGGGCACCGGCCTGCTCAGCGAAGCCGGTGACCAGCGGGCTGAGGATCTCCGGGGCAGCCCGGACCTCCTGCAGCGCCAAAATGTCGACATCCCGGGAGGCCAGCCACTGCCCCATCCCCTTCCGGGCGGCGGCACGGATGCCGTTGACGTTGACTGAGGCGATCCGGGTCGCCCCGGTCTGCTTGGGATCGACAATGCGGTGCGGGAAATCAGCGGCTTCGCCCACTGGTGCTCCTTTGCGATGTTCAGGGGGTTGTTGGGCTGACCCTGCGCTGCAGCGCCCGGTTATCTCAACAGGGCTCTGAAAGACGGGATCAGCGGACGACGTCGCCCTCGATCGTCTCGCCGTCGGCGTCGTCGTCATTGCCAGGTTTCCTCTTGCGGCGGCCCACGTGCTCAGCGAGCATATCCCGGCCGTTATGGGCCGTGATCTCCAACGTTTCCAGCGCGCGATCAACCATCTCCGTGTCGGTCTCCGCACCTTTGCCCAGCTCCTGCTGGATGACCCGGGTTTGGACCTGGACGATCTTGAAGGAGTGGTCCAGCTTCAGGTGACGGGTGTGCGTGTCCTCGTCAATCACAGTGGTCCCCCCTGAGCTGGGGGACCGGATGGCGGCCACATCCGCTCGGGCGGAGTCCACCGCCTGCCCGAACTTCTTGGCGCTGCGGGAGAAGGCCAGCACCACGATGGTGGCCAGCAGCAGCCAGCCCCCGGCGATCACCACCAGGATCCACCCGATGATCTGGTTTTCGTTGGCAGCGAAGATCAGGGCCACCAACAGCACAGTGATCATGACCGCGAAGACGATGCTGGTGCCCCGGCGGCCGGCATTGCGCAAGGCTTCGTGCGCTCGTTGAGGGGAGGGAAGAGAATTGCTCACAGCAGCTTATTGTTCCAGACTGCAGGCATAAGATCGAAAGGCCCGGACCGCCGAACTGAGGAGCTCACTGTGACTGAACTGCCGGAGACGATGACTGCTGATACTGCCGAGCGCACCACATGGATGCGCCGCTACACTCTGGACCCGGCACTGGCGGAGGAGTTTGTGCAGTTCCTCAGCAAAGAGGTGTTTCCGGCTCGTGAGGGCCGTGGGTTCACCATTGAGTCGGTGTGGTTGGACAATGACAAGTCCCAGCTGACGTGGTTCGTCTCGCGGTTGGGCAGCTCAGCGGAGTTCGCCGCGGCCGAGCAGGCGTGGGAGGACTCCGCGGAGCGTGCGGAGATATTTGCCGGCAGGCCTCAGTACGTCACCGGTAAGGATCTGCGCGAGGTCACTCGTCTGCGGTGACCGGCGTGCTGCGCTGCCGCTGACGCTGCGTGGCGGCGCGCCGGGCAGCACCCACCGCGGCGACCACCGAGAAGACCATGATCCCGGCGACCAGCAGGGCCACCACCAGCAGTGCCGACTGGTGGTCGAAGCCTGACAGCACCCCGAAATAGACTGCGGTGACCACGGCGAGGCCGATAGCGGTCACCACCCGCTGGGCGCTCTGCGCCACTCCCCCGGCCGCGCCGGCCATCGGTTCGGGCACGTCCTGCATGGACAGCGTCTGGGCGCTGGGGATGATCAGCGCCTGAGAGAGCCCGTTGACCCCGAGCGCCACGGCGACCCAGCCGACTGAGGCCCACGGTGTGGTCTCCAGCAGCGCGGCTGCGGCGAGGACCAGCATCGAGACCACCGCCGCGATGCTGCCCAAGACCAGCATCCGCGCACCCATCCGTTCCACCCGGCGCCCGACCTGGGCAGCGAGCAGAATGACCATGCCCGCGCTGGGCAGCATCACCAGCCCGGCGGTCAGCGCGCTGAGCCCCAACCCCTGCTGCACGTAGATGGCCACCACCGCCCAGATGCCCGGCATCCCGGCGAAGTAGAGGATGAGGACCGCGGAGTTCCAGGTGTAGCTGGGCAGAGTGAACAGCGCAATGTTCACCATTGGCGCCTCGGCGTCGCGCTCCCCCAGGCGTTTCTCCCACCAGAACCAGAGCCCCAGCAGAGCCAGGCCCGCCACCGCTACTGCGGCACCGGTGAGGTTCTGGTACTGGATCACCGGCAGCATCACACACACAATGGCCACCGACAGCAGCACAGCCCCCAGCGGGTCGAGCTTTCCGAGCCCGCGCTGAACACCGGCCCTGCGGGAGCGTGCGGAGTCGCCGTCCTGGAATTTCGGCAGCCAGCAGAAGGCCGCAATCAGCGCCACCGCAGTGACCGGCACATTGAGCAGGAACACCAGGCGCCACCCGGCCTCGGCGGAGGCACTGTCAATCAGCACCCCGGCCAGTAGTGGCCCCACGGCGACCGCGACGCCGATCACGGTGCTCATCAGGCCGTAGGCGCGGCCCCGCGCCTGGCCGGTGAACATCCGCTGGATGATACCGATGATCTGCGGCACCAGCATCGCCGCCCCCAGGCCTGCCACGATGCGCATCGCGTTGAGCATCAGTGGGCTCGGCGAGAAGGCCGCGGCCAGGGAGGCGGCAGCGAACACAGCGGTGCCCAGGAGGAAGAATCGCCTGCGGCCCCAGAGGTCGCCGGCCCGGCCAGCTGGGACCAGACCCACTCCGAAGGCCAACGCATAGCCGGAGAGCACCCATTGGAGGTCGGCGGCGGTGGCGCCGAGGCCTTCCTCGATCGCGGGCAGGGCGACCATCACCGAGGAGATGCTCATCAGCGAGGCGAAGAGGGGCAGCAGCAGCGCGGTGAGGACGCGGGCGCTCGGAGCCGCTCCCGGGCGGTGCCGGTCGCGCACTGAACGGCTCAGCGTTTGACCTCCCGGAGGTAGCGGGCGACGTCGGGATTGAAGGCGAGCACCAGCCAGTAGACGTTCACGCCGATCCAGATCAGCGTGACCACCACCGTGGCAAAGTCTGTGGGTCCGCCCAGGACGAACCCGAAGATCCCGAAGAATGCCCCGAGGACGGCGAAGATGATTCCGACGATTCTGGCCCAGCTCTTCGCCGCCCGGAGCCCGTAATAGACCATGAGATAGATCCCGAGCCCGATCAGTGCGAAGACCACGGTCACCCCGAGGACCATCGACAGGTAGCCCTCAATGTCGCTGCGATCCACGGTTTGACCGGCGGCGGTGAGCTGCTGCTGGAAGTCGCTGATCATCTGCTCCCGGAAAGTGGCAGTGTTCATCATGATGAAGCTCACCAACTGGTTGATCAGGTACACCGCAAGCGAGAGCAGTGTGAACCGTTTCAGCTTGCGGAACTTCTCCGGCTCTGGGACGGGTCTGCCGTAAGCCTGGGGGTCATAAGGCTCAGTGCCGTACCTGGAGGAACTGGGGCCGGGCTCGGGTGGGCGACCCGCCCCGGAAGCGGCACTCTGGTCAGGGAGCCCCCACTGTGGGTCCTGGGAGCGATCCTCATGCGGTGGGTTACTCATTGTTCCTCCTTGTGCTGTGACGTGTCTGTGGTGCGTATCCTTCGATTCTGCCTATTCATACCGCAGCGCCTCAATGGGATCTTTCTTTGCCGCACGCGCCGCCGGCAGGGTGCCGGCCAGGAACGCGATGATCAGGATGAGCAGGAAGATGCCGCCGATCGCCAAGGGGTCGAGGCCGAACAGGCTCAGCTCGGCAAATCCGCCCAGCGGGCCGTCGTCGGCAGTGAGCAGACCGTTGGTGACGAATCCGGCGATGAGCCCCAGTCCGATACCGGCGACTGAGCCCATCACTCCGATGAGCACAGCCTCCATGGAGAACAAGGTGAAGACCTTCGCACGGGACATGCCCAGCGCTTTCATCAGCCCGATCTCCCGGGTCCGCTCCTGGACGCTCATCAGCAGCGTATTGACGATCCCGAAGCTGGCTGCCAGCAGGGCGATCAGCGCAAAACCGGACAGTATCCACGTGATGGCGTCAATGACCGCTTCGAACATGGCGATCTGGTCCTCTACGGTCAGGCCCCAGAGCCCCTCTTCGGCCAGCGCCGCCTTCACGGTGTCCTCGTTCTCTGCGAGGTTCTCAATCTCCGCTGCCGCCATGATGTAGGACTCCGGGAGCTGGCCCTCGTACCCGTCGGCGTTGACGGCGGCCACCTCCTCCGCCAGCGCCACCGAGGGAATCGGTGAGAAGCCCACCCCTGCCAGGGTGCCCTGGGTGACCCCGACCACTTCGGCCTCCACCTCGGTGATCTGGCCTACTGCGTTAGGGGCCGCGACGATCAGCGTCTCCCCCAGCACCGCCTCCGGGTCCGCAGCTCCGAAGATCTCCAACCAGTCCTCAGGGACGGTGGCCTCCATGCTGCTGCGATCCGGTGCCCCTCCTGCGGCATATTCAGCCAGCACGTCGTTGAGCGCATATTCGAACTGTGCCTGGTATTGATTTCCCCCGGTGGTCTGAACGTATTCCAGCTGCGCGGCGACCTCTGTGTCGACCCCGGCCACGTGATCCAGCTCTTGGATGGTCTCCACATCTGTCGCGGAGAGCATGCCTGTCCGGAAGCCGGAGTCCACCTCGGCGCCTGCTTCCGGGTCGTATTCGGGCGGTCCGTCCTGCTCCTGCGCGCCGGCCTCCATCTGCGGCACCACGTAAATGGTGTCCTCGACACCGAAACCGCCGAAGACCCGGTCCACCGTCTGGTTGATTCCGGCGCCCAGACCTGAGGTGAGCGTCAGAGTGAAGGCTCCGATGACGATCGCCACCACCGTCAGCGCGGTACGCAGTTTGGATCGGAGTGTGTTGCTCAGCGCTGAACGTGTCAGGTCCACGGATTTCATCGGCGCGCTCCTCTGCCGAACGGGAGGATGCGGCGCCGCGGCCGCGATGCCCCATGGGGCGCGGCGCGCCGCTGTCTACCGGCACCGGCGGGCAGCACGCCGGTATGCTCGTCGACAATCTGCCCGTCCTGCATGATCAGGCGGCGTTGGCACTTCCCGGCCAGGTCCTCGTCATGGGTGACCACCACCAGGGTGATCCCGTGCTCGCGCTGGAGGTTGAGCAGGATGTCCTCCACGGTCTCGCTGGTAGCGCTGTCCAGGTTGCCGGTGGGCTCGTCGGCGAAGACCACATCGGGGTTGTTGATCAGCGCCCGGGCGATGCACGCCCGCTGCTTCTGTCCGCCGGAGAGGTCGGTGGCCCGGTTTTTCGCCTTATCCGCCATTTCCAGCTGCTCCAAGGCGCCCATCCCCCGCCTGTCCCGCTCTGCCCGGGGGACCCCGGCAATCTTCAGCGGCAGAGTCACATTCTCCAGGACCGTCTGATGGGGGTTGAGGAAGAACTGCTGGAAGACGAACCCGAATGTTTCGTTCCGCAGCGCAGAGACCACCTTGGGCTTGAGCTTGCTGACCGGACGCCCGTCGAGCGCCACCACTCCTGAAGTGGGCTCGTCCAGCAGGGCCAGCAGGTGCATCAGCGTGGACTTGCCCGATCCTGACTTCCCGACTATTGCTACCGATTCCCCCCGGTGGATTCCGAAAGTCAGGCCCTTTAGTGCATGAAACTGCGCCGGGCCGCGCCCATAGACCTTGACCAGGTTCTCCGTTTCAAGAACGGGTGTGCTCATTGATGCCTCTCGCTTGCCATGGACTGTGCTCTCAGTCTTCCTGATCAGCGGAAACTTCGCATGATTGCGCAGTCACCCTGACGCCAGCGGGTACCCCACATCTGAGACCGGCACGGGACTATTTTGCTAGCAAGCCCTTTAGTTTACTGTGTAAAGTATTGGTCATGCCCGTCCCGTCCGCCCTAGAGTCTGCTGCGCCCACCCATGGCGGGCCCGAGCCGGCCATCCGCGCCGTCGACCTAGTGAAGAAGTACGGAGATTTCGCTGCGGTCGACGGGATCAGCTTCACGGTCTCCCGCGGGGAGGCCTTCGGCCTGCTCGGCCCCAATGGGGCGGGGAAGTCCACCACCATGCGGATGATCGCAGCGGTGGCCTCGCGCACGGCTGGGCAGATGCAGGTCGCAGGCCTGGACCCGGAGCAGCACGGCCCGGAGGTGCGCGCCCGGCTTGGGGTGGTGCCCCAGCAGGACAATCTGGACGAGGAGCTCACCGTCCGGGAGAACATCGTCATGTACGGCCGTTACTTCGGCCTGCCGCGGCGGTACCTGCTGACCAAGGCGGATGAACTGCTGGAGTTCGCCCAGCTCAGCGCGAAGGCGAACTCCCGGGTGGAGGACCTTTCAGGCGGCATGAAGCGCCGGCTGACCATTGCCCGGGCTCTGGTCAATGAGCCCGAGGTCCTGCTTCTGGATGAGCCCACCACGGGCCTGGACCCACAGGCGCGGCACGTGCTGTGGGACCGGCTGTTCCGGCTCAAAGAGTTCGGCACCACCTTGGTGCTGACCACCCATCACATGGATGAGGCCGAACAGCTCTGCGACCGCCTGGTGGTGGTGGACCACGGCACCATCATGGCCCAGGGCTCCCCGCCGAACCTGATTCGCCAACACTCCACCCGGGAGGTGCTGGAACTGCGTTTCGGCACCGATCGCAATGCCGAGCAAGCGGAGACCCTCAAACAGGTGCTCACCCACACTGATGCTGGCGCCGGAGAGGTCGGGTTCAGCCATGTGGAGGTGCTCCCGGACCGTCTGATGATCTACGCCGAGCAGGCCGAGGCGGCACTGGAGAAGATCCACGCCGCCGGGCACAAGCCCATGACCTCGCTGGTGCGCCGGTCCTCGCTGGAGGATGTCTTCCTGCGCCTGACCGGGCGGTCACTCATTGACTGAACCGACGACGGCGCCGCCGACCACCCTGCCCGCAGGGCGCCGGTCACCGGCGGCTGACAAAGACCTGCTGACCCGGCGGGTGCGCCGATTCGGCGCGCTGTACCAGGCCGAGGCCACTCTGCGTGCCATGCGCGCCTACGGCGGCGTCATCCTCTTCTCCTCCACCTTCCAGCCGATCATGTACGTCCTGGCGATGGGGCTGGGACTCGGGGTGCTGGTGGGAGCCGAGACGGACTTCTCCGCCTACGGGGCGGATTCCTATCTGATGTACATCGCCCCGGCCATCCTCGCCTCCACTGTGGCGATGACCGCCGGCATCGAATTCACCTTCCCGGTGATGGAGGGGTTCAAGTGGCGCCGCAAGTACTTCGGCGCCCAGGCGACCACCCTTCAGCCTCAGCAGATTGCCACAGGGCACATCCTGGCCGTCTGCTGCCGGTTCGGCATCCACGCCCTGATCTTCACCGCAGTGCTCTTCGCCTTCGGCGCACTGAGCTCCCCGGCTGCAATGCTGATGATCTTCTCTGCGGTGCTGGGCGGCCTGGCCATGGGCCTGCCCATCATGGCCTATATCTCCACCCTGCGGGATGAAAAGGGCCACGCGGCCATGATTCAGCGCTTCGTCATCATGCCGCTGTTCCTCTTCTCCGGAACGTTCTACCCGCTGACCAACCTCCCCCAGTTCCTTCAGGTCATCGGCTGGATCTCCCCCATGTGGCACGCCAATGAGCTGGGCCGCATCCTGGCCTTCGGCCAGCCGACCCCGCTGTGGCTGGTGGTAGTGCACGCCGGGTATCTGCTGAGCATTGTGGTGTTGGCCTGGCTCGCGGTTCGCCGGGTGTTCATCCGCCGGCTGGGGTACCAGGAGTGGCGGGGGCGGATCCCTGGGCTGAAGGCCGACCAGCGCCGTCAGCACAAACAGGACGCCAAGGAGTCGCAGAATGTGGCGTACCAGCGCAGTGCAAGCACCCCAGGCGCCACCTTCCGCCGCGGCGTCGGCGCCAACTACTACTCCGGCAACATCCGGGCTGTCTTCAGCCGCGGCATGGCGGCGATCCGCAACAACCGGGGCCTCATTCTGCTCTCCGGCTTCCTCGAACCGGTGCTTTTCCTGGCCAGCTTCGGCCTCGGCGTCTCCCCGATGATTTCGGGGGTCGACGCCGAACAGGCGGGTCTGGCCGGACAGGACACCATCACCTACGCCGCCTTCATTGCACCTGCCCTGTTGGCGGTCTCCGCCATGAACGGTGCAGTGTTCGACTCCACCTGGAACGTGTTCTTCAAGCTGAAGATCACCAAGCTCTACCACACCATGATGGCCACCTCCCTGGGGCCGGTGGACGTCGCCGTGGGTGAGATCTGCCTGGCCCTGTTCCGCGGCGGCGTCTACGCCTTCGGCTTCCTGACCGTCCTGCTGGCCACCGGCCTGGTGACGCCGATCTCCGCCGTGCTGATGTGGTTCACCGCCCTGTTCATCGCACTGGGATTCGCCTGTGTGGGCATGGCGGTGACCAGCTTCATGAAGCGCTTTCAGCAGATGGACTGGATGATGATGGTGCTGATTCCGATGTTCCTGTTCTCCGCCACGCTGTTCCCCATCAGTGTCTACCCGGCTGGAGTCCAAGCCCTGATCCAGGCCCTGCCCCTGTGGCACGGGGTGGAGCTGATGCGCGATATCGCGTTCTGGGACTTCAGCGCCCTGACCCTGGTGCACATCAGCTACTACCTGGTGATGATCGGCGCCGGCGGAGCCCTGGCCGCCTTCCGGATGAAGGCCCTCTTCCTGAGGTAACCCCACCCCCTCTCCCGCACAGCGTCGCGGGATGTGGGAAATGGGGGCCGATTTGGCGGCAGTTTCCCACATCGGGAGACGCTGTGCCGTGGCAGTCCCCGGTCAGGGGCGCTTCAGCCGTCCTCGCGTTCGGTTTCGGTTCCGGCGATCAGGGCGTCCAGCGCCAGGGAGAACAGCTCCTCACGATGTTCGGGGACACCGTCGGTGTCATCGGTGTTCAGCAGCATCACCACCGTGCGCTGAGCACCCTGCTCGACCTGCGCATGCCAGCTCCCGGTGACCACTCCCGGAAGCCCGCCTCCTTTGAAGGCCAGGCTGTCCCACCATGGGTCCTCCACCGGAGCCGCCAGACCAGGGTTGGCGGTGAAGATATCTGCGGCTTCCGGCTGGTCCTGCGCCCAGTCGGCCAACGCCTGGGTGACCTCTGCCACATCCTCCGCGGTGGCGTACCAGTCGATGGCCTCGTCGCGATCGTGCCGGGAGGTGTCGTCCGAGGTGATCTCCAACTCCTCCTCGGAGAGCTCCTCCAGCACCTCACGGCGCTCTTCGACGTCCAGCTGACCCCACCTCTGACCCAGCTCAGGCAGTCCCCAGCGCAGCTGAAAGAGCTCCCGTGTGCTCAGGAAAGGGCGCAGCAGCTGGGGGTTGTGATGGCCCGTCGCGGCCACCGCCTCCTCCACCGCCTGACGTCCGAGCCGGTCCATAAGCATGTCCGTGCCGGTGTTGTCGCTGAGTGAGATCATTCGGTGCGCCGCGTCGTAGACCGTGGTGGTGAACCCCTCCGGCTGATCCTGCAGCGTCCCCGAGGGCAGACTTCGCAGATCGTCAGTGAGCTCCAGCTGATCCATCCACTCCACATCACCGGCTTCGATCGCCTCCATCAGTGCGGCGAAGACGTAGATCTTGGACACCGAAGCCAGCGGAGCCGGATCCCCCTGCCCGAAGCGCAGCAGGATCTCCCCTTCCTCCACCACCAGCGCCTCCACCGTGCCGGGAAGCTCTATCAGCCGCTCGGCGATCTCCTCGAAGCCTTCAGCTGGCTCGGCGGTGAGGTCCTCCGGAGCCGCGGTCGGGGCGGCGTCGTCATGCGGGATCTCCGGCTCGGTGCTGGTGGGCTCGGTGCTGGTGGGCTCGGTGCTGGTGGGCTCGGACCCGCGCTCGGCCGGGTCGGTGGACGCCGGCTCACGGGTGCCCAGCTCATCGGCCTCGGGCGCTGCGGCCTCGACGGTCGCGGTCTCGGTCGCACTCGCGTCCTGGGCGACGTCGCCCGGCCCGCCGGGGACGGGATCATCCGCCCCGGCGCAGGAGGCCAGGGGCAGCAGGGCCATACAGGCCGCGCCGGCACGGAATATCCAGTGGCGGGTCACAATGGATGAGATTACTTGGTGCGCCCCGGCGGCGCTATGCACGCAGGGGATAGACTGGCCAGCGGCAGCGCGCAGCACAGTTCCCGCATCACATCCAAGGAGGACTCCCCTTGTCTGATATTCATTCCGCTCCCCTGGCCGAGGTCGACCCGGAGATTGCTCAGGCCATTGACGATGAGCTGGGCCGTCAGCGCGGGACGCTGGAAATGATCGCCTCCGAAAACTTCGTCCCCCGCGCGGTGCTGGAAGCGCAGGGTTCGGTACTGACCAATAAGTACGCCGAGGGCTACCCGGGGCGCCGCTACTACGGCGGCTGCGAGTTCGTCGACGTGGCCGAGAACCTCGCGATCGAACGCGCCAAGGCCCTCTTCGGCGCTGAGCACGCCAATGTCCAGCCCCACGCCGGCGCCCAGGCCAATGTGGCGGTGATGACGGCGTTCCTCAAGCCCGGGGACAAGCTGATGGGTCTGTCGCTGGCGCACGGCGGTCACCTCACCCACGGAATGAAGCTGAATCACTCCGGAAAGTTCTACGAGATCGCCGCCTATGAGGTGGACCCCGAGACCGGACTGATCGATATGGACCAGGTCCGTGAGGTGGCCCTGGCGGAGAAGCCGGACATGATCGTGGTCGGCTGGTCGGCCTACCCCCGGGAGCTGGATTTCGCCGCGTTCCGCCGGATCGCCGATGAGGTCGGTGCCATCCTGTGGGTGGACATGGCCCACTTCGCAGGCCTAGTGGCGGCCGGACTGCACGCCAACCCCGTCCCCTACGCCGATGTGGTGACCACCACCGTGCACAAGACCCTGGCCGGGCCCCGCTCCGGGCTGATCCTCTGCACGGAGGAGCACAAGAAGAAGATCAACTCAGCGGTCTTCCCCGGACAGCAGGGTGGCCCGCTGATGCACGTCATCGCAGCCAAAGCGGTGGCGTTCAAGATCGCGGCCACCGAGGAGTTCGCCCAACGGCAGGCCCGCACCGTGGAGGGCGCGCGGATCATTGCAGACCGGCTCACCGCCGACGACGTCACTGACGCCGGTGTGTCTGTGCTCACCGGAGGCACTGATGTGCACCTGATCCTGGTGGACCTGCGCAATTCCGAGCTCGACGGCAAACAGGCCGAGGACCTGCTCCACCAGGTGGGCATCACCGTCAACCGCAACGCGATCCCGAACGACCCGCGCCCGCCGATGGTCACCTCCGGTCTGCGGATCGGCACCCCTGCCCTGGCTTCGCGGGGCTTCGGTCCGGCGGAATTCCGCGAGACCGGCGACATCATCGCCGAGACTCTCAAGCCGGGTGCTGACCTGGACGCACTGCGCGGCCGGGTCTCGAAGCTCGCCGCCGACTTCCCGCTGTACGAGGGCCTCGAGGATTGGTGAACCCCGCGCCTATGACTGCACAACTGCTCGACGGCCGCGCCACTGCCAAGGCCATGAAGGCCGACCTCAGAGATCGCGTCAGCGCGCTCCGGGCCCAGGGGATCACACCCGGCCTGGGCACGGTGCTGGTCGGATCGGACCCCGCCAGCGAGTCATACGTGGCGGGGAAGCACCGCGACTGCGAACAGGTCGGCATTGAGTCCATCCAGGTCAACCTGCCGGAGGATGTCTCCCAGGAAGAGCTGCTGGCCGAACTGGACCGGCTCAACAATGACCCGGCCTGCACCGGCTACATTGTGCAGCTTCCGCTGCCGAAGCACCTGGACCAGCAGCGGGTGCTGGAGGCCATCTCACCGGAGAAGGACGCCGACGGCCTGCATCCGACGAATCTGGGCCGGCTGGTGGCCGGGGTCAATGAAGAGCTGACCTCTCCCCTGCCGTGTACGCCTAAGGGCTGTGTGGACCTGCTGGCGCACTATGGGATCGACCTGGCTGGCCAGCACGTGGTGGTGGTCGGCCGCGGTGTGACGATCGGACGGCCAATCGGCCTGCTGCTGACCCGCCGGGCAGTCAACGCCACGGTGACGCTGTGCCACACCGGCACCAGAGATCTGCCGCGGCATCTGCGCGAGGCGGATGTGGTGATCGCAGCCGCCGGCGTCAAGCACATGATCGACCCCGCGGATCTGAAAGAGGGCGTGATCGCTCTGGACGTGGGGGTCACCCGCGAGGTGGACCCGGAGACCGGCAAGGCGAAGATCTACGGAGATCTCGCTCCAGGGATTGAGGCGAAAGCCAGCTGGTACTCCCCCAACCCCGGCGGCGTCGGGCCCATGACCCGGGTGGAGCTGCTGCAGAACGTGGTGCTCAGCGCTGAACGGCGCGCCGCCGCGGAATGACCCGGCGCCGGGGACGGTTTGTTCAGATGTGAAGAACATCGGCTTCCTCTCCTTCGGACACTGGACCCCCTCCCCGCACTCCCGGACGCAGTCGGCCCGGGACGCCCTGCTGCAGAGCATCGACTTAGCGGTGGCGGCTGAAGAGCTGGGGCTCGACGGCGCCTACTTCCGGGTTCACCACTTCGCCCGGCAGCTCGCCAGCCCGTTTCCGCTGCTGGCTGCGGTGGGGGCGCGGACCTCCCGCATTGAGATCGGCACCGGGGTCATCGATATGCGCTACGAGAACCCGGGCTACTTCGCCGAGGACGCCGGGGCTGCTGACCTGATTTCCGGGTCACGCCTCCAGCTGGGCATCTCCCGCGGGTCCCCGGAACAGGTGATCGAGGGGTACCGGTACTTCGGCTACCACCCCGCCGAGGGTGAGTCTGACGCCGACATGGGCCGCCGGCACGCCGAAGTGGCCCTCGGAATGCTCGAGGGCGAAGGCTTCGCCGAACCGAACCCGCGCCCGATGTTCCCCAACCCTCCGGGGCTGCTGCGCCTGGAACCGTCCTCTGCGGGCCTGCGCCAGCGCATCTGGTGGGGCGCAGGCTCCAACGCCACCGCCGTGTGGGCCGCCCAGCACGGGATGCACCTGATGAGCTCCACCCTGAAGGACGACGAATCAGGTGAACCGCTGCACATTCAGCAGGCGAAACAGATCCGTGCGTTCAGACAGGAGTGGGCCCGCCAGGACCATGGATTCGCACCGCGAGTGTCTGTCAGCCGTTCCATCATTCCCCTCGTGTCCGATCAGGACCGCGCCTATTTCCTGGGCCAGCGTGAGAGCAGAGACACCTTTGGGCATATCGATGAGAAGACCCGCGCCGTCTTTGGGCGCAGCTACACCGCCGAACCTGACGTCCTGGTCGAACAGCTGGCCACAGATGAGGCCATCCGGGAGGCCGACACCCTCCTGGTGACGGTGCCGAACCAGCTCGGTGTCGACTACAACGCGCAGCTGCTGGCCAACATCCTGGAGCACGTCGCCGCGCCCCTGCAGTGGCGGTGACGTTGCGGAGGTGCCAGCTGGACAGAGCCTTGGCGAAAGCGGCGCCTGGTGCACGTTACCTGGACGCTTCCTAAGAGTCTGCCCATAGTTCTCCCAGAACCCCCTGTTTCGGCTTCCGTTAGGCGGGGGGATGTGGTCAAGATGGAGTCAGTTCACCCAGGGATGCAGCAACGGCATACCGGGTGCAAGGCGGAAAGCCCGCCCAGCATCCAAGCGATGCAGTTCATGTACGGAGGTAACAAGCTAATGGCTACCACCGATAACAAGCTTCGTTCAATTGCCGCGATCCTCGGCATCGGATCCCTGGCTCTCGTGGGCGTCTCCGCCTGCGACGACGGAGCAGCCGAAGACACCGAAGATCCCGGTGTCGAAGAGAACGGCGACGAGGGCCTGGAAGAGGAAGATGATGGCCTCGAGGATGACGGCATGGAAGAGGAAGATGAAGAGGGCGACCTCTGATTCCTGACTTCTAGTCGCAGAAAGGCCCCTGCGGGAGTTTCTCCCGCAGGGGCCTTCGCATTTAATGAGCGACCGTATTACGCGGCGGTTTTCCCTGCCGGCTGCCGCAGGTCGAAGCGGTCCAGCTCAGTGACTCGCGCCCACGCCCGGACGAAGTCCTTGACGAACTTCTCCTGCGCATCATCGGAGGCGTAGACCTCAGCGACAGCGCGCAGCTCGGAGTTCGAACCGAAAACCAGGTCCACTCGGGTTCCGCGGCCGAAGACCTCGCCGGTGGAGTCGTAGGTGGCCTCGAAGGTCTTCCGGTCTGAGTCCAGGGCCTTCCACGTCTTGCCGAGATCGAGCAGGTTGACGAAAAAGTCATTGCTCAGCACCCCGACCCGATCAGTGAAGACTCCGTAATCGGACTGATCCCAGTTCGCCCCGAGCACCCGCAGGCCTCCGACCAGCACGGTCATCTCCGGTGCGGAGAGTGAGAGGAGGTTGGCTTTGTCCACCAGCGCGTGTTCAGCAGGCAAGGAGCTGTCCGGGCCCACATAGTTGCGGAACCCGTCGGTGACCGGCTCCAAGTAGGCGAAGGAGTCCTCGTCGGTCTGCTCCGGGGAGGCGTCGACGCGCCCCGGATTGAACGGCACCTCGATCGTCACGCCAGCATCAGCAGCGGCCTTCTCCACCGCAGCATTGCCGGCCAGCACGATCACGTCGGCCAGCGAGACTTGCTTGCCGGAGCCGGAGACGCTGGAGTTGTACTTCTGCTGCACCGACTCCAGGGCCTCGAGCACTTTTGCCAATTGGGCGGGGTTGTTGACCTCCCAATCCTTCTGCGGCGCCAGGCGGATTCGAGCGCCGTTGGCGCCGCCGCGCTTGTCCCCATGACGGAAGGTGGACGCCGAAGCCCAGGCCGTGGAGACCAACTCGCTGACCGACAGCCCGGAGTCCAGGATCTGCCGCTTCAGGTCAGCGGCATCGGAGGCGTCGATGAGCTCGTGGTCCACCGTCGGCAGCGGATCCTGCCAGATGAGGTCCTCGTCAGGGACCTCTGGGCCCAGGTAGCGTGCCTTGGGGCCCATATCGCGGTGGGTCAGCTTGAACCACGCGCGCGCGAACGCCTCGCGGAACTGTTCCGGATCCTGGAGGAAGCGGCGGGAGATCTTGTCATACTCGGGATCCTCACGCAGGGAGAGGTCCGTGGTGAGCATCCGCGGCTCCCGCGTGCCGTCGCTGTGGGCCTCCGGCACCAGGCCAGCCCCTCCGCCGTTGGTGGGCCGCCACTGCCAGGCACCGCCGGGCCCCTTGTAGACCTCCCACTCGTAGTCATAGAGGATCTCGAAGAACTCGTTGTCCCAGCGGGTCGGGTGGTAGGTCCAGGTGACCTCGAGACCAGAGGTGATCTGGTCATCGCCCTTGCCTGAGCCGTTGGAGTTCTCCCAGCCCAGACCCTGGCGGTCGAGGTCAGCACCCTCGGGGTCGGGCCCTAAGTGGTCATCGGTGTTGGCACCGTGGGCCTTGCCGAACGTGTGTCCGCCGGCAATGAGCGCGACGGTCTCCTCGTCGTCCATTCCCATCCGCGCAAAGGTCACCCGGATGTCATGGGCAGCCCGCACTGGATCAGGTTCACCCTCCGGTCCCTCCGGGTTGACGTAGATCAGGCCCAGGTGAGTCGCGCCGAGGGGCTTCTGCAGGTCACGTTCGTCACCCTCGGCGAACCGCTTCTCGCTGCCGAGCCATTCCTCCTCAGCGCCCCAGTAGACATCGTCCTCGGGCTCCCAGACGTCAGCCCGACCGCCGGCGAAACCGAAAGTCTTCAGCCCCATGGACTCCAGGGCCACGTTGCCGGCCAGAATCATCAAGTCGGCCCAGGAGAGCCGCCGGCCGTACTTCTTCTTGACCGGCCACAGCACCCGCCGCGCCTTGTCCAGCCCGACGTTGTCCGGCCAGGAGTTCAGCGGGGCGAAGCGCTGCTGGCCGGTGCCGCCACCACCACGGCCGTCGACGGCGCGGTAGGTGCCTGCCGAGTGCCAGGCCATACGGATGATCAGCGGCCCGTAGTGGCCAAAGTCGGCGGGCCACCAGTCCTGGGAGGTGGTCAGCGTCTCGGCAATGTCCTGTTTCACCTCATCCAGGTTCAGGGTGAGGAACTCTTCAGCGTAGTTGTAATCCTCCTGCCCGAACGGATCAGCCACCTGGGGGTTCTTCGCCAGCACTTTGAGGTTCAGCTGGTGGGGCCACCAGTAGCGGTTCCCGCCGCCCTGGGTGGGGTGCGCAGGCCCGGAGGGAGCTTGCGCGGTGGGGAGAGAGGCTGAGGCGTCATTGTGCATGACGGGACAGCCGTTGGTGTTCTCGGTCATAGGATTCCTCTCTTCGTTGAGCAGTAACTTTTCAGCCGCCACGGCGGCTCACCGCATACACGTCGCCGGATCAGGCGGGGGCAGGGTGATTCGACCTCCCCGCTGCGCATTGGTCACAGATTCCGTGGAAGACCACATCTGCCACGCTGACCTGCATGGCCAAGGACGCCGGGGCGTCCAAGCAGGGCGCCTCACCGTGCACACAGTCCACGTCTTCGATCCGTCCACACTCGGTACAGACCGCGTGATGATGATTGTCCACCGTGCGGGTCTCATACCGAGCTGCCGAGCCAGGCGGATCGAACCGCCGCAGCAGCTGATGAGCCGACAGGTCGTTGAGCACGGTGTAGATCGACTGGACGGTGATCACCGGCAGCGTACGCACGACCTCAGCGTGGATGGCCTCCGCGGACTGATGGGGATGCGCAGCCACGGCCTCGAGCACCGCCAGGCGCTGGCGAGTGACCCGAAGACCACGTTCCCGGAGCGCCTGAGGCCAATCGAACGAGGTCGTCATAGCGCCCATTTTGCCCTACATCTGAATAACTCACAATTAGTGCTGGGCGGACGCTATGGCTCCTACTGCATGAGGTTCTGCGCGATGGCCTCGAGCTCATCCTCGGCGATCACATCATCTTCTGCGGGCTCGTCCTCAGCGATATCCTCAGACTCGTTCCAGTCGGTGAAGCTGATGGAGATCTCCACCCCGTCTGAGTCCATGGAGATCTCAGACAACAGCGGCTCCTCCTCGTCGGCGATGATGACGAACTCCACGAACTCGTCATCCACGTCCTCGCGGTAGACCCACACGTCTTCACCGTCGCGAGTCTCCGCCTGACCGGAGATCCCGGTCTCGGCCAATGAGTCCATGCCGGCAGAGGCAAGCATTTCCTCCCGGAACGTCTCCACGTATTCCTGCGGGGTTTCGATCTGCCCGGCCAAGGTGCTGGTGACGTCAACCCAGGAACCTTCCGCCTCCAACTCTGCACGCAGTTCCTCAGGATCGGGGCCGGCGCCCTCTTCAGGCTGGAACTCCCGGTACTCCTCGATGAAGGACTCCACCGTCTGATAGATGGTGTCTCCCCCGTCGTAGAGCAGGTAGTCGACGAGGTCCTCCATCTGCCAGACGGAGCCGTCGCCGGTCATCTCCCCGGCTACGACCACTTGGAGGGTCTCCTCCGGCTCGGTGAGCTCCTCGGCGTCCTCAGCCTCGGCGCCCTCGTCCTCCTCCGCGAGGTCGTCGATCTCGTCCTCATGGGTGACGTCCTCCATGCCCATCATGGACCCGGGTATTTCGGAGGTGATGGTCACCGACTCCTGGGAGCTGGAGCTCTCCCAGACGCTGTCTTCGATGTCGGCGAAGTCGGGGGCCTCCCCGGCCTCCCCCGCCTCAGTGTCAGCATCCTCATCAGGATCCGGCTCCTCACCCTCCTCATCTGCGATCTCCCCGGGGGTGTCACCCTGTTCCTCGGCGCCATCAGGGTCGGCGTCTTCCTGACTGTCCTCGGCGACGTCGTCCCTGGCGCCCTCATCCTCGGGACCGCAGGCCGTCAGGGCCAGCACCGCCACACCGAAAAGTCCTGTTGTCCTGTAAAGAGCTTTCATCGACATTTTTCCTCCTAGCAGTTCCTGCAGCGGCTCAGGCGTCGGGGTCCGCGGCGCCCCGACCGTCAGTCTCGTCAACGTCAAGCGCCCCCGGTTCCCACCCTTGTTCTTCGGCGATGGCGACGAAGATCTCTTCCAAAGTGATGACATTCTCCGGAACCTCGGGGGGCTCAGAAGCATTCCATTCGGCGAATTCGTAGTGCGAGTCCTCATCGGTGATCTCCAGCAGATAGGGGTCCCCGTCCGCGGCGACGACGAACTGACTGTCCCCTCCGTCAGCGGTGTAGACCCATACGTCCTCACCATCGCGCTCTTCGGCGTGGGCAGCCATGGCGTCGACGTCGTCGCCGGTGAGCTCGGTCTGCCACGTGGTGATGAACTCCTCTGCGGAGAATACCGCCCCGCCGGAGTCCTCGAACAGCACCCAGCTGTCCGAGATGGTCTCCTCGACGAACTCCTCATCCACCAGATCCGCGACCTCATCATCGAGTTCGCTGACCAGCAGCGCGGCAAAGTCTTCACCGCGGAAGTACTCCTCACCGTCGACGGCGCGCTGGGTGAAGCTGGACCCGCCTGCAGAAAAGCTCATCTCTGAGTCGGTTCCGTCCAGCGCCCCGGTGATCATCAGCGCCCCAGTGGTGTCATCGTCGACCCCGTCAAAGAGCTCGTCCAGGTCAGCCTCGCCTGCAGTGACCTCTCCAGTGATGGTGACGGAGTCGGCGGCCAGCATGGCGGAGAACATCTCCTGGCGAATCTCCCCAAAGACCGGGGCCTCAGCCTCTTCCGCCTCCGTGTCTGTCTCCGCCTCTTGCGGCTGCGGCTCAGCGGGCTCCTCCGCGCCAGCGTCGAAGGGGTTGGCGCAGCCGGAGAGCCCCACGGCTGCCAGTGCAGTGATTGCTGCGGTCATCCGCTGCACGATGCACCTCCTTCAGATATCTCTCGCGAGCGTATTTGCCCAGTCTGGATGCGCCCTTGATGTCTGCTCGAGACCCAGATCAGGGCTAGGTGTCCAGCCTAGGCCCGCTCCGCCGAAAAATTAGACATCGGCTCACGGTGCTGAGAGCTCCGCGCTGGGCACGCAGGTCACAGCAGGCGGTGATCTCCCTGCGCGGCGACTCTGAGCCACCGGTACCCGTAACCGTCCATGGGCACCTCAGTGGAGTGGTCGGCGTCCAGCTCATAGGACTCGTCGCTGAGCAGGTCCATTAGTTCTGTTCCCGGTCTCACCTCCTGAAGCATAAGCGGCACGTGCGTCGGTTCTGAGGCCAGGTTGTGCAGCAGCACCATCGACCGGTCTTCCCACGTGGTCATGTGCACCAGCGCCTCGGGGACCTCCGTGTCGATGATGACCGCATCTCCCCAGCCCAATTCCGGGGACTCCCGGTAGCGCTTGGCCAGCCGGGTGATGTGGTGAAGCATGGAATCGGGGTCCCGGCGTGCCGCGGCTGCGTTGACGTGCTCGGGGCCGAAGGATCCGTGCGTGACTGCCCGGCTCAGCTGTGAGGGTTTCGCGGTGGAGAACCCTGCGTTCTTTCCGGCGGTCCACTGCATGGGGGTGCGAACCGCTTCCCGCCCCGGCACATCCAGGTTCTCTGCCATGCCGATCTCCTCGCCGTAGAACAGCACGGGGGTGCCTGGGAGGGTGAACAGCAGCGAGTAGGCCATCTTCAGCCGGCGGGGATCCCCGTTGAACATCCCCGGCAGCCGACGGCGCAGCCCCCGGCCGGCGAACCGCATCTCCTTCTCCGGGGCGAACGCATCGAGCACCTCGTCCTGCTCGTCCTCCTGCAGCAGATCCAGGGTCAGCTCGTCGTGGTTGCGCAGGAAGTTGGCGAACTGTGATTCCACGCGCAGGCCGCCGGGCCGCGAGCGCAGCGCCTCCTCCAATGGGGCTGCCTGTTGCCGGGCCAGGGCCAGAAAGAGTCGCTGATTGGTGAAGAAGTCGAACTGCATGGTGAGCTGATCACCGCTCTCCCCACCGAAGAACGTCATCTGCTCCTGATGCGGGAGGTTGACTTCGCCGAGCATGATCGCAGCCCCCTGGCCCGAGGCTCGGCGCTGCAGGAAACCGCGCAGTGCCCGTAGGTAGTCGTGCGGCTCCTCGAACTCGTGCTCATCCACAGCCACCAGCGTGCGCTGATTGATGGCGAACGGGACTGCGTCCACGCGGAATCCGTCGACGCCTAACTGCAGCCAGAATCCCATGAGTTTGGAGATTTCGTCACGTACTTGCGGGTTGGCGGTGTTGAGATCCGGCTGGGTGTGCAGGAAGTGGTGGAGGTACCACTGCTCGGTCCGGTCATCGAAGGTCCAGATCCCATCTTCCTCATCAGGGAACATGGTGTGGTCACTGGTGTCCCCGGGGTCATCGCTGCGCCAGACGTAGTAGTCGCGGTAAGGGTTGTCAGTGGAGCGCCGGGAGGCTTTGAACCATGGGTGCTGGTCAGAGGTGTGGTTGATCACCAGGTCCACGATCACTCGCATCCCGCGGTCGTGAGCCACCCGGATGAGCTCGACGAAGTCGCCGTGGTCACCGTAGCGCGGATCCACCCCGTACATATCCGAGATGTCGTATCCGTTGTCCCGCCGCGGCGAGGGGTAGAACGGCATCAGCCACAGACATGTCACCCCGATCTCCGCCAGGTAGTCGATCCGCTGCGTGACCCCGTGGAGATCACCGCTGCCGCTGCCGGTGGAGTCCAAGTAGGTTTCCACATCAAGGCAGTAGAAGACCGCGTTGTTGTACCAGAGGTCGGCGGTGTCGGTGATCCGCATCAGGCTCCTGTCTCGGTGGCGTCCCGGGTCAGCGCCGGCAGGATGTGCTCACCGGCGGTCTCCAGCCAGGGCGTCTGGTCCTGGCCGACGTGGTGGAGGTAGATCGCGTCAAAGCTCTGGCTGGCCTGAGCGATCCATTCGGTGTGCGCGCTGGGAGACGAGGACGTCCACACCGCCTCCAGCACAGTGCTGAGGCGGACGTCCCCGGCCGCGGTGTCGAAATGCTCCGGGGTGGGCAGGTCCTGGTCCAGGGGCGGGCCGAAGGTGTTGTTGCGCCACTGGTCGTAGGCGATCTGCTCCGCCGCCTGATCGGTAGGGGCCCAGCTGAGGTGGACCTGCAGCAGGGCTGGCCCCTGACCGCCGGCGTCCCGGTAGGCCTCACACACCTGGTAGTGGGCGTCGTCGGGCTGGTTCAGCGTGATGAAGCCGTCTGCCCACCGCGCGGCGCGCTGCGCGGACTCAGGGGTGATGCACGTGGCATACAGCGGGATGGGTCGCTCAGGGCGGTCGTAAAGGTAGGCGTCCTGCACCTCCACCTGCCCCCGGTGCTCGGTGATCCATTCGCCGCGGTGGAGCCTGCGGATCAGCACCGCGGACTCCTCCAGCCGGTCTCGCCGGCGCTGCAGCGGCAGCCACTTCTCGCCGGTGATGTGTTCGTTCATGGCCTGGCCTGCCCCCAGTGCCACCCAGTAGCGTCCTGGGAACATCTCACCGAGGGTCGCGGTGGCCTGGGCGACGACGGCGGGGTGGTACCGCTGGCCGGGCACGCAGACCGACCCGATGGGGAAGCTGGTGGAGCTCAGTGCGGCCCCCAGCCAGGAGAAGGTGAAGCCGGAATGGCCCTGCCGGTGGGACCAGGGGAAGAAGTGGTCGGAGCTCATCGCGGCGTCGAACCCTGCCGACTCGGCCCGCTGAACGTCCCGGAGCAGCTGCGATGGAGAGATCTGCTCCTGCGAGGCATGGAATCCGTAGACCGTCACGCGCGCTCACCCTTGTCTGCTGTGTCGAGTACTCCTAGCCTTCTCTCGCACACTATGAGGACGCTCACAAGGGCAGGTGGGCGTCACCTGAACATCAGCTGGAGGCTGGGTGGTCCTGCGCTGCCGCAGCTTCCAGGTGCTGGTCCTTCAGCTCCAGGTACACCTCGGCATTCTCCCGGAGCCCGGCCACTTCGGCCTCGGTGAGCCCGCGCCGGACTTTGCCCGGGATGCCGGCCACCAGCGACCGGGGCGGAACATCGGTGCCTTCAAGCACCACCGTCCCGGCAGCGATCAGTGACTCGGCTCCGATGGTCGAATAGGACAGCACGGTGGCGTTCATCCCGATCAGCGCCCCGTCACCGACGGTGCACCCGTGGACCACCGCGCCGTGCCCCACGGAGACCCCGGCCCCCAGGGTGCAGGGGGCGTCGGAGTCTGAGTGGACCGACACGTTGTCCTGCAGGTTGGTCCCGGTTCCGATAGTGATCAGCGACCTGTCGCCGCGGACCGAGACTCCGTAGAAGGCGCTGGAGTCATCCTCCATGACCACCTCACCTGTCACAGCGGCGTTCGGCGCGATGAACACCCGCTGCCCCACCTGGGGGGTCTTCCCCGCGACCGGCCGGATCATGGTCAGCTCACCAGGCCGTCGATGATGGAGTTCAGTGTTGCCGAGGGCCGCATCACGCGGAAGGCCTTTTTCTCATCGGGCCGGTAGTACCCGCCGATGTCGGCGGGGCTGCCCTGCACCTCGTTGAGCTCGGTGAGGATCTGCTCCTCTTTCTCCACCAGCGCTGAGGCGACGGGCTGGAAGACCTTGGCGAGGTCGGCGTCGTCGTTCTGCTCAGCCAGCTCCTGCGCCCAGTACTGGGCGAGGTAGAAGTGGCTGCCCCGGTTGTCGATGGTGCCCAGGCTGCGGCCCGGGCTGCGGTTCTCCATGAGGAAGGTGGCGGTGGCCCGGTCGAGGGCGGCAGCCAGCACCTTGGCCCGCGGCGCATCCGCCTGTTCGGCATACTTCTGCAGGGAGGGCACGATGGCGAAGAACTCGCCCAGGGAGTCCCAGCGCAGGTAGTTCTCCTCGGTGAGCTGCTGGACGTGCTTCGGTGCGGAGCCGCCGGCTCCGGTTTCGAAGAGCCCACCGCCGGCCATCAGCGGAACGATGGAGAGCATCTTCGCCGAGGTGCCCAGCTCCAGGATGGGGAAGAGGTCGGTCAGGTAGTCGCGCAGCACATTGCCGGTGACGCTGATGGTGTTCTCCCCGCGGCGGATCCGGTCCACTGAGTACTTGGTGGCAGCCACGGGGTCGAGGATCTCCAGGGTCAGCCCGTCGGTGTCGTGATCGGCCAGGTAGGTCTTGACCTTGCTGATCAGGTTGGCGTCATGGGCGCGATTCTCGTCCAGCCAGAACACTGCCGGCCAGCCGGTCTCCCGGGCGCGGTTGACTGCGAGCTTGACCCAATCCTCGATGGGCGCGTCCTTGGTCTGGCAGGCCCGCCAGATGTCACCGGTGGCCACCTGGTGCTCGATGAGCACATCGCCGGCGGAGTTCAGCACCTGCACAGTGCCCTCGGCGTGGATTTCGAAGGTCTTGTCGTGGGAGCCGTACTCCTCCGCCTTCTGCGCCATCAGTCCGACGTTAGGCACGGTCCCCAGCGTGGTGGGGTCGAATGCGCCGTGGGCCTTGCAGTCGTCGATGACAGCCTGGTACACCCCGGCGTAGGAGGAGTCGGGGATCACCGCAAGGGTGTCGGCGGTCTCACCGGAGGGCCCCCAGAGCTGGCCGCCGTTGCGGATCATGGCCGGCATGGAGGCGTCGACGATGACATCGGAGGGGGTGTGCAGGTTGGTGATGCCCTTGCGGTCGTCCACCATGGACATCCGGGGACCGTCTTTCAGCGCCTGCTCGTACTCCGCCTTGATCTGCTGGCCGAGCTCACCCATCTGCTCGGCACCGGAGAGGATGGAGCCCAGTCCGTCATTGGCGGAGAGGCCGGCCTCAGCCAGCTGCTCTCCGAACTTCTCGAACAGGGTGGGGAAGTAGGCGCGCACCACGTGGCCGAAGATGATGGGGTCGGAGACCTTCATCATGGTGGCCTTCAGGTGGGCGGAGAAGAGCACGTCCTGCTCTTTGGCGCGTGCGACCTGCTCGCGCAGGAAGGTGTCGAGCGCCTCGGCGGACATGAAGGTTCCGTCGATGACTTCGCCGGCTTGGACCTCCAGGCCCTCTTTCAGGGGGGTCACGGTGCCGTCGGCGGCCACATGCTGGATGGTCAGCTGATCGGAGAATTCGATGATGACGGACTGCTCGTTGGAGGCGAAGTCGCGCTCACCCATGGTGGCCACGGCGGTCTTGGACTCGCTGCTCCATTGGCCCATCCGGTGCGGGTTGGCCCGGACGTATTTCTTGATGGACTCCGGGGCCCGGCGGTCGGAGTTGCCCTCGCGCAGCACCGGGTTGACCGCGGAGCCTTTGACCTTGTCGTAGCGGGCCCGGACGTCACGCTCTTCTTCGGTCTGGGGTGTCTCCGGGTACTCCGGTAGGGCGTACCCTGCCTGTTGCAGCTCAGCGATCGCCGCCTTCAGCTGCGGGGTGGAGGCGGAGATGTTGGGCAGCTTGATGATGTTCGCCTCAGGGGTCTTGGCCAGCTGGCCCAGCTCCGCCAGCGCGTCCGGCTCCGCCTTGTCCTCACCGACGTAGTCAGGGAACTGCGCGATGATGCGCCCGGCCAGCGAGATGTCCCGCGTCTCAATCTCCACCCCCGCCGTTGAGGCGAAGGCCTCCACGATGGGCTTCAACGAAAAAGTGGCCAGCATCGGCGCTTCGTCAGTGTTGGTGAAGATGATTTTTGCCATAGAGCGGCAGCTCCCTTGAGGTCGGACGGAATTGCGGTATGAGGTCAATCTATCAACTGTCTAGAGGCCGAGGACGGCCATGGCGATCACGAAATAGATGATCAGACCAGTGGCGTCGACGAACGTGGTGATGAACGGGTTGGCGAAGACTGCCGGGTCGGCACCGATCTTCTTACCCAGCAGCGGCATCATGCCGCCGACGGAGGCCGCCAGTGTGCAGATGGCGACAAGCGTCAGTCCGATGACCGCGCCGACTTCCCAGTCCCAGCGCCAGCTGACCACCAGGAAGCCCAGCACTCCCAGCACCGAACCGAGGGTCACCCCCACGCGCACCTCACGCCAGAGCACCCGGAAGACATCTCGGGAGGCGACGTCGCCCAATGCTAGGGCGCGGGTGACCGTGGTGGCCGCCTGGTTGCCGGTGTTGCCGCCGGTGCCGATCAGCAGCGGCACGAACAGTGCCAGCACCACCACCGCCTCGAGTGTCGCCTCGAAGGTGTCCAGCACCTGGACGGTGAGGGTGGCGCCCAGGGCCAGCACCAGCAGCCAGACGATGCGCGAGCGCATGATGGTCAGCACCGGGGTGGACAGGTAGGGCCGGTGCAGCGGCTCGGCACCACCGTGGCGGGCCGCGTCCTCACTCTCGGCCCGCTCCAGGATGTCCATCGCGTCGTCAACGGTGAAGATCCCGACCAGACGGTGTTCCTTGTCGGTGACCGGCATCGCCAGGTGTTTGCGGTCGGCGCAGGTGCGTGCTGCGTCCTCCGCGTCATGATCGGCGTCCACCGAATCGGCCTCGGAGACGATGTCGCTGACCACCGTGTCCTCATCATTGATCATCAGCTCACGCAATGAGACCACGCCCTTGAGCAGGCGGTGTCCGTCCACCACCGGCAGCGTGTAGACCGTCTCCGCGTCGGCGCCTGCGAGGCGCACCTTCTCCAGCGCCTGGCCCACGGTCCAGTGCTCGGGGATTGCGACGAACTCGGGGCTCATCGCACGCCCGATGGTGCCCGAGGCGTAGCCGAGCACGATGTTGGTCAGCGACCTTTCCCGGGCGTCGAGATGCCGGAGCATCTTCCGCGCCACCGACGCCGGCATCTCGTCCATGAGCCGGACTCGGTCGTCGGGGTCCAGGGACTCGAAGAAGTGCGCGACGTCGCTGTCTTTGAGACCTTCGACAATCTCGTGCTGCAGCGCCTGGTCCAGCTGGTCGAAGACTTCCACCGCGGTGTCCTTGGGCAGCAGCCGGAACGCCACGGCACGGTCCTTGACTCCCAGGCGTTCGAGGAAGTCGACGATGTCTCCGGTGTGCAGGTCATCGAGCGCCACGCGGAGGTCGCGCAGGCGCTCATCGCGGATCAGATCCGCCAGTTCATCAAGCTGTTCGGTCACGGCATGCCCGCCTTAGGAATTGAGGTCTGCAGGGGTCACAGAACGTGCTCTCAGTGGTAGAAGTGCCTGGTCCCGGTGAAATACATGGTCAGCCCGGCCTCGTCGGCGGCGGCGATGACCTCAGCGTCGCGCTGGGAGCCGCCTGGTTGGACCACCGCGCTGACGCCGGCGGTGATCAGGCTCTGCAGCCCGTCGGCGAAGGGGAAGAAGGCGTCCGAGGCGGCCACTGAGCCGCGGGCCCGCTCCACTCCGTCACCGGCGAGGGTGTTGGCCCGGTGCACCGCCAGCCGGCAGGAGTCCAGCCGGTTGACCTGTCCCATGCCGATTCCCACGGTGGCCTGATTCTTCGCCAGCAGGATCGCATTGGACTTCGCCGACCGCACCGCACGCCAGGCGAAGGTGAGATCCTTGAACTGGGCCTCCTCGGCTGCCGGCCCGGCAGCCAGCGTCCACTTCTCCGGCTGGTCGCCGGGGGCTTGGAACCGGTCGGAGGCCTGCAGCAGCATGCCTCCGGAGATCTGCTTGTATTCGACGGGGTCGCGGGTGTGCTCGGGGCTGAGCTGAATCAGCCGCACGTTCTTCTTCCGCTTCAGCACCTCCAGCGCCTCAGCTGAGAACCCCGGGGCGACGACGACCTCGGTGAAGACCTCTGCCACGGCTGCGGCCATCTCCGCGCTGACTTCGCGGTTGGCGGCGATCACCCCGCCGAAGGCGGAGAGCGGATCGCAGGCGTGGGCGGCTCGGTGGGCCTCGGCGACGGTGGTCCCCACGGCTACGCCGCAGGGGTTGGCGTGCTTGATGATGGCCACTGCAGGTTCGGTGAAGTCAAAGGCGGTGCGGACTGCGGCGTCGGCGTCCACGTAATTGTTGTAGCTCATGTCTTTGCCGTGCAGCACACTGGCCTGGGCCAGCCCCGGGGTGCCGTCGTGCTCGGCGTAGAGCGCTGCCGGCTGGTGGGAGTTCTCACCGTAGCGCAGGGTGCTCACGCGGTTCAGCGCCAGTCCGGCAAAGCGCGGGAATTCCACTTTCCGGCCCTCGCTGAGCGTAGCGGGAGCCGGAATGTCGGCGCTGTCCACATCATCAGCGAACTCGGAGGCGGTCCAGCGGGCCACGGCGGTGTCATAGCTGGCGGTGTGCGCGAACGCCAGGGCGGCCAGGCGTTTGCGCCCGGCCAGGCTGAATCCTTCCGCCTGGGCGGCAGAGACGGTTTCGCCGTAGCGCAGGGGGTCGACCACCACCGCCACCGAGGAGTGGTTCTTGGCCGCGGCGCGCACCATAGAGGGCCCGCCGATGTCGATCTTCTCGATGATCTCCTCCTCGGCGGCCCCGGAGGCGACGGTCTCCGCGAAGGGGTAGAGGTTGACCACCACCAGGTCGAAGGCTTCGATGCCGTGGTCCTGAAGGGTCTGCACATGCTCCGGGTTTCCGCGGTCGGCAAGAATTCCGCCGTGGATACGCGGATGCAGGGTCTTCACGCGGCCATCGAGCATTTCGGGGAACTCCGTGACCTGCTCAACAGGGGTCACCGGGACCCCGGCCTGGGAGATCCGTGCGGCAGTGGAGCCGGTGGAGATGATTTCCACCCCGGCTTGGTGCAGCCCCAGTGCGAGCTCGGCCAGGCCCGTCTTGTCGAACACGGAGATCAGCGCCCGCTTAATCGGGTGAAAGCCTTCTGGACTGGTCATCGTGTCTCCTCATCGCTCTCCGTACTGGACCAGGGGCCAGTCTAACCGGGTGCCTGGGTCGGCGGCGGAGGCTCAGGCGTCGAACTTGTACCCGAGGCCGCGCACGGTCACCAGCAGGCGCGGCTTGGCAGGATCGGTCTCCACTTTGGAGCGCAGCCGCTTCACGTGGACGTCCAGGGTCTTGGTGTCCCCAACGTAGTCGCTGCCCCAGACCCGGTCGATGATCTGCCCGCGGGTGAGCACACGGCCGGCGTTGCGGATCAGGATCTCCAGCAGCTCGAACTCCTTCAGCGGGAGGTTCACGCTGCGGCCGGAGACCTCCACACTGTGCCGTTCGATGTCCATGCGTACCGGACCGGCCACCAGGGTGGATGAGTCGTCCACCTCGGTCTCGCCGTGTCTGCGGAGCACCGCGCGGACCCGGGCGAGCAGCTCGCGGGAGGAGTACGGCTTGGTGACGTAGTCGTCTGCGCCCAGCTCCAGCCCCACCACTTTGTCGATCTCGGAGTCTTTGGCGGTGAGCATGATCACCGGCACCGCCGAGCGCAGCCGGATCTGGCGGCAGACCTCCGTACCGGGTTGCCCGGGCAGCATCAGGTCCAGCAGCACCAGGTCCGCGCCGACCTTGTCGAAGACCTCGATCGCGGCGTGGCCGTCCTCCGCCACGGAGACGTCATACCCCTCCTTCTGCAGGGTGTATGACAGCGCCTCGGAGAATGAGGCCTCATCCTCGACGATGAGAATCCTGGTCAAAGTGACGTCTCCTCTTCTGTGGAGTCCGGACCGGGGGCCCGACGCCGCCCGGTGCTGGTGGGTGTCTGTTCACCGGTGCTGGGGGCGGTGGAGGGCGCGGCGCCGTCGTGCCGGAACTCCCCGTACCCGAGTCCCCGGAGGTCATCGAGACCCTCTTCCAGCTCCGGAAGCCGCACGGTGAAGGTGGACCCCTTGCCCGGCTGGGACCACAAGCCCACCTCCCCGCCGTGATTGCTGACCACGTGTTTGACGATGCTCAGCCCCAGCCCGGTGCCGCCGGTGGAGCGTGAGCGGGCCGGGTCCACCCGGTAGAACCGCTCGAAGATGCGTTCCTGGTTTTCCGCCGCGATGCCGATCCCCTGGTCGGTGACCGTGACCTGGGCGATCCCATCCCGCGATGACAGGCCGATTCCCACTCGGGTGCCCTCCGGGGAGTACCGCACGGCGTTGTCGATGAGGTTGCGGAAAGCCATGGTGAGCTGGTCGGCGTCGCCGTGGACCCGCCGGGGCAGCTCACCGCCGACGCGCAGCTCGATGTTCTTATCCTCTGCGGGTACTCGGGAGCGGTCCACCGCCTCGGCGATGACGTCGGTGAGGTCCACCGGCACGCCGGCGTGGACCACGTTCTTGCCCTGGACGCGGGAGAGCTCGATGATGTCCTGGACCAGCACGGCCAACCGGTTGGACTCCTTGTGCAGACGTTTGGAGAATCGGCGGACGGCCTCGTCGTCTTCGGAAGCGCCCTCAATGGTCTCGGCGAGCAGGCTGATCGCGCCCACCGGAGTCTTCAGCTCGTGAGAGACGTTGGCGACGAAGTCATTGCGGACTGCCTCAGTGCGGCTGACCTCGGTGCGGTCGTCAGCCAGCACCAGGATGTACTCATCCCCCAAGGGGGCCACGCGCAGATTGACCACGATGGAGGTCTCGCCCTGGAGTCCGCGGGGCAACTCGAGCTGCTCTTCGATGATCACGCCGTCGCCGCGGACCCGGGAGGTCAGCTGGAGCACTTCCCGGTGGACCACCGTGTGGCCGCGGACCAATCCGAACGCATAGGCCGCGGGGTTGGCCCGGACCACCCCGTCCACCGTGTCGACCACAATGTAGGCCAGGCCCAGCGACGCCAGGACTTCATTGGCCCCTTCGGGCATGGTGGGCTCGTCGACGTCGATCCCCTCGGCCCGCTGACGCTCACTGACGCGGAAGGCGTGCATGCCCACGACTCCGATGGCAATACCGACCACACCGGCCAGGGTTGCGATGAGCAGGGAATCCACAGTGTCCCAGCTTAGGCGCAAAACCTGCGCAGGGGTGCGGAACGGTGGCGCAGGACCCAACAGTTCACGAGCTGTTCACCTGTTGGTTGCTTCTGCGGCGGGGCGGCGTTCATCCGGTGCGGGCAGGATCTGTCTACGCCCCTGCGTGTGGAAAGGACCAAGGTATGCGCAAACTTTTTCAGGAAGACCTGCACAATGTCGGAGATCAGCTCACTGGGATGGCGGTGCGGGTCGCCGAAGCGATGGAGCGGGCCTACCGCTCCTTTGAGACCACTGATGTGCAGCTTGCTGATGAGGTCATTGCCGCCGATGCGCGCATTGATGCTCAGCAGAACGACCTCGACGAGAAGGCGATCCAGCTCTTGGCGCTGCAGGGACCCGTGGCCTCGGACCTGCGGCTGATTGTGGGCGCGCTGCGGATGTCGACCTCGCTGGAGCGGATGGGGGACCTGGCGCGGCATATTGCGCAGCTGACCCGGCTGCGGTACCCGGACCCGGTGGCCCCGGCATCGCTGGTGCCGGTGTACCGGGAGATGGCCGTGAAGGACATCGCGATTGCCCATAAGTTGGTGGAGCTGCTGCAGTCACGCCACCTGGGGCTGGTCTCTGAAGTCCTGGCCCTGAACGCGCAGATCAACGATCTCCACGCCGGGATCTTCGTCAGCATCGCCCAGCCGGAATGGGCGGCCTCCCCCGCCTCGACCGCTGACGCCACCCTGGCCAGCCGGTACTTCGAGCGGTTCGGGGACCACGGCGTCTCAGTGGCCCGGAAAGTGCAGTACCTGGTCACCGGCGAGTGGACGGCGCCACCGGCGTCCTAAGTCCACCGCACCTCTCCTCCGCACCCCTCCACCCCCACCTCTCCCCCGCACCTCTCCACGCCCACTCTCCCGGCACAGCGTCTCGGGATGTGGGGAACTCGGGCCAGAACGGGAGGAGTTTCCTACATCTAGAGACGCGGTGTGCCCGGTGAGGAACTCCGAGGGGCCGCGAGATGCCGTTTCACCCGAGACACCAGTCCCCGGAAATTCTCCCGCAGGTCCACCCGGTTCGCCAGCATCACCGTCCATCCGGCGGCTTCAAACTGGGCGTTTCTGCGCTGATCGCGCGCCTGCTGCTCGGGGGTGAAGTGATGTTCGCCGTCGTACTGGATGACCAGCCGGTGGTCTCGGTACCCCGCATCTCCCACCGGGGAATAGGGGTCCGCAGCCTCCAGAAGCACCTGCAGCTGCGGCTCCGGCAGACCCGCTTCCATCAATGCGAGCCGCAGCAGCGTCTCCGGCGGGGAGTCAGCACCGACCCGAACCATGCGCAGCGCCTCCCTGGCCCGCAGAATCCCGAGCCGCCCTCGTCCGCGGCCCACGCTGTCTCCCAGCTCCTGCAAGGTGGTCCATGCCGCGGCCCTCGTCTCCAGCCCGGACCGCGGGCGGCGCACCAGCTGATCTCCGACGACCACCAGCTCGGGGACCCGGAGGTAGCGGGCAAGTTCCACGAACAGCTCCTCAGGCGGCGAGACCGGCACTCCGTGCAGGCGGTAGGAACATTCCGGGACCGCAGAGACCCTGTGCACCCGCACCCGCGGGTCCGCGGAACTGCCATGGGAGCTGCTGCGCCCCAGCAGATGGAGCGTGTGATCCTCCGTCCACCGCCGGGGCAGCGCCACGCCGTGCAACACGGCTGCGGTGATATGGCTGACCCGCACTACTGCAGAGCGGGTGCACAGTGCTCTCAGCAGCTCTACGTGTCCAGGATCAGTGGCCTGGGACGCTGCTGGCCGCGGGCCCTCTTCGCCAGGGCCTGCACCGACGGTCAGCGGCTGGTGGCGGTAGGTGGCGTGGGCAATGCGCTGGATGTCGCGCGCCCGGAGCCGGTCGGAGCTGACGCCGAGGTCCCGCGCCTGGCTGCGGGTGAACACACCTCCGACAAGTTCCGGCGGCAGCGGGTTCGGCGGTCTCACGACTCCAGAGTCGCTCACAACAGGCGTTCATAGGGCGCAGAAAGTCAATCTGTGGATAACCCGCGCGCCGCCGCAGGCTCACCGATCCGACCCCTCGCCTCGCCGCCGTGCATCAGCGCGTCTCTAGATGAGGGAAACTCCGGCCCGAACCGGTGGAGTTCCCTACATTCCGAGACGCTCTGCGGGTGCGGGTGCGGGGGTTCGGGGTGCCGCGTTCGGGGTTCGGGTTCGGGGGTCCGAAGAGGAATCCGCCTACTTCTTGCCCTGGTTGGCGACCGCTTCGATGGCGTCTTTCGCGGCCTCGGGGTCCAGGTAGGTACCGCCGGGGTTCAGCGGTGTGAAGTCCTCGCCCAGCTGGTAGTGCAGCGGAATGCCGGTGGGGATGTTCAGCCCCGCAATGTCGGCATCAGAGATGCCGTCGAGGTGCTTGACCAGGGCGCGCAGCGAGTTCCCGTGCGCGGCCAGAAGTACCGTCTTCCCGGAGCGCAGGTCCCCCAGCACGTCGGATTCGTAATACGGGATGAACCGCTCCACGACGTCTTTGAGGCACTCAGTGCGGGGGGCGGCGTCGCCCAGGTCGGCGTAGCGGGGGTCGCCGGACTGGCTGTGCGGGTCATCATCGCTGATCTCCGGCGGCGGGGTGTCGTAGGAGCGCCGCCACAGCATGAACTGCTCCTCACCGTACTGCTCGCGGATCGCGGCCTTGTCCTTGCCCTGCAGAGCGCCGTAGTGGCGCTCATTGAGCCGCCAGTCGCGTTTGACGGGGATCCACAGCCGGTCGGCGGCCTCCAGGGACAGGTGCGCGGTGGTGATGGCGCGCTGCAGCAGGCTGGTGTGCACCACGTCCGGCAGCAGGTGGTGCTCGGCCAGCAGCTCACCGCCGCGGGCTGCCTCCGCGCGCCCGGTCTGCGTCAGCGGCACATCCACCCATCCGGTGAAGAGGTTCTTCTCATTCCAGTCGCTCTGGCCGTGGCGCAGCAGGATCAGGTCATAGCTCATTGCCGGTACTCCGATTCATCAGGGGTGGTGAAGTGGCGACGCCGTTGTCCTGCCAGTGAGTCTACTGGGCGCAGGCAGCACCGTGCCGCACAGGAGCGGCTGCGGACCGGCTCAGTACCTGTCCGGCTTGCCGCTGACCGCCGGATTGACGTCGGCCAGGTAGACCGCCGCCATACAGGCCCCGGCCAGCAGGAACAGCAGGCCGAACGGTCCGATCCCCAGGAAGCCCAGCAGGGTCAGCGCTACCGCCCCGCCGGTCATGCCGGTCCAGAATCCTTTGGTGCGCTTGTTCTGCACAAAGAACATGTCCGGGTTCTTCGGCAGGCATTTCATCAGCGCGACGACGGCCAGCACAATGCAGCCGACCGCCAGCACCATGTGCATGATGGCTTCGATGTAACAGACGGCGTTCCACAGCGGGCTCGCAAGGCAGTGGGGTCCCATGGAGTACAAGCCTATAGGCTGGTGGACGTGATCGACGAGACGAGCGGGCTGTTCATCGTTCTGGAGGGCGGCGAAGGGGCAGGCAAGACCACCCAGCTGAGCCTGCTGCAGGAATGGCTCGCAGCCTCCGGGCGCCGCGTGGTGTGCACCCGCGAACCCGGCGGGACAGAGGTCGGCGAGCGCATCCGGGCGCTGCTGCTGGACCACGGGCAGGGTGAGGTGGACCCCCGTACGGAGGCGCTGCTGTTCGCCGCCTCCCGCGCCGCACATGTGCAGCAGAAGATCCGCCCGGAGCTGGAGGCCGGCGCCGTGGTCCTCTGCGACCGGTACATCGATTCCTCGCTGGCCTACCAGGGGGCGGGCCGCGGGCTCGGGATCGAGGCCGTGGCCGGTATCAACGAGTGGGCCACTGAGGGCCTGCAGCCGGACCTGACAGTGCTGCTGGATGTGGACCCGCTGATCTCAGCACAACGCCGGGCCGCCCGGGACAAAGGTGCGGCCGGGGACCGGATTGAGTCTGCGGACCTGGCATTCCACACTGCGTTGCGGGAGGCATTCCTGGCCCGTGCGGCCGCGGCGCCGGAGCGCTACCTGGTGTTGGAGGGCACACAGCCGGTGGAGTCGTTGCATCAGGCGGTGCGCGCCCGGGTGGAGCCGTTGCTCTCTCCGGCAGGATGCGCCTCATGAGCGCGGCCTCCCCTGCCAGCACGCGGTCACATCAGGGCCCGACGCCGCCTGCTCACCTGGGCGGCGGGGTCTTCGCGGAGCTGGTGGGCCAGGAGGCCGTGGTGGCGCAGCTGCAGTCCGCGGTGGGCTCGGGTGCCCCGACCCACGCGTGGCTGTTCACCGGACCTCCAGGATCGGGCCGGTCCAATGCGGCCCGCGCATTCGCCGCCGCGCTGAACTGCCCGGAGGCAGGCTGCGGTGACTGCCAGTCCTGCCGCTTGGTGGCCGCGGGGTCGCACCCGGCGGTGTCGCTGGTCTCTACGGAGAATGTCAGCTACCGGATTGAGGATGTGCGCCAGCTGATCACCACCGCCCAGGACCGCCCCCAGGGGTACCGGTGGCGGGTGATTGTGGTGGAGGACGCCGACCGGATGACTGAGCGGGCCACCAATGTGCTGCTGAAGGCCATTGAGGAACCGCCCCCGCAGACGGTGTGGGTGCTCTGCGCGCCGTCGCCGGCTGATGTGCTGGTGACCATTCGCTCCCGGTGCCGGCATGTGAGTCTGCGCATCCCTCCCATGGAGGCGGTGGCGGAGCTGCTGGTCCAGCGCGACGGGCTCACCGCCGAGCATGCCCGCTTCGCCGCCCGCGTGTCCCAGAACCACATTGGCGTGGCACGCCGCCTGGCCACCAACGCTGAGGCGCGCAGTCGCCGCGAGGAAACGGTGGCGCTGCCGGTGAAAGTCCGCTCAGCCTCCCAGGCGGTGGTGGCGGCGTCGAAGCTGGTCAGCATGGCCCAGGCCGAGGCCGCCGCGGATTCTGAGGCACGGCTGAGTCAGGAGCAGGCCGCGCTGCGCCGGTCCCTGGGTCTGGAGCCGGAGGAGAAAGTGCCCCCGAAGCTGCGCGCCCAGTTCAAACGGCTCGAGGACGAGGCCGGACGCCGCGCCAAACGGGCGGTGACCGACTCGCTGGACCGGACCCTGATTGACCTGACGGCCGTGTACCGGGACGTGCTGAGCCTGAAGCTGGCCACCGGCGCGGAGCTGGTCAATGAGCACCTGCGCAGCGAGCTGACCGAGCTGGCTGAGGTCCTCTCCCCCGAACAGGCCCTGGGCTGTCTGGACGCGCTGAACACCGCCCGGGTCCGCATTACCCAGAACGTGCCGCCTGCCTTGGCGATGGAAGCCCTCATGATGCAGCTGATCCCCAGGAGACACCGTGGCTAGAAGTCCTCTCTCCGCGCTGACTGCTGTGGGCGGCGTCGTCGCTGTTCTGCTGGCCGGCTGCTCCCCGGAGGGGACGGAGCCGACGCCGCAGCCCACCGCTTCACCGGAAGCCGAGGGGACCGAGGACGACGCCGCGCCAGGCGACAGCGAAGACGAGTCCTCCCCGGACACTCCCCACGGAAGTGCGCAGGACCCTGGGAGCCCTGCTGGCGAGCACTTTCCTTCCGACCCATTGGCGGAGCTGGAGGAGTTCTACGAGCAGGAGGTGCAGTGGCGCGACTGCGCGGAGGACATGCACTGCGGGTCCGTGGAGGTGCCGCGGGACTATGACGATCCTGAGGGTGAGAGGATCACCATTGAGTTCGTCGCTGACACCCTGGAGGACCAGCCGTTCCTGCTGATGAACCCGGGAGGGCCGGGGTCCTCCGGCTATGAAATGGTGGCGGATCAGGCGAATCTCGTCTTCAGCAGCCGGCTGCGCGAGGAGATGAACATCGTCGGGTTCGATCCGCGCGGGGTGGCGCGTTCGGAGCCGCTGGAGTGCATGGATGACGCCGAGTACGAGGAGTGGAATCAGCAGACCGGTGAGGCCGGATTCGACACGGACACGGATCTGAGCGCAGCGGAGCTGGCCGCGGTGGTCGAGCAGTGTCAGGAGCGCAGCGGCGAGATTATTGAGCACCTCGACACCGTCTCCACCGCCCGGGACATGGACATTGTCCGGGCTGCGATCGGTGAGGAGCAGCTGCACTACTTCGGGATGTCGTATGGCACCAAGCTGGGTCTGGCGTATGCGGAGATGTTCCCCGAGCAGGTGGGCCGGTGGGTACTCGACGGCGTGATGGACGTGTCGCTGAGCCTCAGTGGGATCGCCGGCGATCAGGCGGTGGGGTTTGAACGGCAGCTGCGGACATTCACCGAGTGGTGTGCCGACCGCGAGGAGTGCCCGATCAGCGGGGACGCACAGGATGTCTACGAGGGCATCGCCGAGCTCACCGACGAGATCCGCGAGCACCCGGTCACTGCGTCTGACGGTCGGCAGATCACAGCCGAGACCATCTTCGGCGGACTCTCCACCACCATGTACATTCCGGGGGGTCGGGAGATTCTGCTGGAGGCTCTGCAGCTCTGGGTGGACGAGGCGAACCCGGAGTATTTCCAGCAGATCGCCGACGTGGCTGATGGCCGGAATGCTGATGGGACGTATGACTGGATCTCCAGCTGGTCCTTCCGGGCGATCATGTGTACTGACTACCCAGCCGAGGGCGCGGGTCTCAACGGTCCTGGGCTGCTCGAAGGTGAGGACGTCAGCTACACCGAGCAGTTCCTCTCACCGAACACCGAGTTCTGTGAGGCGCTACCCGGTGAACGCACCGGCGAACCGTGGGAGCCTGACGCGCAGCTGCCCCAGATGCTGCTGATCGGCGGTACCGAGGACCCGGCGACCCCTGTGGAGTGGGCAGAGAACATGCACCGCATGCTGCCGAATTCCTCGTTGCTGATCTACGACGGCGAGGGCCACATCTCCTACGGGCTGGGCAATACCTGCGTGAATGAGATCGCCGATGATTACTTGATTGACGGGGAGCTGTTTGAGGGCCAACAGGAGTGTTGAACCTGGTCATGTGATCTGTGTCACTGATAGCCTGAAGGCGCTTGAACACACGTTAAAGCGGGGCTCGACGCAGGAGGCAGCCAAGTGTTGGACATCAATGGATCACTGGGAGTGCTGGTCGGGTTCGACGGCTCGGATCATGCCATCCGTGCCCTGCAGTGGGGCGCCTGCGAGGCGTTGCGCCAGGATGTGCGGGTCACTGTCATCACCGCGTTCACCGTTCCCCGCATGATCCCCGGAGATACTGAAGCGTCGGTGGAAGTCGCCAATAATTCAATGGCCCGGCAGGGCGCGGAGCAGACCCTTGCGGAGGCTCGGGAGATCCTGCGGGACTTCCCCGGTGAGGCAACGTTCCATGTGGAGTATGGCGATGCCGCCGGGGTACTGGTGGCCCATTCCTCCAGTGCTGAGCTGGTGGTGGTGGGCGCGCGTGGCCGCGGCGGATTCGTCGGCCGGGTGCTGGGGTCGGTGGCCTCGGCGCTTCCGGCGCACGCCGCGTGCCCGACTGTGGTGGTGGACCGCAACTATGAGTTCACCTCCACCAATGAGGACCCGTGGATCAGTAGTGATCAGCGGCCGATTGCTATCGGCATGGATTCCTCCCGCGGCTCCAAGTACGCCGCGCTGAAGGCCGCGGAGATGGCGGTCCGGCACGGGGTCCCTCTGCGCATGGTGATGTCGGTGCCGCCCCTAGATGGTGCACTGATGTGGTACCCGGAGCTGGGGCCACGTTATGACGAGCGGGAACGCCGGCACAACGAGCTGGAGGACCGGCTGCAGGTCATCGTGCGGTGGATCTCCGAGCATTTCGAGCACCTGGTGATCAGCTGCGCTGTGGTGGACGGACTGCCGGTGGAGGTGCTGCAGGAAGAGACGCGCAACGCCCAGCTGACCGTGGTGGGCACTCGTGGCCGTGGCGGGCTTGCCAGCGCTCTGCTGGGGTCGACGTCGTCGTCGCTGCTGATGCACGCAGCCGGTCCGGTCATGGTGGTGCCTGAGGATGAGGACCCGCGCATGCCCGGTGACGATCATGCTGCGGCGCACGCACCGCTGAGGTAATCGAGCCTCAGCTTCCCCAAGTGGCGGGCTGACCTGAGCTCCCGGTAGCATGGTGGATCGCGCCCAGCGCGCGCCTCCTTAGCTCAGCTGGTAGAGCGTTCCACTCGTAATGGAAAGGTCACCGGTTCAAATCCGGTAGGAGGCTCCGGTGAAGGTGGTGAGCAAAAGTGATAACCAACAGCCGTTCGAGCGTCTCTCGGGACGAGCGCGAAGTGAATACCAACCCGTGGGTTTAGCGGCTCATCGCAAATAAGGGTGTAGCAGGGGTCTGAAGCCTCCGGTGTCCAGCAGAGCGCGGGTGATGTAGTTGGCCAGGTTCCTGAATCCTAGGGCGGTGCCGCGCAGGTGCTCCAGACGCCCGTTGATGGCTTCAGTGGGCCCGTTGGATGTGCCGGGAAGATCGAAGTAGGCCAAGATGTCGGCTGCCCGGCGGTTCAGGGTCCGGCCTAGCTTCTTGACCTCGACCA
>NZ_VAWA01000060.1 GCF_005771565.1 Nesterenkonia sphaerica
TCTTCCTTTGCTCTTCATCAGTAGCTCCCATGGCTGCTGCGGTTGAATCAGCTCCGGTAATCGGGGACCTGGTTGAGGAACCACCTGCTCCCCTCGGGGATGAGCCAGAGCCAGAGCCAGCGCCAGAAGCCGAGGCCGAAGAGGCTGCTGAGGAGGAGCCCAAAGGAGGAGGAGAAGAAGAAGTGGTGGCTGCAGCGGAAGCAGAGGAACCAGTAACAGAAGAGGCAGAGGCTGAGGCTGAGGCTGAGGTGGAGGCAGAAGCGGAGGCTCCGGTCGCCACGGAGCCTGAGGANAGCCAGAGCCAGAGCCAGCGCCAGAAGCCGAGGCCGAAGAGGCTGCTGAGGAGGAGCCCAAAGGAGGAGGAGAAGAAGAAGTGGTGGCTGCAACGGAAGCAGAGGAACCAGTAACAGAAGAGGCTGAGGCTGAGGCTGAGGTGGAGGCAGAAGCGGAGGCTCCGGTCGCCACGGAGCCTGAGGAGGAGCCCGCCGAAGACCCAGCCGCCGAGAGTGAACCGGCGGCAGCTGAGCCGGAGGCTGAGGAGGAAGCGCCGGACGAGGAGGCGGAGGCAGAGGAAGAGGCGGCGGCGCCGGCCGAGGAGGCTGCGGAGGCCAGTGATGAGTAGTAAGATGATCTGCGTCATGATCGACGGAATAAGAGTCTGTATTAAGCATGATAATTAATAGTTAATGGTAA
>NZ_VAWA01000061.1 GCF_005771565.1 Nesterenkonia sphaerica
CGCCACTTCCCTCCTATTCTCTGCGTGAGGTGTCGATCAACTCATCTCGGGCATCATGTTGGTTTATCAGGATCTCCTTTCTGGTGATGAGCTCTTGTCTGACTCATTTCCATACAAGGAAATTGAAAATGGGATGCTCTGGGAGGTTGAAGGGAAGTGGGTAGTCAAAGGAGCCGTTGATGTGGACATTGGTGCAAACCCTTCAGCCGAAGGGGGAGGAGAAGATGAAGGTGTTGATGATAGTGCCATTAAGGTTGTCGACATAGTTGACACTTTTAGACTTCAGGAACAACCTCCATTCGATAAAAAACAGTTTGTGACCTTNCTTCAGCCGAAGGGGGAGGAGAAGATGAAGGTGTTGATGATAGTGCCATTAAGGTTGTCGACATAGTCGACACTTTTAGACTTCAGGAACAACCCCCATTCGATAAAAAACAGTTTGTGACCTTCATTAAGCGTTACATCAAGCTGTTAACACCTAAGCTAGATGAGGGAAAGCAAGAACTGTTCAAAAAACATATCGAAGGAGCGACAAAGTTTCTACTTCCAAAGCTCAAAGATCTGCAATTTTTTGTAGGGGAGGGCATGCACGATGATGCAAGTGTTGTTCTTGCATACTACAAGGATGGCGCAGTCGATCCAACTTTTCTGTATTTTGCTTATG
>NZ_VAWA01000062.1 GCF_005771565.1 Nesterenkonia sphaerica
GGTTGACGACGTTGGCGCCGCCGCCGTTAGTCTCGTACAACCCTTTCTGGAACCCCTTCACCACGCCGGCGCCGCAGATGGCGCCCAAGCACTGCATGATCATGTAAAACAGCGCCCTCGTCAAGGACAGCTTCCTCGCCAGGAACAGCCCAAATGTCACCGCAGGGTTGATATGCCCGCCGGAGATTCCCGCAGTGCAGTAGNCCGCAGATGGCGCCCAAGCACTGCATGATCATGTAAAACAGCGCCCTCGTCAAGGACAGCTTCCTCGCCAGGAACAGCCCAAATGTCACCGCAGGGTTGATATGCCCACCGGAGATTCCCGCAGTGCAGTAGACTAAGGCGAAGATCATGCCGCCGAAGGCCCAGGCGATACCCTGGATGCCGACGGTGGCGCACGTGGTGGCGCCTCTCTTGACGCCCATGACGGTGAGGATGGTGATGTACAGGAAGAGGAAGGTGGCCACGAACTCGGCGATGCCGGCCCTGTAGAAGGACCACGACTTGATCTCGCCGGGCTCGAACAGAGGCGCCGGCGGTGGCTCCTTGTAGTCCTTGTCCTGCGCCGCCGTGCCAATCGGCTGCCTCTCCGAGAACTTGTTTGCTCCGAGCTTCACATCCTCCTCCTTCCCCTCCATCTTCTCTCTCTCT
>NZ_VAWA01000063.1 GCF_005771565.1 Nesterenkonia sphaerica
GAGTTGCAGCGCATCGCTTGCCCCGGCCATCCTTGAGCACTTGGAGACAGCCTTCGGCGCACCGGTGCTAGAAGCCTACGCGATGACAGAAGCCTCTCACCAGATGGCCTCCAACCCGTTGCCGGAGGACGCACCCAGGAAGCCCGGCGCTGTGGGGCGACCGACGGGGCTGGAGATGGCGATCCTGGACGAGGAGGGCGCTTGCCGCCCGCCTAACGTGCCCGGCGAGGTTTGCATCCGGGGGCTCAACGTCACCAAGGGCTACAAGAACAACCCCGAGGCCAACAAGGCGGCCTTCGCTTTCGGTTGGTTCCACACCGGCGACGNCCGCCCGCCTAACGTGCCCGGCGAGGTTTGCATCCGGGGGCTCAACGTCACCAAGGGCTACAAGAACAACCCCGAGGCCAACAAGGCGGCCTTCGCTTTCGGTTGGTTCCACACCGGCGACGTCGGCTTCCTCGATGAGGAGGGCTACCTCCACCTCGTCGGCCGCATCAAGGAGCTCATCAACCGCGGAGGCGAGAAAATATCCCCAATCGAGGTCGACTCGGTACTGCTCGACCACCCGGACATCGCGGACGCGGTGGCGTTCGGCGTGCCGGACGACAAGTACGGCGAGGAGATAAACTGC
>NZ_VAWA01000064.1:0-253 GCF_005771565.1 Nesterenkonia sphaerica
AATCCTCCCGGGCCTCAGAGAACTCCCCTTCTTCCATGCCTTCGCCTACGTACCAATGGACGAACGCACGCTTGGAGTACATCAGGTCGAACTTGTGATCAATCCTTGAGAACACCTCAGCCACAGCAGTGTTGTTGCTGATCATGCATACAGCGCGCTGCACTTTAGCTAAATCACCTCCAGGAACGACAGTTGGTGCCTGATAGTTGATTCCACCCTTGAATCCAGTAGGGCACCAGTCGACAAATTGGAC
>NZ_VAWA01000064.1:349-629 GCF_005771565.1 Nesterenkonia sphaerica
GTAGGGCACCAGTCGACAAATTGGACAGTTCTCTTCGTCTTGATGGTTGCAACAGCAGCATTCACATCCTTGGGCACAACGTCACCACGGTACATCAAACAACAAGCCATGTATTTTCCATGCCTTGGGTCGCATTTTGCCATCATGCTGGATGGCTCAAAAACAGCATTTGTGATTTCAGGGACTGAAAGTTGCTCATGGTATGCTTTCTCAGCAGAAATGACAGGGGCATATGAGGAGAGCATGAAATGGATTCTAGGGTACGGGACAAGATTGGTTT
>NZ_VAWA01000065.1 GCF_005771565.1 Nesterenkonia sphaerica
GAAAACCACCTGTCACGGTGCCTCCGGTGATAGGAAAACCACCCATCACTGTCCCACCGGTGATCGGAAATCCACCCGTGACGGTGCCTCCGGTGATAGGAAATCCACCAGTCACGGTGCCACCGGTGATCGGATACCCACCGATAACCGGTCCCCCGGTGATCCAACCGCCTCCGGTAGGCGGAAGAACACCTTGCCCACCGCCGCCGCCCTTGCTTCCACCTGCGAACCCGCCCCCGGCGAGCTGCCCGGCGGACAGCCTCAAGATCGGGGCGTGCGTGGACCTGCTCGGCGGCCTGGTCCACATCGGCCTCGGCGACCCGGTGGCCAACCAGTGCTGCCCGCTGCTGCAGGGGCTNTCCACATCGGCCTCGGCGACCCGGTGGCCAACCAGTGCTGCCCGCTGCTGCAGGGGCTGGTGGAGCTGGAGGCCGCCGTCTGCCTCTGCACCACCATCAAGCTCAAGCTCCTCAACATCAACATCTACCTCCCCCTCGCCCTCCAGCTCCTCCTCACCTGCGGCAAAGCCCCGCCGCCCGGCTACACCTGCTCCCTCTAGCCCCCCTCCCACAACCCTAACCCTAATCCCACATATCCATTGATCCTCCT
>NZ_VAWA01000066.1 GCF_005771565.1 Nesterenkonia sphaerica
TGTGATGAGTCGGGACATGTGTCTCAGATGAGTCGCGAGATATGTCACTAACGGGAGCTTGGCCATCGGCCGGGTTCCCGTTGTGTGTTCCGCCAGTAGCCTCGGTGGGGGTCGATGGTGTTGGTCGCGAGGATTTCCCCGGTTTCTAGTTCGATGATGGTGACCTCGGTGGTATCTATCAGGGCCAGAACGCGTTTGCCGCGGTGGGCGGCTCCTATCCCGAGGTGGTGCATCCGACCTGCTCTGCGCAGGGTGATGCGCCCGGCTTTGTCGACCTTGTCATAGCGGATTCGGTAGAACTCTGTGCTGGGGTTGGCGGGGTGGGCTTTTGGTGTTGCCCGGTAGGCGCTGCCTGGTGTGTTGCGGTTCCGGGCCCGGTGGGGGCGTTTTTCGTTGTAATAGTGGCTGAAGGTATCGAGCTGTCGTTGGAGCATCTCGATGGTGGGGGCAGGCGGTTGGGCGGTGAGGAATCGTTTCAGTGTTTGGTGGAATCGTTCGATTTTTCCCTGGGTCTGTGGGTGTCCGGGGGATCCGTTCTTCTGCCGGACCCCGAGCAGGGGTAGAAGGTATTCAAAGCTGTTGCGACCGCCACCGGATCTAGCGGTG
>NZ_VAWA01000067.1:0-213 GCF_005771565.1 Nesterenkonia sphaerica
GTTAATTACAAGGGGGAGGAGAAGCAGTTTGCAGCTGAAGAAATATCTTCTATGGTCTTAATCAAGATGAAAGAAATTGCTGAAGCCTATCTTGGATCTGTTGTGAAGAATGCTGTTGTCACTGTCCCTGCTTACTTCAATGACTCCCAGCGCCAGGCCACAAAGGATGCTGGTGTCATTTCTGGACTGAATGTGATGAGGATCATCAATGAG
>NZ_VAWA01000067.1:336-595 GCF_005771565.1 Nesterenkonia sphaerica
GTCAAGCAGTGTGGGTGAGAAGAATGTTCTCATTTTTGATCTTGGTGGTGGCACTTTTGATGTCTCTCTACTTACCATCGAGGAGGGTATCTTTGAGGTCAAGGCCACTGCAGGGGACACTCATCTTGGAGGTGAGGATTTTGATAACCGCATGGTTAATCATTTTGTTCAAGAGTTCAAGAGGAAGAACAAGAAGGATATCGTTGGGAATCCTAGGGCACTGAGGAGGCTGAGGACTGCATGCGAGAGGGCAAAGAGG
>NZ_VAWA01000068.1 GCF_005771565.1 Nesterenkonia sphaerica
TAACGATGGTGTTGTGGGTTTTTGGATATGGATCGTTGGTTTGGAACCCTGGATTTGATTTTGATGAGAGAATAGTAGGCTTCATCAAAGATTATAGACGTGTCTTTGATCTTGCATGCATAGACCACAGAGGTACACCAGCTAATCCAGCAAGAACTTGCACGTTGGAAGCAAAGAGCAAAGCAGTCTGTTGGGGTGCTGCATACTGCGTTAAAGGAGGTCAAGAAAAAGAACAAGCAGCAATGCAGTATTTGGAGAGAAGAGAGTGCGAGTATGACACGAAGGTGTTTGTGGACTTTTACAAGGAGGATGATCCATTTAAGCCANAAGAGCAAAGCAGTCTGTTGGGGTGCTGCATACTGCGTTAAAGGAGGTCAAGAAAAAGAACAAGCAGCAATGCAGTATTTGGAGAGAAGAGAGTGCGAGTATGACACGAAGGTGTTTGTGGACTTTTACAAGGAGGATGATCCATTTAAGCCAGCAATAACAGGAGTCCTTGTTTTCATATCCACCCCTGATAAAGAAGCCAACAGATATTACTTAGGTCCAGCTCCTCTGC
>NZ_VAWA01000069.1 GCF_005771565.1 Nesterenkonia sphaerica
TTTCTACTCTGCATTATATTGTTCATGGCAAACCAGCTCATCCTGTTCTTCCTCTGGCTCCTCGCCGGACTCGTAGCCCATCCATCAGTTGCACTTGCTTCGTCGCCGGAGCTCTACTGGAAAACTGCCCTCCCGAACACTCCTATCCCTAGCTGCATCCATGACCTCCTTCACCCCCCTGAGACAAGCCCGGGCTTATGGATGTCGCCGGAGTCCGAAGAGGAAGTGGTGGTTCCCGGAGTCACCTCCATTTACTACAACGCCGCCAACGCAGCGCAACTCGGCGAAATGTCCTCTCGGTCTCTGTTCTTCCTCGAGAAGGACCTGTTTCCAGGAGCCACCTTCGACTTGCAATTCAAGCGATCCATTCCCAAACACGCTGACCTCCTCCCTCGCCGCGTGGCCGACGCCCTCCCCTTCTCCTCCAACAAGCTCCCCGACATTCTCGCGCTTCTCTCCATCGACCCTAACTCGAAGGAAGCCCGGGAGATGAGTGCGACCCTGGAACGGTGCGAGGGCACGGCGAATGCAAGGGAGACGAAGCAC
>NZ_VAWA01000007.1 GCF_005771565.1 Nesterenkonia sphaerica
TGCCTCTACACCCTCAAATACGAAGAGCCACTAAACCTGAATCCACTGGTGGATTCGGGTTAGATGAAGCTGATGTGATACCGGGTTGGCGAGGGCTGAAGGACTCTTGCGGATTCGGAAAGACAGTGTCCCCTCAGTCAAGGGAGGCCTTTTCCAGTACGGATCGGATAACAGCGCGCTGCGGGTGAGTAGATCCTGGTGCATCAAAGTCTCGGACTGGTGGCGGCAATCGAACTGTGACTGAACATTAGCTATGCAAAAGCCGAAAACAAGCTTACGATCTGCGTGAGGGGAACAATCGTCCACCTCGTCCCTCTGGGTGGAAAGCGAAAACATAATATGGCGTCACTTCCTACAGGCCTGACGGCCATGCTTGCTATTGGTCTCATTGTTGGCCCTTCAATCGATGGATCACCGGCCGCACAAACTCCAATAGCTGATTCATCACAAAATGCGGCAGAAGTCACTGACGGAGAGGTTTTGCTAGAAAATGAGGAAGTAGCTCCCGAAGTTGAGGCACACGAGGTCGGCGAAGCCCTCGAGTTACTCGATGCCGACCCGGTCTTCCCGGTACTGACTGTCTATGAACCGCGAGTGCTCGAAGCCCCTTTACTAAGTGAAGGTGACGTTGTCGACATCGCGACTGCGGTGTTTCCGATCCCTGACGGCTGCGCTCCCTCTACAGCGGAAGCGTCTTTGGCCTGCGCAACCGGTGCGGTTGATTTGTCCTCCACGGTGATCGATGACAACGGTGATTTTCTGCCAGTTGAGATCAGCGCAGATCCTGAGCAGATTCTTCTGACCTCCCCGATCTCGGAGGATCTTGCCTATCCGCTGATCTTCACGATCTATCTGGCAGAGTCAGGGGCACCTGAGCTGCTGGACGCCGCCGAAGAAACGTTGGCTTGGATGATCGCCGAGGACGAGGGCCCAGGTTTGACCGCCGAGGAACTGGCAGCAGAAGAACAGCAGCTCAACGAAGAGGCCGAGGCAAACGGGTATACCGATAATGAAGAGGAGGCCGATCACACCGAGATACAGTCATCACTGCTCCACGGAACCTTTAGCACCGTTGATGCCCACTTCCAGGCTCAGTCTGCCGCGAGCATTACTGCAGTCCCGGCGTCGAGCAGCCGCCCCAGAAAAGTAACCATACCCAGTAGTTATCGGTATTGCCCCAACAGCTGTACGCCTCCGGCACGTCACGACTATTGCACTTCGCCGGCTCGAAACTACTGGGCGACTCTTTCAGGGGTGGCCGACTTCCGGGGCCCCTGTGCACGACACGACATGATGATTGCCAACATCGCCAAGAAGAAGATCTCCCTTTCATCGAAACAAACACAGCGCTACCAGGGGGATCTGCAGTTCAGAGCAAATCTCCAGCAAAACTGCCGGCACGGCTTCTACAAGTTGAATCAAACAGGAGGCAAGGCCTCTTGCTTCGTCACAACAGGTGCCTATTATTCAGCAGTCGTCTACACGACGTGGCGATGGAACGGGAAGTGACCCATGGAACCAACTCGTGGTAGCGCGATCTACTTTGGACTGGCTGGCCTGGTAAACCTCAGTGTCTTCGTCACGGCCTGGGACTTCTTCGGCCTCTTCAGAGGCTCGCAGCCACCGTTCCTAAGCATCGTTGTGATCGGACTATCGATCGTTGCCCTGTTCACGACAGTGTGGGCCACAACCGGTACTGTGAAGAGGGTTTGGCTACGCCGTATAACGCTGTTTGTGGTTCTTGCGGCGTCTCTGCTAACCGTCGTCGGCGAGGTGCTGGTGCTCAACAGTGAAGATGGAAACATTGGAGTCGGACTGATCCCAGTGCTGGGAGTATTCCTCCACCTGCTGCTGGTACCGTTCTTGGTCACGCAGGCGTTTATCCGTGGTGCATTGCCTGATCAATAACAACCGTTCGATGGTTTGGCACCAGCTCGGACGCGGTGATCACAGTGGGTTCAGGGCTTTGTGCGGCCCGTAGAGCTGCGCCTCTGCCTATGGTTGACCAATGACGAGAAAACAGGTCACCATACGTGTCTCCATCGCCTTACTGCTCGTGGCCGTCGTCGTGTTCTTCCTCGGTCTTGAGCAAGTCGAGTGGTGCGACGATACAGGCGAGGCGTTGACGAGTGAATGTCACTCAACTTGGCAATGGAGCCTTTGGTAGATCTTCGACATAGAGAGTCACGTCGCATCCAGCCTCGGCAGTAGCGGCGGCATCACGTACAACAGTTCACTATGCGGAAATCTAAAAACTCTCCCCAGTCGAGTGAGCGTGACGTGTGCAGCTGGCCCAAAAGGCACCGCGTAGTCAGTGAGCGCTTGCCGGGTTTGATGGCTCTTCGTATTTGAGGGTGTAGAGGCAGGGACGGGGAGCAGCGGCGTGGCGGTGGCTGGATAAGAGTCGAGGCCTTCCGATGATGGAGGTTCCTACGCCTTCCACTCGAAAGACCTCGACGTGCTCAAGCCTACTTTCACCTGTCCTGACCTCAACAGTTTCTGCCTGCTCGATGCGCTCGGGCTCGTCGTCACCGGCCAGCTGATCCGTCGTGACCGGGCGATCCTGGAATGCCGAGTCGCTGAGGATGATCCGTGGTGCCGGGGCTGCGGCGGCCAAGGCGTGCCCAGAGGCACAGTGATACGGAAGTTGGCGCACCTACCACTGGGGTGGCGGCCCACCGCTCTCTGGGTCCGGGTCCGCCGGTATCGGTGCGCCGACTGTGCCAGGGTCTGGCGGCAAGATACATCCCAGGCTGCGGCCCCGCGGGCGAAGCTGAGCAGGCATGCGGTGCTGTGGGCGCTGAAATCAGTGGTCATCGACAGGATGTCCATCGCTCGGGTTGCGGCCGCCCTGGCTGCTTCGTGGCACACCGTCAACGACGCGGTGCTCACCGCCGGCCGGCAGCTGTTGATTGAGGACCCCACCCGGTTCGACGGGGTGAAAGTCATCGGGGTTGATGAGCACTGCTGGCGCCACACCGGCAAGGGGTCGCACTACGTCACTGTGGTCATCGACCTGACCCCGGTCCGCGCCGGGATCGGGCCTGCCCGGCTGCTGGACATGGTCCCGGGTCGGTCCAAGGCCGTGTTCAAGACCTGGTTGGACGCCCAGACCCAGGGCTTCCGAGAAGGCATTGAGGTGGTGGCCATGGACGGGTTCTCCGGGTTTAAGACCGCCACCAGCGAAGAGCTCCCCGAAGCGGTAGCGGTGATGGATCCCTTCCACGTCGTTGCCTTAGCCGGGGACGCCTTGGATCAAGCCCGCCAGCGGGTTCAGCGTGAGACCACCGGGCACCGCGGGCGATCAGGTGATCCCCTCTACGGGGCACGTAGAACGTTGCGCACCGGGGCGGATCTGCTCACCGATCCTCAGGACCGCAAGCTGACCGCGGTATTCGCCGCCGATGAGCACGTGGAAGTTGAGGCGAGCTGGCGGATCTATCAGAAGATCGTCGCCGCCTACCGGTGCCCGTCGAAGCCCATGGGCAAGCAGATACTCACCGAGGTCATCCGCTCCCTGCGTCGCGGGATTCCCGTGAAGCTGGTCGAGTTAAAGAAGCTGGGCCGGACTCTGAACCGACGAGCTGCTGACATCCTGGCCTACTTCGACAGGCCGGGCACATCCAACGGTCCAACCGAGGCGATAAACGGCCGGCTCGAACACCTCCGCGGCACCGCCCTAGGGTTCCGGAACCTCACCAACTACATCACCCGAGCCCTGCTCGACACCGGAGGATTCAGACCCTTGCTACACCCTCATCTGCGATGAGCCTCTTAAGGAGCAATTCCCGTAGGGAGTAGATTGTCGTTCTTAAGGTAGAAGGGGGTCTTTGTTCTGAAGAGAAGCTTCCCTTAGGCAGTGGGTAGTCGTTCTCAAGGTATAGCGCGTTACTCGTTCTGAAGAGACGCTTCCCGTGGGTAGAGGGTTGTTGTTCTGAAGAGGGGCTTCCCGTAGGGAGCAGCGTTGCTCTCCTTAAGAGGCTCTTCGGACTTGGGGTGGGGCTGGCGACTCGCGGAGGATCTTGAGTAGGGCATGAAAGTGGGGCCGGGGCCTCGATGATGTGTAGCGACCAAGCCAACACGTCTCAGAAGGACCCCGACCCCGATGTTCGAGAATACGCGCCTTGTCCCTGCTTGCCCAACAGGCAAGATCAGCTACTGCCACGACTGTGACCTCTTCGCTGATCTTGAGGGCCTGCACGTCACTGCTGTGGACCGGCCGAGCAGGAAGGCGGCGCTGGTCGTGTGGGTTGAATCAGCCAAGACCCTCACCGGTTGCCCCGACTGCGGAGTCATCGCGGTCAGTGCCGGCCGCCGGGAAGTGGAGCTGATTGACGCTCCGGTCTATGCGACACCGGCCCGGTTGGTCTGGCGTAAGCGACGGTGGCGCTGCCAAGACGTTGACTGCCTCAGGGGTGTGTTCACTGAGCAGAACCCCACGGTCGCAGCGCCCAGGGCGCTGCTGACCCGGCGCTGTATCGCCTGGGGTGTTCGGCAGATGCGTAGGGAGAACCTCTCACTCCAGGGCCTGGCCCGCCAACTCGGGGTCGACTGGCACACTGCGTGGAAAGCGATCCGGCCCCTGCTGGAACAAGCTGCCGCTGATGAGCGACGCTTCACCGGGGTCAAGACCCTCGGGGTCGACGAACATATTTGGCATCACGTCAACCCCGCCCGGCGGGGACCGAAGGCGCTGACCGGCATGGTGGACCTCACCCGCAACGCCAAGGGTGCGGTGCAGGCACGGTTGCTGGACCTGGTGCCAGGCCGCACCGGAAAGGCCTACGCAGGGTGGTTAGCAGACCGTAGTGACCAGTTCAGGCGCGGGATCGAAGTCGCTCCGCTGGATCCCTTTGCTGGGTACAAGAACGCCATCGATGAACAGTTAGAAGACGCCACCGCCGTGCTCGATGCTTTCCACGTGGTGCGCCTGGGCACTGCCGCGGTTGATGAGGTCCGTCGCCGCGTCCAGCAAGACACCCTGGGTCACCGCGGCCGCAAGGGCGACCCGCTCTATGGGATCCGCCGAGTGTTGCAATCCGGGGCAGAGAACCTCACACCCAACCAGTCTCGACGCTTAGAGCGGGTCATCACCGCCGACCCGCGGCATGAGGAAGTGTTTCTGGCCTACCAGTGCGCCCAAGAGCTGCGGGCCGCCTACCAGCACCACGACCTGAAGGCTGGTCGGCGGATTGCGCTGAAGGTCCTCGACTCCTTCCACAGCTGCCCTGTACCGGAGATCGCCAGGCTGGGGCGGACCCTGCGCCGCTGGCGCCAAGCGTTCCTGGCCTACTTCACCACAGGCCGTGCCAATAACGGTGGTACTGAAGCGATCAATGGGCTCATCGAACTCGCCCGCCGCGTCGCCCGAGGCTTCCGCAACCGAGAGAACTACCGGCTCAGAATGCTGCTCATCGGCGGAGGCCTCGACGGACACCTCCCCACCTGAAGTCCGAAGAGCCCATTTATCCAGAGTACGTCCCCCACCGCAATTAGATTTGGGGCATCACGTCCAGCCCGAGCCTGCCTTGTCACCGTTCCCCGACATTGCCAGTGCTTTTCTATATGCTGCAGTCTGTTCGGACCGCCGTCCCTTAGGGCGCTAAACGCGGTGCCGACTTTGCTCCAGAAGCGTGTCCTCATCGGATTTCGGCCCGAGAAGGCTTACGGCAATGAAGGAGACGGCACTGATTGCCAACCCATAGTAGATGGGTTCATTCGCCATGAGCCCGGCGACGAACATAAAGAGTATGACGGTCACACTCCCGAGAATCATCGCCGCAAAAGCACCGTGTGGGGTCGCTCTGCGCCAAACCAATGCGCCAATAACTGGCACGAGCAGGCCACCGACCAGGAGGTTGTATGCGACAGTCAGCGCACCTACAACATCACGGACCACCAGGGATATGAGTATTACAACTACACCCGCAGCCAATACCCATATGCGACTTTCTTTCATGGTTTCAACGCGTTCCTTGCCCTGGACTAACCTCCCCCAGACATCGTTAGCCAGAATCGTGGCAGATGCCAAGAGGGTGGCGCTGGCTGTCGACATCACGGCAGCGAGCGCAGCGGCCAGAACGAGTCCACTTAGGCCGATGGGCAGGACTCCCTCCGCCACGACAGCGAAGGCATTGTCCGCAATCTCGAGATTCGGGTAAAGCGTTGCCGCCGTCATCCCGATGATTGCTCCCACCACTGCGTAGGCCATGCAGTAGAGGCCTGCCCCGAGCCCGGCGAATCTTGCCACCTTGGGCGATCGCGCGGTGAAGACACGCTGCCAAATATCTTGTCCGATGATTATTCCGAAGAAATAAATAAGGAAGTAGGTAAAGATCGTGTCGCCACCGATGGCGACAGGATCAAAGAAGCTCTCGGGCAGAGAATTCTGCAGGCCGGACCATCCACCCGCACTATGCAACGCAACAGGAAGTAGGATCAAGAAGATCCCGACTGTCATGATACCGAACTGCAAGATATCTGTTAGAGATATTGACCACATACCCCCAAGCACGCTGTAAATGACAACAACGGCCCCTCCAATGAGAATCGCGGGAATTTGGGGGACCCCAATCATTACGTTGACCACGGTGCCGATCGCAAGGATGGACGTCACCGCCACCATGAGGTCATAGCCAACCATCACCACCCCGCTGATCGCGCGGCTAGCGGCGGTTCCGTAACGACGTTCCAACATTTCAGGCAATGAATAGACCTTGAGCCGGGTGAGCACCCCTGAGAACAAGACACTCAGGGCTATGATGCCTACCCCGAGCCAAAAAACGAGCCACATCCCCGATATCCCGTACTGATAGCCGAGACTCACTCCCCCTACAGTGGAGGCACCGCCCAGTACCACCGCAGCCAAGGTGCCCATGTAAAACATCGGTCCCAAGCGTCGTCCTGCCACGAGGTAGTCGTCGTTATTTCGCGAGCGCCGATAGCCCCAATACCCAGCAGCAAGCATAACTACGAGATAGAGGACGATGATCAAGAGATCGACAGACATTCTTGCCTTTCCGGTGCGTCTTAGCTCGCGTCAGTCTTGATTGTGAACATGGGCCATGAGGCTGATCAGATCGTAGGCGCAATGCGAGGCCGCCACTGAGGTCACTGCCGCGTGGTCGTACGGTGGAGAGACCTCAACTACATCTGCTCCGACGAGGTTGATTCCTTTGAGCCCACGCAACAGCTCGAGCAGTTCGCGGCTAGTCAGACCGCCCGCTTCCGGCGTGCCTGTACCAGGAGCGTGCGCGGGGTCAAGAACATCTATGTCGATTGAAATATATACGGGTGCGTCGCCGACTCTGCGCCTCACACGTTGCATAATGTCGAGAAATTTTTCGGTGTGGAATTCTCTAGCGTGCACAATGGAGAAACCCAGGTTCTCATCATCGGCCAAATCTTCGGGACCGTACAGGGGGCCTCGGATGCCAACATGTGCCGAGTGCTCTTTGATGAGAAGACCCTCTTCGATGGCATTGCGAAAAGGAGTCCCATGCGTGACCGGGGTGTCCATGTATGGCCCCCAGGTGTCTAGGTGAGCATCAAAATGCACCAAAGCCACGGGACCATGCGCCTCATAGATGGCACGAAGAGCACCTAGGGCGATGGTGTGGTCACCGCCTAGTAACAGAACCCGGCGGTTGTCACGGATCAGGTCTCCTACACCAGCCTGAATTTGTTCGAGCGCTTTCGATATGTCGAAGGGTGTGCAATCGATATCACCGGCGTCCACCACCTGCATACTGGCGAAGGGAGACACGTCGCCTGCCGGGTTGTACGGCCGCAATAACCGAGAAGCTTCACGAATCGCTCCAGGGCCAAAGCGTGCCCCGGGACGAAAAGTCACACCCGAGTCGAATGGGACACCTACTACGGCCACGTCGTGGCGAGGTGCCTGGTCCCGCCTGGGGAGCCGCGCGAAAGTTGTCAATCCTGCGAACCGAGGAGAAGCTTGACCGTCCACGGGACCGATAGGTAGCTCGTCACTTGAATCTATGTGCTGCATGATCCGTTCCATCCTGCTCTAGGAGCTTTTCGGACTGAATTGGTTTCCGTTTCCACCCCGTCGGTGCTGAGTGTCCCTCTATGGCTTTCAGAACGATTCTTATACTGGGTCGCGAGTTCTTCGGAATACCTCACGTCCTTTATACGAATGCGTCAGCGAGGCTGAGTGCGTCGTCGATCACATCCAGGCCGAAGTTCAGGTCATCTGGGGTGATATTGAGCGGAGGGCAGATGTGCAGACGGTTCATGTTCATAAACGGCACCGCACCGTTGCTCCGGCATTGAGCCATGATCGCGTTCATGACGGAGGCAGTTTGGCCATAGGGTGCCAGCGGCTCTTTAGTCTCACGGTCGGTCACCAGCTCAATGGCCCAGAACGCCCCGACCCCGCGAACATCCCCGACGCTGGGGTGCTTCTCCTTGATCTGCGCCAGGCGGGGGGCGAACACTTCCTCACTCAGCCGTTGGACGTGTTCTAGCACGCCTTCCGTCTCCATGGCTTCGATGGCGGCCACTGCAGCGGCTGCCGCCAGCGGGTGTCCGGAGTAAGTGAGCCCGCCAGGATAAGCCCGGTGAGCAAATGTGGCGTAGATGGCATCATCCATCACCACCCCGCCCATCGGCACATACCCGGAGTTCACACCCTTGGCGAAGGTGACAATGTCCGGCTCCACATTGAAGTGGTGGTGCGCGAACCACTTCCCTGCCCGGCCGAAGCCGGCCATGACCTCGTCCAGGATCATCACGATGCCATGCTCATCGCAGAGCTTCCGCACGCCCTCCATGTAGCCCGGAGGTGGTACGTATATCCCGGCGGTGCCGGGAATCGCCTCCAGCACAATGGCTGCTACCTGATCCCTGCCTTCCAGCATCATCACATCACGCAGGTGGTTCAGTGCACGCTCGGCCTCCTGCTCCTCGGTCTCCGAGCCGAAGTGGGAGCGGTACGTATATGCCGGGAAGAAATGCACGACGCCGTCGCTGGCCCGGTCTGAGGCGAACCGCCTGGGATCACCGGTGAGGTTGATCGCCAGGTGCGTACCACCGTGGTACGCCCGGTAGGCAGAGAGCACCTTGTGCCGGCCGGTGTGCAGCCGGGCCATGCGCACCGCATGCTCATTGGCGTCGGCACCGCCGTTGGTGAAGAAGACGTGGTTGAGGTCATCGGCCAGCCGTTCAGTGATCAGCCGGGCCGCCTCAGAACGCGCACCGTTGGCGTGCTGGGGCGCGATGGTGCACAGCGCTTCGGCCTGCTCCTGGATCGCCGACACCACTTTGGGGTGCTTGTGACCCAAATTGGTGAAGATCAGCTGGGACGCCAGGTCAAGGATCTTCCTGCCCTGGCTGTCCCACATCCAGGAGCCTTCGGCGTCCACCACCGTCATGGGATCGATCTGCTCCTGCGCGCTCCAGGAGTGGAATACGTGCTGGCGGTCCAACTCATAGGCCCGGCGGCCGGCCTCCATTTGGGATTCGGTAAGGCGCCCCTCCGAGGTCTGCGCGGTGGCCATGGTGTTCATTGTGCCTCGTTTCTGCAACGTTCGTAGCGGTGGGGAGGGGTGCTCAGTCGTTCTGGGGGAAGCCCAGTTCCAGTCCGCCCTCGGCGGGGTCGCCCCACCGGGAGGTGACCACCTTGCCGCGGGTGAAGAAGTTGACCCCTTCAGTGCCGTGAGCATGAGAGTCTCCGAACAGCGAGTGCTTCCATCCGCCGAAGGAGTAGTAGGCCATGGGGACTGGAATCGGCACATTGATCCCGATCATGCCGACCTGGACCTCCATCTCGAAGTGGCGGGCTGCGGCGCCGTCGCGAGTGAAGATGGCGGTGCCGTTTCCATAGGGGTTGCTGTTGATCAGCTCCAGCGCCTGGTCATAGTTCTCTGCGCGAACCACCGAGAGCACAGGCCCGAAGATCTCATCCCGGTAGGCAGCCATCTGAGAGGTCACCTCATCCAACAGGGTCGGACCGAGGAAGGCGGCCTCCGGTTGGTCAGCCTCAGACCAGCTGCGCCCATCCACGACCAGTTTGGCACCTTCTGCCTCGGCGCCGTCGACGTAGCCGCGGACTTTGTCCCGGTGGTCACGGGAGATCAGCGGACCCAGGTCGGGATTATCGCCCTGCATAGTCAGGCCGCGAGTGCGCTCTGCGATTTTCTCCACCAGCTCATCGGCGATATTCCCCACCGCGACCACCACCGAGATGGCCATGCAGCGCTCTCCGGCCGAGCCGTAGCCTGCCGAGACTGCACTGTCTGCGGCCTGGTCCAGGTTGGCATCCGGGAGCACCACCATGTGGTTCTTGGCTCCACCCAGGGCTTGGACGCGCTTGCCGGAAGCGGTGCCGGTCTCGTAAACGTGCTGGGCCACCGGGGTGGACCCCACGAAGGAGATCGCCTCAATGTCAGGATGGGTCAACAGACCATTGACCGCTTCCTTGCCTCCGTGCAGCACGTTGACCACACCGTCAGGCAGACCTGCCTCCTTCCACAGCTGAGCCTGCCAGTTGACGGCGCTGGGATCCTTCTCGCTGGGCTTGATGACCACGGTATTCCCTGTGGCCACCGCGATCGGGGTGAACCACATGGGCACCATGGCTGGGAAGTTGAACGGAGTAATGATCGCCACCGGCCCCAACGGGTGGCGGCCAGAGCGGACATCCACACCAGTCGAGGCGTTCTGCGTGGCAGAGCCTTTGAGCAGATGCGGGGCATTGCACGCGAATTCCACGACCTCGAGGCCTCGGGTCACCTCGCCGAGGGCATCGGAGTGCACTTTGCCGTGTTCGCGGGTGATGATGGCTGCCAGCTCATCCTTCCGAGCATTGAGCAGCTCCCGGTAGCGAAACAGAATCTGGACGCGGCGGGACAGGGAGACAGAGCGCCAGGAGGCGAAAGCTTCTTTCGCAGCGTTGACAGCCTGGTCGACTTCTGCGGAGGAGGCCAGCGGCACCTGGCTGACCACTTCTCCGGTGGCGGGGTTCTCCACCGCTGCAGTCTGGGCATCAGCGGGCATGACCTCTTGGCCATTGATCAAGTGCGGTGTGTTCGTCATCCCTCCATCATCAACCCGCTATGAGTGCGGTCACAGTGACAAGATGTTCGTATCTCCCAGCAATTTCTTCCATACTGTAAAGCTATGAGCGACACTGGCGAGGCGGGACATGTACGGGTCTCCGATGTGTTGGCGCTGCGTTCATTCCAAGAGGCCGAGTGGCAGCTGCTCACCCCGCGGGCGGCACTGACCTCCCCGGTGCGCTGGGTGCACACCATTGATGACCCACGGCCTGCCGCCCTGCTGCAGGGCAAAGAGTTTGTGTTCTCGACGCTGTCGCGATTCACCGAGGACACCGAAGATCTCGAGGAGCCCTTGGGCATCTTCTTGGCCGAGCTGGACTCCGTGCCCGTCTCAGCACTGGCAGTCGAAGTCCTGGCGGACCGGCCAAGGCTGCGCGAAGCTCTGCACGCCGTCGCCCTAGAGCGCTATTCCGGTGGAGCAGACCCGCTGCCGATTGTGCTGTTCACCGAACAGGTGCGATTTGTCGATATCACTGAAGACGTTCACCAGCTGCTGATGGCCCGGCATCTTGCTGACGAGTCTGACCGAGAGTCCGCTGACCCATTGTTCGAGGTCTCAACTCAGCTGATCCAAGAGGTGCTCAGTGGACACCTGTCCTCGGCGGAGCAGGTGAACCAGCGGGCGCAACCGCTAGGATTGGCTGGTGCCGCAGAGTACCGCTCCCTTATGCTGCGGCTGCGTACTACAGCTCGCCGCGGTTCGGCCGCTCGCCTGGGTCCCGCCGGACGGACCCGCACCAAGCACGTCACCGTCAACGCCGTCCGCACTGCGGCCTCCGAGACCCATACCAGAGCGCTTGTGGGCCAATCTTCCGACAGCGACATCGGGATCGTGCTGGCGTTGGACACGCGAGAGCCGTACAGATCAGAAACAGACTTCTGCCGGGCGTTGGGCCGCGCAGTAGCGAAGAGTCGAAGCTCAGGAGTAGTTCCGACTTTCGAGGTCGCCGCCGGTGAGCCGAGTGCCTCAATGCTGAGGGCGATTACTGAGCTGGACTCCGCGCAGCAGGTGCTGCACAGCCTGGAGCGAATCCTGCCCCGGGCGGAGCGCTTCGCCGGCTGGGGAGCGGCAGCTGCTGAGCGGGGCTTCTGGCGGGCTGCCGATCTGGGAGTGCTCGGGCTATTGGCACGCGTGGAGGATCCGGGTGCCATCAACTGGTTCGTCTCAGCGCAGCTGGGACCGCTTGCCGGACCCGACGCCGAAGAACTGCGTGCGGTGATCCGAGCCGTGGCCTCCCCCACCCAAAGCAAGTCGGAAGTCGCCGCCCACCTGGGGATCAGCAGACCCACGCTGTACGCGCGGCTGCGCCGGGTGGAGCGCCTCATCGGTCATGAGCTCACCGATGAGGTCATCCATACCCTGCACCTGGCACTGTTGACCGAAGACCTGCACTGCTGAGCTGAAGTATCGGCCCCATGCTCCTCCAGACAGTCGATTATCATCGCTAAACTCTCGGGCGGCTTGTGAGGCGCTGATGAGCCACTTATGAACCCGTTTCAGCCTTGCGCCGGATGGGTTCATCTGAGTAAGCCGTAGGATCTCCTCTCCGGCCTTCTCCCCCAGCATGGCCAGGGTTGCACTTGTATCTGAAATGCAATACTGTTGCATATGTAACCATGGGTTGCATGTGCGACCGAATGAAGGAATGAAGCCATGAACACGATTCTGCGTACTAACAGTGAGCAGGTCCTCGCCTCTCAGGAAGAAATGAATCAAGCACGTGAGTTGGTTGGCGCTTTTACTGACGAAACACGCATGAGTCTCGAGTCGCACGGCGGGGCTACGCAGCTGCCGCCAGGGCTCTCGCGCATAATTTGCCAGATAGTACGTGTACTCGCCGAAGGCCGTACTGTCACTGTAGGGTCACTGCCTCCTGAGTTGACCACTACTGGAGCGGCACAAATCTTGGGCATTTCGCGTCCAACTTTGATGAAACTGATCAAAAGCGGAGAGATTAAAGCTCACAAAGTGGGCTCTCATACACGACTCCATACTGAGGACGTCATTTCAGCTCGGCGAGCTCGCCGAGACCGCCAGCGTCAAGCGCTTGATAAGCTCCGCGACTTTGAAGATGAGCTCGGCATTTAGTTGTCGGTAAGAGAGCTATCGATACTCTGAGGAGATGCCAGGTCCTCAGATCGTTCTCGTTGACGCCAGCGTGTTCTTTTCTCGAACATTGCGAGATTGGGTTTGCCTTCTTCAATCCAGCTCCATCGGGGAGACCTTTAAGGGTTGCTGGACCGAGGACATCATGTCCGAGACTATATACAAAGTGCGACGTAAGTACCCTAGCCTCTCGGGAGGCCAGCTCACACAGATCCGGCGTGGTATCGAGGAGGCCTTTGAGGGCGGGAAAATTGAAGATTACGAGATTGACCCAAATTTCTTGGGCAGCGACCAGTTCGATGCGCATCTTCACTCTGCCGCTGTAGCTCGAGGCGCTACGATAATTCTGACTTCCAACCGCGAGGATCTCTTGCCCGAAAATCGTAACGCCGACGAGTTGCCCTATGAGATCTACACTCCGGATGAGTTCTTCATTCTCCTAGATGACTCCGCCTCCGAAATTGTTCGAGAGGTCATCTCGAAGCAGCTTGAGTACTTTATGAAGAAACATCAGGAAGTCGATCTCCCTGGCCGGTTACGCGAAGCAAAGGCCCCGCAGTTTGCCCTTCGTGTAGCCCAGCACTTACAGACGATCCCCCTCCCAAGAATGAAGTGAGCAACCTTGCCAAGTTCACGTTGCTTCAATGCAGTTCCCTCTAGGACCGGGACGGCCATCCCCGCCACCTGCCCCGGTGATTCCGTGAGCACCGACCACACCTCGGCCCCGGGCCACATGCCGCCGGGAACCTCCCGGGATCTCCGCGATCTGCCAGTACGAACGGGATTCCAGCAACAAGGAGGTGACCGTCCTGCAATCAGCCATGATGGCCTGCTTCCATAAATTTGAAGGACAGCATCGCCGACTGACGCCACCGCCCATCAGCAGGCCACAATCGCTACCGTGTCCTCAGAACAGCGCTTCCAACTCTGCAGACTCCGTGCCGCAGGCGCTCCAAGCGATTCGCAGAGGCTTAGAGTCACATTCTGGTTACCGCGTCGCTCGCCTCGGTCGCCGTCGGTGGGACACGATGTGTTGGAACGCAGAGAGGTTATTAGCGCTCCCCATGGCGGCATGTCCCGGACAGCAACAGCGTCAGAATTTCTCGGGCCGCAGAACTTCCACATCGGCGATGAAAAGGATCATGGCGTAGTCCTGGTAGTACCGATCATGCAGCAGCGCGGCCAGGGACCGGGCGGTCTCGGCATCGCAGACCACCTCCACCCGGATGTTGGCACTGGCCGGCCAGCCGGCGTCGCGGACCCCATGATCACCTTTACCGCGGGCATCGGTGACGGTGTAGCCGTGCGCGCCGCTGCGGTCGATCTCCCGAATCAGCGTTGATTCCAGGGCAGCCTCAGTGACAATGGTCAACAGTTTCTTGGGGTACGAGTTCATCAGTTGCCTCCTTGTTCAGCCTAGTGCCCAGGCGGCCATGGCGTGGTAGATGGGGATGCCGATCAGGACGTTGAAGGGGAAGGTCACTCCCAGGGCGGCTGCTAGTGACAAGGTGGGGTTGGCCTCTGGGACCGAGATGCGCATGGCCGCTGGCACTGCGATATAGGAAGCGCTGGCCGCCAGTGTGGCCAAGATGACGGTACCCCCAAGGGAGAGACCCAGCATCCATGCTGTTGCGATACCCAAGACAGACGAGAACAGCGGCATGGCGATGCCGAAACCCACCAGGAACACCCCGTAACGGCGCAGGCCGGTCAGCTGAGCGGCAGTGATGAGTCCCATTTCAAGCAGGAACAGGGCCAGAATCCCTTTGAACAGGTCCATGAACAGCGGCTCCAGGGGCTCCACACCGACCGGCCCGGCGGCCCACCCAATGAACAGTCCGCCCAGCAGCAGCACAATGCCTTTTCCGAGGAACACCTCGTGCACCACCGAACCCCACCGGGTGGAGCGTGAGACGCCTCTGGCCAGAATGATGCCGACGATGATCGCCGGGACCTCCATGAGCACCAGCAGCAGCGGCATGTGCTCTTCGAAGGAGACCTGGCGGCTGCCCAGGTAGGCCACTGCCACGGCGTAGGTGCCGACGCTGACCGAACCGTAGTGGGCGGCGATGGACGCCGCGTCCGCACGCTGCAGGCGTCCCAGTTTCCGCAGGATCGGAAAGGCCAGCAGTGCCAGGACGAAGCCCAGCGCCACCACCGCCACCATCTGCGGAAGCAGCTGGCCGAGAGGCTGCTTCGCCAGCTCGATGCCGCCCTTGAGCCCGATGGCCAGCAACAGCACGATGGTGACAAACTCGTAGACCGCCGCAGGCAGCCGAAGCTCCGAACGCAGCAGTCCGGCCGTGATGCCCAGCACGAAGAAAAGTATGACGGGATCCATGATGCCGGTGAGTCCTTCCCAGAAGTGGTGTTCGCAGGTGCGAGGCCAGCGGCAGCCCCACCAAGGAGCAAGGATACACGACATTTGTTTCATGCATCGAATGTCATATATCGGCTATGCTGAAGTATGACCGACTGGACCTTCCTGACCAACCATGCCCATGTGCTCATCTGCGTGGCCCGGGACCCCGGCATGCTGGTCCGCGAAATCGCTCAGCAGGTGGGCATCACCGAACGCGCAGCACAGCGCATCCTGGCAGATCTGATTGCGGAGGGGTACTTGGACCGGGAACGTGACGGGCGCCGGAACCGGTATGTGGTCCACCCGGAGCTGCCCCTGCGGCACCCGCTGGAGCGGCATCACCGGGTGGGTGAGCTGCTCACCGCTCTCAACGCGAAGACGACCTAAAGCATGCGCGCAGCACGAGGCTCCCCTGACTTCAGGGGCGGGGCGGGGCTGGGCGCAGCGCGGGGGGCAGAGCTTGGCACGGCGCAGGGGCGCATGCGGCGCTGCGAGAGCGGAGGAATGTCAGTTTTGGGGCGGATCGTTCCGCTGGGCTCGGCGTGCGGCGTTCTTCCGGTTGTTGACCATAATTGAGCCCAGGAACACCAGCAGCATGACGGTCACGCCCACCAGGAGCACTGCTGTGAGCTGTAACGCAGTCATCAGCCCTGATTCTTGAAGACCACCAGGAAGCGGTGGGCCTCTTCGGTGGTCAGCGGCGAATTCGCTGCGAGTAGGTCGGCTGCCTGGTCCACATGGTCATCCCGCAGCAGTGCATAGAGCTGATCGTGGACCCACGGCTCCAGGTCCTCGTGAGACAGGGTGATCTTCTCATCCCCGCGCTGGACCTCCAGGTGGAAGCCGGCCTGCTCATCCCCGGCCGCCCAATCCTCCGGGATGGTCAGCTCCTGGTCCGGGTCAAACCCGGAAGCTTCCATCAGTTCGCGGGCACGGGCGTCGATCTCTTCGTCATCGCCCTCGGCCGCGGGCCGCTCTCCCCCGGGAATGTTGGGCACGTTGGAGGAATTCTCGCCGACAATCTCGCCAGTGTTGGGGTCCGCCTCCGCCAGTGGTGCCTCCTCAGACTCTGGGGCGGGGGCGGCGTCGTCCCGGACCTCATCAATAGCGTCCTCCAGATACTCCTCACGGACACCCTCTTCCCCGGAGCCGTCCTCATTGAGGTTGAAGCCGTCCTGGAAACGGATCTCTGAGGCGCTCGGCTGGGGGAACCGGTACAGCGCCTGCACCGCCACCACGCAGTCCTGCACCGAGGCACCGGTGGCCTGCTTGAAGACCATCATGGCGCGCTTGGCGTCTTCGGCGGCGATCGCCTGATACACCGCCTTGTGCTGGTCGTCGTTGAGCGCCAGCGCGGCCTGGCGAGCGGTCTCAGGGGTGATTTCCTGCTGAATGCGGTTGCTCATCTTCTGCGCCTGGCGCTGCATCATGGTCCGCACGAACAGGAAGACCACCAGCCCGAGGACTAAGAGCATAAGGATCTCCATAGAATCCAGTGTACGCAATGCATCAGTCCCTGGTCAGACCCTCCCGCCTGCGCTGCACGGTGCTGCTCGGGCCGCAGAAGCCTTCGGCCGTAGGATATGCCTGTGACTATTGACCTCAGGGATTCCTTCAAGGCCTACGATGTCCGCGGAATCGTGGGCGAGACCATCACCGCTGAGTCGGTCCGCGCAGTGGGGGCGGCGTTCGTCGACGTCCTGGAGCTCACCGGGCAGCGGGTCCTGGTCGGCGGGGACATGCGGCCCTCCTCCGCGGAGTTTGCCCGCGCGTTCGCCGAAGGCGCCATGCGGCGCGGTGCCGAGGTCACTGACCTCGGGCTGATCTCCACCGATATGCTCTACTACGCCTCCGGGACGGTGAACGCGCCCGGGGTGGTCTTCACCGCCAGCCACAACCCGGCGGGGTACAACGGGATGAAGATGTCCCGGGCAGGGGCGGCTCCGCTGAGCGCGGAGACCGGGTTGGAGGAGATCCGTGCCGCCGCTCAGGCCTACCTGGACTCCGCTGCGATCCCCCAGCACGACGCCGCCGGCTCGCTGAGCACCGCAGACCTCCTCACCGACTACGCCGGGTACCTCCGCACGCAGGTGGACCTGTCCGGGATTCGCCCGCTGAAAGTGGCCGTCGACGCAGGCAACGGCATGGCGGGAATGACTACACCGGCCGTGCTCGGCGGCGAGCGCCTGGGGGAGCTGCCGTTGGAGATCATTCCGCTGTACTTTGAGCTCGACGGCACGTTCCCGAACCACCCCGCCAACCCCCTGGAGCCGGAGAACCTGCGTGACCTGCAGCGTGCGGTGCGGGACCACGGAGCGGATATCGGCCTGGCCTTCGACGGCGACGCCGACCGCTGCTTCGTCATCGATGAACACGGCGAACCGGTCTCCCCCTCGGCGATCACCGCACTCGTGGCGCGCCGAGAGATCGTCCGAGCCCGGGCTGGCGGAGAGGAAGAACCGGTGGTGATTCACAACCTAATCACCTCACGGGCGGTCCCCGAAGTGGTCGAGCGCGCTGGCGGGCGGGCGGTGGAGACCCGCGTGGGGCACTCCTTCATCAAAGCCGTGATGGCCCAGGAGTCAGCAGTGTTCGGCGGTGAGCACTCGGCGCACTATTACTTCCGGGACTTCTTCAACGCTGACACCGGCATGTTGGCCGCGATGCACGTGCTGGCGGCCCTGGGTGAGCAGGATCTGGGGCTCCAGGAGCTGGCCGCTGAGTACAACCCCTACGCGGCCTCGGGAGAGATCAACTCTGAGGTGGAGGACAAGGCCGGGGCCATCGAACGCCTGGCTGCGCAGTTTGATCGCGACGGTGCGGTGCTCTCCCGGATGGATGGGCTCACCGTCCGCGCCGGTGATGGCACATGGTGGTTCAATGTGCGCCCGTCCAATACGGAGCCGTTCCTGCGGTTCAACGGTGAAGCTCACAGCGCACAGACCATGCAGGCGGTCCGCGATGAGGCCCTGCACCTGATTCGACAGCACTGAAGCTGGCCGGGCGACCATCGTCCGGTCAGGTACCTCAAGTCACGTTGGCCGCCTCACCGGCCGGTGACAACCTCCTTGAGGCGCTCGATGGAGGCCGCCAGGTAGGAGGCATCAATGCTGCGGGCTTTGGGCAGCCGCGCTTGGTCCGTCAGCTCTGACCAGTCATAGGTGTGGGTGACCACTGTGGTGCCGTCGCCGCGCTCCTCCAGCTGCCATCTCCACAGGTGCCCGGCAGGGGCCTGCCCTTCATTAGCAGGTTTCCAAGCGATCAGTCTGTCTTGGGCGAATTCAACAACGTGATTATCCCGCACCTTGTCGTTGGTCAGCCGGACGGTGAACACGTCTCCCACCGCGCTGACCTGCTGGCCAGATTCGGCCTCGCCAACGTTGTTGTTTCCGTCCCACTGGGCCTGTTTGGCGGGGTCTGCCAGCAGCTCGAAGATGCGTGCGGCAGGGGCATCGATAGTGTCACTGGCTTGGACCACATACTCTTGTGTCATAACCCCTAAGGGTACCGCGCACTGTGACTCCCTTCACCGGGGTGATCGCACGGTGGAGCGCTTGAGCAGCCATAACAGATACGGCGGGCCCAGCACAGCGACCACTAAGCCCGCCGGCAGCTGATCAGGGGCGATCACGGTCCGCCCAAACGTGTCCGAAAGCGAGACCAGGCCAGCCCCCAGCAGCGCGGAGACCGGAAGGAACCATCGGTGGCGGCGCCCGACCAGCATCCGCGCCATATGCGGAGCCGCAAGTCCTACGAAGCTGATCACGCCGACACCGAGGACCGCCGCCGCTGAGAGCAGCACCGCGGTGGTCAGCGCCGCCGCCCGCACCCCCGGCAGCCGTATGCCGAGCACCCGGGGGGTGAGGTCGTCGATGCTGATGATGTCCAGCTCCCGGCGTATCAGCACCACCACCGGAACCGCTAACACCAGGGCTAGCAGGATCGGAGCAAGATCGGACCAGGTGGCGCCAAATGTTGAGCCGCCTAGGAAGGAGATGGCCATGGCTTGGCGATGCGGGCTCGTGGTGGAAATCAGCAGCTGGGAGACCGCCTGTGCGGCGGTCATCACGCCGATGCCCACCAGTACGACCCTCTCCGGGGAGCTGTTGCGGGAGCCTGCCAGGAGGAAGACCACCAGCCCGGCGAGCGCCGCACCCACTGCGGCGCCGGCGGACATGGTCCACGCCGAGGAGCTGAACAGGATCAGCGCCACCATGGCGCCCGCTCCCCCAGCGGCGGCGACGCCGAGGATTCCCGGGTCCGCCAGCGGGTTGCGGGTCACCGTCTGCACCAGTGCGCCCGCTATTGCCAGCACCGCACCGGCCAGCACCGCGGCAGCTACCCGGGGAGCGCGGAAGTTCAGGGTTATCTCGATGGCGCGGGCGGCCTGCCCGTTGAGCCACAGGTGAATGTCACCCAGGCGCAGCCACCAGTCCCCCAGCAGCAGACCCGCCGCGACGAAGACGATCAGCAGTGCCGCTGCGGCCAGGCTGAGCAGGACTCTGCGGCTGCGTGTGATCCGGTGCGGAAGCGGCAGAGCGGAGATCTCCTGGCTGCTGCCAGTGCTGCGCACCCGCAGGGCAAGCACCACCAGAAACACGGCGCCGACCAGGGAGGTGACCACACCGGTGGGGATACCCACCGCCATATGGGGGCCGGCAAGAGCAAACACCACCGCCCGGAGGGTCACATCCGAGCCGATGACGATCAGCGCCCCCGCCAGCGCGGAGGCGGCCAGAGCCCACGCAAAACGACCGAAGCGGATGATCTTCACTGAAGCCAGCCGCACGATGGCCGGTGCGCAGAGCCCGACGAAGCCCAGCGGGCCGACCATCGTCACCGCTGCGGCGGAGAGGACCACTGCGCAGAGCAGCAGTCCCGCCCGTAAGAGTGCGACGTTGACTCCCAAGGACTGTGCGGTCGCACCCCCCAAGGAGAGCACGTCGGTGCTGCGTGCCAGCAACACCAGGCCGATCACTGCTGCGGCCACCACCGGAAGCAGGGGCAGCAGTCCGGAGATTCCGGACAGATTGAGCGTGCCGGCACCCCAGAGAAACAGCCCTTGTGTGGACTGGGCGTAGAGCATCAGCAGGGCCGCAGTCACTGAAGCCAGGCCCATAGCGACCACCGTGCCAGCCAGCACCAGACGAATGGGGGCGTGTTCGGAGAATCCCGCTAAGGCGAGCACCACGCCGGCTGCGGCTCCTCCGCCGAGGAATGCCAGCGCCGCAGAGCTCAGCACCGGCAGCGAGACACCGAATGCCGCTGCAGCGGTCAGCGCCAAATGCGCACCAGCATTGACTGCGAGGGTATCCGGGGAGGCCAGTGGGTTGCGAGTCATGGCCTGCAGTGCGCAGCCCGCCGCGCCGAGGGCCGCACCCACTACGAGTCCGCCCACCAAGCGCGGCAGGCGCGAATCCCACGCCAGGGCTCTCAGCCCGTCCGAGGTTTCAGGGTCCCCCGAGGTGAAGACTGCTGCGAAGAGGTCCCAGGGCGAAACCGCCGAGGTCCCCTGAGTCAGGTGGACCGCGGAGAGCACCGCCAGCGCCGCCGCTGCGATGGCCAACACTGCCCCGGCAACGAACCGTGCTCTCACCGGCGGTGGCGCTGCGGGATTCTCACTGGCGATGCCGCCCAGAGGAAGGACGTCTGGGTCAGCAGCAGTCCTGGGTCTGCTCACTGCTGGCCGGCAGTCTCAATCGCCGTCTCAGACAGGTAGTCAATCCACTGTCCGGCAGAGGCTGGTCCCCCGTAGATCCAAATGCGCTCCATGGAGTGCATGGCGTCATTCTCCACGAAATCGAGAGAGTTCCACGCGGAGTTGTCCTCCAGAGGTTCCAGCGGGTCCTCCGGCTCATCCTCGGAGGTCCACCAGTAGACAATGGTGTCCTCGTGAAGGGAGCTCAGCCCCTCGACATCTGATTGGCTGATCGCATACGCCTCATCGCCCTCATCCGCCCAGGCGGATTCAAGGCCAATCTCCTCCCCGAGGGTCTGTGCGAGGGCACCTGGCCCGTGCATGCGGAACGTGGCGGTATTGCCCTCCACCGTGGGGTAGACCAGCACGAAGGGAGTCCCCGCGACATCGGCCTCGGCGATCGCTTCCTCCCCCGCGTCCCGGGTCGCTTCGAACTCCGCCCAGACCTCATCGGCGCGGGCCTGGGCGCCAAGAAGCTCTGCGGTCAGGTAGAAGTTGTCCTCCATGGTCCCCAGCGGATCGGAGGCATCTGCACCCTCTTGCAGCACCACAGGGGCAATCTCCTCCAGATCCTCCAAGAGCCCCTCGGGCACCGAGGAGGTGTCGCCGAGGATCAGGTCCGGGGCGGCCTGGCCGATGGACTCCAGGCTCGGCTCGGTGCGCATGCCGACGTCGGTGACCTCGTCGTCGACGTCGACGGCGCTGGTCCAGGTCTGGAAACCGTCAAGGTCTGCCGCACCCACATGGTTTCCCCCTAGGACCTCCACATTCTCCGTTTGTGCCCATTCGAGGGTCACCACCCGTTCGGCCGGGGCATCTAAGGTGATCTCTTCGCCTCGGGAATCGGTCACGGTGACGGGTCCAGCATTGGCGGTGGGATCACCTGCCTCGGGCTCTGAAACGTCAGTGGTGCCGCACGCGGTGAGAGCGAATACTGCGGCACCGGCGGCGATGGCCGTGCTCCTCAGTGTCAGGGCGAGGTTCATTCTGGACGGGGTTCCTTTCGGGACACGGCAGTAGTGGGCTGGGCAGTAGGGGGCTGGGGAAATCTCAGCAACGCAGGGTACGGAGGACTCAGGCGGAGAGCAGCAGTGGTTCGGCGTATTCCTCGACCTGGTGTGCGGTCCGGCGGCCTGCGCGTTGCGCCCGGACGGCTAAACCCCCGCTGGGCAGGGCATGGACCTCAATGGGCACCCCAAAAACGTCGCTGAGCCGGTCCGCGGTCATCACCTCAGCAGGGGCTCCGACGGCGGCAATCCGACCTTCCGAAACCAGCACCACACGGTCGGCGATATCGGCGGCCTGCTCCAGATCGTGGAGCACCACACCGATGGTCAGCTCATGGTGATCAGCCAGGTCACGGATCAGGTCCAGCAGGCTCATCTGGTGTTTGAGGTCCAAGAACGTGGTGGGCTCGTCAAGCAGCAGCACATCAGTGTCCTGAGCCAAGCAGGTGGCTAACCAGACACGTTGGAGCTGGCCTCCGGAGAGTTCACTCACAGGCCGGTCTTGCAGCTGATCCAGCCCGGTCAGCGTGATGGCTCGCTCCACGGCACGCTGGCTGGCGTGATCAGCGCGGGAGAACCCCTTGCGGTGCGGGTGCCGCCCCAGCTCGACCACCTCGGTGACGGTCAGGCCCGCAGGGGTGGGGCGCTGCTGAGCGAGCACCGTCAGTCGCTTTGCGAATGCCCGGGGAGACAGGGCCGTGGTGTCGACCCCATCGAGTGTGACGGTCCCGGTGGTGTGGGCGAGCCGGCAGATACCGCGCAGCAGGGTGGACTTGCCGCTGCCGTTGGGGCCGATCAGGGCCGTCACGCCTCCGGGAAGCAGCTCCACGGTGGCATCCGTGACTACGGGAGCGGCACCGTAGGAGACGGACAACGACTCTGTACGCAATGCAGCGGGCTGATGTCTGATTTGCACATACAGACGTTATCAAATTATTGGCAAGGTTGCCCTTACTGCACGAAAAAAGGGCTGAGTGGCATATTTCGCATGCCACTCAGCCCTTCTCAGGGTGTCCTGATTAGGCGTTCAACCGCCCGCGGAGTTCCTCGAGCTCGGCGCGGATGCTCTCCGGCAGGGATTCACCGAAGTGCGCGAACCAGGCGTCGATGTCCTCCAGCTCCTGCCGCCACTCGTCCGGGTCGACCTTGAGCGCGTCCTCGATGTCCTGGTCGGTGACCTCCAGCCCGGTCAGATCAAGAGCCTCCGGGGTGGGCGTGTGGCCAATCGGGGTTTCCATCGCCTCGCCGGTGCCCTCCAGGCGCTCCACGATCCACTTCAGCACGCGGGTGTTCTCGGCGAACCCGGGCCAGGCGAAGCCGCCGTCGCGGTTGCGCCGGAACCAATTGACCAGGAAGATTTTCGGCAGCTTCTCCGCTGCGGCGGCACCGGAGACCTCCACCCAGTGCTTGAGGTAGTCACCGGCGTCGTACCCGATGAAGGGCAGCATCGCCATCGGGTCCCGACGCACCGTGCCCACTTGGCCTTCAGCGGCGGCTGTGGTCTCTGAGGACAGAGTGGCTCCGAAGAAGATGCCGTGGTTCCAGTTCCGGGCCTCGGTCACCAGCGGCACCGTGGTCTTGCGCCGTCCGCCGAAGAGAATGGCGTCGAGTTTGACCCCGTTGGGTTCAAAGTACTCCGGGGCGAGCATGTCAGTCTGGTCGATGGGAGTGCAGAACCGGGCGTTGGGGTGGGCCGCCGGAGCCGGCGAGTCCGGGGTCCAGTCCTGGCCCTGCCAGTCGATGAGGTGAGCCGGGGTCTCCTCCGTCATCCCTTCCCACCACACGCCGCCGTCGTCGGTCAGTGCGCAGTTGGTGAAGATGGAGTTGCCTTTGGCGATGGCGCGCATGGCATTGGCGTTGGTGTGCCACCCGGTCCCCGGCGCTACGCCGAAGTAGCCGGCTTCAGGGTTCATGACCCTGAACTCTCCGTCCTTGCCGGGGCGGATCCAGGTGATGTCATCACCGAGCGTTTCGGCCTTCCACCCCTGAAGTGTGGGGTCAATGAGCGCCAGGTTGGTCTTGCCGCACGCGGAGGGGAACGCCCCGGAGACGTAGTAGCTCTTCTGTTCGGGGCTGGTGAGTTTCAGGATCAGCATGTGCTCAGCCAGCCAGCCTTCGTCGCGGGCCATCACTGAGGCGATCCGCAGCGCAAAGCATTTCTTGCCCAGCAGCGCATTTCCGCCGTAGCCGGAGCCGTAGGACCAGATCTCCCGGCTTTCGGGGAAGTGGACGATGTACTTGTTCTCGTTGCAGGGCCACGGCACATCCGCTTGGCCGGGCTCCAGGGGGGCGCCGACAGAGTGCACTGCGGGAACGAAGAAAGCATCCAGCTCCTCCATCTTGCGCAGCACATCGGTGCCGATGCGCGCCATAATCCGCATTGAGGCGACCACATAAGCCGAATCGGTGATCTCCACGCCGAACTTGGGATCGTCCGCCTCCAGGTGCCCCATGACAAAGGGAATGACGTACATCGTCCGGCCACGCATGGCTCCCTGGAACACTCCGCTGAGGGTCTGCCGCATCTCCTCCGGGGCCACCCAGTTATTGGTGAAGCCGGCATCGCGCTCGTTCTCGGAGCAGATGAAGGTCCGGGACTCCACACGGGCGACGTCGGCCGGATCAGAGAACGCGGCGAAAGAATTGGGGAAGTCGGGGCTGGTGAGCCGAGTCAGGGTGCCGGCCTCGACGAGCTGATCGGTCAGCCGGGTGTACTCCGCAGCGGATCCATCCACCCAGTGGATGTTCTCCGGCTGGGTCAGCTCTGCGATTGTGTGGACAAATTCGATGAGTTTCTGATGGCTGGTGGGGGCGTGTGCTGCCTTGCCCCTGAGCTTTTCACCGGGCTCCATTGCAACGGTGTTCACTGTGTTTCCCTCCATTGGGTGACAGACGTTTCACGTCTACACAGGACGCCGACATCATGCCCGACGGGGCGAGCCGCTCACGGCCCCGGCACGAACCTCATTGTTCGCGCACACCCTGACGTGCACTGATGGCTTCGTCGTCCAGGAGTAGACACCGCTAACTCTAACGCCCCAATATGACAATCACGTGAACACGGTGTCCAAATGTGACTGGTATCACACTTACGTGGAGGGGCGGGCCTTACTTCAGCTGGCGGTTCTTCCACCACAGGAGTCGCCGGCGCAGGATGCGGACCTGTCTGCGCACCTGCGTGGTGACCCCGCTTCTCGAGGCGCTTACGCCGGAGCCTCCGGGGCTGCTGGCATTGGCGGGGGTAGGGTGCACCGTCCCACCGCGGCGGGGGAACATCCCGTCCAGCAGCATGCCAGCGGCGTCTCTGGCCTGGCCGACCCAGGGGTAGTGATGTCCGGTGATCATGGCACTGCTGTTGACTTCAAGAACATAGGGCTGGTCCCCGTTGCCCTCGCGAGGCAGGAGCATGTCAATCCCGGCGACTCGAAGACCCGGGATGGCCTTGGCCACCGCTGCTGCCATCTCGATCTCTTCTGCGGTGAGCTCATCGGTGGCATCGACCCCGTCTCCCCCGCTGTGAACATTGGAGTTCGGGCGCAGCCAGACCTTCTGGCCCTGTGCCGGAACGGAGTCCAGGCTGAGCTGTTGCTTCTGCAGCTCCTTGCGCACCACGTCGTCAACGGGGATCTGATAATGCACCGGGTTCTGCGATTCTGTGCGCAGCCGGTTCTTCTCTTCGACCAATTCCGTGATGGTCGAGGTTCCGTCTCCGATCACGTTGGCAGGCACACGACGCGCTGCGGCAGCCACTTTCCCGTAGACCAAGAGCACCCGGTGCTCCACGCCTTCGACAAACCGTTCCACCAGGACGAACTCAGACTGCGCGGCGACATCCTCGAAGGCCTTCTCAAAGTCGGCGAACTCCGTGATGTTCACATGCACCGAGGTGCCCATGCCCTCGTCCGGCGGCTTGACCACCACTGGCAGCTGGCACTCCGCCCAGCTCCAGGCCTGTGACAGCTGGTCGTGACTGAAGGCGACATTTTCCGGGGCGCGCACCCCGTGGTGCCGCAGGAGCCTGCTGGTGACGTCTTTATAGCGGGTGCAGCGGCGGGCCAGCAGATCGTTGAGGTTGGAGCGGGCGCCGTCGAACCAGATCCGGCGCTTGCCCACCTTCAGGCTGAGCCGGCGCTTGGCGTCTGCTGAGATGGGGATACCTCTGGCCATGGCCCGGTTGGCCAGCAGGGTGGTGGTCAACCCGCCCTTGATGTCGTGCTTGACCAGGTATTTGTGCGTCTCAGCCAGGTCCACCGCTGTTTCTTTCATATCCGCCTGTTCCATCGCCGTCAGAGGCCAGCACCTCAATCCGTCGACCACGACTGTACAGGGCTTTGGTCCTCCGCTGGCGCTGCTCCCTTCGCCGGTACAGCCGCACGGCCGCGCTAGGGTGTGCGCGGGCGAGACTGGACCTAAGGGGGAAATACCTGGTTGCAGCTGACCCCCACCCAGCCGGTAGCGTGGCGAGCCACTGCATGGCGTGACAGTCAATACAAGGAGGTTCCAATGCAGACCGAAGAGATGGACACCGTGATTCAGAACCGCGCGGGCCTGGAGTCCGCCGAGCAGGCTCACCGGACCGGCACAGCGGTGCTGAGCGAACTTGGCCGGCTGGACCTTGGCACGGAGGCCCGTGAGGTGGCCGCCCAGCTGCCTGCCGGGTACAAGGACGCCCTCGCCAATGCAGAGGGTTCCGCCGAGCCGGTGACGAAAGAGCAATTCCTCAGCCGGGTCGAGTCCGCTCTTGAGGTGGACCGGGAGGCTGCCACACAGCTGGCACACGCGGCAATCTCCGCCGCTGCCGACGCCGTGACTCCCGGGGAGCGCACCTCCTTCGTCAACGCTCTGCCGCCGGAGATCTCCGGCCTGGCCACCTGGAGCTGAGCCTGCTGATGTCCTACACCCACACCATCACTGTCCCGTTGCCATACGCGGACGCCGTCGAGCGCACCCGTGAGGCTCTGGCCGAGCAAGGATTCGGGATCCTGAGCGAGATTGACGTCCACGCGGCCTTCGAGCAGAAGCTGGGTACCGAGGCGGCCGAGGCGCTTGGTGACTATGTGATTCTGGGGGCGTGCAATCCCGGCCTCGCCAGCAAGGCCCTGGCGGCCGAGCCCCAGCTGGGGGCCCTGCTGCCCTGCAATGTGGTGGTCAGGCGCGGCGCCGAGAGTCAGACCACCATCGAGGCCGTGGACCCCCAAACTCTGGTCGAGCTCAGCGAAGCACCTGAAGTGCGTGATGTGGCCGACGACGCCGACGCGCGGCTGCGGGCGGCGCTGGAAGCGATTCAGAGCGACGCCGCCCCAACCACCTGAGCGCCAGCCCGCCTTCACCTCCCGGAGATTGCCCCTGGGCTGAGCCGGAACGGAACACTAGAGGCGTTTGACGCCGATGGTGTGAGCGGTGGTGAATTCTTCGATGGCCCATTCACCGTTGAAGCGGCCCAGCCCGGAGTTGCGTTCTCCGCCGAAGGCGACGTGGGCTTCGTCCTGGACGGTCATCTCATTGATGAAGGTCATTCCGGATTTCACTTGGTGTGCGAATTGGACGCCGCGGTCGAGGTTCTGGGTGAACACCGCTGAGGAGAGCCCGTAGGCGTGATCGTTGGCCAGGCGGAGGGCGTGGGCTTCGTCGTCTGCTTTGAGGATTGCGACCATGGGACCGAAGATCTCTTCCCGGGCGATCTCCATCCCGGCGGTCACGTCGGTAAAGACATGCGGAGGCACCACCCGGCCCGTGATCTCACCACCGACTGCGACCTGGGCTCCGGCTTCTGTGGCGCGAGCGATCTTGTCCTTCAACCCTTGTAGCTGGTCGTCGTTGATCACCGGCCCCACCAGGGTCGACTCCGCGGTGGGATCGCCGTGGTGTACTGCTTGAGCCGCGGTAGTGAATTTCTCCACGAATTGGTCATAGACCGGGGCTTGGACAATGATCCGGTTCACTGACATGCAGATCTGGCCAGAGTGCAGGAACGCCCCGGGCACTGACTGTTCGACCGCGGCGTCGAGGTCGGCATCATCGAGGACCACCAGCGGCGCGTTGCCACCGAGTTCCAGAGAGACTTTCTTCAGGTGCTCACCACTGCTGGCCACAGTGGCCACGTTCTGACCCACCGGCGTGGACCCGGTGAAAGAGATCAGTCGGGGCACCGGGTGGGCAACGAAGTCATCCCCGATTTCTGCACCTGATCCCACGACCACGGAGAGCACACCGGCCGGCAGCCCGGCTTCTTCGAAGATCCGGGCGATCAGCAACGCTCCGGTCACCGGGGTGTCGGAGGCGGGTTTGATCACTACCGCGTTGCCCAAAGCCAAGGCAGGGGCGACTGAGCGTTGCGACAGGTGCAGCGGGAAGTTCCACGGGCTGATCACCCCCACCACTCCCACCGGTTTCCGATAGACCCGCATCTCCCGGCCCGGGGTGTTCGAGGGATGGATTGTTCCATGGACACGGGAAGGGAACGAGGCAGCCTCCTGGGTGATGCTCACCGCCAAGGAGACTTCGATGTTGGCTTTGAACACTGTGGATCCGGCTTCCTTGACCAGCCAGTCGACGATCTCCTCCCGGCGCTGCTGCAGAATCTGGGCAGCCCGACGCAGGATCTCTGCCCGTTTCCCCGGTCCCTTCTGCGCCCACTGGGACTGGGCGTCCTCGGCAGCACGATACGCCTCGTCCACATCCTCCCGGGAAGCCAACTTGATCTGTGCGACCGCCGCGTCATCGAACGGGTTACGCACAGTACTGACTCGTTCCGAAGAGCCCTGCCGCCACTGCCCGGCGATGAACTGTGACTCTACCGACTCACCGGCAAATCTCGCGGGGGCATGTTGTGTCGCAGCAGTCATAGTGAATCCTCCTGGGGAATTGATTGATATTGACGATAGTGGGTGTGACTCAGGATCGGGTGGAGGCGAAGACTTTGCCCTCAGGATCCAACTCGCCCAGTAGCGCTTCTGCAATGTCAGAGAGCTGCTGCACTTGTTCGGGTGTGAGCCGGTCCAGTACCAACCGGCGCACATTCTCCACGTGGCCCGGTGCCGCCTGCACCACTTTGGCCCAGCCCGCTTCTGTGAGTGAGACGTTCTTCGCTCGCCGATCCTCTGAGCAGGTGGCGCGCTTCACCAATCCAGACTTCTCCAACCCGGTGAGCACTCGCGAGAGCCTGGGCAGCGTAGCGTTCGTCAAAGCCGCCAGTGCGGTGATGCGCAGGGTGCGTTCCGGCGCCTCGGACAGGGATGCTAAGGCAAAGTATTCGAAGTGCGTCAGATCCGAATCACGCAGCAGCTGAGAATCCAGCGCGCCCGGCAGCAGCTCCAGCACCGCAGCGGTGCGCAGCCAGGCCCTCTGCTCGTCCTCGTCGAGCCAGCGTGTCTCTGACATCTCCACACCCTTCTTATGGTTGCACCTACAACGATGTGTCGGTATGCTTTTATTTGCACCTACAACAAATACTACTCGAGGAGTCATCCTGTGACCACCTTCACCATCTTCGGCACCGGCTCCATGGCCACTGCTATTGCCAGCGTGCTCACCAAAGGCGGCGCGACAGTCGAACACATCGGCAGCCAGGACAAGGACGCCGCCGTCAACGGCAGCGTCGCCATTCTCGCGGTCCCCTACCCCGCTCTGGCAGACATTTCTCAGCAGTACGGCGAGAAGCTTGCTGGCAAGGTCGTCGTCGACATCTCCAACCCGCTGAATTTCGAGACCTTCGACTCCCTGGTGGTGCCCGCAGACGGCTCAGCTGCCGCCGAGCTTGCGGCAGCTCTGCCTTCGTCCACGGTTCTGAAGGCTTTCAACACCAACTTTGCCGCCACGCTGACGGACCAGTCGGTGGGCCCGAACCGGACCACGGTCATGGTGGCCGGGGACGACGAAGCAGCCAAGCAGCAGTTGGTGGCCGCTGTGCAGGCTGGCGGCCTCAAGGCCGTCGATGCCGGGGCTCTCAAGCGAGCGCGCGAACTGGAGTCCCTGGGCTTCGTCCAGCTCACCCTGGCCGCTGGCGAGAAGATCCCGTGGAACGCAGGCTTCGCGCTGGTCCACTGACGTCTGCAGCGACCCACCCACCACCACCGCGCATCACCCGACTGAAGGAGCAACCTATGCAGAAAACCGCACTGACCAATACCGGACTCACCGTACTCCGGATCGTTCTCGGATTCCTCTTCACCGCCCATGGCTGGCGGAAGTTCAACGAGTGGACCATTGACGGCACGCAGGCAGCTTTCGGTGAGATGGGCATCCCCTTGGCTCAAACCACCGCCCCGATGGTGGCCACCCTGGAGCTGGTCGGCGGCATCGCGCTCATCCTGGGTCTCTTGAGCCGTCCAGTCGCTGTCCTGCTGAGTGTGATCATGCTCACCGCCCTCGTCATGGTTCACCTAAGTGCGGGAATCTTTGTCGAAGCCGGCGGCGTGGAACTGGTCCTGCTGTTGGGAGCCGGCGCAGCCGCGGTCGCCCTAGCAGGGCCAGGCAAGCTGTCACTTGATTACGCAATGTTCTCCCGGCGGGACTCCAAGCTGGCAGTGCTGGCCTGACAAGCGGATTCTCGGGTCCTCGAGTGGACTTCCGCGGGAAATTTTCCCTAGTCTCTGAAGTTTTTCCGGGGTATCTTGAAGATCCGCATTCTCGATAGATAGACGGGAGAAACACCATGAGCATCCTCGGCTGGATCTTATTAGGGCTGATCGCGGGTGCGATTGCGCGTGCGATCCTGCCCGGCAAGCAACCGGGCGGCATCCTGGTCACGCTGCTCACCGGTATCCTCGGCGCACTCCTGGGCGGCTGGATTGCCTCGGCAATCTTCGGAATCAATGTCAACGATGCATTTTTCGACCCCGCCACATGGGGCTTCGCCATCCTCGGGGGCCTCATCGTCGCCTTCATCTGGGGCGCCATCGCCGGCAGACGCGCGGACTGACTCCCGCCGCACTCGGCTATCTATCCAATGGGCCTCCACCTCATGGTGGGGGCCCATTGCGCTGCCACCACTGACGAAAAGAGCCCCACCGGGCTGTGCCCGGCAGGGCTTCGTTCCGCATCCACAGCTCCAGGCACTCTGCCGGGTATCGACTCCAACGAAGCGCGGCCACTGGGTTCACGTAACGTGATTGAGATCACAGTATCACCCCCAAGGTGGAAGTCAAAAAGCGACTCACCCATCAGCAACGGGCGTTCAGATCCGCCTGCCAGGCGCAGCGAATCATCTCTTCAAGCACTTCGAGATCAATATCCTCGGGCTTGTTGAAGTAGAGGCATGCTTGTCCGGTGGTGTGCTTCCCCAACCGGAGCAGAAGGCTTTCGGCCTGCGGGGAGCCAGTGATTCCATACACCGTGATCTTCGCCTTGCGGGGCGAGAATCCCACCCGGAACGTATCGCCCTCGCGGCCGGTCGCATAGCGGTAATGGACCTGCCCATAACCGATCATGGAGGGGCCCCACATGACCGGCTGCTCACCGGTGGCGCGCGCAAAGATCTCCAGCAGCAGCCGCCCGTGCTCTACCCGTCTGGGCACCTCCAGCTGCTCGACGAACTCACTCGGTGACTGCTTCGACGGCGCAGTCTTGAGATCAGGAGCGTTCTGACCAGTGTGGCCAGGGGTGATCACAGCTCGGCGCACCTCGGGCTCGGGCACCTGGCCGGAGAGCGACAAACCACGCTCCACCAGGGCCGCCTGCAGCCGCTCAAGACCTCGCTTACCGACACCGTGGAGGGAGGCAAGTTTGCCGTAGTCGACGCCGTCCAGAGACTCCAGATCCGGATATCCGGCCAGACGTAAAGCGTCTTGGGCAGGGCGCCCCACCCCGGCGACAGACTCGTAGGAAGTGCTCATGGTCACATCCTACTGAGCACGTGAACATCCCTGCCTCTAGGAGCAGTACAGACAGCATGCTCGAGGAAACCAGTCACAGCAGCGAGCACGTCAAGATTATTCGAAACGAGAAAACCCCCTGCATCCCTGCATTTGCAAGGGATACAGAGGGTGTGTCTGCCTGTGCGCCCATAGGGATTCGAACCCCAGACCTTCGGTTCCGTAGACCGACGCTCTATCCAGCTGAGCTATAGGCGCATCATCCAAGAAATCTCACTGTACCGCGAGTTGGACCTTGACGATACTACACGCGGTGATGGTGGCGGACCAAATCTGGGCCTACCCACGGGACCTCAGCGTGCGGACCCTGCGGTGACGAAGTCCGTGAGGACGGCGTCGCGCCCGTCCAGCTCTGCCCATGGTTTACTCAGTTCGAAACGCGCCAGCCCCGCAGGTGGCCACTGTGTGGCCATCTCCAGCGCGGCACTCTCCTGCGACTCCGCACTGGTCAACCTCATGCTCAGCTCCTGAACCCCAGGCATATGAGCAATCAGCAGCAATGTGCTCACCGTCTCGGGTGTTTCATTCAGCACTGAGCACAGCTGCGCCTCGGACCCCAGATAGATGCGGTCATCCAATTCCGCAGTAGGCGCCTGGTCTCCGAGGACGTGCGAGATCCAGATGCTGGTCTGACGGGTGCGCATGGCGGAGGAGACCACTGTCATCTCAGGAACACATGAGGATCCCAACAGCCACCGGCCCACCTGGCAGGCTTGTGCCTGACCTGACTCGGTCAGGGTCCGGGCAAAATCATCCCCGGAGAAACTGTGACCGGCTTCAGCGTGGCGGAGCACCAAGAGGGTCTTGGACATGGGTCAGATGCTGTATTCAGGTGCGGCCCAGACCGTCACCTCGGGGTGCTCATAGAAGCGGTAGCCCTGACCACGCACAGTGCGCACAGTATTGGCCAGGCGTCCGAGCTTGGAACGCAGACGGCGGATGTGGACATCTATGGTGCGTTCATTGGGCATCTGCTCAACATCCACGTGGCGCCACAACCGTTGGAGCAGCTCTTCACGCCCGACGGTGCGGGCGGAGCTCTCCACCAGGTAGTTCAGCAGTTCGAACTCCTTGTACGTGAGGTTGAGATTCTCGCCGTCGAGCTGGACCTCCCGGCGCGCCAAGTCAATCAGTACCCCGGAGGCGGAGTAGGACGTGGGCGGGACAGTGGCCCCGGCCGCCGGCTCTGGCTGGCCTGCGGCACCCACAGTCGGGTCCCCCAGTGCTTGCCGCACCACCTCCAGATCCTCCCCTTCAGCAGTGGGCGAGGCCATGGCCATCGCCACATGGACCTGCGACTCAGGAGCGATGTGCTCCACGTAGTCACGCAGCTGCGTCGCGATCCGGTGCAATGAGGTGCCCTCAGCTTTGGCCGTATCCTCATCCAGTCCCACATAGATCACGAACCCGCGGGCCACCACATCAGGGTGGCCGGCGCCGTTGTTCGCCGCCAGCACTTGGATCGGCGCCGTGCGGGGGTGCCCGTCCGCACCAGTGGCCCCATTGCGCATTTTGCGGGCCAGCTCAGCACGCCGGGCAGCGTTCCTCACTGAAACGTGAACGTACCCTGGATTTTGGGCCTTATTGAGCGGTGCGGACATGCGAATCGTGACTCTTCCTGGGTGGTTGCCGTGTGAGGGGCCCTCTCAGGATCGCCGTAATATTTCGGGAATGCAAGTAACATAACAGCGAAAATTCCAAATAGTGAGATTTCACTGATTCATTGTGGCGCAGCTACGTACTATTCCGCCAGCCCGTAAAGTCTGTCCCCGGCATCGCCCAAGCCGGGCACTATGTAGGACTTCTCGTTGAGCTTCTGGTCGACTGCCGCCACGAACAGTTCGATCTCACGGTCACCGACTTCATCCTCCAAGCGCTTGATGCCCTCCGGGGCGGCCAAGAGACACAGGCAGGTGATCTTGGCCGCCCCGGCACGCTCCAAGAACCGAATGGCCTCTGCCAAGGTTCCCCCAGTGGCCAGCATCGGATCCAAGACGAACACCTGACGCCCGGTGAGGTCTTCGGGCAGCCTTTCGGCATAGGTGACGATGTTCAGCGTCTCCTCATCCCGCGCCATCCCCAGGAACCCGACCTCCGCAGTGGGGATCATCGCTGTCATGCCGTCAAGCATGCCCAGACCCGCACGCAGGATCGGCACCACCAGCGGCTTGGGGCCGGACAGCCGGGTGCCGACCATCCCCGTCACCGGAGTCTGAATCTGCACCTCCTCCGTGGGCAGCGAGCTGGACGCCTCATAAGCCAAGAGCGACACCAGCTCCCGGGTGAGGTCTCGGAACGTGTTGGACGGTGTCTCCACCCGCCGCAGCTGAGTGAGCTTATGATCGATCAGCGGATGGGAAACGACGTGAGTGCGCATGGAATCAAGGTACCAGCGCATCCGCGGCAGTATCGTGTCAGAGGTGAGCTTCTCCCCCCGGCATCGGCAGACCCAACACCAGCTGATGGGGCAGTGCCTGGAACTGGCCCGCCAAGCCCCCGCTTCCGGTGACGTGCCAGTGGGAGCAGTGGTGCTCAGCGCCGATGGAGTCATTCTCGGCGCCGGCCACAACACTCGCGAACGCGACGCCGATCCCACCGGTCACGCCGAGCTCAACGCGCTCCGCGAGGCTGCCGGGGCGATGGGGTCCTGGCGGCTCGACGGCTGCACTGTGGTGGTGACGCTGGAACCGTGCACCATGTGCGCCGGGGCCATCAGCCAATCGCGGATCTCCACGGTGATCTTCGGAGCCTGGGATAAGAAGGCCGGAGGCGCAGGCAGCGTCTTCGACATCCTGCGCGAACCCCGCCTGAACCATTGGGTGGAGATTCAGCCGGGGGTCCGGGCCGAGGAGTGCAGTGCCCTGCTGAAGGACTTCTTCGCCGAGCAGCGCCGCTGATGCCGCCTGACCCGTGGACTAACTGGTAGCATGGCGTGGCGCGATTTCGTGCGCAGGGTAGCGTGTCCGAGCGGCCGAAGGTGCAGCACTCGAAATGCTGTGTAGGGTAACCCCCTACCGTGGGTTCAAATCCCACCGCTACCGCGTTCTGACGGCCCCACAGACCCCGACGTCTGGGGGCCGTTGCCCTTTCTGCCCGGAGAGGCCAACGATGAGCACAACTGTTGTTGCGGTCGGCAAGAAGCATGAATCGTGGGTGGCCGACGGGATCGCCCGCTACAGCAAGAGGCTCCGGAAGCCCTATGACCTCACCTGGCGTCTGCTCCCCCACTCCGCCAAAGACCACGACGCCGCCCGCGCTGAGGAGTCCGCCAAGATTCTGCAGACTCTCAAGCCTCACCAGCATGTGATCCTGCTCGATGAACGCGGCACCAACTTGTCCTCCCCCGCACTGGCGGCCCACCTGCAGCGGCAGTACGACTCCGGAACCGAGGTAGCCATCATCATCGGCGGGGCCTACGGGGTCAGCCAGGACCTGCACCACAGGGCAAACCTCACCTGGTCGCTGAGCAGTCTGGTCTTCCCCCACCAGCTGGTCCGGCTGATTCTGACCGAGCAGCTCTACCGTGCGCAGGAGATCAGCGCAGGGCGGTCCTACCACCATGTCTGAGCAGGAGGTGGTCGGAGTACTCGGGGCGGGGCGAGCTGGAACAGCCTTCGCCCGAGTCATGCTCCGGGTGGGGATCGGGGTCGACCTCTGCTCCACCCGGCCCCCGAAGGCGCTGCAGCACCACCTGAAGATCTACGCCCCCGGGGCCGAGGCCGTCTGGCCCGACCAGATTGGGGTCCGCACCGCCCGGCAGGGTCCCGGCATCGTCATCCTCGCCGTGCCGCAGGAGGATATGGACGGGGTGGACCCCAGCTGGCTCTACACCACAGGACCGGAGCCGCTGGTGCTCGTGGACGCTACCAATACGTGGCACGACGAGGAACTGCCCAGCTGGCTGCAGGCCGCCCTGGACGAACAGCTTCCCTCCTCCTACGGCATCGCCGGCCGCTTCGGCCAGACTCGCGTGGTCAAGGCGCTGAACCACATCTCGCACCATGACCTGGAGAAATTCGCCGATGCCGAGCTGCCGCTGGATCAGCGCCGGGCGGTGGCACTGGCTGGAGACGACGACGCCGCCCGCGGTCGTGTGATGGGGCTGCTGGTGCGTATGGGGTTTGACCCCGTCTCCCTCGGAGGGCTGGCTGCGAGCCGTCCCATTGAGCCGGAGGGTCCCCTGTTCGACCGGCCGCTGCGCCGCGAGGAGATCCTTCGCTTTGCCCAGTGAATCCTGGCCGCCCGGGCCCGTACCGAGTTCTACAGTGCCGAGTTCTACAGTACCGAGTTCTACAGTGGAGGCCATGGGGCTCGATCAGTTCTCGGAGGCAACCCGTACATGGTTCACCGCCTCCTTCGGGGTGCCCACCGCCGCGCAGGCCGGCGCCTGGGAGACAGTGGCCCAGGGCAAGAACGCATTGGTCGTGGCCCCCACCGGCTCCGGCAAGACTCTGTCGGCATTTCTCTGGTCGATCGACCGCCTCATGAGCCAGGCTCGGCACCGCGAGCCAGCAGACCGGCAGCGCGGCACCTCAGTGTTGTACATCTCCCCGCTGAAAGCCCTGGGTGCCGACATTGAGCGCAATCTGCGCAGCCCGCTGGTCGGCATCGGACACACAGCCCAGCGGCTCGGCGGCGCACCGGCTGAGGTCACCGTGGGGGTCCGCACCGGGGACACCAGCTCCAAACAGCGCCGGGATCTGGTGCGCAATCCGCCCGATATCCTCATCACCACCCCCGAGTCGCTCTACCTGATGCTCACCTCCCAGGCCCGCCGCACCCTGACTGCAGTGGACACCATCATCGTGGATGAGATCCATGCCCTGGCCGGCACCAAACGCGGCGCTCACCTCGCGGTCTCTTTGGAGCGGCTCGATACGCTGCGCGAATCCGGGGAGGCCGCCCGGCCCCGCCCAGCCCAGCGCATCGGGCTCTCCGCCACCGTGGAACCCCAGCACGAGGTGGCCCGGTTTCTGGGTGGGCGCCACCCGGTGGAGGTGATTGCCCCAGCATCAGAGAAGAAGTGGGACATTACCGTCTCCGTCCCGGTGCCAGATATGGCCTCCCCCTCAGCGGAGCCGAGCCCAGGCGACGAGGGCGCCCCGCTGCAGCCCTCCATTTGGCCGCATGTGGAACACCGGGTGGTGGACCTGATCTCTGCCAACCGGTCCACCATTGTCTTTGTGAACTCCCGCCGGCTGGCGGAGAAGCTCACCGGCCGGATCAATGAGATCCACGCCGAGCGGGAGCCTCCTGCGGCCACGGAGGACGGTTCCGCACCTGGTCTCCCCGCGTTGGCCAAGGCCCACCATGGGTCAGTCTCCAAGGAGCAGCGCAAGCAGATCGAGGATGAGCTGAAATCCGGTCAGCTGCGCTGTGTGGTCGCTACCAGCTCTTTGGAGCTGGGGATCGACATGGGCGCAGTGGACCTGGTCATCCAAGTGGAGGCCCCGCATGCGGTCTCCTCCGGGCTGCAGCGCCTGGGCCGGGCCGGGCACCAAGTCGGTGAAGTCTCGGTGGGGTGGTTCTTCCCGAAACACCGCGGTGATCTGCTCAGCTCAAGCGTCGTAGTGGAGAGGATGCTCACCGGCCGGATCGAGGCGCTGAAAATTCCGCGCAGCCCACTGGACATCCTGGCACAGCAGACCATCGCCGCTGCCGCCATGGACACCTTGGATGTGGAGGAGTGGTTCGACACTGTGCGCAGAGCCGCGCCCTTCGCCGCCCTTCCGCGCTCCGCCTATGAGGCCACCCTGGACATGCTCGCGGGAAAGTACCCCTCGGACCGTTTCGCGGATCTGCGGCCGCGGATCGTCTGGGACCGGGACGCAGGCACCCTCACCGGACGCCCCGGGGCGCAGCGGCTCGCGGTAACCTCCGGCGGCACGATCCCCGACCGAGGGCTCTTCGGCGTCTATTTGGTCGGAGCTGAGGACACCCGCACCGGCGGCCGGCGCGTGGGCGAGCTCGATGAAGAGATGGTCTACGAGTCCCGCGTGGGCGACGTCTTTGCCCTGGGGGCCACCAGCTGGCGAATCGAGGAGATCACCTTTGACCGAGTCATGGTCTCCCCGGCTTTCGGCCAGCCGGCCAGCCTGCCATTTTGGCGCGGGGACGGCATCGGCCGCCCAGCCGAACTCGGTGCCGCCATGGGGGCGTTCACCCGGGAGCTGCACACCGCCAGCGTCAAGGAAGCCACTGAGCGGCTGACCGCGCTCGGGTTGGACCAGTGGGCGCGGGAGAACCTGCTGCGGTATCTGTCTGATCAGCACGACGCCGCCGGTGCCGTGCCCTCCGACCGCACTCTGGTGCTGGAGCAGACCAAGGACGAGCTGGGAGACTGGCGGATCATTCTGCACTCCCCTTACGGGATGCAGGTCCACGCGCCCTGGGCGCTGGCGGTGGGCGAACGGCTGCACGAACGCTACGGCTTGGATGGCGCCGCCTTCGCCGCCGACGACGGAATCGTGCTGCGGGTGCCCATGATGGACGACCAGCCGCCCGGGGCCGAACTGTTCACCTTTGAGCCCGAGGAGCTGGAAGAGCTGGTCATCCGCCGGGTCAGCAGCTCGGCGCTGTTCGCCGGACGTTTCCGAGAATCAGCGGCCCGGGCGCTGCTGCTGCCACGCACCCGCCCGGGTCAGCGCACCCCGCTGTGGCAGCAACGTCAACGATCTTCGCAGCTGCTGGAAGTCGCCCACCAGTACGCGGACTTCCCCATGATCATGGAAACCATGCGGGAGGTCCTCCAAGATGTCTACGACCTCCCGGCCCTGGACGCGCTGACCCGCAGACTCGCCCAACGCAGCGTCCGGATGGTGGAGGTCACCACCTCCACCGCCTCACCGTTCGCCCAGTCCATCGTCTTCGGCTACATCGCCCAATACCTCTACGAGGGCGACTCGCCCCTGGCTGAGCGCCGCGCCGCGGCCCTGAGCGTGGACCCCACGCTGCTCAACGAGCTCCTGGGCCGGGTGGAGCTGCGCGAATTCCTGGACGCCGGCGTGATCAGTGAAGCTGAAGCCTCCGCGCAGCGGCTGACCCCCGCCCGCCGACTGCCCACAGCCGATGCCCGAGGCCCGGAAAGTGTGGCCGACCTGCTGCGGCTGCTGGGCCCGCTCACCGCCGATCAGCTCGCCCTGCGGCTGCGTCCTGCCGATGACGACGACGAGGCCACCCTCACGGCCGCCGAAGCCCGTGAGTTCGCCGAGGAGCTGGTCAGCACCCAGCGGGCCATCCCGGTGATGTTCCAGGCCGAAGCGCGGTTCGCCGCGGTGGAGGACGCTGCGCGACTGCGCGACGGGCTGGGAGTCAATATCCCGCCAGGTGTCCCCCACACATTCCTCGAGCCCTTGGAGGATCCGCTCGGGGATCTCGTGGGGCGCTTCGCGCGCACACACGGACCGTTTACGCCTGCCCAGGTCAGCCGTGCGTTGGGCCTGCCCAGCGCGGTGGTGGTCGATGTGTTGCGCCGGCTGGTCCAGGACGCCCGCATCGTCGAGGGGCTGTTCACCCCGGATGCTGAGGCCGAGGCGGAGTACGTGGACGCGGAGATGCTCCGCCGCATCCGCCGGCGATCGCTGGCGGCGCTGCGAGCGGCGGTGGAACCTGTACCGCCGCGGGCTTACGCCCAGCTGCTCACCGAATGGCAGCTGACCACCAGAGCCACCGGGGTCAGTGGTCAATCCGGGCTGGCTGAAGTGCTGGCCCAATTGGCCGGGGTGCCGGCTCCGGCCAGCGCGTGGGAGTCTCTGATCCTCCCCGCGCGGGTCAGCGACTACTCCCCCACCATGCTGGACACCCTGCTGGCCAGCGGCGAGTTCCTCACCAGCGGACACGGGGCACTCAGCGGCCATGACGGCTGGCTGGCGTTCTACCCGGCAGAGGAGTCCGCCCTGGTCAGTGCCGGCCGCGACCTCACCGCCCCCGAGGGGCTGGCAGCTCAGGTGCACCACGTGCTAGAGCGTGGAGGGGCATGGTTCCCGGAAGCCATCGCCGCAGAGTTGGAGGACGTCTCGGCAGTGCAGTGCCAGCAAGCTTTGTGGGAGCTGTTCTGGGCCGGGCGGGTCCACCCGGACAGCTACGCTCCGCTTCGGACGTTCATGGGTGCCGGCCCCACCGCGCACAAGGCCAGGCCCTCCAGCAGGAGCCGGCGAGTCAGCCGCCGGACCGCCCTGCGCCAAGCTGTCACCGCCGCCCGGGGTGCGGCCTCCGCCCCCTCAGGAGGGCGCTGGCAGGTCATTGCCCCCGCGGGCGTCGGGGCCACCGAGATCGCCCATGCTCGGGCAGAGATCCTGCTGGATCGGTACGGGGTGCTCACCCGGGGCTCGGTGGTGGCCGAGCAGACCCCCGGGGGGTTCGCCGGAGTCTATAAGGTCTTGGCAGCAGCTGAGGAGGCCGGGCGGGTCCGGCGCGGCTACTTCATCGAGCACCTGGGGGCCGCCCAATTCACCCTCAGCTCCACCATCGACCGGCTCCGGGAGATCTCCGAGCAGCTCGAGCGTCAGGATGACCCCTACGTCACCGCGCAGCAAGCCCCGGTGGCGCTGGCTGCCACCGACCCTGCCAACCCCTTCGGTGCCGCCCTGGACTGGCCCGAACTACCCGCCGCCGGAGATGCCCCCGCTGTCAAGGCACGTCCGGGGAGGAAGGCCGGCGCCGTCGTCGTGCTCAGCCACGGAGAACTGGTGCTCTACATGGAGCGTGGCGGCAGGACCATGCTGCTCTACACCCGGGACCAGAGCGCCGGCGATGCCGCCGCCGCTGCGCTGGTCAGCGCATTGACCCGGGGCAGAGCCGCGAAGCTGGCCGTGGAGCGCATCAATGGTGAGCCCGTACTGCAGCATTGGTTCGGTCAGTCCCTGCGCACTGCAGGATTCCACTCCACCCCCTCCGGCCTGCGCCTCTCCCCCTGAACCCGTGGCGCTGGCTATCGCCGAACCTGCGAGGTCGGCCACGTGCCTCCCACGCGTATGGGCTACTCTTGCCCCATGATTCTGTGTATGCCATTCATGATGTTCCAGGGCCGAGCCCAGGAAGCCATCGACCATTATCTCGCGACGTTCCCTGACGCCCAGCTCTTGGAAATCATGCACCACCCAGAAGGCACAGAGATCTTTGACCCAGAGGCCACCGAGGCTGGACCCGGGACCGCTGCACCGGCGGCCGGGACCTCCCAGGATGACACCGCAGCCATGGAGACAGTGGTGGACTGGGACACCACCCTGGTGGCCACCGCGCAGCTGCAGGTGGGCGGGCAGATTCTGATGATCCAGGATTCGCTGGTCAAGCATGCCTTCGACTTCACGCCCTCGATGTCCATGGCCGTCGTGGTCGACACCGAGGAGGAGTTTCACCGCATCACCAACTCACTGGTGGACCAGGGCGAGTATCTGATGGAGCCCGGTGACTACGACTTCGCCCAGAACTTCGCCTGGGTCCAGGACCGGTTCGGGATGACCTGGCAGATCAACCACCCCCGCGGCACCCCGAACCCTTCAGACACGGACTCAGCCGCCAATGTGGCGCAGTCCAAGGCTCCGGAGTGGAGCTGACCCGCCCCCTGTGCCGCACAAGTCCCCCCTGCCTGTCCGCAACGGCGTCAACGCCACCCGGCTGCGGGTGCCCGCCGCGGGTCCGTGGCCCACAATCCATGAGTATGTCCAAGAGACATTCGGCCATATAGACCCTGCCGGCATCACCTCCCGCTTCCGTGGCGGTGAGGTGGTCGACGCCGCCGGTGTCCCGCTGGACACCACGACTCCGCTCGGCGCTGCGGAGTTCATCTGGTACTACCGCTCCCTGCCGCAAGAGCCCCCGCTGCCGGTCCAGGAAGCGATCCTGTGGGAGGACGAACACCTCTTGGTGGTGGACAAGCCACACTTCCTGCCGACCACCCCGGCCGGGCGCTATGTCCAGGAGTCGCTGCTGGTCCGGCTGCGCCACCGGTTGGAGATGCCGCACCTGGTGCCCATTCACCGGTTGGACCGTGGGACCGCCGGGGTGGTGATCTTTGCCAAAGAGCCGCAGACCCGCGGGGCGTACCAGCTGCTCTTTGAGAACCGCCGGGTGTACAAGACCTATGAATGTGTCAGCCTGCTCAATGACCACCCCAGCGGCGTCGTCGACCGATTTCCGCTGACATTGCGCAACCGCATCGAAAAGACCAAAGGGGTGGTGGTCAGCCAGCTGTGCAGCTATGACACGGCTGACTCCGGACGGCGCCCGGCTCAGCAGTGGCACCGCGTGAAGGGCAGGCGACGCACAGATCCTGTGCCCGGAGCGAACTCCTCCTCCCGGATCGAGCTGCTCCACCACGGCCCGCCACCGGGTGGCGCACCCGAGTCCCCGGTCGGGTTGTTCCGGCTTACCCCGCATACAGGAAAGACCCATCAGCTGCGGATTCACATGGCGATGCTGGGGCTAGGCGTTCTGCACGACCGGTTCTATCCGGAGCTGTGGGATGACACCCCCGATGACTTCAACACCCCGTTGCAGCTGCTGGCCCGCAGCCTGAGCTTCACTGATCCGCTCACTGGTGCGTCACGGCAGTTCACCTCGACCCGTAAACTGGACTACGCCCCAGTCACACCGGACTCGGAGGCTTCCTAACAGCAGAAAAAGGGGACAGATGGTCGAGCTGATCGACACGTGGGGCGCATGGTTCCTTCCGTTACAGGCACTTCTGGTGGCGCTGACCGCTCTGTTTCCGCCATTTCCCTCCGAAGTGCTGGTGATCGCCTCCGGCACGATGGCCTCCGCAGGACTGCTCTCACTGACCTGGGTGATGATCGCCACCACACTGGGGTGCCTCGCCGGGGACCTGCTGCTGTACGCCCTGTTCCGCTATCAGCTGATCCGACTGCTGTACCGGTGGCGCTGGGGGCGGCGGCTGCACCGTGCGATGCTGCGCGCCTCGATTCGTGGCGGTGACGCCACCACCTGGGCCGGACTGCTGCTGATCCGGTGGATTCCCGGCGGACGTTCAGCCTCCATGGCCACTGCGGGGATCATGCGACTGTCCTGGCGCCACGTGCTGGCCTTGGCGGTCTTCGGGGCCGTGATCTGGAGCGGCTGGCTGATCGGCTTAGGTTACATTACGGGAACAACTACCGGACTTCCCCCCTGGGCGAGCACTCTGACCGCCATAGGTATCGGTACCCTAGTGGGAGTGACCATCGCTTGGTTCTCCACGAGGCGGCGTCGTGCTCGTAGTCAGGCTTCTGTGGAAGTATCGACAGTCAGCCCAAACTCCTAATATGCGTGAGAAGCGCACATGATTGCTCTAGGGAGGCAGCAGTTGTCCGAGCCAATGAGCCCAGACACCTCCTCACGTCCTGCCGACGGCTCCGCGACCAGTCTTGCGGAGGAGGAACGCCCCGATGCAGCCGCCGTCGAGGTGGCCGGCCAGACAGCTGAGCACCCGGCGCCGCAGACTCCTGCCGAGAACCCACCCGAGAACCCACCCGAGAACTCAGGCTCCGTGGACTCTCCACGCGCTGAGGCGCAGCCTGAAGGTTCTGCATCCGCGCCCCCAGCGGTCCCGGAAGCTGACGCTGACGCTGTCGCTGTCGCTGTCGCTGTCGCTGACGACGATGAAACCAGCGACGCTGATTCCGGGGACGCTGAGTCCGGCGAGGCTCATTCCGGCGAGACTGATTCCGGCGACCCCGGGACCGAAAGCCCTGACGCTGACTCCACCGAAGCTGACTCCACTGAACCCGACAACGCCGAATCGGACAACTCCGAATCCCTAAACTCCGAGCAGCCGCAGGGTTCGGACGGTGCCGAGGAGCCAGCGCAGGAGACTCCCCCACCATCCCCGCCGGAGGGCAGCTCCCCTGCTGAAGCGCCGCCGGCGGAAGGCGACTCCGCGCAGTCCCCTCCCGCTAGGCCAGGCATAGCCCCTGCACGTGCCGTTCCCGCCGGGCCGGATAAGAGCCTGGGTGGTTTCTTAGACACCTTGGATGAACGGGCCAAGAATTGGTGGGCCAACCGGAAGGTGCGCCATGCTCGGCGCAAAGCCGAGGCCGCCCGAGCCGCCGCCGAGGTTCCGGAAACACCTGCTGCGGGGACCTCGGCGCGCCATGCGCGACGCAGCGGTGGGCAGCTGCCGGTGCCCGCCCCCCAGGTCTCTCTCCCCAAACCGCCCCCGGCCGAACAGCGCCCCGAGCCGCAACTCTTTACCGACGCGATCCCGGTGGTACCTGCCGAGGAGACCACCGTGCTTCCCCCCTACTGGGACGAGCCCCAGGCTCCGCCGCCACCAGCTGCTCGCCGTGAGCTTGATGAGCAGCGCAAGCGCACCGTGATCGCGCAAAAGGCTGCGGCTATTGAGAAAGCCACCGCGCAGGATTCGCCGCGTCCGTATGGCGGTTCAGGGTCCATCGGGGGCCAGTACCGCCATGAGGCTGCGGCCTTCGCCGACGATGAGGAAGATCTCTACACCTACATCCCCCCGTACAACTTGCCCTCCCGCAGCCCGGACCCAGAGCCCACCCAATGGGATCTGGCACGGCGGATATTCGTCAGTCTGGGTGCCGTGGCAGCGGTACTGTCCACCATGTGGATGTTCGGCTGGTTCGGCTCCAGCGAGGAGAATCCCGCCATCCTGGGACAGCGCGGCCTGCAGGAGGCCCAGGCCGGAGGGTGGTACTCCGGGGAGCAGGCGCTGCTCTCACCGGACTACAACTGGTACTGGCTCTGGCCTGCCATCACTATCGGGCTCATCATTCATGCGTGCTACCAATGGCGCCCCGCCCAGCACTCCACCCCTCGGCAACAACGTTCCGGGTGGTTGATCGGCACCGCCGCGATGCTGATGTGGGTCGTGACCGCTTCGCTGTACGCCGGGCTTTTCACCCTGAACCTGCTCAGCTCCTTGGCCATCGCCGCCGCGCTGACCGAGGCAGTGCGGCAGTTCAACCTCTACACCGCCCGCAACGATACCGAGCGGAAGCTCACCGATGACATTGTGGGTCTGTTCTACGGCTTCGCCCTGGTCCAGGTCATGAGCGCTCTCTCAGTGTGGCTGACCCAACTGGGGTGGCACATCCCAGGCATTCCGGCCCCCCTGTGGGCCACGATCGGCTTGCTGATCTGCGTGTGGACCGCAGCGTTCTACTCCATGACAGAGCGCGGCAGAATCACGATCGCACTGAGCCTGGCCTGGGGTCTGTTCTGGCTGATCTTCCCGCGCATCCTGGGGGAGGTCACCAGTGTATGGGTGGCGCTCGGAGCGGCGATGGGCGCCTTCATCGTCATTCTGTGCACCCAGTCCCGCCGGTACCGGATCAACCACGCAGAGCGCCGCGCGGCAATGGGGCGGCCACTCGAAGACATCATCTGAGTGGCCCGCCGCGCTCGTGAGAACATAGTGCCATGTCTGTCCGCACACCCGATCCACACCCCGGCTGGCTCAACGAGGAGGACCTCTACGAGGCCCGGCGCCGCCTCCCCATGGTCTACGTGGAGGCTATCCCTGTCCGGCTGGACTCACTGGGCTACGTCACCGAGGTGGGACTGCTCTATACCGCCGACGGTGACGGCCGGGTCTACCGCACCGTGGTCTCCGGACGTGTGCTCTACCGGGAGACCCTCCGGGCTGCCCTGCTGCGGCACATAGAGAAGGATCTCGGCCCGATGGCCATGCCGCAGCTGCCGGCCTCCCCTACACCGCTGACGGTCGCGGAGTACTTCCCCTACCCTTCGGAGACCGGGCTGGTGGACGACCGGCAGCACGTGGTCTCCATGGCCTACATCGTGCCCGTCAATGGTGAGTGCTCAGCACGCGAAGACGCCCTCGAACTGTCCTGGCTGACCCCGGAACAGGCGCTCAGCGCCGAGGTGCAGTCAGAATTTATCGGCGGGCGGGAAAAGCTGATCCGCCAAGCCCTGGCCCATGTGGGCCACACCGCATGAACTGAGCCCAGGCAACTGTCTGGGAAGCCCCGTGCCGCGATAACCGAGGAGAACCATGACCACTCCAGCTCCGGAAAAAGCCGCAGGACGACGACGCCGAGCCACCTCCTCGACAGCGGCATCCCGACCCCGCCTGCGCCTGGGCGCTGTGGGCTGGACGGTCTCCTGGCTGGTGCCCACCGCACTCATGGGAGCAATCCTGCTGGGATTGTCGTTCCTGCCAGGATTGGACGGCGAGGGATACCTGAGTCCGCTGATTCCGCTGCTCGCCGCAGCAGCCGTAGTGGTCGGCATTCCCGGGACACTGCTGGTCAGCTGGTTGCTGCGCCACCACGTCAACCCGGTGGCGCATGTGCTGGGTTACGTGCTGGTGGGGCTCTTCTACGGGCCGGTCGTGCTCTTCGCCGGCGCGGAGGGGCTGATGCCCATGCTGATTCCGATCATCGGCTTCCCCGCCGGCGTGCTGCTGGGGCTGGGCCGGTGGTTGGCTCAGCCGCTGACCAGCCTCGAGCCCGCCCGGGGGAATGCCGCCGCTTGATGGAGGGCTCGGGCGGTGCCGTTCTCACCGCCCGAGCCACAGGTCGGATGAGCCAATTCCGGAGTCGTTGCACCAGCACTCCAGGTGCTCGAAATCCCACCTGATTGTGAACGCACCTGAAGTGCGCCGCACCCATAGATTCTGTGCGCTGTGCAGCCACGTGCCTAGTCAACTTTCGTCTAGACATGTCAGCGCGCTGCAGTTCACGACTGCTTCATACCGCTGACACAGACGCGCCAGCGGCCGGCGTCATCATAACCAGTCTGGGTCACGCCCCCGAAAGCTGCGGCGCGGTCGCGCACGCCAATCAGTCCTGCCCGTGAGGCCGCCCACTCTGGTCTGCTGTGCTCAGCAGCCACCACAGTGTTGGTCACCCGCATATTGACGTGCTCCTGGTCCACCTCGATCTCAATCCAGCATTCAGCCCCGCGGCCGGCGAACTTCGCCACGTTGGTGGTGCACTCCTGCAGCATGCGGTAGAGCGCTGAGCTCACCGAACGAGACAACGCAGCCAGCTCCCCCTGGATGCTGCACTGAACCGTCACCCCCAGGCGCTCCAGCTGCTCGGCAAAAACTGTGACTCCACTGCGGACATCCAGTGCGCTGGCAGCACCCAACTGACCGCTTGCAGTACTGTCCTGGATGAGGTCCTCCTCTTTGAGAACCTCCAGCACACGGCGGAGATCGTTCAGCGCTGCTCGCGACGAATTGCCGATCACCTCGAGTGCCTCACGGTAGGCCTCCAGCGTGTCCTTCATCTGCGCAGCCCGGGACTGCATGGCAATGATGGTGATGTCATGAGCCACGATGTCGTGAAGGTCCCGGGCAATGGAGCGTCGCTCGGCGGTCTTGGCAGCCTCATGACGCTGCTCGGCGACTTCAAGATCCTGAGCGGATTGCAGCCGGTCGTGAGTGGCCCGCCGGAATGAAGATCCGATCCCATAAGCTACAAACAACCCGCTGCTGACCCCGATGAGCGCCAAGCCGGTGACCGCCGGATCGTTCAGTGTGGCGGCGTAGGCCACCCCCCAGATCAGCATCACTGCAAGGGTGCTGCGCCGGAAAGGCGCAGTCGTGGTCAGCGCAGCCAGTCCCGTCAGCAGCAGAGCCAGCAGCACCGAGTAGGCGCCGCTATCAACAAAGAGCGCCAGCACCAGTACCGCAGCTCCTGCGGCGACCGCGAGCGTGACGCTGGTCCAGAGCAGTATTACGCAGCCCACAGCGATCAGACCTGCAATGGCCAGGGCTGCGGAGAACTCGTCGCTGACGAAAACGTCGTAGAGGACGTCGACCCCGAAAGCGAGCCCGAAGCCGAGGGTCACCACTACCAGCAACCATCTGTCGAGTGCTCGGCTGAACCAATATCCTCCCGCTTCAAACTCCTCGGCGATGGTCGGAACAGAACCCTGAGCTGGTGAGGACATGCAGGCAAGTCTAGAGACTCTCCACGAGTCACCCCGGCAGCTGCTGTGCGGGGGACGCTCAGGGGATTCCCGGTGGCGTGGCATAGCATGGTGATCATGCCCCAAACTGCCCACAGCCCTGAGACAGTTCCGGCTCAGTCAGCAGCGCACCGGCAGGATAATGTGCGGGTCCTGATCTGTGATGACCACCCCATCATGTCAAAGGCTCTGCGCACCTATGTGGATTCAGCCCCCGGCCTGGAATGCGTCGGAGAAGCCCGAGATGGTGAGACGGCGGTGGAGATGTCTGGCCAATTGGACCCCGACATCGTCCTGATGGATCTGCACATGCCCACCATGAGCGGCATCGAGGCCACTCGCCTGATACGGGAGAAGTTCTCCGACATTTCAGTGCTGGCCGTGACCACCTTCTCCACCGAGCTGTATGTGATTCCGGCACTGCGGGCCGGCGCTGGCGGGTACTTCCTGAAAGATTCAGAACCTGACCAGATCATCGAGGCCATCCGCGAGGTGCACGAGGGCGCAGCGGTGTTCTCCCCCTCAGTGGCCCGGCAGCTGCTGGTAGCGGTGAAGAACGCGCCCGCCCAGGTAGCCACAGCACTGCAGAGGTTCCCGGAGGCTCCGCATATTCCGGCTCGCGAGCTTCAGGGCTTGGAGCTGCTGGCCACCGGCTGCTCCAATGCTGAAATCGCCGAGAAAATGATGGTTTCCGAGGCCACTGTGAAGGTATACATGGGCAGGCTCATGCAACGCCTGGACGTGCGGGACCGGGTCCAGCTGCTGATCCGGGGCGTGGAGCTGGGCCTGGTGGAGCCTTCGCTGAGCTGATTCGAGCAACGATGTGACCCTCCGGTAACATGTGCGGTATGACACATGCGCCGGATCCTGCGACTGACCCTGACTACAACCTTGCCGCGCCTCTTGACCTGGACTACTACGGCGTTTTTGCAGATCTCCCAGAGGCTGACAAGCGGTGGTGGAGCACGGCACGCCGGTTCGGTGAGGGGCTCGAGGCGCGAATGACCCAGCATTGGGAAAAAGCCGAGTACCCGGTGGATCTGCTGCGGCAGGCAGGCTCTCTGGGCTTGTTCACTGACGGCGTCGATGTCTCAGATCTCGGCATCGAGACCCTCTCTCCGATGGCCGCCGGCCTCGTCAACATGGAAACTTCCCGCATCGACGGATCTCTGAGCACTGCGCTGGCGGTCCAGGGCGGGCTGGCGCTGCGCACCCTGGCGCTGTTCGGCTCGGCAGCCCAAAGGCAGGAGCACCTGGCCAAGCTCGCCTCCTGCGAAACCCTGGGCGCGTTCGCGCTGACTGAGCCCACCCACGGCTCCGATTCGGTCTCCTTGGAGACCACCGCCGAACTCCACGGTGATGAGGAGACCGGCCGGTACGTACTCAACGGCGCGAAGAAGTGGATCGGCAACGGGGCCTCCGGGGGGATCACGCTCACCTGGGCCCGGGTGCTCGGCGGCGAGCATGACGGCAATGTGCGCTGCTTTCTGGTCCCCCAGGAGACCCCCGGCTACCGTGCGCAGGTCATTGAGCACAAGGCCTCACTGCGGGCCATTCACCAGGCACTGATCCAATATGACAACGTGGAGCTGCCCGCCACTGCCGTCCTGCCACTGTCGAAGACCTTCAAGGATGCCGCCACCGTCCTGTTCGCCACCCGGCTCGGTGTGGCCTGGTCGGCGGTGGGGCATGCCGCGGCGTGTGTTGAGGCCGCCCTGACCTACGCGCAGCAGCGCAGACAGTTCTCCAAGCCGATTGGTGCCCACCAGCTGGTGCAGGAGCGGCTGGCCTTCATGGTCTCGGAGCTGACCAGCATGCAGCTGCACGCCAAGCAGGTCACCGAGCTCGACGCCGCCGGCCGGCTCTCCGGGCCGCAAGCGTCGATGGCCAAGCTCCACAACACCCGCAAGGCGCGGCAGATCGCGCAGGTGGCCCGGGACATGCTGGGCGGGAACGGGATTCTGCTCAGCAATAAAGTCGCACGGCATATGGCGGATATAGAGTCCGCCCACACCTATGAGGGAACCGAATCGGTGCAGTCACTCATTATCGGTCGCGACCTCACCGGATTCTCCGCTTTCGCCTAGACCACAACCCGTTGATCAGGAACTGCTGCCCTGCCGCTTGTAGAACGGTGGTTTGACGACCTTGAACGGAATGGGCTTGCCCCGTACATCGACCTGGACCTCCGTGCCCGGCTCCGTGTACGCCACATCGACGTATCCCATAGCGATGGCATAGCCGAGCGTGGGGCTGGGCGCCCCTGATGTCACTTCTCCGATCGGGGTCCCCTCCTGATTCTGGATCACGTGGCCGGTGCGGGCGGCCCGCTTCCCGGCCGCCTTCAGACCCACCAAGCGCTGGCCGGTGGTGCGGCCGAGGCCTTCGGCCTTCGCCTGCTCCAGCGCAGCTCGGCCCACGAAGTTCTCCTCCTTGGAGAAGGCCACCACCGGCAGTCCGGCCTCCTGGGGCTTACGCGAGGTGGTCAGCTCGTTGCCGTAGAGCGGCATGCCAGCCTCCAGGCGCAGCGAGTCCCGGCAGGCCAGGCCGCAGGGAGTCAGCCCGAAATCGGCGCCGCCCTCCAGCAGGGCGCGCCACAGCGCGCCAGCCTTGTCATTGGGCAAGTAGAGTTCAAACCCGTCCTCCCCGGTGTATCCGGTGCGGGCGAGCAGAATCTGCTGACCACCGATGGTGACAGTGGTATGGGCGTAGTAGGAGACACCGTCCACCAGCTCGACCTCATCAGCTCGCACCATGGAGCGCAGAATCGCCGCGCTGGCCGGGCCCTGCACAGCAATCAGGCTGATGCCTTCGGATTCGTCCCAGACCTCAACGTCGAACCCAGCCGCTCGGTCTGTCAGCGCTGCCGCCACCGTTTCCCGGTTGCCGGCATTGGGAATCACCAGATACTCCTGCTCACCCATCCGGTAGGTGATCAGGTCATCGATGATCCCACCCTCCGGGGTGCAGATCAGCGAATACTTGGCCTTGCCTGGCTCGATGTTCGCCAGATTGCCCACCAGAGCGGTGTTGAGGAAGGTGGCGGCGTCGGGCCCGACTACCCGCACCTCTCCCATATGAGAGAGGTCAAACATGCCAGCCGTGCTGCGCACCGCGCGGTGCTCTTCCAGCTCGGAGGTGTACTTCAGCGGCATGTGCCAGCCCCCGAAGTCCGTGAACGAGGCGCCCAACGCCTCATGTTCAGCAGCCAGGGCGGTCTTCTTCAATTCCGTCATCAGTTCACCTCAAACGCTTCGGGGGGCGGGCAGGAGCAGACCAGATTGCGGTCCCCATGGGGGCCGTCGATCCGGCTCACCGGTGGGAAGTACTTGTCCTGCCGCAGTTCCGGCACCGGGAATGCGCCCTGCTCCCTGGAGTAGGGGCGGTTCCACTCCTCAGCGGCCACCACTGCTGCCGGGTGGGGCGCGTGGCGCACTGGTGAGTCGGCGACGTCGTGCTCGCCGTCAATGACCTGCTGGATCTCGGCGCGCACGGCGATCATCGCCTGGATGAACCGCTCGATCTCCTCCAGATCCTCCGACTCAGTCGGTTCCACCATCAGCGTCCCGGCCACTGGGAAAGCCAGCGTGGGAGCGTGGAAACCGTAGTCAATCAGACGTTTGCAGACATCTTCGGCGGTGATACCGCTGGCCTTGGTGAGTTCGCGCAGATCCAGGATGCACTCATGGGCGACCAGTCCGTTCTCACCGGTGTAGAGGGTCGGGAAGTGGTCGGCCAGCCGTCGGGAAATGTAGTTGGCGCTGAGCAGGGCGTGGGCGGTGGCGCTGGTGAGGCCTTCGGCCCCCATCATGGCGAGATACGCCCAGCTGATGGGCAGCACGCCCGCCGAGCCATACGCCGTGGCAGTGACCGGGGCGTGGCCAGCGGGGTCCTCCGGGTGTCCGGGCAGGAAGGGCAGCAGGTGCTCAGCCACCGCGACCGGGCCTACACCGGGGCCGCCGCCTCCGTGCGGGATGCAGAAGGTCTTGTGCAGGTTCAGGTGAGAGACGTCGCCGCCGAATTCTCCCGGCTGGGCCAGTCCCACCAGGGCGTTGAGATTGGCCCCGTCGATGTAGACCTGACCGCCAGCCTGGTGGACCTTGTGGTACACCTGCCGCACGTCAGCCTCGTAGACACCGTGGGTGGAGGGGTAGGTAATCATGATCGCGGCGATGCGCCCGGGGTACTGTTCGATCTTCGCGTCAAGATCAGCCAGGTCGATCGTGCCGTCTTCCGCGGTGGCGACCACTGCGACCTGCAGACCGGCCAGGACTGCGGAGGAGGCGTTGGTGCCGTGTGCTGAGGCGGGGATCAGACAGATATCCCGGGCGGAGTCACCCTTGGAGAGGTGGTATTCGTGGATGGCCAGCAGCCCGGCGTACTCTCCCTGGGACCCGGCATTGGGCTGAATGGAGACCCCGGCATATCCGGTGATCTCGGTCAGCCGCTGCTCCAGATCCGTGATCAGGCCGCGCCAGCCCTCGGTCTGGTGCTCAGGTGCATAGGGGTGGATCCCGGCGAACTCCGGCCAGGAGATGGCCTCCATCTCAGTGGCAGCATTGAGCTTCATCGTGCAGGAGCCCAAGGGGATCATCGTCCGGTCCAGAGCGAGGTCCCGGTCGCCCAGGCGCCGCAGGTAACGCATCATCTGCGTCTCAGACCGCACGGAGTGGAAGATGGGGTGGGTCATGAACTCGCTGGTGCGCACCAGGGTGTCGCTGAAGGCGTACTCGCCCTCAAACTCGACGCCGTCGTAGAGGTCAGCGGCTTGGCTGGGCTTTTCCACCAGGCCGAAGGCGTAGGCCAGCAGGTACATTTCACGGGTGGTGGTGGTCTCGTCAGTGCTCACCCCCACGGTGGTGTCATTGACGCGGCGCAGGTTGATGCCGGCGGATTCCGCTTTGGTGACCAGTTCCTGGGCTTGCTGGGCAGAGTCGCAGCGGACCTGCACAGTGTCGAAGAAGGACTCGGTGACCAATTGCCATCCGGCCCCGCGCAGCACCTCGGCGAGGGCCCGGGCCTGATTGTGGGCGCGCTCTGCGATCCGGGTCAGCCCCTCTGGGCCGTGATAGATCCCGTACATGGAGGCGACCACGGCCAGCAGCGCCTGCGCGGTGCAAATATTGGAGGTGGCTTTCTCGCGGCGGATGTGCTGCTCACGTGTCTGCAGGGCAAGCCGGTAGGCGGGGCGCTGCTCGGCGTCTTTGGAGACCCCGACCAGGCGTCCGGGGAGCTGGCGCTGCAGCCCGGATTTCACTGCCATGTAGGCCGCATGTGGACCGCCGAAGAACAGGGGCACCCCGAAGCGCTGCGAGCTGCCGACAGCGATGTCAGCACCCTGCTCCCCCGGTGAGGTCATGAGGGTAAGCGCCAGCAGGTCAGCGGCGATGCTGACCAGCCCGCCGCGCTCCTTCGCCTCGGCGATGACCGCGCTGTGGTCGACCACAGCCCCGGAGTTGCCCGGCTGCTGCAGCACCAGTCCGCAGAGCTCGCCTTCCGGCAGGCCCTCAGTGAGGTCGGCGAACTGCAGCTCAATGCCGACCGCCTGGGCGCGCCCTTCTATGACCGCGCGGGTCTGCGGGAAGATATCAGCGTCGACGACAATTTTGGCTTTGGCGTGCTTCTTGTTCGACCGGCGCATCAGCAGGATCGCTTCCGCCACTGCGGAAGCCTCATCCAGCAGGGACGCGTTGGCGAGGTCCAGCCCGGTGAGGTCGGCCACCATCGTTTGGAAGTTCAGCAGCGCCTCCAACCGGCCCTGGCTGATCTCCGGCTGATAGGGAGTGTAGGCGGTGTACCAGGCGGGGTTCTCCAGCACATTGCGCAGGATCACGCTGGGGGTGTGTGTGCCGTAGTAACCCTGGCCGATCATCTGTGTCTTCACCTGGTTCTGGCCCGCATACCGGCGGAGGGCGGCGAGCGCCTCGGATTCAGACAGTGCTGGTGGCAGGTTCAGCGGTGCTTGCTGCCGGATGCCCCCGGGGACCGCGGAGTCAACGAGATCCTCCACGGAGTCGTAACCGAGAGTGCTCAGCATGGTCTCCGCTGTGGCGTCAGTAGGACCCATATGCCGGGAGGCGAATCCAGCGGGTATTGAGTAAGTCATAGGCTCAACCTTACGGGCAGGGGATGAAACAGGTCAGTGCCCCTTGCTCTGTGATCAAACCTGAGAGATTCGCCGGAGTTACCGGTTTGCACCTTCGGTGAGGGAGGGTGAGCCTCCGCTGCTTTCCAGAGTCGCCACCCCGCTGCGGTCCCGCCTGGCCTGAGAGATTCGGAGGGGGTTCCTTGCTCCTTCGGCGCCGAACGGTCAGTGACCGGACGAACTCTCCCGCATCAGGGACGTGGCCTGTATTCAGTTGGTCCTATTTTGCCACATCTCGGCCAACCCGCAGGCGGGTCGCCACTGAACATAGCCCCGACGCCGCGGCAACTGTCATGACGACCCCTCTACTGTGGGTCAGTCTGGTGGAAGCGCTGCCTGTTGCGGAAGAGGAAGAGGACCACACAGCTGCTGAATAAGAAGAAGCTGATCGCGGCCACTGCTCTCAGGTGCGCGGCAAACGGAAGCTCAATGGCCGCCCACCAGATCGACAGTGCGGTGGCCGCGAACGTCGCCAACCAACCGGCCACCCCGACCCCGAGCGCGGCGTTGCGCGCGATCGTTGCCGGAGTGGAGAAGTCCGCCCAGATGGCGAAGTTCAACACCGTGTAGATGCTCACCGCCACGGCGTAGAGCAAGGGCATCCCCAGAGTTGGCGGTGCCTGCGGCATGGTCAGCGCATGGAACATGTAGCTGAGCTGGACGAGAGCGAAGAGCCCGAAGGCCCCACCCAGCAGCACGACTAACGGCAGCGTTCGGTAAAGAATTCCGGCGAAGAGGGCGGCGAGCACGTGCGCGATACCGATAGCCCAGAGCGTTTCAGACTCCGCAGAGCCCCATGCGAACCTGAGGTAAATAGGCGTATCGATAATGCGTATGAACCCCAAGCTGTCGACGAAGTAGACACCGAACATGAGTGCCAGGCAGAGTATGAACGCAGTTCTCGGCCACCCGCGCACACCTTGACGCACAAAGCGCCCGGGACCGTAACTGTCCAGGCGGTGCTGTCGCGCCAGGGAAGCCGTCACTGGCCATGGGATAAAAGGCAAGGACCAGCAGACCCACCGTGCTGGGAATCATGAACCACACCATCTGCGCGGCAAACTGGTCGATACGCCAATCGGAGGCGAACACCGCAGCAGGTAGGAACGCGGCCGAGGTCACCGCCGCCGCGACAATGCCGCGGTGGCGGATGGGGACGAGGTCGCAGGTCAGCCCGAACAGGCACGGGACTCCAAGACCCAAACCTATCGAGGCAAGTACGATCCACACGGTCAATTCCGTCTGACTGCGGAGCAGGGGAGCCACCAGGGTCAATGCCGTCTGCAGTACCGCCACGGCAGCCAGCAACTGCAGTTTGAATTTGAAGCTTTCACTCCAGCGCCGACGATGCATCACTAGCCCTGTCCCCAGCGCCACCACCAAAGTGACACCTGCTAAGAGTGCCATCGCCTGTGCAATTCTCCCCGCCGGCAGCTCAAGGACACGTGAACCCAGATCCACCACGCCGAGCTGGATGAAGGTGAGATTGTAGAAATACCCCGCTGAGGCCAGGGCCACGAAGAGGCCGATTCCCACCCAGGAAACCCACCTGCTCTCTGCCGCGTGCTCGCTCATACCATCACGGCTCCGAACTCGGCGCGACTCCTCGCCCACAGCGGCCGGGGAACGCCGGGGTCACAGCCAGGACGGCGCGCACTAGGAGCGGAGCGGTTGCGGGAAGAATCGTCTCCCCCGGGAAGGGACCTTGACACTGTGAGTCCTCCCCCACCTCGCGCCAGAGAGCCTCAATGCTCATGGTAAGGGCCTGCCGCGTATGGACGAAGGACTATGGGCCCGCGTGGGCCGCCCTCACGTCACTCGCTCGCGTGCGGGTTGATCTGTTCGCCCGGCTGCGCCCGGCAAGGCGCGGTAGACTCCCAGCCCCAGTGCCCCTAACCGCTGCGCCGGGCTCAATGTGCTGTTCTGTCCGGCCGCACTCAGGTGTGGAAGGTGGGCCGCGGCCACGGCAAGGCTGGTTCCCGCTCCCACCGGGTCCTGGCGTGTGATGAGCACGGAGGTCCAGCCGCGCACTGCGGGGGTGGCACGCAGCTCCAGTCCGGAGACGCTCCACTGCGGCACGCGGCGGGGTCCATAGCCAGGCAGTCCGTAGGCGAGCCCGGTGGGTTCGAAGACTCCGGCCATCCAGCCCAGCACCTGCTCGGCTGCCGTGTGGCTGATTCCCGTTGCTGGGCGCTGCGGCGGGTGCGGAGCCGACGACGCCGCCGGGTTCTGCAGGCCCCCCGCCTGCGCCAGGGCGGTCAGCAGGGTGACCAGGTCCCCCGGGGAGCTGCGCCCAGTGAGCAGATCACCGGTGGCGTCATGGACGTCCTCCTCCGCAGTGATGACGGTCCGCTCCAGCGTCTGAAGCGACTGTGAAACTCTGCCGATGACCTCCTCTGCTGCGGCAGGCAGATCCATGCGCCGGCGCTTCAGCGTTCGCCGCAGCGCCAACGCGGCTGAGGCATCTGAGGTGGCGATCACCAGAGCGAGCGCGTCAGCCAAGCACAGAGTCAGCTCACCGGTGTGGGTGCGCAGGGGGCCTACCGCCGCGGCTCTGCGGTCTTCTGCGGTGATCGTCACCGGGTCCCGGAGCAGGACGGGATCCTCGGCTCCGGCCTCGGCGATCGCGAGCGCGGCGAGAAGCTTCCCGGCTCCGCTGAGCGGATGGGCGGTGGCCGGCGCCTCCTCCCCCTGTGGCGGCGTGGACGGTGCCAGCACCTTCCAGCAGTGAGGTATCGGTCCGTGGGTGGTCTCTCCATGGGTGGTCTCTCCATGGGTGGTCTCCAGGTTCTCCGAGCGTTGCGGAGCCAGCGACGGGCTGCTGTGCTGAGTGGGACGCTGTCGCATGTGCCACTGCTCCACTGCTCGGCCGATGCCTGCGAACAGCTCGTAGACGGCTAGGCGTCCGGGGCGACCGGTGGGCAGCTCAGTGGGTATCTGTTCAGCGAACACGGCCACGGCTGCCACTGCCGTGTCCTGCGGGTCCAGCGCGAGTCCCACCTGGGAGAGGCTGCGTAGCCCCCTACCGTTCTTCTCGGCGAATCCCACCGCGGTGGTGAGCGCACCCAGCAGTGGGGTGTGAATCTGCCGCATCAGCGTCACGGCGAACCGGCACAGACTAGGGCTCAAGTGCAGTGCTGCTGCGACGGCGTCGTCGGCTGCGGCCCTGCCGAGAAGTTCCAGCAGCCACGCCTGGTCCCGGGGGGTGGTCACCGTCATCTGGTGGATGCTGTGATGCCAGGCCAGGTCGCCGCTGCGCGGGAAGATCTCGCGGTGCAACGTGGCGTGCATGCCGATCCAGGAGCAATAGTCGTTGACCCACTGCAGGCTGTCTCCGGTGGCTTGCGCGATGGCTTCAAAGACCAGCTGGGTGCAGATATTGTCGGAGCTGATCATCATCTGCCGGAGGTGGTCTTCCAGGCTCAGTTCCACCCCAGGGGCGAGGTTTTTCATGATCCCGGCCTGGACACCCTCCCGCATCTCCTCGGTGATGAGCAACCGCTGGTCCAAATCCACGTCCCCGCGGTGCACCAGCGCCAGGCATGCCAGCAATAAGCTCACCTTGCGGGTGCTGAACGAGGCCACCTGAGCCGCGTCACCCTGGCCGATACTGGCGCGGGTCTGTGGCGCAGCGGCACCCTGCAGGGCTCGGATCTGCCAGTGCACCGCGAAGGGCTGCTGGGCGACCAATTCCGAAACGTGCGAATGCAAGTCACTGAGGCCAGCAGGTGGCGAAGTCCGCTGCGGAGCGGGGCTGGCCGCAGGGTGGCTGGTCGGCGGAGGGCTGTGCACCATTGTCCTACGCTACCGGGACTGCTCAGGACAGTGAGAGGAAAAGCTTTTCGAGTTCCTCGACAGTGAGCCCATCATCAGTCTCTCGGGCGGCTTCTGGGTCGGTGAGACAGTACTGCATGGCGGAGGAGACCACGCTGAAGCCCGCCCGGTCCAGTGCGTGGGAGACTGCCGCTAACTGTGTGACCACATCGCGGCAGTTGCCGCCGGTCTCCACCGCTCGGATCACGGAGTCCAGCTGGCCTCGGGCGCGCTTGAGTCGGTTCAGGATCTTTCGCTGGGTCTCCGGGTCAGCTTCTTTCATGAGGTACTCCTCTCAGGGCGGTCTCCTGGGAAGCTCCCACTTCCTGTGCGGAGGGGGGCGTGCCTGGTGCGTCTGTACCTGTCCGGCGACGCTGCAGGACCTTGACCAGGATCAGGGTGATGACAATGAGAATACCCGTGGTGAGACCGTAGAGGATCGGCAGCTCGTAGAGGAGAACAATCACGCCCATCGCAAGGACCATGTAACCGAAAGCTTTCTTCAGCATCTTGTCAGGCACTTTGGAGCTCACCGCTGAGCCGAGGAGTGCGCCAGCGACGGTCACACCGGTGATGAGCAGCACCGGGCCCCAGTCGATACTTACTGAGGTCAGATATCCGGCCATCCCGGTGAATGACTTCATCGAGATGATCAGCAGTGAGGTTCCGACTGCGGCTGACATGGGCAATCCCCCCAGCAGGACCAGGGCGGGCACTACGAGAAACCCTCCTCCGGCCCCGACCACCCCAGTGACCAGCCCGACAACCAACCCTTCCATGACGATCTTGAGAACGGGAAGTTTGGACCGGTATTTCGGCTCGGAGGGCGCCCGGCGGTCCACGACCATGGCGAGCGCGGTGGCGATCATCATGGCTCCGAAAGCGACCATGAGCACCACGCCAGGCAGTTGGCTGCCCAGGACCCCACCTCCGAAGGCGCCGGTCATACTGGCCGCACCGAACACCAACCCCATGCGCCATCGCACGTTACCGCGCCGCGCGTGTGCCCCGACGCTGATCAGGGCTGTGACCCCGATGATGAACATCGAAGCGGCGATGGCTTCCTGGGGCGGCATTCCGGCCACGTACGTCAGCAGCGGCACTGCCAAGATGGTGCCCCCGCCGCCGAGCAGCCCCAGACTGAGACCGATGCCAATGGCGAGAACGAGCGTGACGAGCAGCGCGGTGCTCACCGGCTTGGTGCTTTCACCTGAATGGCGGAGGGAATCTCTGCCAGGACCTTTTCCACGCTTGGATCGGCGTCCACCCTGTTCCACGGCATCTTCTGCAGTGCTGATGCCATCGCACAGGAGTCGGTGAGAGCGGAGAAGGTCAGACCCGCCCCGACGGCCCCAGCGAGGTAACCGATCTTCGGTGAGATGAGCTTGCTACCGAGGAATCCCGTGAGCACCAGGCTCCCTGCCACCATGCGGACCTGGCGGTCCATGGCCCAACGGTTCTGGCCGCGCCGTGTGTGATGCTGGTGCTCGGCCTCCATGGCGGTGACGCCTCCATTCAGCACCCGGGCGGAGTCCAGGCCGGCGGAGCGCAGGTGCTCTTGAGCCTGTTTGGCGCGGTTGCCGGTCTGGCAGATGAGCACGACCTCCCCGTCGTACTGCCCAGCGAGCCGTTCGCAGTTCTTCTGCAGCAGCTCCAGCGGGACATTGTGGGAGTCCGGCACCCGCAGCGATTCGTACTCGGCAGGTGTGCGTACGTCGAGCAGCAGCGGGGCCTGGGGAGTCCCCAGGCGCTCGGCGAGCTCCGTGGGACTGATGGGCACAGCAGTGCTCTTCGGCGAAGTCTGCGAGGTCACGGTGGTCATAAGAGTCAGTTTCCTTTCACGGATGGGCATGTCTCAGAGCGGGCAGACCGCGGTCTGCCCGCAGTGGCGATGTGGTTCAGCGGCTGTGTGCGTACTCCGACCAGCCGGCGAAGCTGCCTTCGAGTTCGCGAACGTCGTAGCCTTCGCGGCGCAGTGCACTTGCCGCCACCGAGTTGCGGCGGCCGGACTGGCAGTAGGTGACGATAGGACCGCTTTGTGGGAGTTCGTCGAGGTTCCACAGCACTCGCCCGGCACTGAGCTGTTTGGAACCGGGGATGTGGTCCTCGGCGTGCTCTGATCTGTTGCGCACATCGAGCAGCAGGGCGGAATCGAAGTTTTCGAGTTCAGCAGGGCTGATGGTGGCCGGCCGGGTCTGCGGCAGGCCCTCGATGGTGGTGACAAAAGTGGTCACGGCGTCGATGCCGACTCGCATCAGGTGGGCGCGCTGATATTCAGCATCCTCAGCGTCCTCGGCCAGTACGATCATCGGCCGGTCCTCGCGCTCAGGGTCGTAGGCCCAGGCCCCGAAGCTGGCGGGCTTGCCGTCGGCAGGAATGTTCAGGGAGCCGACCACTGTGCCCCGGTGCACTTCAGTGTGAGGCCGGGTGTCGATGAAGACTGCGCGCTCCTCCTCGATGGCCTGCCGAGCTTGGTCGGTGGTCATCTCGGTCAGGGGCTGAAGATTGCCCAACACATGGGGCCCGTCTCGGTTCTCTCGCTTCATTCTTGCGAAGTACGCGTGGGCGTCGGGCTGCCCATCGAGCATCTCGTCGATGAAGCCCTGCTCGTCGTCGCGCTCGAGGTACTGCGACCACCAGGCATTGTGCCTCTCGTAACCCACCGTGGTAGCAGGCAGCGCACCCAGTGACTTGCCGCAGGCGCTGCCTGCGCCGTGGCCGGGGAGCACCAGCACGTAGTCCGGCAGTGTGAGGAACTCGTCCTTCAGGCTCTTGAAGATTTGCTTGGCGCCCTCGAATCGAGTGTCCTGACCGCCTGCAGCCTCGTCCAGCAGATCAGGCCTGCCCAGGTCGCCGGCGAAGATGAAGTCTCCCGAGATCATGTACCCGGGATCGTCGCTGAACGCTCCGTCAGTGACCAGAAAGATGAGGTGCTCAGGTGTGTGGCCGGGAGTGTGGCGGGCCTCAATGCGGATATTGCCCAAGGTGATGACGTCGCCGTGGTGCAGACGGTTGGCCTCGAAGCCGTACTGCCAGTCTGGGCTGCCCTCACCTGAGACGTAGAGCGGAGCGCCGGTGACTGCGGCAATCTCCCGAGTGCCTGAGAGGTAGTCGGCATGGATATGCGTCTCCGCCACGGCGGTGATCCGCATTCCGTGCCGGTGTGCCAAGTCCAGATACTCCTGGACGTCTCGGCGGCCGTCAATGACGATCGCCTCGCCAGTGGCCTGGCAGCCGATGAAGTAGCTGGCCTGGGCTAGGTCTTCGTCATAGATGCGTTCCAACAACATGTGCATGTCCCTTCCATCGCTTAACCTGCCTTGCATACCCCATGGGGTATGCGACCAAGTCTCACATATACCCCCTCGGGTATACAAATGGGCGGGCGCGAGACACGAGAAGGGCCGGCAGTCTCCCCCGTACTGGGGGCACTGCCGGCCCTTCTGACGCAGCCAGTCAGGTCAGCTGGCTGGGGTGCACTTACGCGTCTTCAGTGACCACCTGGTTGACGCTCTGCTTGTCCTCATTGGCTTCGGGTTCGTCGACAACCGGGATCAGGCTCAGCTTGCCGCGGTCATCAACCTTGGAGAGCTCAACCTGGATCTTCTGACCGACTCCGAGGACATCCTCGACGTCGTTGACGCGCTTGCCCTCGTTGAGCTTGCGCAGCTCAGAGATGTGCAGCAGACCGTCCTTGCCCGGGGTGAGGCTGATGAACGCACCAAAGGTGGTGAGCTTCACCACGGTACCCAGGTAGCGTTCGCCGACCTCGGGCACAGTGGGGTTGGCGATGGCGTTGATGGCCGCGCGGGCGGCATCGGCAGCTTCACCCGTGGTGGCGCCGATGAGCACCGTGCCGTCATCTTCGATGGAGATGTCCGCACCGGTGTCCTCCTGGATCTGGTTGATCATCTTGCCCTTGGGGCCGATGACCTCACCGATCTTGTCCACCGGCACGCTGACGCTGATGATGCGCGGGGCGAACTGGCTCATCTCGTCGGGGGCATCGATGGCGGCACCGATAACACCCAGAATGTGCAGCCGTGCCTCGCGGGCCTGCTTCAGAGCAGCCGTCAGCACGCTGGCGGGGATGCCGTCGAGCTTGGTGTCGAGCTGGATGGCGGTGATGAACTCAGAGGTGCCAGCGACTTTGAAGTCCATATCGCCGAACGCGTCTTCGGCGCCAAGGATGTCGGTCAGCGCGGCGTAACGAGTCTCGCCGTCGACCTCATCTGAGACCAACCCCATGGCGATTCCCGCCACCGGTGCCCGCAGCGGCACACCAGCGTTGAGCAGGCTCAGCGTGGAGGCGCAGACGGAGCCCATGGAGGTGGACCCGTTGGATCCCAGGGCTTCCGAGACCTGCCGGATGGCGTAGGGGAACTCCTCACGGGTGGGCAGCACCGGAACTATCGCGCGCTCTGCCAGGGCGCCGTGGCCGATCTCCCGGCGCTTGGGGGAGCCCACACGCCCGGTCTCGCCCACGGAGTAAGGCGGGAAGTTGTAGTTGTGCATGTAGCGCTTCTTGGTCTCCGGGGAGAGACTGTCGATGCTCTGCTCCAGCTTCAGCATGTTCAGCGTGGTGACGCCCATGATCTGGGTTTCGCCGCGTTCGAAGATCGCCGAACCGTGGACTCGGGGCAGCACCTCCACCTCGGCGGTGAGCTGACGAATGTCGGCCAGGCCGCGCCCGTCGATGCGCACCTGGTCCCGCAGGATGCGCTGGCGGATAACCTGCTTGGTCACCGATGACAGGGCCTTGCCGACTTCACCTGCGCGACCCTCGAAATCCTTGCCTTCACCGGCGAGCTGCTCCACCAGTTCGGCTTTGAGCTCGGCGTCCGCGACTTCACGCTGCTGCTTGTCGGCGATCTGGTAGATGTTGGCCAGCTTGTCCTCAGCGGCGGTCTTGACTGCTTGGAAGACATCATCCTGGTAGTCCTCAAAGATCGGCACCTCGACCGGCTGCTTGCCGGCCCGGGAGGCCAGATCAGCCTGCGCCTCGCAGAGCACTTTGATGAACGGCTTGGCCGCCTCAAGACCCTCGGCCACGATCTCCTCGGTGGGAGCGGTGCGACCCTGGTCCTTGATCAGCTTCCACGAGTCGTCGGTAGCCTCAGCCTCGACCATCATCACCGCGATGTCATCGCCGACCACCCGACCGGCCACCACCATGTCGAACACGGCGGTCTCCAGCTGAGAGTGCTTGGGGAAGGCCACCCACTGGGCGCCGTCGCCATTGTCGATCAGCGCAACGCGGACACCACCGATCGGCCCGGAGAAGGGCAGACCGGAGAGCTGGGTGGACATGGAGGCGGCGTTGATGGCCACCACGTCGTAAAGGTCGTCGGGGTTGATCGAGAGCACGGTCTCGACCACCTGGACCTCATTGCGAATGCCCTTGGTGAAGGCCGGCCGCAAGGGGCGGTCGATCAGCCGAGCGGTCAGGATTGCATCCGTGGAGGGGCGTCCCTCACGGCGGAAGAAGCTGCCGGGAATCCGCCCGGCGGCGTACATGCGCTCCTCGACGTCGACGGTCAGCGGGAAGAAGTCGAAGCCCTCGCGGGGGGATTTGCCGACCGTGGTGGCCGAGAGCAGCGTGGTTTCCTCATCGAGGGTGACCAGTGCAGAACCGGCGGCCTGCTTGGCCAGCCGTCCGGTCTCGAAGCGGATAGTAGATGTGCCGAACTTGCCGTTGTCAATGACGGCTTCAGCAGTGTGAACCTCAGGTCCCTGCATAGGGGTGTGTCCTTTCATGTTGCGGTGAGGGAGAAGATCCCTCGGTTGGCGTGGGAGATGTACTCCCCTTATGAGCGGGCCAACACAGCGCGCTGAGATGCTCAGTGCAGTTACGAGCCGAACCTGAGCAAGGCGGTCATCGATCGAAGCCCACGGGTGCGGGTGCCCTCACGCACTCCCGTAAGCCACTACCGAGGACCGGACCATGCGTCGTCGTCGGTTCGTCAGCTGTATCGGCTTCCGCCAGTCTCTCATACAACGATGGACGGCCCCGCAAGGAGCCGCCCATCACTGTGCTTGGTGTCGGTGCTTGACCGAAGTATCAGCGGATACCGAGTCGCTTCTTCAGCTCACGGAACCGCGTGATGTCTTTGCGCTCGAGGTACTTCAGCAAACGACGACGACGCCCGACCAGGATCATCAGCCCCCGGCGGGTGTGGTGATCCTGCTTGTGCTCCTTGAGGTGCTCGGTGAGGTCGGAGATCCGACGGGTCAGAACTGCGACCTGAACCTCTGGGGAACCGGTGTCGCCCTCGTGGGTGGCGTACTCCTCGATGATCTGCTGCTTGACAGCGGGATCCAAAGCCATGGTAAAGCTCCTTGTATGTGGTGCCGCGTTCAGGAATCCGGTCTCACCCGGCGCTGGCCACCGCGGACTGCAGCACAGCGACTTACCAGCCTACCTCACCAGTGCCGCAAGTGCCGCACCAGTCAGACCTTCACCGGCGAATGACCGACCCGGAGGCAGGATAACCGGTCTCCGCGACCCCGTGACTGCGCCCGGCATCCAGCAGCGTGGCGTGCAGGTAGCGGCCGGAGGAACGCTCACAGTGAAGGAGGTACCGCCGGCGCCCGCCTTCCTCGTCGTGCCGGATAAGGTCAGTCACCACGCCCGCCACATTGGTGCGCAGGGCCGCTCCGTCGGGGACCATGTCATCGGCGAGGTCGATGGCGCACACGGCGGCCAACAGCTCAGCGGCAGACTCTCCGCTGAGCTGAAACAGGGCTCGCCCGTGCGTAAGGTCCACGATTGAGGTGAGCTCCTCCGCATCCTGGAGGATCTCGCTGAGCTCGTTCAGGGCTGCGGCTCGTTCCCCCGGCTCAGCGAGCACCATCCATTCCCCGGGGCCTGAGCCCACCACCAGGAGCCGATCGCCCCAAGGCCGCGCCTGCCCGAAAGCCGCGGGCATCCGGTCAGCTGTGACACCGTCGGGGGCTGCACGCACGCTGATCTTCACCAGTGGAGTCACGTCCGCCAGGGTCAGAGGCGCCATGCTCTGCTCGGTCGAGACTTCCCATCCGGCGATGCTGGTCTTTGGCCCCGGTGCTGGTACTGAGCCCCGAGCCACGGGGTCTGCCCACCTCTCCGGTGCTTCGGGCCCGGTGTCATTGTTCAACCGGGTCCCCTCGGGGTCCACATGCGCCAGCTGCGGCATCACGGTTCCCTGTACGATCCGGCCGTCGGCCAGACGGATATCCAGCACGGTGCCCGGGTCGCTGAGGGCACGCTCCACCTGGCCCAGACAAATGGAGCGGTTCAACGTCGGCGAATACCGACTGGAAGTGATCCGGCCACCAATCCTTCCCGTAGGGAACAGGACTTGGGCGGCTTCCTCCGGCACGACGCCGGGATCCACGGGTTGAATGGCCACCAGGCGGTGGCCTGAGCCCTGCTCGTGCTGCCAGACCAACTCCGGCTTTCCTGCGAAGTCGGGCTTGTCCAGCTTTACGGCCCAGTCCAGCCCGGCGCTGTATGCCTTGGTCAGCCCGTCGGTGTCCTGACCGACAATCAGATGCCCCTTCTCCAAACGCAGCACCCGCTGCGCCTCAACTCCGAAAGGTGTGACTCCCAGGTCCTCTCCGGCGCTCAGCAGCGCCTCCCACACGTGAAGCCCGTATGAAGCCGGCACGTGGATCTCATAAGAGAGCTCCCCGGTGAACCCGATCCGCCAGAGGATGGACTCGTCCACCCCGGCCACCCGGCCGGTGCGCACCCGCATATAGCCGAACTCCTCCGCAGAGAGATCCACCCCTTCAGTCAGCCGCGACACCAACCGGCGGGAATGCGGCCCGGCCACATTGATGCTGGTGTAGGCGGTCGTGACCGGAGTGACGTGCACCTGCCAGTCCGGGTGCATGGTCTGCAACCACTCCTCCACCCACTCCCACACCGCGCCGGCCCCTGAGGAAGTCGTGCTCATCACGTAGTGCTCCTCACCCAGGCGAGCGGTGACGCCGTCGTCGAAGACCACCCCGTCCTCGGCGCACATCACTCCATAACGCACCCGGCCGATGGCCAGCCGCGACCACTTGTTCACGTAGAGCTGGTTGAGCAGCTTGGGCACGTCTGGGCCGCGGAGGTCCAGCTTGCCGATAGGGGTGACGTCGATGATGCCGACTCCCCGCCGCACCGCCTTCACTTCCGCCACGGGGTCCCCGTAGTGCTCCGGCCGGATCCATTGGCCAGCGACCAGCGGCACCGCTCCATGGGAGGCGTGCCAGGGCTGCAGCTCCGAGTACCGCACCGGATCGTAGTTCCGGCCAGCCAGGGCGCCCAGCGTGACGGAAGTGTACATAGGCCGCCACGTGGTGGCACCGGTCTCCGCAATGGTCTTCCCGGTGGTCGACGCAATGACGGCCAGGGCGTTGACCAACTCGAACTTCCCCTGCGTGGGCCCCATCGTCACCGTGGTGTAGCGCTTGACCAGTTCGGAGCTCTCATAACCTTCCCGGACTGCGGACTCCAGATCCCGGGAGGTGACGTCTTCGGAAAAGTCCACCATGCCGTGGGTGGTGGAGCGGAACAGCTCCGGATGCTCGGGCACCGGCAGGGGGGCCACCGGGCCGGGGCTGCTGGGAGACTCATTCTCGGTGGCGGGCACACCAGTGGGGGTGGCCGCCACGGCGGCGCGACGCTTCCGCAGAGCGTGCTGAGCAGCCTGGATTCCCACTGCAGCGCCGTGCTGGTGGAGCTGCTCCGCATCGCCGTCTCCCACCAACCCCCCGGTGCTGTAGACCCCTGCTTGAGGCTGTGCGCTGGAGAGGAACCGGGCCGCTTGGGGAACGTACTCCGGTGCAGCCCCGGACATGTTCAACAGCGCCGTCGGTGCGGTCCAGCCGGTGGCGGTGACGAGCAGGTCTGCCTCGATCCTGGTGCCATCGGTGAGTTCGACCTGCTGCAGTGTCTTCCGTCCTCTGGCCCGGCGCACATTCCCGCCGGTGCGGGCATCCACCACGCGTGCCACCTCGATTCCCGCCCGCTCCAGGTGCGCCACGGCGGCATCGCCCTCAGGATTCGCAGTAAGCACCACCGCTCGTTCGCCCGGGGCCACCGCGTGCAAGGCGATGAGTCGGCGTGCAGCGCTGGAGAGCATCACGCCGGGCAGATCATTGCCGGAAAAGATGTAGGGCCGTTCGATAAGTCCGGCGGCGACCACCAAGCTCCCTGTCCGTGTCTTCAGAATCCGCTCCGGCTCCCCCGGGGCGGGCTCGCGCTGAATCACCGCGCACCAGTTGCCGTCGTAACGAGCGGCGACGGTGGCATTGGTCAGCACGTGGATCCCCTCCGCCTTGCGGACCTGGTCGGCTAACTCGGCCGCGCCGGCGGAATTGGCCCATCGGAGGTGTCCGCCCAGCTGGTGCTCCTCTTCCACCAGCATCACCCGCGCACCGGCTTGCGCTGCGGCCAGCGCAGCGGCCATGCCCGCGGGGCCGCCGCCGGCGACGAGCACGTCCGTGTGGGCGTAGCGCTTTTCGTACCTCTCACCGCGTGCCGACTGGTCCACTCTGCCTGCGTGCACGAACTGGCGCAGCACTTTCTCATACGTCGGCCACAGTCGGCGTGGCCACATGAACGTCTTGTAGTAGAAGCCCGGTGCCAGGAAACGTCCGCCCAGCTGGGTCACGGCTTTCAGATCAAGGTGCAGCGAGGGCCAGGTGTTCTGTGAGGTCACGCCCATGCCCTCCCGGAGCAGGCGGTGGGCGGCGCGCACATTGGGCTCGTCGTCGACTTGGAGCATGCAGTGGGGGTCGTGCATGGTCGCGCTGAGTATTCCGCGCAGCCGGTGGTATTTGAAACTCCGTGAGAAGACCTGCTCCCCCGCTGCGGCCAGGGCCGAGATGATGGAATCGCCTTCGTAGCCGCTGAGCCGCCGTCCGTTCCACAGGAACTGCAGCGTCCGGTCTCGGTCTATCACTTCGCCGGGTTGTGGGGGCAGGCGCCGCGGCTGCTGACCGGTCCGCTGGGTGGAGGTCATGGGTGCTCTCCCGGTTGCGTGGCGTTGGTGTAGGTGTCACGGGTGATGCTGATGAAGCGCCGGCACCCGGCGGAGTGGTACCACCTCTCCTCCACCGGTCCGCAGGGGTTTTCCTGAAGATACAGATAGCGGTGCCACTGCTCCACCGAGGCCGGCTCCACCTCCGGACGTGGGGAGTGCGGACCGTGATGACGGAATTCGGTCACGTTGCGCGGCCCGCACCAAGGGCAAGGGAGCTGCATCATCTCAGGGACCTCCTTGGGAGTAGGTGGTGACGCCGGGCCTGGCGCCGCGATGTGATCAATGGCCCACCGCCGCCGCGCCTTTCTCACCGACGAGCCGGCCCGAACGGAAGCGATCGAGCCCGAAGTGGGCGATGATCTGCGGGGTGCGGCCGGTGCTGATGCACTCAGCCATAGCTTCTCCGGCCACGGGTCCGGCCTTGAAGCCATAGGTGCCCCAGCCCACATCCACGAAGAAGCCTTCCACCGAGGTTGGCCCCATGATGGGCGAGTAGTCGGGGGTCATGTCACAGAGCCCGGCCCATTGGCGCAGCAGCCGCATCTTGGACAAGCCCGGCATCAGTTTCAGCACATTGGAGGCCAGTCCTTCAACGAACTCGAGGGACCCGCGCACCGAATAGGAGGTAAAGGGGTCCACGCTGGCGCCGAAGACCAGTTCTCCGCGGTCGGTCTGGCTGACGTAGACGTGCAGAGTTCCGGAGACCACCACGGTGTCGAGAAAAGGTTTGACGGGTTCGGTCACCGCGGCTTGCAGCGGGGAGGTGGTCACCGGCATCTCAACTCCGGCCATCTCAGAGATCAGTGTTGCCCAGCCAGCGGTGCAGTTGACCACCGTCCCGGTGGCAATGTCCCCGCGCGTGGTGCGGACCCCCGTGACGCGGCCGTGACGGACGTCAATACCGGTCACCTCGGTCTCCTGGTGCAGGTGCACCCCTAGACCTGCTGCCGCTCGGGCGTATCCCCAGACCACGGCGTCGTGCCGGATGATCCCCCCAGGGGGGTGATAGAGAGCCCCCAGGATGGGATACCTCGCCTGGGCAGAGGTGTCCATGCTGGGTACGAGCTTCTTGATCTCCTCCGGACCAATCACCTCGGAGTCGACCCCTTGGACCTTGTTCACCTCAGCCCGCCAGCGCATGGTTCTCAGCCCGCCGTCGTTATGCGCCAGAGTCAGGTGTCCACGCTGGGAAAACATCACGTTGAAATTCAGCTCGCTGGCCAGGTTTTCGTACAGCTTCAGCGAACGGTCGTAGAACCTGACTCCTTCGGGGGTCAGATAGTTGGATCTCACGATTGCTGTGTTGCGGCCGGATCCGCCCCCGCCCAGATATCCCTTGTCCAGCACGGCGATATTCCGCACACCGTGATAAGCCGCCAAGTAATAGGCGGTTGCCAGCCCGTGGAGCCCCCCACCGATGATGACGACGTCGTAGCGGGGCTTCAGATCGTGGTGTCTCCAGACCTTCGGCCAGTCTGCCTTCGTCAGGCCTTTGGACAGCAGGCGCCCCGCGGAGTATCGAGGCTGGGGCGCTCGACGCGTCCGTCTGCGAGATGTCCTGCCTGAACCAGGGCGATTTGAATGACGACTCTGCACCGCGCCCCCGCTTTCCACTGCGAACTCTCTAGCCTTATTTTAATTTTTGTTCACATAATTGTCGCATTTTTAGATCAGCTCACTGAGCCTGCTGGCAGGAGACAGAATCGCTTTCAGCAGCCGAAGAAAAAGATGCAGTTGTATTGATCTAAAATTGCACAGGCGTCCCTTAATTAAGTGGGCAGATGCGGCCACTACAAGAACAGAAAGAATCTAGCCCCGCTGTGATGCAGTGACTAACCCCCAAAGGTAGACAAAATAGAACCATGGGCCTACTTGACTGTCAAGGGTGCGCTGCTCGCTCCACACCGTAGAAATTTCCGCGGAAATTGCGGGGTCCGGGCGGACGAGACGCATTCGCCGAACCGCATCAGAACCGCTAAACATTAGTCGCCTGAGCTATTGACACTATAGCCGCGACAATGTCAAGCTGAAATGGCGGAGAACGTCAACCGTCCGCAAGCGAGTGGTTCTTGTTCTCGGCTTCCTATCCTCCCGTCACTGCGATTTGGAGAGAGGGCGCACCGTGACAATTGCCCCGGATTCAAAAGACACCGTCAAAAAAGTTCTCGATGAAAATAATGTAGAATTCATTTTCGCCTCATTCACGGAAGTCCGCGGGAAATCCAGTGCGAAGCTGGTGCCCGCTTCACAGCTGGACAATCTCTTCTCTTCTGGGGCGGGGTTCGCCGGCTACGCCGCTGGGGAGATTGGTCAGGGCCCGCACAGCCCGGACATCGAGGTCGTGCCAGATCCTGGGACTCTCCGTGTGGTCCCCTGGCAATCGGGCCTGGCGCATATCATCGGTGACGCCCGCGTCGACGGTGAGGAGTGGCCTTACTGCCCCCGGACCATACTGCGCAAGCAGACCGAACGGGCCCGAGACCTCGGCTATGTGTTCAAAGTCGGATTTGAGGCTGAGTTCACGCTGGTCGACTTTGATGAGCAGGGGAAGCTGATGGTGGCTGACCGGCTCGACAACTGGCCCAAGCCCTGTTACGACGTCAAGGGGCTGACTCGCCAGTACGATTTCGTCACCCGCCTGTCCAAGTACGTGACGGATCTGGGCTGGGAGAACTATGCGGTGGATCATGAAGATGCCAATGGTCAGTTCGAATGCAATGTGACCTTCTCCGACGCCATGGAGACGGCGGATCGCGCGGTCTTCTTCCGCTACATGACTGAAACGGTCGCTCAGGAATACGGAGTCATCGCGACCTTCATGCCCAAGCCCTTTACACACAACACCGGCAACGGCTTCCACTACACCATGAGCCTGTGGGACGCCGAACGGGACGTCAACCTCTTCGCTGACCCCGATGATCCGCGCGGCCTGGGCCTGTCGAGGCTCGGATACCAGTTCGCCGCCGGCATCCTGGCCCACGCCCCCGGTTATATGGCGATGGTCAACCCGACGGTGAACTCCTACAAACGGATGAAAGCCGGCACGGAGTCAGTGCGGACGTGGGTGCCGGTAGCGGTCACCTACGGAGGAAACAACCGGACTCAGATGCTGCGCGTGGCTCGCACCGGCGCCATTGAGGATCGCACACCGGACTTCTCGGGAAGCCCGTACCTGGGGTTCACCGCTGCGCTGGCTGCCGGCTTGGATGGAATCGAGCGCGGGCTGGACCCCGGCGAGCCCAACACCAGCAACCTCTACGACGTCCCCCCGCAGGTTCTCGAAGAGCGCGGCATTCAAATGCTGCCGCACAACCTCATGGAATCCGTCCATCACCTGCGGCAGGACGATGTGCTTCGCCAAGCATTCGGAAGAGTGCCGGTAGACGGCACCTACGGCGAACCGACGGACAAGACCGAGGACTTCGTGGACTATTACGCCCGAATGAAGATGGACGAATATCACGACATCGCGGACATGGTCACCGATCACGAGGTCCGCCGCTACCTGCAGTTCCCCTGAGCGACGGGTGCGCCACACCCTTGACCCTAGGACGGCCGATATGTTGAAACGCTCCCTTCTCACCACCTTGTTGGTCTGTCTGGCGTTGGTGATTCACCCCGCCGCAGCTCACGCCGCGGAGCTGGGTGAAGAGACCACCCACCTGTTTCAGTACCACCGGGGACAGGACGTGCTGTTCATGCTCATGCTCGTGGCGTTCCTGATGCTGTTCATCCGACGCTACGAGTGGGGCGTTGCGCTGGCCACGCTCCTGGTCCTGTCCGTCAGCTGGCCGCTGTACCTGATCGGCCACACCCAGGTCCTCGGCCATGACCTCAACATCGAGGCCATCATCCTGGCGCTGTTCGCCTCGATCACTCTGGTGATCGCCATCGGGGTCTTTCTGGGTCACATCTCCACTATCCATTACTTGTTGGCCGGGGCGCTGTTCGTTCCGGCCTATATGTTCAACGAATGGTTCCTCTTTGACTTCCTCGACGGCGTCTACGACGCCGGAGGGTCGGTGCTGGTCCACATGTTCGCCGCTTACTGGGGCTGGGGGGTCATCCTGGCGCTGCGCAACAAGCGGGTCAGCGACGAGCCGATGAAGACCAGCGTGCACAGTGTGTCCTTCGTGTGGCTGGCCAGCATGCTGCTCTTTGTTCTGTGGCCTTCGTTCGTCACCGCCCTGCTGCCCCCCGAAGACATCATCCCGGGAATGATCAATACCTACCTGGCGCTGATGGCGGCCACCTTGGCCACCTACGTGCTGCTCTACCTGCTCAAGCGCACAATCGACCCGCTGATCTTCACCTACGCCATCCTGGCTGGAGGCGTGGCGATCGGCGCCACCGTAGACCTGGCCAATCCGTGGCAGGCCTGGCTGATCGGGCTGGTGGGTGGAATCGCCTCCACCCTGTCCTTCATCTACATCAACGACTGGCTGTGCCGGAAGACCGGGGTGCTGGACACCATGGGCGTCCAGAATCTGCACGGCATCCCGGGAATCGTCGGCGGCTTGGCCCCGATCCTCATCGTCGGCGCCGGCCTGAGTCAGCTGGGCGCGGTGGCCGGGACCTTTGTCATCGCATTGGCTACCGGAGTCGTCACCGGGCTGATCCTGCGACTGTTCAAACCCCCGGCTATCATGCTCGACGATGCGGAGTCCTTCCCCATCGATACCATGCGAGCCACCGATCCCGCGTGAGAACCGATATGGTCCTATGACCACCGACCACTGCAACAAAGGAGGCTCGTTCCATGTGCGGGATCATCGGTCTTCACCTCAGGGACCCTGTGTTGTACGAACGTCTCGGCCCGCTCATGGCTGAGATGCTCCAAGGCATAGTGGTCCGGGGGCCGGACTCGGCCGGTGTCGCCATCTACGGAGACAAGTCCCGGTGCCCTGCGGGACAGGCCGCGGTGTCGCTGCTGAATGCGCCTGAGGGCTTGGCGGATGCTGTGGCCAGAGAGCTTCCCGGAGTCGAGGAGGTGCATACAGAACTGGTCGGTGAGACGACAGTGCTCACCGCAGCCACGTCGCCGGAGCTGCTGTCCGCAGCGGTCGCCGCCGTCTCTCCCGAAAGCCGCGTGGTGGGCATGGGGGAAGACATGGTGATCTACAAAGGCATTGGAAACCCCAATGAGCTGGCGCGGACCTACCGGCTGCAGGAGGCCCGAGGCTGGCAGGGCATCGCCCACACCCGAATGGCCACGGAGTCTGCAATCAACGCCGAAGGGTGCCATCCGTTCTCCGTGGGTGTCGGAGTGAGCTTGGTGCACAACGGCTCGTTCTCAAATTACGCCTCGATCCGGCGCGAGCTGGAGGCGGAGGGCATCACCTTCGACTCCCACAACGACACCGAGGTCGGGGCCCGGTTTGTCGCCTCGCGGCTGGCGAAGGGCGACGACCTCTCCACTGCACTGACGGCACTGAGAAAGAAATTCGACGGTTTCTACACCTTGCTGGTGACCACGGAAAAAGGCTTCGCGGTGGCGCGCGACGAGTTCGCCTGCAAGCCGGCGATCATCGCCGAACACCCTCGATGGGTCGCCATGGCCTCGGAGTTCCAAGCTCTGGCCATGCTGCCAGGCATCGACGAGGCTCATGTTTTCGAACCGCTACCAGGACGGGTATACGCATGGAGTCGCTGAACGACGGGACCGCGGAGTTCGACCTCGCGGTGCGGAGCGTGCGGGAGCTGAACGCAGAGTTGCACGCTCCGAGCGTCGAACGGTACGTGGTCAGGCATCCCCGGGGCGCCCATGCGGTGGCGGCCGGGGTCAACCGCCCCCTTCAGGTGCGCATCGACGGTGACGTCGGCTATTACTGTGCCGGGATGAACCAGGAGGGGCTGATCACAGTCGATGGGTCTGCCGGCCCCGGGGTGGCGGAGAACATGATGTCCGGAGTGGTGCGCATCCGAGGCAACGCCTCCCAGTCCGCTGGCGCGACTGCTCATGGCGGACTGCTGATCATCGAGGGAAATGCTTCCACCCGCTGTGGAATCTCCCTCAAAGGGGGAGACATCGTCGTCGGCGGCGAGATGGGAGCCATGGGGGCCTTCATGGCGCAGGCCGGGCGGATCGTGGTCTGCGGTGACGCCGGGGATGGCTTGGGCGACTCCATCTATGAGGCCCAGATCTACATCCGCGGAAGCGTCGGGACCCTGGGTGCCGACTGCGTGGAGAAGGAGATGCGCGCCGCTGACCGAAAGTCCCTCCAAGACCTGCTGGTGCAAGCCGGTATGACATCACAGGCAGAGGATGCGTCCTACCTGGACGGATTCCGCCGCTACGGCTCAGCACGCACGTTGTATCACTTCACCCACGACCATGCCGGGAGTTACTGATGCGAAGCCCTGAAGACCGTGGCCTCCGTGAGTCCGCTACTTTTGACCGCGCAGCCATCACAGCCATTCAGGCCGCCGCAGCCACCGGTGTGTACGATATCCGCGGCTGGGGGGCCAAGCGACGCGTCCCGCACTTTGACGACCTGCTGTTCCTCGGATCCTCCATGTCCCGGTATCCCCTGGAGGGATACCGGGAGCGGTGCGACACAGACGTAGTCCTCGGAGATCTCCACGGTGCTGAGCCCATCCACATCAAGATTCCGGTGACAATCGCCGGGATGAGCTTCGGCGCACTCTCCGCCCAGGCCAAGGAGGCCCTGGGCCGGGGCGCCTCGAAGGTCGGCACCGCCACCACCACCGGTGACGGAGGCATGACAGAGGAGGAACGGGGTCACTCAGACAAACTGATCTACCAGCTCCTGCCCAGCCGCTACGGGATGAACCCGGACCATCTGCGAGCTGCCGATGCTCTGGAAGTGGTGCTGGGCCAAGGAGCCAAGCCCGGTGGCGGTGGGATGCTGCTGGGACAGAAGATCTCTGAACGCGTCGCCGAGATGCGTACGCTGCCGGCGGGAATCGACCAGCGCAGCGCCTGCCGTCACCCCGATTGGACCGGACCGGACGACCTCACGATCAAGATCAACGAACTGCGCGAGATCACCGACTGGACGAAGCCCATCTTTGTGAAGATCGGCGCTTCCCGGCCGTATTATGACGTGAAACTGGCAGTCGCCGCCGGTGCTGACGTGGTGGTGCTCGACGGTATGCAGGGCGGGACGGCGGCGACCCAGGAAGTCTTCATCGAACACGTCGGCATTCCCATTCTGGCGGCACTTCCGCAGGCGGTTCAGGCCTTGCAGGAGCTGGGGATGCACCGCAGAGTGCAGTTGGTCGCCTCAGGGGGAATCCGGCATGGTGCTGACGTCGCGAAAGCACTCGCCATGGGCGCCGATGCGGTCTCCATCGGCACGGCCGCACTGATCGCCCTGGGGGACAATGATCCCAAGTACGCTGAGGAATACGAGAAGCTCGGCTCAGCCGCTGGGTATTACGACGATTTCCAGGATGGCCGTGACCCGGCGGGCATCACCACCCAGGATCCTTATCTGGCGGCGCGGCTTGACCCGGTGGAGGCCGGTGACAGGCTGGCCAATTATCTCAGGGTGCTCACCCTGGAGGCGCAGACTCTGGCCAGAGCCTGCGGCAAGTCTCACCTGCTGAATCTTGAGCCCGAAGACATGGTCTCACTCACGGTGGAGGCGGCTGCGATGTCTCGCATTCCTCTGGCGGGGACATCATGGATCCCCGGTGCCGAAACCCGCGGCGCTGAATGATCCGGTCCGCTTGCGGATCTCATCTGCGCCGGGCCGTGTGCAGCACCGTGATCTGCGGCAGCACCACCTCATGGTCCGCCTCCAGACCCAGTTCACCGAACAGGAATTCCTCCAGATTGGTCCGCCGAGTGGCCCGACTGGCAGGCGAGGCCGAGAGCCAGGAGCTCAGCGTGGTGGCGTAGCGGAAAATCTCGCTCACACTCAGAGTGCGGCTCCACCGGTATTCGACGCTGTGGATGGGCATGAAGTACACCGGGTCCAGCCGGGGCTGCCACCCCGCACGGTAGACATCCCCGGCGCGCATGATGCGGGTCAGCCTGTGCACGGTGGGGTCAGCGGTGTCCAGGTAGTTCCACAACAGTGCCAGGGACCCACCGGGACTCAGCAGCCGGAACGCTTCGTCCTGAGCCGCAGCCGGGTCGAACCAGTGCCAGGCCTGGGCTGCCACCACCAGATCTGCACAGTCATCGGGCAGACCGCTGCATTCATAGGAGGCGCAGTGCCCCTGCACCCAGGAACGGTTTCCGGCCACGGCACGCGAGCTCTCCAGAAGAATGTCCAGCATGGGAACGCTGGGCTCCACGGCATGCACATGCGCTCCGGCCTCCAGCAGCTGCCGGGTGAGAATTCCCGTGCCAGCGCCGAACTCCACGACACTGGGCAGCTGGTGAGTACCGCCCTCTGCTGGCTGCGCCGGCCGGACCTGACTCAGCGTCTGCGTCACGGCGCGAGCGGGGTAACGGGGGCGCAATGCATCGTACTCGGCGGCTTCGGCGGCAGTCTGCTGCTCTGCGAAAGAGCCGCCCAACTGGTGGCGCCGCTGCGCTGAGACAATCTGCGGCTGCGCGTCGGACCGCCGTTTCGGTCGGTTCGGCGGCATCATTCTGCGCGCAGTGCGCTGACCGGAGTGGCTCTGCCACTGGCGGCGAGGACTCTGCGGGTGTCCTCGACGTCCTTATGCATCTGCTCGACCAGCTTCTCGACACCTTCATAGGCCACCATGCCGCGAAGCCGGTCGACGAACTCGACACGGAGCCGTTGGCCGTACAGGTCGAAATCCTCCACCTGCTCGTCCGCTCGGTCCAGGATATGTGCTTCGACGACCCGCATGAGTCCGTCGAAGGTGGGATTGGAGCCCACAGAGATTGCCGCTGGCCACCGGTGGTGGTGGGCATCGGTGACCCATCCGGCGTAGACACCATCGGCTGGCACCATGCCTTCGGCCTCTTGGGAGAGGTTGGCTGTGGGGAAGCCGAGCTCGCGACCCCGCGCTTCACCGTGGACGACTTCTCCCACCACGGCGTGCGCACGGCCCAGCATCCCGGCAGCTGCGGCGACGTCGCCCTGCTGCAGTCCTGCCCGGATGGCGGTGGAGGAGCAGCGCCGTGGTGCCCCGGTCCCGACTCCGGACCCGGTCTGACTCTCCACTGGGAAGTCGTCGACTCCGATGACCTCAAACCCGTACGCCTTTCCCAGGCCCACCATGGTGGAGAAGTCCCCCTGATTATGGCGCCCGAAACGCACGTCATGCCCGATGACCACCGCCACCGGGTTCAGCGCTTCCACAAAATAGCGCCGGATGAAGTCTTCTGCGGTGTGCCCGGCCAACTCTGGGGTGTAGTTGAGCACCACGGCGGCGTCTACTCCACTGGAGCGCAGCCGGTCGAGTTTCTCCCCCAGGCCGGTGAGCAGCTGAGGTGCCGATTCAGGTCGGTGTACCAGCGCCGGGTGCGGGTCGAAGGTCAGCGCTACGGCGGCTGCGCCACGGCGGCGTGCGGTTTGGTTCAGCTGCGCGAGCACGTGCTGGTGTCCGCGGTGCACACCGTCAAAGTTTCCGATGGTGAGCACAGTGGGCCCCAGATCGGGGGGCACTTCATCAAGCCCGTAGTAGATACGCACGGCGTCCATCCTACGGCCGGTGACGGAGGAGCCAGAAAAGCCCCACGAACGGCAGAATCAGCGGAATGAACCCGTAGTCCCGGCCGAAGCCTCCCCAGACAGTGGCCACCTCGAACAGTTCCGGCTGCACCAGGGTCCATGCACCGACCCCGATCACCCCGGCCATCTCGATGAGCACCGCCGCCAGGGCCACCGACCAGGCGGTGGGCGAGGTACGGGCTAGGGCCAGAGTGGCCACCACGTAGACCGCAGCGGCAAACGCCGACAGTGTCAGCGCCAGGGGCGCATCGACGAACTGCACTTTTCCCTCCTGCGGGAAGGGAGCGATCTGGTAGAACGCGCGGGCAAAGGCACTGACCGCAAAGATCCCGTAGGCAGTAATGATCAGAGTGCCCACACCCCGGTTGCGGGGAGTCTTGGACGGCGTCTTCTCCGCGCCGGCACCAGCGCCTAGAGTGCGGTTCCCCACCAGATCTCCTCCATACGGTAGACCATGACAAACACCACGAGTCCGACGAAGCTCATCACCAGATTAGACCACCGGGTCTTATCCACCATGGCCCAGACGAAGACACCCACCGGCAGCATCAGGGCAGTGATGATGTAGCCCCAGAACTCCCAGGATTCACCGGTGATCGGGGCGCCCATCACTTGGCGGATCCCGGCGTAGATCCCGTAGACAATAAGGTACAGCTCAATGGCGGCCAGACTGATAATCGCCGAATCCGCAGGGTGCGCCCGCACTGCGGTCATCGTCCAGCAGATCAGCGTCGACAGGGCACAGATGACCGTGCCAAGAAGGAACATGACAGTCACAGCGCGAAGACCAGCTCAGGTTTGGCCTGCCACGGCTCGGCTCCGGCTGCGGCTGCGGCGGCCTCGGCAGCATCCGGCGACGACGAGGCACCCTGCTTGGCAGGGATATTCTGCAGCAGCGCCACCAGCTCCCCATCGGGAGCGAAGGCAGCGGTGAGCTCAGCGGAGGCACTGGCAGTGATGCGCCGACCGTGGCGCAGGTGCTCCGCATCCGCGGCGGTCACTGCCCGAGAGGGAAACAGCTGCGCGGCCGCTTCGGCGAGACTGATGTAGCCGAAGTCCTCGGCAAGCTGCCCCAACGTCAGGCACTGCTCAACTCGGTACGGTCCCACCGCGGTCCGGCGCAGCGCCGTGAGATGCCCACCGGTTTCCAGCAGTTCGCCGAGGTCACGGGCCAGGGCCCGGACGTAGGTGCCCGAGGAGACCGTCACCTCAATGTCCACGTCCATCAGTCGGCCGCCCTCCACCCGGCGAATCTCCCTGATGGTGAAGTCATGAACCGTCACCGGGCGTGAGGCCAATTCCACTTTTTCTCCGGCCCGGGCGCGGTCGTAGGCGCGCCGACCGTCGACTTTGATCGCACTGACGGTACTGGGAACCTGCATGATCTCACCAGTGAGCTTGGCGGCTGCGCCGCTGATGCGCTCCGGGGTCAGCGCGTTGGCGAATCGGGTGGAGACCGTCTCGCCTTCGGCGTCGTCGGTGGTGGTGCTCTGCCCCAAACGGACCGTGGCAGTATAGGTCTTGTTCACCCCGACGATGTGGGTCAGCAGTCGCGTGGCGCGATTGATGCCGACCACCAGGACGCCGGTGGCCATCGGGTCCAATGTTCCCGCGTGGCCGACCTTGCGTGTTCCGGCAAGTTTCCTCAGCCGCCCGACGACGTCGTGGCTGGTCCAGCCGTCCGGCTTGTCCACCAGGACAAGACCGGAACCGACTTCCAGCTCTTCAGGACGTTGCTTCTTAGCCACTGTTGGTGGTGGCTCTGCTCAGCGGTCTTCCGGGGAGGGACGATCGCCTGGGGCGTTCGCCTCTCCGGCGTCGGCCTCGGACCGGTAGGGAGACTCGTTGACCGGCTCAGCACCTTGCCGCAGTGCCCGCACCTGTTCGTCCTGTTCGCGGGCCTTGCGCAGAAGGTCCTCCAGGTGGGCCGCCGACTCGGGGATCTCGTCAGCGGTGAATTCCAGGGTGGGGGTGAGCCGGATGCTCAGCTGCCGGCCGACCTCGTATCGCAGCACCCCGCGGCTGGCCCACAGCAGCTCCACGGCGCCCTGCTTGGTCTCTTCGTCCTGAGCCAGGACCGTGTAGTACAGCGTGGCGTGCTGCAGATCGTTGGTGACCCTGGCGTCGGTAATGGTGATCATCTCCGCCCGGTCGTCCTTCACCCGGGTGCGCAGGGCCTCAGCCACAATCACCTTGATGCGGGATGCCAGGCGCGAGGCGCGTGCTGGATCTGCCATTGATACCTCCTTGGCTGTGCTGTGAGCCTTGCGGCCGGCCACCGGGTTCCCACCCTGTGACCGGCCGAAACGCTGCCAGCGTGCGGTGTTAGGTGCGCGGGATCTCGCGCATCTCCCAGGTTTCGATGATGTCGCCCTCTTTGAGGTCGTTGAAGCTGCCCAGTCCGATACCACATTCGAATCCTTCGCGGACCTCGGTGGCGTCGTCCTTGAACCGGCGCAGCGACTCGATGGCGAGGTTGTCGCCGACCACGCTGCCGTCGCGAACCAGCCGGGCCTTGGCGTTGCGGCGGATGATTCCGGAACGCACGATGGACCCGGCGATGCTGCCGAACTTCGACGAGCGGAAGACCTCACGGATCTCGGCAGTGCCGAGCTGGACCTCTTCGTACTCCGGCTTCAGCATGCCCTTCAGCGCAGCCTCGATGTCGTCAATGGCCGAGTAGATCACCGAGTAGAAACGCATGTCCACGCCTTCGCGGTCGGCCAAGCTGGTGACGCGTTCTGCTGGGCGGACGTTGAAGCCGATGATGACCGCGTTGTCCACGGTGGCGAGGTTGACGTCGTTCTGCGTGATGGCTCCGACGCCGCGGTGGATGACTCGGAGCTGCACATCGGCTCCAACGTCGATCTTCAGCAGCGCATCTTCCAGGGCCTCCACGGCACCGGAGACGTCTCCCTTGAGGATGAGGTTGAGGGTGTCGATCTTGCCCTCGGCCACAGCCTGGTCGAAGTCCTCCAGCGTGATGCGCTTCCGGCGCTTGGCCAGCAGGGCGTTGCGCTCGGCTGCCTCACGCTTCTCCGCGATCTGCCGGGCAGTGCGGTCGTCGTTGGTGACCAGGAAGCTGTCACCGGCACGCGGGACGGTGGACAGGCCGAGCACCTGGACCGGACGCGAAGGAGTCGCCTCCTCCACGGCTTCTCCCGTGTCGTCGAACATCGCACGTACACGGCCGAACCCTGTGCCGGCGACCATGTTGTCGCCCACCCGAAGGGTGCCCGACTGCACCAGCACTGTGGCCACGGCGCCGCGTCCCTTGTCCAGGTTCGCTTCGATGGCCACACCGCGTGCGGCCTTCTTCGGATTCGCAGTGAGCTCGAGGGCGGCGTCGGCGGTGAGCAGGACCGCTTCCAGCAGCTCGTCGATGTTGGTGTTCTGGATCGCGGAGACGTCGACGAACATCACGTCGCCGCCGTACTCTTCGGGGATCAGCTCGTACTCGGTGAGCTGGCCGCGGATCTTGTCCGGCGCCGCGCCCTCCTTGTCGATCTTGTTGACCGCGACGACCACCGGGACGCCAGCAGCCTTGGCGTGGTTGAGCGCCTCCACCGTCTGCGGCATCACGCCGTCGTCGGCGGCGACCACCAGCACCGCGATATCGGTGACCTTCGCACCTCGGGCACGCATGGCGGTGAAGGCCTCGTGACCGGGGGTGTCGATGAATGTCAGCGAACGCTGCTGGCCCTCGTGGGGAACTTCCACCTGGTAGGCACCGATGTGCTGGGTGATGCCTCCGGCCTCACCTTCGGTGACTTTGGAGGACCGGATGGCGTCGAGCAGTCGGGTCTTGCCGTGGTCGACGTGACCCATCACGGTCACCACGGGGGCGCGGGTTTCCAGGTCCTCTGCAGACTCGCCGGCCTCTTCTGCGTCGAGGTCGATGTCGAAGGACTCCAACAGCTCGCGGTCCTCGTCCTCCGGGGAGACGATCTCCACTTTGTAGCCGAGCTCCTCGCCCAGCAGGTGGAAGGTCTCCTCGTCCAGTGACTGGTTCGCCGTGGCCATCTCCCCGAGCTTCATCATCACGGTGATCAGGGCTGCCGGCTCGGCATTGATCTTCTCGGCGAAGTCACCCAGGGAGGAGCCGCGGCGCAGCCTGACGACGGTGGTGCCGTCACCCTTGGGGACGCGCACTCCGCCGATCTCGCGGGTGTGCTTCTGCTCGAGCTCCTGACGCTTCGCCCGCTTTGACTTGCGGGCCTTGGACTTGGATCCACCGCGGCCGAAGGCGCCGGCGGCACCGCCGCGGCCCCGACCCCCGCCACGTCCGCGTGGTGGCCCGCCTCCTGGAGGGCCGCCTGGGGCGCTGCCCCGGCTCGGGGCAGGCGACTGCCCCGGCATCATGGAGGGTTTTGGTGCTCCCGGACGGGGAGGTGCTCCCGCGGAGCGGCTGCCTTCTGCACCTGCCGGACGCGGCGCCCCGGGGCGGGCACCCGGCCGTGGTGGCCCACCGCGTTCACCGCCGCGCATACCCTGGCGAGGCGCGAAGGGGTTGTTGCCCGGACGGGGGCCACCGGGACGCGGACCTCCACCTCCGGGGCGGGGGCCAGCGGGACGGGCGCTCTCACGCTCTGATGCCAGGCCGAAGGGGTTGTTCCCACCGCTGCGCGGCTTCGGGCCACCTGGTTTGGCACCGGAGGGTTTGGGCGCACCCGGCTTGGGTCCGGGGGTAGGCGGTTTGGGTGCACCCGGCTTGGGCGCAGCGGAGGCTTCTTTCGGAGCCTCGGGCTTCTCCGGAGACGGCTTGGGAGCCTCGCGTGCGGGCTCGGCCGGTGCGGGCTCCACCGCCTGGGGCTCGGCTGGTTCCGGCTGGGCGGCGTCGGGCTTTTTTGCCGGGCCAGGTTTGGCGCTGCGCGGCGCGGCAGGCTTCTTCGGCGCGGGCTTGGCAGCAGGCTTCTCGGCAGGCGTTTCCGCCTTGGGGAAGGCGGCTCGCAGCTTTTTCGCCACGGGGGGCTCGACAGTTGAGGACGGGGACTTGACGAACTCGCCCATCTCCTGGAGCTTTGCTAATGCTTCTTTTGACGAGACGCCAATCTCTTTGGCGATCTCATGTACGCGGGCCTTGGCCACTGTTCTCCTTCTCTGGCCCGCGCGACGCCCCGCCGGCCAAGCGGGGCTTGACGTCAGCGGTTCATCGAATCAGGCCGTTTAGCGTGATTGATTTCCGACTGGGAATGGTGCTCATGATGGGGAGCTCATCCGTCGGTGCTCATCGGGTGTTCATCTCTTTCCAACCCGCCTTCTTCGCTGTGGTCAACCGTTCGATGTCTTCGAACGCGAGCTGTGCTGTATCGACCGGCTTCCGGAATGCCCGATTGAAGGCTCTTCGCTTCAGCGCGATCTCGAAACATTGTCGACTGCGGTGCAGCCACGCCCCTCGGCCTGGCCGCTTCCGCTCGGCATCCAGGGTTACCTGGTCACCGTCGAGCACGAAACGTACTGCACTGTCCTGCTCAGTCTGCGATCGGCAGCCGATGCACGTCCTGATTGGGACCATAAGAGTCTATCAGTGCGGTCAAGAGCCTGCGGCCGAGCCTCAGGCCGCCGAATCCGAGACGATGTCGATCCGCCAGCCGGTCAGCTTGGCGGCCAGCCGGGCGTTCTGCCCCTCTTTTCCGATCGCCAGCGACAGCTGGTACTCCGGAACCACCACTCGCGCCGATCGTGCCACCTCGTCCAGAATGGTGACCGAACTCACTTTGGCCGGAGACAGCGCATTGGCGATGAGGCGAGCGGGATCGTCGCTGTGGTCGATGATGTCAATCTTTTCATCGTTGAGCTCGTTCATCACCGCGCGCACCCGCGAACCCATGGCCCCGATGCACGCACCCTTGGCGTTGATTCCGGACTGCGTGGCGCGCACCGCAATCTTGGTCCGGTGACCGGCCTCGCGCGCAATCGAGGTGATCTCCACAGACCCGTCTGCGATCTCCGGGACCTCGTGGGAGAAGAGTTTCTTGACCAGGCCTGGGTGAGACCGAGACAGGGTGATCTGCGGGCCCTTGAATCCGCGGTGGACATCCACCACGAAGGCTCGCAGCCGGGACCCGTGCACATAGGACTCGCCGGGGACGTGCTCCTGGGCTGGGAGGTCAGCCTCCACACCGCCGATGTCCACCTTGACGGTGTGCGGATTGCGGTCCTGCTGCACGATGCCGGAGACCAGCTCTCCTTCTTTGGACTTGAACTCGCCGATGACGCCCTCGTCTTCGGCATCACGAATCCGCTGCATGATCACTTGGCGGGCCGTGGAGGCCGCCACCCGCCCAAAGTTCTTCGGGGTGTCGTCGAACTCCCCGATGACCTGGCCGTGCTCATCGGTTTCTTTGGCCAGGATCGTCACGTGCCCGGTTTTCTGGTCGATCTCGGCGCGGGCGTGCTGCAGCGCTCCGGGGCTCTTGTGATAAGCGAGCACCAAAGCCTGCTCAATGGCTGGCATCAGCCGTTCGAGAGGAATGTCACGCTCTTGCACCAGCATGCGCAGGGCGCTCATATCGATATCCACTTGTGCCTCCGGTCCACCTTCTTCAGTCTTTGTGAGAAAACTCTACCTGGACCCGCGCCCGGGTGATGGATGCGAAGCTGATATGGATCTCGGGTCCCACCTTGGGCTTCATGCCTTTCTTCGGTGCGGGGATGAGCTCCGTCACGACGATGCCCTCCTGGTCCACCTCGATCAGCCGGGCGGTGAGTGCGGCATCTGCGGCGGAGGGATCCTGAGCGGTTCTCTGAATCTCCAGCAGCCGTCCGATGTTCCTGCGGAAGTGGCGAGGCTCTGTCAGGGGCCTGGTGGCGCCGGGGCTGGTGACCTCCAGATCGTATGTGTCCAGGGCTGCCAGGGGCGCGGCGTCGTCGTTCTGCTCAGCCTGGTCCAGCACCACGGAGAGCGCTTCAGAGATCGCAGCAATGGTGTCCAGGTCAACAGTGTCGGTTCCTTCTGCAAAGTCCACGGAGACTTCCAGCACCGTGCGCGGACCACTGGTGGTCAGCGCCACCTGCTCCACGCAGAGGCCGTGCGCCTTCACCGTGGGCTCGATCATGGTGGCCAGCTGCTCGGCGCGGGGGTCGGAAAAGCGTTGGTCTGCGGAGGTGCGCGGTGGGACTGCCATACCTCCCATTCTGCCAAACAACTGAAGCTGGGCCCGACTAGACTCATGCTCATGACCACACGCCTGTCCCACCTTTTCCTGCGCACCTTGCGCGACAACCCCGTTGATGCCGAAGTGGCCAGCCACCGGCTGCTGGTCCGTGCCGGGTACATCCGCCGGGCCGCTCCCGGGATCTACTCCTGGCTGCCGCTGGGCCTGAAGGTGCTGCGTCGGCTGGAGCAGATTGTGCGCGAGGAGATGGACGCCATCGGGGCCCAGGAGGTGCACTTCCCGGCCCTGCTGCCCAAGGAGCCCTACGAGACCTCCGGGCGCTGGAAGACATACGGGGACGGCATCTTTGTGCTGGGGGACCGAAAGTCCGAGCAGGTGGAGCCCCGAGTGCGCCGGCCCAACTATCTGTTGGCGCCGACCCACGAGGAGATGTTCACCTTGCTGGTGAAGGACCTGTACAGCTCATACAAGGACCTACCGGTGAATCTGTATCAGATCCAGACGAAGTACCGGGATGAGGCGCGTCCGCGTGCGGGGCTGCTGCGCGGCCGGGAGTTCGTGATGAAGGATTCCTACTCCTTCTGCGTCACCGATGAGGATCAGCGCGCCGCCTATGATGCGCACCGCGAAGCCTACGTGCGGATTTTTCAGCGGCTGGGCCTGCCGGCGGTCCCCGTCTCTGCGGACAACGGAACCATGGGCGGTTCGGCCTCTGAGGAGTTCCTGTTCCCCTGTGATATCGGTGAAGACACGTTCGTCGAGTCTCCCGGGGGGTACCGGGCCAATGTGGAGGCCGTCACCAGCGTGCCGCCGGAACCCGTGCCGTACGACGACGCCCCCGCCGCCGTGGTGCACCACACTCCTGGCACAGACACCATTCAGACCTTGGTGGACGCGGCGAATGCGCACCAGCCGCGGCAGGACCGCGCCTGGACCGCTGCTGACACGCTGAAGAACGTGGTGGTCGTGGTAATCACCCCAGAGGGTGAGCGCCGGGTGACCATCATCGCCGTCCCCGGCGACCGCGAGGTGGATCTCAAGCGGGCTGAAGCCACAATCGGCAGCACCCTGGGCATCGAGGGGGAGGTCTCCGTGGAGGCGGCCGAGGCGCAGGATTTCGCTCGGCACCCGGAGCTGGTGGCCGGGTACATCGGACCCGGGATGAGCCTCGAATCGGCACACCTGGGCAGGGAGTCCGCCACGGGGATCCCGTATCTGGCCGATCCGCGGATCGTGTCCGGTACTCGGTGGATCACCGGAGCCAACAAGCCGGACCACCACGTCTTCGGTCTGGTCGCCGGCCGCGACTTCACCTGGGACGCCACCATCGAGTCAGTGGTGGTGCGCGACGGCGACCCCGCACCTGACGGGTCCGGGCCGCTGAGCACCCGCCGCGGTATCGAGCTGGGGCACATTTTTATGCTCGGGCGATTCTTTTCTGAGGTGCTGGGGCTGAAGGTGCTTGATGAGAACGGCAAGCAGTCCACTGTGGCCATGGGGTCCTACGGGTTCGGCGTCACCCGAGCACTGGCAGCGCTGGTGGAGGCCAACCATGACGAGAAGGGGATCATTTGGCCAGCCGCAGTGGCCCCGGCTGACATCCATCTGGTGGCCACCGGCAAAGGGTCGGAGGTCTTCGAGGTTGCGGAGGAGCTGGCGCACCAGCTGGAGGCTGCGGGACTGTCCGTGATCTACGACGATCGCCCCAAGGTCTCCCCCGGTGTGAAGTTCGGCGACGCCGAGCTGGTGGGCGTTCCTACGATTGTGGTGGTCGGCCGTGGCCTGGCCGAGGGCAACGTAGAGGTCAAGGACCGCCGCAGCGGTCAGGCGGAGAACGTAGCCCTGGACCAGGCGGTGGGGCATCTGGTGGAACGGGCCGCCTCGCTGATCTGAGCCTCACTCCCCCCTTGCCGAGTTTTACCCTGCCTCGACGGGACGACCCTGCGCTATAGCGCTGGGGGTAACCGCGGAGGCAGGGTAAAACGTGTGGAAGCCCGCGACTCGTCACCAGGTTTTCCACAAACACCTGCAAAAAGCACCACAGACCACCAAATTGCGTCATTCTGAAGTGATGACAGTCGCAACACAGACGGCAGCTCGCAGCCGAATGCTCCAGCTACATCATGGTGCTGATGACAGCACGGCCGACCGCCTCCGGAATCAGGTCAACAGTGCCAAGCTGGTCAGGGTGCGCCGCGGCTGCTTCCTGGCGGCTCCGGCGTGGCTGCGCAGCCCGCCGTGGGAAAGGCATCTGATCACATGCCTCGCCGTGGGCATGACTACCCCTGGGGTGATCTTCTGCCGCGAGACTGCGCTGGCCCTGCACGGGGTGCCGCTGCTGCGGACACCTCAGGCGGTCCACCTGCGTACTCACAGCAACAGCCAGTCCGGGAGGCGGCGCTCGGCTGCGATCACCGGGGCGGCGCCACGGGCAGCGCTAGTCAAGATCTGGCAGGCGACGTTCGGAGAAGATCCGGCGGGCCAGGGGTGGCTGCGCCGATTCACCGGCGTGGACACCAAGCGCGTCCAATACCCGCGCCCACTGCGCGCCGGGGTGCGCAGCGGGCTGGACCCCCGGGCCGAAGCAGCCTATCAGCGAGCGGTAAAGCACCTGGAGCCCCCGCTGCTGACCCATGTGCATCCCCCCGCGGTGCAGCTGCGTACCGAGTCGTTGGCTCTGAGCGTGGTAGACACCGTATGCCATGCAGAGTTCGCCGCCGCCGTGGTGATCCTCGATGCCGTGCTCGCCGGGCGCCACACCGGCCCCATGGTGGAGTCGGATGCGTTGGAATCATGGCTGCCCTGTGCGCCCAGCGCGCGGGCGCAGGACCGTTGGGAACGCGCGCTGGCGTTCGCCGATCCGCTGGCTGAATCTGCCGGGGAGTCACTGTCACGGGTGCGGATTGCTCAAGCGGGGTTCCAGGTGCCGAGGCTGCAGTACACCATCACCGTCGCGGACGGAAAGCGGTACCGGACGGACTTCTATTGGCCTGAGGCGAAGATTGTCGGGGAGTTCGACGGCGCTATGAAGTACACCCGTGCCCGCGCCTTGCAGGGAGCGGAGCCGGCCGAGGTGGTGGTGCAGGAGAAGAACCGCGAGCGCCGCATCGAACAGCAGGGTTACCGGGTAGTGCGGTGGGACTGGAATGATCTGCGCTCCCCCGATGCGCTGCGCCGCATCCTCAGCGACTACGGTGTCCCCCGCGCCAGATGATCTGACCCCGGCCTTCCGGCACCACACCCCGCTACAGCGGTGGGTCAAACGAATAGGGGCGGGTCAAACGAACAGCGGTGGGTAAATCGGTCTGGGGTAGGAGCGGATTCAGGTAGCACCCGCCTGGGGCAGTGCCGCAGATGACAGTCACTGCAGGACTCGGTCAGTCAGACTCCGACGCGTCCTCATCCGGGTCCTGGTCCCCGCCCTCATCCTCATCCTCGTCGTCTGGCTCGGGCTCAGGTTCGGGTTCGGGTTCGGGAGCTAGGATCTCCTCCTCGACCACCGCGGAGAGCACCGCCGCGGCCCGGGCCTCCAGCTCGACCAGCGCCTCTTCCTGATCGGCCTCCGAGTCCTCGGGCTCCGACGCAAGCACAGCGTGCGCACCGTGGCGCAGCAGCACGGTCAGCTCACGCTGCACGGTCTCCGGAGCTTCCATCACTGTGCGGACGGCCAGCCCCTCCTCAGCCCCGGTGCGCAGCCGCAGCTCCGTCACCGTGGTCTCCGCCTCCACTTCCTCTGTGCCGAGATCCCGAGTGACGGTGTGCTCGTGGCAGCCCTCCACTCCTTCACGTTCAGACTCCACATACTCCTGGGCGGATTCGGCATCTGTGAAGGTGTAGACCACCGTGCGGGATTCATCCATCTCCGCCAATACACCCAGCGCACCAGGGGGCACCGGCAGGGCGGACGCGGTGACGTAGGTCTTGCAGTCTGTTGGCTCGACTCTCAGCCGCTGCAATTCGCGGTTGAGGTCCCGCAGGGTGGGCCACCAGTCATCGGTGTCGGTGATGGTCGCCCGGCCCAGGGAATCCTCCAGGGCCTGCTGCATCTCCTCGTGGCTCAGCTGCTGCCCCCGGGGATCAGGCGCGGCCGCCTGTGCTTCGGCCATCGAACCGTCCAGCGGTCCTCCGCCCAGCGGGGAGTCGTCCGCCTCCACCTCCGCCGCACAGCCAGCGAGCGCGAGGACAGAGAGCGGCAAGGCTGCCAGCGCGGCAGGGCCCCATCGGCGTGCACGTTTCATCGGATCTAGTATGTGCGCGGACTGTCCTTCCGCGCGGCCGCACGCGCCGGGCAGCGATGCACTCGCATGGGTGAGGTCTTCAGCTGGACGTGCCAGATCACCGCTCAGCTTTCAGGCTCAGAATCCTCCAACTCGTAGTCAGCGCCGGATTCGTCCTGGTCAGTCGACTTCACGGTGATCACCACCCGGCGATTGAGCTGCCGGCCCTCCTCGGTCCTATTGTCTGCTCGCGGATAGTCTTCGCCCAGCCCTTCGACGGTGATGAGCTCCTCGTCGACCCCAGCGTTGCCTATCAGCCATTCGGCCACAGATCGCGCCCGCAGCTCAGAGAGCTGGCGGTTGTCGTCGTAGCTCGACGTCGGAAGATCGTCAGTATGGCCCTCCACCTCGATGAGGTAGTCGTCCGCACGATCTGCAATGTCCGCCGCAACGGCTTCCAGCTCAGGCTCCGCGTCGGATCGAATGCGGTATTCGTCGCTGTCGAAGAGGACATCGCCCTCGGTGACGTAAGAAACCGCGTTGTCATCGTCGATGCGCTCGGTGTTCTCGCTGCCCTCCAACCGGTAGGTCTCCAAGGTCTCTGTCGGGACCACCACCGTGGGCAGGTGCATGGTCTCAGAAGAATATGTCGGCAGCGTCATGGTGGGCGTTCTCACCCCGTCAATGTTTTCCGACCATCGCGTCTCCGACCACTGAGTTTCCGACCACTGCGTCTCCGACCAGCGGGTCTCAGACCACCGGGTGACACTCCAGACGATGTCGCCGGGCTGCAGATCGCCCTCCTCGTCCTGGCAGATCTCCTCCGCACGCACACGATCGATCTCGACGGCGGCGACTTCTACAGCCTCCTGTCCCATTTCCTCGAGGACAGTGCCGTCGGGCAGCTCTACAGCCGGTAAGGCACGTTCAGGCAGGACATATCCGGGGATGAATGCGCGGGAGATTTCCACCGCTGGCAGACATCCCCCCGGCGCTGAATATTCGATGATGCATCCTGCCTGACCGACTCGTTCGGGAATGACGATTGCGGGGGCTCCAGGTACTTCAAGAGTCCCGCCCTCAAACTGCACCGTCTCCGTCTCCACCCCCGGAAACGTCTTCTCACTGATGACGACGTCCTCGAGCCAGGTCACGGCAGCGCTGCTGTCCTGTTCAGCCTCGGTGCATTCCTCGAACTCCACCGGCTCATCAACGTCGGCGACCAGCACGTCCTCATCCGGGTGAAGCCCCTCAGACTCTTCGGCGTCCGGCTCCGGAGACTCTTCCGGGGGCCGTTCCTCGGTGGGCTCAGCGGCGGCGGTTTCGCCCTCTTCAACGCTGGCTGTGCTTTCGGCGCTTTCGGGGGCGCAGGCTGTCAACGCGAGGACCGCAACTACCGCCGGAAGGGAAAGCCGGCGTCGATCGACGAGGCCTCCTCGAGCATTCCTCGCCCGGGCCAGCACACCGTCGGCCTGATCGCCAGTCCCCCTCATGAGTGCAAGTCTATAGTGTGCTGACAGAGCCACGGCAGGTCAGGCCCGGAGCTGTGCGCACTAGAACAGGACCGTGGAATAGGTGCCGGCGTGCTGGAACCCGACCCGTTCGTAGGCGCGGACTGCCGGGGTGTTGTAGGCGTTGACGTACAGGCTCACGCGGGGCGCAAGGCGGAGCCCGTAATTGACCACGGCAGCCATCCCTGGAGCGGCCATGCCGCGTCCCCGCCACCGGGGATTGACCCATACGCCTTGGACCTGCACAGCCTGCGGGGTGACGGACCCAAACTCTGCTTTGAAGGTGATCTGCCGGGTCTCCGAGTCCACCGCAATCAAGGAGTGGCCGGCGTGGATGAGGCCGCGAATCCGGTCCCGGTATTGGCTGGCCCCGTGGTCGTAGGGTGAAAACCCCAGCTCCTCGGTGAACATGGCGGCACACGCCTGCTCGACGGCGTCGAACTCCTCCGGACGGGACCGCCGCACCCCGGGCAGCGGGGACATCTGCGGCTCTTGGTACATCACCATCAGCGGCTGATCCGCGCGGACCTCACGGTGGTTGGACCATCCAGTGGCTTCAAAGAGAGCAAGAACCGCCTCGGAACGCCCGTAGATGGAAGACACGCGGCGGCGCAGCGCACTGGCTGCGCGGCCGAATTGCTCAGCCGATGCGGGATCAGCGCCGACCGGAATGATGTTGGACCCCAGCCAGCAGGCCGAGGCCAGGGGCCGGTCGGTGCCCTCCCTAGGTTCCGCGTCTATCCCCAGCAGCATGGCGCCCTGCCGCCCTTTCCCGAGCCCCGCCGTTCCGCGATGCTGCAGGGCCGCGGCGACGGAGGTGTTCCCGACGGGGTCGTTATCCAGCAGATCGTGCAGAGCCCGCGTGTCATCACCGGTCAGCACACGGACTCGCCCACCGGTGGCGCGGGAGATCTTCCCCTCGGGGCTAGCTGACGGAGACCACAGGGGCACCGGACTGAGCGTCCTCTCCCTCAGCACTGAGGTCCATCTGTTCAGCCAGCCGGTTCGCCTCTTCAATCAGCGTCTCCACGATCTGGTCCTCCGGGACGGTCTTGATGACCTCGCCCTTCACGAAGATCTGGCCCTTGCCGTTGCCGGAGGCCACGCCCAGGTCAGCGTCGCGGGCCTCCCCCGGCCCATTGACCACGCAACCCATGACTGCCACCCGCAGCGGGTGCTCCATGCCTTCGAGGCCCGCGGTGACTTCATCGGCCAGGGTGTAGACATCCACCTGAGCTCGTCCGCAGGAGGGGCAGGAGACAATCTCCAGCTTCCGCGGCCGCAGGTTCAGCGATTCCAGCAGCTGGTTGCCGACCTTGACCTCTTCGGCGGGCGGGGCTGAGAGGGAGACCCGGATCGTGTCCCCGATGCCCTGTGACAGCAGCGCGCCGAACGCCGTCGCGGACTTGATGGTCCCTTGGAAGGCGGGCCCGGCTTCAGTGACGCCCAAGTGCAGCGGCCAGTCCCCACGCTCGGCCAGCATCTGGTAGGCCTGAACCATAATGACCGGGTCACTGTGCTTGACCGAAATCTTGAAGTCGTGGAAGTCATGCTCCTCGAAAAGGCTGGCCTCCCACACCGCAGACTCCACGAGCGCCTCAGGGGTCGCTTTGCCGTATTTGTCCATCAGCCGCTTGTCCAGCGACCCCGCATTGACTCCGATGCGCAGGCTGACCCCGTGGTCCTTGGCCATCTTGGCGATCTCGCCGACCTGATCGTCGAACTTCCGGATGTTGCCCGGGTTGACCCGCACCGCGCCGCAACCGGCCTCGATCGCAGCGTAGACATACTTGGGCTGAAAGTGGATGTCCGCGATCACCGGAATCTGCGATTTCATCGCGATGATCGGCAGCGCCTGTGCGTCCTTGTCAGTGGGGCACGCCACCCGCACAATGTCACACCCGGAGGCAGTGAGTTCTGCGATCTGCTGCAGGGTGGCGTTGATGTCATGGGTCTTGGTGGTGGTCATCGACTGCACCGATATCGGGTGGTCACTGCCGACCCCCACATCGCCGACCATGAAATTCCGGGTCTTCCGCCGCGGGGCCAGGACGGGGGGCTCTTCCTTCACCGTGGGCATGCCGAGATTAATCGCGTTCACCCCTCCATGGTACCGATGACGACGACGCCTGCTCGCCTGGGAGCCCCAACTTCTCCCCTGGCTTACCCGGCGGTGAAATACTGAACACGGCACTGACTCTCTGGGAGGACATGTGAGGCCGATTGTGGTGATGGGCGTCTCCGGCTGCGGGAAATCAACCGTGGGGGCGCTGCTGGCGCAGCGTTTGGGCGGGCGTTTCATCGACGCCGACGACTTGCACACTCCGGGTGCGCGAGCTGCGATGGCCGCCGGCACCGCGCTGACAGATCGGGACCGCGAACCCTGGCTGGTACGGGTGGGGCAGCGCATGGCCGAAGTAGAGCCGGACCGCGCAGTGGTGGTGGCGTGCTCCGCCCTGAAGCGCAGCTACCGAGATCTGCTCCGGCAGCAGGCAGGCGAGGTGTGGTTTGTGCACCTGCACGGCAGCAGTCAGCTGCTGCAGTCGCGACTGGCCGCCCGCACCGGTCATTTCATGCCGCCCGCACTGTTGGCCTCACAGCTGGCTACGCTGGAGCCGCTGCAGCCCGGCGAGTGCGGGATCACCCTCAATGTCGACCAGCCGTGTGAGGCCCTGGTCGACGCCGCTGTGGAGTGGACTACTCAAACAGGCGTATCGGATTGATGATGTCTGCCAATATGAGCAGCAGCCCCATGCTGATCAGCAGCACGGCTACCACATAGGTCAGGGGCAGCAGCTTCGAAATGTCGAATGGCCCCGGGTCCGGGCGCCGCAGCAGCTTTGCCAGTCTCCGGCGCAGCGCTTCATACAGGGCCCCGGCCACATGCCCGCCGTCCAGGGGAAGCAGCGGGATGAGGTTGAACACCATCAGCGCCACGTTGACCCCGGCCACCAGCGACATCAGCGTGGCGAATCTGGACTCCCAGGGGATCTGGTCCTGGGCGGAGATTTCTCCGGCCACGCGCCCGACACCCACCACGGACATCGGCCCCTCCGGGTCGCGTTCAGCGGCGGTGAAGGTGGAGACTCCGACCTCGTACATGCGCTGTGGCAGGGTGAGCACCACGTGCCCGACCGCCTTGGTCTGCTCATAGACGATCGGTCCCGCCTCCCAGGGCGGCTGCCGCTGCACCTCAGTCAGGGACACCACCCCGATGAATCCCACCGGCTCGGTCACCAGGGAACCATCAGCCTCCCGCTCAGGGGCGCCCATCCGGCCCTCCACCGGACGTTCGGTGAGAATCGGGGTGACCTCCGTGGTGCGCTCTTCTCCGTCGCGGAGATAGACCACCTGGCTGGGGGTCCCCGCAGCGTCTCGGATCAGCGGTGTGAGGTCGTCCCACTCATCGATCGGCGTACCTGCGAAGGCGACGATCTCATCCCCGGGTTCCAGACCGGCCTCGTAGGCGGGGCCGGCCGGGTCAGCATCTGTGCACTCCCGCTCGTCGAGCCACTCCGCTGCCTCCTGCGCCTCCACTGTGGTGATGCACTCGAACACGTCGGCGACCTCTGTGGTGGCGGTGTTCATGCCGTGGAGCGACACCGTTCCGGCGGTCAGCAGCAGCGCCAGAATGCCGTTCATGGCCGGGCCGCCGAGCATGATGATGACTTTCTTCCAGGTGGCCAGCTTGAAGAACATCCGCTGCTCGTCCCCGGGGCGCAGCTCTTCGGCGGCGACCTCGCGTGCCTCCTGGGACATCTGCTGGAAGATGCCCGTGGAGTGGGAGATCACCGTCTTGCGCTCCTGGGGCACCCGCTCTGCCGCAGCGCTGCGTTCCACCGGCGGAGCGACGTACTGGGCACCGATGTGCTGAAGGTAGGGATCGGCCGGGCCGGCGTCGTGCTCTTCTTCCTCCTCCGTGCCTGCCGCGGCGTCGTGCTGCTGCTCCGGCGGTGGATACATCCCGATCATGGCCACGTAGCCGCCCAGCGGCACCGCCTTGATGCCGTACTCCGTTTCACCCCTGACCTTGGACCACAGGGTGGGGCCGAAACCAACCATGTACTGGGTGACGCGGACGTTGAAGAGTTTGGCCGGCAGCAGATGCCCCACCTCGTGCAGGGCGATGGAGGCGATGATGCCGATCGCCATGATCAGCACGCCGGCCGACATCAGCAGAGCAGTCATCGCACAGCACCCGACGACGCCGTCCGCGGCCGGGCGATCAGCGCTTCGGCGCTCTGCCGGGCCCACTCCTCCGCACCCAGAACAGCCTCGAGATCCGCCTCCGCCTCAGGGACTCCGCTGTGCTCGCTGAGGACCCGCTCCACGGTGTCCAAGATCCCCGGGAACGCCAACCGGCCGGCGTGAAATGCTGCGACAGCCTGCTCATTGGCGGCGTTGTAGACCGCCATGTGGGTCGCCGAGCTGGCGGCGGCCTGTTTCGCCAGCTCGACTGCGGGGAAGGCATTGTGGTCCAAGGGTTCGAACTCCCAGCTCATCGGCCGAGACCAGTCCATGGGGTGGTCAACCTGCCGCAGCCGCTCCGGCCAGCTCAGTCCCAGAGCGATCGGCACCAACATCCGTGGCGGGCCAGCCTGGGCCATGGTCGAACCGTCGTGGAACTCCACCAGTGAATGGATGTACTGCTGGGGGTGTATGACAGTGGTGATGCGTTCCAGCGGCACATCGAATAACAGGTGAGCCTCCACCACCTCCAGGGCCTTGTTCACCATAGTGGCCGAATTGGTGGTCACCATCAGCCCCATGGCGAAGTTCGGGTGGTTCAGCGCCTGCTCCGGGGTCACCGAAGCCAGCTGGTGTGCCTGCCACCCGCGGAACGGACCTCCGGAGGCGGTGAGGATCAGCTTCGCCACCTCTGTCTCACCGGAGAGCTCCTGCTGACCCGGAGCCAGTACCGCACACATGCCCCGCTGGTGCCGGCCCGAGGCCAGCGCCTGGGCCAACGCGGAGTGCTCCGAGTCCACCGGGACCACCTGGCCCGGCCGCTGCATAGCTTGATGCACCAGTGCGCCGCCGACCACCAGGGACTCCTTGTTTGCCAGAGCCAGGGTGGCGCCGGTGCCCAATGCCGCAATCGTGGGCTGCAGTCCGATCGAGCCGGTGATGGCATTGAGCACCACATCGGCGCCGGAGTGCTCAGCGATCTGCTCAGCGGCGCTGTGCCCGGAAATCAGCTCGGTGCCCACATCGGTGAGCTGGTCAGCCAAGGACGGGGCGGCGTCGTCGTCCCGGATGCCCACAATCTCGGGCCGGAAGGTGCGTGCCTGCTCCGCCAGAAGGGCAGCGTTGGTGCCAGCACAGAGAGCGACGACGCGGAATGACTCCGGGTGCGCGGCAATGACTTCCAGCGCCTGAATACCGATGGAACCGGTGGAGCCCAGGATGGCGACGCGGCGGGGAGAGGACATGCGCCCCATTATCCCGCCTTGTCCACCGGTGCCCAACTCGCCGGGCTGCGGCCAGCACCCGGACCGTAGCGCAGGCAGGGCGCATGCGCTGGCGGGGATGGGAGTCTGCTCCCGTGAGCCGGAACACTGTGAGCAGGTAGGCTGGGGGCAACCCACTTTCAGATGTCTCGGCCACAAGCCGATGTGAAGGAGCCTTCCATGGAGATTACGCTGCGCGATGTGCAGGCAGAGGACTTGGACCAGTTCTTCGCCTTTCAGCAGGACGCCGACGCGGCGCATATGGCCGGTTTCGCACCGACTAACCCCAAGGACCGCACGATTTTCGACCACCATTGGGCTGAGCTTCTCAACGACAAGAACTCATTGGTGCGCACCATTGATGTTGACGGTCAGGCGGCTGGTTCCATTGCGGTGTTCCGCGACGGCGACATCCATGAGGTGATGTTCTGGACCGATAAGCAGTTCTGGGGCAACGGTGTGACGACCACCGCGTTCGACCTGTTCCTGGACGAGTTCACCAAGCGGCCGCTGCGCGCGCGGGTAGTCACCGACAATATGGGCAGCCTGAAGATCCTGGAGTCGCGCGGGTTCACAGAGATAGGAGAAGAGCAGGTCTTCTCCAACGCGCGCGCTCAGGTGGTGACAGAGAAGCTCTTCGAGCTCAAGGACTGATCCGCGCCGCCGGTGAGCATGTCCGGCCAGCGTCCCGCTGCAGGGGGTTACCGGTGCGGGGCGGGCTGCTGCAGGAACTGGATGGTGCGGCGCTGCCGCCGGGGTGGCTAGGTGCAGAACTGCCGCTGGCTGGTCAACGTGTCTCTGGGTGCAACGCTGCCGCTGGCGGGTACTGGGGCTGCCCGGTGCAACATTGGAGGGGATACTTGTGGCCTCCGGCGGGGAAATCCCACCGTATGTTGCATCTCAGGCGTATTTTTTGCCCGTCGCGGGAGAACCGATGGGAGACACCGCTCGCGCAGCGCAGCTGTCCCACCGAATGTTGCGGATCAGCCCACTGAGGCCATGATCTCTGTCATGCGGTCCAGGAAAGCATCCACCTGAGCCTCATCGTACGCGTCCTCGGCGGTGGCCGTAGGGAAGGTGATGGTGCGGATTTCGTCCACACTCATGGGGTTCTCCCCATCGAGGTACTTCTCCAGCTCACGGCACAGGCGGTCCACCTCACTCTGCCGGTACCCCACGGTGCTCTCCCCGGCAGGGGTGCGGAACCGCTGACCATCGGGGCGTTCCATCCGGCGGCGCAGCGGCTGGGACCGGTGGTGGAGCTGTTCGTACCACGCGTCCTCACCGTACTGCTCGATGTAGCGGTCACGCTCTGCACCGGCGAAGGCGTCCTCGAGGCGGTCCAGTGCGGAGTCGACCTCGGCCGGGTCGTATCCGCCCGGCCCCATGGTGAAGCTCGCTTGGCGGATCTCGGCCAGGGGCATGCCTCGGCCGGAGTCATAGGCCTCTCGGGCGCGAGCCATGAACTGGTCAACTTCGGCGCGGTCGTACCCCTGATCGTTGTCCTCCAGCAGAGTGAACAGTGGTGCGGAAGTGGTAGACATAGCTATAAGCCTAACGGCAGTCCGACTGAGTCGCCGGTCAACGCCACGATCACGAAGTACGCGGTGGGCATGGCGAAGACCAGCGAGTCCAATCGGTCCATCACGCCCCCGTGGCCGGGCAGTACGTGGGACATGTCTTTGATGGCCAGTTCGCGTTTGACCATGGATTCGCTGAAGTCTCCGGCGGTTGCCGCCACTACTACCGCTGCGGCCAACAGTGCTCCCACGTAGAGCGGCTCGTCGAAGATCAGCCATGAGGCGAGCACCCCGACCAGGATGGCACCGCCCATAGAGCCTGCGAAGCCTTCCCAGGATTTCTTGGGCGAGACCTTGGGTGCCATCGGGTGCTTGCCGAAGAACACTCCTACGGCGTAGCCGAAGGTGTCATTGGAGACCACAAGGAGAACCACCACCACGAGCCGCCACTCACCCTGGTCGACTTGGATCAGCAGCAGGGCAAAGGAGATCAGGAACGGTACCCAGCAGGCGACGAAGAGGGAGGCCACAATGCTGCGGCCGGGATCGGGCACCCGCCACAGCGCTGCGCCCACCAGCACCGCAACTCCGGTGATCATCAGTGCCAGAGTCAGCGCCTCGACACCGCCCCAGTAGGCGGCTGCCGGCATGGCTGCCGCCCCCAGGTAGAGCGGCAATTTTGGGATGCGCAGCCGGGGCGTATCTCTGACCTGATGCGCCTCGAGGGCGCGGGCGACCTCCCAGACGCCCAGGCAGAGCACCACCACCCAGACTGCAATCAAGAGGGGTTGGAACCAGAAGATGCCGAAGACTGCCGGTACCAGCAGCAGCGCCCCGGTGACGATGGCTGCGGGAAGGTTGCGCCCGGCCTTGACTCGACGCGCTGATTCAGCAGCCGCGGGGGGCGGAGAGTCGTGTGGCGGCGTCGTCATCACATGCTCAGACTTCGAGCAGCTCCGCCTCTTTGCGCTTGATCATTTCGTCAATGCGTTCGGTGTACTGCCGGGTCAGCCCGTCGAGCTCCTTGAGGGCGCGGTCGCCGTCGTCTTCGCCGATCTCGCCGTCCTTGACCGCCTTGTCGATGGCGTCCTTGGCTTTGCGGCGCGCGTTGCGGACCGAGACTTTGTGGTCTTCACCCTTGGACTTGACCAGCTTGACGTACTCTCGGCGACGTTCCTCGGTGAGGTCCGGCATGGTGATGCGAATCTGCTTACCGTCGTTGGACGGGTTCGCGCCGATCTCGGAGTCGGACAGGGCCTTTTCAATCTCTCGCATCGCCGAGACGTCATAGGGGGTGATGAGAATGGTGCGGGCGTCCGGGGTGGTGAAGGAGGCCAGCTGCTGCAGCGGAGTCGGTGCGCCGTAGTAGTCCACCAGCACCTTCGAGTACAGCGAAGGGTTGGCCCGGCCGGTGCGCACAGTCGCGAAGTCTTCGGATGTGGCGTCCACGGCCCGCTGCATCAGCTCGTCGGCTTCGAGCAGGGTCTCTTCAGTCACAGGTCTCTCCTTGGGCTCTAGGGTCTTGCATCACAGTCTATCGGTCGGAAGGGAATCGTCAGGGAGTGACCAGTGTCCCTATCTCTTCGCCCAGCAGCGCGCGCGTGACGTTGCCTTCGCCCTCCATCCCGAAGACCCTCATGTCCAGACCATTGTCATTGCACATGGTCATAGCGGTCTGGTCCATCACGCGGATATTGCGGTGCAGGGCCTCGGTGTAGGTCAGCCGGTCAAGCTTCTGAGCCTGCGCGTCCTTCTGCGGATCGGCGGTATAAACCCCGTCCACGCCGGACTTGCCCATCAGCACCATGTCCGCCCCGACTTCCAGTGCGCGCTGGGCGCAGACGGTATCGGTGGAGAAGAAAGGCATGCCGGCTCCGGCGCCGAAGATCACCACCCGGCTCTTCTCCATGTGCCGGATCGCCTTCAGCGGGATGTAGGGCTCTGCTACCTGCGCCATGCCGATGGCGGTCTGCACGCGGGTAGGCTGACCGGACTGTTCCAAGAAGTCCTGCAGAGCCAAGGCGTTCATCACTGTGCCGAGCATGCCGATGTAGTCGGCCCGGGAACGGTCCATCCCCGCACGGGAGAGTTCCGCTCCGCGGAAGAAGTTGCCTCCGCCCACCACGACGGCGACCTCAACCTGGTCGTAGACTGCGGCAATCTGTTCAGCGATTCCCCGCACGGTGGCGGGGTCGACGCCGACGGCACCGCCGCCGAAGACCTCCCCGGAGAGTTTCAGCAGCACGCGACGGCGCCGGGTTACGTTCTCGGCCATCAGATTCCTTTCAGGGCAGACAAAAAGGGGGCGCCATCCGGATGAGATGGCCACCCCCTTTTCGGTTGGTCAGACGTTAGGGACAAGTCTAACCGTTACGGCGGGTTCAGTGCCCTGTGCTCAGGAGCTCCCCACGCGGAAACGTGCGAAGGCAAGCGCGTTGGTGCCGGCCTGCTCCAGGACCTTCGCGACAGAGACCTTGGGGTCCTTCGCGAACGGCTGGTCGACCAAGACGTGCTCCTTGAAGTAGGCGTTGGTGCGCCCTTCGATGATCTTCGGCATTGCCTGCTCGGGCTTGTTCTCGGCCCGGGCGGTTTCCTCTGCGATCCGACGCTCGTTGGCCACCGTCTCTGCAGGCACCTCATCCCGAGTCAGGTATGACGGGGAGAAGGCAGCTGCGTGGACGGCCACATCGTGAGCTGCGGTCTGGGCTTCCGGAGTGTCCGAATCCACAGCCACCAGCACGCCCACCTGCGCGGGGAGGTCCTTGGAGGTCTTGTGGAGGTAGGCGTCGACGTAGGAGCCGGTCACCTTGGCCAGACGGCGGACCACAATCTTCTCGCCCAGGATGGCCCCGCCTTCCTCGGTGACGTAGTCGCTGACCTTGCGACCATCGATGTCAGCCTCCAGCAGCGCCTCTGCGGAGTCGACGCCGTGGCTCACGGCTGCTTCGAGGACTTTCTCAGCCAGGCCGATGAACTTGTCAGACTTGGCCACGAAGTCGGTCTCGGCGTTGATCTCCAGCAGGTAGCCGGTGCCGTCGACGACTTTGGCAAGCACGATGCCCTCGGCGGCTGAGCGTCCTTCACGCTTGGCCGCGCCCTTGAGCCCCTTGATCCGGATGGCTTCGATGGCTTTATCGACGTCGCCGTCGGCTTCATCGAGCGCCTTCTTCACGTCCATCATGCCTGCGCCGGTACGTTCGCGCAGGGCCTTGATATCAGCAGCGGTGTAATTCGCCATTAGTGTCTGTGTCCTCTCAGATCAGAGTAAGTAGATCAGCTGTCGGAGGTCTTCGCAGCGGCCTCGCCGGCGTCAGCGTTGACAGGCACTTCAGCTTCGCCCGTCTCGTCCTCAGCAGCAGCGTCACTGTCGGTGCGCGGAGCAGCCTGGTCAGGCTCCTGCTCAGCGACGGTGGCAGCCGAGTTCTGCTCTGCGGCGTGCTTCTCCAGCAGCTCACGCTCCCACTCGGCCATCGGCTCAGCTGCCGCGCCGGAGCCGCCTCCGCGGCGCTCCTCGCGCGCAATCAGACCGTCGGCCACAGCGTCAGCCACCACGCGGGTGAGCAGGTCCACGGAGCGGATGGCGTCGTCGTTGCCCGGAATCGGGTAGTCGACCTCGTCCGGATCGCAGTTGGTGTCCAGGATCGCAATGACCGGTATGCCCAGTTTCTGCGCCTCGTCCACGGCCAGGTGCTCTTTGTTGGTGTCCACGACCCACATTGCAGAGGGAGTCTTGGTCATGTTGCGGATACCGCCGAGGTTGGCCTGCAGCTTGTCCAGCTCACGGCGCAGCAGCAACAGTTCCTTCTTGGTGTGGCCGGAGCCGGCGACGTCCTCGAAGTCGATCTCTTCCAGCTCCTTCATACGCTGAACGCGCTTGGAGACGGTCTGGAAGTTGGTGAGCATACCGCCGAGCCAACGGTGGTTGACGTAGGGCTGGCCCACCCGGGTGGCCTGCTCGGCGATGGCTTCCTGGCCCTGCTTCTTGGTGCCGACGAACAGGATGCTGCCGCCGTGGGCGACAGTCTGCTTGACGAACTCGTAGGCACGGTCGATGTAGCTCAGTGACTGCTGGAGGTCAACGATGTAGATGCCGTTGCGCTCGGTGAAGATGTAGCGCTTCATCTTGGGGTTCCAGCGGCGGGTCTGGTGGCCGAAGTGCACACCGGAGTCGAGCAGCTGACGCATAGTTACGACAGGCATGATGTCCTTTCACTGCCGGGCTTTTCACACAGCGCGCTGTGCAGCACCGGCTCATTTTTTGTCGGTTGCAAAATTGCTCGGTTCTCCCGAGCTCCTAGCGCGGTCAGAGGTGTGACCTCATACTCCCGGACACGCCAAGTGCCGCTTCCATGAGCGGCTTGTCGTGGACCGAAGGGAGCATCCTCACCCAGACTGCAAGTGAGCTTCCCGCGCGCGTAGTCAGCCTTCCGGTGGGCACCACGAAGTGCACACAGTCAAGCTGCTGGTTGTAGTCTAGCGCGGGCCCAGAGTTTTCCCCAACTGGCAGCTCGGCTGCTCCACTCCGCTGAGTCCTGCACAGGCGTGCGCTTCGAGACTGCGGCGTTCGGTGCTGCGGCTGACCCTGGTGATATGTCCCCTGAACAGCCTGCGACGGCGCCGGCGCTCTTTCCGCACTCGGGACGGCCAGTCCTGTGGTGGCCCCGTCCGCACCAGTTGCTAGTGATGCTCCTGCTCGCTCTGGCCGTCCTGGGGATGCCGCCTGCCTCGGCGGAGAATCGGCCTGCACAGTGGCTTCCTCCGGTGGAGGGAGAGGTGGTAGAGGAGTTTGCCGCTCCCCCGGCTCCCTGGGCAGCCGGCCACCGCGGAGTGGACTTGGCCGCTCCATCCGGCAGTGAGATTCGGGCACCGGCTCACGGTGTGGTGAGCTTCTCCGGCCTCGTGGTCAACCGCGAGGTTCTCTCCATCAACCACGGTTCGGGATACGTCAGCTCTTTCGAACCGGTGGAGTCCGAGCTCGAGCCCGGAGACCCGGTCTCCACAGGCGAGACCGTGGCCCGCCTGGGCACCTACGACGACGGCACCCATCACTGCGCCGAACCCTGCCTGCACTGGGGTGTGCGACTGCACGGTGAATACATCAACCCTCTGCTGCTCACCGGTGAGGTCGAACCCTCCGTCCTGCTACCTCTACATGAGTCGGAGGAGCGCTGATGGCAGCCCATTAGGGAACACTTCACAAAGTTACGGTCCGATATCGAAGACCCATGCAGGTAAGGGCTGGCACGGACGGCAACCGGTCACACAACCCCTGAGCCGCCCAGTAACAGCCCCACTACGTAGGTGGTTCCGAGCGCAAGAGCTCCACCGACCACCAGGCGCAGAGCCGCTCTGACCCGCGAACTACCGCCTACCTGCGCTGAGGTCAGTCCCGTCAACCCCAATGCCACCAGCACCGCGAGGAAGGTCACCGGTACCCGCCACGCCTCGGGTGGCAGCAGAATCGCGAGCAATGGCAGGAGCCCACCGACCGTGAAGGCTGCGGCCGATGCCGCCGCGGCATGCCAAGGGCTCACGACATCCTCCTGATCAATATTCAGCTCCGCTGAGAGGTGAGCTGCTAATGCGTCGTGCTCTGTAAGCTCGAGGGCAACCTGTCGGGCCGTCTTCCTGCTGAGACCTCGAGCGCGGTAGAGGTCGGTAAGCTCCTGGAGTTCCTCCTCGGGCAACTCCTCGAGCTCACTCCGTTCCTTCGCGATAAGCGCCCGTTCACTGTCGCTCTGACTGCTCACCGATACGTACTCCCCCAGCGCCATCGAGACCGCACCACCCACCAGCCCCGCGACGCCTGCAGTCAGAACAGGGCCTGTGGCTGTCGACGCCCCAGCGACACCGACGACAATCGCCGCCACAGAAACGATGCCGTCATTAGCGCCCAACACACTGGCACGAAGCCAGTTCAAGCGTGTCGCAAGACCTGACCGGTGAGGTTCGGCAGGATGTCCGCCTGGAATCGGCGCAGAAGCCATTCGCCTCATGTCATCACCTGATCCGTTCTTGCTCAGTGATCCTGGTTGTATCACTCACCGCACAGGGTGCCTCTAACATATCACTCACCGCACAGGGTGCCTCTAACACATCCCAAGTGTCTGCCCGAGCACTCGAAAGCGCGGTCGACCTCTTCACATCCCAGCATCCTTGACCTGTTCACGCTAGAGCCCAAGGGCCTAAGAGTTGCGTCACGAATGAGGTGACACCGGACTCGAACCCTCCGACGTACTGCCACTGCCATCACGACGCGTCCACCGCCTACTGCCCGGTGAACTCAAACACGTCGTTCAGCCCCTGCTAAGTGACGATTGATAACAATGTGGACCGGGAGATCCTCTCGCGTCCAATATCAACACGGTGAAAAAGCCGGCATTGTCAGGGTTCTGACCAACCAGAGCGACAGGGCCCTTGATCTCGAAAGGAGCCACTCTTATGCGCTATGACGAGTTCATCAAGACCGTGAGCGAACGCGACGGTCACGACGACCGCGAAATAGCTGTCCAGACGACCGAAGTTGTCCTGGCTGACTTGGGCCAGCGTCTGAAGGGCGGTGAGGCTGACAACCTTGCGGCCCAGCTCCCCGAAGAACTCAAGGGGCCCCTCACAGAGCATGCGGCAACTGAGCCTGTTGTCGATGACGTGGATGATTTTCTGCGCCGGGTCGCAACTCACTTAGGCGCGGGGGTCGACCCGGAACAGGCCCGGCACCACGTCGCAGCAGTGTTCGCGACTCTGAGCGAAGCCGTATCTGAAGGCGAAATCCAGAACCTGCGCTCTCAGCTGCCGGCTGGTTTCGGTCCGCTTTTCAAGTAAGGAGCAGTCTGAGCACCAGAAAGACCCACGGCTTCCCGCGGGATCCCCGCGGCGGGGAGGAGAAAACGTGCTAGTGCGGCGATCTCTCGCCTTGCCTTCCGCCTTGCCTTCGGGGTGCGGCGAGTCGGTCTTCGCGCCCCATAGGGACATACACGCCTGGTGAATACAGCGAAAATGTAGAAATGCCCCTCGGACACATTTGCGTCCGAGGGGCATTTCAGTGCCTTCGATGAAGTTGGCGGAGCTTAAACGCCGGGGCCTAGCCCTTCAGGAGGTGCCCCTCAGGAGATGCGGGGTACGCCTCCGCCTTGGGTTCCATCCACCGGGGGCGTGGAGGCCGGGGTGCCGGTCTCGGACCCGTGGCCGATCTTGCCTCTCCAAGCACCCGTGGAGTAGCCCTCGGACTCGATCAGCTCCTTAAAGTTCTCTAGGTCCTTTTCAGCCCGGTTGTCCACCACGTTGAGCGTGTCGCCTACCTTCTCGACCCAGTTGTCGGGCTCGTACTCCAGTTCAAGGCGCACTTCAGTCTTCCCGGGTCCTGCTTCCTTGAAGGTCACCACGCCGGAATTGACAGCACCTTCTGTGGCCGCCCAGGCGATCTTCTGGTCAGGCACCTGCTCCAGGATCTCCGCCTTCCACTGCCGGCGCACACCACCGATCTCCGCGACCCATTCCAGGCGCTTGTCATCAAGCTGGTGAACAGCGGTGACGCCGTTCATGAAGTGGGGGAATTCCTCGAACTGAGTCCACTGGTTGTAGGCGGTGGACTCAGGGACCTCGATTACCACGGTCTTTTCAACTTTGGTCGTCATGACATCTCCTCATCTCGGGATTATCTGTCAACGCGAGGTCACGACCCGCGATACGGGCGACTATACATACTCGCCAGTAGACCTAATAGGGGGGTATCGCTGGGTATTTTCTGTTAAGAGTCTGAACGCTCTGAAGGGGTGGCACCCGCCATACTGCTCCACTTCACAGGTCTCGCGCGGTGCGGAAGACTGCACATCAGACCGGAGTGACCCTCACCAAGGAGGTTTGAACATGGACGAGCTGTTAGAAATGAGCGCCGTGGAACTCGTGACCCGCCTGCGTGACAGGGAGGTCTCCTCCCGTGAAGTGGTCCACGCGCACCTGGAACATATTGAAGGGGTCAACCCAGCCATCAACGCCGTGGTGACCGTTGAGGCAGAGGCGGCGCTCGTGGCTGCAAGCCGCGCGGACGAACTCATCGTTTCCGAAGGCCCGGCCGGACCTCTTCATGGTCTGCCGATGACCCACAAAGACACTCATCGCACGCAAGGAATGCGGACCACACAAGGGTCCCTGGTATTCCAGAACGAGATCCCGAAAGAGGACGATCTCATCATCAGCCGACTCCGTCAGGCGGGGGTCATCTCCACCGGAAAGACCAATGTCCCGGAGTTCGGCGCCGGATCGCACACTTTCAACGAGGTCTTCGGCACCACGACCAACCCCTATGCCACTGATCGCAGCGCTGGTGGGTCCAGCGGCGGCGTCGCTGCGGCAATTGCCGCGGGAATTCAGCCCTTGGGTGAAGGGAGCGACATGGGCGGTTCGCTGCGCATCCCCGCATCGTTCTGCAACCTCACAGGCTTCCGCCCCTCCTACGGAGTCATTCCAGCCCCGTCGCCGGTGGATGCGTGGCAGTGGCTCGGGCGCACCGGACCGATGGCGCGCACGGTGGCCGACATTGCCCTGTTCATGTCAGCCGTGGCGGGGCCCGCCCCCGAGCAGCCCCTGCCCGCTCCGGTACAGGCCGGCTCCTTCGCCGGTCCACTGACCGGCGATCTGGCCGGAGTGCGCATTGGCTGGTCTCCTGACTTCGGTCTTGGAATCCCCGTGGAACGCGATGTGCTGGAGGTGCTGGAGGCGCAGCTGAGTATTTTCGAGGAGATGGGCGCCACAGTGGAGGAGGCATCCATCGACTTTTCTGAGGCAGACACCGTCTTCACCACCACCCGGGCGATGACCTTCGCCGCCGGATTGGGAGACCTTGTGCGCCAACACCGAAGCCTGATCAAACCTGAGGTGGTCTGGAACGTGGAGCAGGGATGGGCGCTGACAGCGCAGGACTGGATTGACGCCACTGCGGCTGCCACCCGCTTACAGGACCACGTGCGGGCATTCTTCGCCACATTCGACCTGTTTCTCAGTCCCGCTGCCCAGGTGCTCCCCTTCGACGCCTCCCTCCGCTACCCCACCGAAATTGAGGGCCAGCGGCTGCAGACGTACTTGGACTGGATGCGTTCAGCGTGTGTGCTCTCGGCGACGTCGCTGCCGGTACTCAGCCTGCCGGGCGGCTTCACCGCCGACGGACTCCCCGTGGGTTTCCAATTGGCAGCCAACCACTACCACGACGTGCAATTATTGCGCTACGGCAAGGCCTTCGAAGAGCGGAACTCTGCCGGCGCACGACGGCCGAGGATGCTCAGCACGGGCACTGACTCCCAGGACCCAACGTGAGGTGAGGATGAGAGAAACAGACGCGAGCGGCCTTGATCCGGAGTCCGAAGACGGCAGCGGCGTGGGCCCGGTGCTGCGGGACAAAGCTCGGCGTGCCCGGGAGGTAGTGCGGCGCCCAGAATTCCTCACCGACGTGCTGCAGATTCTCAAGACAGTGGTGGCAGGGACGGGTGCGTGGTGGTTTTCCGTCAGCGTACTGGAGTCGGAACTGGCGTTTCTGGCACCGTGGACTGCGCTGCTGACCGTCCATGCCACGGTCCACCGGTCGCTCTCGCATGGAGTCCAGACCACGGTCGCCTCGAGCGTCGGGGTGGGAATGTCCTTCGTCATTGGGTACTTCCTGGGCGTGAGCCTGTGGACTTTTGCGCTGGCGCTGTTTGTCGGCGTGGCGGCTGCCCGGATCTCCTGGATCCGCGATGAAGGAGTAGCGATCGCGACGACGGCCATCTTTGTGCTGGGCAGCGGATTCGGTGAACAAGCCCCTTTGCTGGATGACCGGATCCTTGAAGTCGCAGTGGGGGTCGCCGCCGGAGTCCTGGTCAATATGCTCATTGTGCCGCCCCTGGGTGACAAACAGGCCAGCCGGTACGTGGACAGCCTGAACGAACGTATGGGTGGGGTCCTGGTCAATATGGCCAATGAGTTCTCGGATTCGTGGGATACCGACAGGGCCGAGGCGTGGTTCAAGGAGACGGAGTCGATGAGCCAGGAGCTCAATTCGGCCTGGGCGGTGGTGCGCTTCGCCCGGGAATCGCGCCGAGCCAACCCGCGGGGCCGCCGCGCAAGAAAGAAGCTTCACCGCAGCGGGTGGAATGCGGAGGAAGCCAGTTACGAGGACATCCTTGAGCGGACCGACGAAGGGATCTCGCATCTTCGCCATTTGGCTCGCTCACTGCGGGAGGCCTCATACTCCGACGGCCAGTGGGACGACCGTTTCCGTGTCCGGTGGGCGCGGATCGTGGGAGATGTGGGCCGGTCCATCGCAGACCCGGACAAAGAGGTGGCCCCGCTGCACGAGGACTTGATGGTGCTCTCGGCCGATTTAGCCGCCGACGACGGCCTGCCAAGTGATTCGTGGCCGACTTACGGTTCGCTGATAGCCAGTATTCGCCATATCGTGCTCGTGGTTGACGACGTCGCCTCCGCCCGCAAGGCCCGCGAGAGCCAGTCCGATAACCCCAAGGTCTCCAGCTGAAGATCCCATAACGGCACCGGCTGCGCCAAGAGTAGGGGGTGCGGGACTTGAACCCGCGACCAAAGGATTATGAGTCCTCTGCTCTAACCAACTGAGCTAACCCCCCGTGGCCGCTGATGAGGTGCACCGGCAGCCGCTCTATCCTAACCGAGACCCACGGCGTCCATGAGCGAAATGGAACCGGCCCGTCACTGGCTAAGCTCGATCCGCACCGAAGCCCGCGCCCGCGGATGCTCATCCGCGGCAATCTCCAGGGCACGCAGACCGTGCCCTTCGGGGAGCGCCTGTGCCACCTGCAGGGCCACATGCTGGCAGATGACCTCGGTAGTGGAGATCTTGTCCGTGAAGCTCGGATGTTCGTCCAAATTCCGGTAGCGCAAGCCGTCCAACACCTCAGCCAACAGGGAGGTGGCTTGGCCGATATCGATCACGACCCCGTGCTCGTCGAGACCCTCACGCTCAAAGGTGGCGGTGATCGCCAAAGTTGCCCCGTGCATCCGTTGGGCGGGACCAAAGAACTCGCCAGGCAGCGAATGCGCGATCATCACGTGGTCGTCCACAGAGATGCGAAACACGGGAGTGTGGGCTGAAATCATGGGGCTCCTTCAGGCTCAGACTGGCGGTAAGTCACCGCGTGCAGCAGCTGGTTTCGGGTCCAGTCTGCCTTACGGGAAAAATCTTCGAAGACGCCGGGGAGCTCATCCAAGGCAGAGACCCCGGTGATCAGTGCGTCAAAGCGGGAGTCCAACAGGTGCAGTGCAGCAGCAAGGCGCTGCCTGCGCGTGCGTCGGAGCCGCTTGGGCGCGGCCACCTCGCCGACCTGCGCGCCAATGATGCGCAATCGACGGGCGTGAAAGTCCGCCCCCAGTGGGACCGCGGGCTCGCGAGTGCCGTACCAGGACATCTCCACCACCGCAGCGTCGTCACCGGCGAGCTCTAGTGCCCGGCGTAGTCCCGCATCCGCAGCGGAGGTGTGGAACACCGCGTCGTTGTCCCCGGCCGCGTCCTGCGGCGCGACCGTCTCAAGCCCCAGCCCAGCGGCTAGGGCTCGGCGCGCGGGGTCAATCTCGACCAGCTGCAGCCGCGCCGGGCTGACCTGAGCCAGCAGCAATGCAGTCACCAGGCCCACCAGCCCGGCCCCCACCACTGCCACTCGGTCCCCCACGGTGGTCTGGGCCTCCCACACCGCGTTGAGTCCCACCTCGGCAATGCCTGCAAGCAGTGCCCGCTCGCTGGGCATGCTTTCTGGCACCACATGGCAGGCCTCCGCCGGCACGACCGCATGGGATCGGTGGCCGGTGAGGGAGAAGACACGCTTGTCCAGCAGCTCCTCCGGACCTTGGCGAACCACCCCCACGTTGAGATACCCGTGCGAGACCGGGTACGGAAGCTGTCCCAATTGGTGAGGTGCGGCCATCAGCGCAGTCACCGCAGCAGGCACTTCACCGCGGTAGATCAGCGTCTCTGTCCCGGGGGAAATTCCCGAGCGCAGCGTCTCAATCAGCACCTCGGAGGGACCGGGCTCAGGCGCAGGCACCTCACGCACCCGTGCACAGCCGGGTGCTTCGATCCACAGTTCACGGGCGCTGAGCGTCATCGTTCCTATCCTCGCACGCGGAACGGAGCAGCCCGGGGAGGTGACAGACTGAAGATATGAGGCTCTTCATCGACTGCCGCTATGTGCGCCCGGAGGTCCATGACGGGATTTCCCGGTACACCGCATCCTTGGTCAGAGCCGCCGCTGGCAGCGCCGATATCACCATGCTTATTCATGACCCAGCGCAGCTCAAGCAGCTGCCTGAGCTGCCGCATCTGCGCATCAGCTCCCCCACCGGGCCGCGCGAGCCCTGGGTGGCTCGGCAGATCAACCCCCACCGTCCCGACGTCGTGTTCTCCCCTATGCAGACCATGGGCAGCGTGGGCCGCAAGTACCGGCTCATCCTCACCCTTCATGACCTCATCTACTATCAACACCGGACGCCACCGCAGAACCTGCCGGCGCCGGTGCGGCTGGGATGGCGGCTGTACCACCTCAGCTATGTGCCGCAACGGCTGGCACTGAACCGGGCCGACGCCGTCGCCACCGTCTCGCAGACCACGGCCGAGCTCATCAGCACTTACCAGCTCACAAGACGCCCAGTGCACCTGATCCCCAATGCGCCCCAGGAAGTGCAGCGGGCTCGTGATCCCCAGCGACCTCCTGAGAAGGAGCTCGTGTACATGGGATCGTTCATGGGGTATAAGAATGTGCCGGGGCTGATCGCGGGCCTGAACGAACTTCCCGAGTACCGGCTGCACCTGTGCTCTCCGGTGACTCCCACGCAGCGTGCCCAGCTGTCATCCATGGCGCAGCGGCCCGGCCAGCTGGTATTCCACAATGGGATCTCTGAGGCTGACTACCACCAGCTGCTGCAGCGAGCCACGGCATTGGTCACCCTTTCCAGGGCGGAGGGGTTCTGTCTCCCAGTGGTGGAAGCTTTCTCACACGGGACACCGGTGATCACCTCAGACTTGGCCATCTTCGGTGAGGTGATTGGCTCGGCGGTCGAGACCTGCGCTGGGCAGATTATCGGTGCCGATGCGCCGGAGCAGCTGACGGCTGCGGTGCGAGCCCTGGAGGATCCCCTGACGTTCGCCGCCGCCAGCCAAGCAGCGCGGGCGCGCAGCCAGGAGTACTCCTGGGCCGCCTCCGCCGCCCAACTGCTTGCACTGGCCGAATCGCTGACAGGCTCCGAAGCCCCACCCGGAGCGGACTACCACCCAAACTGGTAGGTCTCGGTCCAGTTCGCGCCATAGTACAGCGCCTCGTAGGCGGCCATCGTCTCACCGATAGCGTGCTGCTCCGCCTTCTCCCGACTCACCTTCCCCATCGTGGCCCGCTGCTGCGGGGAGGCACGGAAGATCCGGTTGAGCTGCTGGGCAAGGTGATCGCTGTTGAACGGCTCGAAGAGGTACCCGTTCTCTCCTTCGGCCACCAGGTGCGGCAGCGCTAAGGCATCGGCCAGAACAACTGGTTTGGCCGCACTCATCGCTTCCAGGGAGACCAGGGACTGCAGCTCGGATGTGCCTGGCTGGCAGAACACATCGGCGGCGATGTAGGCCTCGCGGAGCTGAGCGTCGTCCACGTGACCTCTGAAGGTGATGCGGTCCTCGATGCCCAGCTGGGCGGTCTGGTCGCGGAGCTTGTCGCGCTGGTCCCCGTCGCCGACGATTTCCGCGCAGACGCCCAGCTCGGGGTCAGTCTTGGCCACCGCATCAATGAGCACATCGACGTTCTTCTCGACGGCGAGCCGGCCCACAAAAAGCACCGTCGGCTGGGCCCGCCTGGGAATCTCCTCGCCGGGCCGGGGACTGTAGTAGTCGACGTCGATGCCGTTGGAGAGCGGGAGCACATGTTCTAACCCCGCCTTGGCGCGCATCGTGTCGGCGGCCAGTGGTGTAGGCGTGGTCACCACGGAGGCGCGGCCCATCAGCCTGCCCATGTCGCGCCAGGAGTTACGGGCCACAATGCGCTTGAACCAGCGGGGGAACGGGAGGAACGGGTCGAGGTTCTCCGGCATGAAGTGGTTGGTGGCCACAGTCCGGACCCGGGCTGCGTCTGCGGCGAGGATGGCGGCCTTGCCGATCATGTAGTGGCACTGAACATGCACCACATCCGGCTGAATCTGGGCGATGAGCCTGCGCATGGCGGGCTCGACCAGCAGCGGCAGGCACAGCCGGTGGTATTCGTGGGTGGGTGCTTTGAAGGACCTGAACCGGTGGACAGTTGCTTCCGCGCGGTGCTCCACCACGTCTGGGCCGGGCACCGGCCGGGCGGCCGCAATGTGCACCTCGTGGCCCCTGGCCGTCATATGTCTGGCCAGTCGATACCCGAAGATGGCTGCCCCGTTGACATCTGGTGGGTAAGTGTCTGCAGCAATGAGAACGGTCAGTGGCTTTCGGGTGCTCACTCTGTGTCGGCCTTCCGGCGGGATCGTTGAGCTCTGGCCTCCAGATCTGCTGGCGAGGCGGGTGGCTGTGTCTTCGCTTCACCTGGGAGCGGCCCGCGTGCCGAAGCGGCCGCACCAGTCCTGGCCCAGGTGGCGCGCCGCCACGGGTTGATGTCTGCTGCGCGCAGCCTGCGGAATTTGCCGAGTGCTTGGACAAGGTAGTCCGTGGAGGCAATGATGTGCATCACCGCTGCAGCGAGTAGGAACGACTCGGCGACCACTGGAAAGAGCGCGCCGAGGTTATCCGAGACCTCCGGCACTTCCACCAGCAACAGCACCGGCAAGCTGATCATCAGGCACGCGGTACGGACTCTGCCCATAGCGGAGACGGGCAGCTCGGGCGAACCTGCGAAGAGCAGTGCCGAAGCGGCCAACAGGACCAGATCTGGGATAAGGATGGCCCAGATGAGCCACACCGGAGCAATTCCGGCTTGGACCACGGTAAGGGTGACGACGATCATGGCAAGCCGGTCGGCCAGCGGATCCAGCCACCGGCCTACGGTGGACATTTGGTCGAAGAACCGTGCGATGAAGCCATCGAGCCAGTCAGTGGCACCCAGCACCACCAAGATCCAGAAGGCGGACAGGTGCTCATCCTCGCTGATGAGATAGACGAAGACCGGGATGAGGAGGAAGCGCAGAACGGTCACCACATTCGGAACAGTCCAGAAAGTGTCCCTGACCGTGTACTCGAAACCCTTCCGGGTCCCAGCACCAAATATCCTCACCGAACTCAGCTATTTCTTGATCAGCTCACGCAGAAACGCTCCTGCGGCAGCGGTGGAGCCAGCGGCGACAGCCAACGGCTTCCAACGCTCTGCCAGGAAATCTTTGGCATTGCGAGCCTCGTGATGTGGACCAGGCTGCGGAGGTGTGTGCGCCGGGTCGGAGGAAGCCAGCGGAGCTCGCTCGCCAGCGAGGGGTTCTGCCGCGGAGTCCGTCTTGGAGAAACGCTTCCGCAACTGATCCTGCAGACCGGCAATGTGGTCACGGCGCAGGGCGGTCCTGCGCAGCAGCTCGGTGTAAGTAGGCTGCTGCGGCTTGCCTTCACCCGGAGTCTTTTTCTGCGCGGCCGCGCGGCGCTTGGCTTCCTCCTTGGCCCGGCGACGCTCCTGGTCCGCACGATCCAAAGATTTCGGATCGAAGTCGGAGCCCTCTCTGGCCACGCCCATGTCCAGCCGGAACCCGCGGATGGCGTCATTCGGAGCAAGAGGTTGGGCACCCTTGAACTTCGCCAGTCCGATCAGTGCAAAGAGCAGTGCAATAAGCAGGAATGCACCGGCAACGATGAGTGCTGCCAGCCAGAGCGCAAGCCCCGCGGCATAGAGACCGCCGATAGCGGCGACGATCAACGCAACCACCAGAAAGGTGAGGAACACCAGTCCCACCGCCATCAGTGCGGCCGCGATGCCGGCGGCGATCCCCTTAGCCTTCATCTGAGCGATGGCCAGGGAGATTTCATCGTTGATCTGTTTCGGTCCCAGCCGAACGAGAACTTTGGCGACGTCGAGCAGGGAAGGTTTCGATGCCGCGTTCTGAGTGTTCTGCTGCGCCACGACAGCGCCTCCATCCGTGGTTGAGAAGCGTATATTCAGGTCCAAACTACCACCTGCACCCCCGGGGAGGCGCCCAGGTCAGGGCTTTCGTACTGGCACTAGACTTGAAGTATGCCCGCGGACTACGACCTCGACGAGCTCTACGCCAACACCTACACCGAGCAGGACCGGCGTGCCTTCGAGACCCAGCCCGAATCTTCCAAGAAATTCCTGGTCGCGTGGTCGCTGGCGCTGTTCTTGGGACCAATCGGTGCGCAGCGGTACTACCTGGGATACCTGCCCACCGCAGTGCTTAAGACCAGTATGTTCTGTGCGGGCGTTGTGCTGATGATCCTGGGGCTGCCCAATGCGGGCCTGCCCCTGGTGGGAGTCGTCGGCGCGTGGACGATTGTGGACCTCTTCCTGCTGCTGTCAGGCACCATGCGGGACCGAGCCGACCACCGGTTGCAGGGCTTCACTCGGTTCGGAGGCATCTGCGCTGCGGCTACCGTATTGGTCCTTGTCGGCTGGCTGATCGTCGCGCTCGTCATCGGCACCAGCTCTGGGGTAGCTGGGTAACTAGCCCTCGGGGTCGATCTTGCCCAGCGCCGTCTTCTTCTCGGCTTGGAACTGGTCTTCAATCCGCCCATAGGCCCAGTAGGCGGAGAGGGACATCCCTTTGCGCGCCATCCCCCAGTCCTGAACAAGCAGCTTCCGGATACGCTTCATCTGCTCGCGTTCGCCATGAATAAAGACCTGGACATCCCCCTCCGGCAACTCCAGTGTCAGAAGGCGGTCCGTCAGCAGAGTGGACTCCGGAGTGAAATCACCTCCGCGGTGGAGCCACTGCACCTCAACACCCGTCGGAGCCGTCAGTGGCACCTCTTCTGAGGCGTCACGGACTTCAATCACGGCGACGCCGCGGGCCTCCTCAGCCATCCCCTCCAACGCGGCAGCGATTGCCGGCAGGGCTGCCTCATCACCGGCGAGGAGGTGAAAGTCGGCCTCTGGCCTGGGTGTGTAGCCGACCCCGGGGCCGAAGAAGCTGATCCGGTCCCCCGGCTGCGCCGCCGCGGCCCAGGGTCCGGCGACTCCCTCGTCTCCGTGGATGACGAAATCCACCCAAATGTGCTGGTGGCCCCAGTCAATGTGCCGGATGGTGTAAGTCCGCTGCACCGGCATCTGCTCTGCGGGAAGCCTCTCGCGCAGTTCCTCCATGTCATAGGGCCGCTCCAGCCCCAGCGCCGGATCGGCGAACAGCAGCTTGATGTACTGGTCCGTGCCGTCCTTGAATTCGATCGCCTCAAACTGGTCGCCTCCGAGGACCACCCGCACCATATGCGGAGTGAGTTGCTCGGTGCGGATCACTTCCAACACTGACTGAACGCGGCGCTTTCGCCCCTTCGTGGGACCCGAGGAAGAGGGGGAGGCATTGGCCTGATTGGGCATATCCACCACACTACAAGAACGCTGGTGCGGACCTGGTGCTCGGATCGGCGAACTGAACATGGGCTGGCAGTTCCGGAATAGTGTCATGAATTTGCCGTTTGGGGCTTTCACCTGTCGGAGGCGCTGTGATTGCATAACTCGGTGGTTACGATCCGATCACGGCGTACAAAGCGACGAGGTCGGCAGCACTGACCCGGGTCTCTCCTAGGAGAAGCCAAAGCGGAGGAGCGCATGCTCTTTGGCTGCGGCTTTTGAATTCGGACCCATACGTCAGGGCTTGCCCCACCAGGGGGTCGCAATCACGTGTCATTATCCCGACAGAAAAGGTGAAAACCGGATGAACGTCAGGCACAGGATTCTCACGACAAGCGCGGTCACTGCCCTAGGGTTGACCGCAGGCATCGGCTCCGCAGTGGCCCAGCCAGCAGAGGTCACCGAGCCTCCAGGTGAGGCTATCTCGGTCAGCGCCCACGAGAAGGAGCAGGGCGAAAGCAACCGAGATGCGGCCCACGCTCACGCACCGGGCCAGCAGAAGAGCGACGACGATGCCCCCGTCGAGGAAACCGAAGACGACGAGGCGCCCGCCGAGGACACCGAGGATGAGGCGCCCGCCGAGGACACCGACGCAATCGTCGACGACGCCGAAGACGAGGCACCCGTCGAAGACACCGACGCAATCGTCGACGACGCCGAAGACGAGGCACCCGTCGAAGACACCGACGCAATCGTCGACGACGCCGAAGACGAGGCACCCGTCGAAGACACCGACGCAATCGTCGACGACGCCGAAGACGAGGCACCCGTCGAAGACACCGACGCAATCGTCGACGACGCCGAAGACGAGGCACCCGTCGAAGACACCGACGCAATCGTCGACGACGCCGAAGACGAGGCACCCGTCGAAGACACCGACGCAATCGTCGACGACGCCGAAGACGAGGCACCCGTCGAAGACACCGACGCAGTCCTTGACGAGGCCGACACGGTCCTCGATGAGGCTGACACGGTTCTCGAGGACGCTGAGGCCGACATCCTCAGCGCTCTGGAAGAGATCGGTGCCCTGCTGGATTCCATCGACGCCCCAGTCGAGGATGACGCAGACGCTGAGACCGAGACCACGGTCGAAGCAGAAGGCGACGTCACTGTCGAGTGACACCAGTCTTGAAGCTCAATGGCCCGGCACCCCAACTGGGGGCCGGGCCATTGGCCTCTTAAGGGCCTATAAAAAGGGTGTGCGCCGCGCCCTCAACGACTCCTCTTCTGCGCAGGCAGGGCACCCAACCTCGACTCTTACAAACTTGAGCGTCTTTGACTCACATTTGGGAATAACTCGCCGCGCGGGACCGTTGAGTCTCCATGACAGTGCCGCAGTGGCACAGTCCACCGTTGTAGGTGATGAGTTGCTTCCCGAAAGGAGCTGATTACTGATGATCAACTCAACGTTTACCCGCCTTGATCCCTTCGCTCTGGTGGACGACTTCCTCCGCCAGTCCCGCATGCCGCAGTTCGACGACGAACAGCGCCGCTCCGGCTTTGTGCCACCGGTAGATGCACGCCGGGAGGGTGAAGACTTAGTCGCAAGCGTCGACCTACCCGGGGTTGACCCAGAGAAAGACATCTCGGTGGAACTGTCCAACGGAGGGCGCACGCTGACCGTCTCCGGCGAGCGGAAAGTCCGGCATGAGGCCGAAGGATTCCGCGAGGTCCGCTACGGCAGCTTCTCCCGCACTATGCATCTTCCGGAAGCTGTCCAGGACAGCGCCATCTCCGCCGATTACGAATCCGGGGTGCTCACTGTTCGCGTGGCAGGTGTCTACGCCGAAGAGCGCCCACAGCGGATCCGCGTCACGTCAAACGCGGGCTCCCAGCAGGTGGGCACTGGAGGGCAGGAGGCCAAAGAGATCCACCAGTAGGGCTGCTGCGCCGAGCAGACACGGAAGCAACAGTAAGGGCCGCTCCTTCCGGCGGCCCTTACTGCTCTTTAACCCTGAAAGACGATGGTGGTGGCTCCGTGCCGGATGACCCGGTCCTCACAGTGCCATTTCACCGCTCTGGAGAGGACCGCGCGCTCCACGTCCGCACCGAATCGGGTGAGCTGGGCGACGTCGTCGGCGTGCGAGACCCGGATCACATCCTGCTCGATGATGGGCCCCTCATCCAGGTCTTCGGTGACATAGTGTGCGGTGGCACCGATAAGCTTCACGCCGCGATCCTTGGCCTTCTGATAGGGACCCGCGCCGATGAACGCGGGGAGAAAGCTGTGGTGAATATTGATCACCGGCACTCCGACCTGATCCAGAAATTCCGGCGAGAGTATCTGCATGTAGCGGGCCAGCACCACCAGATCGACCTTGCCGTGCAGCAGGTTGAGGTGCTCGGACTCGGCGGCCGCTTTGTTCTCGCGATCCACCGGCACATGGTGGAATTCGATACCGAAGCGCTGCACGTCAGCTTCCAGGTCCGGGTGGTTCGACACCACCATGGCGATGTCCATAGGCAGGTCCCCACGGCGGTGGCGCCACAACAAGTCAAGCAGGCAGTGGTCCGTCTTAGAGGCGAAGATCGCCACGCGCTTCGGCTCAGCAGCCGCCGTGAGCTCAAGCTGCATGGAGAAGCGTGGCACAAGCCGCTCTTCAAGCTGTCGCTGCACCTGGTGACGGCGGCGGGCAAAGTCCGGAAGGTGGAAGACTGTGCGCTGGAAGAATTGACCATCCTCCACCCCGGTGGAGTACTGGTCAAGGGTGATGATGTTGCCACCGAGGTCGGCGATCAGTTCCGAGACTGCGGCCACGATCCCATGCTGGTCCGGGCAGGAGATCACCAATCGGGCGATATCGGGGTGCTGCTCAGTGTTCACCGGGACCTCCGAGCTCGTGCTGCCAGCGAAACCAAAATGCCCCCCGCCTGAGGGGCAGAGGGCTCTTGGTGCTTGGCTCCCCCGGCTGGACTCGAACCAGCAACCACCCGATTAACAGTCGGGTGCTCTGCCATTGAGCTACGGAGGAATGGACCTGGAAATTCTAGCAGGCCCGGCAGTCCCATGGAAAATCGGCCACTGCTGTGGTCCCCCTTATAGGATGGGGGCGTGACTGACCTCCACCGCATCACCGTGTTCACCGGCGGGGCATCGGGCCACGATCTGGCGTACCAGCAGCATGTGCGCACCCTGGGGGCCGAGCTGGCCAAGGGCGCTATCGGACTGGTCTACGGCGGCGGAAAAGTGGGGCTGATGGGACAGATCGCGGATGCCGCCTTGGAGGCCCGCGGCGAAGTCATCGGGGTCATCCCCGATGTCCTGATGGAGCGGGAAGTTGCCCACCGCGACCTGACGTACCTGGAGATCGTGCCCGACATGCACTTCCGCAAGGCCCGGCTCGGCGAACTCGGTGACGCGTTTGTGGCACTGCCCGGCGGGATGGGCACTCTGGAGGAACTCTTTGAGGTGTGGACCTGGCAGTATCTGGGGATTCACGCCAAGCCGGTGGCGCTGTACAACATCAAGGGGTTCTGGAACCCGCTGTTGACCATGATCGACCACCAGGTCGCCGAAGGCTTCATCGCCGGGTGGCGGCGCGACGCCCTGGTCATCGCAGACACCCCGGGGGATCTGATTACCCAGCTGCGTGCCTGGCGTCCGCCGGTACAGGACCGGTGAGCCCGGGTTCAGTGATTGACCGGGCTCAGGGGTTGACCGGCTGGATCGTCAACTCACTGATGGCCGACGCAGCCTCATTCTCCACCGCTAGGCGAGCAGTCTTGGCCACCGCCTCCGGAGAGATGAAACGGGCGCCGTCGTACTGTGTGTTTCCCAATGCGGTCTGCAGCGCCACCTGCATATCAGTGTCCACCTGCCCGGGATGCAGTGATGTGACCCGGATCTTGCCGCGCTCCTCCTCACGCAGAGCATCGGTGAAGGCTCGGAGCGCGAACTTGGAGCCGGAGTACAGCGCGCCGTTGGCGCGCGAGCGGTAGCCGGCCCCGGAGTTGATGGCCACCACGTGACCGGAGGCGGCCCGCAGCGCAGGCAGAGCCAGACGCGTCAGCTCCGCTACGGCGAACACATTGAGCTCAAACATGTCCCGCCAGTGCTGCGGTGAGGACTCAGCCACCGGGGAGAGCCAGGCCACGCCCGCTGAATGGACCAATACGTCCAACTGGTCCACCCCTGTGGTATCCCATGCCTCCCGCACGGCTTGAGCGTCGGTGAGGTCCGCCAGGAACGGCGCCGCATTTGGCAGCGCTGAGACCACCTCCTGCACCCGTTCTGGGTTGGTGCCGCCGACCAGCACCCTGTAGTCGGGGGCCAGCTCCTGGGCGATCGCCCTCCCGATGCCGCGCGAACCACCTGTGATCAGTGCAACCTTTTCAGCCATGCCAGACACCCTATCGCCCCCACCCCATGCCGTTCAGTGGCAGGACGATACAGTGGGTTCATGACCTCCCCAGACAACTCCCCCGCCGAACAGCTGACGCTCAGCTCCGGGCTGATCGTTCGTCAACTCAGCAATTACGGGGAGCTGAAGCAGGCTTGCCAACTCTACCGCGGGGTCTTCGGTTACACGGGCGAAGACGAGTCGCTCAATCCGCGCATGCTGAGCTCACTGCTGCGTCACTCGGGTTCGGTAGTCGGAGCAGTTGATCCTTCCGGAACCGTGTTGGCCTTTGCCTACGGGTGGGCTGCAGTCGATACCGGCGAGGACCCGCACATCTATCACTTTTCACAGGCCGCAGTGGTCTCTTCTGTGCTGCAGGGACAGGGTGTGGGCCGGTCTCTGAAGAGGGTTCAAGCGGCCATGGCGGACCGGTCGGGTGCGCAGCGGATGCGGTGGACCTATGACCCGCTTCTGGCCCGGAACGCTCACTTTAATCTGGACGTGCTCGGCGCCCGCGGACGCTGGTACACCCCCGACGCGCAGGGCTTGCCAGGCACCGATCGCGTCACCGTGGAGTGGCGCTTCGCCGACGACGTCGAAGCCTCGCCGCAGACTGCCGCAGAGGCCCACACCCCCCACGTACCGGTGGGTCAGGTGCACACTGACGCTAGCGGAACCCACCTAGGGGTCCCCGCCGCGAAACCGGTGGACCCCGACCTCGCCGCCCGGCTGCGCCAACAGATCCGTGAGATGTTCGAGGAGGGCTTTGCTGCCATCTCCTGCTTCCGCACCGACCCACACACTGCCGTCTACACCTTTGTGAAGGACTGATTCATGCGCATCGTCAACGCGGCGCTCCATGATGTGGAGTTGCCTCTGGTCCACTCGTTCGAGACCTCCAGCCACCGCAAGTCCTCACTGAGACATCTTCTGGTGGAACTCACCGACGAGTCCGGCGCCACAGGGTGGGGAGAGATTGCCTCACCGGCGGGGCCCTACTATGCGTCTGAAACCACGACCATCGCCTGGCACACCTCGACTCAGTACCTCCTGCCCGCAGTGCTGGGCGCCCAATGGGACCACCCGGATCAGGTCACGGAGCTGTTCTCCAAGGTCCGCGGGCACTGGTTCGCCAAGGCCGGTGTCGACATCGCGGCGTGGACGCTGTACGCCGACCAGATCCAGCAGCCGCTGGCGCAGGCACTGGGCGGGAGCCGCAGCACAGTGGTGGCGGGGGTGTCCCTGGGCATCGAGCCGAGCATCGACGCGCTGCTGGAGCAGGTCGCTACCCACGTGGAATCGGGCTATCCCCGAGTGAAGCTGAAGATCGCCCCGGGCTGGGACGTGGAACCGGTCCGGGCGGTGCGTGGAGCCTATCCCGACCTCGACGTTCATGTGGATGCCAACGGTGCATACCCTGGCGATGCAGAGGCCTTCGAGGTTTTCCGCGCCTTGGACCAGCACCGTCTGACGATGATCGAACAACCCTTTGCCCCACGGAATTTCCTCGACTCCGCGCGCCTCCAGGCGGAGCTGGAGACGCCCGTATGTCTGGACGAATCAGTAGAGACATTGGACGACCTGCGGACGGCTCTGCAGCTCCGGGCCGGCGGGGTGCTGAACATCAAGGTCTCCCGCATGGGTGGGCTCAGCGCCGCTCGGGCAGCTCACGACCTTGCTCAGGAGGCCGGCTGGCCGGTCTGGTGCGGCGGGATGCACGAGTTCGGCATCGGCCGGCTGGCCAATGTGGCGATCTCCTCCCTGCCCGGGTTCACTCTGCCCTCGGACGTGTCTGCAAGTTCGAAGTACTACGCCGAGGACATTATTGACCCGGCCGTCAGCGCCGACCACGGAGTGGTCACCGTCCCCACGGTCCCGGGACTGGGTGCTGCGGTGCGCACCGACCTGATCGCAGCCCACGCGGCACGGACCGAGACCTTCACTGCTTAGCCTCGCTCACTGCGAGGCGGCGGTGCCCTCACTCAGGTCGATGTGCACTTCCTCAGCGGAATCCATGTCAGCCTTGTAGCCGCGCGCACGGAGCACAGCCTGAATGGCGACGCCGGCTGCCACGACCCCCAGGCCTACGCCAGAGATAATCACGTCGGGGTAGATCAGCATGATCCCGCCGACGACCAGCAGCGTCCGATCCAGCACCCGGCCTCGGGCGATGAGGTAGCCCGCCAAACCTGAGGACACACCGATCATTCCCAGAATCACGGTGCCGAGGGCCAGCATCAGCTCGGTGAACGTGCCTTCCAGCAGCAGCGCCGGCTCCAAAATGAAGGCGTAGGGGATGAGGAAGCCCGCCACCGCCATGCGCAGCGCGCTGACGCCGGCCCGCATCGGATTGGCTCCAGCGATACCCGCACCCGCGAAGGCCGCAAGACACACTGGTGGCGTGACATCGGCCAGAATGCCGAAGAAGAAGACGAACATATGCGCCGCGATGAGCGGGACGTCAAAGTTCTGATAGAGGATCGGCGCGGCGACGGTTGCCGTCACCACGTAGTTCGCCGTGGTCGGCAGGCCCATGCCAAGGATGATGCAGGCGACCATCACCATGACAAGCACCAGCAAGAAGTTTCCGCCGGCGAGATTCACCAGGCCGGCGCCCAATTGGCCGCCGAGTCCGGTGGAGGTCACCGTTCCGGCGACCATTCCTGCAGTGGCACAGGCCGCAATGACCGGCAGCGCCGTCCGAGCACCTGCGACCAGCATCTGGGCCACCACGTAGACCAGAGCCAGCAGCAGCTTCCCAGTTTCGGTCACGGGGCTCTTGCCGTCTTTGGTCGCTTCACTGAGTACGGGAATCAGGTGGTCGAAGACCGCCCGGAGCAGGCTCAGTGCCAGTGCGGTACCGATTCCGAAGAGCGCGGCCCGCATGGGGCTGGCCCCGCCTAAGAGGGTGCTGATGATCACGACCAGCGGCAGCAGCATGTCGATGCGAGTAATGATGGACTTCCAGCTGGGCAGCTCCGCGGGCGGGATGCCCTTGAGCTCGTTGCGCTTAGCCTCAAAGTGCACCGAGAGGAACGCCCCGGTGAAGTAGAGGGCAGCCGGGATGATCGCGATCACGATCAGCTCGTTGTACTCCAGTCCCGAGATGTTCTGCGCCATGATGAACGCAGCTGCGCCCATGATGGGCGGGACCATTTGGCCACCTGTGGAGGCTGTTGCCTCCGTCGCGGCGGCCACGTGCGGCTTGAAACCTGCTCGCTTCATAATCGGGATGGTGAAGGAGCCGGAGGCCACGGTATTGGCCACTGAGGATCCGGACACCATGCCCTGGAGGCCGGAGGCGGCTACCGCAGCCTTGGCCGGGCCGCCGCTGAACCGTCCGGCAGCCCGGAAAGCGAGATCGTTGAAGAACTGACCGATGTTCGTGCGAAGCAGCACCACGGCAAAGAAGAGGAAGAGGAAGATGAACTCGGAGGAGACCCGGATGGGGGTGCCGAACACACCCTGGTTCGCCGAGAGGAACATGTTGGTGGCGAACTCGCTCCAGTCCTGCCCGCGATGACCCCAGTCCCCTGGCATGCGGGCCCCAGTGGCGAAGAGGGCGTAGGCAATAGCCACACCGGCCACCACCACGATGGGGGTGCCGACGCAGCGCCGGCTCGCTTCCAGCACGAGGAGGACGCCGAGCGTAGCCACCAGGATGTCGGTGTCGCTGTAACCCAGGATCGCGACCTGGTTCGAGACCAGGTACTCGTAGTTGAAGAAGATGTAGAAGCTGCAGACGGTGGCCACCGCTGCGAGCACGACGTCGTACCACGGCACGCCACGGTGCCGTCCGGTGAGCACATCGACCACTTTGTTGCCGGTGGGCTCGACGTGCAGCAGCCGCTTCGACGCGGGATAGAGCAGGAAGGTCAGTGCCAGGGCACCGGCCACGTGCAGGGAGCCGTGCATCCACGCGTTGTACGGCCGCTCGAAAGCGGCATACAGATGGTAGACGGTGAAGACGATGGCCACGCCGCCGACGATCCAGCCCCACCAACCGAGGTCGGTGCGGAATCGGCTGGAGATGTCATGCGCGCGCAGGACCTCTTCAGCCTTCTGCTGAGCCGCAGCCCCGGAGGCGGCATCCTCAGTCTGGGAGGATGCCGACCCCCGGGGTTGCTCGGCTGCGGCAGAGTGGGTCACGGCAGGTCGATGCCCTGCTCGTCGTAGTACCGCTCAGCGCCGGGGTGCAGCGGAATGTCGCCCAGGCCCAGCAGCGCCTCGTCGGTGCTGATGTTCTCGCCGACATCCAGGGTGATGCTGTCGGCGTTGTCGAACAGCGCAGCGGTGATGTCGTAGGCCAAGTCCTCGCTCACCTGGGTGGTGGATGCGGCCAAGGCTGCGAAGACCGACAGGGTGGTGACGTCCTCGTCGAGGAAGTCGTAGGTGTCGGCCTCAATGGCGTAGGTGTCGAACAGACCGCCTTCGGCGATCTCCTCGGCATCGGCCTCATCCAAGGACAGCAGCGTCACATCGGTGGTCGCAGCCAGCGACGTCAGAGCCGCCACCGGAGGACCGGCGACGAACATGGAGGCGTCGATCTGGTCATCGCCGAGCATCTCGGTGGAAGCCCCGAAGTCGGTGACTTCAGGGGTGTAGTCGATTTCGTAGTACTCGAGGATCGCATCGGAGATGGCGCGAGTGCCGGAGCCGGCGTCGCCCACGGCAATGGTCATGCCGTCCAGATCTTCAATGGACTCGACCCCGGCGTCCTCACGCACCACAATGTGCATAGCCTCGGGGTACAGGTTGGCAATCCAGCCCACATTGTCGATCGCAATGCCGTCGAGGTCCTCGAGCTCACCGTTAATGGCCTCGGCCGCGGTGTCGTTCTGAGTCAGAGCCAGCTGAGACTGCTCGTTGTAGATACGGCCCAGGTTCTCCCCGGATCCTCCGGACTCCACGTAGTTGACTGATGCCTCAGTTTCGGCGGAGAAGATTTCGGAAAGTTCACCACCGAGGGGGTAGTAGGTGCCGCCAGTGCCACCGGTGGTGAATTCAAGGTCCGTGATGAAGTCGTCTTCGCTGCCGACCTCGACCTCGCCCTCTTCACCATTGCCGTTCTCATCACCGTTGTCATCGCCACAGGCAGCGAGAGCGGTCATCGCGGCCACGGCAGTCATTGCTGCGGCTGTTCGACGGATAGTCATTGGTCCTCCTGGTAAAAAATGATTCATGGTGCGACCGTGCTGGTTCACCTGGACACAAGCTTACGTCGAGGATGTCCCCAGCCGACCCCGTGCAGATCACACTAGAGCAGGTCAGCAGCATTGGGCCAGTCCACCAGTGGGCTGCAACACAACCGTAACCTTCCTGCTTCTCGGGAGGGTGACTGACACCCCGAACGGGTGAGCATACGTAGGATGGGGGCCATGACTTCTTCAGCTCGTACTGCTTCCGGACATGGATTGGCGACGATCGCCGCCAACGGCAATGTCTTGGACACCTGGTTCCCCTCCCCCGCGCTGGCTCCGCTGGCGGAGAACGACGACGCCGCACTCACCCGTCAGCTCGAGGCGGCGGAGTCCGAGGACGCTGACCGTGGGGTGAAGGTCCGGGCAGTCTCGGTGGAGTCGGACCTCGACGCGGAGGTCACCGGCCCCTCCGATGCGTGGCTGCGCCTCCATCTGCTCTCACACCGGCTCTGTGCGCCGAACTCCATCAACTTGAATGGCATTTTTGGGCACCTCACCAATGTGGTGTGGACCAACTTCGGCCCCTGCAGCGTCGAGGGTTTCGAACGCACTCGGCTGAAGCTGCGCAGCCGAGGTCATGTGACGGTGTATTCGATCGATAAGTTCCCCCGGCTGGTCGACTATGTGACCCCCTCGGGCGTGCGGATCGCCGACGCCGACCGCGTGCGGCTGGGTGCGCACCTGGCGGAGGGCACCACCGTGATGCATGAAGGGTTCGTCAACTTCAACGCAGGCACGCTGGGCACATCCATGGTCGAGGGCCGGATCTCTGCTGGCGTGGTCGTCGGCGATGGCACAGACGTGGGGGGAAGCGCCTCCATCATGGGCACTCTCTCAGGCGGCGGGAAGGAGAAGATCTCGCTGGGTGAGCGGGTGCTGCTCGGGGCCAATTCCGGGGTGGGCATCTCGCTGGGCGACGACTGTGTGGTGGAGGCCGGGCTCTACGTCACCGCGGGCACCAAGGTGACGGTGCTGGACGGCGAGGGCGGGGTCAGCGGAACGGCGAAGGGCTCGGAGCTCTCCGGGTCCAGCGGACTGCTGTTCCTCCGGGACTCGGTGACCGGCCAGGTGCAGGCCCGCCCGCGCAAGGGCCAGAAGGTGGAGCTCAACGCCGCTCTGCACGCCAACTGAGGGCGCACCGTGAGTCCCGTCCGCAGACGCCGCACCACGGTGATCACACGCCCGATGGCCCGTCGCCGTCGGCGCCGCCGTGCACTGTTGGCGCTCGGAGTCACCACTGCGCTCGTGGCAGGAGCCGCCTACGGCACCTGGCGTTACATAGAGGAGAACGAGTTTCTCTTGGATGAGCGGTGCGCGGTGACCGTGGGTGACAGAGACTATGAGCTCAGTCCCACCCAGACTCGCAATGCGGCGCTGCTGGCAGTGACTGCGGTGAATCAGGGGCTTCCGCCGGAGGCAGGAGTCGATGCCTTAGCGATGTCGCTGCAGGAGACTGAGTTGAGCATTCGCGATTCCGGTGAGGAGCGCGGATCTGAGGCCCTGTTCGCCCGGGGCTCACCTGACTGGAACGCGGAGAACGGCGCACGGCCGGTGCAGGTCACCGTGGACGGATTCTATGAGGTGCTGGAGGAGTCGTGGCGCGCAGGGATCGAGGCAGCGGACGACGGTGAAGAGGATGCCGACCTCTTCTGGACGCCGGAGCTTGAGTTGGATGAGGCCTCGGCGGCCCTGCAACGTCCCCACAATCCACAGTTCTACCCGCAGCACGGTGCTGCCGCGCGCGCGTTTGCTTGGCCGCTGACGGGGCAGACTCAGGGGCCGGACATGACCTGTTATCTGTCTCAGCTGGAGGTCCCGGGCCCCGACCCTGAGGGGGTGACCGCAGATATGGTCAGCCGCATGTCGGCGATCCTGGAGATACCGTCAGTCGACAACGGTGAGGACGACGACGCCGCGGTGGAGTCCGCACTTGAAGGGATCATCGACTCCTCCGGCGACGGCGAGTCGGCGGAGCTGAGGGTGCACATGCCTGAGGATGCTGAAGGTGAGTTCAGTCATCAGTGGCTGACGGCGCACTGGGCGGTGGCCACCGCAGAGGAGTACGGCATTCAGACGGTGACGTCCGCGCCGTACCGCTGGGACCGTGACTCCGCGCGCTGGCAGCGCCTGACTGAGGATGAGGCCGACGCGGCGCCCGCCGGGACCGTGCTGATCGGGTTCGCTCGCGAACCCTGAGCCCGCTCACTCGCCGTGCGGCGTGGCACACCCCCGACTGCAATCCCACACACCCGCGGCTGCGCCCACGACTGCGCTGACTGGCCGATTCTGCCGCTTCTTGGGGCCAGCGGGTCCGGTTTTGCGGGCAGAATCGGCCACTGAAGAGCCCAAAGTTCCAGGCACACAGCTGCGGGGTGGACATGGTGATTGTGCTCGCTCCTGCCGCGGGCCCCTGACACGCCGCAGGCTCCACAGGGCGATGAAATGGGCTGGACTGCGTACCCCAGGCATGAAATCAGGGAGGTATGACCTCCGCCTCCCGCCCACCCGTTCGACGACGCCGCCGCCGGGACTATCCGCTGCCCCTCCGTGGTATGCGCTACGCGGTGCTGAACGACGTTCTGCCCCGGCGCGACATCAGGCACGCCACCTACGCCGGTGAGTTGCACGCCGCTGGCCACGGGCTCTACGTTCCCACGTCCGGCACCGCTGCAGAGCACCACCGGGCACTCCTTGATGCCCTGTGCGCTGGCTCCCCGCACTTGGTCAGCCATCACACTGCGGCGGCGCTGTGGGGCATACTCGATGACGATCCAGGCCCGCCCTATCACCTGACCACGCCGCCGGAGGTGGCCCGCATCAAACGTCCAGGGCTTGTCGTTTCTCACCGAGTACATGTCCCGGCAGCCGATCGGGCAACGCTTCACGGTCTTCCCCTCACTTCGGTGGCGCGGACATGGGTGGATGTGGCGCTGTCCTCGTCAGTGCTCGAGGCCGTCATCATGGCCGACCGCTGTCGCCGGCGCGGGAGGCGCGAGTTCGGCCAGGAGGCCCGGGCAAGATCCTCAGCGGCTGAGCTGGAGGCAGCGCTGTCCAGGCGCGGCAGGGCCCGTGGGATCGTACACGCCCGTACTGCTCTGGGACTGAGCCGGGACCGGGTGGATTCACCCCAGGAGACACGGCTGCGCTTCGCCATGGCGCAGGCCGGGCTGCCTGAGCCAGCGGTCAATGTGTGGATTCGCGACGCTCACGGCAGACCGGTGGTTCAGCCGGACCTGAGCATCAGCGCGTATCGGTTGGCCATCCAGTATGAGGGGTGGGAGTTTCACTCCCTACCGGAGCAGATGGCGAAGGATGTCCGCCGTCAGGAACTCACCGAAGCCCTGGGGTGGACGGAAGTGCGCATCACCCGCGGGCATATGCACCGCGGGGGTGCCCGGGCGGTCGACAAGATTGTTCGCGCGCTGCGTCGGCAGGGTTGGTCGGGGTGAGCCGCGCCCTGCTGCGGCTCAGTGGCCGAATCTTCCCCTCCAGCGACGCCTTAAGCGCCGGCAGACGGGCAGATTCGGCCAATGAGCAGAGGGCCGGGTCAGGAGGGGTAGTTGCGCAGACCCTCGCCGGTGTAGATCTGGCGCGGGCGGCCAATCTTCGTCGCTCCGTCGCTGTTCATCTCGCGCCACTGGGCGATCCAGCCCGGAAGCCGGCCCAGGGCGAAGAGCACGGTGAACATCTTCTCCGGGAAGCCGAGCGCTTTGTAGATCAGTCCGGTGTAGAAGTCCACGTTCGGGTAGAGCTTTCGCTCGACGAAATAGTCGTCCTCCAGGGCCTTGGACTCCAAGCGCTGAGCAATATCGAACAGCTCGTCGTCGCCGCCGAGCTTGGCCAGCAGGTCATCGGCCAGGCCTTTGACGATCCGGGCACGGGGGTCGTAATTCTTGTAGACCCGGTGGCCGAAGCCCATCAGGCGCACGCCGTCTTCCTTATTCTTGACCTTCTCCATGAAGGTCTCCGGCGTGACGTCACGGGCCTGGATCTCGCGAAGCATCTTCAGCACCGCCTCGTTCGCACCACCATGGGCGGGGCCGTAGAGTGCATTGACACCGGCGGAGACCGAGGCGAACAGGTTGGCCTGAGCCGAACCCACCAGCCGCACGGTGGAGGTCGAGCAGTTCTGCTCGTGGTCAGCATGCAGGATCAGCAGTGTGTCCAGCGCCTTCGCCACATCCGGGTCCACCTCATATGGCTCTGCAGGCACACCGAAGCAGCCGCGCAGCAGATTTTCCGCCAGGTTCAGGCTGTTGTCCGGGTACAGCATGGGCTGGCCGACGGATTTCTTGTACGCGTAGGCGGCGATGGTGGGGAGCTTGGCCAGCAGCCGGTAGGTGGAGCGTTCAACATGGTCGGGGTTGAACGGGTCAAGCGAGTCGGGGTAGTACGTCGACAGCGCGGAGACCGCCGAGGAGAGCACCGGCATGGGGTGGGCGTCGCGCGGGAAGCCGGAGAAGAAGTTCTTCAGCTCCTCGTGCAGCAGCGTGTGACGCCGGGTGACATTGTCGAAGTCGGCCAGCTCCTGATCGGTGGGCAGCTCTCCGTAGATCAGCAGGTAGCTGACCTCCAGGAAGCTGGACTGCTCGGCGAGCTGCTCGATCGGGTACCCGCGGTAGCGCAGGATCCCGTGATCACCGTCGATGTAGGTAATCGACGACTTGGTGTTGGCGGTGTTCATGAATCCGGGGTCGTAGGTGACCGCACCGGTCGTCTTCAGCAGCGAAGCTATGCTCAGCCCGTCATTTCCTTCCACGGCGGGCTCCACCGTGAGGTCAAGCTCGTGGCTCTGGTACTCCAAGTGCGCTCGGGTTTGTTCGCTCACTCGCTCTCCTTAGGATCTTGAGGACACACAACGGTGACAACAGTAAGTAACCTACCGTGTCGCTGCGCGCTCACGCGAATGCGACGGCGCCGCCTCAGCCGGGCATCCCCGCCTCTGAGCTGGAGCTCAACCGGCGCGCGGCCGCCTCGATGCGTTCGTCAGTGGCGGTCAGCGCCACCCGGATATGCCCCTGACCTGCGCCGCCGTAGAAGACTCCTGGGCCCACCAGAATGCCGTGCTGGGCCATCCGCTGCACCAAGTCCCAGGTGTCAGCCGGTTCCGGTGCACTGTCCCGGCACCAGAGGTAGAGCCCGGCCTCCGAATGCTCCACCGTGAGCCCGTACTCCTCCAGAGCGGGCTTGAGCACGGCACGGCGCCGCCGGTAGATCTCCCGCTGGACATCGACGTGGGCGTCGTCGCTGACCGCGGCCTCCAGCGCGGCCTGCACCGGTGCGGGCATAATCATCCCAGCGTGTTTGCGGGTGTTGACCAGGTTGGCGATCAGCTCCGGTGATCCTGCCGCGAACGCGGCCCGGTACCCGGCCAGATTGGACTGCTTGGACACTGAGTAGACCGACAGCAGATTGTCATGATTGTCTCCGCAGACACGGGGGTCCAGGATGGAGGGGACCTCTGCAGCTTCCCAGCCCAGCTCCGCGTAGCACTCGTCGCTGGCGACGACGGCTCCGATCCTCCGGGCCAGTTCCACGACAGCAGCGAGCCGGTCGGCCCCGAGCACTTCCCCGGTGGGGTTGCCTGGGGAGTTCAGCCAGATGAGCTTCACCCGGTTCAGTGTGGGCGGGTCGAGGGTATGGAGGTCATCGATCGGCACACCTTCAGCCCCGGCGAGCACCGCCCCCATCTCATAGGTGGGGTAGGCGATGCGGGGGTAGGCCACTATGTCTCCGGCACCCAGGCCGAGCAGTGTCGGCAGCCAGGCCACCAGCTCTTTGGAGCCGATGGTCGGCATCACGGCCCCGGGCTCCAGGGAGACGACCCCTCGGCGTCGGCTGTACCACTGAGCGACAGCTTCACGCAGGGCTGGTGTCCCGTGCGTGGTGGGATAACCGGGCGCGTCGGCGGCGTCGATCAGCGCTTGCTGCACCACATCTGGGGTGGGGTCGACCGGGGTGCCGATGGACAGATTGACGATCCCGTCGCGGTGCTGCTGGGCGAGCTCGCGGTAGGGCCCCATCGCGTCCCAGGGGTAATCCGGGAGTTTCAGCATCGTCCCCGCCGTCAGTCGAGGTTGTGCTCTTGGGGCGGCAGCGCCTGCACCACCTCATGGTCCTTTTCAATCAGGCCTAAGCGGGCCGCGCCTCCGGGGGATCCGATGTCATCGAAGAACTCCACATTGGCCCGGTAGTACTCGCTCCACTTTTCGGGAAGGTCATCTTCGTAATAGATGGCCTCCACCGGGCAGACCGGTTCGCAGGCGCCGCAGTCGACACATTCGTCCGGGTGAATGTAGAGGGCGCGTTCTCCCTCGTAGATGCAGTCGACAGGGCACTCGTCGATGCAGGCCTTGTCCTTGAGGTCTACGCAGGGAAGGGCGATCACATAGGTCATAGTGCGTTCAAGTCTACCGGTCTTTGGCCAAGATCCAGGAGGAGATCAGCATAGAGACCAATGTGACGACCCCTGCGCCGAGCCACCACACCAGAGAGGCGATCACCGGCCCCGGGAGGGTTTCCATCGCCAGCGGCGAATAGGGCACCACCAGCTGGTCAGGACCGGGCCACAAGTAGGCGATGGTCGCGACCGTGAACGCGGTGCCACCCAGGACCAGCGGCTCCAGCAGGGAACGGCCGGTGGTGCCGGCCCAGAGCAGCGCCAGCAGCAGGATCAGCAGTGCCGCGGCGGCGCCCCACGGAACGACGACGCCGGAACCTACCTCGCCGATGACAAGAATATTGCCGTGCAGCACCGTGCCGAGCACGCCAAGGACCACCCCTGAAGCGAAGCAGATGCCCAGCAGAACTGGTCGCGGCATCAGCAGCTCAGACTCCCGCGGCCTGCTTCTTGCGGCGGGAGGCTTTGAGACGCTCACTGGGGTCCAGGATCACCTTACGAATACGGATGGCCTCCGGGGTGACCTCGACGCACTCGTCGTCGTTGGCGAACTCGAGGGACTCTTCCAGGGTGAACTTGGTCGGCGGGGTGAGCCCCTCGAAGGAGTCAGCAGAGGCGGCTCGCATGTTCGTCAGCTTCTTCTCTTTGGTGATGTTGACTTCCATGTCCTCGTTGCGGGAGTTCTCGCCCACCACCTGGCCGCAGTAGACCTCGGAGGTCGCCTCGACGAAGAACGTGCCGCGCTCCTGCAGGTTGATCATGGCGAAGGGCGTGGCAGTGCCGGCACGGTCAGCCACCAAGGAGCCGGAGGTGCGGTATTCGATCTCACCCTTCCAAGGCTCGTAGCCGGCAGAGTACGACGACGCGATTCCCGCTCCCCGGGTCTCGGTGAGGAACCGGGTGCGGAATGCGATGAGCCCACGGGCCGGCACGGTGAACTCCATGCGGATCCACCCGGAGCCGGAGTTCGACATGGTGGTCATGGTGCCTTTGCGCGCGGCGAGCAGCTGCGTGATCGCCCCCATGTACTCCTCTGGCGCATCGATGATCATCGCTTCCATGGGCTCATGGAGCACACCGTCGATCTCTTTGGTGACCACCTGTGGTTTGCCGACGGTGAGTTCGAAGCCCTCGCGGCGCATCTGCTCGACCAGAATGGCCAGAGCCAGCTCTCCACGGCCCTGAACCTCCCACATATCGGGACGGTCAGTGGGAAAGACCTTGATGGAGACGTTGCCGATGAGCTCCTGGTCCAGGCGGTCCTTCACCTGGCGGGCAGTGACCTTCGCGCCTTTGACCCGGCCGGCCATCGGTGAGGTGTTGATGCCGATGGTCATGGAGATGGCCGGATCATCGACCACAATGTTCGGCAGCGGCTTCGGGTTCTCAAGATCCGTCAGGGTCTCGCCGATCATAATGTCCGAAATACCTGCCACCGCAACGATGTCACCGGGTCCGGCTGAGTCGGCCGGGACGCGCTCGAGCCCCTTGGTCGCCAGCAGCTCAGTGATCTTCACCGTCTTGATGGTGCCGTCTTTCCGCGCCCAGGCGACCTGCTGATTCTTCCGCAGGGTCCCGTTGAAGACGCGCAACAGGGCCAACCGACCCAGGAATGGTGAGGCGTCGAGGTTCGTCACATGGGCCTGAAGGACCTCGGCGTCGTCGTAGGTGGGGGCGGGCACGTGCTCCAGGATGGTCTCGAACAGCGGCTCGAGGTCCTCATTGTCGGGCAGCCCGCCGTCAGCCGGCTGGTTCTTCGACGCCCGACCGGCCTTGCCGGAGGCGTAGACGATGGGCAGCTCGAGGACCGCATCAATGTCCAGTTCCGGGTTCTCCTCGGCCACATCGGAGGCCAGGCCGAGCAGCAGATCCATCGTGTCGGAGACCACTCCGTCGATCCGCGCGTCCGGCCGGTCGGTCTTGTTGACCACCAGGATCACCGGCAGCGAGGCCTGCAACGCTTTGCGCAGCACGAACCGAGTTTGCGGCAGCGGACCCTCGGAGGCGTCAACCAGTAGGACCACACCGTCGACCATCGACAGCCCGCGCTCCACTTCACCGCCGAAGTCCGCGTGACCGGGAGTGTCGATGATGTTCATGGTGACCGACTCCGCCTTGGCCACATTTTCGGCCGCGGGCCCGGAGTAGAACACGGTGGTGTTCTTCGCCAGGATGGTGATGCCCTTCTCCTTCTCCAGGTCACCGGAGTCCATGACTCGGTCTTCGAGATCGCCGTGGCCGCCGACTGCTTTGGTCTGGCGCAGCATGGCGTCAACCAGTGTGGTCTTGCCGTGGTCGACGTGGGCGACGATCGCGACGTTGCGCAGATCATTGCGTGACACAGTGCTCATGGAAAAAGACGGGCCTTCCGAAAATAGGGATCAGCACCTCGACAGTCGGGTGCTCAACCACACTAGTGTACGCGAGGTCAACCGGTGATTTCTCACCGTCCGGGGCACACGCACTCAGTGGTCTTCGGCTGAGACCGCCGTGTTGGGCTCCGCATGATGACAGGCGACCTGCTGGGTCACGCCGGGCCGGACGATGAGTTCCGGCTCCTCGGTGATGCAGATCTCAGTGGCTTTCCAGCAACGTGTTCTGAATCGGCATCCGGAGGGCGGGTCAGCCGGGTTGGGGGGATCTCCCTGGAGGACGATCTCCTGCCGCTGGCCGCGCATCGTGGGGTCGGGCACCGGCACCGCAGACAGCAGCGCCTGGGTGTAGGGGTGCGCCGGTGCGCCGTAGAGCTCGTGGTCAGTGCCCAGCTCCGCGAGCTTTCCGAGGTACATCACGGCAAGCCGATCGGAGATGTGGCGGACAACCGACAGGTCGTGTGCGATGAAGATGTAGCTCATGCCGAACTCACCCTGCAGGTCCTTGAGCAGGTTCATCACCTGCGCCTGCACGGAGACGTCCAAGGCAGAGACTGGCTCGTCACAGATGATCACATCAGGGTTCAAAGCCAGGCCGCGGGCAATTCCGATTCGCTGCCGCTGCCCTCCGGAGAACTGGTGCGGATAGCGGTTGATGTGATCGGGGTTGAGCCCCACCACATCGAGCAGTTCCTTCACACGCTTCCGCACCCCGATGGCGGGCTTGGCCTCTGGGTGAAGCTTGAAGGGTTCAGCGACAATGTCCCCGACCGACATTCGTGGGTTCAGTGAGGTGTACGGATCCTGGAAGATGATCTGGATCTTCCGGCGCATGCGCCGCAGGGCCTCACCCCGCATGGCCAGGAAGTCCTCTCCGCGGAACCGGACGGCACCGGAGTCCGGCTCCTCCAGGCGCATCAGCAGCTTGGCCAAGGTGGACTTTCCGCAGCCGGACTCTCCCACGATGCCCAGAGTCTCTCCCCGGCGCAGCTGAAAACTCACTCCGTCCACCGCCTGCACGGCCCCAGTCTGGCGCTTGAAGATCAGCCCCTCTTTGAGTGGGAAATGCTTGACCAGGTCTTCGACCTCCAGCACCACCTCTGGGGATTCCTCCGGGAGCGCAGCTTCCGGTGTGGACGACGGGCTCATGCTTGGGCCTCCTCAGGAGTCTGCAGCCTTCCGCGGTACATATCGTCGCGGAAGTGGCAGGCCGAGGTATGCTCGGCGACGATGGGCAGCAGCCCGGGCAGCTCACTGCGGCACAGATCGGTGGCGTAGGGGCAGCGCGGACTGAACGGGCACCCCGGTGGCATATCGGTCAGCGACGGCGGCAGCCCGGGGATGGCATTGAGCCGCTCACCTGCGGCGTCGATGCGCGGCAGGGATTCCAGCAGGCCCTGAGTGTAGGGGTGACCGGGCCTGGCGTAGATGTCATAGACATCGGCGGCTTCCATGACACGTCCGGCATACATCACTGCGATCTTGTCAGCGACGTCGGCGACGACGCCCAAATCGTGGGTGATGAGGATCAGACCCATATTGTTTTCGGTCTGCAGCTCTTTCAACAACCGCATCACTTGGGCCTGGACGGTGACATCCAAGGCGGTGGTGGGCTCGTCGGCAATGAGCACGTCCGGATTCAGCGCGATCGCCATGGCGATCATGATCCGTTGGCGCATGCCGCCGGAGAACTGATGCGGGTAGTCACCCACGCGCCGTTCCGCGGCGGGAATACCTACGCGCCTCATCAGTTCGATTGCGCGCTGCCGAGCGGGTCGGCGGCGCATCTTCTGGTGGACGCGGAACATCTCGGCGATCTGCCAGCCCACCGGCAGCACCGGGTTCAGTGAAGAGAGCGCATCCTGAAAGATCATCGAGATGCTCACCCCGCGCAGCCGCCGGCGCTGCTCAGGTTTCATCGCCAGCAGGTCCTGGCCACGGTAGCGGATCTCCCCGCCGGCAATGTGACCCGGCGGCATATCGAGGATGCCCATGATGGTCTGGGCGGTCACTGATTTCCCTGACCCGGACTCACCCAGAATCGCGAGGGTCTCACCTGCCTCCAGAGTGAAGTTCAGCCCGTTGATGGCCTGCGCCACACCGTGCTTGGTGCGGAACTCCACGTGGAGGTCCTTGACCTCCAGCAGCGGTCCGTTGCCGGCGACGTCTGACCGGGAGTGCTGAGCTGAGGTGTTCTGCGGTGCGGTCGTCATCTCTGACTCACCTCTTCTTGGACTTAGGATCGAGGGCATCGCGCAGCGCCTCACCCATAGTGGTGAAGGCGAAGACGGTCAGCGCCACGAAGATCAGGGGGAAGGTCAGCAGGTGCGGCATCTGCTGGAGGTAACTCTGGGCGTCGTTGAGCTGCAGCCCCCAGGAGATGGCGGGGAGCTGAAGTCCGACGCCGAGGAATGTCAGCGTTGCCTCCGCACCGATGATGACCCCGGTATATACCGCCGCGTAACCGACCACTGGTCCCAAGGAGTTGGGGATGATGTGGCGACGCATGATAGTCAGCGGGCCCGCGCCGAGGGCGCGGGCGGCGGTGACGTAGTCATTGTTGATCACAGCCAGCACCGAGCCTCGCATGAGCCTGGCCATGGTGGGCCAAGTGAAGACAATGAGGATGAACGCCACATCCCAGACACTGCGTTCCTGGCGGGCGGCAAGGAACACCAGGGCTCCCAGCATGTAGGGGATGGCGAAGATCAGGTCCGTCAGGCGCATGAGGACCGCATCGACCCAGCCTCCGAAGTAGGCAGCCAGCAGCCCCAGCAGGGAACCCAAGACCAAAATGCTCAGGGTGACGATCACGCCCACGGCCATGGAGTTGCCTGCCCCGTAGATCACGCGCGTGTAGTAGTCGCAGCCCTGGATGTCGGTGCCGAACCAGTGCTCCGCTGAGGGTTCCTGCCTCGAGCGCGAGAGCGGACAGTCCCGGGGGTTGTGGTCGGTGAACAGCTGCGGAAACAGGGCCACCGCGATCAGCATCACCAGCAGAGTTGCCGAGACCACGAACCATGGGTTGCGCAGCAACGACCGCCAGGTGTCCATCCACAGGCTGGCGTCCTTCTGCGCACTGGCCTTGGGCGCCGGGGAGGGTGCTGGGTCCCCCGCTGGGACCACAGTGTGTGCTTTGTTGAGCTCAGTCATCGCGGCTGTCCTCACTCGTAGCGGATGCGGGGGTCGAGAACGGCGTAGAGCAGGTCAACCAGCAGGTTCACCACGACGTAGAAGAGCACCATGAGCGTCACGATGCCGACCACGATGGTGTTCTCCTGAGCCTGGATCGAGCGGAAGACCTGCCCGCCGAGTCCGGGCATGTTGAACACTGACTCCACCACGATGGCTCCCCCCATCATGGTGGCAAGGTCAGCGCCGAGGAAGGTCACCACGGGGATCAGCGAGTTGCGCAGACCGTGGCGGGTGACCACGCGGCTTCGCTTCATGCCTTTGGCGGTGGCGGTGCGCACGTAGTCCGACTGTAGTGCCTCGATGAGCTCACTGCGCAGCATGCGGGCCACGATTCCGGTGGAGACCGCGGCCAACACGATTCCGGGCAGGATGTAGCTCACCATGCCGTCACGGGTCCCCGCGATGGGGAACCATCCCAGATTCAGCCCGAATGTCAGCTGAAGCAGGAACGCGATGGCAAGGGTGGGCAGCGCCACGGCCACGACCAAGGAAACCTGGACAAACCGGTCGATGAAGCTGTCCTTGTAGACAGCGGCGAGGATCCCCGCGATAGCACCGATGATGGCTTGGAAGCAGAACGCCACTGCGGCCAACGTCAGGGTCACTGGGAGTCCCTGCTGGATGATGTCCAACACGGGGCGGCCCTGGAAGGTGGTGCCGAAGTCGCCCTGGGTGAAGACCCCCCACATGTATTTGCCGTACTGGATCAGAAACGGGTCATTGAGGTTGTACTGCTCGCGCAGCCGGTCCTGAACCTGCTCGCTCATGGGCCGGTCGCCCGACAGCGCCCGGATCGGATCTCCGGGCATGAGAAAGACCATGGCGTAGACGATCAGCGTCGCCACAATGACCACAGGGATGAACTGCAGCAGGCGCCGAATGATGTAACCGGTCATGGGTGGGTCAGTCCTCGAGAACTCTCACGTCTTCGACCCGGACATAGCTGGAGAGGTCGGAGTAGACGTTGTCCACACGGTCGGTGTGGACGATGAAGTAGTCCTGGAAGAACAGCGGCAGCACCGGAAGGTCCTCAAGCAGATGATCCTCAGCCGCCTGGTACAGCTCGTCCGCCTCCTCAGCGTCTGCCGAGTTAGCCTCTGCAATGGCGTCGTCGAAGTCCTCGCTGCTGTATTCAGCGTTGTTCGACGCCGCGCCGGTGGAGTAGAGCGGTTCCATCGCGTACTGAGCGCTGGGGTAGGCCAGCAGCCAGCCCAGGCGGTAGGGGCCGGTGACTTCACGGGAGTCGTGGAGGTCCAGGTACTGGGCGAATTCCAGCGACTGGAAGGTGATGTCCTCTACGGGCAGGTGGGAGATCCACTGATTCGCGATGGCCTCCACGTATTCATCATGCCCAGTGCCGATATCGGTGTAGACGGTGAACTCGGTCGGCCCACCGGCTTCTTCGTAGAGCTCAGCGGCCTGTTCGGGATCGAATTCGCAGTACTCGCAGGCGTCGTTACGGGACATCGGCAGAATGGGCGGAAGGATTCCATAGGCGGGTGTCATCGCGCCCTGGAAAATCTGCTCATTGATCTCTTCACGGTCCATCGCCATGGACAAGGCCCGGCGGACGTTCACATCTTCCCACTCCTGCTGATATGTGGGCAGTCCGATGTAGACAAACCGAGAGGATTCGTTCTGGGAGTAATTGTCGCCGAAATCGTCTTCAATCTGGCCGATTCGGCTGGGCGGAACTTCACCCAGGATGTCCAGCTCTCCGGCCTGCACGTCGAGATAGGCAGTTTCGATGTCATTGTAGATCCGCCATTCGATCCGTTCCGGTTCTCCGGGGTTCTCGCCTGGCCAGTCCTCGTACCGGTCCATGTTGATCTCAGAATCGTGGACCCACTCCCCGTCCATCTGATAACGCCCGTTGCCGATGGGAGAGCGTTGGAAGGCGTCCATATCCTCGAATGCGACCTCCGGCATTGGGTAAAAGCCGTTGTAGGTCAGGACGATTGGCAGCTGGCCGAAGGGCTCTACGAGCTCGATCTCCAGGGTGTAGTCGTCGACTGCCCGAACGCCTTCCATCTCTTCGGCGTCACCGTTGACCACGTCCTCGTAACCGAGGAACTTGTCGTGGAAGTTGGCGGTGGCCTGAGCGTTGTCCGGGTCCACCACCCAGTTCCAGGTGTCGACAAAGGACTGGGCAGTCACGGGGTCACCATTGTGGAAGGTGTATTCCTCAGACAGTTCAAATGTCCACTGGACCTGGTCTTCGGTATGCCAGTCGACAGCCATCGCAGGCTGAGCCTCGTAGGTGTCGTAATCAACCTCAGTCAACCCGGTGAACAGCTGCTGCAGCACCCGGGAGCCGCAATTCTCGGTATTGTTGCCCGGCTGCAGATTCTGGGGTTCACACGTGTAGGTGCTGATCACTCCTCCCCCGTCAGCAGGTTGGGTGTCTGCTGCGCCCTCCTCGGCGCCGTTGCCGCAGGCAGACAGCACCAGGGCCATGGCGGCTGTGACAGCGACAGTGCCACGNACGCGGCCACCAGCGTCAGCGCGAGCGCACCGCCCACCAAGGCTGAGGACTTGCCGCGACCTCGACAGAGGTGGAGTGGTTCTTGTACTGAGTTCATCGGTTCAACCTGCTCGTTTCGTCGTGGTGGGGCAGCAGGCACAGGCCCGCACCGTCCCAATGCTCAGGGCCGGTGCGGGCTGTGGCCTTCCAGTTATTAGTCCTCTTCGGTGACCTCGAGTTGCTCAACCCGCAGGAACGTCCGCGGGTCCATCGTCACCGAATCGTGGGCGATCCGATCACTGTGCACCACTCCCATGCTCTGGAACCACATGGGGATGACCGGCATCTCCTCCAGCAGGATGTCCTCGGCCTGCTGGTAGTAGTCGTCGGCCTCCTCAGGGTCGGAGGCATTGGCCTGGGCAATCAGGTCGTCGAATTCATCGTTGGCGAATGCGGTGTAGTTCGATGACTGACCGGTGGTGTAGATAGGCTCCATCGCGTACTGCGGGCTGGGGTAGGACAGCACCCATCCGAGCCGGAAGGGGCCGGTGACGGACTGTTCGTCGTGGAGGTCCAGGTACTGGGCGAACTCCAGGGACTGGAAGGTGACGTCTTCAATGCCGAGGTGCTGCTGCCACTGGTTGCTGACGGCCTCTACCCAGTCCTCGTGTCCGGCACCTGAATTGAAGTACACGGTCAGCTCGCTGGGGCCGCCAGCCTCCTCGTACAGCTCTGCTGCGGCGTCGGGATCGAACTCGCAGTGCTCGCAGGCATCTTCGCGCGCCTGCGGCAGCATCGGCGGAATGATGTTGCGTGCTGGCACCTGGGCGCCGTCGAAGATGTTGTCGATGATCTCTTCGCGGTCGATGGCCATGGAGAGCGCGTGCCGGACGTCCACATCCTGAAACTCTTCCTGGTACAGCGGGAAGCCCATGTAGGTGAAGGATGAGGTCTCGAAGAGCGCCTGGTTGTCCCCGAAATCGTCTTCCATAGTGCCCAGGCGGTTGGGCGGCACTGTGTCCAAGATATCCAGTGCGCCGGCTTGGACGTCGAGGTAGGCGGTTTCGATGTCATTGTAGATCTGCCACTCGATGCGGTCCGGGAGGCCCGGGTCCTCGCCCGGCCAGTCCTCGTATCGCTCCACGGCGATCTGGACATCGTGCTCCCATTCGCCGTCCATCTGATAGCGGCCGTTGCCGATGGGCGCGGACTCGAAGGCTTCGGGATCGTCAAACGCTTCCTGCGGCATCGGGTAGAAGCCGGTGTAGGACAGCATCATCGGCAGGGGGGAGAACGGCTCGTTGAGCTCCAGCTCGAGTGTGTAGTCATCGACGGCGCTGACGCCCTCAAGCTCTTCGGCCTCCCCTTCGACCAATTCGTCATATCCGACGAACACGTCGTAGAAGTCGTTGTTCTGCTGGGCGTTGTCCGGATCCACAGTCCAGTTGAAGGTGTCCACGAAAGTCTGGGCGGTGATTTCCTCACCGTTGTGGAAGGTCCAGCCTTCACCGATCTCGAAGGTCCACACCGTCTGGTCCTCGTTGGAGTCCCAACTGGTGGCCACCCCGGGGCCTGCCTCAAAGGTGTCGTAGTCCACCTGGGTCAGGCCGGTGAAAAGTTGTTCCAGCACCCACGAGCCGCACACCTCGGAGGAGTTCGACGGCATGAGGTTCTGCGGTTCACAGTTGTAGACGGTGACGGTGCCTCCGCCTGCGGCCTGCTCCCCGTTCTCCGCACCGTTGGCGTCCGTCTCATCCGCGGTGTCGTCGCCGTTGCCGCAGGCAGACAGCACCAGGGCCATGGCGGCTGTGACAGCGACAGTGCCANCAGGGCCATGGCGGCTGTGACAGCGACAGTGCCACGGCGCCAACGCTGCCTGTGGTTTGTTTTGTTGCTCATGAGAGATCTCCTCATCATTGGGTCGATCGAGTGGTACAGCCCACGCTAGTACAGATTTCTTTACGGTGATGTTTCGACACTGTTCAGCGGCTTCCGCGTGGTCACCGACGCCACAGCTAACACGTTTTTCCTGCAGTATCTGTTCACGATGTCCGTCCTGTGTATGCCCCTTGTCCTGTCATGTACTGCCGAGTAGGACATAACCGGCTTCCCAAGTCAGCAGGTAATGGCTCTCCCCCAGCCGCGTCAGACGCTCAAGATCGTGCCGGGCGGCCTGGTACGCCTCTTCCGGAATGTCGATCTGCTCGGCGGGGTCGGAAAAATCGTGCCGGTGCCTGGTAGCGGGCTGCGCCTCGGCAGCGGGCACGTCCAGGACGGACAATGTGTGCTGCGGACTGCCCGAATGCACACCGTGATGAACCAATAATTCGTGGCCAGAGGGTTGCCCGGCATTGAGATTGAGAGTCTGGCTCCAGGCGCGCACGGGTTCAGGCTGGGCAGAGAGCACCTCGAGGGTGTCCACCGCGCCATCCAGCCGCACACAGTCTTTGCCAGTATCGGAGCTCGGGTCGGCGATGACGAGGTCGGTGTCTCCTCGGTAGGTGGGAGTTTGGAGTACCACGAGGTCCTCGGCGGTGCCCACTCCGTAGAGGAGCTGGGGACGCTCCTCCCCGGCGAGACTGGGGTCGTGTACCGGGTGTGTCAGCTCAGCGGTCCACGTGACCTCTCGTGTCTGGACATCGAAGACTGACACTCGGTCAGTGCGTGACCACGACTGATCGTGATGACCGATCACCAGGTCCGCCCCGGCGACGGTGGCGGAGATCTCCCGCTGGGTAAGGGCCTCGTGGAACTGCCCCATCAGCGGTTGCGCCCCCACGGCCGTGGCTAGGAGCTCCACGGCAGCGAGCACTCCCTCGCCGTCGAGGTCCTCAGCCTCAGCGAGCGCCTGCCGGTGAGCTTCCCACTGCTCCAGCGGTGCTGGCACCGCGTGGGGGTCCCCGATCTGGACGTATTCACCACAGGTCAGACCGAGTACGTCCGTGAGCCCGGACTTGCGCGGATAGTCGTAGATGACGAAAACCGCGATCAGGGCCGCTGCGGCGGCACCGGAGCCGATGCCGAGCATCCGGCGGCGCCACCGGTGGTGACGCTGACGCTGTTGGTGGTGCCATTGGTCGTCCCTCGCCCTCGCATAGAATCCGGTCAGGCTCCCCTGCGGTTCTGTCACTGGAGGACCCCTGCCGCTTCCGGTCTGCGGAGACAGCAGCCCATCGTCAGATCAGACCCTGCGCCGCCAGCAGCTGATGCCGGGCCTCCCGGCGTTCACGCTGCTCCTGCGGGTGGGGCACCGGAGCGGCAGCCAGCAGGCGCTTGGTGTAGTCCCTTCTCGGCTCGCGCAGTATCTGGTGCTTTTCTCCCTGCTCCACCACGCGTCCTTTTTCCAGCACCATGATCTGATTGGCCAACTGGTCCACCACCGCGAGGTCGTGCGTGACGAACAGACAGGCGAATTCGAACTGTTCCTGCAGTTCGATGAACATCTCCAACACCCGGGCCTGCACCGAAACGTCCAATGCAGAGGTGGGCTCATCGGCAATGAGAATTGAAGGACTCAATGACAGTGCCCGGGCAATGCTGATGCGTTGCCGCTGCCCCCCGGACAGTTCGTGCGGATACCGGTTGGTGACGCTTCTGGGCAGTTTGACCGCATCCAGCAGTTCGGCGGCCCGTTCCTTCCTGTCTTTGGGAGACCCCACTTTGTGCACCACCATAGGCTCGGCGATGATGTCACCTATCGGGAACCGGGGGTCCAGAGACGCCGCTGGGTCCTGGAAGACAACGCCGATATCTTTCCGCACCGCCTTACGTTCTTTCCTGGACAGAGCCGGCAGGTTGCGACCGCGGATCAGCAGCTCGCCGTGATCGACCTCCAGGAGGCCGAGCACGGCTTTGGCGATCGTCGACTTCCCGGAGCCGGATTCGCCGACAAGGCCCAGGATCTCACCTCGTGGGACAGAAAAGTTCACCCCTTCGACCACGCGAATCCCCTTGCCGCGGTGTTTGTACGCCAGCGCGAGGTCTCGGGCTTCGATCGCAGTCTCAGCGGTCGCCGACGCATCGGAGGGAGTCACCGGTTCCGGTGGTGCAGCCGTCTCCACTGCAGGCCCGTCCAGCACCGTCTTCTGGTGCAGCTTGGGCATGGCCTCCAGCAGCCGGCGGGTGTAGGGGTGCTTGGGCGAGAGCAGAATCTCCTCTGCGGTGCCCGACTCCACCACCTGCCCCTGGAACATCACCACCACACGGTCAGCCATGTCCGCCACGACGCCCATATTGTGGGTGATGAGCATAATGGCGGTATTGATCTCCTCTTTCAGCCGGCGCAGCAGATCCAGGATGTCTGCCTGGACTGTGACGTCCAACGCTGTGGTGGGCTCATCAGCGATGATCATGGACGGATTGCAGGCGATGGCCATCGCGATGACGATCCGCTGCCGCTGCCCGCCGGAGAACTGGTGAGGGTATTCAGAGATTCGACGCGCCGGGTCGGGGATCCCCACCAATTCCAGCAGCTCCACGCCCTTGGCCAAGGCATCCTTGCCGAAGGCCACCCCGTGCACTTCCATGGCTTCCTTGAGCTGGTCGGAGACCCGCAGGACCGGGTTCAGCGCGGTCATCGGCTCCTGGAACACCATGGAGACCTCTGAGCCGCGCAGGCGGCGCAGCTGCCCTGCGTCCATGGCGGTGACCTCCACGCCGTTGAGGTGAATCCTGCCGGTGACGGTGCCGTTCTTGGGAACGAGGCCCATAGCAGCTGCCGAGGTCACGGACTTGCCGGAACCGGACTCGCCCACCACAGCGACCACTTCACCTGGCATCACATCGAAGCTCACCCCCTTGACCGCCTCGACGGTGCTGAACTCGGTCGCGAAGCTGACGTGAACGTCTTGGAAGCTCAGTGCGGCTTCTGGGGCCTTGGCCGTCGCGGCCTCGGCCACCGCCTCCTGAGCCTCCGGGGAAGCACTGCGGTATGCCATCACTGCCGCGTAGGCTGCGATGAGCAGGCCGATGCCGATGGCGGAGAGCGCCACCGTGTCCGCCAGGGTCACCGCCGCGCGGTTGACCTGGGTGCCGGAGAGTCTCAGGGGGGTCATCACCAGTGTCGGACCGAGGGCGATGACCAGCCACGCGATGAGCAGCTTGAGTCCAAGGTCCCGCTCTTTGAGCACCACCAGCTGCCCGAGCCCGGGCACCACCAGTGACAGCGCCGCTGGTATCCACGGCGACGAGGTGCGGGGCCTCGTGGCTGCATTGTCTTCAGTGACTGGGGATTGACTCATGACTCCCTCCGGGCCGGCCGATGGTCGAAGTTGGGGTTGTGGTGCACAGTCACTGAGCTCACTCCTGATTGTTTCCTGGGCTGCCTGTTCCGGCCCCACCCCGGCGCTGCTGAGACATGGCAAAGCCGCGCAAACCCAGCACCTGCCGAAGTCCGGGGCGGCGATCGCCCTTTCGCTGCTGACGGGGATCGAAAGCATCGCGGAGGCCGTCACCGATGAAATTCACACAGAGTGTGATGGTGAGGATGAAGAGTCCGGGAATCCAGAAGAGATGCGGCCGAGTGTTGATTGCCGCCTCACCCTGGGAGACCAGCATGCCCAGGGATACCTCCGGGGCCTGAATGCCCATGCCGAGGTAAGAGAGCACGGACTCCAGCAGGATCACCGCAGCGACGGTGAACGAGGCATTGACAATGATGACTCCGACGGCATTGGGCAGCATGTGTTTGAGGATGATGCGCCATGGGGAGGCGCCCATCGCAATCGCGGCGGCGACGTATTCCTTCTCCCGCAGGGAGAGCACCTCAGCACGCACCAGACGCGCCATTCCGGTCCAGAGCGCAAGCCCGAGAGCGATGGCAAGCGGGAACGGGGCGAACGGCATGTCACTGACGTAGCTGCCCAAAATAGCTGCGATGACCAGCAGCGGAACCACAATGACGAAATCGGTCAGGGTCATCAGGATCGACTCGACTTTGCCTCGGAAATACCCCGCGATTGCTCCAACGAGGATGCCGATCACCGAAGAGACCAGGGCCACCACCGCGCCGATGATCAGCGACTGCTGTGTTCCGCGCATCACCCGGGCAAAGATGTCGCGCGGGAGCCCGTCCTGCCCGAACGGGTGTGGGCCGAAGAGCTGGCCGTCTTGGAACATGGTCGGCTGGCCATTGTTCACCAGCTGAGCGCCCTGTGGGAGCCGGAACGGGTGCTGCCACCAGCCGGGGATGATGCCGTACCCCACTGAGGTGAACGCGACGATGGTGACGATCGACAGCACCACCAGTGAGATCATTGCCGGCACGTGGGAGAAGAATCTTCTCCGGATGAGCTGGTTCTGAGAGTATGACTTCTGGTCTGAGGTGAGTTTGGCGTCCTCGACCTCCGCGAGGTCCACCATCTGCTGCTCAAGCTCTGAGTCTGGAGTCGGTTCGTTACTCATACTCGGATCCTTGGGTCGAGGACGGCATAGAGGATGTCAGCGATGAAGTTGAATATCACCGCGATCCCCCCGGTAAAGATGATGACTGCCATGACCGGTGCAGGATCCACGTTGCTCAGTCCGGTGATGAACATGGTGCCCATCGAGTTCCAGGCAAAGACACGCTCCACAATGATCGCTCCCCCGACCAGTCCGGCGAAGTCGAAGGCCACCAAGGTCGCCAGCGGGATCATCGCGTTGCGGAAGGCGTGCTTGAGCACCACGGTGCGCTCGGTGACGCCCTTGGCGCGGGCGGTGCGGATGAAATCCTGCTGGACGACTTCCAGCATAGAGCTGCGCGTGTAACGCGTGTAGGTCGCGAGAGACGTCAGCATCATCACCAGCGTGGGAAGCCACAGCTGGCTGAGGTGATCCAGCGAGATGATCCAGAAATCGTCAGCCCGGAGGTTGGGCGTGGACGCTCCCACGGTGCGAATAGGCCGTGGCTTCACTGACAGCAGACCCGGCCAGGTGTACATGTAGTGGTCGAGCAGGATGATCCCGGAGGTCAACACCCCGGTCAGCAGCGTCACGGCTGTCGCCTGGCCTTTGGCGTAACCGCCGAACAGACGGCCGATGGCCACGCAGATCACCAGCGTGAGGGCGAACAGGCCCAGTGGGAGCAGGTAACTCTGCGCACCACGCATCAGATCCCAGGTGAGGAAGTACGAGACAACACCCAACACGGCCACAGCAAGCCCGCAGTAGAGCACTTTCAGGTTTTGCATCCCAGCAATCAGCGCCGTGAAACCCACCGCGAGCATGACCGCCGCCACGGCGATGAACCCCGTGCCGAGCCGAGGCTGCTCCATGAAATGAATGTGATCCAAGAAAGGCATCACCGTGCAGGTGTAGATGAACATCACCACCCCGGTGGCGACTCGCCGGCGAGGCCCTCCACCGATGACGGTGGGCACCACCACGGCCAGTAATAGTGCCACGGCAAAGATGTTCCCGGCAGTGAAGTGCGGGTCCGCCATCCAATTGTTGTACCGGATGGCCAAGTATTCCTTGGCGATGACTGCAGCCCAGAACAGCGGCAGCGACCAGAAGAGGAACATCACAAAGCTCATCGAGTAGTCGAACACCGAGTACTGCCGCATGGCGGAGACGATCCCGGTGAGCACACCGAGAACGATGGCCAGCAGCGTGGCGATCAGAACCAGCCGCAAGGAGACCTGAGCGGCGTTGGCGATCTGCGCAGTGACATCTCCGCCATTGACGGTAGTGCCCCAGTCGCAGGGCCCGATGATGCGGTCGGTGGGGTCGAGACAGCCCAGAACGCCGACCAGCCAGTCCCAGTAGCGTTCGTACCACGGGAGGTAATACTGGTCAGTCCAGGGCAGGGCAAGGTTCAGCTGCTGCGCTCTGAGCTCCATCTGGTACTCGGCGTCAGCGTCAGTGGACTCCCGCAGGTCCTGCAGCGGGTCACCAGAGTGCACCACCAGGGCATACGAGACAATCGAGGCGCCGAAAAGGACGAGGAAGAGCCGTCCGAAGCGCTTAAAGATGAATTTCAGCACGGTGCGTGATTCGCCTTCCGGTCTGTTCGGGTCGGGGGGCGCGGCACCAGCCGGGGCCCGGCAGAGAAACCTCTGCCGGGCCCCCTATGCCTGGTGCCGTGCCCTGAGTGGGAGGCCGGTCCCTAAGGGGACTGGCTCACTCAGCCCGCTGCCACTGCTCGGCGTTCCACGGAACGCTGGTCTGCGCGGCGGTCATCCGAACATTTGCGATGCTGGCATCGGCGGCGACGATGCCGGGGTGGACGTACAGCGGAATGCCGTGCAGGTCCTCCCACAGTGCCTGCTCAATTTCGATCAGCGCCTGCATACGCTCCTCGTCCGAGACGTTGTCGGCAACGACTCCCCACTGCTCATCGACAGTGTCGTTCGAGAAACCGGTGGCGTTCTGCGCACCGTCGGAGGAGTAGATGTTCTGCCCGGAGACGACCTGCCCGGATCCGGCCCAGGCGAACATCGCTACGCCGGACCAGTTGCCCTCGAGCAGCTCTGCGGAGAAGTCCGGAGTGCCAGCGTCGACGATGTCGAATCCGGCGCCCTCAGAACCGCAGTAAGTGTCGATGATTTCTACAGCGGCAGCCCGGCGCGGCTGCCCGAAGTGGTTGATCTCCACCGTGGTGCCAGCGGCGTCGTGCTCCTCAATGATTTCGGCGGCGGCATCGACGTCTGCCTCGTCATAGCGACCGTCGTAGGCCTCTTCGACAAACTCGTCGTAATCGTCTTCGAAGGAGAGAACTTCGCGAGCGTTGAGCACTTCGGCCTCAGGGTTGACCGGGGCGATGAGCTGATCAACGATCTCCTGGCGAGGCAGGCAGAGCGCAAACGCTTCGGCCAGCTCAGGAGTCTCGGCGAAGGGGCCCTGCTGGTACTGGAAGTCGATGTGCTCCCAGGTGGCCACATCGCCTTCGTGGACGACGAAGTCTCCGCTCTCAGCCAGGGAGTCGAGGCCCAGCTTGACGTCTTCGTCCCCCTGCGGCTCCACGATGTGGACGTCGAGGTTTTCCAGCGCCTGGACGTGAGTGTCCTCGTTGAGGAAGTCGAAGACCAGGTTTGCGGTTCCCGGTGGGGTGCCCCACCACTCGGGGTTGGGCTCTAAGGTCACCGAACCGCCGGTCTCCTCGCCTTCCCAGTTCCATTCGGCCAATTGGTAGGGGCCAGACGACAGTGCAATGTCGGGATCCCAGTCACCCTCGCTGCCCATGCCGGTGTTCCAGACCTCGGCGACAGGTTCAAGGGTTTCCAGATCTCCCTCGTCCATCGCCTCGTCAAGCTCCTCGACGCTGAGGCCCGCCTGTTCTGCCACGATGTGGGCCGGGACGTTAGGGCCACCGACCAGCAGCTCCCAATCGGCGTAGAACTCCGGAAGTTCCATGGTGAAGGTCTTGGCGTCGGGCTCCTCAGACTGGAAGCCGTCAGGAATGTACTGAGCCAAGGACGTGCCCGAGGGGCTGAAGCCTGCACCCGGCTCCTCATCCTCGTCGGTCCCGGCGTAGGCCTGGGCTGCCCAGTCGATCTGGTAGTCGCGGACAGTCACCGGGGTGCCGTCAGACCAGACCGCTTCCTCATTGATGGTGTACTCCACGGTGAAGGGGTCTTCTTCGCTGACGACCTCGTAACTGCCGAACTCTTCGTCAGGATTGATCGACAAGTCAGTCCCGAAGTAGAAGAATCCTGAACTCATCCGGCCCGCAACAATAGCGTTGCTGACGGAGTTGGCCCCGGAATAGTCATTGTTGACGTTGATGAATGGCGCCTCGCCGGGAGACACGATGATGGTGTCTTCCTGGGTTTCGAAGTCTTCCGGCATCTCCGCCTTCTGACCCGAGTCCGGAAGCGTTGAGTACAGGGCGCCCTCCTGGTCGAATTCCCCTCCGGTCCCCTCCTGGACACCGCCCTCGCCGTTACCGCCGTTGCCGTTCTCGCCATTTTCAGCACCATTGGCATCGCCGTTGCCGTTGTCGTCATCACCGCCAGGTGTGCAGCCTGACAGCACCAATGCGCTGGAGGCCAGAATGGCCGCAGCAGCAGAGAGTTTGCGTAGTTTCACGTGTTGCTCCTCATGGATTAGGTGCAGAGTAATAGTGGCGTACGCCACATTCGATACTCAGGTGACACCCAGGTTACGACCGACCGGACGGTCGGGTGAGCCAAATCATGGCCTGTAATCGAATTGTTACCGAGCCGTAGATGGCCTAAGAGGAGCGGCCCGCTCTTGCGACACAGCCGTGGACCGGCGGTGAGCGGCATGAATCTCGCATCGAGGGACGGAGCTTCGTGCAACTAAATATGCACAGAAAGCGCGTAAAACCGGGGCACTGCCCGAACAGCCGGTGCACAGCTCCACGTCAGGTTACTCAATGTTCACAAGCGACTGACATGGCATGAAACATTGCCGCTTTTCGAGGGGAGTGAAACCTGGACAAAAGCTGGTGGTTTCGAGAACCCGAATATTACAGAATGTTTCACTTTGTGATTCTGGTCACAGGATGAGCAACTAGGTGTGATTCCGCCACAGCTCGTCGGGATCGCTGACATCGCCCCGGGATACGCGCAGTGCCCTGCCAGCAGCGACGAGCTTCTCATGCTTGGCGTGCTTCTTCTCCGCAGCTTTGGTCTCCCTCGGAGGCAGCATAATGGTGCGCTCGGCTGCGATACCCGCTTGCAGCTGCCGCCCACGCTCCAGCTCGGCGTCGAGCTCGGCCCCCAGCAGCAACACGACATTCATGATGTAGATCCAGAAGAGGAAAATGATCACGCTGGCCAGCGCGCCATAGGTCGCCTCATAGTTGGCAAAGTTCATCACATAGACCGCGATGCCGATGGTGGTCAGGATCATGACCAGAATGGTGATCAGTGCCCCCGCGGAGGTCCATTTCACGCCCGACTGGCGAATGTTCGGCGTGGTGGAGTACAGCAGGGCGATCCCTCCGGCCGCCACCAGGATCAGCACCACCGGCGTGGCCCAGTTCCAGACGGTGACCGCGGTGTCCCCCAGCCCGATCACACTGCCCAGCGACCGGGCGATGGGACCGGAAACCACCAGCATCATGCCGGCGGCGGCCACCAGCAGGATCAGGACCACTGTGACGAGGTAGACCATCGGCCGCAGCTTGAGAATGGACCGTCCCTCTTCCACCTCCCAGATCCGGTTCAACGCCCGGGAGAAACCGTTGACGTAGTTCGACGCCGTCCACATCGCCAGCAGGATACCCACTGCGAGCCCCAGCCCGGCTCCACCCACACCCGTGACATTGCTCATCACCGTCTGGACTGTCTCCATGACGTCCTGGTTGCCGTCGGTGAGATCATCGACCATGTCGACGAAGAATCCGGTCACACGGTCGGCTTCTCCGATGATGCCCAGTATGGATACCAGGGCGATCATCGCAGGGAATATCGACAGGACCGCGTAGTAGGTCAGCCCAGCAGCCAGGTCAGTGCAGTGATCTCGCCCAAATTCGCTGAACGTTCGTTTGAGGCTGTACTTCCACGTCGCCCCAGTCAGCCGCAACGGCGACTCCGGTTTCTTCTGATGCTGGGTGGCTGGGTAGCCATCAACATATTCCTCACGCTGGCGCGCCTTGACCATGTACGGCTCGTCTGCCGCTGCTGAAATGGTCTCTGGCTGCGGTGCGTGCTCAGCGACCGTCGCCTCAGCGATGACCTGGCGGGCTTCGTCGTCGTGCCGGCGAGTCTGGTGGGGGGCGAGGCCTGGTGTTGCAGGCCCCTGACGGGAAGGGTTCATGGTTCCACAGTATCCGGATGGTTCCTGGACGGTCCGTGGGCAGCAGGTGTTGTTAAGTTGTGGATTGGTCCGGGGAGTCTGCGTGCTGGTCTCTGCGGGTCTTCAGCAGGTCGTCAGTGTGCGTAATCTCTGCCGGCAGGGAGTTGTTGAGGTACCCGGAGCGGGCAATCGCCATGGAACCCACCGCCGAGGTGAGCAGCTGGGCGATCATCGCCACCACGGCTTTGGCCAGGTTCAGCCAGCTGAAGTCCATCATCAGCACGCCGATCACAATGGAGGCGACACCCAGACCGGCAGAGGTGCCCACCGCCGAGGCACGCAGGTACAGGTCAGGAAGCCGGAAGAGCCCGATCCCAGCCACGATGATGGTGCCAATGCCCAAGAAGATAAAGACCAGCCCGGCACCGTGCAAGAAATCGTGAATATCCATCAGCGGCGACCTCCCGATCCGAGCCGTGCCATGGAGATGGCTGCCATGAATCCCAGCAATGTGGCGATGAGAATGATGTCGAAGAGCGCTTCCATATTGGTCCGCAGTCCGATCAGCGCAATGAACCCAATGAAGGCGAAGAAGATCAGGTCGGCGGCTACGGCCCGGTCGGTGATTTTTGGACCCAGGTAGGCTCGCACCCCGGCCAACAGCATCCCCAGACCCAGCAGGATCAGAGCGATCTCCAGTGTGACGTCGGATATCACTCCAGCTCACCTCCGGGCGGCTGATCAACGGGGACGACGTCGGGTACTCGCAGCGGCCTTGAGAGGTCACCTGGGTTACGCCGCAGGGCTTTGAGCATCCGGTCTTCCATCTCTTGGATTTCCCTCACCAGCGACTCCCGGGACGCCACGAACATGCCGTGGACATACAGGATCTGATGCTCCCGCGAGATTGAGAGCGTCAGTGTCCCAGGGGTCAGCGTGATCAGGCAGGAGATCAGGGTCCACTCGGTGTCCGATGTGCTGGCCGCCGGCACCGCGATAATGGCTGGGGCCATCTTCATCCGCTTCCGCGGCCGCAGCACGTCCAGGGTGACAAAGAGGTTTGCCAGCACAAAGGCTTTGGCGTACCAGAACAGGAAGCTGATCATGCGCCAGGGCCATGAGGCGAGGGCTGAGGTGGGGCTCACGAGTTCATCACCGCCTCCACGTACTCTTCGGGATTGAGCAGATTTTCTGCCGCCGTCTCGGAGAGCAGCATCAGAAGCTCGGCACCAAAGCCGAAGAACACGGTGATCCCAGCCAGGATGGCACCGGGAAGAATGAGCTTGGCCGGCACGCGAACCGCCCGTTCACGTGCGAGGACCGCAGACATCGCCGCAGTGGGCGGGCCGATGGTCAGCGTGGGCGTCTCCGCCTGCGCCTGAACCCGCAGGTACCGCTTGCCGTGCATCCTCTCCTGATACGCCAGGGCATTCTCCTCCAAGTCCGGAGGAGGCTTGCCCATGAAGACTCCCACCCAAATTTTCAGCATGGACAGCAGAGTGAACACGCTGACGATTACCGCCACCGCAGCCACCCAGTAGTGGGAGAGCTCCAGGGTGCCCTGAATGATGGTGAACTTGGCCACGAACCCGGAGAACGGCGGCAGCCCGGCCAGGGAGAGGGCGGCGATCATGAAGGTGAGCGCGACCAGCGGCTCCCGTTTGAGCATTCCTCCGAGTTTGTCGATCTCCCCGGTGCCATAGGTCTCCTCGATGGCGCCGGTGGACATGAAGAGGCTTGCTTTCACAATCATGTGGTGCAGCAGGTAGAAAATACCGGCTGTCAGACCGAGCCCGGTGAACAGACCGACTCCGATGAGAATGTAGCCGATCTGGCTGATCATGTGGAACACGAGGATGGATCGGGTTGTCTTCTCTCCGATGGCGCCGAGCACGCCGATCAGCATGGTCAGGCTGGTGACCACCAGTGCTATCCAGAGGAATCTCTCATCCCCCTCGAACATCACCGAGTAGATGCGGTAGATGGCGTAGATGGAGACTTTGGTGTGGATTCCGGAGAAGAGCGCCGTCACCGCCGGTGAGGTCATCGGGTAGGTGCGGGTCAGCCACCCGTGCACCGGGACCACTGCGGCCTTGATCCCGATGGCGGTGAGGATGACCGCACCGCCGACCGCGACCGCGGGGTCCTCGACCCCGGCGCCATGCAGCTCAGCAAGATTCACTGTCCCGGCAGTGCCGTAGACCAGTCCGACGCCGAAGAGCAGCAGAGTGGAGGCCAGCAGATTGACCGAGACGTAGATGCGCGCCCCGTGCGCGCCCAGCTTAGCCCCCATCATCGCCAGCAGGCCGTAGCTGGGCAGCAGCATGACCTCGATGAAGACGAAGAGGTTGAAGATGTCCCCGGTCATCAGGGCGCCCGCGACGCCGGCCATGAGGATCAGCACGAAGGGGTGGTAGAAGCGGGACCGAGCCTCGTGGGTCGCCATGGCGAACATGACGCTGGTGATGCCAAGGATGGTGATGATCATCAGCACCAGAGAGTTCAAGGCATCCACAACGAACGGGATGGCCACCTGTGGCGTGAAGTCCCAGAACCCGACTTTGTGGGCCAGCACAGTGCCGTCGTGGGTCGCGATCACCAGCAGTACGGAGAAGGCAAACATGGCCCCCAGAGTCCCGAGGCTGATGATGTGCCGGGCACGTTTGCTCTTGCGCAGAGCAGCACCGAGTGCCCCCATCAGGAGCGGGATGCCGACCAGCAGCGGCAGCAGCGGTGGAAGGGTCTCGGTCACGGCAGGTCCTTCCTTGTCTGGCGCTGGCCCGTCTGCTGATCAGCGTTCGGAGCCTCGGCAGAGTCGTCGTCCCGGCCTTCGAAGTCGTGCACTGGGCTCATCGGGGAGGCGTGCGCACCTCCGGTGCCTGCAGCCATCGCTCCCGTGATCAAGGTGTTGCGGGAGAATTCGGTGTCGGCTGAGGTCAGCAGCTTCGCCGGGGATTCCTCGGCGTTCTCCGTGTCATCATCCTTGGTGGTGGTGATGGCCAAGGTGATCATGAACATCGTGATGGAGAAGGCGATGACGATGGCTGTGAGGACGAAGGCCTGGGGCAGTGGGTCCCCTCCGACCCCATAGTCCGAGGTTCCGATGTACGGCACACCGCGGAAGGCGGTGTTGCCAGCTGCGAACAGGAGCAGGTTGGCGGCATGGCTGGCCATGACGAAGCCGAGCACAATGCGGACCATGCCGCGCTGCATGAACAGGTAGACGGCTGCGGCAGTCAGCAGCCCGATCGCGATGGAGATACTCATGGGGTCTCATCTCCCCTATTGGTGTGGTCTCTGCCGCGGAGCGGTTCGGGGTGCCAGCCTTCGCCTTCCGCTTCCAACGGCACGTCCCCCGGGTCAGCGCCGGCGTGCATTTCGATGCATTCGATCTGACCGGTCTTCTGTCCCTGTGACTTCATGTGAGCTTTGAGCAGTTCAGCCGGATACCGCTGGGCTTGGCCAAGCCGGTCCAGCGCCACCAGGACGGCCCCGATGACCGCCAAGTAGATGCCGACGTCGAAGATCAGCGCGGTGGTGAGTGTGAAGCCGGCTTCGGTCCCCCAGGGCAGCGGCAGGCCCTCCCAGATGACGATGGGCCGCAGGTAGGACCCTTCCGCGCCGTCGAGGAAACCGGCAAGCCCGATCACCGCGCCGATGGCGATGCCGCCGACGATCACCAGCGCGTAGTCGAAACGCAGCTTCACCGCAGAGTCTGACGGTGCCACCAAGTACCGCAGTGCGAAGAATCCGCCGAGCACGAGGGCGGAGATGAAGCCGCCGCCGGAGTCGTAGTGTCCACGCAGCAGCAGCACCACCGAGAGCAGCACAATGAAGGGTGCCATCCAGTTGAATACGCTGCGCATGGCCTGGGTGTTGTCGGCGGCGTGGTCCAAGGGTGTGCCGATCCACAGCCGGGACTCAGCCGGGTGCGAGTCGGAGGTGGAGAAGGCGGAGTTCAGGACCGCCAGGATGGCGAACCCGGCCACTCCGAGCACGGTGAGCTCACCGAAGGTGTCCAGGGCGCGGAAGTCGACCAGGATGGAGTTGACCGTGTTCAGCGCCCCGACGGTCTCGTAGGTCTCCTCCAGATACCACTGCGCTGCGGGTGACTGTCCCCTCCGGCCGGTGAGTGCGTAGGCCGCCACGAAGGCAGCGACACCAAAGGCGATGGCCACCACTGCGGAAACGGCGGTGCGCGAACGCGAGACTTGATGGAACTTTCGCGGCAGCTTGCGCAGCACCAGCACCAGCACCACGACAGTGAGAATCTCCACCAGCAGCTGGGTCATACCCACATCGACCGCGCCCAGGGCGAAGTACCAGGCGCCGACCACAAAACCTGCCCCGCCGGCGAGGACGACTGCTGCGGTCCGGGATTCCGAGATCACGGTTCCCACCAGGAAGAGGGCCAGCAGACCGATCAGGACCCAGTCGGTCATCCTGGTGTGACCGGCGGTGAACTCGCCGACATCGCCCACATGGAGGACCCCGGCGACGAAAATGCCGGCCAGGAAGATGCCCGGCGCAATGAGGTGCACTGCGTGCATATCCGTGCGGGTGATATCCCCGACGCGGCGTCCGAATGCAATGCTGCCGATGCGCAGCCGCTCCACGACCGCCACTCCCGTCCACGGGAGGACCTCACGCGGGATGAAGCTGTCAAGCCGGGTGCGGCCCAACACCGCGACGAGGCCGAGCCCCATGATGATGACCGAGAGCATCAGATCGGTGCTCAGACCCCCATAGAGGTAAAAATAAGGCTCATAGTCCGAGGTGGTTGAGGCATGGGTGGAAGCGGTGACCAGACCGTCGAACAGGAAGGGGACCAGGCCAAGCACGGCACCCGCCACGGCGGGCAGCAGTGCTGGGGTGTAAAAGGCCAGGGGCGCCTCATGGGCGTTGGTGGGCTCCAGTGGGTCCTTGACGTCGTCGTTCCTGCCGGTACCGGTGTAGCTGGTGAAGACACCCAGCACGATCCGCCCGCAGTAGGCGAAGGTGCCCACCGCAGCGAGGACACCAAGCACGGTGATGGTCCAGGTCAGTCCGGGGCCGAACAGGGCGGGCTGCTCACCGGCGGAGAGGAAGCCTTTGAGGAGGTTCTCCTTGGAGACGAAGCCGAACAGCGGTGGGATGCCGGCCATCGACAGGCAGCCCAGCACGGTGATGATGAAACTGACCGGCATCACCCGGCGCAGCCCGTTGAGCTGGCGAATGTCCCGAGAGTGAGTGCCGTGTTCAATCACTCCGACCATCATGAACAAGCTGGACTTGAAGAGTGCGTGGGCGATGACATGGATGGTCGCCGCTGCGATCGCCGTCGGTGTGCCGATGCCGATCACCGCCACCAGGAACCCCAGCTGGGAGACAGTGGAGTACGCCATGATCTCTTTGATGTCGTGGCGCTGCAGCGCGAACAACGCGCCGATCAGCGCAGTGATGAGTCCGCAGATGATCAGCATGGCGTGCCAGATCAGGACACCCTCGAAGACCGGGGAAAAGCGCAGCAGCAGGTAGATGCCAGCTTTGACCATCGCCGCCGCATGCAGATAGGCGCTGACCGGCGCCGGGGCGACCATCGCATCCGGCAGCCACAGGTGAAAGGGGAACTGGGCGGACTTGGTGAAGGCGGCGAATGCAATCAGGACCGCCACGGCACCGGTGAAGACGGGATTCTCGCCCCAGACCTGGTGCTGCAGAGCTTCTGACAGGCTGGTGGTGCCGGTGCGGACGATGATCAGCAGCACCGCCGTCAGCAGCCCGAGGCCGCCGGCCATCGTGATCAGCAGTGTGCGCTGGGCGGGAGCGGGGGCTTGGTCCCCGGAGCGGTTGATCAGGAAGAACGAGCACAGGGTGGTGAACTCCCAGAACACGAACAGCAGGATCATGTCATCGGCCAACACCATCCCGGACATCGCGAAGACGAACAGCAGCATCCAGATGTAGTAGTCGCTGGTCTTCTTCTTCAGGGTGAAGTATCGGGCGCTGTAGGCCATCACCAGCGCCCCGATGAACAGCACCAGCAGCAGGAAGACCATGCCGAGCCCGTCCAGCCGCAGCCTGATGCCGACATCCACGGTGGGAATCCACGGCAGGTATTCGTCGATGGTCTGGCCTGCGAGGATCTCAGGCAGCCAGATGAGGCACAGTCCGCCGAGGATGAGAAGCCCAGCACCGGCGAACCACCCGGTATCGCGACCCAATCGTGTGTGCACTGCCGCCGCGGCGGGGACCAGCAGCAGGGTGAGGAACAGCAGCACCAGCAGGGTCACCGCACACCTCCTGCGGGACGAGGCACAATGGTCGGCGCCGATGGGCACACGGCGGGCAGGGGTTTCCGCGACATGTCCGCCTCCTGTGTGCTCGTGGTAGATCGATCGGGTGCGATCCAGCGCAGCATGCGCTCAGTGCATCCTACATTTCGACCCAATGAACGCAGCGCTGCGCTGCCTCCGCCGACCAGACTTCCCGGCACACCGTCCCTTACCCTAGCGAGTTCTGAGGCCGCCGGGCAACGAGAGCGTCATCACCGGTCGGTGCGGCAGGCTCCTTCCGGGACTAGGGCATGTCTCCCATATGTGAGGTGAT
>NZ_VAWA01000070.1 GCF_005771565.1 Nesterenkonia sphaerica
AGAGGAGATTATAATTACCAACGTAACGGACCAAGCTCGATCGATCGTATTCCTTATGGTTTCTTTTTCAATTGGCACCTTCCTTTTTCTCCTCCGCCTTGTGATAACCAGGCAGCTTCTCCATGATCTTCCCCAAAAGTCCTTTCTTCTCCTGCTCCGTCTCCGCAGTCGCCGCAGGGACCTCCTCGGGGGTGGGTTTCTTCTGAGCGCCGCCGGGGAGCTTCTCCTTGAACTTTTCCAAGAACCCCTTCTTCTCCTCCTCCGGCGCGACCAATACCGTCTGCTCTTCCACCGTCTCGATGACCACAGCCGTCTCGTCGTCGGCGGAGAAGGCGACCGCCTCGGTATGCTCAACCACCACTTTCTCTTCGTCCTTTTTCTCGTCGCCGCCGAGCTTCTCCTTGATCTTTTCCTTCAGACCTTTCTTCTTCTTTTTCTTCTCGCCGCCAACCGCTTCCTCTTCGCCGCCGTCGTCCTCGTCGCTCGAAGAGCTGGAGCTGGAGCTGTGAGAGCGGTGCAGCTTCTCGTGAAGTC
>NZ_VAWA01000071.1 GCF_005771565.1 Nesterenkonia sphaerica
GCATGGCTGGCCTCGTCATCCTTTCCGCTTTTCTCCTCGGCTTCCTCCTGCCTTCCTCCATGGCCGACAACGTTCTCTACTCTGGCGACACGCTGTCAAGCGGCCAGTCCCTCACCCAAGGCAGTTACAGCCTCACCATGCAGTCCGACTGCAACCTCGTGCTCTACGACTACGGCCGGGCGGTCTGGTCCTCCGGCACCTACAACCGCGGCTACAACTGCATCCTCCGCATGCAGAACGACGGCAACCTCGTCATCTACAGCAACAACAACGCCATTTGGGCGAGCAACACCGGCGGACAGCAAGGCCACTTCGTTCTCATCCTACAGCGCGACCGCAACGTCGTCATCTACGGCTGCCCCAGCTGGGCCACCGGCACCAACACCGCCAACTCCAAAGGCGTCGTGGTCGTCGAGCACGGCCGGAACGACACTTCCGCCGCCATGGTGGTGGTCGTGCCGGAGGGTGACGAGCCCCAGAACCGGAAGATCGCCATGGTGATCAATAATTAACTGATCGGCTCCAC
>NZ_VAWA01000072.1 GCF_005771565.1 Nesterenkonia sphaerica
TGCCTCGATCGCCTTGACCACGTCCATCCCCTCCACGATGCGACCGAAGACTACATGCTTGCCGTCGAGCCACGCCGTCTTCTCGGTGCAGATGAAGAACTGCGAACCGTTGGTATTCTTCCCGGCGTTCGCCATGGAGAGCACACCGGGGCCAGTATGCTTCTTCACGAAGTTCTCATCAGCGAACTTCTCACCGTAGATGGATTCACCGCCGGTGCCGTTGCCGCGAGTGAANGGTATTCTTCCCGGCGTTCGCCATGGAGAGCACACCGGGGCCAGTATGCTTCTTCACGAAGTTCTCATCAGCGAACTTCTCACCGTAGATGGATTCACCGCCGGTGCCGTTGCCGCGAGTGAAGTCGCCGCCCTGGCACATAAATCCTGGGATCACCCGGTGGAAGCTCGAACCCTTGAAGTGGAGCGGCTTCCCAGCGCGCCCCGTCCCTTTCTCACCGGTGCACAGCGCGCGGAAATTCTCCGCCGTCCTCGGCACCACGTCCGCATACAGCTCCATCACGATC
>NZ_VAWA01000075.1 GCF_005771565.1 Nesterenkonia sphaerica
AGAAGATCCATCCAGCTCATGGCGCGCTCAATGCCTCTCGTGGCAGCTCTGCTCCTGGTGTCGGCAGCCGTGCTGGCGGTGGCGCCACGGACTGCGGAGGCGTTGGCGTGCGGGAATGTGGTGGCGTACCTGGCGCCGTGCATCCCGTACGCACGAGGCGTAGCGAAAGCGCCAACGATGCCGTGCTGCAACGGCGTGCGGAACCTGAACGCGGCTGTAAAATCTAAGGCCGACCGGCAGATGGTCTGCACCTGCCTCAAGTCCACCGTCGCCTCCGTCAGTGGCATCAATTTCAACAACGTCAGTGGCATCCCTGGCAAGTGCGGCGTCACCGTCCCCTACCCCATCTCCACCTCCGTCGACTGCAGCAAGGTGGAATAAGAACCTTGCGAGGAAGGTGAAGTGGTGGACGTACACTACGTTTTCCTGGGTTAGAATAATAATCAGGATCTGGACATGTCACGCGACATGCCCAAGCA
>NZ_VAWA01000076.1:0-223 GCF_005771565.1 Nesterenkonia sphaerica
GCCATTCCTACGGTTTTGGGCTTCATTAACAGTGATATTCCTTCCATCGAGGAGCTGTCCGTTCATTCCCTCGATAGCGTCCCGCATCGACTGCTCGTCCCGGAAAGTGACGAACCCGAACCCCCTCGACCTCCCAGTCTCCCGGTCGTTGATGATCTTCGACTCCAGGATCTCGCCAAAGGAACTGAAAGCCCGTTCGAGGGAGGAGTCATCGGTGGCCCAA
>NZ_VAWA01000076.1:249-476 GCF_005771565.1 Nesterenkonia sphaerica
CGGAAAGTGACGAACCCGAACCCCCTCGACCTCCCAGTCTCCCGGTCGTTGATGATCTTCGACTCCAGGATCTCGCCAAAGGAACTGAAAGCCCGTTCGAGGGAGGAGTCATCGGTGGCCCAAGCCAGACCGCCGACGAAGCATCGGAACTCGACATCAGAAGCCGCCATGGACAAGGAACCGAACCGGAACAGAACCCTAGATCCAAGAGGGGGAGGAGAAGCCAA
>NZ_VAWA01000077.1 GCF_005771565.1 Nesterenkonia sphaerica
ACTTATAACCCCCGTACACAAACTACTTGATAAGCCCCCGCAGCAACCGTCGCGCAGGCACTGACCCAGCAGATGCGCAGCCTTCCAGCCCATCTGCGCGGCTCTCTGACCTGGGATCAGGGAGCCGAGATGGCCCAGCATCATAAGATCACCCTGGATGCTGATTTGCCGATCTATTTCTGTGACCCCGCCTCACCCTGGCAACGTGGTTCCAATGAGAACACCAACGGGTTGCTGCGTCAGTACTTCCCTAAAGGTAGTGACCTCTCAGCCCACGGCCCCGAGGACCTCGAACATGTCGCTCACCTGCTCAACAGCAGACCCCGTGCGACACTGCACTGGAAGACCCCAGCAGAAGTGATGAGAGAACTCATCCTCACCACCTAATCACCCGCTGTTGCAACGACCACTGGAATCCGCCCACCGCTAGATCCGGTGGCGGTCGCAACAG
>NZ_VAWA01000078.1 GCF_005771565.1 Nesterenkonia sphaerica
GATCAGCAGCGCCATTACCAGCCGGAGGCGGGGCGGTGGGAGCAGAAGCAGGGACGCCGGAGATCGACGACCTAGGCGCTGGCGCAGGAATATCTGAGGTCGGCGGGGCGGGAGGGGACAAAGAGGGCGACTTGGCGGCGGGGACAGGTGCAGGCGGCGCGGAAAGGGGCGCTGCTGCCGGGGGCCTCACTGGAGCAACTGTGGGCGGCGGAAGGAGAGGCGAGGGAGCAGGAGGCTTCACCGGGGCCACAGAGGGTGACTTGGAGGGGGAGGCGGCCGGGCCCTGGGCAGAGGCGGAGACGGCGAGCGACGCCAAGGCGAACGCGAGCAACGCTAAGCGAGATGCCATTTCCACCGGAAAGCGATCGAGGGGAGGAATGCGAGAGATGGCTCGAGAAAGCAAGCGACCGTGATCGTGATCGGGAAC
>NZ_VAWA01000079.1 GCF_005771565.1 Nesterenkonia sphaerica
AGATCAAGCAACACGGACGACATTATTATTATTAATTAAAGATGCTGCGAATGCCAACTAATTGCACTGGAAGCCCCTAGGAACCCTCCTGCCGCAGTAGTTGACGAGGAGGCTGAGGTCGATGGGGATGTTGAGGCGGATGCCGAGGATGTTGGCTCTGATGGCGGTGCAGAGGCATACGGCCACCTCCAAGTCCGCCAGGCCCTCGATCAGGGTGCAGCACGGTTCTCTGGGCGGCGTCCCCACCGTCGCGTTGATCAGCCCGTTCAGCACATTGGCGCACGCCGCCAGCTTGAGCGTGTCGCGGGGGCACCTACCCTCACCGCCGGGGCTGGGCGTCGGGGTAGGCCTAGTGCAGGGGCTCGGCGGGGAAGGATTAGGCAGAATTGGGACAAT
>NZ_VAWA01000008.1 GCF_005771565.1 Nesterenkonia sphaerica
GGTCCGGCTGTGCATCCATACCCCAATTTTATTTCCCACCACGGACACGCCCCCAGTCGGGTGGAGAAGTCATCAGCGATTGATGGCAACTCTGGCATGGGACTCGGCGGTCACTTCCACGCCAGCTGGCAGGACCCAGCGCAGGCCAGGAAGCTGAGCTTCAGACCGGAGGCGCAAGTGAATCGTTTCGCCGCCGGGAGACGTTCCAGCTTCGATGACGGCAAGGCCTACGTGCCGTTGGTGTGAGCCCGCCTGTTCGAAGTGCTGCTCAGCCGCAGCACGTATCTGTTGGTCAGAGATCTGGGGGACGCCCGGGGCTGGTTGTGCAGCAATCGCCGCCGCGGAAGCAGCCCCGTCGGCCTCTGACAGAAGCTTGCGGGCCTCCCCGTTGACGACTGTGGCGCCCAGGATCACAGCTGCGAACATCAGAAGAATCGTCATCATGCCGAGGATCAGCACGGTGGTCTGACCACTCTCGTCATTGAGACTGTGCTGGAACCGCAGGTTCTGTCTCATTCACCCTGCACCCCTGTCGATGAAGCCGAAACAGACACCAGCGCATGCTCCCACCCGCCGATTTCGGGGAGCAGCGGCACGGGTACACGAATCTCGATCTCGTATCTGACCAATGAACCCACCTCCTCACAGTCGGCACTGCAGTAACGCCTCACGGTGCCGTGCTCCGGGCTGATGCCGAAGTCAGCGAGCGCGGCATGTACCGACGCCTCGCTGCGCTGAGCCCGCACCGCAGGAGCGGCATCTGAGTATGTGTACATCTTGGTGGCCTGGTCGGCCGCACCCACCGCGGCGTAAGTCGCACTCTGGATGTGGGCAACTCCGACCAGAAACCACACGGTAGGGATCAGCACCATGACTGCGAGTGCAAGAAACTCGACGATGGCGGATCCCTCCTCGTCGTGCCGTTCAGTCGAATTCGTAGGCCGAGCCTGTGACCTCGAGCTCTCCCACTCCCGGCCCGATGACCAGGACCGGCACGCGAGCGTCCACCGTGATGCGCAGCGTCCTACCCTCGGGAACCTCGACGTACTCATAATTGACCTCCTGGGCGTAGCGGTCAGCGACGGATCCCCGGATGAGTTCTTGTGTGCGCGCCACCCCGTCCTGCGCCGATCGATCATCGAGGGCTCCGAAACGCGCCCCCGTAGACGCCGCGTCTATGAGTGAGTTGCGGATGTGGATCAGTCCCGCCACCTGAAGGACTCCAAGAAAGAGCAGCACAAGGAGGGCAGCCACCATCGTGAACTCTGCGGTGGCTGAGCCCCGTTCCTCGGACCGCACTGCGGCCACTGTCACGATCGCGTCACCTGACTGATGGCTTGTTCGAACAGCGCCCGAAAACCGTCTTGCGCAAGCACGAGCAATCCCGCAACTAGCACTGCGGACATCAGCGTAATCATCACCCAGCCGGGTACATCACCGCGCTCTCCCTCATGGACCGCGCAGCCGAGGCGACGCAGTTTTTCGAGGGCGCGATGCAGGGTTGATCCATTCATGGGTCTCAGAATCCAATCTGTAGTAGGGACAATCCTGGGAAAGCGGCAAAAACAACTGTCAGCGGCAGAACCCCGAAAACCACCGGCGCAAGCATGGCGACCTCTTTACGGCCAGCGGCCTCCATGAGCTCCCGTTTGGAGTGGTCCCTGACATCAGCAGCCTGGGCTCGCATCACCTCCGCGAGCGGGGTGCCACGTTCCACCGCGACGACCACGCCGTGGAGAAATCGGGCGATGGCCGGCACATCGATCTCATTACTCAGCGTCCGCAGCGCAGACACAAACGGAGTCCCCGCCCTAGTGCGGCGCATGAGCTCGGAGAGTTCTTCGGCGATTTCCCCACGGCAACTGGTACTGATCCGCTGGAAAGCTCCGGGTGCGGATTCGCCTGCGCTGACAGAAAGTGCCAGGAGCTCCGCAATCGTCGGAAACTCCGCAAGCATTCTCCGCCGCCGGGAGTTGATCCGTGCAGTCAGCTCGGCGTCCCGAGCCGCAGCACCCAGCCCGGCTGCGGTGAGCACAATGAGAGCTGCAGCTGCCGGCTGGAACCTGCCAGCGGTCATCGCCAACATCCCGATCAAGACCCCCACAAGTGCTCCTGCGGCGGCACATATGAGTTGCTGCACGCGGAACTCCGCAGGAGTGAGGGACAGATTGGCATAGCGCAGACGCTTTGCGACCAGTTCCGAACTGGAAGCGAGACCCAACTTCCGCATGTACTGAGCCAGGCTTTGGGCCACCGGCATCAGCATCCGCCCCATCACGGACATAGGCGTACCGTGACGGGTCATAGCCAGGGCCTCGGGCGCCACCGACCTCACGTAAGGGGCGACCCGTTCCGCGACGCGGGGCTGATTCATCAGGGGGAGACCTGCGATGAGCAGGAGGATGCCGAGGCCGAGCGCCAAACCCGCCGTCCCCGCCCACATGGTGGTTTCGGTCATATGAGGACCCGTTCCTCTGCCGGCAGCGCACCGATGCGGAGCATCACGTGGTAGCAGATCAGCGACACCACAAGACCGGAGCTCAGCACGAGCATGCCGGTCATGCTGTGATAAGCCTCCGCAGCCTCGGGCCGAAGGGAGAGCAGGAGCACCACAATCCAAGGGGCGGCCACCGCGAGCTTGGCCCCGTTGACGGTCCAGCTCTGCCGAGCTTCAAGCTCGCTGCGCGTCCGGGCGTTTTCCCGGAGTACATCCGCCATAGAATCAAGCAGCCGACCCAAATCAGTGCCACCCAGTTCACGGGTCGTGCGCAGCGCCAGCACAATGCGATCACCGACCGGATCAGCAAGTCTGATCTTCAGCCTCTCCAGCGCTGGGCCCATAGGCACCCCCGCCCGCCAGTCGGCTCCAAATTCCAGAAACGGCCCGCGAAGCGGCTCCGGGCCGGTGCTTCCCAACTCGGCCAGCCCCTCGGGAAGCGCCAGGCCGGAACGCACAGCCGAGCGGAGGTGGTCCACGACGTCGGGCCACACCTCCGCCAGCTGCCTCCTGCGGCGACGTACCTGCCAACGCAGGAATGCCCATGGCAACAGGGCCGCGAAGACTCCGAGACACACTCCCACCGGCAGCACTCCGGTGAGGGCCATAACAAGAATGAACGTTGTCCCAGCGCAGCCGAGGCTGCTCAGGAAGACCGCGGACACAGGGAGCCGGTAGTGCCCCGCCTCGTCAAGCAGTCGACGAATGCGCTCCGTTCGGCGCTTACTGCGACCGGTTGGACAGCTCCGAGGCGGACCCGCGGCGCTGAACACCAGCACCAGGCCCAGCCCGAGGGCGAGCCCCAAGACGAGTGCCTGCGGGAGGTGCGGCGCGCTCATCACAGAGCACCAGGCAGCTTCTGATGCTCGAACACCGCTTCGCGACGGCGCAATAACCGGTGCCCGTCGTGACGAAAGACCGTGGTGGTCTCGATTGTGCCGGCTTCGACCCGGCTGCCTATCGCGAGGATTTCTGAGACGTATCGGTTCCCCTGGGGCGTGCGAACGCAATGCACTACCAGGTCAAGACACGAGGCCACAGTGGGCACCACGAAGTCTGAGGTGATGTTTTCTCCAGCCAACAATGGCAGCGTGCACAGTTTTGTCAGCGCGTCGTGGGCAGAGTTGGCGTGGACGGTGCTCATACCCGGAAGCCCGCTGTTCATCGCAATAAGCATGTCGAGGCTCTCTGCCTCGCGCACCTCTCCGACGATGAGACGGTCGGGGCGCATGCGCAGCGCCTCCTTCACCAGACGGCGCAGGGGAATTTCGCCATAGCCCTCGAGATTCGCTTGGCGGCATTGCAGGCCCACGGTGTCGCGCAGGGGGATGTCCAGTTCAAACACCTCCTCTACGGTGACCACCCGCTCGCGGGGTCCGATAGCGGAGGCAAGGGCATTGAGCATGGTCGTCTTTCCCGCCCCTGTCGCCCCGCAGATCAGCACATTCAGTCCGGCGGAAACGCACGTGGAGAGAAACTCGGCGGCCTCGGCAGAGAGTGACCCCATGTGGACCATGTCGTCCAGCGAATTAGTTCTGGCAATGAATTTCCTGATGTTCACAGCCCAGGCGTCTCGGGTGACGTCGGGAATCACCACGTGCAGACGCGAACCATCAGCCAGAGAAGCGTCGACGAAGGGCGTGGAATAGTCCAACCGTCGCCCCGAGGCTTTCAGCATGCGCTCGACGAGGTCTTTGACGCGGTTCTCGGTCAGCGTGACCGAGGTCAATTCCGAGCGACCAGCTCGGCTCACGAAAACCTGCTCAGGCTCGTTCCACCAAATCTCTTCCACGTCAGGATCGTCGAGGAGCGGTTGGAGTTCACCGAGCCCGGCCACAGAGTGGAATATTCGGGTGGCCGCACTCTGCGGCTCGCCAAGCACGGGCAGCGCCGCCACCATGGAACGTTTGTCATAGTCAGCCACGGCAGCATCCACCATGCGCCTGATGCTGGTGGGGTCGTTGCTCGGATCGATTCCCTGTCTGCGAATGGATTCCCGAACTTCGTCTTCAACAATGGACACAGCGTCCACGGCGTCAGCCTCCACATGAACCGGTCAGTTTCTCACGGTGCAACGCTGCTGAACGGTGTAGCGATCACTACCCTAACCATCCGTTCAGGTTTCGAAAAGCCCCTGTTAACCCCCTGTGGATAAAGCACTGGTTCAGCATTACTTATCCCCAAGATAGATCTGAGGCGACCCATAAGACCTCAATGAAAGTTAATCTGGCTAAACGAATCCAAACATGCCTGAACGGAAGCTGACTCGATGGACTGGAACATCACTGTGGTACACGCCCCCGGTGCTCTGAGTGCGGATCACTGGGCAGCACTGCGGCGTCAATCGCCCGGTATATATGGTCACGAGCTGCGCTTTGTCGCGGAGACCCCGGCAGACTCCGTCTCGGGTGCGGCATTGGACCACGCCCTGCGTGAGATCCTTCGGACTCGTCACGTCAGACTGAGCACCGCTGGTTACCACCTGCACACTCTCGATGCTGGCTCCCCCTTGCTCCACCCGGGGATGGTGGTGCTGGTCTCTGCACCAGATGCCGGTCCTATGAGATGGTGCACTCCGCAGCTGAAGCTGTGCATTGATTCCGGGCCCGACGCTGGACAGCTGGTGCCTCTGCGGCGGGGGAATACGACCCTGGGCCGGGGCCGTGCCGCCGTCCGGATCGCTGACCCCTCCATTTCCCGCGAGGAAGCCATCCTTGATGTAGGAACTCGGGCCGTTACCCTCCACCGGGGACTGACATCAAACCACGACGACGCCGCCGCTCGCCTGATCACCGAAGTCGATTTCCAACTCGGTTCCACCACCTGCCACCTCGCTGCGGAGGCACCTGAGCCCCGCACACCGCAATCCTGGCCGCCAGCGCCGACGGTGGTGGACGCCCAGCCTCCGGAGGGGAAGCACAAGATGATGCTGGCCTTTGCATTGGTCCCTCTGATTGCCGGCGTGGTGTTGGTGGCCGTCACCGGCATGTGGTTTTTCCTGCTCTTCAGCGGTGCCAGCGCACTGATTGCCTCAGCAATCTTCTGGGACGGCAGGCGGAAGCTGCGGCACTATCGACGCCGGGTGGCCCATGCGGCTTCTTCCTGGGCCTCCCGCGCCAGCGGGTCCCTTTGCTCCCCGGGCCGGTTGACGAGGGATCTTCGGGCTGGGCGGGAGGGTAGTGTCCACGCGGGGGCGACCGACGGTGGTGCCCCCACCGTGCGCCTGGGAACCGGTCTCGTCACCGCTGAGGTGGAAGGTGGGACTTCCTCCCCGCTCGAGACTGCGGAAACGCTCGTCACAGCAGCTGTGGGAATCACCCTCCTGCCCGGTGAGCAAACTTCCATACACGGCTCCGAGCGCGATTCCCATAGACTCCTCCGCTGGCTTCTGATCCAGTTGACACTCAACCCGGCCCCCGCAGAGTGCGTGATCGTAGGAGGCCAGACCGTTCCAGAGGTACGGGATCTGACCCGGGTGTGGCACCTCGCCGCCGAAGAGTTAGCCCAGGTGCTGGAGCGTGAAGACCGACCCTCAGCGCCCCCTGGGCTGCTTATCCTCGCTGATCCGGAAGTCGGACGGTGGATATCGCCCGCAATAGGCGCGGGGTGGCATGTTCTCACCCCGGGGGCCGCACACTCAGGTGTTCGCGGATGGGCGGTGGATCTGCGCAGCCACAGAGTTGAGCGCCAGCTCGGAGACGGCTCCTCAGAGATCACTGCAGAAAACCTCAGCTGGGACGGTCTCTCCGAGCACACCCTGCAGGAGCAGCTGCGCCTTGCCCTGCCTCACCAGGCCCGCACCCGCTCAGCCCAGCAAATTCCCGACACCTCCACCTACCCGCTGCCCGACCAGATGTTCACCGGGACCGCCACCGAGACCCTGACAGCCGTACTCGGACGCGATGCGCACAGCAGAGTCACGCTGGATTTGGTCGGTGACGGTCCCCATCTCCTCATCGCCGGGACCACCGGGTCGGGCAAGTCCGAACTGCTCAAGACGTTGCTGGTCTCATTGTGTGCCGAGTATGGGCCGAATGAACTCGGCCTGGTGCTCATCGACTTCAAAGGTGGCGCCGCCTTCCATCGGATCGGTCAGCTCCCACATGCCCTGGGCTTAGTGACCGACCTGTCCCAGGCGGCCGCGGAACGCACGCTGGAAGGCATTCGAAGTGAATTGGTCCGCCGCGAGCGCCTGTTCCTGGACGCGGGCGCCGGCGACTACTGTGAGTACCGCCATCTCTGCCCTGACCGACCCCTACCTCGGATCCTCGTGGTGATCGACGAGTTCCGGATCTTCTCCCATGAGCTGCCTGATCAGCTGGATGAATTGATGCGTCTAGCCACACTCGGGCGGTCCCTGGGCCTCCACCTGGTCCTCTCCACCCAACGCCCCCAGGGCGTGGTGACGGCAGACATCCGTGCCAACATCGGGGCCAGCATCTGCCTGCGCGTGCGCAGCGAGGACGAATCCCGCGACGTCATCGGCAGCCCATTGGCCGCGGAGATTCCGCGCAACCGACCCGGCAGGGCGGCTCTGCGCACACCGGGTGAGCGCCCTACGGTCTTTCAAAGTGCCCAACTGACTGGTCACCGGCGGCTTCGTCTGCGCCCCGAGGCGCACCCGGGGCAGCCGACACCACCGGCGAACTTCAGCGAGGTCATCGCCGCGGTAGGCAAGGCCGCCTCTGAGCAGTCACAGCGCCGCTTGCACACGCCACTGCTGCCGCCCCTGCCGGAGACCCTCATCGCCACTGACCGCCTGGACGACGAGGCGACCTCACCGCTGCTGGGGCGAACAGACGACCCGGCATTGCAGCGACAGCAGGATCTGGTGCTGAGCCTCCAGGAGCCGCAGTCCATAGCCCTGGTGGGGGAAGTCGGCGCCGGCGCAGCGGCCGCCGCTGCGGCACTGACTGCACAGCTGCTGGACTCCGCGCTGGTGCCGGATGTGTACCTGCTCGACGGTGACCGCTCCCTCGCCGGCTTGGGGCACCATCGTCGCGTGGGTAGCTGGCTCACCGAGGAGGACCCGGCGGAAGTGGAGTATCTGCTCAATTTGCTGTGTGACGAGCTCACCCGCCGGCGGGTCAACACGCCCCCGGACCGCCCACGGCGGCCACTGCTGCTCGTTGTCACCGGCTACGCCCAATGGAACGCAGCCGCTCACTCCAGTGTGCCCAACATGGACCACCTGCTGGGCACCCTGGCCTCAGAAGGCCCCCAAGCTGGAATCGCAGTGGTCGTCTGCGGCGGGAGGGAACTGGCCATGGGGAAACTGCTCTCCCGCTTCCCCACCCGGGTCTACCTGCCGCTGGGGTCTTCGGAAGAAGCCCGCTACCTGTGGCCGAAGCTGCGCAGCGCGGACCCTCTCCCAGGCCGCGGCGTACTGCTCACGCCCCAGATCCCCCCGCCCGGGCTCGCGGTCCAGCTGGTCACCGAGAAACCCCACGTGCCGGAGAATCCGCAGCCAGGTCCGGCTCCACCCCTGACGGTCGCACCGCTGCCGGAACGCATCCTGTACACCGAGCTGCCGGGGGACCCGGCACTATCGGCCTGCGCCGACCCACCACCTCTGGTGGGGATCCAGCAGTTCACCGGTGCGCCAATGTCCCTGCCGCTGGGGCCGGTGAACCTCATCCTCGGAACGGCAGGGTCGGGAAAAACCACCTGCCTGAAGCTGCTGCATCAACAGCTGTCCGGCAGCTTCTTGCTGACCCCGCACGGCACTGGACCCGCACAGCCTCCCGAAGCGCTGCTGGTGGACGATGCTCAACGCTGCACCGCCCAACGGCACAGCGAAATCCAACAGGCTGTGACCGCCGGAGTGCCTGTGGTGGCAACGGCCGCGGCGTCGTCGGGCCTGTTCACTCAACTGCCCTGGGCACACGCTGCCCGCACTGAAGGCTCCAATGTCATCCTGTCCCCCACCCACCGGAGCCAAGCGGACATCTTCGCTTCCATCATCCCGGTGCTGTCCCGTCCCATTCCTGGTCGGGCGGTGCACCTTTGGCAAGAGGGCCCGGTGATGGTCCAGTGGGCACTTCCCGAAGCGTGAGCCGTCACACATTTCATCTGAGCTCCAGAAAGTTCCCGGGCAATCCCCAGTATCTAGGCTTCTAATGAGGTCTATGACTGATCAAGCACGCTCTCCCCTGCACCGTTCAAGCTTTGGCATTCTCTCGGCCACCGCGGCCGCTGCACTGGCATTCACTGCCTGCGCTCCGGAAGAGGAGCTCCCCACCGACGACGATCAGGCCCAGACCGAGAACCAGACTGAAGAGCAGACCGAAGAGCAGACCGAAGAGCAGACTGAAGCGTCGCCCTCCCCGGATGCCGAGGAGAACGACGACGCCGCGGATGACGAGACCCCGGATGACGACGCCGCCGACGGGGTGGAAGAGACCGACGATGACGATGCGGACGCCGGTACCGAAGGCGATGAGCATGTCGTGTACCAGGCTATTCAGGCGGCGCTCGAGGAATATCCTGACGGAGTCATCACGAAGTTCGAGGACGAAAGCGACGACGACGGTTACGTGGAGCTCTCCGTCTACGACGGCACCACTGAGTGGGAGCTTGAGGTCGACGCTGAATCGTTCGAGATCACCAAGACCGAGGACGACGGCATCGACGGCGATGATGAGCAGAAGGCCCAGGCCGTCGAAATTGACATTGCTGAAGCCCTGCAGACCGCCGAACAAGAATCGGGCGGGCAGCCCCATGAAGGGGAGCTCGACACGGAGGACGGCGTGGTCGTCTGGGAGCTCGAAATGGACAATGACGTGGAGGTCTACGTCGATGTGGCGACCGGTGACGTAGTCAAGGTGGACAACTAACCTGTTCTTGTCGACGTCGACCCCGGTTGGTCGACACGTCAGCCGCTCGGGGTAAGCTGTGCCACAGCGAGGGGGCTGAATTGCTGCAGGTGGCTTCCCTCTGACCAGAAGTGACTAGCTGGCAGGAGGCTGACGTGTCCGATCAGGCGCCCGGGGACCGGACTGACAAGACTCAGACAAGCACCAAGCAGGGCGGAGGTGCCGTCCTCGGGGCCGTCATGCGTCCCCTGAACACCCTGGTGGAGAGGTTCATCCCCTCGGCGCTGGTCTTCGCGATCATCCTGACCTTCGTGGTCGCCTTGTTGGCGCTGATCCTCACAGACGCCGGACCCGTGACGGTGGTCGAAGAGTGGGGAATGGGGCTGGCCGGCCTGCTGGAGTTCATCACGCAGATGGCCCTGATCCTGCTGCTCGGCTATATCCTGGCCAACACCCGGCCCGTGCACAAGCTGCTGGTCCGCCTGGCGCGAGTGCCGAAGACGGCCATCCAGGCGTACCTGTTCGTCTTCGTCGTTGCTGCCCTGGCCTCACTGATCACGTGGGGCCTAGGCCTGGTGGCCGGGGCGCTGCTGGCCCGTGAAGTCGCTTACGAGTTCCGGCGCCGGAACCAGTTGGTGCACTTCCCCATGCTGGTGGCCTCGGCCTTTTCCGGGTTCGTGGTCTGGCACATGGGGTACTCCGCCTCCGGCCCGCTGCTTGCCGCGACGCCTGATTCCTTCGTGGCTGATCAGCTGGGCGAGCCGCTGGCCATCACGGAGTCAATATTCTCCACCTGGAACCTGCTGGCTGCTGCGGCCACCATCGGCGCGGTCTGCTTAGCGCTCTACCTGATCGCTCCGCGAAACCAGCGGGCCATCGTCCCGCTGACCGTCGATGCCCGCGAGAAGGAAGTGGAGATTGAGCAGGACGTGGTGACCCCTGCCGACCGAGTGGATGCCTCGCGGATCCCGACCCTGGCCATTGGGCTGCTCCTGGTGGGGTACCTGGTGATTCATTTCGCAGGCGGGGGCACCCTGACCCTGGACATTGTCAACTGGAGCTTCCTGACCCTGATCATGCTCCTAGTGCGCAACCCCTTTGAGCTGATCGCCCTGACCAAGAAAGCCGCTTCCAATGTCGGCGAGATTCTGCTTCAGTTCCCGCTCTACGCCGGAATTCTGGGCATCATGGCAGGCACGGGGCTGATCACCGTCATCTCCGAAGGCTTCGTGGCAATCTCCAATCAGCACACCTTCGCTCTCTTCGCGTTCTTCTCCGCTGGCCTGGTGAACTTGTTCGTCCCCTCCGGAGGCGGCCAAATCGCAGTGCAGGCGCCCATTCTGCTTGAAGCCGCCGAAGCGCTGGGCACCGACCCGGCGGTCGCGATCATGGCCGTGGCCTACGGAGACCAGTGGACGAACATGATCCAGCCGTTCTGGGCGCTGCCGCTGCTGGCTATCGCTGGGCTGAAAATGCGTGACATCCTCGGCTACACCACGATCACACTCATCGCCTCCGGGCTGGTCTTCAGCGCCACACTGCTGCTGGTGTCACTGTAGGCGCCGGTGTCGGCCCCCACACCGCGCCCCAGCCGGCAGCAGTCCGCCCAGTGGGAGGAATTGCTGGGGCAGCTGAGCAGCGACCAGGCGATGGTGGATCAGACGCTGGCAGACCTGCGCAGCAATGTTCCTGGTTACGAGAACGTGCCCACTGCGTCGCTGGAGGCCTCGGTTCAGCGGAATATTGCGCTGACCATCAGGACCATCCGCGACGGGCGCGAACCTACCCCCGAGGAGGTGCCCGAAGCCGACGCACTTGCCGTGGAGCGATACGCCCAAGGGGTTCCTATCGGCAGCGTGCTGGCCGGTTTCCGTGTCTCACTCTCACTGATCTTCCGCAATATTCTCTCCCGCGCCCCAGCCTCAGGCATCCCTGCTGAGCAGATCCTCACCTCCTCCACGCTGCTCTGGGCCCTCGGCGACGCCTTCTCCACCAGAGCAGTGGCCGTCTACCAAGACAGGGAAGTCTCCCGCGCGGTCACCGACTCAGCGCTGCGCGCCGAATGGATCCGCAATGTGGTGACCACAGCGATGCCGCCGGCTGAACGACTCCGCGGCGCCACGCTCTACGGCGTCCCGACCAGCGAGTCAGTCCGGGCCATCGTGCTCAGTGCGCGTCCGGGCTCCGAGGTTCATCGCCTGCACCAGCTGGAGGCCTGGTCACACGAGGCCGGCGCCCGCGTCCTGGCTGCGGTTCAGGGCAGCTCAGTGGTGGGCATTATGCTGAGCCCGCCCCGCTCGCAGGCCGGGTCAGACGGTCTGACCATTGGGCTGGGGGACGCCGCTGCCCTGGAGGAGCTGCCGCGGTCGTTCCAGACGGCATCGATGGCGTTGGAAGCCGCAGAGACACTCGGGCGCACCGGCGTCGTCGACCTCACTCAGCTGTCCTGGCGGCTGGGGGTTCATGCCTGCCCGGAAACCACCGAGATGCTCTACGGGCTGCACATCGCCCCGCTGGAGGACTCCGGGGAATTTGGGCAGCACATTCTGGAAGCGGTAGATGCCTACCTCACCCACCGGATGAGCATTCCTTTGGCCGCCCGCAGCATCCCCATCCATGTCAACACGCTGCGCTACCGGCTGCAGCGCTTCAGTGAGCTCACCGGAGCCGACCTGGGCGACCTCAACACACTGATTGAACTGTCTTGGGTGTTGGCCGCCGGCAAGCACCGGAAGACCAACCACAAGCCATCTTCGTAGCCAGCTACAAGATTTTTGCTGAGATGTTGAACAAACAGATGTAGCCCATGTCACACTCCGGCGAGGATGCTGGACTCCTGTGCTCATCCGTCTGGCAAGCACCATCGAATCCTTCCAGGAGATACCCATGATCTTTGGCATCGCCGGCATCATCATCAGCCTCGTGCTGCTGATCACGCTCGCTTATCGCGGCGTACCGGTCATCCTCGCAGCCCCCGTCGCCTCCGCAGTGTGCCTGATCTTCTCCGGCGCACCGCTGTTGGCCTCATACACCGAAATCTTCATGCCAGCCATGGCCGGCTTCGTCGGGAGCTTCTTCCCCGTCTTCCTCGTCGGCGCGGTCTTCGGTGTGCTCATGACCGTCAGCGGCTACGCCGAAAGCATCGCGCGCACCGTCACCGGATGGGTCGGCAGCCGCAGCGCCATCGCCGCCACCGTCATCACCTCAGCACTGATGACCTATGGAGGCATCAGCCTCTTCGTGGTTGCCTTCGTGATGTACCCGCTGGCACGCGAGCTGTTCCGCGTGGCCGACATCCCGCGCCGGCTGATCCCGGGCACCATCGCCCTGGGCATCTTCACCTTCACCATGACCGCCCTGCCGGGGACTCCGCAGGTGCAGAACATCATCCCCGGCCAGTTCTTCGAAACCGGCGCCTACGCCGCACCCGGCATCGGACTGCTCGGCGGCGCACTGATCCTGGGCCTCGGCCTGCTGTGGCTGGAGTACCGCCGCTCTGCGCTGATCCGCAAGGGTGAGCACTTCGAGAGCATCGAGAGCGCCCCGGTCATCGGAGGCTCCGCCGATGACGGCTCCTCCCACCAGCTTGCCACCCTCGTGCCCGCCAACAAGGTCGTCCCCTTCCTGCCGCTGCTGACCGTCTTCGCCGTCAACTTCAGCTGCACCCTGCTGATCTTCCCCCGGCTGGACTGGAGCTACCTCGCTGAGGAGCAGTTCGGCGAGATCACCATGGAAGCCCGCAGCGGTCTCTGGGCCGTGCTGCTGGCGATCCTGGCAGGCATCGCCGTGCTTGTCCTGCTCAACATGAAGGACATCCGCTCACTGCGAGTCGGCTTCACCGACGGTGTGAAGCGCTCCATGCTTCCGATCTTCTCCACCGCCTCCGAGGTCGGCTACGGGGCAGTCGTGGCCTCCGTGGCGGCCTTCGCAGTGGTGCGTGACTCGGTGTTCAACATGGGCGCAGGCGCACTCTGGACCTCCATTATGACCACCTCCATCACCGCCGGTCTGACCGGCTCCTCCTCCGGTGGTATGACCATCGCCCTGAACGCCCTCGGTGAGGATCTGCGCCAGATGGCCACTGCCGACGGCACCAGCCTGGAGGCGATGCACCGACTCACCGCCATGGCCGCCGGCGGTCTGGACACGCTGCCGCACTCCGGCGCGGTGGTGACCCTGCTGATCGTCTGCGGGCTGACACATCGCCAGGCCTATAAGGACCTCGGTATGGTGACACTGGCAATACCGGTGGTCGTCGTGCTCGGCCTGGCCGGCCTCGTCTCCGCAGTGGGCGCCTTCTGAGCCGCCGCCGCGCAGCACCGCACCTGACAGCAACCTCCCAGGAGAACTCCATGGATGAACAATCACCCCGCAGCGCAGCGGCGGCCCCCACCCTGAACGGGCGCCGCGCGCTGATCACCGGCGGGGCCTCCGGCATCGGCGCCGCTTGCGCCCGGGCCTTTGCCTCCGCCGGGGCCGAAGTGACAGTCTGCGACCTCAACGCCGATGCCGCCCACCAGGTGGCTCAGGAGATCGGCGGCAAAGCGTGGGTGGCCGACCTCGCCGACACCGCTGCGCTGGAAGAGCTGTCACTGGACACCGACATCCTGGTCAACAATGCCGGGATCCAGCACGTCTCCCCCATCCACGAGTTCGACCCGAAGAAATGGCGGTTCATCCACCAGCTGATGGTGGAGTCGCCGTTCCTGCTGATCCGCGCTTGCCTGCCCGGGATGTACGCCCGCGGGTTCGGCCGCGTCATCAACCTCTCCTCCGTGCACGGACTGCGTGCCAGCGCCTACAAGTCAGCCTACGTCTCCGCCAAGCACGCATTGGAGGGGTTGTCGAAGGTCACCGCGCTGGAAGGTGCCAAGCACGGGGTGACCTCGAACTGCATCAACCCCGCCTATGTGCGCACCCCGCTGGTGGAGAAACAGATCGCAGACCAGGCGCGCATCCACAGCATCAGCGAGGACGACGTCGTCGAAAAGATTATGCTGACAGAGTCAGCAGTGAAGCGTCTGGTGGAGCCGGAGGAGGTCGCCAGCCTCGCCCTGTGGATGGCATCGGACTCCTCCGGGATGGTCACCGGCACCTCGTACACCATTGATGGTGGGTGGAGCGCGGCATGAGCGTAGGCAGCGAATCTGTGAAAATGGCCCGACAGCTGGGAGGAATGTGATGAGTGTTGACAAGTCAGTGGCGAGCGCGGCGGAGGCCGTGGCGGACATCCCCGACGGCGCCTCGCTGGCCGTAGGCGGGTTCGGGCTCTCCGGCAATCCCATCCAGCTCATCGAAGCACTTCTGGACCAGGGCGCCGGCGACCTCACCATCGCCTCCAACAACGCTGGGGTCGACGGCTGGGGCCTGGGCAGGTTGTTGGAGCGCGGGCGCATCCGGAAGATGATCTCCTCCTATGTCGGCGAGAACAAGGAGTTCGCCCGGCAGTATCTGGAGGGTGAGCTGGAGCTGGAGCTGGTTCCGCAGGGCACTCTGGCGGAGAAGCTGCGCGCCGGTGGCGCAGGAATCCCCGCCTTCTACACCCGTGCCGGGGTCGGCACACCTGTGGCCGACGGCGGCATCCCCACCAAATACGACTCCCAGGGCAATGTGCTGGAGGAGTCCGGTCCCAAAGAGGTCCGGCCCTTCCGCAGCCCGGATGGTCAGGTGGTCGGTTATGTCCTGGAGGAATCGATTGTTGCCGACTTCTCCCTGGTCCACGCCGCCCGCGGAGACCGGCACGGCAACCTGGTATTCAACAAGGCCGCCCGGCAGTTCTCTCCCCCAGCGGCGATGGCTGGCCGGGTCTGCATCGCCCAGGTGGAGGAGTTGGTCGAACCCGGGGAGATTGACCCCGACGCGGTGCACCTGCCCGGGATCTACGTGCACCGGATTCTTGAAGTAGGTACCGATATCGACAAGCCGATTGAGAAGCGCACTGTGCGCACCCCCGCTGAGGAGGCACGCTGAGATGACCGGACAGACACAGCCCACCGGGTGGACCCGCGATCAGATGGCCGCGCGCGCGGCGCAGGAGCTCAGCGACGGTGACTACGTCAATCTCGGCATCGGGATGCCCACGCTGATCCCGAACCATATTGAGCCCGGCCGCGATGTCATCCTGCACTCCGAGAACGGGATTCTGGGGGTCGGTCCCTATCCCGAGGAGAAGGACCTGGACCCGGACTTGATCAATGCCGGGAAGGAGACGGTCACGGTCAATCCCGGGGCGGCGTTCTTCGACTCCTCCACCAGCTTCGGCATGATCCGTGGCGCCAAGCTCGACGTCGCCGTCCTGGGCGGTATGCAGGTGGCCGCCAATGGAGACCTGGCCAACTGGATGGTGCCGGGCAAGATGGTCAAGGGCATGGGTGGTGCCATGGACTTGGTCCACGGTGCCCGGCAGGTGATTGTGCTGATGGACCACCGGACCAAGGACGGCAGCTCCAAGCTGCTGCCGCAGTGCACCCTCCCCCTGACCGGCCGAGGCGTGGTGAACACCATCATCACCGACCTGGGTGTTATCAAGGTGGGGTCCGACCCGGCGAAGCCGCAGTTCGTCCTGGTCGAAACGGCCCCGGGAGTCACTGAAGAGCAGATCCGGGAAGCCACAGCAGCCCCGCTGCACTGAGGCCAGGCCGCCGGAGGGATGAGCATCGGTAGGATATGGGGGTGACCCCTGAGCCGACCTCATCCCCCGAGCGGGACCTCACCGGCGTTTCGCCGAAGGCGAGGGCCTGGCGTGCCTTCTTCGAAACGTCTGCGCTGATCACCGACCGGATGGAGAAGCGGCTGCACGCGGTGACGGGGCTGAAGCTCGCGGAGTACAACATCCTGCTGCTGCTGGCTGAGGCGGAGAATCACCAGCTGCGAATGGGGCAGCTTGCCTCACGAATGGTCTTCTCCCCCTCACGCCTGTCCTACCAAGTGAAGTCGCTGGCCAGCCGCGGGCTGATTGACCGGTGCGCTGATGCCAGCGACAAGCGCGGAATGACTGCCCGGCTCACCCCGGAGGGGGAAAAGGTCTTTTCCGCAGCTTCCCGGGTCCACGCCCGGCACATCAAACAGCTCTTCCACCCTGCGGTCGACGATGAGCAGGCCCAGCAGCTGCAAGCCATCTGTGGGCAGATTTACCGCACTGCGGAGCAGGCCGAGGAGCCCTGCTAAGGCGTGGGTCCCGCGGCACCCTGGGACGGGTGAGGCGCTCGACTGAGGCGCACCGAGTCTGCCCGTTCACGCAGCAGGTCAATGTCTTCGACCGCAGCCTGCACCGCGGCCAGAGCCAGCCGCACACCAACCTGGTCAATTCCGGGCTCGACGACGATCTCGAGGATCAGTTCAGGGCCGATTCCTCCGCCCAAGACCCTGGTTCCGTCCGCGGCGGAGGTGAGAATGCCCGGGCCGGGGCGCAGCTGCAGCGCCGTCACCCCTGGGCAGGCGGCGGGCACATCAGCCAGTGCCTGGGCCAGCTCCTGGTCCTGATAACTAGGGAGCCATGACTCTCCCCGGGCCAGCGCCTCCACCGCCGGGCGGCGCACCACGAACGTCACCCCCGGCTGGTCTGGGCTGCCGCCCTGTTGTGAGCTTCCGGGGTCCAGCACCACCAGCTGCGCTCCCTCCGCTAAGGCGGCGAGCATAATCCGCTCAGCCTCGGCGGCCACGGGCCGGGCTTGCGGATGCCACGTGGTGAGTGCCTCAACGCTGGTGAACGCTGGCATCGCGGAACGTCCGTCTGCGGCGGTGAGGGTGACTAAGGAGATATCGGCTTCTTTGTCCCCATGCTCAGCATCGCCGTGACCGGTGGCGATCACCGGGGCGAACAGCCGCTGGCCCGCCAGCGCGTTGACGAACCCGGGCTCATCGGTCTCCCCGGTGAGCAGGCGACGTCGTGCTGCTGCGAGTGCGGCGGTGATCAGCCCGTCATCACCGTCGAAGGTGTGCAGCGGGTTTGTCTCCCCGGTGAGGTCCCGGCCGGACCAGGCCACCCCGGCGGAGTCCGCTGGTTGACCGTCGGCGCTGCGCTGCTGTCGCTGGAGCAGTGCCGCGATATGTGCCGGTAGGTGCTTCTGGTCCTGGGCCACGGGGAGGCAGCGTCAGCGTGAGTCGGCGGCGACCCGCAGCGCCTCGGGGAGAGTGAACTTCCCGGCGTAGAGCGCCTTGCCCATGATCGCTCCTTCCACGCCGGAGGAGACCATTCCGGCCAACGCGGCGATGTCCTCGAGGTTGGAGATGCCGCCGGAGGCGACCACCGGGCGGTTGGTCTTTGCTGCGACCTGCGCCAGCAGCTCAGTGTTGGGGCCGCGCAGGGTGCCGTCCTTGGTGACGTCGGTGACCACATAGCGGGGGCAGCCGGCGTCCTCAAGACGGGCCAGCACCTCCCAGAGGTTTCCGCCGTCCTTGGTCCACCCGCGGGCTGCGAGGGTCTCGCCGCGAACATCAAGACCCACCGCGATCGCATCTCCGTGGCGTTGGATGGCCCGGGCGGTCCACTCGGGGTCCTCCAGTGCTGCGGTGCCGAGGTTGACCCGGGTCGCACCCATTTCCAAGGCTCGGTCCAGGGACTCATCGTCCCGGATGCCGCCGGAGAGTTCGACCTTGATGGACATCTGCTGCACCACCTGTTGGAGGATGTCCCGGTTGTGTCCGCGGCCGAATGCCGCGTCCAGGTCCACCAGGTGGATCCACTCCGCGCCCTGGTCCTGCCAAGCCTGGGCGGCCTCAAGCGGGTCGCCGTATCCGGTCTCGGAGCCGGCCTCTCCTTGGACCAGGCGGACGGCTTGGCCGTCGGCGACGTCGACTGCCGGCAGCAGCTCCAGGGCGGGGGTGGGCACAGGGGTCTCTGTCATGGGGTTCTCCTGAGGGTCAGAGTGAGGTGATCCAGTTGCGCAGCAGTTGCATGCCGGCGTCGCCGGACTTCTCCGGGTGAAACTGTGTGGCGCTCAGCGGTCCGTTCTCGACTGCGGCGATGAAGTCAGCACCGTGGTGCGACCAGGTGACTTGGGGCGGGGCCATGGCGCTGATGCTCTGATCGAAGTCCCAGGTCTGCACCGCGTAGGAGTGAACGAAGTAGAACCGCTGATCCTCGAGTCCGCGGAAGAGGGTGCTGCCTTCAGCCGGACGGACGGTGTTCCACCCCATGTGCGGAACCACCACCTCGCGGGGCAGCGCGGTGACCTCGCCGGGCCACTGGCCCATCCCTTCTGCGGCGATGCCGTGTTCGACACCGCGTTCGAAGAGCACCTGGTGTCCGACGCAAATGCCCAGCACGGGGCGGGAGCCGGCGATGCGCCGGCCGATCCACCGTGGGGCTTCAATGGCGTTGAGCGAGTCCATGACCGCTGCGAAGGCGCCTACCCCGGGGACCACCAGTCCATCAGCGTTGAGCACTGCGTCGACATCTTGGGTCAGCTCGACCTGACCTCCGGCGCGCTCGAGGGCACGCACCGCGGAGTGGACGTTGCCTGAACCGTAGTCCAGGACCACCACGGAGGGCTTCGGGCTCACAGTGCGCCCTTCGTGGAGGGGATCTCATCGGTGCGCGGATCGGACTCCACGGCTGCACGCAGCGCGCGGGCGAAAGCCTTGAACTGGGCTTCCACGATGTGGTGGGGGTCCCGGCCGGAGAGCACCCGCATATGCAGGCAGATCCCGGCGTGATAGGTGATGGCCTCGAACACGTGGCGAGTCATTGACCCGGTGAAGTGCCCGCCGATGAGGTGGTACTGCTGGCCCTCCGGTTCCCCGGAGTGAACCAGGTAGGGGCGTCCGGAGACATCGACAGTGGCCTCCGCCAGAGCCTCGTCCAGGGGGACCGAGGCGTGGCCGAACCGGCGGATGCCGCGCTTGTCTCCCAGCGCGGTGCGCAGCACCTCTCCGAGCACGATCGCGGTGTCTTCCACCGTGTGATGGACATCAATGTGGGTATCGCCCTGTGCCTCGACGGTGAGGTCGATCATGGAGTGTTTGGCCAGAGCGGTGAGCATGTGGTCAAAAAAGGGCACCGTGGTGGAGATGGACGAGGTGCCGGTGCCGTCGAGGTCCAGCTTCACCGACACCTGGGACTCACTGGTGGTGCGCTGCATCTGTGCGGCTCGGGATGGGGTGCCGCGGCCTGCGATCAGTTCTGCTGCCATAAGGAGTCAATCCTAACCGTTGAGGTGGGTTCGCAGAGAGTTCAGGAAGTCGGTGGTCTCCGCCTCGGTTCCTGCGGTGACCCGCAGGTGTCCCTCAATCGCGACCTCCCGGATGAGAATGCCGTCGTCGAGCAGGTGCTGCCAGGCGCGGTGAGCGTCTGGGAGTCCGCCGAAGAGGACGAAGTTCGCATCTGAAGGGTAGGGGCGCAGACCCATCGCGGTGAGCTCGGTGACCAGCCGGTCTCGCTGCTGTTTGATCCGCTCCACATTGGCCATCAGGCTCTCGGCGTGATCCAGTGCGGCAGTCGCGGCGGCCTGGGTCACCGCAGAGAGGTGATAGGGCAGCCGGACCAGACGCAGCGCATCGGTCACCGCCGGTGCGGCCGCCAGGTACCCGATTCTCCCGCCAGCCAAGGCGAACGCCTTGGACATGGTTCGGGTGACCACAAGCCGCGGCCGGCCTTCCAGCATGGTCAGCGCCGAAAGTGTCCCCGGCTGCCTGAACTCACCATAGGCCTCATCAACCACCACCATAGTCTGGGAGTCTTGGGCGGCGTCGTAGGCAGCGGCGACGACGTCGAGGCTCAGCGCGGTGCCGGTGGGGTTGTTCGGTGAGCACAGGATGACCACATGGGGACGGTGCGCTCGGATCTGTGCCGCCACATCATCAGGGTCCTGTGCGAAGTCCTCGCTGCGGGTGCCGGCGATATATTCGCTGTAGACCCCCCGCGCGTAGAGGGGGTACATGGAGTAGGTGGGCGGAAAGGACATCACCGTGCGTCCCGGTCCGGCGAATGCCTGCAGGATGTGCTGCATCACCTCATTGGAGCCATTGCCTGCCCAGATCTGCTCCGCGGCGATCTCCGCCCCCGACTCGCTGGTGAGGTATGCCGCCAGTTTGCGGCGCAGTGCGGTGAATTCGCGGTCGGGATACCGGTTGAGGCTCTGCGCTGCCGTGCGGACCTCGCGGGCGATCGCGTCCACGACCTCCGCGGGCACGTCATAGGTGGTTTCATTGACATTGAGCATGGCCCGCACGCTCAGCTGGGGTGCGCCATAGGGCTGTTGGCCATGGAGCTCGTCCCGCAGCGGAAGGTCGGAAAGTTGCGTTTCAGTCACCCGACCATGGTAGTCGCCGGCGGGCCAGCGGCTCAGTCGACCGGGATGTAGAGCTCCTGGCCCGGGGTCAGCTGCGAGGAGTCCAAGTCATTGAGTTCGGCGATTTGCGTGATCAGTACCTGAACCTCGGTGCCGGTGTCGGCGGCGGACGCGAGGGACCACAGGGTGTCGCCCGCACTGACGGTGACGATCTCAGCCTCCACTCCGGCTGAGGAAGTGGTACTGGCCTGAACCTGGTTCATCAGTGCCGCGCCGGCGAAGACAGCCGCGATCAGCATCGCCAGAGTCAGCAGCAGGGCCGGCACACCGAGTAACAGCACGCGGCCGCGCCGAGTCAGGGTGGGGAATGGCGCACGAAGTGCTGCAGAGTGTAGGGCCGCAGAGTTCGCAGTGGCAGTCATCGAAAGTTCCTCCTTTTTCGAACCTGTGTTCTATGTATAGCACATATATTCGAACTTCAGCCTCGAGACCTCGCGTCAATCATGGAAACTATGTGCGATGTGGGCTATTCTGAGCCTGAAGTTCGAAGTGACATTCGACAACGTCGGTGTCGTGGTCCATCACACCAGGAGGGTCGGACATGCATTCGGCCCGGCGAGGAGAGCCCGATGAGCACAGGCGAGGAGCAGGACGCACCTAAGCGTCTGACGGAGCGGCAGCGGCATATCGTGGACATGATCCAGACTGCGCTGGCCGAGCGCAGCTATCCGCCCTCGATGCGCGAGATCGGGGACGCAGTGGGACTGGCGTCCCTGTCTTCCGTGACGCATCAACTGGCCCGTCTGCAGGATCTGGGCTATCTGCGCCGTGACCCCGGCAAGCCACGCGCGATGGAAGTCATCCGCGACTCCTCGGGACGTCTGCTCAGCGAGGTGCTCAGCTCCGAAGACCAGACAGAGCCCTCCGCTGACGAGACGGTGGTGAATCTTGATGCGTACCGGGCCGCAAGCGACTCACGGACCGCAGATGTTCCCGTGGTGGGCCGGATCGCCGCTGGCGGACCCATCCTGGCCGAACAGCAGGTGGAGGACGTCATGCCGCTGCCGCGGCAGCTCACCGGTGAGGGTGAGCTGTTCATGCTTCAGGTGCGCGGGGACTCCATGATCGATGCCGGGATCTTCGAAGACGACTGGGTGGTGGTGCGCCGGCAGCCTGATGCGGACAATGGGGACATCGTCGCGGCTCTGCTGGAGGAGGAGGCCACGGTGAAGGTCCTCCGGCGCCGGGACGGCCACCAGTGGCTGCTGCCGCAGAACCGGATGTACGAGCCCATCCTCGGTGACGAGGCCACCATTATGGGCAAAGTGGTGACCGTGCTCAGGAGTCTCTGAGCCGGCTCAGCGCACTGCGGGCGACCTCGCCGTTGGTGGTCGCCCAGAACTCGGGCATCGACTTCTTCAGGAACCCGCCATAGCGGGCTGTGGCTAATCGGGAGTCCAGAATGGCCAGCACCCCCCTGTCCTCGGAGGTGCGGATCAGCCGACCCGCCCCCTGGCTGAGCCGGACGGCAGCGTGGGTTGCTGCGACCTGCATGAACCCGTTGCCTCCGGCTTTCGCGACTTCCTGGCTGCGGGCGTTGCTCAGCGGATCATCCGGGCGCGGGAACGGGATGCGGTCAATGGCCACCAGTCGGCAGGCCCGGCCGGGCACATCCACCCCCTGCCAGAGGCTCATGGTACCGAACAGACAGGTCTGCTCATCTGCGGCGAACTCACGCACCAGGGCGGACATGGTCGAGTCCCCCTGACACAGGATCGGCACATCCAGCAGCTCGCGCAGCTCCTCAGCGGCCTGCTCGGCGGCCCGCCGGGAGGAGAACAGGGCCAGTGTGGCCCCGCCGGAGGCTTCGATGAGTCCGGCGAGCTCCTGGCGCTGGGCCTGCTGGGACTTCATCGAGGGGGCAGGCAGGTGCTGGGCGACGTAGAGGACTCCTTGGCGCGGATAGTCGAAGGGGCTGCCGACATCGGCGCTGTCCCAGGTCGGCGCCTCCGCGCCCAGCAGTCCCAATGAGCCGGCCACCGGATCGAAGCTGTCCCCGATCTTCAGCGTCGCCGAGGTCAGCACCACCGTCCGGGTGCCGAACAGGCCCTCACGGAGCCGGCCTGCCACTGAGGTGGGCGCCACATACAGCAGCGGTGGCTCAGAGATGTCTGCCGGCTGATATCCGCGACCCGGTGTGAACATTCCGGGCCGGGAGACCCACACCACGTCGGCACTCTGCCCACTGGCCAACATCCGCTCGGTGACATCGAATACGGCCTGCAACCGGGCCCGGGCGGTGGTTCGCCCCGGGTCGGCCTCCGCGTCACCGGAGGGTTTGGAGTCCGACAGGGCGGTGCGCGCGGCATTGCGGGCAGACTCCACCGCGCTGATCTGCTGGGCGTTCAGCCCGCGGGCCAGCAGCCCATCCTCGACCCCACCGAAGGCTGCCTCCACTGCTGCGGCTGCTGCCTGGAGGCCCTCCACGTTGATGGCCGTGTGCCGGCGGGCTGAGCTGGCCGCGGCCTGAATCATCTGGGCCGAGAGCTGCACTGTGACCGCTGAGGTCACGCGGTCGGTGAGTTCGTGGGCCTCGTCAATGATGACGGCCTCATGCTCGGGAAGCACGTCCAGCCCTTCGAAGGCGTCGATGGCTAGCATGGCGTGGTTGGTGATCACCAGATCCGCCTCCTGGGCCTCCTTGCGCGCCAACTCGGAGAAGCACTCCTCGAACATCGAGCACTTCCGGCCCAGGCAGTCCACGGCGTTGACCGAGACCTGCCGCCACGCTCTGTCGGTGACCCCGGTGGCCAGGTCGTCGCGGTCACCGGTGGAAGTAGTTTCTGCCCAGTCACGCAGCATCACCACCTCTTTGCCCAGTTTGGAGGTGGGCTCATAGGTGGTGACCCCGCCGGTGGGCTCCACGGCGGCCGCGAAGAGCGCTTCCTCGTCGTCGTCTTCGGGAAAGCCACCGGCCAGCTTCTGTTTGCACAGGTAGTTTGACCGGCCTTTGACCAGCGCGACCTCGGCGGGCCGGGGCAGCTCATCCTGAATGCTCTCCAGCAGCCGGGGCAGGTCGCGACCGATGATCTGTGCCTGCAGGGCCAGGGTGGCGGTGGAGACCAGGACCGGTTTCCCCGTGGAGACCGCATGGTGCAGGGCGGGGATCAGATAGGCCAGCGACTTGCCTGTGCCGGTGCCCGCCTGGACCAGGAGGTGCTTCCGGCTGCGCAGCGCGTCGGCGACCCGGCGGGTCATCTCCTCCTGGCCGGTCCTCCTGGTGCCGCTGAAGGACGCCACTGCGGTCTCCAGCAGGCGCTCGGCCGCAGACTGTGGCGAGGCCGACGTCGTCCCCTGCGTCACTGCTCAGGACTCCACTTGGAAAGCTTCGAGCTCAGCGGCCAACACGGGCCCGACTCTCACGGAGAGCCGGGTGCCGGCTTCCTCGTAGGCCGAGGAGAGGATCTCTGCGTCCTGTGCGTGCAGGCGGGAGACGATCTCCCCGTGCTCGTAGGGCACCAGCAGCTCCATCTCCACATCTGGCCGCGGGATGGCAGCACTGATGCGCTCTTTGAGCTCGGCGATGCCTTGACCGGTGCGCGCCGAGACCACCGCCACATGGGGCTCGCGGCGCATGATCCGGTCGATGACGTGGTCCTCCGCGGCGTCGGCCTTGTTCAGCACGATGATCTCGTTCACCTTGTTCGCCTCGACCTCGGCCAGCACATGGCGCACTGCGGCGATCTGTCCCTCCGGCTCCGGGTGGGAGGCATCGACCACATGCAGGATCAGGTCCGCATCGGCCACTTCCTCCAGGGTGGAGCGGAAGGCTTCCACCAACTGAGTGGGCAGCTGCCGGACGAATCCCACCGTGTCGGAGAGCGTGTAGCCGATCCCGTCGGGGGTCACGGCTTTGCGGGTGGTGGGGTCGAGGGTGGCGAACAGGGCGTTCTCCACCAGCACTCCGGCGTCGGTGAGCCGGTTCAGCAGGCTGGACTTGCCGGCGTTGGTGTACCCAGCGATGGCCACACTGGGCACCGCATTGCGCTTGCGGTTGGCCCGCTTGGCCTCCCGGGCGGGTTTCATCGCCGCGATCTGTTTGCGCAGCTTCGCCATCCGGGTGTTGATGCGGCGCCGGTCGAGCTCAATTTTGGTCTCACCGGGGCCGCGGGACCCCATTCCGGCCCCGGCTCCGCCGACCTGTCCACCGGCCTGCCGGGACATGGATTCGCCCCAGCCGCGAAGACGTGGGAGCAGGTATTCCAGCTGAGCCAGCTCCACCTGCGCCTTGCCCTCCCGGGACTTGGCGTGCTGGGCGAAGATGTCCAGGATCAGGCCGGTCCGGTCGATGACCTTGACCTTGACAATGTCCTCCAGGCCGCGGCGCTGGGAGGGTGCCAGTTCTGAGTCGACCACCACGGTGTCCGCGCCGAGCTCGGCAACAGCTTCGCGAATCTCCTGGGCCTTTCCGGAGCCGAAGAACGTTCCCGGATCCGGGGTGGACCGACGCTGGAGGAACCCGTCCAGCACCGTGGATCCGGCGGTCTCTGCCAATGCTGCCAGCTCTCGCAGAGAGTATTCCGCCTCGGCGGCTGAACCGCCTGACCACAGCCCGGCCAGCACCACCCGCTCCAGGCGCAGCTGGCGGTATTCGACCTCGGTGACGTCTTCGAGCTCGGTGGAGAGCCCCTCGACTCGGCGCAGATTGCGCCGCTCGAACAGGTCATACTGCTCCCCGTCATGCTCCGTGTGCGTCTCCGTCTCGGAGAGCTCCCGGGCACGGTCGCCCAGGATGCTGCCGCGCCGCTGTGCCTCCTCTTCGGCGGTGAACTCCTGCTCCGCGGTGGTGGGAGTCTCGGCCGCGGAGGTGGAGGCTGGGGCAGCGTCATCGGCTGCCAGGATGCGGGCGATCGTATCGTCAATGGTCGACGACGGCTCAGGGGTGTCTTTGTGTTCAGTCATAGATTCCTTGCCTGCACACCCACCGAGACACAGGCGTTCGGGCGCCGATGCAAGTGGTGGTGCGTGCGGGGCTTGTGTAGGTGTTGGATTCCGACAGGCTCAACCGATTCCGGGAGCTGGAGTGTACTGCTCAGACCGCTTGACGAGGCCGTGCGTACAGAGTTGGGCGAATCCACATGGGTACTAGTCTAGCAAATGCGGAATATCGGCAAACGCCCAGGTCAGCGACTTATCCACTCTCAGACCCCAACTCAATCCCAACATGAGGACTCAAAACCTGCCGCATGAGACCCGTTGCAGCGGCCCTAGTTGTGTCCTCCGCGTCGGGCCATAAATGGCTGTATGTGTTCAGCGTGATTGACGGTGACTTGTGCCCCAACTGTCTCTGAACTTTCACGACATCCTCCCCCGCCGCAATGAGTCCAGACGCGTAGAAGTGCCTGAGGTCATGCAATCCGAACGGCTCGACATCGGCAGCCTTGAGCGTCTTCTGCCAGACATAGTTCACCGCGTCGGGCTTCGGTGGGTTCCCCCGGCTGCCCATGAAGAGCCAATCGCCGTTTATCCCGCTGGCGATGTGGACCGCCAACAACTCCATGAGGTCTTCTGGCGCGTAGATTGTCCGGTTGGAATTGTACTTCGGCGCCTTGATCCTCACACCACCACCGTTGGCCCGCTGCACCTGCCGATCAACCCTCAGCCGGCGCTCTAGGCTCCGCACATCCTGGACCTGCAGAGCAGCCGCCTCACCGCGCCTGAGACCCGCGAAGGCGCACACCGCCCACAGAGCCCGCCAGTGATCCGCGGAGGCGCTGAGGATCGCTGCGACGGTCTCCGCTGAGGGTATGTGCATCTCCTCATTGGCCTGCCGTGGCAGCTGGGTTCCCTCAAGCGGATTGCTGGCGATATGCCGGTCACGGACGGCTCCGCGCATCACAGTGTTGACGTGGTGGAACGTGGTCTGAATTGTGGACGGGGCCAGCCGCTCTGACAGTCCCTTGATCCACTCCTCAACGTGAGTAGACCTGATCTTGCCCAGCGGCACCGAGGAGAATGTGCAAGTACGCAGGGACCGATCAGCGCCGCTCACTGTGGAGTCATCCCACAGCTGCCGAGCCCGGAAGCCCTGGTAGTACTCCCCCAACGTGATCTTGCCGTCGGCTGCATCAATATACGTCCCGGCTTTGACCTCATGGTGAGACCGGCGCTTGAAGTCCCGGGCCGCGTTGAAGTTGCGGAAAGTCTCCTGCCGGCGTTGGCCGTCCGCGTTGCGATAGGCGACCTCATACGACTTGCCACCGTCGGCACGCTCGACGGCGTAGATGCCGGGTTCGCGGGTCTTAGTTCTCTTGGTCATCGCCAGGAAACTCCGGCTTGGTTTCGTGCATGCGCTGCGCGTTTCTGGCGAATTCCCCGATGTCTAGTTTCGTCATTCGACGTACTTGTGCAACGGCAGCCTCAAACGGCACCTGATTCTCGGTGGTCAATAGGAACTTGATCTTCTCCAAGTCCATGATTGTTAGTAGGTACCGCAGTCGAGCCACGGCGTCGGACCAACCACGCACAGCTAGATCCACGCGTTTTTTGAAGTTGAGCGCCTCTTGGCGAAGCGCCCAAAATTCACTTAGGTGTTGTGACGATTCTGTCTCGGAGATCATGTAGCCCACATCTGTGTTCAGCACTCTCGCCAGCGCTCGAGCTTCACCTAGCCGAACGGGGCGCGTTCCTTTTTCTATTCGCGAGATCGTTGCTTGATTGAAGTGCTCCCAGCCTTCAGAGACCATGCGCCGGGCCAGCTCACCTTGAGATAGGCCCTGATCCGTGCGCAGCCGGTTTACGGCCTCCCTGAATCGCATTTCCTCCAATTGGTCGCGAGAAAGGACGTGGCGAAGGGTCCCTGGCGCCTCTAGATCATCGGTCATAGGCCAATTATGCACATGGTGTTGCGCGATTCTCAATCGTCAGCGTATATTGGTCTTGTCAGTCACATACGATTGACTTAGGCCAATCACAGGAGGATGAAATGGACACCGCCCCCGCCGAGCACAGCCCAACTCTGAAGCAAGATCAGTTGCGCACCATCGAGGAGGTTGCAGAGCAGATGAGGACGACGCCGAGCACGATTCGATACAAGCTGCAGACCGACCCGACGTTTCCGCGTGGATTCAAACTTTCTGTGAGAAGGCTATGGCGCCAGAGTTCAATTGACGCGTGGATTGAGTCCCAGATTGAAGCGCAGGAGGCCGCGTGAAGACCTACAACTGCCAGACCTGCGGGCACCTGGTTCTACTGGAGCCGCGCGAAGTGGAAGAGATCGGCGCGTACTGCCTAGAACATCTCTTCTCAGAGGAGTTCCCCGCCCTCAATCAACTGGCCGAAAACGTGGCCGAGACAGAAGAACGGCCTGAGAATCCCCGCCAAGAGACTCCTCAGACCGCTCACACCGAAACCCATAAGAAAGGCTCCGTCATGAACAAGTCTACCCCCGAGCCCGCCGAGTTCGGACCCGATTACGTGGAAAACTGCCCTCAGCTCGACGATATGGAGCACGACTGCGACTCCACCCGTCTTGCTTCACAGATCAGCGTGTCAACGCAGGCGTGCGAGCGGATCTCCATCTTCCGCCTGCATGAGGTGTTCCAGCACGGTCACCAGGTCCACGCGCTGCGGCTGGAGATCGTGGACGAGATTCATCACACCGCAGAAGTCACGCTCTATCCCCAGCAGCTGGTCACGATTGCGGAATGGCTCTCGGAGAAAGCGTCTGTGCTGACTCCCGCAGGTGGTGACGCGTGATGACGTATCTAATCCACTATTACCGACGTAGTGATCTTCCAGCCGCCATCGTCAACGGTACCGCCGTGCCTTTCCTCTGCGGTGACCAAGGATTCCCCAGGGATATTCCGATGGCTGCGGGCGAGCCCTCTATTCCTGCCGATTCGCAGGACTGCCAGCCTTGTCACGACCTTTACGAGGCTGGGCGCAAGTTGGCTAGAAACGGCACGGGACGTCGCTTGCAGACCGCCGAGGGCTGAGGAGGGAGGGCACCAATGGACTCGAGGTTCCCCACACATTATCTGCATGACAGGCGAGTGATGAGGCTGACCCCTCCCACGTTCCGCACCTTCGTCATGGCGACGGCCTGGAGTGTGTCCAATATGACGGATGGAGCTATCCCGACTGCTGATCTGCCATTGGTGCCCTTCTCCTCGCCTGAGCATGCAACCGAGTTAGTCAACGCTGGGTTATGGGCGGAGTCAGAGGACGGCTACCAGATTGTGGAGTACGCCAAACACCAAACCTCAGCCGCTCAGGTTGAGCACGCACTTGAAGCCCGCCGAGAAGCTGACCGCAAGAGGCAGGCGAAGAAGAGGGAACGGGACTCTTCAGATAGTGAGTCACGGGGACAGTCACGTGATGGTCACGTGACATCTGAAGGCAAGGAAAGGCAAGGAAAGGCAAGGAAAGGCAAGGCTTTAGAAGAAGAGGATTACAAGACTTCTGAAGATTCAATTGATCTTGAAACGGGAGAGATCTCTGAACCTGATTGGGACTCACATATCAACGCTGCGTGGCACGATCCCCAACGCATCATCGGCCTGTACTCCAAGCTTCCCGACGATCATCCTCGACGCCCTGAGACGCGGGCACGCTATTACGAATTGATGGGTCGCCCTGACCCCCTCAAGGCCCAACCCCCGAACGACATCATGCAGAAGCTCAGAGAAATGAGGGCTGCCTGATGTGCCCCACCTGTGACCTCGCCCCCTGTGCCTGTCAGTACGCCGCCACCCTCACCCACCGCCCCCAAGGCCCCTGCCTGCACTGTGTGGCCTTGGAGGCCCTCTCCCTGCCCCAACCCCACCGTGGCCCCGATGACACCTCATGCCCCTGCCCCGCCTGCTACTCCCTACGGGCCGGTACCTGGGGCGACTCATGGACGGAGAGCACCTGATGTTTAAGCGACCGAAGATCACCGCCGCTGACCTCACCGAGGAAGACCCGCTCTACTCAAGCCTGCCGACTGACGACGAACTGCAAGACCTCAACCGTCGAATCGACGCGCTCGACGAACGATTGGATCGACTCAAGGAGCTGATGCAGCGGTGAAGATCTGCATTCAATGTGGAGAACTTTGTCAACGAAGTTATTGTGACGAACATTTTCCAGAAGTTCGCAAAGCTCAACGAGGTGAACGCAAGCCTGGAGACCGCACAGCGCAGGGATACGACGCTAGGTGGGCTCGCCTCTCCCGTAAGGCTCGGAGGATTCAGCCGTTCTGTTCCGACTGCGGTTCCGAGGAGGATCTACAGCTCGACCACACCCCGCTGACGTGGGAGCGGTGGCGCCAACGTAAGCCGATCCGACTTGAGCACACCGGCGGCGTCGTCTGCGGTGACTGCAACCGCGCACGCGGCGATGCACGGGCACCAGGGGGACGGGGGTACAGCGGACCCGCAGATCAGGCCGGGCCGGTAGGCCAAGAGCCGATTACTTACTGCAATACATTCTCAATAGGGGGTGATTCTGGTGGTGGCAGCGGGTCCGAAGGGGCGTAGAGACGAATCTCCACTGCCGTGGAAACCTCGATCTCAGGGCGCTGACCAGTTCGCCCTGTTCTGCAAGAAATATGTCAAGACGCCGAAGGGTGCCGGGGCGCGTAAACCGTTCGAGGTCCGCGATTGGCAACGTCAATTAGTGGCCTCACTGCTGGAGGATCGCCCGAAGATCGCGCTATGGGTAATCGCACGCGGGAACGGCAAGTCCACACTGGTGGCGGCCTTGGCGCTGCATCACGTCATCATGTCCGGCATCGAGGGCGCACGGGCTGTGATCGTTGCGCAGGATGAGCGCAGTGCTGGCCGGTTGCTGGCGACGGCGGCGCGCATGGTGGAACTGGACGATGAACTGTCGTCCCGGTGCCGAGTGTTTCGTGACCGGATCGAGTACGCCCCGACTAATTCTGTGATTGTGGCCCTGCCTGGTGAGGCTCACCGTATCGAGGGTGAGGACGCCAGTTTGGCCATTGCCGACGAGCTGGGAGTCATGCGCCGGGAAGCATATGAGGCTCTGCTGCACTCCACTGGTAAGCGGGCTGAGTCTCAACTGCTGGCAATCGGTACACCCTCGCCACCGTCCTGGCGGGAAGCCTCACCGATGCTGGATCTCGTTTTAGAGGGCAGGGCGAACGATGCCGAAGACTTCAAGCTGGTGGAGTTCGGCGGCGACATTGCCCACCCGGTGGACTGCCGTCACTGCTGGGCTGCTGCGAACCCTGGGCTCGGTGATCTGGTCTCTGAGGACCATATGCGGGCCGCGTTGCCCCCGCGTTCGAGGGAATCGGAGTTCCGCCGCGCACGCCTAGCGCAATGGGTAGAACACGACGATTCAAGTTTCCTGCCACAGGGTCTTTGGGAGTCCGCGAATACTGGCGAGCTGATAGAGGACGGCACCGAGGTCATCGTGAGCCTGGACGGTTCCTATTCAGGCGACGCCACGGCGCTGCTGGTGGCGACCGTCTCCAAGACTCCTCACGTGGACAAGGTGGATCTGTGGGAGCCCCCGGACGGGCAAGAGGAATACCGAATCCCGATTCACGAAGTTGAGGACGCGATCAGGGCAGCGTGCCGTCGCTGGAAGGTGATCGAGGTTGTGTGTGATCCGTTCAGGTTCGCCCGGTCCATGCAGATCCTCGAATCTGAGGGAATCCCCATTGTGGAGTTCAACCAATCACCGTCACGGCTGACCCCGGCCACCCGCGACACCTTAGAGAGCATCCTGGCCGGGGAACTGACCCATTCAGGCGATCCAGATCTAGCCCGCCACGTCACTAACGCCACCGTTATCGAGGAGGCCCGTGGAATCCGACTAGCGAAAGAAAAACGAGGATCTAAGCGGCGCATTGACCTAGCCGCGTGCCTCATCATGGCGCACTCCCGCGCCACCTGGCGAGCAAGCCGGAAGAAAAAACGACGCCGAGCAAGGAGCTTTAGAGCATGAGCAAGACAGATACCCTTCAATCACTGATCCAGACCATCGACGGACGGCAGGTTCACCTAGACCAGTTGGATCGCTTCTATGCAGGCAATCCACCGCTGTCATTCCTCAGCCCCGAGGCCCGCGAAGCCCTGGGCAACAGGTTTGGGCGCATGGCATCGAACTTCTGCCGTCTCACCGTGACCAGCATCTCGGAACGGCTGCGGATAACCGGGTTCACCCGCGACGGTCAGCCCGACCCGGCACTGTGGCAGGACTGGACTAGGAACGATCTTGACCAGCTTGCCGGCACTCTGCACCGTGAGGCGCTGACCCTGGGAACCGCTTACTGCATCGTATGGGCAGACGCCTTCGGGCAGCCGAGCATCAGCGTTGAGAGCGCACACCAGATGACTGCACTGCGTGACCCTGGCACACGCTCCATCGTCGCTGCTGCTAAACGCTGGAACACTGCTACGGGCTCCGAAGCGGTTCTATATGGTCCGGACACCATCACCCGGTTCAAGTCGGACTCCCAGAACGCCACAGCAGGCAGTCAGTACCGCATCACCGAGACGATCGACAACCCGCTGGGAGTGGTGCCGGTGGTGGAGTTCCGCAATTCAGACCGGCTCTTGGATGAAGGCGTGAGTGAGCTTCGGGACGTGATCCCGTTGCAAGACGCTCTCAATAAGCTGCTGAGCGATATGCTGGTCGGCTCGGAGTACTTCGCCCGGCCCCGACGCTGGGCAACCGGCATCGAGCTTGAGGAAGACGAAGACGGCGACGCGGAAAACCCATTCCCAGAATCCACTCGGATGTTGATAGCGGAAGGCGACACCGCGAAGTTCGGACAACTGCCGGCGTCCGACCTAGGCAGCTATGACACCGCGATTCGCAGCATCACTTCGCAAATCATGGCGGTCTCCAGTTTGCCCGCGCACTATACCGGCGTGGTCGCAAACCAACCGCCCAATGCCGACGGTCTCAGGGCTGCTGAAGCCTCTCTCACCGCCCGTGTGGAGCAACGTCAACACACCTTCGGGAGGAGCTGGGAAAAGGTGGCAGGACTGGCGCACGCAATCCGCACCAATACTGACCCGCTGGCCGCAGAGATCACAGTCACCTGGGCTGACCCGGCTACCCGTTCGGTTGCGCAGGAGGCCGATGCAGTGGTGAAACTCTTCCAAGCCGGTCTGCTTCCGGCCACGGCAGCGCTGGAACGTCTCGGCTATTCGGAAGACCAGATCCAGCGTATCCGTGACGCACGCCGCGCTGAAGCCCTCGACGGTGCCGGCACTGATCTTGAGGCGTTGCTGTCGTGAGTATCCACGACACTCTCACGCGGCTCTCTGACTCCGCACGGAGCCGGCTGGAGGCCCTGGCACGGCGGCTGGAGGCCGGGGAACTTGATTGGGAGGAGTTCCACGCCCTCGCCACTACGGAGGCCGCACGCAGGTCTTCGGCGGCATCGTCGCTGGCGGTCCTCGCCGTCGCTGCGGAGCTGTCCCGGCTGACTGGCACACCTAGGTCAACATCAACGGCGCGCGCGGGGTTCGACCTGGAGGAGGCAGCCTATGACGCGATCACCGAGCAGACCAGCACTCAATCCTTCGACCTGGACCCCGTGGCAGCAATGGGGATCGCAGGGGCCGCAATTGTCATGGCGGCCTATCAGAGCACCACTCACCGCGCCATGACTGACCAGGGAGTGAGTTTCTACCGGCGCGAAGTGGAACCCGACGCCTGCGAAATCTGCCGGGATATGGCCGACATCGTTCTACCAACCACACACCAACAGTGGCATCACAAAGGTTGTCGCTGCGTAGCCGTACCCGTCTCAGAGAATGGAGCAGACCAGTGACCGAAGAACAGACCACCGAGACCACCGAAGAGCAGGACCTGGGACATTCGGTCCCACCTGAACCGGAGCAGGAGCAGGAGCAGGCCGAAGAGGACACCTTCCCCCGCGAATATGTCCAGAAGCTCAGGGATGAGAACGCCAAGTTCAGGCAGCGGGCGCAACGCTCCGATGAGCTGGCCCACCGGCTGCACACCGCCCTTGTCGCTGCTGATGGGCGATTAGCGGACCCGACAGACCTGGAGTTCACCGAAGAGCACCTGGAGGACGCAGAATCGCTCTCAGAGGCCATTGGAGAGCTTCTGCGGTCCAAGCCTCACTTGGCCGCGCGTCGTCCCCGTGGCGACGTTGGGCAGGGTGCCAGCGGTGGCAGTGGCGGTAACGTTGACCTCGCCGGTCTACTTCGGGCAGGAGCGAGCTAATGAGCTTCGATATCAAAGACCTGCACCCCGCCGCCCGTGATGACGTCCTGGACGCCCTGAACGCTATTTACGCCGCGATGGATCGCCACGGGATCGAGCGCGTTCCAGTGATCCCCGGCGAAATTCTCTCTGACCACCTCGACAGGATTGTGGAGGAGTTCCGCCGCAAATTGGCAGCAACGGAACTGGACTGATAACAGTTCTCAATAAGCTGGTATAATGGGAGGGTCGGGCCTGGTGTCCGGCCCTCTCTATTGCTCCTGGCGGGCTGAGGCAGAACAGCAGGCGTCCAGAACTGGACACCTCAACCTCTACCGCTAAGGACAATTCCAATGGCTTTAAACACCACTGATGCCCCGGAGCTGCTGCACGAGCAGGTCAGCTCCCTACTTATCCAGCCGCTTGAGACCGCTTCAATCGTGCTGGCAGCTGGCCCCCGAATTTTCGACACCGCGTCACCGCTGCGTATCCCTAAACTGGTCGGCTCCGGCACCCCCGCATGGGTAGGCGAATCCGAGCTGATCCCAGACAATTACACAGCTGAGTTCGATGAAGTCCGGTTGATGCCTGAGTCACGCAAGAGCGTGAAAATTATCACCCGCTACAGCAACGAGATGGCGCGGCAGTCCGTGGTTGGACTCGATGCTGTACTTCGCGCACGACTGGTCAACGACGTCAGCTCCATGCTGGACGATTCCTTCCTCAACGGTGACGGCGCAGGCGACTCGGTGACCGGTATTTTCAACCAGCCCGGTACACAGAGCGCACCGCTGGACCTCACCAGCGCTGATACCTTCCTCGACGCTCTGGCAGTCACCACCGCCGCCGAAGTCACCCCTAATCGGTGGTTCCTCAACGCCGGCGACTTCATCACGGTGAGGAAGCTCAAAGATGATAATCAGCGGTATCTCCTCGAGTCAGATCTGACCCGCGATGCTACATATCGTCTCTTCGGAGTCCCGGTGACCGTGAGCAACAAGGTTCCTGCCGGGAAGGCTCTGCTGGCCGACATCTCACAGGTGGCCGTCGCACGGGACACAAACCCCCAAATCAAAATCCTGGACCAGCGCTATGCCGAATACGATCAGCAGGCGATCAGGGTTACCGCACGGTTCGATCTGGGTCTTCTGCATCCTGAAGGCGTCGTGGTCCTGGAGACCCCGGCAGGCTGATAATGGACTACGTATCCCCGCCCGATGGTGAGGACATCGCGCAGTTCCTCGGTCAAGGAGACGATCCCGCCGTCGTCGCCCTGGCCGAGGAGCACGCGCCTATCGTCCGAGCTATGGCGCAGGCATACACCCGTGGCAAAGGCTTTCAAGGCGGGCAAGTGGCAGAAGACATTCACGCCGTCCTCGTAGCCGCCACTGCGCGCCTTGTAGCCAACCCTGAGCAGATGAGTTGGGCAGCGGGTTCCGCGCGCGTCTCAGGCGCATTTAGAGGGTGGACGCTGGCCGAGACGTTCGTGCTCAATCGCTACCGGAAAAGAGCGAAGTGATGCTGCTGCATGACCGTGTGACCGTCCATATCCCCGGTGGAGAAACAGGCGAATACGACGATCTTGGAATGCCGATAACTACCCCGCCCACCACTAAGGTGCTCCCGGCTCAAGTGGACCCGGCGCGCACTGCTGACGGGGACGACGCAAACTCAGGGCAGCTCATCTCCCGGTACCGTGTGATGCTCAAAGCACCGCATGGCTTCGACCCGACCGGCGTAGATGAAGTGACCTGGAGAGGGAAGACAATCCGCGTTGACGGCCGCATTCAGCCGCAGATGATACGCGGCAGAATAAGTCATTATGAATTCACATCAGAACGGGTTAGCGGCTGATACAATTGAAGTGGTCCCGGAGGGCCGATTGGTGGAAGAACTGAATATGCGGACTGTACCCCTGACTGAGACGGCACCCGACTTGCAAGCGGCTCCCGTAAGGCCAGGGGTACAGTTTTGCCCAACACACCCCAACAAAAACCCAACACGAAATGCGTGTGAGCCCGTAATCTGCCGGTCATCGTCGGAGAGAAAAACCCCGGAATCATGCGGAAGTAGGCAGTCTCCATACACGCTCATAGGCGGGTGCATAGTAGTCTAGCAAGTGATGAATTCTGCGCACTATTTTGACTCCCCCACCGGCCCGTTCGAGCGTCGCCGGGTGGAGGTGACCTTGGCGGGGCAGCGGTTCACCGCGCTCACTGCCGGGGGCATCTTCTCCCCCGACGGCATCGACAAGGGCACCGAGACCCTCCTCCGGGAGGTTCCTGCCCCGGCGCAGACCGGGAACCTGCTGGACATCGGCTGCGGTTGGGGGCCCATTGCGCTGACCCAGGCGAAGCTGGCACCACAGGCCCACGTGTGGGCGGTGGACGTCAATGAACGGGCTCGCACGCTGGCTGCCGAGAATGCCACAGCGCTGGGTCTAGACAACGTCACCGTCTGCGCCCCGGAGGAGGTGCCCACTGGGATGCGGTTCGACACCATCTGGTCCAACCCTCCTATCCGGATTGGTAAGCCCGCACTGCACCAGCTGCTTCAGCTGTGGCTGCCTCGGCTGGAGGCCGGCGGCGAGGCCCACCTGGTGGTGCAGAAGAACCTGGGCGCAGATTCCCTGCTCACCTGGCTGAAGTCGATGCTCGCAGCGGTCAGTGAAGACTTCTCGGTGGACCGTGTGGCCAGCGTGAAAGGCTTCCGGATCCTGCGCATCCGCCGCCGGCCAGATCAGTGACGGAGAACAGCCCAGTGACAGAGAACAGGCCAGTGACAACGCACGACGCCGCCCGCCTCGGCTCGGTGCCCCGGGCGGACGAGCAGCCCCCGCAGACCCGCCAGTCCTTGCCGGAGCTGGAGGAACAGGTGGTGTTTTCCGAGTGGCGCGCCCTGCGCCGGAAGGCGAATCGGTCGCTGCCGCGAATGCGGGCGCTGATGCGGGTACTGGACTACACCCCGGAGAAGGCCACTCCGCGGATCATCGGTGTGGTCGGCTCCAAAGGGAAGGGCACTGCAGCCGCCTACGCTTCGGCGGCGGCGGCCAGTCGCGGAATGAGGGTGGTCACTGTGATGAGCCCGGGGGTGCTCTCCAACGCTGACCGGATCCGGATCAATGGGGTCCCCGCCGGGAAGGACCTCAGGGGCGAGTCACTTCAGGCGCTGGACCACGCGCGCCAGCAACTGCCTGCGCCCACGGATGTATCCGGTTACCTGGCGCCTACCGGCCTGTTTCTGCTCATGGGATTTCTCATCGCGGAGAGGGTCGGCGCTGATCTTGTGGTGGCTGAAGCGGGCATCGGTGGGGCCTCCGACGATCTCTCCCACTGGCCGCTGGAGACGGTGGTGGTGACCAGCATCTTCGGTGAGCATCTGGATCTGCTGGGACCGACCGTGGAGGATGTCGCCCGGGACAAGTCTGCGGTGATCACCGCCTCGACCCGCCGGGTGGTCTGCTGTCCGCAGTCCGCGGAAGTCCAGGCCATCATTGAGCAGCGGTGCCGGCGGCATGGTGCCGAACTGCTGAGCGCCTCAGGGACTGCCGGAACCTGGCTGCCGCAGGTGGTGAGCCACCTGCCGGAGGGCTTCGCCCGGGGCAATGCTGCCGCCGGGGTGCTGGCTGGACTCTACGCAGCCGGGGAGGATGTGCGTCTGCCGGCGCAGGACCTCCCTCAGCTGGGGGCCGCGGCCCAGTCGGTGCACTATCCCGGCCGCCTCTCCGTCCACCAGGTGCCGCCGGCGGCCTCCATGGACCAGGCTGCTCCCCGGCGCTGTGTGGTGGACTCGGCAGTCTCTCAATCCGGGCTGCGTGCTGCGCTGGACTTTGCGGAGTCTGCTCTGGCCGAGCCGGCCCAAGTGCTGGTCTCGCTGCCGCCGGGGAAGGATCTCCCCGGGTTTCTTCAGGAGTTGAAGGACCGGCCCGGACGCAAAGTGTTCGTGGAGCTGCCCGGGGCTTACACCGGCACTCCGGACCGATCGGCCTGGCCGGCAGGTCCGGAGTGGGACTGGATCACCCTCGGGGACGTCGGCGGTGAGGCGGTGCACCTGGCGGCGGCCTCGGAGCAGCTGCTGAGCCTGCTGCGTGAGCGTGACTCGCTGGCAGTGGGCACAGTGCTGTTCACCTCGCTGGTCCTGCGCAGTCTCGGCGCGCAGGCCCAGCAGCTGTTCAATTGCCAAAATTAGAGGTCGTGCCCTGCATGCCTCCCGAACGCAAGTCATATGGAGTGCGAGTAATGGAGTGTTCGCTGCGACTGGCGTCACCGGCGAAACGCCCGGAATCCATAACTCCCCACCTGTTATTTTATGAGATACTCACTTAAGCCATAAAAATGAGGGGTGTTCTTATGAGTTCGCGCGTCGAGTGGCCCTCGCTGGAATATGAAACCCACCGCTGGATCCCCGCCTCTCACGCTTCCTGGGGTCCACGCGCTGAGTTCGATGCAGCCGGGACCAGCTACAAGTCCGCTGTGGTGCCCAAGATTGCCGGAATCTCACCGTCGGTGAGTCCTGAGGCCCGGCAGGCCGCAGAGACCGCAGAGACAGAACTCACCCGTTTTGACGCTGAGCTGGGATCCCGAGTCGCAGCGTTCGCACCAGTGCTACTGCGATCTGAGGCGTCGTCGTCCTCCCAGATCGAGAACCTCACCGCCTCGGCCAGAGCGATCCTTAGCGCGGAACTCGGGCTACACCGAAGCCACAACGCTGATCAAATCGCTGCAAACACCTACGCCATGCGGGCTGCCCTGGACTTGGCCACCGAACTCTCGGTGGAATCAGTGAAGCGACTTCACGCCGTACTCATGGAGTCTCAACCCCGCCACACCCCCGGACGATGGCGCGAAGAGCCTGTGTGGATCGGTGTCCGCTCGGACTCACCGGTGGGCGCGACCTACGTCGCCCCGCACCAGAAGCACATCGCCGAGCTGATGGCTGATCTCGCTGAGTTCGTCAACGACCTCACCGTGCCGCCTCTCATCTCCGTGGCAGTCGGGCACGCGCAGTTCGAGACTATCCACCCTTTCAGCGACGGCAACGGGCGTGTCGGCCGTGCTTTGAGCCAAGCGATGCTGCGCCACCGCGGAGTGACCCGCAATGTGGCAGTGCCAGTCTCAGCGGGACTGCTGAGCGATATCGAGGGCTATCACACGGCACTGGACGCTTACCGCAACGGGGAGGTCGCCCCCATCATCCACGCCTTCGCTGATGCCTCGCTGCGCGCAGTTCACAATGCTCGTCAGCTCGTTGAGGAGATCGATCAGATTCGCCAGAGCTGGGATCAACGCCTGAGCGCACGACGACACTCCAACGCGTGGAAGCTCCTCGATGTCCTCGCCCGTTGTCCCGTGCTCAACAGCGCTGCCGCTGCTGAAGAGCTTGGGGTCAAGCAGCCCAACGTTTATCCGCCGATGAAAGCGCTTGTCGACGCAGGCATCGTGAAATCCAAGGCGGAGCACAAGCTCGGACCATTCTGGCGAAGTGATGAAGTCCTGGCCGCAGTCGACGCGTTCGCTGAGCGAGCCGGCCGACGTTCAGGCGTGTGATGCGAGCTGGGCAGGGCATCGTGGAAGGCTGATGTCCCCGGAGTAGACCAGCTCTGCCGGACCGGCGAGCTCCACGTCCTCAGCCCCGTCGGTACGTGCGATGAAGCGGACGGTCACCTCCCCTCCGGGGACGGCCACCGTCCAGGTGTTCACCGCGTCAGCCCCGGCCCAGACCCTGACCGCCGCAGCAGCCGCGCAGGTGCCGGTGCCGCAGGAAAGAGTCTCTCCCACGCCTCGTTCGTGCACGCGCATGCGCACCCGGCCGTGGTTCTCGGTCACCAGCGGGTCGGCCGGCACCACGAATTCCACATTGGTCCCCTGCGGCGGGGTGGGGTCCACAGTGGGCGCGTGGTGCAGATCCAGCTTCTGCAGGGCCGCTTCGTCAGGCAGGGCAACCACGGTGTGCGGGTTCCCCATGGAGATGCTCAGCGCTGGCCGCGGATCGGTCAGGCCTCGGGCCCGCACCAAGGAGTCCGAGGCTGATTCGGCGGCCATCTGGGGGTCAATGAAAGACCATACGCCCATCCCCACGGCGTACCCCGAGGTTACTCGGCGCACCGTGCGCAGACCCGCGCGGGTCAGCACCGGGATGCTCTCGCTGTCATTGAGTTCAAGCAGTTCTTCATCGAGCAGGAAGTGGGCGAAGGCGCGCACCCCGTTGCCGCACATTTCGGCATCGGAACCGTCGCCGTTGCGGTAGTCCATGAACCACAGCGGTGATTGGTCGGTGCTGGTGAGGCCTGCGGCGGTGAGAGCTGCGACGCCGTCGGGAAGTTTGTGTGCTGGGACCGCGCGGATCAGTCCGTCAGCGCCGATGCCGAAGTGGCGGTCGCAGAGCCAGGCGACGGTGCTGGCGCTGAGGTCGAGGGTTGCCTCCGGGTCGGAGACCATCACGAAGTCATTGCCGGTGGCCTGGGCTTTGGTGAAGCGCATACCGGTATTCAACCAGCCTGGGCGCGGATTGCTTCCATCGCGTGCTCGGCAAGCTGCGCATCCGGTGCCGGCAGCCAGGTGATGCGGGGGTCGGCCCGGAACCAAGTCTCCTGTCGGCGGGCGAATCGGCGGGTGGCGACAATGGTGTCTTCAACCGCTTCCGGTTCCTCCTTCAACCCGTCCAGCACGTCCAGGAATTGGCGGTAGCCGATGGCGGCTGCGGCGGTCTTGCTGCTGCGCAGCCCTGCGGCATCCAGGGCGCGGACTTCTTCCAGGAGTCCGGAGGTGCGCATATGCTCCACGCGGGAGGCGATGCGCTCGTGCAGCACTGCGCGGTCCACGCGCAGGCCCAGCTGCACCACCGGGGTGAGGCTGGGTTCGTAGACCCGTTGCGGCATAAATGAGGTGAAGGTGCGTCCGGTGAGTCGGATGACCTCGAGGGCCCGGACCAGACGCCGGTCATCTTTGATGGTGGCGGCTGTCTCGGGGTCTTGGCGGCGCAGCTCCTTGCGGAGCCGGGCGGGCCCCTCCTGCTCCAGCTGATCGTGGATCTGGGCGCGCAGCTGGGGATCGGTGGGCGGGAATTCGATGACGTCCAGCGCTGCTCGGACGTAGAGACCTGAGCCGCCGACCAGGATGGGGGTGCTGCCGCGCCGGCGGATATCGGCGATGACTGCGCGCGCCTGGGCCTGGTAGTCGGCCACAGAGGCCTCCTCCGACACATCGAGCAGATTGATCATGTGGTGCGGGATGCCGCTAGCTTCTTCGGGGGTGACCTTGGCGGTGCCGATGTTCATTCCGCGGTAGAGCTGCATGGAGTCGGCGTTGATGATCTCCCCGCGCAGCCGGCGAGCAAGTTCCAGGCTCAGGCCCGTCTTCCCCGAGGCGGTAGGACCCACCACGGCGATCAGCGGAGTTTGCGGCACCGGGTCAGCGGCCGACACGCAGTGCCGGCATCCCTAGGGAGACCGTGCCGGCCGTTTCAGGGTCGACTTGGGTGGTCCCGACTCCGCAGGAGTCGGCCTGCCACCGGTCCCAGGCATCCCCGGCGGCGGAGCGACGGAGGGTGTAGTCGGCTGGGGCGGGGTCGGAAAGCAGGTGGAAGCTGGCTGCCTTGGTGATGGGCACAGTCACAAAGTCTCCGGGGCGTGGAGCGGGTGCGCCCTCGGGGACGCTGAAGTGCACCAACCGGTTGTCCGGCGCTCGTCCGGAGAGCCGACCGGTCTCGTGGCCCTTGGAGCCGGTGTCGGCAGTGACCAGCAGTTCCTGGACCGTGCCCTCCAGTGCGGCGTTCTCCTCCGCGGTGATGCGGTCCTGCAGCTCCAGGAGCCGGACGAACCGCTGTTGGACGACCTCTTTGGGGATCTGGTCCGCCATCTCAGCGGCGGGAGTGCCGGGGCGGGGCGAGTACTGGAAGGTATAGGCGCTGGCAAAGCGCGAGGCCTCGACCACCCGCATGGTGTCGTCAAAATCCTCCTCGGTCTCACCGGGGAAGCCGACGATGATGTCGGTGGTCACCGCAGCCTGCGGCATCCGCTCCCGGACCTTGTCGAGGATCCCGAGGAACTTCTTGCCCCGGTAGGACCGCCGCATCGCTTTGAGGATCCGGTCCGAGCCGGACTGCAGCGGCATGTGCAGCTGCGGCATCACATTCGGGGTCTCGGCCATCGCGTCGATCACATCATCGGTGAAGCTGGCCGGGTGCGGAGAGGTGAAGCGCACCCGCTCCAGGCCGCGGATCTCCCCGCAGGCCCGCAGCAGCTTGGCGAATGCGGCCCGGTCTCCGAACTCCACCCCATAGGTGTTGACGTTCTGGCCCAGCAGTGTGACCTCGACCGCGCCATCGTGGACCAGGGCCTGAACCTCGGCGAGGACATCGCCGGGGCGGCGGTCGCGTTCTTTCCCGCGCAGGGAGGGAACGATGCAGAAAGTGCAGGTGTTGTTGCACCCTACGGAGATGGACACCCAGCCGGAATGGACGGACTCGCGCTTGGTGGGCAGCGTGGAGGGAAAGGTCTCCAGCGACTCCAGGATCTCGATGCTGGCTTCCTGGTTGTGCCGGGAGCGTTCCAGCAGGGTCGGCAGCGACCCGATGTTGTGGGTGCCGAAGACCACGTCGACGTAGGGTGCGCGCTTCAGTACCGCATCCTGGTCCTTCTGCGCCAGGCAGCCGCCCACCGCGATCTGCATCCCGTGCTTTTCTTTCAGCGGTTTGAGCTGGCCGAGGTTCCCGTAGAGCCGGTTGTCCGCGTTCTCCCGCACTGCACACGTGTTGAAGACCACCAGGTCCGGCGTGGCTCCCTCCTCCGCCGCGGCATAGCCGGCCTCCTCCAAGAGCCCGGAGATGCGCTCGGAGTCATGGACGTTCATCTGGCAGCCGAATGTGCGCACCTGGTAGGTGCGCGGCGCGACGGCGGGTGCGGAACGGTCCAGAAGTGCTTCAGTCATCTCAGCTCAAGGGTCTCGGTTGCGTTGGGCATCAGCGCCCAATTCTACCGGTCAGCGCCGGCAGTCGGGTCTGCGGTCTGCCCGCGTCAGCCACTGCGCGCTTCCAGCGCCTCACGGACCAGCTGGAACGCCGCTCCGGGGCTGTGCCCGCGGCGAGCGAGCATATTCACCATGCGGCGGGTGATCTTTTCCCGCTCTTTCCGATCCTCCGGTCCGTTGCCGACTGGCAGGGTGACCCCCCGCAGCTTATTGGCCACCAGCTCACGTGCTGCGGCGTCCTCATCCTCGGCGGAGAGCTGCCCCAGAGCTGCCTCGATGGTCTCTGGGGCGATGCCTTTCTCGTGCAGCTCTCTGCGCAGCGCCGCGGATCCGAGTCCCTTCATCTGGTGCCGCGTGGTGACCCAGCTGCGGGCGAATGCAGCATCATCGATGAGCAGGACTTCCTCCATCCGGTCCAGTACGGAGGAGATCACCTCGGGGCTGAACTCTTTGTCCCGGAGCGCTTGCGCCAGTTGGTGGCGGGATTTGGGTGAGCCGGTGAGTTTGCGCAGCACCACCGCGCGGGCCTTCGAGTACTCATCTCCAGCTGCGCTCGGCGCTGTGGAATTTGGTGTTGCGGGGCCCGGCGCTGTGGGACTCGGTACTGCAGGGTCCTGTGCTGCAGGGTCCTGTGCTGCGGCGCCCTCCCCGAACAGGTCGGAACGCAGCTGGCCGGATTCGTACCGCTCCAGCGTCTCCCGCAGTGCCTGAACTTTGGGGTCAGCCATGAGGAATCAGAGCGCCTTAAGCTCCGGGCCGTCCTCCTCCGCAGGGGTGGCCATACCGAGTTTCTGCTTAATGCGCAGCTCAATCTCATCCGCCAGGTCCGGGTTGTCCTTGAGGAAGGCCCGAGCCTTCTCCTTGCCCTGGCCCAGCTGGTCACCGTCATAGGTGAACCAGGACCCGGACTTCTTCACCAGTCCGTTCTCCACCCCGACATCGATCAGCCCGCCTTCGCGGGAGATTCCCTCTCCGTAGAGAATGTCGAACTCTGCCTGCTTGAACGGCGGTGCCATCTTGTTCTTCACGATCTTGGCGCGAGTGCGGTTGCCCACGGCATTGACGCCCTCCTTGAGCGTCTCAATGCGGCGGACATCCACCCGGACCGAGGCGTAGAACTTCAGCGCCTTGCCGCCGGAGGTGGTCTCCGGTGAGCCGAAGAAGACACCGACCTTCTCACGCAGCTGGTTGATGAAGATGGCGGTGGTCTTGGTCTGAGCGAGCCGTCCGGTGATCTTCCGCAGTGCTTGGGACATCAGCCGCGCCTGCAGACCCACATGGGAGTCCCCCATCTCACCTTCGATCTCAGCCCGGGGCACCAGAGCGGCCACGGAGTCGATGACCACAATGTCCAAGGAACCGGAGGAGATCAGCATGTCCATGATCTCCAGGGCCTGTTCCCCGGTGTCCGGCTGGGAGACCAGCAGCTCGTCAGTGTTCACGCCCAACCGCTCAGCGTAGGTGGGATCCAGTGCGTGCTCGGCGTCGATGAACGCGGCAATGCCGCCGGCCTTCTGCGCGTTGGCCACAGCGTGCAGCGCCACGGTGGTTTTGCCGGAGGACTCCGGACCGTAGATCTCCACCACGCGGCCGCGCGGGAACCCTCCGATGCCCAGCGCAGCGTCCATGGCGATGGAGGAGGTGGGGATGGTCTCAATGGGTGTGCGGGTCTCATCGCCCAGACGCATCACCGACCCCTTGCCGTACTGCTTGTCGATCTGAGCCAGTGCCGTTTCCAGGGCCTTCTGACGATCCGGGCTGGAAGCCATGATTCACCTCGCGGAGAGTTGTTGTTCATTGTCACAGTCGAGACTAGGGCCAGCCTCCGACATGCGCTCGGTCGGTCGGGTGATCTGTGCGGAGCCCGGCGCGGCGGTGCTGCCCAGAACACTTCTGAGGAGAACTCTACGCAATGATCGAACACATATTCGATCAACACGCCGGGGAGTGCGCCGCTTGCGCTGCTGCACCTGCACGGTCCTAGGGCTTCGGCGGGATGTCCCGCCCCAGCCGACGCTCCTGGGGCACGTCCTGCTGATGACATAGGGCTTCCCAGACTTCCCGGGTGGAGATCCCCGCCCCCAGTGCCTCGCGTGCGGTGAGCTGGAAGGGCGTGATGACCAGCTGATCAGCCAGCACATGCGCGTAGTGCTTGCCGAACTCCTCCTCCATCAGGGTCCAGAACTTGGAGTGCCGCATTGGGGATCAGGCCACTTTGGGCTGGACGGTCGGGCTCTGGGCTGATGGGCTCTGGGCTGATGGGCTCTGTGCGGGCCGGCTCTGCGCGCCCGGGCTCTGGGCTGACGAGCTGTCAGCAGCGCCTGTGCCAGCGGCAGCGGCACAGAAGCCGGCGTCGTCGTACTCTGCGTAGGTCTGGTTCATCTTGGCCAGCAGGCCGGAGAGCATCATGATGTCCTCCTCCGACCATGGCTGGAGCATATGCAGATAGCGTTCGGAGCGTTCCTGCTGGGCGGTGTCGAGCCGACAGCGGCCCTGTTCGGTCAGTGAGATCACCATGGCGCGACCATCGGCCGGATCGGCCTTCTTGGTGATGAAGCCGCGTTCTGCAAGGGTGGTGAGCTGCCTCGACAGAGTCGGTTTGCCGATCCCCAGGTGTTTGGAGATGTCGGTCATGCGCTGTGCGCCCTCGCGCTGGAGGGTGAAGAGGATGGAGTAGGCGGCCGGTTCGATCTCGGGGTCGATGGACTGGGCCAGCTGGATCGCATTGTGCCGCCGGCGCAGAAAGAGCCGGTGGAGCTCCTGCTGCAGTTCCCTGACGTGCACGCGGCGATCCTCAGAAACCATGGAGTCCAGTCTAACGGGTGCGGCTGTGGGAACCGGCTGGGTGCCGGCGGGCACAGCCGCGGGTGAGCGTGCGGCTCAGTGCAGCAGCTCCAGCTCTCCGGTGTCGAATTCGCGCTGCAGCTCGGTGGGCACTGTGTCCGGCACCTGGGAGCCTTCAGCGGCGGCGATGCGTTCGGCGACTTGGAACAGCATGGCTGCCAGCGGCACATTGAGCGCGGTGCAGATGCTGGCCAGCAGCTCGGAGGAGGCCTCCTTCTGTCCGCGTTCAACTTCAGAGAGGTAGCCCAGGCTGACCCGGGCGTCATGGGACACATCACGCAACGTGCGGCCCTCGGACTGGCGGATGCTGCGCAGCACGTCACCGATTTCCTGACGCAGGACAACACCTTTGGCCTCGCGGGCCGCATCAGATGCGCCCGCGGCGTCGGTGTCCTTCCACCGGGTGACACCGTTGACGGTGACTGGCTGCCTCATCATGAGAATCTCCCTCGCGTGTACTTCTCTCGTCTAGATCCAACTCTAATCACCGTAGGTTTGTTCCCCCACCGTAACCCTGGATCCTGAGAGGGAGCTTATGCCTCGGGCAGGCCGGCGGGCTCGGTGTGCAACAGATCATTGACCAGTTGCAGGGCGCCCTCCACGCTGGCCCAGCGGATTGCCTCCCGATCCCCGTCCAGGTCCAGCAGCCGGTACCCGGCTAGTGCACCCTGCTCGGTCACGGACTCGGCCGCAGAGCTCTGTGCAGGGCAGGACAGGCCCAGACGCTCGACGACGCCGGGGGCCACATAGAACCCCAGGTAGACGGTGCCCACGGATTTTCCCTGGTGGGGTTCGGGTCCGGCGACGCCGGTGGTGGAGACCCCGATCTCTGCGGCACAGGCCTGCGCGCCGCCCCGGGCCATCTGGGCGGCGACCTCGCCGTCGACGGCTCCGTGAGTCTCCAACAGGTCTGCGTCCACGCTCAGGACGTTCTCCTTCACCCCGTTGGAGTAGGCCACCACTCCCCCGAGCATGGCGACGGAGGCGCCCGGAACGTCAGCGATCCGGGAGGCCAGGGCCCCGGCGGTGAGTGACTCGGCTGTGGCAATGGTCAGCCCCCGGTGGCCCAGCCGCTGGACGAGCTCCTCGGGGTCGGTGGAGCGTTCGGCGCTGCGGGCGACCTGCTCGGCGTCTCCTTCCACCATCAGGAGTTGCCTTTCGCGGCACGGCGGATGCGCAGCGCCTGGATGACGTAGTCGATGCCGGTGACCACAGTGACCACCAGCGCGGCCATCATGATCCAGAAGGAGACCTCGGCCAGCCAGCCGGCGATCACCGCCAGCGGCAGCAGCATCAGCTGCAGGCCGGCAGTCTGCAGCAGGGTCTTCAGCTTCCCGCCGCGGGAGGCCGGCATCACCTGGGTGCGCAGCATCACCAGCCGCAGCACGGTGATGCCCAGCTCGCGGACCAGGATAAGCACGGTCACCCACCAGGGCAGCTCACCGAGGAGGGAGAGCATCACCAGGGCGGCGCCGATGAGCAGCTTGTCGGCAATGGGGTCGGCGATCTTGCCGAAGTCGGTGATGAGGTTGCGTTTCCGGGCCAGGTCGCCGTCCACGGCGTCGGTGGCCATGGCCAGGGCGAACACGCCGGCAGCCATCCAGCGGAAGATCCCCTCGCCGGATTCCAGCGGCTGCAGGGCCCCGGCGCCCGAAGGCTCGGCGTCGATCACCAGCAGCACGATGAGCACCGGCACCAGCAGGATGCGCACCATCGTGAGCACGTTGGCGATGTTCAGCAGCGGAGCCGCAGCGTTGGCGTTCATCCCAGTCAGAGTACTACTGACGGCCGGCTTCTACGACCGGCCCAGCTCAGGTCGCCGGTCAGTGCCACCGATCTTCGTCCGGTCACCGTCCGGTCAGCGCCCAGGCGTCCTCGGAGCCGGTGGGCTGGTCGGCGTCGTCGTAGTAGTCCGTCGCCTCGCTGAGATCCCGGGTGCGCTCTGCCATGTCCCGGGCGATCAGGTCCGATCCCCAGTCCTCCTCCGCGTTCTCCTCAGCTGCTGGTTCCGGTTCTGGCTGGGGCGTGCGGGCCGGCACGGCTTCGGTGGCAGTGGTGGTGGGCACCGAGGCTGCCGGTTCCACCTCGGCGGCTCCGTCGAAGGGCTGGGGGGCGTCGTCGTCGGCGGATTCACCGTTGATGGCGGCCAGGACCTCTCCGAGCTCCTCGGGGGTGACCAGCACATCGCGGGCCTTGGAGCCCTCCGAGGGGCCGACGACGCCGCGGGACTCCATGAGGTCCATGATGCGGCCCGCCTTGGCGAAGCCCATCTTCAGCTTACGCTGCAACATGGAGGTGGAGCCGAACTGGGTGGTGACCACCAGCTCGGTGGCCGCCAGCAGCAGCTCGAGGTCCTCGCCGATATCCTCGTCGATCTGGCGCTTCTTCGGCTCCATGGCCTTGACGGCGTCTTCACGGTACTGGGCCTTCAGCTGTGACTTCACATGCGCCACCACGGCCTCGACCTCGGACTCGTTGACCCAGGCGCCCTGCACACGCATGGGCTTGGACTGGCCCATGGGGAGGAAGAGGGCGTCACCCTGGCCCAGCAGCTTCTCCGCGCCGACGGAGTCCAGCACCACCCGGGAGTCGGTGGCGGAGCTGGTGGCAAACGCCATCCGGGAGGGCACATTGGCTTTGATCAGGCCGGTGACCACGTTGACCGAAGGCCGCTGGGTGGCCAGCACCAGGTGAATGCCGGCGGCGCGGGCCAGCTGCGTGATCCGGACGATGGAATCTTCCACGTCCCGCGGGGCGACCATCATCAGGTCGGCCAGCTCGTCGACGATCACCAGCAGGTAAGGGTAGGGCCGCAGCACCCGCTTGGAGTCCGGCGGCAGCACAATCTTTCCGGCGCGGACCGCGGCGTTGAACTCGTCGATCTTCTTGTAGCCGAAGTGGGCGAGATCGTCGTAGCGGTTGTCCATCTCCTTGCACACCCACTCCAGGGCCTCGGCGGCCTTCTTGGGGTCGGTGATGATGGGGGTGACCAGGTGGGGGATGCCCTCGAACGCGGTGAGCTCCACCCGTTTGGGGTCCACCATGACCATGCGCACCTCATCCGGGGTGGAGCGCATCAGCACGGAGGTGATCATGGAGTTGATGAAGGCAGACTTACCCGCTCCGGTGGCGCCGGCGACCAGCAGGTGGGGCATCTTGGCGAGGTTGGCGACCACGAAGCCGCCCTCGACGTCCTTGCCGACACCCATGACCATGGGGTGTTCGAGTTTGCGGGCGGCGTTGGAGCGCAGCACATCGCCCAGCGCCACGGCCTCTTTGTCCCGGTTGGGGATCTCGATGCCGATGGCCGACTTGCCCGGGATGGGTGAGAGGATGCGCACCTCGTTGGAGGCCACCGCGTAGGCGATGTTCTTCTCCAGGGTGGTGACCTTCTCCACCTTGGTGCCCGGGGAGAGCTCAATCTCGTAGCGGGTGACGGTGGGGCCGCGGGAGAAGCCGGTGACCTCGGCGTCGACCTTGAACTGCTGGAAGGTGGCGTCCAGGGCGGCGACGATCTCCGCGTTGGCGTCCGTATTGTGCTTCGGCGGCGGCCCGGCCGGCAGCAGCGACTGCTCCGGGAGGGTGTAGGTGACGTCCCCGGAGAGCTCCAGCTGTTCGCTGCGCACCGGCAGGTCAGTGGCCGGCGCCGGCGCCTCCGGCACAGAGGTGGCCTTGGGGGTCGACGCCGTGGGCTTGGCAGGGGCCTCGGAGCCGGGGAAACCGGCGGCGCGTTTTGTCGCTTCGATCTGCTGCTGCTGTTTGGTGGGACGCTTCTGCCCGGGTTTGAGCTGGGCTGCCTCATCGGTGGGCTCCACGTGGACCGAGGAGTCGTAGGCGCCGTGGGCGGCGTCGACCGCCTCGGTGGCTGCGGTGTCTGCCGGGTCGGCGGCGTCGTCGTCCGCGGAGGCGGCATCCTGACCGGTGAGCTTGGCGAAGAAGCCGGGCCGTCCTGAGGTCTTGCTGTTCTTCTTGCCGCGGCCGGGCTTTGCGCTCTTCGGGCGGGGAGGCTTGGCCTCAGACTCGTGGAAGTACTCGGCGTGCTGCTGCTGGGCGGCTCCGCCGGACGGAGCTTCCGGACCTGCGGCCCGGGGTGCGGGCTCGCCGATGATGTAGTCGCGGGCGACGGCGATCCGGGCCGGGATCCGCCGGACCGGGGTGTCGGTGAGCACCAGCAGGCCGACCACCAGCAGTACGGAGAGCAGCGCCCAGACCGGGTACTGGGTGACCAGGGAGGCCATGGGCACGACCACGAGGTAGCCCAGGACCCCGCCGGAGTCGATCATCTGCTCGAACCCGCCGTCCGGAGACTGGGAGAAGATCTGGTTGATGGTGGGGATGCCGGCGGTGAGGTGGGCCAGTCCGGAGGAGGCGGCCAGGATGATGGCCAGTCCGATGGCGACGCGTCCGTTGGCCTCGTGCTGCTGGGGTGAGCGGAAGTAGCGGATGGCGGTGATGAACAGCGCCAGCGGCAGGATCACCGAGGCCCAGCCGAAAGTTCCGGCGGTGACCCGGTGGACCACATCGGACAGCCAGTGGTCCCAGTTGTGCGCACCCCACCAGTCCACCACTGCGGTCAGCGCGGCCAGCAGGAAGAACACCATGCCGGCGCCGTCGCGGCGGTCGTCGGGGTGGACCTTCACCTGGGTGCCGATGCTGCGCGTTGCGGCGCCGACCGGGGTGGCCAGGGCCATCCACAGGCCGCGGGCCGCGATCGCCAGCAGACTGCCGCGCTCCTGCTGGGGAGGGGTTTGCTTCGACGTCTGCGCGCGAGATCCGGAGGAAGCGGGTTTCTTCTTGCCGGACGACCGCGAGGGGGAAGTACGTGTCGCCATTGGTCCAACATAGCCCGCGGCGCGGCGGAAGGGCCGCATTTACGCGCGGCTGAACGGGTAACGGGCCATTGTGGGCCAACGCCGCGCGATTTCGCGTTCACCGCGGAATACGCCACGCGCTAGCGCCCAAACGCCGCGGCGTTTCCCTGCAAAGGACAGACGAGGACGGGCAGGACAGGGCGGGTGGTCAGTGATGGGCGGTCAGCTGCGGTATCGCAAGCAGCGGGTGGGCGTCACCGCCGGCGGCTCACTCCGGCATTGGCGAGGAAGCGGCCGAGCCGCTCGGGTTGTTTGAAGTCCTCCCAGGTCCACCGCACTACCGTCCAGCTCGCACGCCGCAGCGCATCTTCGCGCTGTTTTTCCTCGAAGACCACCTCCGCGGGGTCCTTTCCATTGCGGAACTCCCTGGACATGTACTTGGTCCTGCCATCGAACTCGCCGATCACCCGCTCCTCCTCCCAGCAGAAGTCCACTCGGTACACTCCGCGGTCGGTGGAGACCCGCATTTGCAGGGACGGCGCACCGAATCCCAGCTGGTGGATGAGGACGCGCGAATACGATTCGCCGGGTGATTCGCTGGCCGGATCCGCAAAGGCCCAGGCCTGTTGCCACCGGGTGCGCATCCTGACCGTGCTCAGATAGTGCAGCCATGGCTGGAGATCGAGATGCGGCTGTGCCTGCGCCCAGTCGAGGGCCACGACCGCCTCATCGAACGGCATTCGGCTGGCGGTGTCTATCAGGGCGAGCTCCAGCGGCTCGACTCGGTAGTGGCGTGGCCCCCGAATACCAGCATGGGGCCGCAGCGTCGTCGTCTCATGTAGCGGGGAGGAACCGCTGCGCAGACTCTCCAATAGTGCCCCCCGACGCATCCCCGTGGGCAGCGGCGGGTACACCAGGCGTGTCGGGATATTGCGCAGCAGGGTCGCCGGTATGTCCGTCCGACCTGGATGACGCTGGCGGTACGCCCTCCGGAACCCCTCAGTGCTGAGCGGGCCGGACAGTGCCGGCGCAGCGACCCGGCCGGTGCCGCCCTGCCTGATGGTGCGGGCCCAGACGGACTCCGGAGTGCGCAGCAGGGGAACGCCGTGCAGCAGCAAGGCAGTCTCCCTGCAGAAGACCGGGTCCCGGGACATGGCTGTGGCAGCCACCGCAGCCTCGTACCGCCGCCAGGGCGGGGAGTCCATCCAATCCGCGGCTGCGACATAGACGCCGCTGCGTACTCTGAACAGACGCCCGGCTCTGACTCCGCGAGCCAGGAGCGTACTGGTGTGCTCTCCGTCCCGGTAGGCGCCGGCGACGAGTTCAATCGGGGTCCTGCCTGCACTGCTGGCCATGACTCCAGTCTTGCGGGTGGGCCCCGGCCCCGGTACCGGGGACTGCGAATCTGTGGAAAACGCCGGCCGGCCGGCTCGCCCTGCCCCCAACGCCGCAGAATTTCGCCTTCGCCGCATCAAATGTGCCGCGGTATCAGCGAATTCGCGCGGTGTGCAGCCCGAACACGCCAGAACCAGCGGCGCGGAGGCCGGCCTGCGGGGCGCGTGAGGGCTACGGTGCGGTGGGGGCGGCCAGGCGGATAGAGCCGGCGGAGCGGCAGGAGCCGGAGGCAGTGCCGCCGCGCCAGCTGCTAGGTCTCGACCACCACGGGGACGATCATCGGCTTCCGGCGCAGCTTCCGGTTCACCCAGGAGCCGATGGTGCGCCGGACAATCTGCTGCAGCTGATGGGTGGTGTGCTCCTTGTTGCCCTCGATCGCCTCGGTGAGCGCTTCGGCGATCTTCGGCTTGATCTTCTTGAACACATCATCCTCTTCGGCCACCCCGCGGGCGTGGATGTCCGGCCCGGAGATGATCTTGCCGGTCTGCCGGTTCACCACCGTGATCACGGAGATGAAGCCCTCCTCCCCCAGGGTTCGGCGGTCTTTGAGCTCGGAGTCAGTGATCTCCCCCACGCTGGAGCCGTCCACGTAGACGTACCCGGCCTCAATCTGGCCCACGGTGCGGGCGGTGCCCCCGCGCAGGTCCACCACGGAGCCGTCCTCGCACAGCAGCACGTTCTCCTTGGGCACCCCGGAGAGTTCGGCGAGCTTGCCGTTGGCGATCAGGTGCCGGTGCTCGCCGTGGACGGGCATGGCGTTGCCGGGCTTGAGGATGTTGTAGGTGTAGAGCAGCTCACCGGCGCTGGCGTGGCCGGAGACGTGGACCTTGGCATTGTCCTTGTGCACCACATCTGCACCCAGGCTCATCAGTCCGTTGATCACGCGGTAGACCCCGGTTTCGTTGCCGGGAATCAACGACGACGCCAGGATCACCGTGTCGCCCTCGCCCACCTGGACTTGGTGGTCGCCGTTGGCCATGCGGGAGAGTGCGGCCATCGGCTCGCCCTGCGACCCGGTGGACATCAGCACCACCTTGTGGTCCGGGTACTGGTCGACCTTCTTCAGGTCGATCAGGATGTTCTCCGGGATCTCCAGGTAGCCCAGCTGCTTGGCGATGGACATATTGCGCACCATGGACCGGCCCACGAATGCGACCTTCCGGTCATGGGCGGCGGCGGCGTCGAGCACCTGCTGCACCCGGTGGATGTGGCTGGAGAAGCTGGCCACGATCACTCGGCGCTGAGCCTGGGAGATGACCTGGTCGATCACCGGCCCGATCTCCTTCTCCGGGGTGGTGAACCCGGGGATGTGGGCGTTGGTGGAGTCGGCCAGGTAGAGGTCCACCCCTTCCTCGCCGACCCGGGCGAAGTGCCGGAGGTCGGTGATGCGCCCATCCAGCGGCAGCTGGTCCATCTTGAAGTCGCCGGTGTGCAGGACCGTCCCAGCCTCGGAGCGGATGAAGACTGCCAGGGCGTCCGGAATGGAGTGGTTCACGGCGATGAACTCGCATTCGAATGGGCCGAGCCGCTCCACCCCACCTTCCCGCACAGTGAGCGTGTACGGGGTGATCCGGTGTTCCTGCAGCTTGGCCTCAATCAGCGCCAGGGTCAGTTTGGACCCGATCAGCGGGATGTCGGCCTTGCGCCGCAGCAGGTACGGCACTGCGCCGATGTGGTCTTCGTGGCCGTGGGTGAGCACCAGCCCCACCACGTCGTCGAGCCGGTCCTCGATATAGCTGAAGTCCGGCAGGATCAGGTCCACCCCGGGCTGCTCCTCCTCGGGGAAGAGCACGCCGCAGTCGACGATCAGCAGTTTGCCGTTGAGCTCGAACACGGTCATGTTCCGCCCGATTTCGCCGAGCCCGCCCAGCGGGACAATCCGCATGGTGCCTGGCTTGAGCTTCGGGGGGATGCGGATTTTTTCAGGTGTCACAGTGGAGTGGGGCTCCTTTTCTCAGAGGGTCCAACCAGCTTCTCGCAGGTCGGCAAGGACGAGCTCCTGCTCGACCTTATTAGCCTGCACCAGGGGCAGGCGAACGTCTGTGTTGATGGGGAAGCCCAGCCAGTTCAGCACCAGCTTGGAGGACACTGCGCCCTGCACACGGGTCATCAGGGCGCGGATCACCGGGCCCAGCTCCGAGTGGGCGATGCGGGCTTCCTTCAGGTCATAGTTCAGCACCGCGTCCACCATCCGGCGGAAGCTGGGCGCTGCCACATGGGAGGTCACCGATACGACGCCGGCAGCACCCATCGCCATCCAGGCCAGCACGTTCTGGTCATCGCCGGAATACACCTCAAGGCCGGTCTTGGTGAGCACCTCTGTGGTGGCGGTGATGTCATTCTTGGCGTCTTTGAGGCTCATGATCCGCGGGTGCTCGGCCAAGCGGAGGAGCGTTTCGGTGGCGATCGGGATGCCGGTGCGCCCGGGGATGTCATAGATCATCAGCGGCAGGTCGGCAGCATCGGCAACGGCGCGGTAGTGCGCCAGCACGCCGTCCTGGGAGGGCTTGTTGTAGTACGGGGTGACCACCAGCTGGCCGTCAGCACCGGCTCGTTCGGCCTTGGCCGCCATCTCCAGGTCGTGCGAGGTGTGGTTGGTGGAGGTCCCGGCGATGATCTTGGCGCGGTCCCCCACTGCGGACTTCGCCGCGCGCACAAGATCAGCCTTCTCATAATCCTCCAGGGTGGAGGTCTCCCCTGTGGTCCCGGAGACGACGAGGGAGTCGTTGCCCTCGTCGACCAGCTTGACCGCGAGCGCCTCGAAGGCCTTGAAGTCCACCCGGTCATCTTTGGTGAACGGGGTGACCATGGCGGTGATGAGGTGGCCGAAGTGCGGATCGGTCTGGTCGGGGTGCTGGACCTCACCCTTGGCCAGATAGGGATCGAACTCGTGACCGGTCGCGGTGGTGGGCTCCTGCGGCCCTCGCTCAGCGGGGAACTCGGAAGTCATAGGCATTAGCCTACCTGTGTGAGCTCATCTGCACCTGGATCCCGCCCCAGCTCAGCGCGCGGGTCGCGCCTCTGGGGGGTCGATGCCGCCCGCGGCCTGGCCCTGCTGGGCATGATGACCGTCCACGTGGTGCCCACCACCGATCCCGCGACCGCGGAGGCCACCTGGTCCGGGATGCTGTTCTCCGGCAGGTCGGCAGCACTTTTCGCGGTGCTGGCCGGAGTGGGGCTAGCGCTGCTGACCGGGGGCGCGGGCAAGGCCGGTGCAGCACCTGAGCATTCGAATGTGCAGGTCACCTGGTTCCGGAAGGTCATTGCGGTCCGCGCGGCGGTGATCATTGGCGTGGGGCTCTTCGTCGCCATGCTGGACGCCGGCGTAGCGGTGATCCTGGTGCATTACGGTGTGCTGTTCATACTCGCACTGCCCTTCCTGCGGCTGGGCCCACGAGCCCTGGCGCTGCTGGCGGCCGGCTGGGTGGCGACGGCGCCGGTGCTGTACTGGTGGCTGCAGAACCTGCTGCGCCCGGACCCCTCGGAGCCTGCCGCACGGCTGTGGCACTCCCCCATGATCTTTGATCTTGCCCAACCGGGGCTGCTGGCACTGGACCTCTTCGTCACCGGGTACTACCCGCTGCTCTTGTGGCCGGCGTACCTGTTCACCGGGATGGCGCTGGGCCGGCTGCGGCTGGGCCGGGGCGCAGTACAGGTGCGGCTGTTCTTGGGTGGCATCACCGGGGCTGTGGTGACCTACGGGGTGGGCTGGATGGTGGAGGCGCGCTCCGGAGTGCTGGAGCGGATGCGGCCCTACGCCGGGAGCGACGACGCCCTGCAGGGCTCATTGGAGACCGGGGATCACTTCTTGCCGCTGGTCACGGATCCCTTATGGTTCCTGATCCCGATGCCGCACCAGGGCAGCCACCTGGATCTACTGCACACCATCAGCTGCGCAGTGGGTGTGCTGGGGTTGATGCTGCTGCTGGTGCGGATCCTGAAGTGGCCGCTGGCGCCGCTGGTCGGTGCCGGCGCGATGCCGCTGACCCTCTATGTGGGGCACCTGATGGTGCTGGGCCCGTTCTGGCGGATGGACGGCGCACCACTTGCCGGAGTGGAGGAGACCACGCTGCTGCTGTGGCTGGTGGTGGCAGCCCTGGCGGCCGGGATGCTGAAGGTGCTGCTGCGGCGTCGTGGTCCGCTGGAGGCGATGACCCATGGTGCGGGCATCGCCGTGGCGGGACCGCACAGACGGTAGTTACTCCTGTGCTTGTTCCATGGCACCGGCAGCAAGCGTGACGCCCCCGTGGCCGGGGTCCCCGTCAAAGTGCTCGTGGGAAACATCGACCACCGGGTACTCGGAGAGGTCGATGCCGACCGGCACTTCCACTGTGGTGGTGCCGGGGCGCACCATTCCCAGGGAGTGGAGACGGCTGGCGTCCTCATCACGGAGCCAGAGCTCAAAGTAGCCCTCCGCGGCCTCGGGCGCGCTGGTGATCTCCACGGTGATCTCCATGGTTCCCTGGTCGGTCTGCACCATGGCTGCCTCGCCGGTGAACTCCTCGGCAGCCACCGGCTCCAGAGTGGCCTCACCGATGATGGTGGGGGAAGCCACCGGTGGCGGATCGTCGGCCTCATCCTGACCCAGGAGCACACCGGCCACTGCCGCCCCTCCGATGACCAGTCCGGAGGCCGCAGCCGCCAGCGGCACCCACCAGCTGAACGAGCGTCGGGGACGCAGGAAGTGGACGGTGGGAGCGCCGTCGGTGGCGTCCGCGCCCCCGGTGGAAGCGGGATCGGCGGCGGGTGCGGGATCGGCGGCGGGTGCGGTGGGCCCCTCGGTTGTGGGAGCCGCGCTGTCCAGGTCGGCGGAGATGCGGTCCCACAGGTGGGCAGGCGGCGTGTGAAGCTCCACTGGTTCTTCCAGGGACTGCAGCACCCGGATGGTGAGATCGAGGGCCTCACGGCACTGGGCGCACAGGATCAGGTGCTCGGCGTGGCTGGTCTGCCCGGCCGGGAGCGTGCCGGTGTGGGAGGCGTGGGCCAAGTCCGCCAGTGTTTCGTCGGTCAGGTGCGCGGTGGCTGCCCGGCCGGCGCCGGTGGGGAACTTTTCAGTCATTGTGCACCTCCAGACTCTTCCTCATTCGGGCTAGGCCACGGTGGATGTGGGATTTAACGGTACCCAGCGGCATGTCGAGCCGCTCGGCGATGGTTTTCAGCGGCAGGTCCTCGGTGTATGCCATCCTGAGAATCTCATCCTGGGGCGGGCCCAGCTGGTCAAGGGTCTGCTGGACCACCACCCGGTCCACCACGGCGTCAGTCGATTCCGGTGTGTCCTCGCGGGCCGGGGGGTTCGCAGTCACGTCGGCACTGATCCGCTGCCGCCGGTCTCATCAGCTGGTGCTGAACCGTACTGGTACCAGGCGGCTACGGCGGCGTCGTCGGGGATTTCCATCTGTCCGTCTGCGGAGACGCCATGGGCGTGCACGCGGATGTCAGCGTCGATTCCGGGGTAGGTGACTCGGGTGGGTGCGGGGGCTCGCTCGGCCTGGCCTAGTTCGGCGGATTGGACCGGCACGGCGCCGGAGATCGACGCCGTGCCGGGGGTGGGGGAAGGCCCGGGAGGCTGGGGCGCGGGGGTCACCTCAGCCTCCCGGGCGTCTGGGACCGCTGGTTCAGCAGATTCGGCCTCCGTGCCCTGGGCAGCGGATGTGCACCCTGACAGAGTCAGTGCGGCCACCACCAGCAGCGCAGCGGTTCGGGGCAATCGGTGCTGCGTGTTCCAGCGGTGCATCATCATACTCAGGCGTTGCTCTTGGCGCGGATGCCGAAGGCTGCGGCGCCGACGCCCAGCAGCGCCAGCAGTCCCAGTCCTGCGGCCCAGGCAGCGGTTGAGCTCTGCTGGGTCACCTGATAGTTGCCAGCTGGTACTCCTTCGGGCGCGGAGTGCATGCCGTCAATGACCTGTGTTGCCAGTGCCAGGTTGCCGTCCTCGGCGGAGCCCCACGCGTAGACGATGGTGGTCGCACCCTCTGCCACGTCTACATCAGCTGGGCCGAGGACGGGGTCGCTCTCCCCTGCAAGGGAGACTGCAGCCTCCACGGTGCTGGCAGGCACCTCAAGGGACGCCTCGTCCGGATTGGCCAGGGATTCCACAGCGACGTCGCCGTTGGCCCAGATGTCCACCTCAGGGGCGGCGGCGATGTGGCGGACGGTCAGCCGGCCGTCACCGGCGTCGAGGTCGGAGGTGTCGTTGGCGAACGGGGTGACCGTGGGATCTCCGGAGGCATCGAGGTGCGCGGCGGCGGTGTAGTTGCCACCCTCATCCAACGAGACGTTCACCGGGCCCAAGACCGGGTCGGAGTCGTCTTCGGCGTCGGCGGCGGTGATGGCCACCTCGTACTCCCCGGCTGGCAGTTCCAGAGGTCCGGCCAGGTCACCCGGGGCGAAGTCGTCCAGGGTGAGATCGCCGTCGACGTACACATCGACCGTGAGGTCTGGGACCGCGTGCAGCACAGACAGCTGAGCTGTGCCCTCGTCGTGATTGTCAGCGAACGCTGGTGCGGCGGAGCCGGCGATGACCAGTCCGAGACCTGCGGTGGCGGCGAGGGAAAGTGACTTACGCATGGTGGTGTCCTCTCAATAGTGCCCGGGGGCGGTGGTGTGTGATGACACTTCTTGTGCTCACACCAGGACTACCGGCGCGGGTGGTGAAAGGTTGCAGAGGTTCAGAAAAATTTTTTCTTTGCGGAAAGTAGGCTGGTGGTCATGAGTGCGGAGACGTTGAGAGTCGCGGTGCTGGGCGCCGGGGGCCGGATGGGATCAGAAGCGGTGCGGGCAGTGGAGGCCGCACCGGATATGGAGCTGACCGCGGCGCTGGGGCGCGGGGATTCGGTGCAGCAGGCGGTGGATGCCGGGGCCACGCACGTGGTTGACCTGACGGTTCCTGATGCCACAGTGGAGAATGTGCATGCCGCAGTGGCGAATGGACTCCATGCAGTGGTCGGCACCACCGGCTGGGACGCGCAGCGGCTGGACGCCCTGCGCCAGCTTCTGGAGGAACATCCCCAGGTGGGAGTGCTCATTGCCCCGAACTTCGCGCTTGGGTCTGTGCTGGCCTCAGCCTTTGCGGCGAAGGCCGCGCAGTACTTTGAGTCGGCGGAGATTGTGGAGCTGCACCATCCGAATAAGGTGGATGCTCCCTCCGGGACTGCGGTGCGCACCGCGGAACTGATGGCTCAGGCGCGGCAGTCAGCCGGGGTGGGGCCCTCCCCCGATGCCACCGAGCAGGAATTGGACGGCGCCCGCGGCGCTGACGTGGGCGGTATCCGGGTGCATTCAGTGCGGCTGCGCGGCCTGGTCGCTCATCAGGAGGTGCTGCTGGGGTCAGCTGGTGAGCAGCTGACCCTCCGGCATGATTCCTTCGATCGGGCCAGCTTCATGCCGGGGGTGCTGCTGGGACTGCGCACGGTCGCGGACCGCCCGGGTCTGACCCATGGCTTGGACGGCTACCTGGACTTGGGCCTGTGAAGAACAAGGCATGGACTTGGGTGATGATCGTGCTGGTGGCGATCATCATGACCGGTGCGGTCACCTCCGCCATTCGCTTTCTGCGGGTCGACGACGCCGTGGCACGTCTGCTCGGGGCAGGCACCTTGGTGCTCGTGGGCGTGGGCGTGTGGTTTCTGTGGCACGCGATCAGATTTGGGTTTCGCACGGAGCAGCTGGGCCGGATTTTGGATGCCGAGGGTGCCCTGCCGGAGGACACGGTGGACCGTTCCCCTGCTGGGCGGCCTAACCGCGCGCAGGCTGATGAACAATTCGCCCGGTACAAGGCGGAGGCTGAAGCCGATCCGGCGGATTGGCGGGTCTGGTATCGGTTGGCCTATGCATATGACATCGCCGGTGACCGGTCACGCGCCCGGCAGACGATGAAGCGGGCCATCGATATGCAGCGTGGCGCCCCACCTCGCTGAGCTTTCGCCCATTTATGAGGGACGAGTCGGTTCAGCTGCTGGAGGAGCCCTCTTCTTCGGCACCTGCTGTTGATTTCGCCTCAGGCTCGGCGGCCAGGACTACTGCGGCGAGAAGAGCCGGCTGGCGCGCTTCGGAGTTGTAAGCCAGATCATGCGTAAAGCACCGCCGACGATAGCTGAAACAGCAGAGATGTGAAGACCGGCAGGCCTACGACTATGACATTGCCCGTGACGGGTCGTGCGCCCCGCAGAGCATGAAGTGCGCGACATTCAGCGCCAGCGGAAGCCCCGGGCAGCATTGACCCGGTCGCCACACCGGATGGGACGGTCATTCATCGAATGTCCAGACGCCCTACTGAATGTGACAGTCAGAGCGGATTAGTCCCATTGGTGCGAGTCGCGGATGTCGGCGACCTGGTCGCACAGATGCGGCAGCAGCTCCACCAGTACCTCCATCCCGTCACGCACGGCCCGCGGGGAACCCGGCAGGTTGATGATGACCGTGGCGTCCTTGACCCCGGCCACGCCCCGGCTAAGCGCCGCCAAGGCATTCTTGGTCCGCCCGTGGGACCGGATGGCCTCCATCACCCCGGGGATCTCCTTGTCCAGCATGGGCTTGGTGAACTCCGGGGTCAGGTCATCAGGAGTCAAGCCGGTCCCTCCGGAGGTGATGATCACCGCAGGCTCAACCTGCACCACCAACTCCGACAGTGCCGCCAGCACGCCCTCGCCATCAGGAATGATCACCGGCGGACGGCACACGAACCCGATCTGCTCAGTGAACTCCGCGATCACCGCAGTGGAATGGTCCTCGCGCTCTCCCGTGGCCGCGCGCGTGGACACGATCACCGGAGCAATCACCCGAGCATTCGCATCGTAATCAGTCATAGCTCCACCCTACGCCTCAGACAGAGCCTGGGGCCACGATGGTCGTGGCACGAGGGCTTTCCGCGAGCTGCTGAGCCACCCGCTGAACATCGGCGGCGGTCACAGCATCGACCTCGTCCAGAGTTTCGGAGATGTCCACGAATTCACCACGTACCAGTTCAGCTCGGCCCAACCGGTTCATCCGTGAGGAGGTCTCCTCCATGCCCAGCACGGTGGAGCCGCGCAACTGGCCTTTGGCCCGGCCCAGCTCCTCAGCGCTGACCGGATCAGTGGCTATCCGCTGCAGCTGATCCTCCAGCACGCTCACCACTTGGTCCACTTTTCCAGGTAGGCACCCGGCGTAGAGACCGTAGTAGCCGGCATCGGTGTAGGCCGCAGAGAACGAGTACGTAGCGTAGGCCAGGCCGCGCTTCTCCCGCACTTCTTGGAACAGCCGGGAAGACATTCCGCCGCCGAGGACCGCGTGCAGCAGACTCAGCGCGAACCTGTCCGGATCGGAGGCTGATCCCCCGCGCCCACCGAGGATGACCTGAGCCTGTTCCACCGGTTTGACGAACCGCTCAGTCCCGGCCCGGACCGGAATCAGATCCTGCCGGGCGGTGCGCAGCGGCGCAGGCGTTCCCGGGACGGAGACATCCCACCGGGAATTCTCCAGCGCCTGGGCGACAAGGCGGCAGACGGCGTCGTGCTCAAGGCCTCCCGCAGCGGTGATGACCAGCTCATCCGGGCGGTACCAATGGTGGTAGTAATCCACCACGTCATCACGCTCAGCAGCCTCAATGGAAGCCCGGGTACCACCGATGGGCCGGCCCAGGGGGTGGCCGTCGAGCACCTGCTCGGCGAAACGCTCCTGCACCACATCGGCCGGGTCGTCCTCATCCATGGCGAGCTCTTCGAGAATCACCCCGCGCTCAACCTCCAGCTCGGCCGGGTCAATCAGCGCGGAGGTCACCATATCGGTCAGCACCTCCACCGCCATCGGCAGGTCCTCATCCAGCACGCGTGCGTAGTAACAGGTGGATTCCTTGCCCGTGGCGGCATTGGAATCCCCGCCCACGGCATCGAAAGCGGAGGCGATGTCCAGTGCGGAGCGCTTGGCAGTGCCCTTAAACAGCAGATGCTCCAGGAAATGGGTCGCGCCGTGCTGGTGGTCGGCCTCATGCCGTGACCCCACCCCGATCCAGTACCCGATGGTCGCGGAGCGCACCCCGGGCATCTCCTCGGTGAGCACCCGGACTCCGCAGGGCAGCACACTGCGCCGGACAGTGGTCCCGGTGTCACTATTGAGCACACCTTCAGTGTCGGGATCGATGGTGACGCGCATAGCCGAATACGCTACCGGATTCGTGCGCCGTGCGCGTCCGATTGACAGATCAACCAGGAAGTCCGAAGTGTGCGTTAGGGTGGCGGTGGTAATGACTTGCGCCGCCGTGATGGAAGGAACTGGGTCCTGGAGAACCGCATCCTGACCACTCCCCTCGGCATCATGATCATCGGTGCGCGGAGCATCTACGCGCTGATGAAGCTGCTTCCGGTCCAGCGCAAGGTGGTGCTGATCACCAGGGAACCGCGCCAGATCACCGTGGATTTCCGGCTGTTAGTGGCCTCGCTGCACCGCAAACACCCGGATCATCGAGTGGTGGTCATCAACCACCGTAAGCTCTCCGCGGCCTACATCCCCAAGGCGTTCCGAGAGATGTACCACCTGGCCACCTGCGCGGGCTGCCTGGTGGATGGCTATATCATCCCGGTGAGCATTCTCAATCACCGCAAGGGGCTGCGCATCGGCCAGATCTGGCACGCACTGGGCGCGATCAAGAAGTTCGGGCACCTGGCCTCTGGAACGCGGGAGGGCCCCAACCCCCGGGTGGCGGCGACCATGCGGATGCATCAGAATTACACCTTCGTCTGTGCAGCCGGGCAGGTGCCGGCCACGATCTACACTGAGGCCTTCGGCGTCCCAGCACAACGGATCGAGCCGCTGGGGATGCCGCGAGTGGACTACCTGCTGGATGACACTTCGATCACCCAGCGCCGGGAGCGGATCTTCCGCCGCTACCCCCAGCTGCGGGAGAGCGCGGCCAACGGCGCCCGCGTGGTGCTCTACACTCCCACGTTCCGGCGCGGGAAAAACGTGCCTTATACGGAGATCGCCGCGGCGTTCTCCGAGCACGACGACGCCGCCCACTCCTTGGTGCTGCTGCCCCACCCGTTCGATAAATCACCGATTCCCAGTGGGGGGCGAACCATCATCGGCACCGATACCGGGGTGCTGGACTGGCTGACGGTGGCCGATGCCGTCATCACCGACTATTCGGCCGTGACCTATGAAGCCACGCTGCGGGACATCCCCCTGGTGTTCTGGCCCTATGACATTGCCGACTACACCCAGGCGCGCGGCCTGGCGGTGGACTACCACACGGAAGTCCCGGGGCCGGTGGTCAGCTCCGCCGCTGAGGCTGTGCGGACCGCCCTGACCAGCGAGGAACCCGATTACCGCAGGTTCCGGTCTCAGCACCTGACCTTTGTCACCCAGGAGGACGGGTCACTGCCTGAGGTTCCGCCTGCTTGTGCCGACCGGATTGTGGACGCCCTGGAGCTGGGCAGGTGAAGCAAACCGAGTAGCGGACCCGACCCTCACCCAGCCTCAAATGGCAGGCAGACCTTGGAGGGTCTAGACCGGTGATGTGCGGAAAGTGGATGTCCGGACACACCGAGTCGCAGATCCTGTTCGCCTTCGACACCGAGCGGCAGGATTACCTCATCAAACACCCTGTGAACCCGAAGGGTCGCGCAGGTATCTCGAGGCCGTAGGCGGAGGGCTGGCCATCGAGTACGTGATGGGAACGTATCCAGGTCGCCTGAGTGACGTGCTCCGGCTGGGCGGCCTGTCTCTCACTGAGGGTCTCGCGTCCGCCGCGGTCCAGCTGCTACCACGCCCGCGAATGTCAATTCCGTGCGTTCTCAGCCGCCCAGCGTTTCCTGAGAGCGTCGAATCTGACAACTGTCGCTGTTGGTTCACGCTATGGGCCATGTGGGCACGTTGCACCCATCCTCCGCAGCTGCGGCGGCGGTGATGAAGGATGGGCTGGTGGTCATCTCATGGGAAGGACGTCAGTACGCGTAGTTGCCGGTGTTGGACATTTCAAAGCCGAAGGGGTCGATGCTGTTGTAGCAGGTGACCCGGTCGCTGAGCTCGGTGCACACCAGGAACCCATCGGTGGCGCTGCTGTCTACGCTGAGGGTCTCGCGTCCGCCGCGGTCCAGCTGGGCGTCACAGTCGACGTCCACCCCCTGGACGGTCATGGTGTAGGTGGTGCCTTCATCGCACAGCGCGGGGCTCGTCTGGTAGACGGTGCAGGTGACGCCGTCGTCGAACTCACACTCCACATTGCCGTCCTGGGCAGAGAATCCGCTCATCTGTTCGGCGCCGCGGAGGCCGACCTCGCGGTCCGCCCAGTCGGTGCCCACGGTGTTGAGAATTCGAAGGGAGCCCTCCTCCGGCGCCTGGGCGCCACTGCGTGCGGATTCGAATACCGAGGCGGCGTGGGTGGTGGAGCATGCTGATTGGAGGGATTCGAAGGTGGACTCCAGCATCTCTGGGTCGTCATCCTCCCAGTTCTCGTCTGCCACAGCGAGGAACTCGGCGAGCACCGAGGCGTCGGCGTCCGCCTCACAGGAGGACTCCTGAGGCAGGTCAGCTACTGCGGTGCGGGCTTCGGCGATGACTTCCTGCTCCGCCTCAGCGGCCTCGTCCTCCTCGGAGGCCGCTTCTTCCTCTGCAGCCTCGTCGGCCTCGTCTTCAGTGGTGGCGTCGTCGTCGGCGGCGTCGTCGTCCTCACCGGCAGGTGTGGCTGTGGTCGGCGGTTCGGCAATCAGGCCCTCATCCTCGCCGCCGCCGAAAAGCAGCACCAACACTCCGACAATCGCACCGAGGCCCAGCAGCGCCAGTGCCACCACGGCCACGGGACTGAGAGCAGCGCGGGATGTCGGAGGGCGGGTGGCGGGGGATGCGGCAGTGGTGTGCCGGGACGGGCGCCCTGCGGCAGATGCGACGGCGGGTTGGTAGTCATCCGGCCACTCGGACTCGGCGTCCGACGCGGGCTCAGGTTGTTGCGGAGACTGCGGCACCGGCGCGGGTGCTGGCTCCAGCTCTGATTCTGGCGCGTACTCAGTTTCTGGTTGTGGCTCCGGGGCTGACTCCTGCTTGGCGGCGGGGGCTGGCTGCTGCTCGGGCTCGGGGTCGGGGTCGGCGGCGGCAACGGCCTGCTGGGCAGCCAGGGTGTACCCGGTGGTGTCCCACAATCCCTCCATCGGGCTTGACGGCCCGAGGTCAACCTCCGGGGTGTCAGCTGAGTCCACCTGCGGCCCCGGGGGACCGGTGACTCCCCCGGCGGCCTCGCGCTGGGCGATGGCGGCGTCGATGTCCGGATGCCCGAGGGCAGCCAAGGCGTCAACGAGCTCCTGATACGTCCCGGGATTCGCCGCCACGGTGGGACGCAGCTGGGGGTGGTTCTCAGCGATCCAGTGCAGGACGTCCCAGTCGGTGTGCGGGTTGGAGGCCAGTGCCTCGAGGTCGTGGTTCTCCGTCATTGTCAACCCAGCATAGATTGAGCCCCAGCTCAGCGCACCTTCAGTTCTCTGCGGCGAATTCGCGGAACTCCCCGGCGCGCATCGCTTCGCCTGCCTCGGCGAAGGCGTCGAAGTCGGCGACGACCACGGATTCGGAGCCCACGGTGCCCAGCCCGTGGTTCGGGAGAGTGAACATGTCAATGTCACTCCCGCGAACATCGCGCAGCGACCAGGCGATGTCTGTGGCGTAGCCAGCATCGGCCAGGTCGGAGTCCACGGCCATGTGCGGGGCCAGGTCCGAGACCATCCCATGGATGCGAGCTGGGTTGGTCAGCGTGGAGGCGGTCAGCACCTCATCGAGCACGCCGTTGACGAATGCCTGCTGGTTCGCCACCCGGGTGTAGTCGCCGTCGCTGAAGGACTTGCGCTCCCGCACGAAGCTCATCGCCATAGCGGAGTCCATGTGCTGGGGCCCGGCGGCGAACTCGTATCCGTCGCGGGAGGTGAAGGAGGTGGGGACATCCACGGTGACACCGTCCATCTCCGCCACCAAGTTCTGGAACCCGATCATGTCCACCGTAGCCACGTGGTCCACCGGCACCCCCACAAGGTCCTCTACCGTCTTCACCGCCACAGAGGACCCCTCACCCAAGGAGAGGGAGGCGTTGATCTTGGCTTCCTCGTGCCCAGGAATGGGGACCCAAGTGTCGCGCATGATCGACATCAGTTGGATGGAGTCCCGCTCATGCGGAATGTGCAACCACATAATGGTGTCAGCGCGGCTGGCATTGGGCAGCCACGCCACGTCCTCCTCGGCACCGGATCCCCCACCGGAGTCCGAGCCAATGAGCAGAATGTTCAGCTGCTCATCTTCGACCTCTTCACCGTTTTCTTCGCGGGTGGGCCGTTCCGGGCGGTCACTCTCCTCGGGGAACGTGTCTTCTTGGTCAATGACGTTCACCGAGCTTTCATAGGCACCGCGCAGCGAATTCAGATACACGGCGGCCGCAGCGGCGGCACCCAGCAGAAGCACCAACGCGCCGCTGATGACCGCAATGGTGATCTTTCTGCCGCGGGAACGGGGCTGGTCTGGTTCGGTATCGCCGGCTCGGCTGAAGAGGTCCTCCGTCACGGGGTATAGGGTACGTGATGGTGCAGCGACATCCTCTACCCGCGATTGAAACATGCTCTTTTCGATCTGGGTGCTGACATGCGCCAATAGTTTCGGAGCAAAAACTAAGGCGGCCGCCCAGGAATGCCGCCTAGACGTGGTGAAGACATGCTGGAAGGGGGACCAATGCGGCGCGTTCTGACGTATGGCACTTTTGATCTGCTGCATTGGGGGCATATTCGCTTACTGATGCGCGCCAAAGCGCTGGGCGACTATCTGATTGTGGGCGCCAGCACGGATGAGTTCGCCGTGGAGCAGAAACGGGCGCGCCGGCCCTATCACCGATTCGGCACCCGCTGCGACATGCTCGAAGCGGTCCGATATGTGGATCTGGTGATCGAAGAGTCCAGCTGGGAGCAGAAGGTCAGGGACGTTCAGCGCTACCACGTGGACACCGTGGTGATGGGAGCTAACTGGCAGGGCTCCCCCCGGTTCGAACACCTGCGCGAGCACTGCGAGCTGGTGTACCTGCCCCGCACCCCCGGGATCTCCACCAGCAAGATCCGCCGCGATATGCTCGCCGACGCCGCGGCCGCACCAGGACGCTTCTCCGGTCTTCCCGGGGTTATGGCTGCCCAGTTCGACATCTTGGAACGCTCAGCCTAAGCACACACGTAGCCGCTCGCTAGCCACAATGCATAGGGTAGTGAGCATGAACACTGCCGCACCTACCACCGTCAACCTGCAGCCGGAATCGTTTGCCGGCACACTGAGACGCCAAACGGCGGAGAACTGGGATGCTGCGGTGAACCATCGCTTCGTCGAGGAGCTCTTCGCAGGCACGGTGGACGATGACGTGCTGGCCCGGTACCTCATCCAGGACTACCAGTTCTTTGACGCCTTCCTCGCTATGCTGGGGGCCGCGGTGGCCACCTCAGACTCTGCACAGGCCCGCCTGCGCTTTTCCCAGCAGTTGGGGATGCTGGCCGCCGATGAAGACGGTTACTTCACCCAGACCTTCCGGACCCTGGAAGTGCCAGCGGCTCAGACGGTCTCCCCGGAGCTGACTCGCCCCACCTTCGAATTTGTCGAGCACATGCGGCAGGTGACCAACTCCCGCAATTACGCCGACATATTGGTGGTCCTCGTCATCGCCGAGTGGCTTTACCTGGACTGGGGAGAACGGGATCTGCCGCTGCCGGCGGAACCGAAGCACCGTGGGTGGATCGAGCTGCACCGCGGTGCAGCCTTCCGGGAATGGACCCAGTTCCTCATCGATGAGCTGGACCGGGTGGCCCCAGCACTCGAGTCACAGGATGGTCGCGCTCTGGCGGCTCGCTGGCACGACGTCGTGCGGATCGAGCGCGACTTCTTTGACGCGGCCTATCAGTAGACCAGACCCAGTCCACCCCCCCTCAGAAAACGGCCCATGACACCACAAGTCCTAGGGAGTCTGGTCGATGAGCAGACTCGGTGTATCCACTACCGCACAACGCTCGACGTCGTCGCTATCAAGTTTCACTGTTGCCTCGAGTACTACCCGTGCCACCAGTGCCACCAGGAGCACGCAGACCACGACGCCGCCACCTGGCCGGTGGAGGAGCAAGGGGCCCCGGCGATCCTCTGCGGGGTCTGCCGTGAGGAGCTGACGATTCGGACATACTTGGACGTCACCAGTTGCCCGAACTGCCGCACTCCGTTCAACCCGGGGTGCAGGCTTCATGTGCATCACTACTTCGAGGTCTGATCCCCTTTCAGGTCCGTCCATCGTCCTGCCTCTGACCTGGGAGAATTTCATGACCTAACGGTCGGCCAAAATGTAGGGAGCATCCAGACTCCGTCATTAGCGTGACGCCCAACAGCACCAATCCAGTGAATAACCGGACCATCGCCACGCAATGGCAAAGGAGAGCCCATGGACGACAAACTGAAGGTAGCTGGCCTACTGGCTGGCGGATACCTCTTAGGACGTTCCAGAAAACTGAAACTGGCCATGACCGTGGCCGCCACAGTCGGCGGCTCTGCGATCTTCCGCAATCGGGAGCAGATCCAAGAGGCACTGAGCGCTTTCGGTGCCTCCACCCCGGAACTCGGAAAGCTTTCTGACTCCGCCCAGGGCATGGTGACCACGGGGGTGGAACGTCTCAGCTCCTCGCTCCAGGAACGTACTGACAAACTCAACGAATCACTCCAGGAGACCGCTGGCGCCGGTGCGGAGGACTCGGAGTCCGACGCTGCTGAAGAGCCCGCTGAAGAGGAGGCTCCCGCCGAGGAAGAGGAGCCGGAAGAGAAGGCCGAGGAAGAAGCTCCCGCGGAAGAAGAGGCTGAGGAGACGACGGAGGAGAAGCCCAAGAGCACGCGGCGCCGCGCGCCTGCGAAGTCCTCCACCTCCAAGTCCGGAGGATCGAAGTCCAGCAGCGCAAAATCCAGCGGTACTCGCTCAAGCAGCAGCCGCTCCAGCAGCGCGAAGTCTTCCGGGGGTAGCTCCAAGTCCTCCGGCACTCGGAAAACCTCTGCCAAGAGCAACACCGGCGGTGGCCGCAAGTCATCCTCCACTAAGAGTCAGGGGGCGAAGAAATGAGCGACCAAGACGCGTGGAGCGGACTCAAGAGCCAGTTGGGTGACTACGCCACTGCTATGGGGCGGAAAGCTCTCAGCTCGGCCGGGGACAAAGTGGACAACCTGACCGACCAGCTCAGTGGTTCCGGAGGTTCCCTCGGCGAAGGCGTCAAGAAAGGCGCAGAGAAGATGTCCGAGGGGAAGTCTCCGGTCAGCGCCGCAGCTTCCGGGCTGGCCACCAGCGCAGCCGACTCGGTGAAGAGCGCTTTCGGTGGCGGATCCGGGGGCTCCGGTGGCGCGAAGAAGAAGTTCATGAACATCGTGGAGTGGACGGACGTGGGTGTCCCCCTCACGGTGGCGTACAACGCCTTCACCCAGTATGAAGACTGGCCTGACTTCATGAAAAAAGTCGAACACGTGGAGTGGAGCGACGACGCCAAGCTCAAGATCAAGGGCCAGGTATTTCTGTCCCACAGGACGTGGGAAGCCACCATCAAGGAGCAGGTTCCGGATTCGCATATCGTGTGGGAGTCCAACGGCGAAAAGGGCAGCATCAGCGGCAGCGTCTCCTTCCACGAGGTGACCCCCACCTTGACCCGCATGCTCACCATCGGCGAGTACCACCCTCAGGGATTCGTTGAGAAGACAGGCAACCTGTGGCGCGCAGTGGGCCGCCGGTTCCGTCTTGAGCTGAAGTTCTTTGTCCACCACGTGATGACGGACGTCATGCGCGATCCCGACTCCGTGGAAGGGTGGCGAGGAGAGATCCGCGACGGCGAAGTCGTCACCACCCATGAAGAAGCCCTGGAACAGGAACAGGAAGAGCAGGACGGCCAGGAGGACCAAGAGCCGCAGGAGGACATCCAGGACGAACCGGCCGAGGACGAAGGCGAGCCTGAGGGCGAGTACGAAGAAGAGCCCCCTGCGGAGGACGAGGCGGTCGAGGAGGAAGCTCCAGCAGAGGAAGAGGAGCCCGTCGAAGAGGGCGACCCTGTTGAGGAGGAGCCTGCCGACGAGGCCGAGCCGGTGGAGGAAGAAGACGCCGAGCCAGAGGAGGCCGAGCCAGAAGAAGATGTTGAATATGAGGACGAACCGGTAGAAACTGAGGAAGAGGAATAACCCAACCCCTACGAGGCCGGTCGGCGCATCCGCGTTGCCCCTCAGAGAGTAGGTAACGGCAATGAGCACAGCAATGCAGCGGTCCCGCGGAAGCTATGTGGACCGTCCCTCACCCAGCTCCCTCGCTGATGTCGTCGAGATTATTCTCGACAAGGGACTGGTCATCGACGCGTATATTCGTGTCTCTCTGGTGGGCATCGAGGTCCTCACCATCGATGCCAGAATCGTGATCGCCAGCGTGGACACATATCTGCGCTTCGCGGAGGCCACCAATCGTCTGGATCTCGCAGCTCAGGGCGGACGGGATCTTCCGGACCTGATGAGCGGCATGGCCGAAGGCGGCAGCGAGGGCAAGACCAAGGGTGCGGTCGAAGGGGTCAAGGAAGCCCTCACCCCCGGCGACGATGATGACGACGACGGCGACGAGGACGAGGCTCCGAAGCGTCGCCGCCGCCAAAGCAGCAAGTCCGAATGAGCCGCGACCCTAGGGACTACGCCGGGGAGGTCTACCTCTACGGCGTAGTCCCCGCTGAGACTGCAGCCCCCGCAGACCTTCAAGGCATTCAGTCGCAGCCAGTGGAAGTGCTGGAGCATGAGTCCGTGGCTGTGCTGGTCAGCGAAGTCGATCCGGATCAGATCCTGGGCACCCCTGACGATCTGCTGGCACATACCCAGCTGCTGGACGCGGTGGCACGCCAGACTCCAGTGCTGCCGTTGGCCTTCGGCACCGTGGTCCCTGAGGCAGCAGCAGTGGTCGAGGACATCTTGTCGCCGAGTCAGCAGGAGTATGCTGCCGGACTTGAAAATGTCGACGGTCACGCCCAGTACACGGTGTCAGTGACGTTCGACCGGGATACGGTGCTGCGCGAAATCATTACGGAACTGCCCGAGGCCGCCCACCTGCGGGAGCAGATCGCGGGCACCACCGAGGACCAGACCCGGCCTCAGCGTATTCAGCTCGGCGAACTCATGGTCCGGGGTCTGGAGCAGCGCCAGCCAGCGGCGGCCGCACCGGTCATTGATCGCCTTCAGGAGGTCACTAGCGATCTCACCGAGCATGAGCGCAGGCAGCCCGATGACGTGATCGAGCTGGCGGCCCTGGTGGCCCACCAGCAGGCCGAAGAGTTCGAAGAGGTGGTGGAGGACCTCGCTCGCGAATTCCACCCGCGTTGCAAGTTCCGGCTCGTAGGCCCCCAAGCCCCCTACGACTTCGTCCCTAAGGTGTGAGCCCTCGTGGGCCTGTTCTCTGCGCTGATCACCGCTCCCCTGGCACCGCTGCGCGGAACAGTATGGGTGGCCGAACAGATCTATCAGGAAGCCGAGCGGCAACATTATGACCCGGGAAATATCAGACGGCAGCTCCGGGACGTGGAGGCTGCCCGCAGCTCTGGAGATCTGGACCCTGACGAGGCTGCGGAGATGGAAAACGAACTGGTAGCCCGCCTGATGGAATCCACCCGACGCAGACAACCCTAAGGAGAGACACTGTGAGTGACGGCGACTCAGACACCACCAAGTCCACCAAGTCCCAGTCCAGCACACGGCAGCAGCGGCCCCAGAAGAAGACCAGCGACTCCGATTCTGCCAGCAGCTCAAGCTCTTCAAAGGGCTCAAGCACTTCAAACGGCTCAGGCTCTTCAAACGGCTCAGGCTCTTCAAACGGCTCAGCCTCTTCAAGGAGCTCAAGCACTGCCGCGCAGAAGAGCCGCAGCAGTGCCCAGAAGTCCTCGGGCGAGTCCACAGGCGGCACTCGCCGCACCAGCTCGAAGTCCAGTGAAGGGGCGTCGTCGAGCTCCTCCCAGGATTCGGCAGGTTCGCAGAAAAGTGCTTCCCGGCTCAGTGCGGTCAGCGCCAGCAAGAAGGCGATCGAGCAGTTCCGCACACTGACCGGACGGGCACCGGAGTCTGTGGTCGGGGTGAAGAAGAGCGATGAAGGGTGGCACGTCACTCTGGAGGTTCTCGAAGCCCAGCGGGTGCCGGACACCTCGGATCTGCTGGCAGAATACGATATAGATTTGGACAGCTCCGGTGAGCTGCTCAGCTACGAGCGGGTCAACCGCTACGTCAGGGGCCGCCCCGACGCATGAGCGGCTCTGCGACAACTGTCAGGAGAGCGCACATCCACACTCGGAGGACAATGGACATGGCCAAACAGCCCGGCGAAGCGATGCAGCCTCAACGCGGGCGCGACGGCACCCTCCTGCAGGTGGTGGAAACACTTCTGGACAAAGGCCTGGTGCTCAATGCCGACATCATGGTCTCGGTGGCAGGTGTGGAGCTGTTGGGCATCCGCATTCGAGCGGCCCTGGCCTCCTTTGAAACGGCCGCGAAGTACGGTCTGGACTTTCCTGCCGGTACCGACCGGGACACTGTGGCGTGGCAGGAAGCCATCGAACAGAAGGAGACCTGCCCCCAGTGCGCCAAGCGGGCACCGTTGAAGCAGCTGATGGACGAGTACTGCCCGTGGTGCGGATGGCAGTCGGCGTACTCGAAACGCCTAGAGGAGACCGGGTCAGCGCAGCTGCACAGCTCAGCGGAGGACGCTGAATCAGAGGCCGAGTCCGGCACCACCTCTCACGAGTAGCAGACGGTGTCTGAGAATCATCTCCCCCCGGCCCACGGGTCTGCGGTGGAGCAGCCTTCTGCACTGCAGCCCACCCGGGACCCGGGGGCCACGTTGCCTGACCTGTTGGAGGTGCTGCTGAACAAGGGCGTGCACCTGAACCTGGACCTGATCATCTCCGTGGCCGATGTGCCACTGATTGGGGTCAATCTGCGCGCGACCATCGCGGGTATTGAGACGATGATCGAATACGGGATGATGCGGCAGTGGGACGATCAGACCCGCGCCTGGGTGCAGCGCTCACTGAGCCGCCACCTGCCGATGGCAGACGGCGAGGAGGTCGTCGCCGCCATGGCGGCCAGTCATCTGCGGGACGATTTTCAGCGCATCTGGCGCCCGGGCAGGGCGTACCTGACCACCCACCGGCTCATCGTTCACCGCCGGGACCCTGCCGAAACGTTATGGCAGACCCGGCTCGACTCGATCGCCAGCGCGGAGTCCTACACGGAGCCCTCGGTCGGTGGTGAGGACCGGATGAGACTGAAAATCGTGCTCCACGACGGCAGCGTGGCACGACTATCGGCTCTGGACGCAGACCGTCTGCTCACGTTGATCAGGCAGCAGCGCCAGGTACCGGGAGGTGCTCAGGCTGAGTCTGCTGCCGCTGAAGATCAGGGCCCTAGAATGAGGGGCACCATGTGGTACTTGGAAACCTTCGCCCAAGGGGCAACGTGGCGCGGTGGGAAAGCCACACTCACCCGTGAGGGCATGCTGACGTGGAAGTCCCCGCTGGATAACCGTGCCTCATTGCGGATCGAACCCGCTCAGCTGAAGGCGGTCCACCTTGAAAAGCACTCCAATCCCACGTCTCAGGCTCAGGTGCTGCGAGTAGAGACCACGTCAGGCGAAGTGCGTTTGGCCGGTCCTGACCTGCACAAATGGCACCAGCTGTTGCATGATGACACCGAGTCCGGTCAGGAGGTGGACCATGGCGCTGGAAGTCAATGAGGAGAGCCTCAAACATGGCGTCCTGACGCTGGTGGTCACCCTGGTGGAGGTCATTCAAGAGGCCTTGGAAACCCAAGCGGTCCGCCGCATGGAAGGCGGTGACCTCACCGAGGAGGAGCAGAACCGGCTCGGAGAAGCCCTGCTGGAGCTCGACGAAGCGATGGACCAGATCAAGGCCGACCACGGTATTACTGAATCAGTGATGGATCTCCACCGCGGTCTGGACGATGTGGTCAACGAAGTGGTGGACAAGCTCATCAATCCACAACGCTGGGCTCAGGACGCTCAGGGAGAGGTCCGATGAGCTCCGAGACGCTTTATGTGTATGCCATTATTCCGGCCGGCAGCCCTGCCCCCACGGGCGCCGGAATCAACGGCAGTCAGCTGCACACCGTGGAGGCTGAGCCGGTTTCCGCGGTGGTGCACACTCATCACGCTGGGCCCTATGAGGGGCCGGACGAGGACGTCAAGCGCTGGGTCCTGGAACACAGCGACGTCATTGAAGAATGCTGGAACCAGGCCTCGAGTGTCTTGCCGGTCTCTTTCAATGTGATGGTGCAGGCCTCGGAGACCTCCGGTGCCACGGCGGCAGAGCAGCTGCGCGGCTGGCTCCAGGACTCCGGTCAGGAGCTGAAGCAGCGGCTGCAGGAACTTGCCGGCACCTCAGAGCTGCGCGTCGAGATCGCCCTCGACGCCGCCCAGTTCCCACAGAACGAGCCCGAAGTGTTGGAGGCGACACGAGAGTTGGCGGGCAAGCCTGCCGGTGTGCGGCGACTGTTGGAGAAACGGCTGGAGAAGGTGCAGCGGCGGCTCACCGACGCAGGTGCGGACCGCCTCTATCCGGACTACCGCATGCGGCTAGCCGCCCAGTGTCAGCAGATTCAGGACTATGCCACCACCCAACGGCCTGAGGGCACGGTCTCTGTGCTGAGTGCAGCCTGCTTGGTGGACTCTGAGCGCATCTCCGAGCTCGGAGCTGAACTGACCCAGATTCAACAGGAGCAACCCTCAGCCCGAATCCGGTTCTTGGGGCCTTGGCCTCCCTATTCCTTTGTCGACATCGACGCCGGGGCTGGCTCAGCCAGCACCCCGCAGGAGGGGAAGAGTTCGGCGGAGACATGAAACGAGTTCTCACCTACGGCACTTTCGACCTGCTCCACTGGGGGCATATTCATCTGCTCCAGCGCGCCAAAGCACTGGGGGACTACTTGGTGGTGGGTCTGTCCACGGATGAGTTCAATGAGGCCAAACCGGGCAAACAGCCCAGCTACCACCCCTATGAGGTGCGGAAGGTGATGCTGGAGTCCATCCGACACGTAGATCTGGTCATCCCTGAGCAGACATGGGAGCAGAAGCGCCGCGACGTGGAGCTTCACGAGATCGACGTGGTGGTCATGGGATCCGACTGGGAGAATTCTCCGCGCTTCGAGTACCTGCGGGAGCACTGCGAAGTGGTCTACCTCCCCCGCACAGAAGGAACCTCCACCTCGGACATCCGTCGGGACTTGCTTTTCGAAGCGATCGAGTACATGCGTGAGGACCAAGCCGCTCAAGCTGGAGAGCAGTCCCGCCCGGCGCGGCCTGCGGCCTCTCCCCCGCCACCGAGCACAACGCGACTGCGCTCATTGGGAGCCGCCCCGCAGACCCGGTTCCCGCGCCCGCCCAGCAGAGACTAGCTCCTGTCACCGCACGGCGGCGAGGACCTCTGGGGAGAGGTTGTACATCCGCAGTTTGGCGTAGGCCCGGATCTGCGCATCACTCAGCTGCTTGATCAGCCGAGCCTCCTCCTGAGGTTCGGCTGAGATCTGGGTGCCGCCCTGCGGTAGGGAGGAGGACAGCGGCCCGCCGTGCAGCGGAACGTCGATGACACTGATCGCCGCGGCAGTCAAGGAGATGACCTGGGACCGGTCGATCAGGCCCAGCCCCTCAAGCAGGGCTTTGGTGGCTGTGCCGTGGGACACCAACACCACTGTCCGCAGGGCGTAGTCGGTGTCCACCGACGGGGTGGGGGTGAGATCGGCGGCACCGCGCACAATGTCGCAGAAGGCAGCGGTCATCCGCTCCACCACGGAGCGGGGATCCTCTCCCCCTGGTGGAGTGCCGGTGCCCGACTTCCATGCCGTGTACTCTGCCGCGTAGTCGGTCTTGGCCGCCGCGGTCTTCGTTCCTTCCCATGTGCCCAAGTTCTGCTCAGTCAGCCGTGGGTCCTCCACGGGATCGAACCCGAGCCCGAACTCGGCAAAGGTGGCATGGGTGCGTCTCAGCGGTGAGACATACCCGGCGCCGGGCTGTTGTCCCCGTATGTAGAGCCCAGCTGCGCGGGCCTGGCGGAGCCCGGAATCTGCGAGCGCCACCTCGGACTGGCCCTGCAGTCGGTGGTCCCGATTCCATTCGGTCTCACCGTGCCGGACGCAGATCACACGAATCACATGTACTCCTCGGTCATGTCGTCGGTGGATTCCCTCCAGACTAGCTTTCCGGCAGCTGGTGCGTGAATCGCAGCCAAACAGCCGCAGCACGTGCTGAGATGGGGTGGTAAGGGGATAGGAGGTTCGCGATGAATGGCCCCACCCACCATCAGGTGAGAGACAACTTGCTATGGCTCGCCGCCGATTTCCGCGCGATCATTGAGAGCGCAAACGCGCACGAACTCGACTTCCCCTCTGCAGGCACGCGCTGGACCAACCGGCAGCTGCTGTTCCATCTCGTGCTCGGGCAAAACGTTGCCCTCTCCGGGATTCCGCTGTGCGGACTTTTCTCGCGGCTTCCTCCATCAGTGGCACGCAACTGGAGCAGGCTGCTAGATGCCTGCGCCGGACCCTACAACTGGGTGAATTGGGTCGGCAGCGCTGCGGCAGGACGGGTCCTGAAGCCCCAAGCTATGGTGCGGATGATGGACAGGACCACCGGCACCATCGTGGGCTGGTATGACCGCACCGACGGCGAGGCGCTACGTCGAGGCATGACGATCCCCGCATCCTGGGACCCCTATTTCACCTCGTGGATGGATCGGCGCGACATCTTCGAGTGGGCGCCGAAGCACTACCGCCATCACCGCGCGCAGCTCACACTCACGACGCTGCCGTCCTGAGCGCTGCTATCAAAGAACTTCAGTCTTCCCGCGTCCGCTGGCCAATCATGCCGTCATGCACAGCCGCCACCGCGGCCGCCACCAACAGCGAGGAGCCAAGCTTCTCCAGCAGTTCTTCTATGTGCCAGAGGGCAAAGTGTGGCCAGGAGTACTGGCCGCCGATGTAGTCCATGGTCAGCACCTGGGTGACTTCAACTCCCACAGCACCGGTGAAGAAGACCCCGAGCCCCGTCAGCAGCAGAATCCGGGGCAGGCGCGGCATCCCGCGGATCATGACAACCAGGAAAACGACGGCGCCCACGGCCACTGGGACACCCAGCATCAACAAGTGTAGTGCTCCAGCGGGGCTTCACCGAAGGGGATCCGGTAGAGCCTGGCCGGGCGTTCGTGCAGGCGGGCCGCCTCATCCAGGCTCATGGCTGCGAACATCAGCCCCACACCGGCCCGCCGCCACCACCCGGCTCGTTGCGCCCACTTCCACAGGGCCGAGGCGTAGCACAGCAGCGTTGCGGCTGAGAGCAGCCGAGAATCACCGGTGTCATTACAGCGGAGATCAGGACCGCCAGGACCGAAATGGAGCTGAGCCCGAGCCATACGGGCTTACAGGGTGCAGGGCGGTGAAGGTAGTCAGCGCTGCGTGGATTCTGCTGCAAGGAGACTGGCTTGGGGCAAGTTTATTGCGCCCGACAGGCGATCCGCTTTAACACCCGATGGGGGCATTGCATGCTGAATGATGAGAAGAGCCCCTGCTAGATTGCAAGTAGGGTTGATGCTAAATTACAACTGCAAGACTCGAACCACCTGTCCTGATTGACGAATGGCAGCTGGTTCCTGAGAGCCTCGACGCGGTGAAGCGTGCCGTCACCGGAGGAGCTCATCACCCGGGACGTTGCTGAACTTGCTGAGATCAAGCAGCCACGGCAGATGTTGGATGTGCTGAAAGCAGCAGCTTTGAACACGGCTGGGTTACGATGCGGATCTCCGTGGACGCTTTCTCGACACTTTTGTGCTGGCGCAACTACGACCGCTGGTGGCGCTGAACGACCGGACCGTGAGCTCTTCGCACTTCCGAGACACCAACGGGCAACGAGAAATTGATCTCGTCCTCGAGTGAGGGTCAGCCCCCCAGCGGGCCTGATTCTAGACGGCGCAGATAGTCCTCCTCACTGAGGCTGAGGACCTCGGCGGTGGTGCCGTGGGCGGTGATCAGCCCAGCTTGGTGCATCCGGGCGGTCCAACGGAATTCGTAGGCGAGGTCATGCATGATCACCACGTCATTGGTCTGATTCTGTGGGCCGAAGGTGGCGTAACTGGTGCGGTACCCCGAGGCGGCGAATGCCTTCCCCGCGTAGAGGTCGGCGTTGAATACCGCCAGTTCAGCAGGCTGGAACTGCAGCAGGTCGTAGAGGATACGCTGCAGGCCCATCGGCGCTCCCCGGAAGTAGAGCCCGTGCTCGAACCGAGCCGGGCGCAGCCATTGCGGCCACTCCTGCAGGCTCGGCGCCTCGATGAAGAAAGGCCGTGTCACCGCTCGCTGGAAGACCCCTGACTCGGCCGCCGCTGAGACTTCCAGGAAGTCCCGCAACAGGTCACGTCCGGCGTAGTAGGCAATATCGGTGCGCCTGCCGGCCTCCGCATCGCCGCCAGCGGCGGCATGCCGGGTCCGGACCACCACGTCATAGGACTCAATCAGCTCTCCCAGGCCGTCACCGGAAACGGGCCCGACGACGGCGACCCGCTTGCCCTCAACGACCTCGCTCATGCCTTCCTCACCCGGCAGTCGCATCGCGTCCCTGCGTTGCTGAGCGTGGGACTGCAATGGCGCAACCTCGCCGCGGAGCAGGGCCACATCGGCCTGCAGCTTCTGTGCCTGCAGGAGCGTACGCGGGTCAGAGGTGTCGACTGGAGGTTTCTCTGCGGTGGCACGCAGCTGCTGATCCTCATCCAGGTAGGCGTAGGCCCCCAGCAGGTGTTTGAGCCAGATCCCGGACTCCAGGGGGATCCCGGCGAGTTCTCTGATGCGGTTGCGGGCAGCGGCTTCCCGGACCTCGAATCCGGCAAAGAACTCCCCCAGGTACTGCAGCCGTGCCGCGATCGCCTCCAGCAACAGCTGGTGCAGCTCAGGCAGATCCTCCCGGTGCTCCTTCAGCAACGCCTTAGCCCGCGGCAGCATGTCCGGATCCGGGGTCTGGGTGAACAGTGCGGAGAGGACATCCCAGAATCTGGTGCCGGCCCGCACAGGGCCGCGTCGCGGGAGCAGCACCTGCACCACGGTCCAGATGCGGGGCCAGTCGAAGTGGGTCCGCGCCCCGGTGGTCAGTGCGCCCTCGACTGCTCTTAAGTCCTTCGGGTTCAACGCGAACGCTTGCTCGTAATGGTTTACGGCCGCAGTAAGGTCGGAGACGTAGGGCTTGCGGTGGGCCGCGGCCGCCGCCAGGTGGTTCCCTGCCGTAGGTGAGCTTTCCGCACGAGCAGCCAGGTCGATTGGCCTGAGACGTTCAGCCGGCGGACCGGGGACGAGCCCGGCCACGGAGTCGTAGTGGATGCCGGCGGCGTCGTCATCGGCGGGCAGAGTGCGGGAGAGGAGGTCTGCGGCAATCCCCCGGTAGGTGCCGGTGGCCTCCTGGTCACGCGGCTGCAGTCGCGCCGCCGCAGTGCGGATCATCCATGCGGAGGCGGGAATACGGCCCAGCCGGCGGGCGGTCCGCGTCAGCAGCGCAGCGGCCGCGATCTTCCAGCGCAGCCCGTGGAGACTTACTGCCATACGTCCATCCTATTCACGGGCTCGGAGTGGGCCCCTCGCTCCCCCGGCGAGTTCGCAGCGCCGGGGACTCTTCGAGCGCCTGGATGTAGTCCGTTTCCTCCAAGGCCAAGACCTGCCCGGCGACCCCGTGCCCGGTGAGCACACCCGAGTCGGCAATGGCCTTGGTCAGGCGATGTTCGAAGACGAGGTCGTGGGCCAGGATGATCTCGTTGACAATCGAGTACGGTCCGAGCCCGGAGTCTTTGTCCTCGCGGTAGCCGGGACCGAAAGCGGTCTGTCCGGTGAAGAAGTCAATGTTGAACAGTCCGATTTCAGCCGGTTCGAACTGCAGCACGTCGTAGAGAATACGCCCGATGCCCATTGGCGGCCCGTGGAACCCCAGGGAGAAGTCGTGCCGGTAGAACCGCAGCCATTCCGGTTGGTCATCAGTGAAGCTGGCCCTGCTCAGGCCGCGTCCGACCACCATCTGCAGCCCCCCAGTGGCGACGGCGTCCCGGGCCAGCGGCATGAAGTCGGTGAGATCCCGGCCGGAGAAGTAGCTGATGTCGGTGCGGCTGCCCAGTCTGGCGGCGTCGTCGTCGGAAATCTCAGTCATCAACCGGGGCCGGATGATCACGTCATAGTCATCAATCTGGGCTCCGAGCCGGTCTCCGGTATCCGCCGGGCCGACGACCGCGACCCGCTTGCCTGCGATGAGCCGGCCGAACTTGTCCTCCCCGGGCAGGGGCAGGTCTTGGGCGCGGGACCGGGCGTAGTCCACCAGGGGTCCAGTGCGGCCCTGGATGAGATGCACATCGGCAGCCATCTTCTTCAGGCGGTGCCGTTCCGGGGTACTGCCCGGCTCCCAGGGCATCGGATCAATGAGCTGTTGTGCCTCCCGGTAGCGTTCGAGATACACCAGCGCGGCAAGGAGTTTCTGGCGGTGTCTGCTGTGCCCGGCGCTGGAGGTCCCCAACCAGGCGATGGTCCGTTCGGCCTGGCTGCGCCGCAGCGCGAACCCGTGGGTCATGCGCTGGGCGAAGTGCAGCCGGTAGATCAACAAGCTGGTGGTGGGCCAGGAGAGCCGGTGACCCTTGATGCTGGCCACATTGAACCGCACTAAGGCAGCACTGATATCTGCCTCGGCAGCGCCGGAGGCGAACATCGGCCGCATCTGGGCCATCAGTTCCAAACGCGCAGTGCGGCCGCGCCGCTTGCGGGCGGCTTCGAATCGCTCCGCGTTGCGCCATAGCCGGGCCCAATCCTGATCCGCCCGGCATCCCATCAGCAGCAGCCCGCGGAAGGCGGTGGGGCTGCTGGGGCGCAGCAGGAGTGCGCGCTCATAGGCCTCCAGGGAACGGTCCAGATCTGCCACATGGGGTTTGCGGTAGGCCGCGGCGAGGTCAGTCCACCGCTGGGCGTGGGGCTCGAGGTGGGCGGCTTGCCGCAAGAGGTCCAGGCCGGTGGGCCAGTCGCCGTGGGCGAACTCGAGTTTGCCGCGTTCGTGAAGCACGTGCGGGTGGGCGGGGGCGACGCGTTGAGCAGCAGCCAGGGACTCGCGTGCGGCGGAGGCGTCCGTGGTGGGTCCGTGTTCGAGCCCGGCGACGGGGTCGTGCACCACTGCACCCCAGGAGTTGCGCTGCTGGGCGCGCGCCAGCGCCACCCAGCGCAGGGGGTTCTCAGGGTCCAGTGTTGCGGCCCGGTGACGCAGCTGCAGGGCCGCAGAGTATTCCTTGAGCTTGGTACAGCGCACCGCAAGCTGCTCCAGCGTGGAGGCATCCTGGATGTCGTCGATGTCCAGTCTTTCCAGCAGCTTCAGCGCCCCGCCGCGATTGGCGTCCACCAGTACCGTGGTGACCTTCTCCTGCACGGATCCCACAGCTGACCTCTTGGTGGTCGGCTCGTTCGCAGCGCTGCGCGCCAGCAGCCGGTCCGCAGTGATCACCGCACGGGCCAGCGCCACGTCAGCCCCGGGGAGTGAGGCCGCGCTGCGGATTGCCTTCTGGGCTGCCTCAGCACCCATGACCAAACGTTTCACCATCGCTGAGACAGTCTAGTCAGTCGGGGTCACCAGGGTGGAAGCTCAGGCCAGTCCAGCTCTGCTCGGCGCTGCCCCTCGTCTGACCCTCCGGAGCCGGTCTCCTCGGCGATGCAGCGGTGCAGGCTCTGGCGCAGCTGGGCGATATCCGAGCCGAACAGGGAGATCTCATGCGCCGCGGCGGTGTGCGTCCAGGCCACGGCGTACTGACAGTGAAAACCCTCATTGTCCGGCATCCAGTTCCGGGGCGCCTCACCGGCCCGTGCTTCGGAAGACTCCTCGGGCACGGCGACCAGGTTCTCGGGATCGTTGTAGTAGGCCTGGCGCTGCTGGGCGTCGCGGTGCTCCATTTCGGTCCACGCGTGTGCCACCGGCAGCAGGTGGTCAATCACTGTGCTGGGTCCGGCGTAGTCACCTTCCTCACCGGTGTAGGGGTCCTCGAAGGTGGCGGAGACGACTTCTGAGCCGGTGGCGTCCCATTCCACGTCCTCCAGGTCCCGGAAGAGCACGTGCTGGCGGGTGTTGAGACCGTCGGCCCCGGCAACCCAGGTGCGCAGGTTCTCGCGGGGCTGCCCATCCATGGGGTTGGAGTGGAACACGGCATTGTCATCGGCGGCCTCGGCCTCGAGCTCCTCGCGCAGCTGGTCACCTTCGTCCCCGAAGCAGTAGGTGTTTTCTGGGGAGATCACCCGGGCGTAGGTGCGGGTCTCCCCGGACCGGGGATGGGTGGTGGTGTGGGTTTGGACGTCGCAGTCCTGGTGCTCTTCTCGTTCCACGCTGCGCAGGCGCACGTGGTTCTCCAGGTGCCACACCGCATCGAGGTGATCGCGGACGCTGTAGGGCTCAGTGGGGCCGGCGCCCGAGGTTTCGGTGCCATCATCGGCCTCGGTCTCCGGGGGCAGGGACTGCCAGTCCAGGTCAGGGCTGCGGCTCTCGGCACCGATTCCGCCAGCCTCTGACTCCTCGCCCTCTGACCCCTCACCCTCGTCGCCCTGGGCGCCCTGGGCGCCGTCGAGCTGGTCGTGCAGGCAGTCCCACAGCTGGCCGCGGAGTTGGTCGATATCCCGCTGGAACAGGGAAAGCTCATGCTTGTTCGCAATGTGCACCCAGGTCAGGGAGTAGGCGCAGTGGGCATCCTCATTCGATGGCATCCACTCACTGGGTGTGTGCCCGGCCTTCTCCCGGTTGATCTCTCCGATGGTGGAGGTGAGGTTCATCGGGTCGTTGTAGTAGGCCACGCGGTCCTCCCGCGGCCTGTGCTGCATCTCCGGCCAGGTGTGGCCCACCGGGACCATGTGTTCCCCGTGCGTTTCGGTCTCGGTGATGTCCACCCGTTGCCCCGTGTAGTGGTCCAGGTATGTCCCGGAGACGGTGAAGGTGTTGTTACCCAGGTCCCGGGCGTGAATCTCGGTGCGCGAGCTCACGCCGTTGCCGGTGACATCGGCCCAGGTGCCGTAGTACGGCTCCCGGTGGGTGGTGTTCTCATACGGCCGGCCGTGAAAAAAGTGTTCGTCCTCGTCATCCTTGGTGTCGAACTCCTCCCGGAGCTCTTCACCCTCCTCGCCGTCGCACCACCAACCATCCTCATCAGCGAGGTGCACATACCTCCGGGTCTCGCCCAGCTCCAGAGGGTGTCTCACCTCGTAGGCGAAGACCTCGCAGTCCCCGCGGGATTCGCGCTCCAAGCTGCGCACTGCGGTGCTGGTCTCCAGATTCCATAACGCATCGGCGTAATCCTGTGCGCTGTACTCCTGGAACGGGTCCGGCACCTCGGAGGGGTCAGAGTACGCCCCGGCGGGCGGTGCCGTCGACACGCCCACCAGCAGGGCACTGACTAGGACGGCAGCGGCCGGCACGGCACCCACCGGACGACGCCGCCGCAGACTCACCGTGCCCCCACTCGCCTGGCACCTCAGATGAGGCTGAGCCCGCGCATCTGCTTGGCATTGGCAAGGTCATTGAGCAGCTGGAATTGGTCTTCCCAGTCGATGTCCATCACCGCCTCACCGGACATCTCATGCATGAAAGGCCGCTCCCCCACTCTGTCGCCGACCTCCCGAACCCGCCGGAATGGGATGAGGTAGGCGGCGTGATTGACCTCGAACAGCGGTGGAATGTCCTGGCTGCGGGGCCATTTCTCCGCCGCGGCGTCATAGTTGAACGGTTTGCCGTCGGCGTCCCAGAGGAACGCGTGCAGTTTGGTCACCGTCAGCAGCGAATCGTGACCATCTGCCGCAGCGGTGCGCCACCGGCTGATCAGGTCACGGAAGCCTGCGGCAGCCAGCAGCGGGTGGGTGACATGGGTCATCAGCATGGTCCCATCCTCACGAAGCCTGCCCAGGTATTGGATGAACTCGCTCATAGGGGTGGAGGATCTGCCGAGCTCATCGGGCCGTTGCACCACAGTGACCCGCTGATCCTGCTCAGTGCTGAACCGTGCGGCGTACTCGCTGACCACCGGGTCGTTGGTAGAGACGATGATCTCTGCCAGTTCCTCCACTGCCGCCAGCTGGGTGAGTTTGAGCTCCAGGAGCCCGCGGTCGAACCCGGCGAATGGCCGGGTGTTCTTGTTTGCCACGCGCTCGCTGCCGGCCCGGCAGGGCACGACGGCGACGATCGGGTCTGTCTCCACCTGGCGCCTCTTTCCGTTGACCTGGTCTCATCTGTGCTCCGCACCGCAGTGTATCGCGAGCCCGGTTATAGGCTGGTGAGCGTGAGACCCCCAGTGAGACCCACCCTCAAGCGCCCCCTGCTCACCGTCGGGGTCACCAGTTATCACAGTGCCTCCACCATCACCCGGTGTCTGCAGTCCGTGGTGGACCAGTCCCTTGATGCTTCCCGGACTGAGGTGGTGGTCGTCGATGACGGCTCCACGGACCAGACCCTGTCCCTGGTCCGGGGGTTCCGCCGCAGCGTCCCGTGGGCCCGGTTCACCGTGCTGAGCCAGCGCAATACCGGTAATGCCTCCACCGGGCGCAACCGGATTCTTGACAGCGCCCGGGGGAAGTACGTGTTCTTCCTCGATGCTGACGATTACCTGGGGCCGCAGGCGTTGGAGGCGATGATCCGCTCCGCGCGGCGCCACAGCTCGGAAGTCGTCATCGGACGGTACGTGGGGGTGGAGCGCTCTGCACCCAATGTGCTGGGCGCTGAGCACTTCCCGGCACGGCAGGAGTACCACACCGGGTGGCTGAACAGCCTGCACGTGCAGAAGCTCTTCCGCGCGGATTTCTTGCGTGGACTGGGCTACCGGTTCAATCCGCAGCTGAACTATGCCAATGACCACCCGATGATGCTGCAGGCTTTCCTGCACGCTCAGCGCGTCTCCTTGGTCAATAGTGTCGACTGCTACTTCCTCACGCTCGCCGAGCAGCCCACAGGCCAGGGGCACGTCTCCCGGGCAGAGCTCTCCCCCGCCGAGCAGCTGCGGTTTCTCCATGACTGCTTCGGGGTGATTGCGCTGGCCCGCGGGCAGGGCGGCAGGAGTGCCGAATTGGCTGGCCGGGTCCGGGCGGACTACTGGAATCGGCTGCTGAAGCTTCACCTGCCCGTATTGGTCCTGCGCAAGAGCGACGACGCCGCTGCCGCCGAGTTGGGTGCCGCGGCAGCGAACCTGGCGGAGATCTACGGGGCCCAAACCTCCCGCGCCCGTCTCACCGGACCGGCGAAGAAGATGCTGCAGGCGCTGGGCACAGATTCAGGTGCCCAGCTGCGTCAGGTGGCCGCGCAGGTGCGGCAGCAGGCGAGCAGAGATGCGGTGCAGCTCTAGCGTTTCCGGAGCCGGTGGTAGGCCTTGCGTGCGGCGTGGCGCAGCACCAGTGGGGCGGTCTTGTTCTGGGCTTTGACGCGTCGCCCTGCGGCCCGGTGTGCGGCCACCAGAGACTGGGTCACCTCCGGCAGCTCAGCCTCTGCTGCCACCTCGTGCTGCGCCCGGGCCAGCCGATAACCCCCTAGGCTGCCTTGGTTGTGCAGAAAGTAGGCGTAGCGCTGATATTCAGCAAGGCTGATCTCGGGATACGAGCTCAGCGCCGCAGGGTCTGCTGCCTGCAGCAGCGCACTCCACCCGTGGCTAGGGCCGGGCGCGTCCGCTTCCAAGGACGCCTGGGCCTCGTCGAATAATGAGTCCAGGGTGTCGATCATGGCGGTGCTATGGCTGAGGGTGCGCCGGTGCTCGGCACCTGAGGAGAAGGTGAACTCGCCGAATACCGGTCCGGTGTCACCGTCATAGAGGTCCACGCGCACAAACGGCGCGTCAGTCATTTTCGACAGCTCGATCGCCCACCGAGAGAGCATCACTGCTGAACGTGGTACGAGAGCTACACCGGGTTGCAGGTCTTTGCGCTTCAGGCGGTAGTCCCGCCCTTCCGCCAAAGGCCGCAGCTGCCCGTCCAGCATGGCCACCCGCGGGGGCGAGGAGTTCCGGTCGACCTGCGCCACCATGGCGATCTGACCTTGGAATGTGTAGAACTTATAGTCGTAGGGCACGGCCCCCGGCTGCGCTCCGTTGAGGAAATCCTCCACGATCCACGCAGGCTGTTTCCTGGCAAACTTCCCGGCCACCCCCTGCTGCCGTTGCCGAATGTCCTCAAGCGTCCATTCCCGCAGGGCCATATGGTCAAAGTACGTCTCCGGCCCGGTCCGCTCCAGGAGCATGACCCCCTTGGCGGACCATCCGTGTGCGAACTTCAGAGCGACCCGGTCGCCCAGCACCTCGGGGTTGATCTGCTGGGTCGAGGTCAGGACCGCGTGCTGGACGGGCAGCCCAATCCGAGTGCCGTCGAGAGTCTTATCCTTGAGCAGGCGCTGCACTGCGGTCTTATTGGACAGGTCCCGGCGGTGCTGGCTGCCCCGCTTGTGGAACTCTGCGGCGGTGAAGCTCAGAAAGGGGGAATCCTTGGTGGCTTTATCGAAACTCATTGCGGGACTGACTGTCCCAAACTCACCTGGTGGTTTCCCGAAAGGTGTCATGAGACCCGAAGAAATCACCTGTTCGGCTCGGGCGCATTAGGGTAGCCACTATGAAAATACGCCGTGCGGACACTGAATCGTTTGGGGCGCAGGCCTCGCTCGAGTCCCCGTGGGAGCGGTTCATCATCGAAAAGATCCAGCCTCGGCGTCGTGAGATGAACTCCTGGGGCCAGCTCAAGAGCCACACCAAGCTCTTGGTTGATGCTGCCCGGGGGCAAAAACTCCGCCCGCAAAAGATTGGGAGCACGCACACCAGCACCTTCACACTGACGCGTTCGGGCACTCAGGTGGGTGGCGTCAGCGATGGCGTCTCGACATTAGTCAGTCACCAGGCGCTGCGGGCTGCGCAGTCTAGGGAAACGGCACGGTTGCATCTGCGGCTCTCAGAAGTCCCGCACCTGGCAGCCAGGACGTTCCACATCTCCCAGGGAAACGCAGCTGCTGCGTTCATGCAGACGGTGGACCAGCCGGTGAGTGTGCGCCCCTCCTCACCCCTGAGTCGTTGGGGCGCCACCGCCAATCTCACCACAGTGAATGAGCTGGCCCAGGCGTGGGAACGCGCTGCCGAGGCGTGCGCCGGGCTGTCATCGGCCCGCCAGCAAATAGAGGTGGAGCCTTTTCTTCCATGGATCCCGTTGCGAATCTTCGTGGTGGGCGAATCGGTCGTGGCGGCCGTAGCTCGGGTCCCGCTGTACGTGGTGGGTGACGGGGAGCAGACCCTCGACGAGTTGGCCCAGAGGGAGCTGGAGGCACGGACCTCCTGCTCGTTCTTGGACCGGGTGAACATCTCTGGCCATGCCGAATTATTGGCACTTCGGGGACTGGATGCTGAGAGCGTATTAGGTGAAGGCAAGATCGAATTGCTGACCTATGACCGCAGCGGTCAGCTCGGTCTTGGCTGGAGCTTCGAATTCCCCGGCCAGCTTCCGCAAGATCTGGGCGAGTTGGCTGTCAGCGCGGTCTGGGCCTTCCCTGGACTCGGTGCTTCCGCGGTGGACATTCTCACCCCCTCAGTGTCAGACGGCACTGGTGCTGTGGTGTGCGGGGTGGAACCGGCGGCCGACCTGCGTGAATTCCGGTATCCGGCGTTCGGAAATTCGCAGTTGCCGCACCGCAGCATCATGGAGCGGATCAGCGCCTAGGCAGTTGGCGGGGTGTTCCGTCCGATGAGGTCCTCCACGTGCTGCCGGTGATTTTCAAACGCAGCCAGCATCCGTCGTTCGGCGGCCTCGAGGCGGCCTTCAACAGAGTCCAAGGTCCGGAACCGCTCCTCGGTGCGCTGGTCCACCCGCCGGATCCCCGCTGTGGTCTCACGAAGCTGGGGGCCCATGCTGCGCACCAGCTCGCTCATGCGCCGTGCGGAACGGGTCATTGCCGCCAGCGTAAAGACCACCAGGACCACGAACACCCCAAAGCTCACCACTGCCGACGCCGCTGCCAGCGCCCAGGCGCCCAGCAGTATCGCGATCAATGAAACAAGCAGTCCCAGTGCGATGAGTGACAGCAGCCCCAGCTGTCGAACGGACAAACCTTTCACGGCAGTTTTTCCTCCTCTGTGATGACGTGGCCGCCAGCGACGACGGCATCGATCAGATCACGAAAGCCCCTGCTGCGGCATAACGTGGCGAATTCTACCCCGCGGTGGGACTGCCGCCGAAAGGCCTCAGGGCTTCGGGAGTAGCCCGTCAGCGTCTGCTGCACCGCACCGGCTTCAGCGTAGACGGCCGCGGTTCCATAGACAGGCTCCAGCCAGGGCGGGAGCACCGCCACACACCCTGATGCGAGTGCCTCCAGCACCGGCAGTTCGCACTGGACCCCGGCCCGTGGCTGCGGGTAGTGCACAAAAAAGTCCAGCGACCTGTAGTACGTACGCCGGTCAATGTCACCGGGTTGGAAGCTCAGCCACGCTGCGGGGAGCTTCTCTTGCCCCATCAGGTTCAGTAGGGTGGCGGTGTCCCCGTAGAACCGCACATCAGCGGACCCGTCAGTGGGCCAGATGCGCGCAAAGTCATCGGTGGTGCCTGGCCATTGCCAGGCGGTCTCCCCGGCCCACCGGCCGATGACCGGCCCCATATTCGGGCGCCGGCGCGGGCCCGGCCATAGGTCGGGGTCGAAGCTGGCGGTGTAGTCCTGCGTGGTGAGCTCGCCCGGGCTCAGCAGCTGGTTCAGCTGCGCGCGGGTGGTGGGGTCGCCGGGGATCCACCTCGGCCTGACGCCGAAGAACTCTCGCGCCTGAGCTGAGCAGAGGGCCGGCAGATAACGGACGGTGAAATCGCAGCCGTCTACCGGGGGTTTTCCGGCTACCACCGCAGAGTGCTTGACTGTGAAACTCACAGCTCGCGACGGTAAGAACTGCACCAGCTCCGGCGCGCACACAAGCATCAGTGTGACGTTGTGGAACGGCTCGTCTGCCATCACATGCGTCACTTCGCCTGCGGAGATAAGTGCTTGGACCGGCTGGGTGTAGGTCCGCGCATAGCGGGAGAGGTGGATCGCGTTTTCCAGGTGCATCACCCCCACCCGGCAGCCGTGATCGACGAGGTCTCGGATCTCCGCCAGTGCGGCAGCTTGGGTCTCGCCGTGCTCACACCAATCAGCGGCGAATACGACGTCTAGGGGCCTGGCTTCCAGGACGGAACCTGGAGCTGCGGTGAACCGTGGCGGCACATAGATCGGATGTGGTTTCTCGGCCGTTTGCCTCAGTTGGGGCTTGCTGGCTGCGGAGTGCCATGTGCGGTAGCTGCTCCAGAAGGCCCGCCGGGCGGGGTGTTGCCACCCTGCCCGGAAGTCTGCCCGAGACAGTGAATCGGGCTGGATACGCATGAAGATCAGCGGCTCCGGGATCGCGTACACCGCGTGACCGGTGTAGGCGGAGATACGGTCCCGCATTTCATTGTCAGCGGCTTTGCGGGCGGGGATGTACCCGCCGAGTTCACGCATGATGGAGGCACGCACCATCAGTGTCGGCGCTGAGGGGATGAACGGACTGTAGCCGCGCCGGATGCGAACCAGATCTTCGGTCATATTGACGGTGTACACCTGGTTTGCCGGACGTCGGGGATTGCGGAGAAGGTCATTGACCTGGGTCTGGAGGCGTTGCGGGTGAGACCAGTCATCCGAGTCCTGGCCGGTGAGGAACTCGCCCCTGGCATAGGCGATGCCAACATTGCGAGCAGCATAGGTGCCACTGTTGGTTTCCAGGCGGATCACGCGCACGCGTCGATCCAGCTCCGCGATTTCCTCCAGTACCGGAGCGTAGCCAGCCGGAGAGGCGTCGTCGACCACGAGCAGCTCTAGACGGGCCCAAGTTTGGTCGAGGATGGACCGCGCCGCTTGCACCGCATCCTCCCGTAGGGGTTTGAAGCACGTCATAATAACGCTCACCAGGGGCCCTTGGGGCTGGGGGGCGAGTTCAGGCGCTGCGGTGAGTCGGTTGAACGGCACGTCATCACCGTCCCGTAAGGTAACCGGGCGCAGGTCTCGCCGAGTGAACTGCCAATTGAACTCGCGCAGCCAACGTTTCCAGGCTGCGGTCCTCAGGCCGGGACGGACGTAGGGGTTCCGGGCATCCACACTGAGATAGGAATGGAAGGGGCGGCGCACGCTTGGGCGCTGACTGAGCAGTTGGTCGAGTTCGGTATACATCCCCTGTTCGAAGTACAGCTCGGCCAGTAGCTTTTCCAGCCGGGGGGCTTCATTTCCCGCGCCGGAAGCGAGCGCTATTTCAAGAGCCTTGCAGGCAATAGCAGTGTCATCCGGTCTCAGGTCTTGCAGTGCCGTCACATACGCGAGCCGCCCCAGCGCCGGCGCGTTTAAAGAGATCCCCGTGACCCCGCCGCCGAGCAGCTTGGTGCTGAGCTGATCGAAATCGAGTGTGCCGTGGCTGGCGGCGAAAGCCAGAAGCTCACGCATCTGCACTGATTCACTGCGCAGCGCGGTGCGCTCGAGGGCAAAGTCGACTGTCATGGCGTTGTCCAGGTACAGCCTCATCAGGCGGGCTCGCAGGAGCGCCTCGTTCTCGGCAGTCAAAGAGCTCATAAGCACTCCGGCTCGCAGGTGTCAGAAAGCGCTAACAAGCGCATGCGTCACATTCCTGGGGTGGCCGAAGGCGGGATACTGGTGGACTACGGAGTTGGGTGCAGTATTGAGTTCGATGATCCGAGCCCCCTTCCCCGTCCTCGGGTCCTGGGAAATCAGGTCCACCCCTGCTGCACGGAGTCCGGGAAAGGTGGCCACAGCGGCTACTGCCATATCCTTGACGAGGGGGGACACCTCCTCTGTGACATCCACGCTGACTCCGCCAGCAGAGAGATTGGCTGTGGCGTTGAGGAAGATGATTTGATCTTTCGCCGGAATACTTTCCCCTCCCATGGATTGGCTCTGCAGGACTGTGGAGTCGATTTGGATCTGCTTGGTCCGCAAGTAGGCATGGACCTCTCTGGACTCTTTGAGAAACGCAATGAGTGCCTCCAACGAGCTCATGCCATCCCCGACGACAAAGGGCGGAAGGCGCACCGCGACGGCGACAGCCGCGTCATTAACCACGTAGGCACGAAGATCGACGCCGGGAATGAACTCCTCGACGAGCACCTCCGCCTTGCTGGTCGCCGGCGCTGCGGCTGTCGCCCGTCCCCATGCCCACTCAAGCCCTGTTTGTGAGACGCCCACGCTGATTCCGGCGCCCTGTCTGCCGCTGGCAGGCTTCACCACCCAACTGCTCTGGGGCGCCTTGGCGACATAGGCTTGCGCCTCGCTGAACCGGTCTGCTCGGAAGGTTCGTCCGGCCGGCACCGGCGTTTCGGCGGCTCGAGAGAGGAGGCGTTTGGTCAGGTCCTTGTTCCGAACTGCTGCGGTAGCGGGCGATGAGGCCAGCGAAGGCGTCATGCCATTGAGCATTCCGCAGGGGGCCCCGTTTCGGAGGATCGTCATCAAACGTCCTTCGCGCTCGACCGTGAGACCCAATGCTGCTGCGGAGTCGGCAACGTCCGCTTTGTGGCCCGGCCATCGGGAAAAGCGGTTGAAGTGTGTCCACTCCGGAACCCATAGTCGGATTGCTGTTTCCATGTCTTCCCACAGCAGGTCCGGAATCGCTGCGTTGGTGATCAAGCACCTCCTTCCTTGGACCTCGGCGAAACGGCTTCCCGGAATTCGGAGAAGTCCTTGCCCCCCACGAGATCGTGCATGAGACGCACCTCGGCATCGTGCCACGCTTGTCCCAGTCGCTGGTCCCATTCTCGGAGGAAGTCAGAGGAGTTTCCGGGGAAGGGCGTAAATTCCCCGAAGACCAGTCCATCCGCGGACCCCAACATGTCGATGCGCATGTAAGGGGCAGGCACAGCGGAGCTGATCCGTTCGGCCAATTCAATGTCAGCGGGGGCCACCACTCCCCCGTCATAAAGGTCGCTTGATTCCGCGGAGCGCGCGGCGAAACCGCTGGAGTTTTTGGTCGAGTAGCTCATTTTGCGTTGTGGTGCACGCTGAATTTCCTGGACCAGCTCGACCCGTCCGTAGAAGGCATAGAACTTATAGTCCCGTGCCGCGACTTGGGGAGATTCATTCTCGAGAATGAGCTCTTCGAGCGTCCAGGAATCTCTGAGTCTCCATGATTTCCTATCCGGATGCATGAGGTGCCGGGCGTGGCGGCTGACTTCGGACCAATCACTGAACGTCTGGTTGTCTTTCACATGGACGATGTGCCCGAAATCGTAGACGAGGTAACACCCGCGGGCGCTGGTACCGCGCCATGGTTTGACGACGCACGGCGGTGTGGGGGTCAGATCTGCGAACTTCACTTGATTAAGCGGGCTTGCCGGCCGGCGGACTCCCAGCGCATCGATGAAGCGGTAGGCATGGGGAATCTCATTGAGCTTCCAGTGAGGCAAGAGCCCCTTCGTGTCGCCCCGGAGCGCTGATACGCACAGCCGGTGATAGAACGAATGGGTTCGCCCAGGATTGAGACCCTTTTTCCGCAGAATCTTGAGATTCTGATGATCGACTTGATGGGGTGAGACGTTCTCCAGGAGGTCAGCGAGCGAGTCCAGGTGCGCTTTGCCGCCCTTGCGCAAGCGGTTCGGGTGCAGGGCACGCTCAATCTCCGTACTGACCACTTTGTCGGTGCTCTTCAGCAGCGCGGCTACGTCTTCAGGCGTCATCTTTTCAACCATGGCGTCCCCTCACCTGCCCGTCCGACTCGCTGTCACTGCGCCTCGCGGTCCTGAGCCGCTCCACGTACTGGCCCCGGTCCCGGTGCATGGCTAAGAATTCTCTTCCCTGCACACGCTGGTGATTCATGGCTTCGGGATCGCGCCAGACCCGTTGCAGGGTATCGCGGATCTCTCCCGGGGCGGCGTAGAGCGCGCCGGCACCGTAGACCGGTTTCAGCGCCGGATGCAGCAGGCACACCACTCCCCGTTCCATCGCCCGGACCACTGTGCCCTCTGTGTGCGGGTCCCAGGGTTCAGCTCCGTAGTGCACTAAGAAATCCAGGGAGCCGAGGTATTCGTCGTAGGTCTGAAGCTCGGCCGGGAGGACCGTCCAGTTCCGGGGAGTCCCCTGCGGTGAGATGACCCCCCGCTTCTGGAGCAGTCTCACCTTGCTCACCAGCAACACTTCAATTTCTTCGTCAGCTGGGTAGGCATCACAGATCACCTCCGGCGCCGGCCAGTTCTGCTCGTCCTCGTCCAGGATCCGACCTATCACAGCACGGCCGGAACCGGGGGACGGGTGCTCCTTGCCGCTGGGTGGAGCCGAAGAGGGCATGGTCCACACTTCCTCGAGTATCCGCTCCGGACTGACCCAGGCGCGGATCGCCTCCTCCACTGCGGGGCTTTGGGCCGCCCACTCGGGAGCGACTCCGAAAACCTGCTCTGCAGCGAGGTCCACCTGCTGAACATCGAAATTCTGTGCTTGTGACCTTGTTCCCGTAGGAAGCTGATTGGCGACGATTGTGACCCCATCTGCCTTGAGCCCCAGGGGTGCGGCGGGCTTGAGACCCATCAGGGCAGGCCAGCAAAGCACAGCCAGATCGGCGGTCGCCTCGGTATTCCACGTGATCCACTCCGCGGCGCCATCCAACCAGAGCTGTTCGATTTCGGGAGCCAGGCGCCGCTTCGCTGCCGTCGGGCTCTGAACGCCCCGCAGCGGCATGATGGCGACTTTCAGCCCTGCCGCCGCAGCAGCGGCGATCTCTGCCTGCGCAGCTAAGGCAGCACCGCCCAGGAGGCCAAATTCGGAAATGAAGACGACGTCGTAGTGGGCTACGCACTGGTCGGCCCGGTCGGGACGGAACGCGGGAGGTGCATAGAATTCCCGTGCGGGTCCCTCCAGACGCGGAGTCTGACCATTTTGAATCTGCTGATGCCACCGAGAGTACGCCCATTGGTACACCTCTCGATCCGGGTGGCGGTAGCCGAGCCCAAAGTCTGAGCTGGTGAGGTTCCCGTCTCCGAGTAGCGAAAACGCCAGGGGCACACGGACCCGGGGAGTGAGCTTCTCTCCGAAGACAAGCTCAAAGCGCTGTCGGTATTCGTTGTCAGCGGATTTTCGTACGGCGTCCCACACTCCAAGCCGGTCGAGCACGACCTCTCGTCGGAACATGATGCACGCAAAACTGGGATGCACCACCCGGTCTGGCCCCCAGCGAATCTGAAACCTCATCTGCTCATCCACTCGGGCCCAGTTGACGATATTGGCATGCTTTCCTGGGTGCGTCATGAGGTCGCGTGCCTGGTATTCGATGCGCTGCGGGTGGTGCCAGTCATCTTTGTCCGCGACGGTGACGAACTCCCCTTTGGCCATTCGGAAGGCATCATTCCGCACGGAGTACGCTCCGCGGTTCTCCTCGCAAAGTACCAGCCTGATGCGCTGATCGTGATCGGCCCACCTCCGCAACTGCTCCCGGAACCGAGTGGGCTTCCCTGACTCGTCCACAGCGGGCGATGCGTCGTCAATGATGATAATTTCTAGGTTCTTCCACGTCTGCTCAAGCAGGGAGCGAATAGCGACATCTGTAGCTGCGTTCGGTTCATAGATCGGCATAATGACCGTGACCAACGGCAGCCGTGAGCCTGCCGCGTGAGCCGCCGACTTACCCGCGAGGGTATAGAAATCCGGTACTGGGTGGGCTTTGGGAGATAGTCCGCTGAACCCTTCGGCGCGGAAAAGCTCATTGAGGGCGGAGAACCAGATGGAGGATAGTGCCTCGGAATTGCCAATCGTATGGGGGTTCCACGCGTTGAGCTTCAGAAACTGTTGCGAATAAGCTCGATCCGCCTTGGCGTCCAGGTAGGACAACACTTCAATGGCTTTCGTGGTGTAACCCCTCTGGGTGAGAAGGTCTGCGTAATAGGACCGGTCGGCACCCTTGGGGAACGAAGTCATGCCGAAAGTTCGTTCGGCATAGTCATAGAGGGAGTATGCGTCGTTGAAGTCTTTGTCCTCCAACCGCTGGCTGTAGACGACTTGCGCAAGGTTGCACAGACCGGGCAGCCACAAGTCAGAGCCGGGCCCGAGGTCTGCGTCCGATCCCGCGCCTTGAGGGCGTGCCTGCTGCAAGAGTTGGATCAGCGAGTGGTAATTGTGCTTACCGTCGGATACCGCAAGTGCGAGAACATCGCGGGCTTCGCGTGATTGGGTTTCGCGAGCCAACGCCGAGAACCAGGTCAGACGCGCTGCCCCACCCTCGCGCAGCTCACTTGCCCAGTGTCTCAACACCGATGGCAGCTGGTGCCGATGAGTTGGCGCAGGAGCGTCAGTTGGGACCAATTGGGTGGGAAGATAACTGGGTCGGCGGCCGGTTTCGTCGCCCATTCGGACATCAAAGGTGCGTTGCAGCGCGAGCGCAGGGGTGAACTGTGCATATTCCGTGAGAAGATTGGCACCCTCTGGCAGCCGTGCCGTGTACTGGCCTGCGGCAGGTGGCCTCCTCCCGTCTGCAGGCGGCGGGGATACCCGCTCGAGAACGAGCCTTCGATGTCCCAATCGGAGAACCGCTCGCTTATTCGTGGCCTCCCCCACCACGGTGAGGCTGACTTCATCGCCGGTGATGCGCAATGAGTCGACGATAGTCGCCTCCTTGTAGCGCGGCGTCTGCCGCCACCGCTGAAGTTTTCGCATAGCCGAGCTGGGAGCTATGACATCATCACCGAGCAGGTGTTCCTGACCCTCTTCCGACAAGAGGCGCAGCTCGACTCGATGCTTTTTGCCGTCGTAGAACTTTGGAGGCACCAGCGCGCTGAATCCGTGGCGTGCACGCAGTGCGTTGGGAGTATCCAGCATCGCGTGCGTTGGGATCACCTCACCGTCGATCCTGACCACCGGCGAAACCGTTTCCCCGTTGCGGCAAGCCCACCCCAATAGCGTCCCCCGGTCGAAACCACGGTATTCGCCGAATAGGCCTTGTTCTGGGGCAATGCGTGAGTCTGCATAGTCAATGACCTTGGCCAGTTTGACAGACCTGCCAGCTTCGCGAATTTCTATGTGGTGCGGACTACCATCTCGCAGAGTGGCGGGAAGTTCGAACGAGAATCCAATGTGGCGATCGCTGGTGGTGTCCTGATGGATCTCGCACAGAGGCACGTCGGCACGTGTCTTGGCGAGCAATTGTCCGTCAACGAGGAGCTCGATCGTAGGGTGGACCTGCGCGTCGGACGGTTCGAAGCACCAACCGGTCACGGTCTTTGAGTCCAGCTTCGTTGTATGCAGGATCATTGTGCGCAGTTGTCCCCTACCTGCCCACGAGGGGGCTGAGTTCACCACAGGCAGACTAACAGGATCACGGAGCAAACTCGGCGAGCCGCCGTCCTACCCCAAAAAACTCTTCGACAGCGGCCGAAGTGCGGGCCGCTGCGTGGCCGTCGCCGTAGGGGTTCACTGCATGAGCCATAGATGCGTATGCCCGCGGACAGTCGAAGAGGTGCGAGACCTCACGGACGACGCGTTCCTCCTCGGTGCCGATCAACCGCACAGTTCCCGCCCCGACCGCCTCAGGCCGTTCAGTGTTGCTTCGCATCACCAGTACCGGTTTCCCGAGAGAAGGAGCTTCTTCCTGGACTCCACCCGAGTCTGTCAGGACGACTTTCGCTAGATTCATCAGTCGGGTGAACTCCCCATATGACAGAGGCTCCGTCACAATCACATTCGCGCACCCGTCCAAGGCGGGCAGGATCGTCTCGCGCACTACCGGATTACGGTGGGCAGGGAGGATGATCCATGCCTCCGGGTAGTGCATGGCGAGACGGGCCAGGGCGCGTCCGACCCCCTGCATTGCCGTTCCCTGATTTTCCCGACGATGGGTCGTCACCAGCAGGATGTCTCGGTGCGAATCTGCGGCGCCTTCCAAGCGCGAGTCGGTAAAGGTAACCGGCTTATTCACCACTTCAAGCAGGGCGTCAATCACCGTATTGCCCGTGACCGTAATGATTTCCTCTGCGATGCCCTCGCGCAGGAGGTTATCTTTGGCCTGCACGGTAGGAGTGAGGTGAAGTGAGGCAAGCTGAGATGTGACCTTTCGATTAGCCTCCTCCGGGAACGGCGAGGTCAGGTCAAAGGAGCGGAGGCCAGCTTCAGTGTGAATGACGGGTATGCCGCGGTTGAATGCCGCAAGAGCACCTGCAGCGGTGCTCGTGGTGTCTCCTTGGACGATAACTGCGTCGGTGCGAGCCGTGTCGAAGAGCTTGTCCAAACCATTTACTGTGCGGGTGAGCACGCCGTTAAGGGACTGGTGCGGCTGAATGACATTCAGGTCGTAGTCGGGTGTGATGCCGAAGAGCGCGTTGACCTGATCTAGCATTTCCCGATGCTGACCAGTGACCGTCGCCGTTACTTCCAGGGACGGCGCGGCTGCTAAAGCTTTGATGATGGGGGCCATCTTGATGGCCTCGGGACGGGTGCCATAGACCGCCATGATGTTTTTCATTGATGGCTCCTCGAACCCGAGTACGAGGAATAGTTCATTGCCAGATTCCGCGCGTGTCGATCACCTTTGTACCTCCGAGTTGCGTCCTTGTCACGGTTTTGAAGACATCGTGATCCACCAGCAATACTCCAATATGGGCGGTGCTGAGGGCGTCCTCCGTGGGGGTGAGCGTGACGTTACGTTTCGCCGCAAGTGCGGCTGGCAACGCCTCAATGTGAGGCTCGACGGCCAAGATCTGAGTCGTCGGGTGACGTTGAGCGAGGCTTTCCAGTATGTGGAGAGCTGGGGACTCACGAAGGTCATCAATATTGGGTTTAAAGGTCAGACCAAAGAGCCCAACAGTCGCGTCGCCGTCGTGGTCCTCGATCGCTTGCTCAATTCTTCCCAGAACCCATTCTGGCTTCGCATCGTTCGTCTCCCGTGCCGTCCTGATCAGCCGCGACTCTTCCGGGGCGGCCTCAACAATGAACCATGGATCAACGGCGATGCAATGACCACCTACTCCTGGTCCCGGTTGGAGGATGTTGACGCGGGGGTGGTGATTGGCCAGCTCAATGAGCTCCCATGGGTCGACTTCGAGCTTGTCACAAATCAGTGAGAGTTCGTTAGCGAAGGCAATGTTCACGTCTCGGAAACTGTTCTCGGTCAGCTTTGCCAGTTCAGCCGTTCGCGCGTTCGTCAGCAGCAGTTCACCCGAGCAGAAACTGCGGTACAGTTCCCTGGCTGCCACCGCTGCCTTCGGACTGATACCGCCAATAATCCGGTCGTTGGTGAGCATTTCATGCATAATCTTCCCCGGCAGGACACGTTCGGGGCAATGTGCAACGTGTACATCCTCCGCCGACAGGTCTGGGCGTTCAGCGAGGAGGACGTCCCGAAGCCGCTCGGTGGTTCCGGGAGGGGAGGTGGACTCCAGAATGACGAGCTCCCCACCCTGTAGCTTGGGAGCGACACTCTTGGCAGCAGCGTCAATATAGGTCAGATCCGCTTTCCGATTTTTTGTAAACGGCGTCGGGACTGCCACGATAAACGCATCCGCCGAAGGTGTCTCGTTAGTAGCGGAAAGCTTCCCCGCCTCGACCGCACGTTTGAGGACCTCGCGGAGGCCGGGCTCCACAAAAGGCACTTCTCCGCGGTTGACTGAATTGACTACGGATTGCGATACGTCGACCCCAAAGGTGCGTACGCCGTGGTCAGCCAGAATCGCAGCTGTTGGAAGACCGATGTAGCCCAGTCCCACCACTGCTACCCGCTTGAAGTCCCTGGTCAATGTGTTAACTCCTGACTAGGGGCGATCACCAAAGTTTTCGTAAACCTCCCGGGCGAACTCCAGTGACTCTTCGTTCGGTTCCGTGAGTCCGTGGATGCCGTAGACGTCATAGAGCGGATCACCTTCGCCCAGGTCTTCGTCTCCAGCGATCGCGAGGAGGGCCTCGGTGATTACCTGGTGCTCCTCCTCGCTGAGAACGTCAGAAGCGATGATTCCGGGATTGGGGATCGGTCCTGCCCAAGCAAAGACGACAACTTCCTCGCCGACGTCAGGAGTGTCCTCCACGACTTGCCGGCGAGCGTCGATGCCGGAAGTGCCCACCGCGACCTCACCATGGTAGACGTCGAGCACTGATTGAGCCTGGTCACCGGCGAATCGAGCGTCGACCTCCGTGCCAAGTGCGTCAATCTGAGTCTGGGGAAAGAAATAAGTGGCGGCCAAACCCTCATCCACATATGTCACCGAGCTGCCGTCGGGTATGTTTTCGAGTGCTTCTGCACCTACCGGACCATACTCGGCTCGCTGACCAGTCTCCTCGTCGTAGATCCCATTGCAGAACAAGTATCCAGCCTCATCCGCGACGGGCCGCTCTTCGCAGTAAGTGTGGGGATCATTTGTGAACCATTGAGCCACATGTACAGACTCACCATTTCGGACGGATTGAAGGATAGCCGCTGCGCCAGCTCCCTCTTCCGCCTCAGCGATCCGGAGAGCGGTCGTCATCAGTAAGTGAGCGTCACCGGCATCCACAGCGCGCAGTGCGCTGTTGTGAGTCTCAAACTCTTCGATCTCAACAGGAACGCCTCCCAGCTCGTCGGACAGCTCCTCGGCAAGGCGCTCCTCCGCCCCATCGGACTCCTGCTCACTTTCGGAAGCGACAAGGCCCATCACCAGGGTGTCCACCGACGTGATATTCGCCTCGGCGGCAGAGTCACCACTGGGCTCTTCCGTTTGGTCCTGCGCTTCATTTCCGCCACCCCCGCCGTCACCTTCGGCGCAAGCGCCGAGGAGGAGCATGAATAGGCTCGCCAGTCCAAGAGCTGTCATCGATTTCATACGCATGCTGAACATCCTTGGGTTTAGCGTCCTTTATCTTGGTGGTTCGGTATGGGGTGGTCGCGCGCTGAAGGTTTCTGGCGCCGTAGCCGACCTGCTGGAAACTCTAAGTGCATCTCAACCGGGTCACAACCCGACGGCAATCGCTTAGTAATCCTCACGCACTCCTCAGGAGGGGGACCTGTCAACGGCTTAATATCTGCACCTGGCCGACCGACGCCGATTCAATCATGGCCTCAGCTACGCGTAAGGTGTTCAACCCTTCCCGCATGCTCACCGCGTCATTGCGTTTGCCAAGCACCGCGTCACGGAACGCCTCGTGTTCCACCTTCAACGGTTCGCGTTTCGTCATCGCGAATCGAGTGACATTGCCTTCACTCACACCACGAAAATTTGAGATCGCCTCCCATTCCGTGTCGATGGTGCCATTTTCGTAGAACGTGAGGTCGGCGGTCAGCGTATCTGCCACGAACGCCCCCTTCTCCCCCGTAACCACAGTGAGCCTTTCCTTCATGGGCGATAACCAGTTCACCAAATGGGAGGTGATCACACCGTTTGATAGTTGGCATGAAGCGGTGACCATGTCCTCGTGCGCACGCCCCGAACGCGTGCTGGTCTGTGCGGATACTGATATGTAGTGCGATTGCGCGAGCCAGGCCGTGAGGTCGATATCGTGAGTTCCCAGGTCTTTGACAACTCCGACGTCGGCCACGCGAGCAGGGAAGGGACCCTGTCTGCGCGTGGTGATTTGATAGACATCACCAAGGTCTCCATTTCCGACGCGCGCCCGTACCGACTGCAGCGCGGGGTTGAACCGCTCGATATGCCCTACCGCGCCGACGAGACCGGCCGATTCGAAGGCCTCAGCCAGCTTTTCACCGCCTTCCAAAGTGGCGGCGATAGGCTTTTCGACCATAGTGTGGACGCCGGCTCGCGCCAGAGCGAGTCCAACCTCTTCGTGGAGGCCCGTAGGGACAGCACAAACAGCCATGTCGATGCCATGCTCAATGAGTTCATCGGCGCTCCGGCACAGCGGCAGGTTGCCCGCCGCGCCGTGTGGATCACCGTAGGCGTCCGCCACTGCGACCAATTCCACGCCATCAAGTTCACGCACCACGCGCGTGTGGTGCCTCCCCATCATGCCAAGCCCAATGACACCGACACGCAGCAGTCCCATCAGGCACCGGCTTCCGACAGCGTGTTGACAGCCGTCACGATCCGTTCAAGGTCTGCACTACTCAGTGAGGGGTGCACTGGTAGTGAGAGCACCTCGCGAGCAGCTTGTTCCGTGTGAGGCAAGTCCTCGGGGCGTTGAAAGGATGGAAGGCGGTGATTCGGAATGGGGTAGTAAGCGCCGCTGCCAACCTCGTGTTCGGACTTCAGTGCGGCGGCGAATCCGTCGCGGTCCTCCGGGATGCGAATGGTGTACTGGTGGTATACATGTTCCGCACCTGAGGCAACCTCGGGAGTCTTGACTCCTTCAATATTGGCGGAGAGGTAGGCGGCGTTGGCCTGGCGCTGCTTGGTCCAATTCTTTATTTTGGTTAATTGCACTCGCCCAATTGCGGCATGTAGGTCAGTCATGCGGGCGTTGAATCCCACAATCTCATTTTCGTACTGACGCTCCATACCCTGGTTGCGCAGTAGGCGAAGGTTGCGCTCTACGGCAGGGTCTCCTGTGGAGACCATTCCGCCTTCACCTGAGGTCATGTTCTTGGTTGGGTAGAGGGAGAACATTCCAAAGTCACCGAAGGTGCCCACGTTTCTTCCATGGATAGAGGCTCCATGAGCTTGGGCCGCGTCTTCGAAGAGGTTGATCCCTCGGCTGTTGGCCAAATTCCGGAAAGCCTCCATGTTCGCGGGGTGACCGTATAGGTGCACCGGCATGATGCCTTTGGTTCTCTCCGTGATTAGCGTTTGGACGTGGTCGACGTCCATGCAGTAATGATCTAACTCGATGTCGGCAAAGACGGGGGTGGCGCCTGTCAGCGCGACGGAGTTGGCCGTGGCAGCGAAGGTAAAGGATGGCACAATCACCTCATCCCCTGCCCCCACGCCGGCGGCCAGCAGCCCTAGGTGAAGTCCCGATGTCCCGGAGTTCACCGCGACTGCGGCACGGCCGTCGAGCAGGACGTCGGAGAACTCCTTTTCGAATTCAGCGACTTCGGCACCTTGAGCTAATCGGCCAGAGGCCAGCACCGCGTCGACAGCGGCACGCTCCCCCTCGCCTATGATCGGCTTGGCTGCCGGGATGAATGTTTTGCTCATGACTGTCCCTCTGTCGGAGCCAACGTGCCGTCGTGCTCACTGTACCTTTCACCGGTCGCTGGACAATGCCACACGCCGCCCTCTTCATACAACGGGTGCCCGGACTTACCCACCCACCCATGCTGGCGGGCCGGCACACCGGCGACGAGCGCATAGGCCGGCACATCCTTTGTCACCACCGCGCCTGCCGCGACCGTGGCCCACTCTCCAATCGTCACCGGGGCGACACAAACAGCGCGCGCACCGATGGAAGCACCCTTCTCGACGGTGACCCCGACGGGCGTCCAATCGCGTCCGCTCTTCAGTGTGCCATCGGGCGAAATGGAGCGAGGGTAAGTGTCGTTGGTCAGCACCACGGCGGGGCCAATAAAGACCCCTCTGCCGAGCGCAGCCGGTTCGTACACTAGCGCGTAATTCTGAACCTTAGAGTTCTCCCCCATCGTGACGCCGGCGCCGATGTAGGCGCCCCTGCCCACAATGCAGTCGGTTCCGAGCTGCGCCCCCTCACGCACCTGGGCTAGGTGCCATACTTTGGTGCCCTCCCCTAGGCGGGCACGTTCAGAGACGTCGGCGCTGGCTGCAATGTATGTCATGGGGCCTCCTGCTCGCTGGTACCTCAGGCTTTACCGATGACCCGGTAGATGACACCCGGCCACTTCTCGGCGCTGCTCACACGGCGACCGTCAATAAATGCTCTCACTCCAGGCAATTTGGCCGGAGTGAGAGAGCCATACTCAGGATGGTCGGCCTGCACCACAGCGGCATCGACGGGCTGGCCCTGGTGGTAAGCGTCAAACCCGAGGGCGGCGAGTTCTTCATCTGTGTACAAGGGGTCGTGCACCTGAACCGTTGCTCCTCGCTGCTTCAGCGCTTCGACGGTCGCAAACACACCTGAGAAGGCAGTCTCCTTGACCTGGCCGCGGTAGGCCGCCCCCAGGACCACCACTACCGCACCAGTCAGGTCTCCATACGCCCCTTCTAGCACACCTACGGTGTAGTCCGGCATGCCGGCGTTAGCCTCACGAGCCGCTCGCACCACCGTCGCTGAGGGGTCATTCCACAGGTACAGCCGGGGATAGACGGGGATACAGTGTCCCCCCACAGCGATGCCGGGTTGGTGGATGTGGCTGTACGGCTGTGAGTTGGAAGCCTCGATCACCTGGTAGACATCGATGCCCGCTTCTGCAGCGAATTTTGCGAACTGGTTGGCCAGCCCAATATTCACGTCACGGTATGTGGTCTCTGCGAGTTTGGCCAGTTCAGAGGCTTCTGCTGATCCCAGGTCCCATACGCCATTTCCGCGTGCCAGGTCAGGTCGATCATCAAAATCGAGCACGGACTGGTAAAAATCAACCCCAAGTTGGGCTCCGGTCTCGGTGAGTCCGCCGACGAGCTTGGGGTATTTGCGGAGATCTTCGAAGACCCGTCCGGTGAGAACTCGCTCAGGGGAAAAAACCAAGTGAAAGTCCCGGCCTTCTACCAGTCCGGAACCGTCTTCAAGCATCGGCTTCCATCTGCCTCTGGTTGTCCCGACAGGGAGGGTCGTCTCGTAGGACACAAGCGTCCCAGGCGTAAGGTGTTTCGCAAGCTCAGTAGTGGCTCCGTCCATCCATCCGAAGTCAGGCTTGGCCTCGGAATCGACGAACAGCGGGACGACCAGGACCACTGCGTCAGCTTCGGGTACTGCCTCCGCGTAGCTTGTTGTGGCTCGAAGGTGACCTGCCGGGACCAGCTGGGATAACTTCTGTTGGAGGTGGGCTTCTCCGGGGAAGGGCTCCACTGCATTGTTGACCGATTCCACTACCTGGGTGTTGACGTCCACGCCCACCACTTGATGGCCCTTGGATGCGAACTGGACAGCAAGCGGGAGTCCGATCTTTCCGAGCGCAATGACGGCAATCTTCACTGGTGAACGACCTTCACTTCTCTTGGGATGTGTTAAACAGGCTCTGCGGAACCAGTAGCCAAGCATACCGGTGCCAGTCAACTATGCTTCTCGACGCCCGATGATGGTCCGATAGGCTGACGCCATGCGTATTATCAGTGTGGTCGGTGCCAGACCACAGTTTGTGAAATTGGCTCCCATCGCTTCAGCAATGCGTGGCCACGCGGAACATCTCATCGCTCACACGGGACAGCATTATGACGAGGTAATGTCAGATGTGTTCTTCCAGGATTTGGGGATTCCGGCGCCAGACTTTCATCTCGGTGTGGGGTCGGGGTCTCACGGTCGGCAGACGGGGGCAATGCTTGCCGGGCTTGAAGAAGTCTTTGAGCAAGCGTCTCCGGACTGTGTGCTCGTGTACGGCGACACGAACTCGACGCTCGCGGCGGCGCTCGCCGCAGTAAAAATGCATATTCCGGTTGCACACCTCGAGGCTGGTCTCCGCTCGTTCAACCGGCGAATGCCGGAAGAACACAACAGAGTGCTCACTGATCACGCCTCTGACCTACTCTTGGCTCCGACCGAAGGAGCTATGAGTCATCTCGCTAGCGAGGGGTTGTCTGAGCGCAGCGTCTTAGTCGGTGACGTGATGACAGACGTTCTGTTCCTAACTCGGGAATCCACCAACGGCCGAGCAGGACTCCCTGACTGGCTGGAGCCAGGAGGCTACTACCTCAGTACAATCCACCGCCCGGACAACACCGACGACCCTGAGCGGCTCTCCGCCATCCTTACCGAGCTGGCTCAGCTGGATAAACCTGTCCTATTGTTAGCTCATCCCCGCCTTCGTTCCTTGGCCCATAAACACGGCTTGGAATTGGATGCGGGGGCCTTAGAGCCTGCCGCCCCTCTTGCTTATCCGCAGTTGGTCCATGCGGTGGAGAACTCCGCTGGCGTAGTGACAGACTCTGGAGGGTTGCAGAAGGAAGCGTTTCTCTTACGAGTCCCCTGCACAACAGTGCGACCGGAAACTGAGTGGGTGGAGACCGTCGATCTGGGGTGGAACGTATTAGTATCCGAAGATCTCAGCGAATTAGCTACTGCGGTGAGCCGCCCGGCTCCTACTGCCACCGACGCGGCCCCGTACGGCACAGGACATGCAGCCCAAAACGTGGTGGCAGCTCTACTTCGTGAAAGTGGTTTTCCATCGGAAAGGTGAAAGTCAAAGGTGGGCATGCCTCATGCGCTGCCTGCCCGCTCCGGCAAAACGAAAGTCGGTAATGGTCGATATGGAAACAGCTACTGGATGGCCCAAGACGAAGCGCATCGTTGTAGTTGCGATGAAACCGCAGATTCGCGGACGCATACGCAGAAACATCATGACGTTTCTCGAACTCGGGGCTGAGGTCGTCATCGTCAATTCCACGCCCCGGGATGACTTCCTGGTCGGCCTGCAGCATCCGAATCTTTCGGTACATTTCCTCGACCCACAGTCCTTGGCCGTGAGATACAACAGTTGGGTTTCTGCACAGAATCAGAAACGGCAAGCTCGCTGGGACGCTTCGAAGACGACGGCTTACAAGGGATCAGCCCCCGTGCAGGGAGCCCCTCGGCCGGTCCGCTCAGAACTGCCTGACGACACAGGCGGTCGCCTCAAACGCACCTCACAGGAAACCTCACGCTGGAGGCGTGCTCTTCGACGTCAACGGAATCGCGCTCAAAAGTGGGGGGTACGCCAGGCTCGTACCTTTCGGAAGTATCGCAATCAACGAATACGCGCGGTGGTGCGCCCACTTCACCGGGTCAACCGATTCCTCGAGTTCTGGCTGTTATCGGCTAAATACATCCGTGGATTGGCACCCGATCTCGTGGTCAGCTCGGACCTCCCAGGTCTTGTGGGCGCCAATGTGGCCGCACGGCACCTGCACCGTCCGCATCTGCACGACTGCCACGAACTCTACCTCGAGAGCACCTCCTTCAAAACGTACGAGAAATGTCTTCTACGGCCCATCGAGTCATGGTTCATGCGACGCGCTGATAGCGTCGTCGTCGTCAATCGGACAATTCGGGATGTGTACCAGCAGCGTTATAGCGTACAAGGTACCGTGCTCAGGAATTGCGGAGCTGCAGTTCCCCAGTCGGTCCTGGAAAACCCCATGGACCTCCACGACATGCTAGGCATCCCACCCGAGGCTTCAATTGTTCTTTACCAAGGCGGCCTTGCCGAGGGGCGCGGCCTCGAAGTGCTAGTCGCCGCCACATCAGAGTTTCCCGTGGGGATACACACGGTGCTGGTGGGGAGCGGTCGAGAACGCGAGTCTCTCGAGCGCCAAGTCTCTGAGCTTGGTGTCGAAGACCGCGTGCACTTCATCCCGGCGGTGCTACCCCATGAGTTGCCTGCGTACACTGCGGCAGCCACCCTTGGGGTTATTCCCTACCAGCCTGTGTCAGCAAATAATGCTATGGCACTGCCCAACAAGGTCTTCGAATACACCGGCGCCGGCATTCCATTCGTCGCCTCAGATCTGCCGGAGCTGCGTCGTATTGCAGAAGAGGCCGGTTGCGCAGCAGTTTACGATCCCTTTAATCCGAGGGAACTAGCGCAGACTATCACCGACGTCCTTGGCCGGGACAAGTACGCGACGTACAGGAGCGCGGCAGTGAGCTTCGGCCAGCGCAACACCTGGGAGAATGAAAAACTGATCCTTATCTCAGAGGCTGAGCGACTCGCGGGCAGCTTCGCCACCGCAGCTTTCCACGATTCGAGCGCGAGCACCGGTGGTGTCCACTCAGCTGACACATAACCCCATAGTGGGTCTCTCGGCGTGACAGAAGTAGGATGGTCGCAGCGGTTCCCTCGGGTAGCCGCTACGACCAGGCCCCGGACCAGGAGGGAACAGCGTCATCCGTATCGCTGCCGTAGTTCACAACGCTGTCGAGCACGATGCACGAGTCCTGAAGGGCGCGGCATCACTCAAGGCCCGGGGACATGATGTTCGCCTCTTCGGGCTGTCCGCCGAAAAGACGCAAGACTTCAGACTATCTAACGGTGTCCCGGTTCACCTTCAGCATAGAGATCTTTCTGGCGCCAAGGCGCGCATGGAGCATGAGGGTTTACCCAAGGGCCGCGAGAGCGCAATCTGGACGTCATTCCGTATCCAGGGGGAAACAGTCTTCCAATGTGTCAAATCCACCTTTGAGCCGGATGTTGTTCACATCCACGATCATGTGGCATTTTCCGCGGCCGCGAAGTACAAAGAAGCCTTCGATTGCCCGATTATTTGGGATGCTCACGAGATATACGAAGACCTCGCAAGCATCGAAGAGGTCCGAGCCGCTGTGAACTCCCGCATCATCAGGGAGAACGTTCCCTATGCCGATGGCTTCATTACGCTCAATCAGAGTATCGCCGACTTCTACCGGAACAAGTATCCGGAGCTTCCCCCTGCAAAGCTACTTCCAAACGCCGTTGAGGCGGCCGCGAGAGCACATTATGATGGCCGGTTGCACGACACGGCAGGCCTAGTTAGAGACCAGAAGATTCTGCTTTTCCAAGGCGGATACTCCCCCCATCGTGGAATACCTGCGTTGTTGGACGCTTCGAGGTGGCTCGACGAAAAGTGGACGTTAGTCTTCATGGGGTGGGGCAAGCTCGCGGACAACATCCGCGAACACGTCGATGCTCCATCTGATCGACCCGATGGCCGCCACCGTGTGGCAATGGTGCCCAGCGCACCACATAATGAGCTCCTTAATTGGACGGCGGGAGCAGCTCTCGGCGCAATTCCCTACGAGAACACTGGACTGAACCACCTCTATTGTTCTCCGAACAAGCTCTGGGAATACCCAGCTGCCGGGGTGCCGATTTTGGCAAGCGATATGCTTGAGATGAAGAAAACGATTGAAAAATATGACATTGGCGTGACGGTCAACCGCGCTCTCGTGCCCCGTGATATTGCGATGGCTGTAAATGCTCTCTCTGATGTCGATCTCCAGCGAATGCGGCGTCACTGTGACACCTTCAGCGCAGCGGAAAGTTGGCAGAATTATGAAGAATGCCTGATAAGGCTCCACACCGAGCTGGTAGAAAAATCTTCAGCCAAACAGCGCTCGATTCTCGAACGGCTGCAACATCGTTTGACCAGAATTTTTCGAGGGGCCTGACGCAAATGTCAACAAACAACTCGATTTCGGCTTGGCTATGGACTCGTAAGCACTCATCGGCGCCAGAAAACAGCGCGCCGTACCACTCCAATCTGAGCAGAAATTGTTGAGTCAGGAAAGTGCCCAAGAAACGCATCTTCACGGTATCGCGCGCAGGGCGCGGCTATCCTGACGGAAGATTCGATCGGGAACCGTCCTTAACGAATTGTATTGCGGAGGAGGTTGGCTTTCGCGATGCCGCCAAAGCTACCGCATTATCGATTTGGGCATGCGGCTACGGTGTATGTACCGCTAGAGGGCCAATAGCTTGTGGATAAAACTCGCGGAACGACTAAGAAAAAGTCGAGATCTCGGTCGATAATGGGTCTAGACGACACACTCAAAGAAAGATGGAGTATAGGACGTGACGAGCGTGAACTCAGAATACATCACTAATGAAGCGGAAGTCGGCTTCCCCCCACTGCAATCATCGCGCCGGGCCGTGTGGGCCTATTACAGAATCGAGTTTCTTCCAGACGGTTATCCGGGTCGAAGGACTCAAGACGAGCTCTTTGCTCACCCACTTTACGGGCCGTATGTGATCGCAGATTACGTGCACCAGTTTCGGATGACCAAAAAGCAGGCCTACCTGGACGCTGCCTGCAAGGTGGCCGATGCTGCCTTGGCACACATGACATCCGTGGGTGAAGGTCTGGCGTTCATCTACAGCCAGGAGAAGACGAAAGTGTCCCGGAAGAAGGGCTCCTGGTACAGCGGACTGACTCAGGCCCGTTACGTCGATGTTTTTAACAAGCTCTTGGCCTTGCCGGGTACGGAAAGGTTCCAGGGGCCACTCTCGGGCATCCTGTCGAGCCTGGAGGTGCCCGTTGGGGAAGGCGGCGTCGCGGGGGCCGCCGATAACGGTGGTCTCATCATCGAGGAATATCCTTCACTCGCCCCAGATTGCACGCTTAACGGGTGGACGACCGCCACCTGCATCCTCCGTGATTACGCAAAAGCTAACAACGATGAGCAAGCTTGGAACCTTTTCGACCGCTCAGTGCGCGGGCTGGAGGCACTCGTCCCGATTTACGACGTCCCTGAGTACGCTACTTCCCGATACAAATTGAAGGGGCCAGCAGCGGTCCGTCTGCAGCCCGAGAGCACCGAATTGACCGTTAAGTCCGTTCAGGTGGACATACCTGGCGCAGGAACGTTCGACGCTAACTCCGATCTGGATCCGGGTGGGGCTGCGCTTCCGAAGGGTCCGCGGCGCATCAAAATAGGACAGAAACAGTCCTTCACAGTCGAACTAAGCCGACGAACTTTCCCAAAGCCCAACACTGTTTTGTTTGCAGTTGAAGCAGCGGAAAATGGATCAGTAAGAGCATCTATTGGGGATAATACTTACGACCCGATGACAAGCCTGGTAGTTCCCAAGTTTGAAAACGACTTAGGTACCTTTGAGGTACATCAGGGAACTAATTTTATTGAGGTACCCGTACCCTGGGTCGAAGCGGAGCTCATCGCGTACCCGACGAACTTTGGCAAGGCAATCGCGGGTCGTCAGTTCAACCAGTACCACTGGATTCATGTCGATACGCTCTCAAAGATCGTCGACGAGACCGATAGCGACCTGTTGCGGTACTACCGTGACCGGTGGGAGAGGTTCCCCAAAAAGTGGCGAGCCATCTCGGAGTATCAGGATGAGCGAATCACCCTTGACCGGTTCGACGCGACGTTGCATAAGTAGGGAGGCCCACATTCAAAGCTAGAATCTCTGCAGCAGAGAGAACCGTAGCGCCGAAAGCAGCCGTAGGAGGATGGCGGTACGCCATTGCATTTATGCGTCGCTTGATGCTCGGATCCCACGGAGCCAGTGTCGCCCAAGCTCCGGAATAGGTGTCCGTGCGTCCAAGCCGGGGGGCATTTATCCCGTCTCCTGGAAGCCACCGCAGAGTGGCGGCGCTCTTAATTCTAAGCATGAAGTGGCGACGGAAAGACAAAGCGACCGAACTCAGAACGGCATCGGGGATCAATTTGTCGCCGATGTGCTTCCATTCCGAAAGGGCACGCACGCGCGTAGTAGCGTGCGAGCTATCCTCCGCCCGGGGAACAGCCGCAACTCTGCGTTCGGATACTGGTTTTTCCCTCACCACTCCAGAGAATACTTCGCTGTCGACCGGATAGTAGTACCATGGGTGCGGCAGCGAACCCGAATCGTATGCTTCGATTTCTCTAAGGAACCTCCGAGTAAGCGAAATCCCAAAACTTAGAAAACCCGGATCACTCCGCCGGTGTCCCAATGTCATGAACGCCGATGCGGCGTCAACGACATGATTGTGCGGAAGGTCGAGGCCGAGCCTCCGTCCGGGAAAATCTGGGGGTGTAACATACCACGGCTGACCTGCGCGTGTGCGGATTTCTGGGTCGTGGAACAGCAGGGCCTTTTCCGCAACTGTCACCAGCTCTCCGGGAGTAATCTCGGGGTCGACCGCCTGCACGCCTGCGCATTCGAGCGCCTCGGCGGCACATACCAAGGCGTGAGCGATCTTGCCTGTATGGATTAGGTGAGGGGCAAACTGCTTATTGAGGGACAACCTTCCAGCAGACAATGAGGTCAGGTCGAGGGGCTCGGGGAGCCCCCGTAGGAGCACAGCGAACGAAGCACTCAGCTGGGACAGAACATCAGGCAGGTAGTTTCGGTGCCCAGGGACTAACGATGACTCTGGCGAAGACCATCTCCGGCCCCCCGCACGGGCTGCCCGGATGATCGCCGTGGTCGCGCTGGGGCGCTCGATAGTGATGCTGTCTGCGACAGCTTGCAGACAAATCGTCGTGCTGCCAAACTTCCCTACAGTTGCAGTACCCGCAGTGTACCTGGAGCCAGCAGACCAGACAGGTCCGCTCTCCCCGCGCCAGTTAGTAAAACCAAGTTTGTCATCCGTACGTTCGGCCACATGCTTCGCCCACGTAACGGCCTGCCGAAGATGCAGCGGGTCACTAGTCACTCGCCAGGCTAAACACGCTGCACGGATGAGCAAGGAGACATCCCATGCGAAATGTCCATCCTCGTTGGATCGGTACGCGCGATCGTGTTCAATCATCTCACCCATGACGTGGAGCCCTCGGCAAGTAATTTTGGCGTAGGCCTCTCGGACGTCGGCGCTCCTCGGACTGCCCGGACCAGTCACGTCAAAAGGTACGGAGTCGTGGTCCATGAGTATCTCTCCTATGGCGGCACTCGGCCCCTATTAATGCAACGAACTTGTTGAGCCTACCGTGCTGTCCTCTGCTGAATGACGCATGTCACCTTTCAACGACGTGTACTGATCACGGCGTCAGTGCCGTCGGCATGAATGACGAATGGTGTTCCAGCGAGGCTTTGAACTTGAACGACCAAGACCACTGCGTCAGCGGAGTCTGAGACCCGCTGTGCCATATCGCCCTGCCGCAGCGTCCACGGCACATGGTGGGTGTTGTAGTCGACCGCGAGGGTCTCGTCCCAGTACTTGGTGGTGCCCGTGACCTCCCCGTCGGCGTTCAGCCAGCGTGCAATGACCCGAATCCGCACGGTGGATGACTCACGACCGGTCATCGATTCCAGGCAAAGGTTCTCTCCCGTTCCGCCATCCCGAGACCCTCCGACGACGGTACAGGAAGTCAGGCGGACGGTTGTGCTCATGCTATCCAGGACGGCGGGATCATCGACTTTCAAGCTCAAGACGTATTCGGCCTGTCCTGTCTGTACTAAAGTGGCATCGTCGAGTCGATCTAGGGCCAAGAGGTGCTCCCCGTCGGGGGATTCGCTTCGAAGGTCTGCCTGGACTGCAAGTGATGTTAGTCCGTCTTCGGTACTCTCGATAAATGGGGCCGAAGCCAGCAACGCGCATTTGAGTGCTTTTTCGGTGGGCGCAGTCAGCGCCTGGCCCGAGACATTGCCGCCATGTGCAAGAAAGACGTTAGTGCTCAGTTTGCCGTCTGACTGCATTTCGGCGCGTCCGTCGTCATCGTGGCACTCAATGCGGAAGGCGACCATCGCTGCCCGTGGCGCCGCCGCAGCCAGAGACTCGACATTAACGTCGTAAGGCAGCAGAACAGCCCCACTTGTGCCCGCCGGGATGTCCACCTTCGCGACTATGACGTCTTGACTGCCGAACTCAACCTCCGTGGTGAGCGCTGAAGTGTCCGAGGCGTCTGCGTCACGCCCGTCACCCTCACGCTGTTCCGTGTCGTCTAGGCCTGGACTGGTCGTCGCGAGAGTAATCACGACCGTAAGGACGACAAGGGCGAGTGCAGATCCTACCAAAGTTAGCCAGAAAAGAGCTCCGAATTTGCCGTTGCCGGTGGGGGGATCAGCGACAGGAGCCGTGTGACGGTCAGCCACGGGCGCGCGCACTTTCTGCCAGCACTTCGGCCTGCAGCTCCCGATAGAGCTTGGCATATGCCAGGACGTTCGCATCCCAAGACCGTTCGCGGCGCACCCACTCAGCTCCCTGCCGACCGAGCCGTTCGCGGAGCTCTTCGTCGTGGACCAGCTCTGACAGCACATTCGCAAGCGCACCAGAGTCATCTGCTGGAAAAAGCCGACCAGCCCCGCCGGAGTCTCGGGCAATCTCCGCCAGCGCCTCAACATCGGACATCACAACGGGCCGTCCCGTGGAAAAAGCCTCAAAGGGTTTTAGTGGCGTGACCAATTCGGTCACCCGCGTCCGGCGACGAGGCACTACGAAGACATCGATTGCGTGGTAGTACTCAATTACCTCTTCGTGGGGCACCTTGTCGGTAAAGATGACGTCGTGCAACCCCTCCCGCGCTGCATAGCGTTTCAACTCCTCGAGGTGTCTGCCTCCTCCCACCAGCAGCAGCCGAACGTTCGGCGTGACATCACGGAGTTGCCGGTAGGCCGATATCAATACCTCGATACCCTCATACTCCACCATGGAACTGATGTACCCGAGGACGACGTCGCCGGGAGCCAACCCAAGGTCAGCACGAAACCCCGCAGAACGAGGCTGGAGAGGGAAATCGGCGGGGTCTACAGCGTTTCGCGCCAGATACACGTGATCTGCTCGCACAGCACCATCAGGGCTTTGCTCAAGGATCGAATCCTTCATCGTCTGCGCCAGGGTCACATTGCGATCCGCCCGCTCCCGCACCCGGCCCTCAATGTATCGGCGTCCGAGATAAAGGTGTGGATAACCGTAGGTTCGGGAGATCAGCTCAGGATCACCCCACTCGTTGGATTGCCCGATCCGTGATAACCATGTCTCTTCCCAGAATCCGCGGGTCTCGTACACGACTGGTATCCCGACGGCTTCTCCCACGTGAGTAGCCAGTACACCATTTATGAAGTCGGAATGCGCGTGAATGACGCTGGGCCGTACTTGCTGAACGAGGGCGTAGAGCTCTGCGGCATTGCGGCGCAGCCATGCTTTTCGGCTGGTCTGGTTAGCCGGCAGTCCACCGAATTGCACCACTGGAGTGCCGTCAACGTCCCCGCGTGTGGTCTTTTCAAGTCCCTCACCGTGATTACCTGCGGTCTGAACCGCCACCACTGAGTCGATTCCTTGGCGACGAAGCGCATCCACTGTGTACTTGGTGCGAAGGGTGTACCCTGTTTGCGTTTCCGGATAGGACTTCCCGACCATGTGAAGCACGGGCCCCGCCGGGTCGTGAAAGGCCGTGCGGGGAAAATTATCGAGAAGGTCCCACGGATCGTTGTGGAACTGGCATTCATAGGTCAGTTGTTCCACGGTCTGCCGATCTGCGTCATCGTTCTTCCGCCGCGAGACTTCGCGCATGGAACAGAGAGCAAAGCGGATGTAACCAGTGCGCCGCGCATGGTAGAAGATCTTTTTAAGTTCTCCGATCCTGAGGCGCGAGTATAGGTCAAAGGCGTCGACCACAGCTTGGGCTTCCAACAAGTGACCCCCGGCTATCAGCGCACTGGCCACAGTGGGGGCTTCCGCCTCCTTAAGCACTACCCGCAGTGGAATCCGATCGTACAACGTTCGCCGGAGACTCATGAGCACACCGATGTCTTGCGCGTTGGGTAGACCGGAATTCGCGCGCTCTGCCGGGACGGCCCCCTGGAGACGGAACCCAGTCTCATAATCGGAGGTACCTGACAAGGGGCTAAATTCCAGATTCTTTACGGTCGCGGAACCCACCCCAGCGGTGCGCACCGAGAGGACCAGAGAGCGGGTATGCGGGTCGGTCACAAGAACTCCACGTTTCTTGTTATCTACCGCCCAGCGAGCTACCCGCTGACCCAGCTTGTCGAATTCATGGATCACCAATTGAGCAGCCGCTCCGCCCGTTGTTACCGCGTTCAGCCATGCGCTGTAGGCGCTTCCCGGGTCCACGGCGATGCCCTTGCCCTGCCTCAAGCGCTTCAAATCCTGCGGGGTGGCTTGGAGGGTCAGATGCCGGGGAGCTTCAGTGGGCTTCCTGATGCGCAGGTGACCGCTATCGCTGACACCCATCTCGACATCACTGTTAGAGCCTAGGTGCCATCTGTTGACCCAGGTCGGGGCTCCAACGAAGCCCGGCACCGGGAAACCAAGCCCATGGGACATACATCCTCCTGATCGGCGCTGGCGCAGCCGCCTCAATACTTATGGTGTTCGCTGGCGGTGATCTTCTTTTGGGAGGACCCAACGTGCAATTGCGCCTGCCGGATGGCGTCGACATATTCCGTGAAGGCCTCAGTGGTGAGGTCTACGGCGACAGCGTCGAAGTGGGCCCATTCGGTATGGCCGAGCTTGACGTGCTTCTCCACCATCTGCGCTCCGGCCGCTACCGCGAGCGCAGAGGCCATCCACCCGTAATCATGACTTGAATAGCCGGGGATGATGCGCGGACCGCCGTGGCCATTCTGCTCCTGGGCTAGATGCGCATAGTGGCGCACAACCCCGATGTTGGTGTGTTCATCAGGTGTGGGGTACGCCGAATTGCAGTGCAACAGATACAGCCGATCCTGCCGGGTGAAGGTTTTCAGCAGCCACTGCTCATAAGCCTGGTCCGTCATGCCGGTGGACACCACCAGCGACCCCGAGTAGTTCTGCGCGACGAACTCCAGGTACTCCTTCTTCTCCGAAATGGTCGAAGGCAGCTTCACCATCGGTACATCAAGCTCACTGGTCATCCACTCAAAAGAGGGCTGGTCCAATACTGAAACAAACCACCCAATGCCTAAGTCCTGGGTCAGCTGATCCAGGAACTGAAAGCCCTCCTTGCCGAGCTCCAGCTGTCGGCGATAGTCGCCGAACGTGGATCCGTAAGGGGACTTATACGGAGACTTCAGCTGCTCAGAGGTATAGAACGTATTCACATCCCGCTTTTGCACCTTCACCCAATCGGCCCCGGCCGCGTGCGCGGCGCGCACGAGTTTCTCCAGCCGGTCCAGATCGCCGAAATGGTTCGTGGTGATTTCCGCAGTGATCTCGACTGCGGGCAATTCCACATCCGGGTAGTCCACTGGCTCTGGCAGAGGCGACTCTGCCACGGAGACGTGGTAACGCTCGTTGAGCAACTCAGGGGTCAGATCAGAGAAGTCACGCGTGCCTACGTGCCGGACGTCGAGGTTCGTGTCTTCCAGGGTGTAGAGCGCGTTCTGCAGGATGTACTCCTGCAACTCCATACCCGCCCGACGGCGTGAGGACAGCTCCGGGCTGTACTGGGACGCGGCAGCGCGGGCTTGACCAGCATCGGGGGTGAAGTCGAAGCCCACCATGTAGACCGTCTGGGTCCGGTCACGATGATCGGCGATAGCGCGGGCGATCTCTAATGCAGTGAGGAACATAGCCTCCTCAATGGCCACCTCGCTGCGATCCTGGAAACGCAGCAGCACCTGGTCCTCAGCGTCGTTGGACAGCGGGCGGAAGGGCAGGCGCACCACTTTCCGGTCCGGGGCATGAAAACTGGTGGAGGTCACATAGGCAGCGGAGCGCAGCCCGTCCTCTGCCACGGACTCCCCCACCCAGTCCTCGTAGAAGATAGTGATGTCGGTGGGGTGGATACGTTCGGCGTCATTGACTCCAATGACGACCGCGTCCTTGAAGACTCGTGAATGTACCTGGTCCGCTGACGGACCCTTCCCAAGGATCACGATGGTGTCCGAACTGTACTTCTGCGCAGTCGAGGCCGCCAGGTGAGCAATCGCTTCAGCGGATGACTTCATCATGGTCGGTGACTTCACCTGTACCTTTCGCGTCGAATTCGACAGCCAGACCGCGGCTGCGCGCGTCCGCACATCCGCTTAGCAGCCCGTGCACCACGATTAGTGTAGTCGGCCCCCTGGCCGCCGAGCCTGGCATGCACGTGGTCCCCCGGTCGCATGCCGCGCGGGGTAATGCGCAGTTCAGGTGATTGCGGGGTGATCTGGTTCTTCCAGCGCGCCAGTCTCCGCCTTGGGTTTGCGCTTGCTCCGCAGCTTCTCCAGCTTGGACTCGAGCGCCTCTTCGCGCCGCTCCCTTAGACGCGCTGTGACCCCTTTGGCTTGGCCTGCCACGTGGCCGCCAGCGGCACCGGCGCGTGAACCCACATCGTCTATCACCGCCTTGACGGCAGTGCCCCACGGGACTGCGTCGAGATGATCATGAGCGGTGAGATCCAAAGCCACATGCTCAGCGAAGTCGGTAATAGTCTGGTTGACCTCGTTGGCTCCACTGGTAATACGTCTGGTACTGATCGGGCTGGTGACCCGCTCCAGGTTCGATAACTCCGCGCAGCCTTCGACAGACTCCCGGATGGACGCCAACCGCTGACTGATCCGCTGCGCCCGTTCCAGCCGGGCACGTTTAATGCCCTCATGGTGGGCTTCGACCTGGTCGGGTTCCTCGTCGGACACTCGTGCAAGTTCGATCATGTATTGCCGATCCTGAAGCGCCATGCACCTCGCCAATACCCCCAGCCAGAACGGTGCATCCTCACGCACGTCTGCCAGCACCTGAGCTGAGCCGTCGATGTCTCCGATCTGTTCCTTCAGCCGGTCGGCGAGTTCCTCGAGCTGGGCGACGGCCTCCGACTGCATGGTTTGCAGTGCCAGTGAATTCGCCTGAACTTTTGACCAGGTGACGGCGGAGATTCTTCCGGTGTGCAGGTAGAGAGAATGTGCCTCATCGATTGCCAGAGTGACTCCGCCGAGTTGACCGAGCACCTCGACTTTGCGCTGTTTGAGCAACTTGTCCAGCTTCGCCTCAATCGAGACAAGGTACTGCTGAATGTCCTGTAATGCGGCCTCCAGAGCAGCCTGCGTCGCCATTGCGGACAGTGCGGCTGGGGCGGCGGGAGTCAACAGCGCCGCGTTCTCAAACTTGAGGTGTTTGAGAATCTGCCCATTGCCCCTGCGGACCACGCCCGCCTTGACACTGAGAATCCCATTCTTCTGGAGGAACACAGCGGACTCGCTGTCCAACTTCAACCAGCGCCCACTGGCGGCTTGAAGTCCTGTCACGGCACCCAGAGCGTTGCTGGCCCGGGAAAGCGTGAAACTTGAGGGCCGACGAACATTGACGCCGGTGAGCTTATCGAGCGCGCCCAACTGCTCCTCAGCTCCCAGCAGGAGCACCCCGTCCCCATCGTCAACGACAGCGATGGTTTCTTGGTCAGAAGTTCCGGAGCCCTCACTCATGAGCTCATTCTGCCAGACGGGGACACCTGGGTTTAGTCTGGCACCATGTCAGATTCTCCAGCTGAACCACAGCCGCCGGAGCAGGCTTCCTCCGTCAGTGACTACTTGGAGCAGGTGCTTGCCACCTGCGGGGAGGACACCTCCGGACACATTTCCGAGCAGCTGCCAGCCCCCGGAGACACTGACCCGGCCCAGCACGCCCTGGCTCTGGTCACCGCCGACGGCACCGAGTATGCCGCAGGTGATGACCAGCACTACTTCACGATCCAGTCCATCTCCAAGCCGTTCGACTACGCCATGGCCCTGGACGACGCCGGGCTGGAACGCGTGCACGAATGCGTCGGCACCGAACCCTCCGGGGAGGCCTTCAACGAGCTCTCCCTAGAAGGAGGCACCGGCCGGCCGCTGAACGCCATGATCAACGCCGGGGCTCTGGTCGCCCACCAGCTGGTCAGCCCAGACAAAGCCGACCCGCAAGGCAACGGCGAGCCCACCACCTCCCACCACCCCGAGGTCCAGGCCCGCACCGCACGGATCGTGCAGGGGCTGAGCGTCTTCGCCGGGCGCGACCTGAATGTGGACCGCGAGCTGGCGGAGGAAGAGTACGCCAAGGACTACCGCAACCTCGCCATCGCGAACATGCTCAAGACCCACGACATTCTGGAGGTGGAGCCGGAGGAGGCGGTGCGCGGCTATACCGACCAGTGCTGCGTGTTGGTCACCGTCCGGGATCTTGCACGGATGGCCGCGACTCTGGCCAATAACGGCATCCACCCCGAGACCGGGGAACGCGTGGTCTCCGAAGGCGCCGCCCGCCGCACCCTAAGTGTGATGGCCACCTGCGGCATGTATGACGGCTCCGGGCGGTGGCTGGCCAGGATCGGCATCCCTGCAAAGTCCGGCGTCTCGGGAGGGATTATCGGAGTCCTTCCCGGACAAGTGGGTCTGGCCTCTTTCGCCCCGCGGTTAGATGATGAAGGTAACAGCGTCCAGGGCGTGGAAATGTTCGCCCAGCTGTGTGCTGACCTGGGGCTGCACCTGATGGCCAGTGAGCGCCGCGACGTCGCCCAGTGGCTGAAGAAACTCTCAGATCACTAGTCCCCCACCCAGCTGACTGGATTCCGGAAACCCTCTCCGGCGACGTCGTCGTGATGCTCCGGCAGCGACCCGGCGGACACAGCGATCCCGTAAGCACGGGCAAACGCGTCCACCTCCGCCACCGTCAACGGCTCCGGCAGGTCCCGGTGGGGGCCGGCGGCCTCCAGCGCCTGCTGAAAACGCAGCGGATGCCCGGCGTCGAACGGAAAGGTCTCCGGGTTCACCCCAATCACCTCTCCCCGCGTACTTGCATGGGTTGCGGCGAGCGCCTCCCACTGGGAAAGATCCACCAGCCCCGGAGAACGCACCCCATTGGAAAACAGACTGATCAGGATCTCCTCATACGGCTGAGCAGTGTGCAGATATTCGGAGAGGACATCAAAGCTGGGCTGCATGTGGAACCTGTTCCAAAAGGGCACCGACCCGGTGGCCATAGTGGCCCGGGGGTCCAGCAAGGTATAGGTCTGCGCCAGCAGCCGGTTGTCCTCCCATCCCAGCCGGCGGTACCAGTCGCGGTAGAGCTCGGCCAGAAACGCGGACGCATCCTGCGGCTCATTCTGATAGAGCCGACGGCGCCTCCACCCCGCGCCACTTGCCAGCTCGTCAAGGTCTGTTCCGAAGGCAGGGTCAAAGCCCCACTCCCCGTCCGGGCGCCGCCCGGTGGGCGCAGGCGCCTCCCAATGTCGCTGCGCTGAGCCTTCGGCTTCAAGGAAGTCGTGCAGCCGCTGGCTGCCGGAGACGTACTCCTCCTCCGGCATGCCGCCGAGGCACCCGAACTGGAAGAAGCTGCGCTCCCCGGTCTGGGTCACCCGCCAGGTGCGAGTGTTCTCCAGGGTGATGACGTGACCCTCAGGGGCCAGAGAGTTGCGCAGAAACTCCCGGTAGACCGGACCGAGCCCGGCGCGCTTGAGCCGGAAGAAAGCGGTCTGTTTCATCATGGGCCGGTCCTGGGCGGGGTCATGCATGTGGTAGACCGAAACCCGGGGGTTGTTCGCCGCGATCTGCTGGGCTGCCGGAGCCCACCGTCGCATAGCTTGGTGCGGGTCATCGGGGTCGGTGTCACCGTCGTTGACGGCCACCAGAGTGGTCTGCGGCAGGAAGGGGACACCTAGGGCGGCAGCAAGAAAGAACGCTGCCCCTGATACGGACCCCATCACCACTGCCGGATAGCTCGTCCGGCCGGTGCGCCGGGCGGAATACTGCTCGACGACCCACTGATCAATGGCGTCGACGTCGATGTCGCTGATCTTCTTCTGCCGCAGTGCTTCGCTGCGTCCGGCAAGTTCGAATGCCTTGTTCTGCATCCGCTGTGGCAGCGCACTGACCGCATCCGCCGCCGCGGAAGACGAGGGCACCCCACTGAGCACCGGAGCTGTGGACCCGGACAGGAAGCCGGAGATCATCCGCACCGCGGTGACCGAGGACTCCATGTCCGCGACCAGAGACTTACCGTGCTTCGCGCCCCGCTGGAGCTTACCCCCTGGATCTGTCCTCATAACTCCCTTCTTCCCGTCGACTCTCTTGCTAAGCTTATGTCCACGAGTTCAAGCAGCGGACTCCCCCACTTTGACAGGTGAAGTGAGTCCATGAACCCCACGCTGCACCCCAGTTCCACCTCCGGAGCTGCCCCGGAACCCGGTACCCAGCAGGTCCCCCAGGCCGCTGACCTGATGAGCCCGCTGCATCCCACGGTCGGGGCACATCACCCCCTGCGTGAGGCGGCTGACCACATTGCCCAGAGCGACGAAGCTTTCACTGTGGTGGTCCACCGCCGGGAGGTCGTGGGAATCCTGACCGCTGAGGATGTTCTGACTGCGGTGCGGGCAGATCCCGCCGGCTGGCAGGCCCAGCCCTGCGCGTCCATGATGACCCTGCCGCAGACTCGCATCCCCGCGCACGCTGCCGTGACGGAGGTGCTGCGCCAATACCGGGAACACGGTATCCGGCCGCTGGTGGTGGAGGAGGAGGGTACCCCAGTGGGCGTCCTACGCCCCCACGAGGTGCGCCTTTGGGGCCAAGAGCACGGGTATCTGCCGAAAGAAGCTCCCTCCACTGAGGACCCCTCACCTGGACAGGACAGGCCGGAAGCAGGTGCCCGGTGACCACCACTGACAGCCGGCCCAGTGAGCCGAAGAACGATCCCCTTACTGCTGCCCCTGCCGAGACCACCGCTGTCCGCAAGGCACTGGTCCCGGTGAGTGTGCAGATTCGCGCCTCAGAAGGTGTGGAGGCAGCCCTGAGCCAGCTGCAGAATCCCGGGGTGCCGTATGTGGCCGTGACCGAGCACGATGACACTCCAGTGGGTGTGCTCACCGCTGAAGACATTGAACAGCTCCGGCACAAATACCCCGATTATTGGTCTGCCATGCGGTGCGGCAACGCCATTGTGGCACCAGCCCGGTTCTTGGAGGCCGATGAGCCGTTCGACACCGCCGTGGAGCTACTCAGGGATGAAGGGGTCCGACCGCTGCTGGTGCTGGAGGGCGAGAAAATGGCAGGAGTCTTGGAGCCCACTGTTGTCTTCCAGTGGTGCGCTCAGCACCGGCCTGATGCGGTAGAAGCCCTTGCTCAGCTGGCGCGCGGGCCCGGCCCGGTGGAGATCTCAGAAACAGACCACCTGAGATAAACGGCAGGGATATTTCAGCGCCTACTCGGCACGGGGCCTACTTGACCCGGGGTACTACCCAGCACGAGAAAAGCGGGCGTCGAGGCCGCTATGCCAGCCGCCGGGCCCAGCAGTTGATCCGGTGCCAGCAGGATTTTGTCCAGACTCAGCATCAGATCTGCGGACTACCCGGCAAATCCGCATGACTGATGCGGATTTGCCGGGTAATCTAACAATATGCAAGACCGAGTTCAGGACAGAGCGAAGCTAGAGGAGTCACTTCGTCGGGCGCCAGTGGTGTTGATGGTCGGAGCCCGCCAGGTGGGCAAGACAACCCTGGCAAGAACCGTGGTCCCACCAGAATCGGAGAACTACTTCGATCTGGAGAATCCCATAGACCTTGCTCGCCTTGAGCAGCCCATGCTTGCACTCGATGGGCTGACCGGAATAGTTGTCATTGACGAAGTGCAAAGGCACCCCGAACTCTTTCCCGTGTTGAGAGTTCTGGCTGACCGGGAGAGTCGACCAGCCACTTTCCTTGTGCTCGGCAGTGCTTCGCCGCGTGCCCTGAGACAGTCGTCTGAGTCACTGGCCGGACGAGTCGAGGTCATCGAGTTGCCTGGCATGGGCCCTGCAGACGTCAATGACTCAGATTCGGTATGGAGGAGGGGTGGGTATCCACCGGCACTTCTTGCCACCTCAGACGAAGATTCCCTCACCTGGCGGCACTCGTATGTGCAGACCTTGGCAAATCGGGATCTCGCCGAGTTCGGGCTGGCTCTACCGGCTTCGACTATCAGACGCTTCCTGGGGCTCGTCGCGCACCAGCATGGGGGGCCCATCAACGCTTCGGTTATCGCCAGCAACCTCGACATAGGAGAGTCGACAGTCCGCAAGTACCTGGACGGGCTGAGCGACGCACTGTTGATCCGAGCGCTACCACCTTGGCACAGCAACCAGGGAAAGAGGCTTGTCAGAACTCCCCGGACGTACTATCGGGACACCGGATTGCTGCACGCACTCTGGGGAGGAGTAAATGATCATCCGTCACTGCTTCGACACCCGAGTGTGGGCACCTCTTGGGAGGGCTTCGTGATCGAGGAAATCCTTCGACGGGCGGAAGGCTACCAGCCGCATTTCTGGAGGACGAAAGATGGTGCCGAGCTCGACCTGATCCTAGAGGGTGAGCAACGATTGGGTTTTGAGGTCAAACGATCCGACGCACCCAAGCTCACCGCGTCAATGCGGCATGCTGGCAGAGAACTTGACCTTGACGCCCTCCGGGTGATCTACCCAGGAGGCAAGAGGTACCGCCTCACAGAGCACATCACAGTTCTTCCGTTGGATGATCTGCTTGCTGCCACGTCCATCAGTGACTTCTGAACCCCTCCTCGGCGCGGGCCCTATTGGTCACGCGAGAAGCGGGCGTCGAGAATCACCAGGACCGCCACCACCGCTGCGCCGGCAGCCGCGATTCCTGCCGCGGGACCCAGCAGTTGATCCGGTGCCAGCAGGCCGCGGTCTTCGGTCTGCCAGGGCCACAGGGTGCGCAGCGCCCCGAGCATCACTCCAGCCAACACCACCATGGTCAGCGTGTGATGGTGATCCAGCAGCCATTTCAGGACCTTGACAATGCTCACCATGCCCAGCACTGCCCCGGCAAAGAACACACCCAAGTAGCCCAGGTCCAGGTCACGGGCAGCGCTGATGGTCGGTTCGTAGAGACCGAAGGTCAGCAGCAGGAACGCTCCTGAGAGTCCGGGCAGCAGCAGCGCCGAGACCGCGATTGCCGCCGCCGGGACCACCAGCCACCAGTGCGGCTGCACCGTCCCTGGCGGCAGCGACACCAGGATGAAAGTCACGGCCGCGGCCATCGCGCCGAGCGTCCAATGCCGTGGCCGCAGTGCCCCGCCAGCCGATTGCAGCGCCATCCGGAACGGCACGGCGATGGAGACCAGGACCATGCCGAAGAACGCCGCCCGGGTCAGCTCCGGGTAGTTCTCCACCCAGTCGCCGATGAACTGCACTGCCGTGGCCAGACCGAGCACCATCCCGATCAGCACCGGGATGATCACCCTCCAGTGCACCTGGGAGAGGTGCGCCCACATGCTGGTCACACGGTCCGGACCCGTCACCAGCACGCGCACCGCAGAGACCACCGCAGAGGCCGAGCCGATCAGCTGCCGGTAGATCCCAGTGACCAGGGCCACGGTCCCACCGGAGACACCCGGCACAGTCTCGACCACCCCGATCAGCGCCCCGCGGACCACATTGCCGGGCACCGAGGTGCGCCGATCCAGGGAAGCGGAATGGAAGGTGTGATGATGGTCAGCGGTGTCGGTCACGGGTGAAGCCTACCGCAGTGAACGGGCAGACCGGGAAGCTCTACACCGGTTCCAGAGTGTCGGGATGCACCGCTTGGAACCGGACCTCTGCCCCCGGCGGAAGCTGGGCCGCTAGTCCCAGGTCTTCACGGACGACCACGCCGATCACCGGGTATCCGCCGGTGACGGGGTGATCAGCCAGGAACAGGACCGGGTCACCGGACCCCGGGACCTGAATGGCGCCGCGGACCACTGGTTCGCTGGGCAGCTCCTCGGGGCGGGTCCAGGCGATCGCCGGTGAGGGCGCAGCCTCTTCGGCCGAAAGGCGCAGCCCGATCCTGTTCGAATCCTCCCGCACCGTCCATACCAAGGCCTGTAAGGCGTCCAGCCCCGGGTTGCTGTGCCGGCTGGCGAACCACTCCTGGCGCGGTCCGGGGATGAAGCGCAGCTGGGTGGGTCCCGCCACCTCGGGCAGTGCGGTGCGCGCCACATCGGCGATCCCCACAAATCCCGAGGGCACACCCACCAGAGCGAAGGTGTCCCCTGCGGCCACCGGCGCGGGGCCCAGGCCGGAGAGGACATCGGTGGACGCACTGCCCAGCACGGTCTGGGCGGCCAGCCCACCGGAGAAGGCCACATAGCTGCGCAGCCCTCGCTGCGGGGTGCCCAGCCGCAGCCGCTCCCCCGGGTAGAGCAGAAAGGGCGCCCGCAGCGGAACCGACCGGACCCGGTGGGCCTCCGCGGGCTCATCCGCTGGGCGCTTGGCCGCCCCGGTGCCGTTGAGCGCCATATTGGAGACTTCTTTGGCTGCCGGGCTCCGCACTGTCAGCGTGGTCTCTGCGCCGGTGACCGCCGCCACCGAGGTCTGCCGCACCGTGAGCTCCAGGCCGCCGCACAGCACCTCGAACCCGGCGGCGGAATCGTCATTGCCGACCAGCTCATTGGCCTGCCGCAGGGCCTGCACATCGGCCGCCCCGGAAGGGGGCACCCCCCAGTGCGCACGTCCGGGACGGCCGAGGTCCTGCAGCAGGGTCTGCGGACCTGGGTTGAGCACGTCCACCACCGCATCGGCCTCCGGGACCCCCCGGCGCTGCTCCGCGGAGCGGGTCGCCTGCTGTCCCGGCGCCGTCACGGTGATCTGCTCGGTGACCGGTACGTAGCTGACGGTGTCTCCGGGCTGGATCAGCGCTGGTTCACCCCGGTCGAGGTCCCACAGCGCCGCATCTGTGCTGCCGATCAGCTGCCAGCCGCCGGGGCTGCTGCGCGGGTAGACGGCGGAGAATTCCCCGGCCAGTGCCACTGCGCCGGCGGGTACCTCCGTGCGGGGAGACTCCAGGCGGGGCACCTGGAAGGGCTGCTCGGACTTACGCAGCCGTTTGCGGGTGGCCACTGGCTCAGGCACGCAGTAGGTGAACCCGGGGGTGAAACCGGCGAAGCCCCCGACCCAGCGGGTCGAGGTATGCCAGTCGATGAGTCCCTGGCTGCTGATCCCCAGCTGCTCGGCCAAGGTGGTGAGGTCGGCGCCGTCGTAATGGACGCGGATTTCCACCTCACGTCCCGGGCTGGCCGCACCGGTACGCGGACGCAGCCGCCGTAACTGTTTGGCCGCTTCCCCGGTGTGATGGCGGGTGCGGAAAACCACCAGTACGGTGCGCGCGGCGGGGACCGCCTCCAGCTGCCCTGGGAGCGGCTTGGTCATCAGCTGCCGGTGGAAGGCCAATACTTCCGCCACGGAGGTGAACTCCGCCAACAGGGCCCGCTGCCCGGCCGGACGCACCGCCTCAGGCATCAGGTGAGGCCTGACTGAGACCGGTGCTGCGGTCACTGCAAAGCTCCGCGACCACTGTCACCCCCTCATGAAAGAATCAACTACGTGGATCAGGATACGAAAGAACCGCTGCTGAGCTGGAACTTCCTCCTGGCGATCCTGATCAATCTTGCTATTACCACCGCGTTCTTCATCCTAGTCACTGGGATGGCAGTCTATGCCGCCACCGAGTTCGGCGCAGGCCAAACTGCCGCAGGATTCGCCGCCAGCGCGTTCGTGATCGGGGCCCTGGGTGCACGCTTCTTCGCCGGGAAGTACGTCAACACCCTGGGCCGCAAGCCCACCCTGGTGATCTGCTTGGGGCTCTTCGCACTGGCAGGGGTGCTCTACTTATGGGTGGACTCCTACCAGTGGCTGATCATCCTGCGCCTGGGACACGGGGTCGCCCTGGGGTTCGGGCAGACCGCCCTGACCGCTGCGGTGTTCGACATCATTCCCAGGAACCGGCGCGGCGAAGGTTCTGGGTACTATCTGCTGGCGAACTCGCTTCCGCCAGCGCTGGGGCCGTTGGCGGCCATTCAGCTCACCGAACGCCACGGGTTCGATGGCATGTTCTACGCGGTGATGATTGTCTCTGCGGTGGCGTTCCTCTGTGCCTGCCTGGTCAACACCCCGGAGGTCAAGCGCCGCGGCATGCCCATCCGGGACCGGCTGCGGCTGCGGCCGTCGGATGTGATCGAACCGCGGGCGTTCTCCATCGCTCTGGTGGCCACCCTGCTGGGGCTGAGCTTCGCCTCGGTGATGACCTTCCTCAACGGCTACGCTCAGTCGCTGGGGATGTCCGACGGGGCCAGTCTCTACTTTGTGGTCTACGCCGCGACCATGCTGGTGGTGCGCCTGTTCATGGGACGGGTCCAGGACCGGTACGGGGACAACCCGGTGGTGATCCCCGCCCTGGCGGCGTTCGCGGTCTCCATGGTCCTGCTGGCCTGGTCACCGAACCAGGCGGTGATGGTCGTCTCCGGTGTGCTGGCCGGGTTCGGATTCGGTTCCCTGCTGCCCGCCATCCAAGCGATCATCGCCTCCAAGCTGCGCACCTACCGGATCAGCATCGGCATCTCCACGTTTTTTATCATGATGGATCTGGGGTTCGGACTGGCTCCTCTGGCGCTGGGCCCCCTGGTAGACCTGTGGGGGTTCCACGTGATGTACGCCGGATGCGCCGGTGTGGTGGTCGGGGCGATCGTCCTCTACTGGCTGGTGCACGGAAAATACGGCGTCAGGCAGGGGGTGGCCCGGCGCCGGACCCGCGGGTGGGTCAATGAGGCCACTGGTGTGATGCCGCATCTGCCGCCACAGCCGGAGGAGAAGGACGACGACGACACCGACGAGGCTCCCAGCGCGAAGACCCCGGGGGTCTGAGGCACGTTCGAATGTCGCGGCGCTGAGGCGCTGAGGGGCGTAACGCTGAGGGTCGTAGCTCAGGCGCCGCGTGGGGAGGAGAGCAGGTTAGGGCACCTGCAGCTGGCTGTTGGGCAGATCGGTGATGAGCATATGCCCGGGCGCGTGGCTGATGGCCAGCTCCGGGGCCGAGTGCATAACTGCTGCCTGAGGGGTCACCCCGCAGGCCCAGAACACGGGGGTCCACCCCTGGGGAATGTCAACCGGGGAGCCGAAGTCAGGGTTCTGCAGGTCAGTGATGCCGAGCTGTTCGGGTGCCCCGATGTGCACCGGGGCACCGTGGACTCCCGGGTAGCGGGAGGTGATGCGCACCGCGGCAGCGATGCTCTCGGGCGGAAAGGGCCGCATGGAGACCACCAGGGGGCCGGAGAGGGTCCCGGCCGGCTGGCAGGGCCTGTCGGTGACGTACATCGGCACGTTCCTCCCCTGCTCCAGGTGAGCCACCGGCAGGCCCGCCTCCAGCAGTGGTGCCTCAAAGGTGAAGCTGCACCCGATGAGAAAGGCCACCAGGTCCTCCCGCCACACCGCAGTGACCTCATCCGGTTCGTCCACCAGCTCACCGTGCCGGTAGACCCGGTAGGCGGGGATGTCAGTACGGATGTCCCCTCCGCTGAGGAGTTCTGAGCTGTACTGGCCTGCCTCCAGCACCCCCAGCACGGGACAGGACTTGGGGTTGCGTTGGGCGAAGAGCAGCATGTCAAAAGCCTGCTGCTGCGGCACTGCGATGAGGTTGACCTGTGCGTAGCCAGCGCTGTAGCCGGAGGTGGGCCGGCGCAGCCCGGCCCGGAACTGCGCCCGAGCCTGCCCCGGGGTTGTCTGGGCGGGTGTGGTCTGCGCGGGTGTGGTCTGGGCCGGTGCGGCGCCGTCGATGGTGGTCATGCTCAGCCGCCCTGCCAGAGCTCGGCGATCCCGGTGAGGGAATTCAGGCCCATGTAGATGGTCAGCAGCCAGATCAGTGTGCCGGCGATCAGCAGCCATTTGGGGTAGTGGTAGCCGCCGAGCAGAGTGCCACGCTTGAACCAGGCGGCGATCAGGATCACGGCGAAGCCCAGCGGCAGCACCACACCGTTGAAGGCACCGGCCATGATCAGCAGGGTGGCGGGAGCCTGCCCCAGCACCAGGAAGATTCCGCAGGTCAGGATGAGGAAGCCGACGAACAACCAGGCGCGCAGCCGGGCCGAAGTCTTGTGGGTGGTGATGAAGGACACCGAGGTGTAGGTCGCGCCCAGAATGGAGGTCATGGCGGCCACCCAGAAAGCGATGCCGAAGACCCGCAGGCCCCATTCGCCGAGCACCAGCAGGAAGGCGGAGGCGGCCACATTCTCCTGGCCGGTCTGCTCGATCTGGGTGACGGAGTAGGTGGTGACCACTCCCAGGATCGCGAGGAAGAGCAGGTAGCGGATGATGCTGGCCACAATGATGCCCATCACAGACGCCTTGGCAATGGTCTTAGCATTCTCCGGCCCGGTGTGCCCGGAGGCGATCACCCGGTGTGCTCCGGCGTAGGTGATGTAGCCGCCGACGGTGCCGCCGATCAGGGTGGTGGTGACGAAGAAGAATGTGCCCAGGCCCTCCCCTTCGGGTAGCACCGGCACGAAGGTCTGAGCTGCGGCGTCGACCACCGGCGGGGAGGTGGCGATGGCCATATAGGCCATCAGCAGGATCAGCACGGCACCGCAGACCACCACAATGCGGTCCAGGGCCACACCGGCCTTCTTGGAGAGGAAGATGGCGATAGCCAGGGCCACCGAGATGGCTCCGCCCCATTCGGGGTCGATGTTCAGCATGGCGTTCATGCCCATGCCGGCACCGGCGATGTTGCCGACGTTGAACACGATCCCGCCGAAGAAGATCAGCACCGCCAGGGCCCAGCCGAGGCCGGGGAGGATCTTATTTCCCAGCTCCTGGGCGTAGAGCCCGGAGACTCCGAGGGTGCGCCAGACGTTCATCTGAATGGCGATGTCCACGATGACGGAGATGAGGATGGCTGCGGCGAAGGCCGAACCGAGCTGCAGGGTGAACTCGGAGGTCTGGGTGATGAACCCCGGCCCCACTGCGGAGACCGCCATAAGGAACATCGCCCCGAGCATCGCGGTGCGCCGGGTGGCGATGAAGGTGGGACCTGCAGGCTTGGATTTTTTCTTCGGTGTGACCGCTTCCGGGCTGTCTTCCCGGGCATCAGCGGTAGGTTCTGCTGGCACAGTGTGCTCCTCGATGGTGAGTCCGTGGCGAATGCTGGTGTGACGTAGCCTACGGTTGTTGAACAATCACTTCAAGGGGATTGTGCAACAAAGTTGGTCTGAGAGCAGATTCGCTGGCCGGGAACCTGCTAATTCTCCAAGCGTCGCAGCAGGTCACGTTCGGCGCTGAGCAGGTAGTTCACCAGGTGCTCTTCGGCTTCCTGGCGCTGATCCCGGCTGAGCAGGTCGGCAAGTTTCACGTTTCCCGCCACGTAGGTGGAGTGGAAGTCCGGGTCGCCGCGCCGTCCAGCGAACACCAGACGCATCCGAGCCAGGACCTTGCTCATGAGCTCATCGAGCATAGGACTGCGGGCCTGGGCGACCAGCCGCTGGTGGAACGCCTGGTTGGCTTGGGCCATGGCGGGCACGTCGCCGGCTTCGCGAGCGCGCTCGGCGCCCCGGGTGATCTGCTTCAGCTGCTGGACCGCCTCCGGAGGAAAGACGGTGGTGCGTACCGCCCCGGTCTCGAGGATGAGCCGGATCCGGTAGATCTCCCGGACGTCCTCGCCGGTGGGTTCGTGGACGAAGACCCCGCGGTTGGGCTGCCGGTCCACCAGCCCGTCAGCGGCCAACATCTGGAACGCACTGCGCAGGGTATGCCGGGAGACGCCCAGCCGGTCGGTGATCTTCACCTCCGGGAGTTTGCTCCCGGGTAGGATCTGGCCCGCCGAGATCGCACGGCGCAGCACACCGGCGACCCGGACGGGCACGTATGCATGGTCGGCTGCTTCCAGCGGTGCCAGCCACTGATCCCAGACGTCTGTCAGGTCAGCGGAGGTGCCGGGTGCCGCAGCTGAAGAGGTGGGGGCGACGTCGTGCGGGGTCAAGCGGGACATGCCCCCAATCTAACCGATGCTGCCCAGCTGCTGACCTGCGGTGACCTGCTCCCCCGGCTCTATCCCTGCGCGGGAAAACACTCCTGCCGCGGGTGCAGTGACCGTGGATTCCATCTTCATCGCCTCCAACACCGCCAGCGCGTCCCCGGCGGAGACTTCCTGACCGTCTTCGGCCTCCCAGCGGGCCAGGGTGCCTGCGAACCCGGCGGTGACACTGCCTTCGGCCTCAGCTGCCGCGCCGGTCTCCTGCGGCACCGGTGCGGAGGCCCCTAACAAGGTGGTCAGTGCGGCTGGCAGACCGAGCTCGACGGGGCGCCCGTCCACCTCCATGGTGATCCGCTGCATGGAAGTCTCCTGGTGCCGCAGCGCGGAGGCCAGGTACGCAGACTCCTCCAGGACGGGGGCGAAATCGGTCTCGATCCACCGGGTGTGCACACCGAAGTGGTCCGCGTCCTGGGCACCGGAGCTGTTCTCTGCCCGGAAGTCCGGCGCCTGGAGCACCTCTTGGTGGAAGGGCAGCACGGTGGGCAACCCTGCGACGCGCATCTCGGCGAGGGCCAGCTCTGCCCGGGCTAACGCGGCGGAGCGGTCCGGTGCGGTGACAATCACTTTGGCGAACATGGAGTCGAAGGCGTCAGGGACGTCATCACCGCTGCGGATTCCGGTGTCCACCCGGACCCCCGGTCCGGTGGGTGGGGAGAAGATCTCCACCGGCCCCGGGGTGGGCAGGAACCCGAGTGCGGGATCCTCTGCGTTGATGCGGAACTCAATGGAGTGCCCGGTGGGGTCGGGGTCGCCGGTGAGGCTCACTGGCTGGCCTTCTGCGATGCGCAGCTGCTCGGCGACCAGGTCCACCCCGGTGGTCTCCTCGGTGACCGGGTGTTCGACCTGAAGCCGGGTGTTGACCTCCAGGAAGGTCAGCAGACCGTCGGGGCTGAGCAGGTACTCCACAGTCCCTGCTCCGGTGTAACCGGCTTGCGTGGCAATGGCCCGCGCCGACTCGTGCACTTCGCGGCGCTGCTCGGCGGTGAGGAACGGTGCGGGGGCCTCTTCGACCAGTTTTTGGTTACGGCGCTGCAGTGAGCAGTCCCGAGTGCCGACCACCACCACCCGGCCCTGGGTATCAGCGAGCACCTGGGCCTCAATGTGCCGAGGTTTGTCCAGGAATCGCTCCACATAGCACTCCCCGGCGCCGAAGGCGGCCTCGGCCTCGCGCACTGCGGCCTCGTAACCGGCGTCCACCTCCTGCAAGGTGCGGATCACGCGCATGCCCCGGCCCCCGCCGCCGTGGGCTGCTTTCACAGCCACCGGCAGTCCGTGCTCTTCCACGAAGGCCCGGACCTCGTCGGCACTGTCCACCGGGCCGTCGGTGCCGGGCACCAACGGGGCACCGGCAGCCACAGCGATCTCGCGTGCGGTGACTTTGTTGCCCAGCTTCCGGATTGTCTCCGGTGTGGGGCCGATCCAGGTCAGGCCCGCATCGATAACGTCTTGGGCGAAGCCGGCGTGTTCGGAGAGGAACCCGTAGCCGGGGTGGACGGCATCGGCCCCGGTGCGTTGAGCGGCTTCCATCAGTGCCTGCCTGTTGAGGTAGGTCTCCCCGGCAGTGGCGCCTGGAAGCGGGGTGGCCTCATCGGCGAGCTGTACGTGTAGGGAGTTGAGGTCCTGGTCGGCGTAGACGGCGACGGTGGAGTAGCCGGCGGTGCGGGCGCTGCGGATGATGCGCACCGCGATTTCTCCGCGGTTGGCGATGAGGATTTTCTTCACGACTGGGTCTCCGATGGAAGTGGTGTGAGCGAGTCAGGGTCTACCGGGAGCAGGTGGATGGTGTCTCCGGGGCTCAGCTGGGCGGCCACGGGCAGGTCCTGCGGGAGGAGGACCCCGATGACGGGGTAGCCCCCGGTGACCGGGTGATCGTTGAGGAACAGCACCGGGTTGCCCGACGGTGGCATCTGCAGGGATCCACGAGCCACCCCTTCGCTGGGCAGCTCATCGGTGCGGTGCCGTTGCAGTGAGCGGGCCTCGGTGTCCTGGGAGGCAGCGGGTTCGAGCCGGACACCGACCCGGTTGGACTGCGGGGTCACCTGCCAGGGCTGGGCGGCGAGCCGGTGCTGCTCGGCTTCGGCGAACCAGTCCTCGCGCGGCCCGTAGGTGAAGCGCAGGGTGAAGCTGCCATCCTCTCCCGTGCCGGCCAGGGTGGTGGGCTCCGGCATGCCCACCGCGGTGTGAGAGGTGGTCTCCGCTGCGCTGAGCGTGTCGCTGGCCTGCAGGGGCGCGGGGCCGAGCCCGGACATGGTGTCGCTGCTGAGGCTGCCCAGCTCCGGATGCCCGGCGACTCCCCCGCGCAGACCCAGGACGACCCGCAGCCCGCGGGTGGGAGCCCCGATCTGCAGGTGCTCCCCGGCACTCAGCGCAAAGGGCGCGCACATAGGCACCTGCCGTGTGGTGCCGTCCTCCGCGGTGATGGTCAGTGTGGTCTCGGCGCCGGTGGCTGCCAGGACAGCCGTGCAGCCGGCGGTGAGGCGCACAGCGCCCATGAGTGATTCCAGCACTGCGGCGTCTTCGGGGTTCCCCACCAGACGGTTAGCCTGGCGCGTGGCGGCCTCATCGGCTGCGCCGGCGCGGGAGACTCCGAGGTCGCTGTAGCCGGGGCGGCCGTCATCCTGGACCAACAACTGCATGCCGGGGTCCTCCACGGTCAGCAGCGGCGGCCGCTGGGCTCGGCCCGAAGGAGTATCCCGCTCAGCCGGGGTGGCGGCGTCGTGCTCAGCGGCTGGCTGGCTCTCAGTGTCATTGCTGAGCGTGAGCTCCTCAGCCGACACCGGCACATAGACCACCGTGTCCCCGGGTGAGACCAGCGCCGGCTGCTCACGGTTCAGGTCCCACATATCCGCTGAGGTCCGGCCGATGAGCTGCCAGCCCCCGGGTGAGACGCGCGGGTAGACCGCGGAGAAGTCCCCGGCGACCGCCACCGAGCGCTCCGGCACTGCCGTCCGGGGCGAGGCGCGGCGGGGAATCGGCTGGGTGCTCTCGGCCGGGGTGCAGTAGGTGAACCCGGGGGCGAACCCGCCGAAGGCCCCGAGCCACTGCTGGCTGGAGTGCCAGTGGATGAACGCCTCGGTGCTCATTCCCAGTGTCTGGGTCAGTTCATCGAGGTCCTCGCCGTCGTACACCACCGGGATCTGCTTCAGTTCCCGGTCCCCGGTGGAGAACGTCAGACCGCTGAGCTGGGCGGTCTGCTGCTCGGCGGCGCGGACCTCGGCACGGTGGGTGAAGGTGAGCATGATCGTCCGGGCCGCGGCCACGGCGTCGACCTGTCCCTGCAGGGGGTGGGCCTTCAGATGCTGGTGGACAGCCAGGACGTCATCGAGCGTGTCCAGCTCCAGCAGCAGGCCCAGCCGGCCGGCGGACCGGATGCCGGTGATCATGCCGCGAAGCTGCGGATCTCGATACCGGCGGCGATGAGGGCCTCGCGGACCGCACGGGCCATCTCCACCGATCCCTGGGTGTCGCCATGGGTGCAGATGCTCTCGGCCTCCGTCTCGATCCGGGTGCCGTCATGTGCGATGAGCACACCGTCTTGGGCCAGCCGGAGCATATTCTCCACCACCTGGTCCACGTTATGGAGCACCGAGCCCTCCTGGCGGCGGGATGTCAGCGAGCCATCCGGGTTGTAGGCACGGTCAGCGAAGGCCTCCGCGACGCCGCGCAGCCCCTGTTCGCGGGCGTAGTCCAGGGCGTAGCCCCCGGGCAGCAGCAGTACCGGCAGCTCAGAGTTGTACTCGGCGATGGTGTCGATGACGGCTTTGGCCTGGTCCTGGTGGGTGACGATGGTGTTGTAGAGCGCGCCGTGGGGCTTGACGTAGCTGATCCGGGAGCCGGCGGCTCGGGCCATGGCCTCTAGTGCGCCCAGCTGGTAGAGGACATCGGCGGAGAGCTCTTTGAGGTCGTAGTCGATGAACCGGCGTCCGAAACCGGGCAGATCGCGGTACCCGACGTGCGCGCCGATGGCCACTCCGTTTTGGGCAGCTTTGGCCGCGGTGGAGCGAATGGTGAGCGGGTCACCGGCGTGGAAGCCGCAGGCGATGTTCGCGCTGGAGACCACCTCGACCATCTGCTCATCCGGCATCCGCCAATTGCCGAAGGACTCGCCGACGTCGCTATTGAGATCAATCACTGCACTCACTTCACTGCACCTTCCTGCTGGAGAGAATCGAGGTCACCACCAGCATGCCGTAGGTCACACGATTGTTCAACAATAAGTAGGTACTTTTGTGCCTGACGGTGCCTGCTCACAGCAGAGAACCCAGGTCCGAGCCGACCGAGGGGTAGGTCGCGTTGGCGGAGCGGAGCTGACTCGCGGTGAGACCGTGCTTCATGGCCAGGCTGATGGTGTTGCCGAGTTCGGCGTAGTCAGCACCGAAGAGGTGAGCCCCTACAATCCGGTCATCGGACCGGTCCACCAAGATCTTGACTGCCCCGGCGTGTTCGCCGATGCGGTGCTGGGAGTACCAGCCGCTGGTGTCGGTGTACCGCACCTCCACATCAACGCCGCTGGCACGCGCCTCCTCTTCGAGCATGCCGATCCGGACGAGCTCGGGGATGCTGAACACCGTGGTCGGTGTGGCACTGTAGTCCGGCACTGCGGTCGCGGATTTCAGCATATTGGAGGCGGCAACCTTCGCCTCGGCCACCGCCACCGGGGTCAACGGCCGGCCGGGCGTGGCCGCGGCGTCGCCGGCGGCGTAGACACGGGGGTTCGTCGTGCTCTGCAGGTGGGCTTCGACCTCAACTCCGGCGTCGCCGTAACGGACCCCCGCGGCCTCCAGGTTCAGCCGGGCGAGATCAGCCTGCCGCCCGGCACCATGGACCACCAGGTCCGTCTCCACAGTGGTGGTACCCCGAGGTGTCTCGAGACTGACCGTGTACCCGGTTCCGGTCTTTTCGATGCTGGCGATGCTGGTGCGGCGCCTGACTTCCACCCCCGCCTCGGCGCCGCGGGCCACCAGCAGCTCCACCAGATCGGCATCGAACTCTTTCAGCGGCCGCACGCCGCGATCGACGATGACCGTGGTGCTGCCGGCCCGGGCCGCGATATGGGCGAATTCGAACGAGATGAACCCGCCGCCGAGGAACACAATACGCCCCGGCAGGTCCGTCAGGTTCAGGAACTCGGTGCTGTCGATCAGATGCTCTGACCCTGGGAAATCCAGCGGACGCGGCACTGCGCCGGTGGCGATCAGCACCTTCGCCGCCGTGTGCTCGGCCTGAGCAACGAGCACACTCCGGGGCCCGGTGAACTGCGCCGGCCCGTGCAGGGCGTCCACCCCGTGGGTGCGCAGATTCTGCTCCATCTGCTGCGGCAGCGGATCGGTGAAAGTGTGCTTGTGCTGGTTCAGCGCAGCCCAGTCCATGGCCAGACCGGGATCGAGGACGCCCTTGCCTGCCATGAGCCGGGCAGCCTCGACCACCTCCGCGCCGCGGCGCAGGATCTTCTTCGGGTCACAACCGCGCAGCGCGCATGTGCCGCCGTAGGGCAGGTCATCGACGATGCCGACCCGCCACCCTTGGGAGGCGCATTTGGTGGCGGCGGAGATACCTGCCATGCCGGCACCGATGACCAGCAGGTCGTACTCGTGGTCCATGCTGATGCTCCGTTCCGGTAGGCGGCCGTGGCGGGCAGCGCTGTTCCCAGTCTAGAGTCAGGCCATGAGCGCACCCTCAGTCATCGTCTTCGACGTCAATGAGACCTTGTCCGATATGGCACCGTTGGCGGGGCGGTTCGAGGCCATCGGAGCGCCCCGGCACCTCGCACCGCTGTGGTTCTCCCATCTGTTGCGTGACGGCTTCGCCCTCACCGCTGCCGGAGACCGTGCCGGCTTTGCTGAGATCGGTACCGCAATGCTGCATGAGGTGCTGCACGGCCTGCCGTTGACCACTGACCGTGAGCAGGGCGTGCGGTACGTGATGGAGGGATTCGGCCAGCTGCTGGTGCATCCGGATGTCCCGCCTGGTGTCCGAGCGCTGCGCGCCCGCGGCTTCCGGCTGGTCACCCTGAGCAATGGTGCGGCGGAGGTCGCGCGCGGCCTGCTGGATCGCTCCGGGATCACCCCGGAGTTCGAGCAGCTGCTCTCAGTGGAGGATGCCGCGGCGTGGAAGCCGGCCCGCTCGGCCTATGAGTATGCCGCCGGTCAGTGCGGGGTCCAGCCGGAGGAGATGATGCTGGTGGCGGTCCACCCGTGGGATATCCACGGTGCGGCGCGTGCGGGTCTGGGCACGGGATGGATCAACCGGGACGGCGGGCGCTGGCCCGGTTACTTCCACGCGCCCGAGGTCACCGCCGGCTCCATGGAGGAGCTTGCGGAAGCGCTCCGTGGTGCAGGCGACCACCCGCACCGGCCCTGAACACGGCGTCGTCCTCAGGGCCGGTGCGGTGCGTCCGACGTCTGGCTCTCAGACCTTGTCGCTGAACGTGCCGTCGTTCTCCCCGGCGAAGAACCTGCGTCCGTAGATCAGCAGGCAGAGCACAACTCCGGCCGCCAGACCCCAGGCGGCCCCCATGAGCGCCAGGGTGGCCGCAGTGATGCCGGCGATGCCCAGGTCTCGCTGGCTGCGGGCTTCCATAATGCCGATGCGCACGCTCACGAACCCTTGGATGAGCAGGGTCAGCGCCATGGCGACCCCCAGAATGGGTTCCACCAGGGTCACGATCGGCAGCAGGAGCAGCCCTGTGTTGGTGCCCCAGCGGAAGGAGCCCATTCCGCCGAAGATCGACTTCATCGCCTTCCGGCCGGACTTGTAGCGCTCCACGACCACGGCCTGCATGGCCGCCCAGACCGGACCGGCCATGGCCACATCCGGGCCGATGACGCCCATGAGCGTGTTGCGGGCACCGAAGATCATGTGTGCACGGTCAGGGTCATACTCGACGTGCTCGTCAGGCCGGGCCTTATTGGCTTCTTTGAGCAGCCCGTCGGCCTGGAGGGTGTCACCGAACACCACAATGTAAGTGGCCAGCACCGTGGGGATCGCCAGGGCGAACATCTCCAGCGGCGGCAGACCGAGACCGAAGACGGTGTACTCCCGCCACAGGGTGATGAAGTCGGGCTGGATGATGCCCCATTCCACCTCAGACCATTCGGCCTCCCCGGCCAGGGGTGCGACGATCACCGCGATCAGGATGCAGGGCAGGACCCCGAGTTTGCCGATCTGCATGGCGAACCGGTTGCGCTCCCGCCAGGAGGCGAAGGAGCGTGAATACATCAGGAAGAACGCCAAGCCGACCGCGACGGTGATGGTGACGGGGAAGTCGTGGAACTCTCCGCCTTCGTCGAAGATGCGCTGGACCGCGGCGATGCCGGCGCCGATGAGCACACCGGACTTAATGGCCGCCGGGATCGCCTTGACCACCCGGCGGGCCAATCCGGTCACGCCCAGGGTGATGGAGAACAGCCCCAGCAATATTTGGAAAGAGATCAGCGCGTGTATTCGCTCCTCCCCTTCCGGGAAAGTTTCGCAATAGGCCATCACCAGCGGGATCGCCGGGGTGATCCAGCCGGGGACTACCGGGTCGCCCAGCAGGTGGTGGGTCAGGTAGAGCAGACCGTTGATGAGGATGACCGCCAGCGCCACCTCGAACGGCATGCCCAGCAGGGTGACCATCAGAGGGATGGCGGCCAGGTCCACCGCGCACATGAACAGGCCCTGAGTGTAGTCCGCCCACTCGAACCGGTAGTGGACAAAGGGCAGCCGGATCTCAAAGGGGCCCGCCTTCCAGTGCGGCTCTGTGGCCGGCTTGCCGTTGCCGTTGCCTTTTCCGTGCGGCTTCTTCGGATCGTCCTCGGCGCCGGGGCCGGGATCTGTGCTGATCTGTGACACGTTAGGCTTCCTGCCTGTCGAAAGTGATGATCTGGCGGACGGCGCGCCCGGCGGCGAGGTCGTCCATGGCGTGGTTGATGTCGGCCAGGGCGATGTGTGAGCTGATGAGCCTCTCCACCGGCAGCCGGCCCTGGCGCCAGAGCTGCTCGTAGTGGGGGATGTCGCGCTTCGGCACTGATGAGCCCAGGTAGGAGCCCATGATGGTGCGGGCCTCGCCGGTGATGATGGCCGGCGGGATCGCGGCGGCGGCCTCCGGGTGGGGGAACCCCACGGTCACCGTCACGCCCCCCACAGCTGTAGCGCGGAAGGCGGTCTCGAACGCCGCCGGCTGACCGGCACATTCGACGACGCGGTCGGCTTTGATGCCCTCGGCGTCGAGCTGCTGGGGCGTGTAGACCTCATGGGCTCCGATCTCACGGGCGAGGTCCAGCTTGTCCTGGGCCATGTCGACGCCGATGATCCGGTGATAGCCCTCCCCCACGGCAGTCAGCAGGGCCGCCAGCCCGACGCCGCCGAGCCCGACGATCATCACCGTGTCGGAGGGCCCGGGTTTCGCGGCGTTGAGCAGGGAGCCGCCTCCGGTGAGCACCGCGCAGCCGAGCACTGCCGCCACCTCAGCGGGGACGTCATGCCCTACCGGCACCACAGTGGCCTGATCGACCACGGCGTAGCTGGCGAACCCGGAGACCCCCAGGTGGTGGTGGATCTCCTGGTCCTTCCGGGTCAATCTGCGGCCTCCGCTGAGCATGCGCCCTTCGGCGTTGGCGGCGCTTCCCGGCGTGCAGGGCAGCCGGCCGTCGGCGGCACAGTTTTCGCAGTCCTCACACCGGGGCAGGAACGTCATCACCACCCGCTGTCCGGGTTCGATGCCGTCGACGTCGTCGCCGACTGCTTCCACGATCCCGGCCGCCTCGTGGCCCAGCAGCATGGGCACCGGTCGCGCCCGGTCGCCGTTGACCACAGAAAGATCCGAGTGGCAGACCCCGGCGGCCTCCATGCGCACCAGCAGCTCGGTGGCCCGGGGTTCTTGGAGTTCGAGTTCGCTGATGCTCAGCGGGGTGGTGTCAGCGTACGGACCCGGCCGGCCCACTTCCTCCAATACGGCCCCAGTGATCTTCATCTGATGTGTGTCCTCTCCTCGCGAATGGGCGCCCGGTGACTGTGATCACAAAGCAAGCTCTGCGATCCAACCAGATGAGGGCGGCGTCGGACCAGCAGATGGCATGTGCCTGATATCCATGAACCGGCATAAACTGTGTGCATGGTTGCCATTTCCACCTCGGGGCGGGAGGCTCTTCTGAGCGCCCTGCTGGACACCGCCGCTGAACTCTCCAGCCTGCGGGATGTGGAATCGGTGCTGGCGTCCATTGTGCGGCGGACCCGGCAGCTGGTGCGCTCAGATATGGCCTATATCAGTCTCAATGATCACACCGAGGGCACTACCTACATCCGCCAGTCCGACGGCGTGGCCACCAGTGCATACCGCAGCATCCGGATGCCCATCGGCACTGGAATCCTGGGGTTGGTGGCTGCCGGTGAGGCTCCTTACCAGACCACCGACTACCTGCCGGATGCCTCAGTGCAGCACATCGCGGAGATCGACGAGATCGTGGCCGGCGAGGGGGTACGCACCATCATGGGTGTTCCGCTGGTGGTGGGCGGTCGCGTCATCGGTGCCCTGATGGTGGCCGAACGGTCCCACCGCGTCTTCAGTCCCGACGAAGTCAGCATGGTCGACTCCCTGGGTAAGCACGCCGCGGTGGCCCTGGACAATGCGGAGAAGTACGCCCAAGCCCTGCGTGATGCTGAACTGCTCAGCCGGAAGAATGCGCAGAACCAGCAGGAGCTGCTCTCGCTGGCGGAGATCGCCCGATTCGATGAGGAGCTGCTGCACGCAGTGCTGCAGAGCCACTCCACCGAGGAAGTCCTCGAGGTGACCGCCAGGACGCTGGCGCTTCCTGTCGCCCTGCTCAACGAGCGCGGCGACAAGCTCTCGGTGGCCAGCCCTCCCACCGCAGACCGTCGCAGTGGGGCAGACACCAGCGGCAGTCACGCAGGTGGCGACCCGGTGGATTTCTCCCCGGCGTCGTTGCAGCAATGCCTTAAGGAGGTGGACCGCGCCGGCCGCGCCCAAGTGCTGCCGCTGCCACCCCGCGGTGACGGGCCGGACCACGAGGTGGTTCTCGCACCGGTACGCTCCTCGCACGCTTCCCTGGGGTATCTCCTGGTCGGCCAGCGGTTGAGCCAGGTCCAGCAGACGCTGCTGGAACGGGCCGCCTCGCACTGTGCGCTGGCGCTGCTGTTCCTCGGTGCTGAGGAGGACGCTCAGCACCGGGCGCAGCTGGACGTGCTCGACGAGCTGCTCAGAGGCGAGAAGGTGCCGCGCTCCCGGCTGGACCGGCGGCTGCGCCACTGGGGCCTGAGCTCCAGTGACCGCGTCTGGGTGGCGGCGATCGCTCATCCTTCTGCACAGGAACGCCAGGTGCAGCGTCACTTCAGGCAACTGCCCGGTACCGGACTGCTGGCTGCGGTCGACGGTGAGCTCTGCGCCGTGTTCACCTCACCGGATTGGGTGACCGGCTTCCAGGCACTGGACACCCTGGCCGAGGAGACTTTCGCCGCCTACGCCGGGCCGATGGACTCCGTGACGCAGCTGCCGGCGTTCTGGCGCCGGGCCAAGAGCGGACTGGCGGCCCTGCGGTATTCGGGGCAGCCGGGAATTGCCGACGCCTCCCGCATGGGCCTGGTGGCCTCGGTGGTGCACCTGGCTGCGGAATCCGATCACGCGGACCTGACCGCAGAGGTCTCCCCTCTGCTGGAGTACGACGCCCAGCGCGGAACGTCACTGACCGCCACCGCACTGGCGTATTTTGACGCTGACCGGCGTATTGACCGCACCGCCGAGGCCCTGTTTATGCACCGCAACACCGTCCGGCAGCGCTTGGGCACTATCACCAAGCTCCTGGGCCGAGGGTGGGACGCGGCCCCGCGAGCACTGGATGTGCACCTGAGCCTCCGCGCCTGGGCGCTCTCAGCCGGCAGCACAGACGTGGCGAAGAGGCCGCCGAACTAGGGTTCCCGGCGCCTGGGGTCTGCCTCCTGCTGCGAGTGCTGCTGCAGGAACCGGTAGACCTCGGTGGTGTCCACCCCGGGGAAGGCGCCCTCCGGCATGGCGGCCAGCAGGTGGGTGTTGGCCCGGGACGCTGGCCAGGCGTGTCCGTCCCACACCTCGGCCAGACCGGCCGGCGGGAGCCGGCAGCAGGTGGGATCGTCCGGGCAGCGTGAGACCGACCTGGATTGGGTGTCCTTGCCGCGGAACCACTTGGCGTGCTCGAACGGCACCCCGATGGACAGTGAGTACACCCCCGAGGAGTGGCCCTCCGTGCGGGCGGTGCACCAGAACGTGCCGGAGGGGGTGTCGGTGTACTGATTGAAGGAACGGAACTTGTCTTTGACGTCGAAGACCTGGCGCGAGGTCCATTCCCGGCAGATCGTCTGACCCTCAATTGCCCCGGAGTGGTCGGCCGGGAAGCTGACGCCGTCGTTCTCATAGGCTTTATGGATGATCCCGGACTCATGCACCTTCTGAAAATGACACGTGATGCCCAGGTGCTCAGTGGCCAGGTTGGTGAACCGGTGCGCGGCGGACTCATAGGAGACGGCGAAGGCATCGCGCAGGTCCTCGATCGCCAGCTCTTTGGCGCGCTTGGCGGTGGCGAGGAACTCCACTGCCGGCTGCTGCGGCATCAGCAGGGCTGCGGCGAAGTAATTGGTGTAGACCCGCTGGCGCAGGAACTCTGAGTAGTCACGGGGCTCGGTGTGGCCCAGCACGTGGTGGCCCAGAGCCTGCAGCAGCACCGACCTGGAATCCCAATCCCGGGACCGGCCTTGGGTGAGATAGATGATCTTGTTCAGCTGGTCGGTCACCGAGCGGGTGGAGTTGGGCAGGTTCGGCACAAAGCGGATGGAGAACCCCAGCTGTTCGGCGATCCGGGCGGCAATGTGGTGGCCCAACGGCCCGGAGGTGTAGCCGACCCGCTTCAGCAGCTCAGCCGCCTGGGCCTCGATCTCCGGGTAGTAGTTGTTGCGGGACTTCATCTCCTCGCGCAGCTCGGTGTTCGCCCGCCGGGCCTCCTCCGGGGTGGCCGCCTGCTCCTCCAGCCGTCGCTTCAGCTCCCGCTGCAGCGCCACCAGGGACTCCAACACGTCCATCGGCAGCCGGTTCGAAATCCGCACGGTGGGCAGTCCGAGGGCGGCGTAGAGGGGCCCGCGCTGGGTCTTCTCCAGCTCGATCTCCAACCCCGCCCGCTTCGACGGCGGCTCCGCGCCCATCAGGTGTTCCATCCCCACACCCAAGGCTCGGCTGAGCTGCTGCAGCTGGGAGAGCTTGGGTTCGCGTTTGCCGTTCTCCAACAGGGACAGTTGGCTCGGGGCGGTGCCGACCTTCTCCGCCAAGTCATCCAGGGTCATTCCCTGTTTCTTGCGCAGGTGACGCACCCGGCGGCCCAGGGCAATGAGGTCCAGGGCGTCGTCGTTCTCTGCTGGGGCGAGCTCCGCTGCGCGCATGGTGACAGTGTAAGTCAGTAGCGGCTGATCAGCCTGACTGCGATGAGGTGTTATATATAACGACTTTTAAGTATTTGATAGTTTAGACATCCCAGAGTCACTTGCACAGGAAGTTTTGAGGGTGTCAGCATTCGAGAATAATCCCGCCTCCGCGGTACGTGTGCAGAATGTCTACAAGGCGTTCGGCAAACGGCCGGAGTCGATGGTGAAGAGACTGAAGGACGGGGCCACCCGTGAGGAGCTCCGCTCCCAAGGAACGGCTGCGGTGATTGACGCCTCCTTTGACGTGCCACCGGGTGAGATCTTCGTGGTAATGGGCCTCTCCGGCTCCGGCAAATCCACCCTGATCCGCACGCTGAACGGCATTCAGCCAGCCACCTCAGGGTCGGTGGAAATCTTCGGTCAGGACATCACCAAGGTGAACACGCGGCGTCTGCGCAGCATCCGCCGGGAGAAGATCTCCATGGTCTTCCAGCACTTCGCGCTCATGCCCCACCGCACCGTGGGGCAGAACGCCGCCTACTCCCTGGAGGTCCGGGGAGTCAACCGCAGCGAGCGTGAGAAGAGAGCTAACGATGCGCTGAAGCTGGTGGGGCTCGGCGGCTACGGCGGGATGCGCCCGGACGAACTCTCCGGCGGGATGCGCCAGCGGGTAGGCCTGGCCCGCGCTCTGGCGGCGGAGACGGAGCTGATGCTGATGGATGAGGCCTTCAGCGCCTTGGACCCGCTGATCCGCAAGGAGATGCAGGACCAGCTGCTGGAGCTGCAGCAGGATCTGGGCAAGACCATCGTGTTCATCACCCATGACCTCAACGAGGCCATGCGGCTGGGCAACCGGATCGCGATGATGCGCGACGGCCGAATTGTCCAAATCGGGACCACGGAGCAGATCCTCAACGACCCCGCCAATGACTACGTCGCGCAGTTCATCCAGGATGTGGACCGCACCCGGGTGCTGACCGCCGGGGAGATCAAAGAGCCGCCGGTGGCCCTGCTGGGCGCCGAACAAGGCCCGCGGGCGGCCCACCGCCTGATGCGCCAGCACCAGACCAGCGCCCTGTGCGTGGTCAATCAGAGCCGGGTACTCCAAGGTGTGGTGTACGAGCACGACATTGCCGAGGGAGTCGCGGCCGGCAAAGAGACCCTGGCCGGGCTGCTCAAACCGATGCCGGCGGCCAGGGAGGAGACCTACCTGGCTGAACTCATGACAGCTGCCTCTGAACACGCCGCCGGGCTGGCCGTGATCGACGACGCCGGGAAGCTGCTGGGGGTCATTCCCCGGGTGACCCTGCTCAACGCGATGGCAGATCCCACCCCGACCTCTTCGGTACAGACCATCCATCAGGAGGTGGCCGCATGATGTTCGCTGGCGAGACGGAGGGAATGGGCATCCCCCGGGTAGCGGTGGGGGACTGGATCGAGACCGGCTTCAACTGGGCCCGGTCCAACCTCGGTGAGGTCTTCGCTCTGATGCGCAACGGCTTGGAGACCCTCACCGAGGACTGGCTGGAGACGCTGCTGACCTGGCCCGATGCGCTGGTGCTCTCAGTGATTTTCGCGCTGCTGGCCTGGATGGTGCGCGATTGGAAGCTTGGCGTGCTGACCCTGGTCCTGATGGTCTCCATCATCGCCATGGACCAATGGGACAACGCCATGGCCACCCTCGCCCTGGTGCTGGTGGCCACTGGCGTGGCACTGGTGATCGCGATACCGGTCGGGGTGCTGGCGGCGAAGTCTGACCGTGTCTCCAGCGCGGTCCGGCCGATCATGGACCTGATGCAGACTATGCCTGCTCTGGTCTGGCTGGTGCCTGTGGTGACCCTGTTCAGCATCGGGGTGCCTGCCGGCGTCGTCGCCACCCTGATCTTCTGCCTCCCGCCGGGGGTGCGCTTCACCGAGCTGGGCATCCGTCAGGTGGACCGTGAGGTTGTCGAGGCCGGGCACGCCTTCGGCAGCACTCCCGGTCAGATCCTGTTCCGCATTCAGCTGCCGCTGGCGGTGAAGACCATCATGGCCGGGGTGAACCAGGTGATCATGCTGGCGCTGTCCATGGCGGTGATTGCCGGGTTCGTCGGCGCTGGAGGACTGGGCGGTGAGGTCGCCCGCGCCATCGGAAGCCTGGACATCGCGCTCGGGTTTGAGGCCGGGCTCTCGGTGGTGGTGCTGGCGATCTACCTGGACCGCGTCACCGCCGCAGTCGGCGACGGCTCCGGGATCCTGACCAAGCTGCTGCGCCGCCGCAGGCCCGCCCCGGAGCAGGTTTCGGCGACCGAGCCCGCCGGGACCGACGTCCCCACCGTGAAGAACGCCTGACTCCCAGCCTCCGTCTCCCGGGACGGGAGATAATGAAGAACCGCACCTATGAAGGGAAGGACAAGAAGATGAGAACATCATCCACACTCCTGAAGTCCGCAGCCATCGCCTCGATGCTCGGCCTGACGCTCGCCGCCTGCGGTGAGGACGCCGGGGACAACGGCGAGGAGCCAGAGGACGCTGATGTTGAGGACACTGACACGGACACCGAGGACGACGACGCCGATGAGGCTGATGCGGACGATGACGCCGAGGCTGCCGGCGACGGCGGCACAGTCACCTTGGGCATCATCCCTTCCTGGACTGACGGGCTGTCTATGGCCTACCTGTGGCAGGCCATCCTGGAGGATGAGGGCTACGAGGTAGAGATCGAAGAGATCAACGACGCCGCCCCGCTGTACACCGGCGTGGCCAACGGCGACCTCCACGTCTACCCCTCCGCCTGGCCCGAGGTCACCCACGCCGACTACATGGAGCAGTACGGTGACGACCTCGAGGACCTCGGCGCCTACTACGAGGGCGCGGTGCTGACACTGGCAGTGCCGGAGTACACCGAGATCGACTCCCTCGAGGAACTGGCAGACAACGCGGATATGTTCGGCGGCCGGGTAGTCGGCATTGAGCCGGGCTCCGGACACATGGGCGTCACCGCTGATTCGGTGTTTCCCGAATACGGCTTGGATGAGGAGTTCACCCTGGCTGATTCCTCCACCGCGGCCATGCTGACCGAGCTGGACAGCGCCATCGCAGCAGAAGAGGACATTGTGGTCACCCTGTGGCGGCCGTTCTGGGCCTACGGCGAGTGGGACCTGAAGGACCTGGAGGACCCTGCCCAAGCCTTGGGCGAGCCGGAGACCCTGAACTTCATCGCCAACTCCGAGTTCTCCTCGGAGTTCCCTGAGGTGGCCGAATGGATGGGCGAGTTCCAGCTCACCGATGATGAGTACGCCGAGCTCGAGGACCTTGTGGTCAACGAGTACGAGGATGACCCTGAAGCCGGTGCTCGCGCCTGGTGGGAGAACAACTCCGAGCTGATCGAGGACATCATCAACTGACGCTGAACGCCCTTAACGCACTGCGCCCCCGGAGTCCTGAGATGTCTCCGGGGGCGCAGTGCGTGTGGCGGGTCAGGCGGCTTGGGCCCGAGCGGCGGGGCGGACCATCAGCACCGCGGCGCTGCTGGCCTGGCCGTCCTCGTCGTCGTCCAGGTCCGGCTCACCAGGACGGAGGTGAATGGCGCGGATGGTGCCCTCCTGAAGGCCCATCAGCTCCTCCGCGCGGATGAAGAGCTCCTGCCACAGCTGCAGCTCCTCCTCCCCCTCCGTGCCGGGGAGCGAGACGAACGGCGCACGGCCTTCGGCCAGCAGCCGCCGGGCATTGCGGTGGATATGCAGTCCGAAGTCCACAATGCCGGCCGAGAGCGCGCTGCCGTTGCACAGGATCCGCTCTTCGCTGCGGGTCAGCCGGCGGGGGCTGATGAAGCTGCTGGGCGGCTCGGTAAGGTGCCGCTGCACCAGTGCTTGCCAACCGGACGAGGACCGCGGGGTCTCCGAGCCCAACCCCAGCTCACCCAACCGAGGGGCGAACTCGCGGTGCAGCGTCGCCAGGAACTCCAGCGCCGCGCCGGTGAAGAGTTCGTTCTGCCGTGGCACGGCCGGTCCGGCAAGAGTGATTCCGTTGATGGTGATGGTCTGTCCGGTATTCATGACATTGGTTCCTTATCTGCTCACGCTCAGGCCTGCTGCCCGGTGAACTCTAAAATTGGCCCTCTTCGGTGGATCCTCGCAGCGCAACCGTGGAGGATTCGGGATTCAAAGTGGTGGAGACGGCGTCGAAGTAGCCGGTGCCAACTTCGCGCTGGTGCTTGGTGGCGGTGTACCCCTGAGCCTCGGCGGCGAACTCCTTCTCCTGCAGCTCCACGTACGCCTTCATCTGCTCGGAGTTGTAGCCCTTGGCGAGCTCGAACATCGAGTAGTTCAGGGCGTGGAAGCCGGCCAGGGTGATGAACTGGAAGGTGAAGCCCATCTTGCCCAGTTCGCGCTGGAACTTGGCGATGGTCTCGTCGTCGAGGTGCTTGCGCCAGTTGAATGACGGAGAGCAGTTGTAGGCCAGCATCTGGTCCGGGAACTCCGACTTCACTGCCTCGGCGAACTTCTTGGCCAGCTCCAGGTCCGGAGTGCCGGTCTCCATCCAGATCAGATCTGAGTATGGTGCGTAGGCCTTTGCCCGGGCGATGCAGGGTTCGATCCCGTTGCGGACCTTGTAGAAGCCTTCCGCGGTGCGCTCACCGGTGATGAACGGCTTGTCGCGGTCGTCGACGTCGGAGGTGATCAGGGTGGCCGCCTCAGCATCAGTCCGGGCGATGATCACGCTGGGAGTGTTGGAGACATCGGCGGCCAGACGGGCTGACTGCAGTGTCCGAATGTGCTGCCCGGTGGGGATGAGCACCTTGCCGCCCAGGTGGCCGCACTTCTTCTCGCTGGCCAGCTGGTCCTCCCAGTGCACGCCCGCCGCGCCGGCGCCGATCATCTGCTTCATCAGCTCGTAGGCGTTGAGCGGGCCGCCGAAGCCTGCCTCAGCATCGGCCACGATCGGCACGACCCAGTCCTCGACGGTGCGCTTGCCCTCCAGGTACTCAATTTGGTCCGCGCGCAGCAGCGCGTTGTTGATCCTGCGGACCACGGAGGGAACCGAGTTGGCCGGGTAGAGCGACTGGTCCGGGTAGGTCTGGCCCGAGAGGTTGGCGTCCCCGGCCACCTGCCAGCCGGAGAGGTAGATGGCGCGCAGCCCGGCCTTGACCTGCTGCACGGCCATGTTGCCGGTCAGTGCGCCGAGGGCGTTGGTGAACTTGCCGGCGGCGTGCTCCTCGGTGAGCTGGTCCCACAGCTTCTCTGCTCCGCGCTTGGCCAGGGTCTGCTCCTCCTGGACGGTGCCCTGGAGGCGGATGACCTCCTCAGCAGAGTAGTCGCGGGTGGTCCGGCTCCACCGTGGGTTGGTGTCCCACTCCTTCTGCAGGGCCTGCGCCTTCTCTGCGAACACGTCCCGAGTCTCAGGCTGGAACTCCCCTTCCGGCGACGTGCCGTTCTGGGTTGGAGCGTTGATCAGGGTCTCAGTCATTGGTCTCTCCTTCGAGGGTGGCCGTCATCTCTGACATTTCTAAGTTTTCGCCACTGCGCAACCCCCGCGCCACCGAAATCCAGGTAAAGATTTGCATTTCTTCGCGTTTTCGAAGAACAAGCGAAAGTCCGCCTCTCCCCTGGCCTCCGAGGCTCGTCTCCGGCGTCGAGACCTGCCTCGCTGCCCCGCGCTTCTGGTGTGCCCTCGCGCGCCCCCGGTGCGCGCCTAACCGCCCCGCGACACCCCGGCCCTCTCCGCCATCCCGATTGCCACAGGTGTCAATAAGCTCCACTCTCACGCGTCAAGGCGAGCTGAGAGCGGAGCGATTCGACATTCTTCAGGAGGGGCCCCGACCGGGTGGGGGCCGGCCGCTACAGTGAGTGGACCATGAGCAGCAGACCGCAAGACCCCAGACGCTTCACCCGCAGGAGAGTGCAGCGGCCAGAGCTTCCGCACGCCGGGCGGGCCCGCGATTCTCGAAGGGACGGCAAAGGGACCCGCCGGCGCTCGTGGACCCAAGGCGTGTGGATGTGGCTCGCCGTGGTGGTCTTGGCCATCCTGAGCGCAGGCGCGCTGAACTGGTGGAACCACCAACCCTTGGAGGTGCCAGAGGGATTCTCGGATGACGCCGTGGCTGCTGAGATGGTTCGCGTCATCGACGGCGACACGATCGTGGTCGCAGTGGAGGGCGAGGAAGAGCGAGTCCGACTGCTCAACATTGACACCCCGGAGACAGTTCATCCAAGTGAACCCGTGGAGTGCGGGGGTCCGGAGGCTTCGGAAGCGATCCGTGGGGTGCTGAGCCCAGGGGACGTCGTCGTGCTGGAATTCGACGAGGAGCTGCGGGACCGTTATGACCGGCTGCTGGCCGGCGTCTTCGTCGACGACATCTTCGTCAACGAGCACATGGCCCTCGAAGGTTGGGGCGAGCCTGCCTACTTCGCCCCCAACGACCGATTCCTCGCTATTGTCGAGGAGGCCTGGACTCAGGCTGAGGCGGACGAGGCGGGGATGTTCTCACCCCAGCTGGCGTGCTAACCGGGGCGAAAGGGCGCCCTCAGGCGTTGGCTTTCTTCCAACGCCGGGCCTGGATGAAGCTGCGGACGCCCAGCACTAGGTAGACCACCAGCACGATCAGCGAGATCAGCGCAGTCAACACTGCGGCAGGCCGCTCCGCCTCACCGGCGAACAGGGCACCCAGGTTGGCCAGGGGCATCAGCATGCCCAGGGCGCCGATCAGCGCGAGGACCAGTGCAATGTGGACCCCCACCATGAGGTTTTTCAAGGCGATTGCGCCACTGACCAGAAGCAGCAGACCGACAAGGGAAGGAATCAGTGCGGTCCAGTGGTCAGTGCCTTTGGCGATGGAGAATAGGTAACCGGCGAGGCCGACCACCACAAGGATCGCTCCAGTGATGAATGTCAGCTTAGGCATGGGTGAGGCAACGTAATCGCGGGACATAGCGCTCCTTGAAAGGGTGCAGGTGAAAGGCGTGTGACCTCATTCTACCCGCGTTTTCTACGCCGCGTAGAAATTAGGAACCCCACGCGCACCTGCCAGAGCCCGCTTACCCTTGCTACCTTCCGGTCCTGGGGGAGTTCAGCAGGATGACACCACGCGTGGGGCAGGCTCCATAGTATCGCGTGGGTCCCGGTGCAGGCGAACCAGGCCGCCAGCGGCAACGTCATCAGGCGTCACTTAGACTGACAGCAATGACGATTGATGACGCCACGCTCACCGCCCGACCACTGGTCAACCTCCGCGACTTCGGCGGCATACGTGTCTCAGGCGGGAGAATCCGACCGGCGGTTCTGTGGCGAGCCGACGATGTCACGATCTCTCCGCGGGAAGAAGTTTCCGCTCTGACCGCTCAGGGCCTCTCCGCCATCCTGGACCTTCGGTCGACTCCCGAGGTAGCGCATTCGCCCCATTGGTTGGCGCCGCAGCTCGGCATCGAAGCCCACCACTTGCCGCTTGCGGAAACGGCAGTGCACCCCCTGGCCCTGATGGAAGCGGCTCCGACCATGACCTCTCCGGCCGATGTCGGCCGGTGGTACGCGGGGTTGGTCCGCAGCCACATCCACGAGGTGGTGGAGGGATTGGAGGTTATCGGCCGGACTACCGGTGGGGTCCTATTTCACTGTGCAGCAGGCAAGGACCGGACCGGGATCCTGGCCGCTGTGGTGCTGCAGTTGCTGGGGGCGGATCGCAGCGTAATCGTGGAGGACTACGCACGCACCGAAAACAATCTCGCGGCGATCTTTGACAGGCTCGCCCATTCGGCCTACAGCCGGTCCAATGGGTCACAGCTAGACTCCGACGACGCCAAACGAGCAGCCGAGTTCTTCGCCTCAAAGCATCCGTTGCTCTCAGCTCCCGCCGACTCGATGGATTCGATGCTCGCCGCGCTCGGCGGAGGGTCCGGTCTGGTGGACTTGCTCAAGGACCACACTGACCCCGAGCGGTTGGCGGAGAACCTTCACCAGAAGCTGGTGGCATAGCCGCGGCTGATGGATTCCCCGGTCGATGTGCGAACTAGACGGCATTTCGGCTACGATGTATCGGTCCGCACAAGTGCAGGACAACTTTGGAGACGTGACCGAGCGGCCGAAGGAGCCACCCTGGAATGGTGGTGCAGGGTTAATTCTCTGCCGAGGGTTCAAATCCCTCCGTCTCCGCTCTGTGATGAGTCGGGACATGTGTCTCAGATG
>NZ_VAWA01000080.1 GCF_005771565.1 Nesterenkonia sphaerica
CCTGGGAACCCTTCTTCATCCTTCACTGTGTTGCTGTACTTAGTATCCTTGAACCAGCGCTGGAAGTCATCATTAGGATCGAATGGTGCAAGGATTACTCTGCCATCCCGGATGGAGAGGGAGTAGTCTGGCCCAGCCTTGGTAAAGATTCTTACGTACTGCTGAGCAGGTCGTCCTGAGTAGTTTGTCGGGAGGTCTACACCTTGGGGTTCAATCTTCCACCTTTGGTTGTCACCCTTGAGCCACTCCCACAGCACAATACTGGTTCCATCTCTAACTCCTCCATGGTCCTTGTCTCCATGGAATGCATCAAAGTTCAAACGGATGTTATTAACCATCCTAATGCATCGATATCCCCCACCGGTATCATTACTCTCTGACCAAAGGATCGACTC
>NZ_VAWA01000081.1 GCF_005771565.1 Nesterenkonia sphaerica
CGCGATCAGATCGGAGAATATTATCTGAAACCCTAGCTCGATCGCATATGGCCTCGAACCCGCGAGTCTTCTTCGATATGACCGTCGGCGGCGCTCCGGCGGGCAGGATCGTGATGGATCTGTACGCGGACGTGGTGCCACGGACGGCGGAGAACTTCCGGGCGCTGTGCACGGGCGAGAAGGGCGTCGGCCGCTCCGGGAAGCCGCTCCACTACAAGGGCTCGAGCCTCCACCGCGTGATTCCGGGGTTCATGTGCCAGGGCGGCGATTTCACCCGCGGCAACGGCACCGGCGGCGAGTCGATCTACGGCGAGAAGTTCGCGGACGAGAACTTCGTGAAGAAGCACACGGGGCCGGGCGTGCTGTCGATG
>NZ_VAWA01000082.1 GCF_005771565.1 Nesterenkonia sphaerica
CTTTGCTGACAAATTCCTTGAAATGGATCTACCTCTTAACATCTTGATAAACAATGCTGGTATCATGTACTGTCCTTTCCAACTTTCGGAGGACGGAATAGAGATGCAGTTCGCTACAAACCATGTCGGTCACTTTTACCTGACAAAGCTTCTACTTGATAAGCTGAAAACCACAGCAGAGAAGACAGGAATTGAGGGTCGTATCGTGAATCTATCGTCTGAGGCTCACATGACACCCTATAGGGGTGGAATACGGTTCGACAAAATCAACGACAAGGATTTTTACAATGACAAATTGGCTTATGGTCAGTCCAAGTTGGCCAACATATTGCACGCCAACGAACTTGCTAGGCGCTTAAAGGAAGAAGGCG
>NZ_VAWA01000083.1 GCF_005771565.1 Nesterenkonia sphaerica
TTTATTGCTCATTTTTGACCGGCATGGAGGAGGCAGTGGCCACAAAGGATGCATTTGAATGGTTCGCAAGCTTTCCTAAGATTGTGGAAGCTTGTGCAATAATTGTTCGTATCACTAATGACATAACTTCAAAGGAGCGAGAACAAAAGAGGGAACATGTTGCCTCAACGGTAGATTGCTATATGAAGGAATATGGAACATCAAAAGATGTTGCATGCGAGAAGCTCCTAGGCTTTGTTGAAGATGCATGGAAGACTATCAACGAGGAACTCCTTAATGCAACTGGATTGTCGAGGGAAGTAATTAAACTATCACTCCACTCTTCGCGATCTACCGAATTGATATACAAGCATGTCGACGCATTCAC
>NZ_VAWA01000084.1 GCF_005771565.1 Nesterenkonia sphaerica
TGGCCTTGCCCGCAAATCGTGGACACTTGCTTAGTTCTTCAGGCGGCTTCCTGAATTCCTTGTGACTGTCCTTCTGCCTGGTGACGGAGGGATTCCTCGTATTCCACTGGCGGGATCATCCCAACAGCGGAGTGCAGCCGACGGCGGTTATAGACCTTCTCGATCCAGCAGGCTACCCCGCTGCGAGCCTGGGCTCGGGTCGCCCATGAGCGCCGGTAGTAGAACTCGGTCTTCAGCTTAGAAAACACATTCTCGGCCATAGAGTTATCAAAACAGACCCCCGTCCTACCCACCGACTGGCTAATCCCCAAGGTGGAGCAGACCTTGTGGGTGTCCTCAGAGGTGTACTGCACCCCGCGGTC
>NZ_VAWA01000085.1 GCF_005771565.1 Nesterenkonia sphaerica
GCGGATGAAGACGTTTTGCAGTGGAAAAATGCTGGTTGTTGCTTTCTCGATCTCCTTGCCAATAACCTCTGGGATAAATTTCTGTACCAAATCCTTCAGATCACATGATGTCGCTTGGTTAACCATGATTTCGGTCATTTTACGACGAATCTGTCTGATTTGGCTAGACTGTGCGTAGCAAGTGCGCTTCACCTGATTCGGACGTCTCTTTGTGAAGGCAATGCAGAACAACCGCAAGGTGTAGTTATCGGTGGTCTTCACATCAACATGGGCTTCAATGAGTGTTTGCCATTTTCGGACTAAGGATCGAAGCTTATCAGTTGTGAAATTCATTCCCCAGAAATTAGTCAGAAC
>NZ_VAWA01000086.1 GCF_005771565.1 Nesterenkonia sphaerica
CCTCCTCATCGTTGCTCCGGTCCTCCTGGGTCCGGCGCGGGCGGCGTCGCCGGTGACTTGCAACCCGATGGAGTTGAGCTCATGCGCCGGAGCAATACTGACATCCGCGCTGCCCACCGCCGCCTGCTGCAGCAAGCTCAAGGAGCAGCGGCCCTGCTTCTGCCAGTACCAGCAGAATCCCAACCTAAGAGGCTACATAAACTCCGACAACAGCAAGAAAGTTTCCAAGTCATGCGGCGTTCCGATCCCAGCATGTTAATAGAGTAGTAGTAAGTAAGATGAAGCTGATATCTAATCTGTGTGTCTGTGTGAAGGTCTTCTGCTTGAACAGGTG
>NZ_VAWA01000087.1 GCF_005771565.1 Nesterenkonia sphaerica
CGATAGCGAGCGGGTTCGTCTCCGTCGACACCTCCGCCACCTCCTCTCCTAGCACATCTTCGCCTCTGTCGTTGCTCTCGTTGCCATAATGACCGCTTCCGTTCTGCTGCGCGTTGGAGCCGGAGACGACCATAGCGCTGAGCTCCCTGGTCATAGTCGAGTCGATCAAGCTGACGTTCGTCCTCACCGAAAGACTTCCGGCGCCGTCCCAGGGGTCCCTCCGGCGGCCGCGGCTAGCGAGGGAGCGGGGGGTCAGTGGGTGGATGTCGCGCAGCTCGGGGATGTCTTCGCCTTCTCCATGCTCTGCTCTTGTCACGC
>NZ_VAWA01000088.1 GCF_005771565.1 Nesterenkonia sphaerica
CTGCTGCAGAGCCCTAAGCGTCCACGATCTCCCCGGCGTCCGACGAGGCCAGCACCAGCTCCGGGTGTACCGACTCGGCTCTGATGCTGCCGTCGATGGCGTTGGGCCGCCCCAACGCCTTCAGCGCCAGGTGCGCTGCCTTCTGTCCTGAGATCAGCATCGCCCCAAAGGTCGGCCCCATTCTCGGAGCTCCGTCGATCTCAGCGACTTCCATGCCAGTGACGATCATGCCGGGCACGACTTCCCTGGTGAGGCGCACGATAGCGTCTTCCGCCGTGTTCATGTCGAGGGCCTTCATCCCGGGGACCG
>NZ_VAWA01000089.1 GCF_005771565.1 Nesterenkonia sphaerica
TCTTTATGTTGTGTCCGGCGGTGTCCTACTCTCCCACACCCTTCCGGGTGCAGTACCATCGGCGCTGTGGGTCTTAGCTTCCGGGTTCGGGATGGGACCGGGCGTTTCCCCCACGCTATGACCGCCGTAACTCTTTCAACCCCGTCCCCCACCCCCTTCACAGGGGTGGGGGTGGGTAAGTCTTGGGTGGTGCGGATATGTGGTTTTCTGGTGTGGTCTGTTGTTGTTTCAGAACCGCATAGTGGACGCGTAGCACATAGAACACTTCAACACGAATGCTGCAGCGTGTTTGCCTGGCCCCC
>NZ_VAWA01000009.1 GCF_005771565.1 Nesterenkonia sphaerica
CGTTAAGCCGAGGAATTTCTACCGATCCGTCACAGGACCGGCCAGCACCAGATTCCTCGGCTTAACGAAAACCTCGGCATAATCCGAGTTAACCGGAACTCCGGTTAACAGTGACCGCGGGGTGCAGTACACCTCTGAGGACACCCACAAGGTCTGCTCCACCTTGGGGATTAGCCAGTCGGTGGGTAGGACGGGGGTCTGTTTTGATAACTCTATGGCCGAGAATGTGTTTTCTAAGCTGAAGACCGAGTTCTACTACCGGCGCTCATGGGCGACCCGAGCCCAGGCTCGCAGCGGGGTAGCCTGCTGGATCGAGAAGGTCTATAACCGCCGTCGGCTGCACTCCGCTGTTGGGATGATCCCGCCAGTGGAATACGAGGAATCCCTCCGTCACCAGGCAGAAGGACAGTCACAAGGAATTCAGGAAGCCGCCTGAAGAACTAAGCAAGTGTCCACGATTTGCGGGCAAGGCCAATGGCGCCCGAAGAGAAGCTGACTATCCTGCGGACCCGGCCTGCGCTAATAGAAAGAACAGCTCGCATTCCGAGTGACCAAAGGACGGTTCACGTGCGCCAAAGGCACACACTAACTCTTTTGCAGGGCGGCCGCACTATGGCTACCCTCGACGACCGCATGGATGTTACCCCTTACTGTCGGTAGGAATCGGTTCTCAGGCGCTACGCCTAAAACCGACGTCACAGCGGTCGGTCTACATGATTGCTCACCCTTACTTTGAGGCGCAGAAAAGGCCCCCACTATTCGGTGGGGGCCTTTGGTTTCCTCGATCATGGGTTCTCTTTGAGCCAGGGGTCTAAATCAACGCCTACGAGCCATCTGCGCAGGACACCTTCTCGGCCAACCTGCCAGGCATCGAGATCGGGCCCGTGCTCTTTCAATCGTTGGATCCGCTGAATCGTGCCTTGGGCAACTAATTCACGTTCTTCCTCGCTGAGACTCGGGTGCAGGTGGAGCTCGAAGGAGTAGCCGGGCTCACCAGACGACGTTTTCCCAGGTTGAGCGATGATGCATGCAGCGTAGTTCTTGCCCAACTTAATTGCTTCTTCTGCCACTTGTGGATCGTCTTCAATTGGCATATTAAGACGCTGCAGCCGCCGCATATAGTAGGCCACGTCTTGGCTCCTATCCGTGGTAGAACGTTCCTTCATCCTAGCGTGGCCCAGTCCTGCGTCTATCGTTTGCGGATATCTAGGGCGCGCAAAATTGCGCCGCTATGCAGGTTTTCCGGCTTCCAGGCGTGCGAGCTGATTTGGTGGCCATCAATCCATGCCCCTACCTGTCGCCAGACATCAAGCCACTGCTGCTGCTCGACTGTGACCTTGCCGAGTCGTCCCCGGCTGTTGTAACCCTTCAGCTCAATGAGCATTAGTCGGCCGGAAGTGTGCGCGGCGATGAAGTCCGGGAATCCGCGTTTCGACTTGCGGCTGTCTGTTTCGTGGTGCCATTTCCACCCGTACAGGGTGAGCATGTCCACGACTGCGCTCTGCAGCTCGGCTTCGCTCATACGCTTGGTGTGCTGGCGCCTCATCGTGTCCTCTCTCGTTTGCTTTTGTAGCCCGCGTTGGCCTTCAGGCGCGCTGCCACTTCCCTGAATGCTGGCGTTGGCGGCGTCTACGGTTTGCGCTCTGACGGCTCCCGGGCTCGCTGTTTGGCCTCAAATTCGCGCCGGCGCCTGCCGTACAGAATGCGCAGCACTGACGTGTCCATCGGCACCCGGCTGTGCGGCTCTGGGTGGCTGCCGTAATCGTCTTCAATCAGTGCCACCCCGGGCTCGAATGGGACATGCGGCAATTTCTTCTCCATCGTTCGCGCTGCGGCGTCGGTGTTGACCACCAGAGTGTCGTGGTGGCGCGCCAGTAACAGCAGCGCGTTGACCTCCCGTGGTGTCATCATGTCCCCCGTCCAGTTTGTGCGTGGCCGCCCCACAGTCCGGCCTATGTTGGCTGTGGCCTCATGTCGAACTCACCCGACTGGATGCGCTGGTCTCCGTCTTTGATGATTTGCAGTTCACGCTCGGCGGCCGTCAATTTCGGCGCCTGCTGGCCTGTTGCGTATTCGCTGGCCCGTGTCAGCCATGCGTGGAAGGCCAGGCCCCCAATCGGCGTATCGGTTGTCTTTCGACTGGTGGTGACTCTTGAATTTCTCAGCTTCCATGTGCAGGTCAAGAGAGAGTTGCCGCGCCATGGCGCGGTGCGCGTCGGTCGGCTCCCAATCGTCAGGCAGTGGCACCTTCGGCTTGGCGCGCTTCACTCTCTTAGTACCTTTAGGTACTACGGGTACGGGCTCGGGTACGGGGGTTACGAACTCATCCGTTACAGGCGCGTGACTCACGTCGGTGTCACGGTGTGGCGCATGCGTGACACCGCTGTCGTTACTGTGTGTGTTTGGCTGCGGTTCCCGTTGACGTGCCTGTTTCTTCGGCCGCTGTTCTCAGCGTCGGCGCGGTCTTTCCTTTGACGCTTCACGCTATGACTCAACTGATTCCCGCGTTGGCTGGTAGTCGTGCCAGTCACGGAATCGGTAGCCGTCCCCTGTGGTCTCCTAAAGTCCAGCCTCCACCAGCTCTGCCGCATGGGGGCAGTGCCCCGTGAACGCCTGCTCTGCCCTGGCCGAATGACACCGCCGGTCAGATCGTTGGCACACAGCCGCCGCCTGCCCTCCGTCGCTCTTTTGATCACTTCCTGCGCTGTCGAGCTCCACCTCATGGCGCGCACGTCATCGCCGGCGCCTTCTGCAACACCGGTTGCGCCGAGCCGGTGTCCGATGTCGAACTCGTCGTGACATTCGTCCTGGTCCCTCAGGCGTGTTTTTCGTGAAGGAAGAAATCGCCCTGTGGTGCCTGCGGGTGCCTCTGATGCGCAAGAGTGCATTTCTCGACTGCTAGGCCACTGACGGCCCCACACAGAGTCTCTGCGGATGCACCCCCGGCGATCGTGGAACTGTCGACACGGCAGCATCCGGCCAAATTGCAAGTCCTGGGGCACGACAAGCAGCTGATGATCACCTGGCCATCTATGCGCGCACCGGCCTGTCTCCACCCTCCAAACCAATGCTCCTCTGCATAGCTCTGGTGGTCGTGGTGTCCTGCAACCCCTGTCTAATTAGTGGCTGACCACCCCAGAGCTCGGCTTGACTCGGCTCGCGCCCGATGGCCAACTGCCGAGGCAGGATGCGCTGGTCCCTGTCGGCGGCAATCTGCAGTATCACCTCTCGTGAGCTTCGGCGCCTGGTGGCCGACGCTTTACTCGGCAGCCCGTGTCAACCAGGTGTAGCACGCCTCGTGAAAGTCGGAGCAACAGTTGTCGTTCGGGATGGTGGTAACTCTTGAATTTCGCAGTTTCCATATGCAGACCCAGTGAAAGTTTGACGCGCCTTGGCGCGGTGCGTAGCGGTCGGCTCCCAATCGCCAGGCAGCGGCACTTTTGGCTTTGCGCGCGAACTCTCTGGTTCTGGTTTAGGTTCTGGTTTAGGTTCTGGTTTTTCCTGCGCGCGAGGGGATACCCCATGCGATACCCCTTCGGATACCCCTTCCGGCATCTTTGGGAAAGGTGCATTTCTGACCATGAATTTGCTCACGGCATTCATGCCCGCTGGCCTATTCTCGTATTGGTCCATTCGGTGCAATTCTTAGCTTAGGGCTGCCCGTATCTGCACCGATTCGAGAAGGTCCAGAGCCGTGGCTACGCCCGTGTCTGTCTTGATGGGTGCGAAGATGCGGCCATTGCGGATGAATGAGCGCACGCACGCCGCTTCGGTGGCGTCGTGAATCATGATGAAGGCGCGCTGTGCCAGTTTCTGACCGGCGTGCTCCACACGCTCCGTCCTAATGTCATCGGCACTGGGAGAGATGCGTCGCGGACGCCAGTCGGTCGCGCCGGCAATTCTCAGCTTCGGGTCAAGACGCGACTCTAAGGCACGGATTTAGGCAGCCTCAGGGCCCCGCGCACTTGGTGGCCTTGCGGCGAAACACGACGTGACTCGCGAGCTGATCCGTCTCCCTTGAAAGTCGCACGAACGGCTCTCTGCGAGAATCCTCGACGCCCGATCCGGAGCCCAGCGGGCCAGTACGGACAGTTCCAATGCGTATCCCCAATGGGGATACAAAATGGTGAATAGCAGTGAATAGCAGTTAATACTGGTGAAGACCTACCTATTTCGGCAGGCGGGCTGGATGGCCCTGGATGCCTGCAATGACGGCGAAGTGGGCCGATTGTTACGAAACCTTGCAAGGTGGTTCAAGTCCCCCTCCGCGCACAGTGTGATGTGCCGGGACGTCGTTCACAGATGTCTCAGCACATTATTGAAAGGTAGGGTTCTGGACCGTCGGGTTCGGGGCCCTACCTTTTTTTGTCCCGAGGTCCGTGCGGCGGCTGCGGAGGGTGTCGCTCGGCTCAGTCCTCGTAGACGCCGAACTGCTCCAGCAGCTGCTCGTCCACGAGGAGCTCTGAGCGGGCCTCCGCGCCCCTTTCCACCGCGACGGCGGTCGCCAGCGTCTGGCTCAACGACGTGAAGACACTCAGCGAGCGAAGGATCGTCACGCCCTCAGTCTCGATGAGGAAGACATGGTCAGCTAGCTGCGCCAAGGGCGAGGACCTGTCATCAGTCAGCGCGATCGTCGTCAGCCCCTTCTCCCGGGCGTATCTGAGGCCTTGGACGGTACTTGCGGTATACCGCCGGATCGACGCTGCGATGAAGGCATCCCCCGCCTCGAGGTTCCGCAGCTCGTCCACCAGCCCGCCTTCTGCCGGTGCCAGCTGGAACACCTGGGGCCGCACCAGACCCAGAAGATAGGCCAGCAGCTGCGCGACGCTGGCGCATTTGCGCAGGCCCAGGACATGGACTCGGGGTGCAGCAGCGAGGGTCCGCACTGCCTCCTGCCACACCTCAGGCACGATCCGGGAGTATGTGCGACGCAGGTTCTCCTGCTCGTGGTGCAGCACTGCCGCGAACATGTCATCGGAGCTCGATCCTTCAACGAGATCGAACCGGGAGACCAGGTTTGCCTGCTGCGTCACCTGTGCCCGGCACAGGCCGACGACCGCAGCGTACCCGGGCAGGCCCAGGGACTGCGCGAATCGCACCACGGAGGACTGATTCACCGCAGCGAGTTCGGCGGTCTGGGCGATGGTGCGGAAGGCGGTGCCCTCCGGGTCGCGCAGCAGCAGATCCGCTATACGCTCCTGTCCAGGGGCAAGGCCGGCGCTGCGGCGAGCCTGGAGCGCTGCGGCCAGCTGATCGTAACTCTCAATAGCCATCCTGCCTGCCTTTCGGTTCACTGCCGTCATTCTCCGTTAGGCCCTCAGGCGACGATCACCGCAGCAGTGCGGTGAGGGCCTCGCGGAGGTGGTCCAGCGCCTCAGCAGTCCATGGCAGATTGAGCGGGTCAGTGGAGCCCAACGCCGCCCAGCGCTCTTCCTCGGTGGAGCCGTAGAGCAGACTCGTCGCCACCCGCGCCCGCACCCGCCGGTCGTCGTCGCCGAATGCTGCCCCGGCAAGCACCCCGACACCGTGGTCATTAAGGAGGACGCGTGCCAACTCCGTGCCCGTGGTGATTCCGCGCGCCGCTAGCCGCTCCCGCTGGGGCTCGAAGTCCGGATACAGGTAGAACCCCGCAGCCGGCGGACGTGCGACGGCGCCGACCTGGGCGAACTCCTCATACACAGCGGCAGCGACTGTGGCGTGCAGCCGAGTGGACTGCTCAATGTGGGCCAGAACCTCAGGTGCGTCGCTGAGGACGAATCCGGCGGCTTCCTGTTGCGGAGCGGCCAGCCCGGACCAGACCTCACTGGCGACTCCCACGATTCTCTGATGCACCGCGCGGCCCCATTCCGTGGCAGGTATGCGGGCGTAGCCGATTCGCCAGCCGCCCAGGGCAAGCGACTTCGAGAGGCCAGTAGTCACGATCACACGGTCGGGAAGCAGCTCGGCAATGCTCGGTGACTGTTGGCCTGAGTGGACCACTGAGGCATAGATCTCATCGGAGATCACCGCCAGGCCGTAGTGCTCCGCTATCTGGGCGATCTCCTGCAGCTGCGCCCATGAGGCCACCGTGCCGGTGGGATTATCCGGCACCGTGAGGACGAGCACCCCTGGCTCACGCCCGGCCTGTACGGCCTCCCTCAGCCGGCTGCGCAGCTGCTCCGGCTCGGGGACTCCTCCGGCTGGAGCCGAAATGGGCACCGGAATGGTGCGCTTGCCCAGCAGCGCTGCCTGAGCGGCATAGCTGACCCAGGACGGTGTCGGCAGCACCAGATCGCCGGGGAGGCTGGCCAGGCCAGCGAACAGCAGGGCCTTGCTGCCGGGAGCGAAGATCACCTGGTCGGCCTCGGTGGGCAGGCCGCGGCGTGCGAACCATCCCGCCGCCTGAGCCCGCACATGCGGGGCGCCGACCACCGGCCCGTACCCATTGCGGTGCGCATGTTCGGCCAGCGCATTCTGGATACTGGGCAGCACCGGCAGACCGGCTTCCCCGAAGCCCAGGTGCAGAACTCGTTCCCCGCGAGCACGCCGGGCAAGCACTGCTTCGTTGATGGCCAATGTGGCCGAATGCATCGTAGTCACAACTCTCCTTAGCAATCCTAGTTGCGTACAAAACCTTACACGCAATCACAATTGCCCGGCACCCCGGCTGACTCCGGAGCGCGAATGGCGAATGCCACCTATTGGTTGCAGCTTTAACCAAGTTATGGGACACTGGCATTACTTGTTACCGCAACTAAAACGCTTGAAGGAAACTACTCATGGAAGCACCGGCCTGGGCCCCTGAAGCCGTCGAGACACCGGGCGCGGCGGCGGCCGACACCCGCATGGACACTGTCGAACTGCTGGTCCACGACCTCGACGCGATGACCGCCTTCTACCGCGACGCGGTGACACTCGATGTCCTGGACCAGTCCGGTCCCACCGCAACTCTGGGCCGCGGAATCCGCCCCATGGTGATGCTGAAGCAGGAGAAGCATCTGCCAGGACGTGACAGCTACGGAGCCGGTCTCTTCCACACCGCCATCGTGTTCGAGGACCAACGCCGGCTGGCCGCAGCCTTGGCCTCCATGGCCGAAAACGCAGGAGACCTGTACCAGGGTGCCGCGGACCACTTGGTCAGTGAAGCCTTCTACTTCGCTGATCCCGAAGGCAACGGGATCGAGCTGTACCGCGACCGGCCCCGCGACCAGTGGCAAATCAGCGGCGGGGTGATCCAGATGGCGTCGAATCCCCTGAGCCCCCGGCAATATCTGACCCAGTGGCACGATCCCGACCTGCCCGCAGGCGGGACCTCTGCCGCCATCGGACACGTGCACCTCCAAGTCGGCGACATTCCCACGGCCCAGCACTTCTACACCGACATCATGGGGCTCGACGCCACCTTCAGGATGGGCCGCTCCGCACTCTTCGTCTCCGCCGGCGGTTATCACCATCACCTGGGACTCAATACCTGGAACAGTGCTGGAGCGGGCCCCCGCGCGGCCACCCTGGGTCTGGGCGATGTGCGGATGCTGACTCCCACTCGGGAGGATGTTGAGGCTCTGGCGGAGCGGCTCAGGCATTACCAGGTGCCGTTTGCCGACGATGGCAGCACGCTGCGTTTCGAGGACCCTTGGAAGACCCAGCTGATGGTCAGTCCCGAACAGGCAGCGTGAACCGGTCTGCTAACCGACCAGCAGGTTCCGGAGCATCACTGCCAGCGCTACCAGGCCCAGTGTGATGATGACCGCGCGCAGCACCAGTGGCGAGAGCTTCCGGCCCACCCACGCGCCAATGACTCCGCCCACGGTGGAGCCGACTGCGATGATCGCCACCACACCCCAGAGGATGACTCGGTCGTCGGGCTCGCGAATCAGGTAGTCCACCACCACATAGCTGACCGCGGCAGTGAGGTTCACGAACGCCACCAGGAGGTTCTTCACCCCGTTGGCCTGCTGCATTGTGGCTGCCAGCAGGATACCCATGATGCCCATCAGCAGGATGCCCTGCGCAGCGACAAAATACCCGCCGTAGACCCCTGCGAGGAACACCAGCAGGATCAGCGGCCAGCCGACCGAGTCGGCCGCCTTGCGCGCCACCGTCTCCGGATCGTCCTGCGGCTGCGGCGTGCGCGGATCGGGATCCTCGGTGCGCTCTGCGGTGCGCCGCCTGACCCAGGCCGCCAGCCGCGGCTGGGCGATGACCATCACCAGTGCAAGCACGATCAGCAATGGCGCCACAGCGCCGAAGACTTCCTCGGGCAGCGTGATCAGCAGTGTCGCGCCGATGACGCCACCGAGGAAAGACGCAGGAATCAGCCGGCCTAGGACGGACCTGATCTGGACGATCTCCCTGCGGTACCCCCAGGCGCCGGTGAAGTTCCCGGCGATCAGCCCCATGGCATTCGACACCGTCGCGGAGACGGGCGGGACCCCCATCGCCACCAGCACAGGGAAGGTGACCAGGGTCCCGGAACCGACCACAGTGTTGATGGAACCGGCCCAGATGGCGGCGATGAAGATCAGCAGCAGCAGACCTGCGCCCAGGCCGTGCAGTTCGAACTCGAGCAGCGCCTCCAAGGCGTCAGCTCTTCATGAAGGCGCTGTACCGGCCTTCACGCTCGGTCAGCTCCAGGGGCATGTCAAAGGTGGTGCTGAGGTTTTCCGAGGTCAGCGTCTCGGCCAGGGGCCCTGCGGAAACCACCTGTCCGTCGCGCAGCAGCAGCACGTGGGTGAATCCGGGGGGAATCTCCTCCAAATGGTGGGTGACCAGCACCGTGGCAGGAGCGAAGGCACCTTGCACCAGCGCGGCGGTCCGCGCCACCAGAGCTTCTCGGCCTGCCAGGTCGAGCCCGGCTCCGGGCTCATCCAACAGCAGCAGCTCGGGGTCAGTCATCAGCGCCCGGGCAATCTGGACTCGCTTGCGCTCCCCCTCGCTGAGCGTGGCGAAGGGCCGGTCGAACACGGTGCCGACACCCCAGTCGTTGAGCAGCTGGAAAGCCCGGCGCTCGTCCTGCCTCTCGTACTCTTCCCGCCACCGTCCGGTCACCCCGTAGGCGGCGGTGACCACCACGTTCAGCGAGGTTTCCCGCCCGGGCAGGGTGTGCGCCACCGAGTTCGAACACAGGCCGATGCGCGGACGCAGCTCAAAGACATCCACCCCGCCCAAAGTTTCGCCAAGGATTTCAGCGCTGCCTGCGGTGGGAAACATACGGGCGGCGGCAATCTGCAGCAGCGTCGTCTTCCCCGCTCCGTTGGGGCCCAGGATCACCCAGCGCTCCCCGTCCTCAATCCGGAAGTCGACGTCGTCGAGGAGCAGTTTGCGGCCACGGCGCACAGTGACACTGGAGAGATTCAGCACGGGACTCATGCGCCCAACCCTACCGAACCGCTCTCGCGGTTATAGGCTGAGACGCGCTATGACTGATCTGCCTTCCGGGACTATTGCCATGCTCGCCGCCGAAGACCTCGACGGCCCCCTGACCCGCTCGCTGACCGCGGAATTTGACCGCCGCGGCAGGGTCCACCACACCGAATCCGCCGAATTCACCACGCCGTCCGGCACCATCCGCGCTGTGCGATGGTCCTTGGAGCTGGGTGACTCGGACGACACTTTCGGCACCCAGCTGATCAGTTCGCTGCTCGACGACGCCGCAGCCCAGCTCGCACCCGCCCATGTCACCACCACGGTGCTCCCGGCCCGGCAGCGCCCCACCGGGGAGATGCTGCTGATCATGGACGTGGACTCGACGCTGATCGATCAGGAGGTCATTGATCTGCTGGCCGGTTTCGCCGGCGCCGCCGAGGAGGTCGCCGAGGTCACCGAACGGGCGATGCGCGGGGAGCTGGACTTCACCCAGAGCCTGCACGCCCGCGTGGCGACACTGGCTGGGCTGGACGACACAGTTCTTCACGAAACCTCTGCGGCGCTGACCGCCACCACCGGCGCCACAGACCTCATCAGCACCTGGCAGCGCCGGGGCTGGCCCGTCTACGCGGTCTCGGGGGGCTTCCGCCAGCTACTGGAACCACTTGCGGAGCAACTGGGTCTAACCGGCTTTGACGCCAACACGCTCCAGGTGCGCGACGGGCGCCTCACCGGCCGCACCGCAGGTCACATCGTCGATCCGCACACCAAGCGGCAGCGCCTGCTGGAGTGGAGCAAGCACCATGCCACGCCTGTTCAGAATGTGGTCGCTGTGGGCGATGGTGCCAATGATGCCGATATGGTGAAAGAGGCAGGCGTGGGGGTCGCTTTCTGCGCCAAGCCGGCGTTGGCGGAGCACGCCGACCTGGTGATCACTCATCGCCATATGGGGCTCATTGCCTACGCCATCGGCTTGGCCACAGAGGCGACGAAACCCACTCCCCCCGGTAGGGTGGAGTGAGACACGGCACGAGGGCGTGCCTCCTATAGGCCCCACCCAGAGACACATCACCGCTTGGAGGACTCTCACTGTGACCGAAATCTTCACCGACCTGGACAAGAAGGCCGTGAACACCCTGCGGGTGCTCGCCGCCGACGCCGTCGAGAAAGTCGGCTCAGGCCACCCCGGCACTGCGATGTCACTCGCCCCGGCAGCCTACCTGCTGTTCCAGAAGGTGATGCGCCATGACCCCTCGGACCCCGAGTGGGCCGGCCGGGACCGGTTCATCCTCTCCCCCGGGCACTCCAGCCTGACCCTCTACCTGCAGCTGTACTTCTCCGGATACGGTCTGGAGCTGGACGACATTCGCGCCCTGCGCACCTGGGGATCACTGACACCGGGCCACCCCGAGTACGGCCACACCGACGGCGTGGAGATCACCACCGGGCCCTTAGGTCAGGGCCTGGCCTCGGCAGTCGGCTTCGCCTACGGTCAGCGCCGACTGCGCGGCCTGCTGGACCCTGAGGCGGATCCGGGGACCTCCCCCTTCGACCACCACGTCTGGGTCATCGCCTCCGACGGCGACCTCCAGGAAGGCGTCACCTCTGAAGCCTCCTCGCTGGCCGGGCATCAGCAGCTGGGCAACCTCAACGTGATCTGGGATGACAACAAGATCTCGATTGAGGACGACACTGACATCGCCTTCACCGAAGATGTCATGGCACGCTACGCAGCCTATGGCTGGCACGTTCAGCGGGTCGACTGGCTGAAGACCGGCAACTACGCCGAGGACATCGAAGAGCTCCACCGGGCGCTCAGCGCCGCCAAGGCTGAAACGGCCAAGCCCTCGTTGATCGCGCTGCGCACAGTGATCGGCTGGCCCGCACCGGGCAAGCAGAACACCGGTGGGATCCACGGCTCAAAGCTCGGGGAGGAGGAGCTGGTCGCCACCAAGGAGATCCTCGGCTTCGACCCAGAGCAGCACTTCCACGTCGAGGACGAGGTCATCGGCCATGCCCGGCAGGTCGGTGAGCGGGGTGCTGCCGCCCGCGCCGAGTGGGAAGACAGCTATGCGGCCTGGCGGGAAGCCAACACCGATGCTGCCGCCCTGTACGACCGGCTTGTCGCCGGCGAACTGCCCCCGGGGTGGGAGGACCGGCTCCCCGTCTTCCCCGCCGGTGAATCGGTCGCCACTCGGGCGGCCTCCGGCAAAGTGATCAACGCCGTCGCACCGGTGCTGCCCGAACTCTGGGGCGGATCAGCGGACCTCGCCGGATCGAACAACACGCTCATCGCCGGTGAGGATTCCTTCGGCCCGCACAGCTGGTCCACCGGGAAATTCTCCGCCCAGCCGTTCGGGCGAAATCTGCACTTCGGCGTGCGGGAACATGCCGCAGCCGCGATCACGAACGGCATCCAGCTCTCCGTGCCGCTGCGCACCTACAACGGCACCTTCCTGATCTTCTCCGACTATCAGCGCCCGGCAGTCCGTCTGGCCGCCCTGATGGGCGTGGGCTCCATCTTCGTATGGACCCACGACTCGATTGGCCTGGGTGAGGACGGCCCCACCCACCAGCCGGTCGAACAGCTGGTCAGCCTCCGGGCCATCCCCGGGCTGGATGTCACCCGGCCAGCCGACGCCAACGAGGTCGCGGTGGTGTGGCGTGAGGTTCTCAAGCGCGCCGACCGGCCCGCAGGGATCGCCCTGACCCGACAGGGTGTGCCCACGTTCGCCCGGGGCGAGGGCCCCGCCACCGCTGAAGCGTTCGCCTCGGTGGAAGGTGCCGCCCGCGGCGCCTACGTGCTGGCAGAGTCAGTCCGCGACGGCGTCGTCACCACCCCCGACGTCATCCTCATCGGCACCGGGTCCGAGGTGTCGCTGGCTGTCGAAGCCCGCGATGAGCTGGCTGGAAAAGGAATCGCCGCCCGCGTGGTCTCCGCCCCGTGCTTGGAGTGGTTCGCCGAGCAGGACCCCGCCTACCGGGAATCGGTGCTCCCGAAGGATGTCAGAGCCCGTGTCGCCGTGGAGGCGGCGCACCCGTTGAGCTGGTATCCCTACGTCGGCGACGCCGGCCGGATTGTGGGCCTGGACCACTTCGGGGGCTCAGCTGACTACAAGGAGCTGTACACGCAGTTCGGCATCACCGCCGAGGCAGTCACGGCCGCGGCTGAAGATTCCATCAGCGCCGCGAAGAACTGAACTTTCACGACCTTCTGACCAAGGAGCACAGCATGACCGTCGACACCGAGTCCACCACCGGCAACCCCCGCACTCAGGCGCTCTCCGACATCGGAGTGTCCATCTGGCTGGACGACCTCTCCCGGGAGCGGCTGAACTCCGGCTCCCTGGCGAGGCTCATCAAGACCCACCATGTGGTGGGTGTGACCACCAATCCGACCATCTTTGAAACAGCCGTCAGCTCCGGAGAAGCCTATGAGCAGCAGCTGGCCCAGCTGGCGGAGCAGGGCGCCGACGCCGAACAGGCCGTTTTCGAGATCACCACCTCGGATGTGCGGGAAGCCTGTGATGTGTTTGCCGAGACCTACTCGGCCACCGGAGGGGTGGACGGGCGAGTCTCCATCGAGGTGGACCCGCGCATGGCTCGTGATGCCGATGCCACGATCGCCGAAGCAAAACGGCTCTACCAGGCGGTCGGACGCGAGAACGTCATGATCAAGATTCCCGCCACGGTGGAGGGGATCGAGGCCATTGCCGCGGTGCTGGCGGAGGGGATCAGCGTCAATGTGACCCTGGTCTTCTCCCTGGAGCGTTACCGTGCAGTGATCAACGCCTTCATGCTCGGCTTGGAGAAGGCACACACCGACGGTCTGGACATCTCCAAGATCCACTCGGTCGCGAGCTTCTTCGTCTCCCGGGTTGACAGCGAGGTGGACAAGCGTTTGGAGCTGGCCGCCGAAGAGGGCAAACCCGGAACTGAGAAGCTGAAGTCCAAAGCTGCCATCGCCAACGCCCGGCTGGCCCACCAGATCGCGGCCGAGTCGTTCAGCTCGGAGCGCTGGCGGCTGCTGGCCGAACGCGGCGGCCGGCCGCAGCGCCTGCTGCTGGCTTCCACCGGCACCAAGGACCCCAGCCTGTCTGACACCCTCTACGTCACCGAGCTGGCCGCAGCGGGGGTGGTCAACACCATGCCGGAGAAGACACTGCAGGCTCTGGCCGATCACGGCGAGGTGGACGGGGACACGATGACCGACACCTACGTGGAGTCCAACCGGGTGCTCGACGGGATCTCCGCAGCCGGTATCAGCTACCGCTCCGTGGTGGAGACCCTGGAGGCTGAAGGGCTGGAAAAGTTCGACAAATCCTGGGAAGGGTTGCTCAGCACCATCGATGAGGGCCTGAAGCGCCAGAGGTAAGCGGCACCGGAGCATATCCGGCCACCGCGTGAGCGGGACTCCCCGCCGGAACGAATTCGCAGAGAAGGGAACACTCAGATGAGCTCGCTGTCGTTGACCTTGATCGGTGCCGCAAGAGAGGCTGCCGAGGCCCAGGCACCCGGACTCGTCGACCACGAGTTTGCCTCCCGGCTGGCAGCCCAGGACCACACGCTTTGGGGTCCTGACGCAGAGGAGGAGGCCGCGAAGCGGCTGGGCTGGGTCGCACCGTTCGCCGCGGGGCGGCCGCTGGTGGACCAGATCAGCCGGCTGCGCCAAGAGCTCGCGGCCGAAGGCGTGAACCGGGTGGTGCTGGCCGGAATGGGCGGCTCCTCACTGGCGCCTGAGGTCATCTGCGCCTCCGCAGGCGTCGACCTTGTGGTGCTGGACTCCACTGACCCCCAGCAGGTCCGGGCGGCGCTGACCGAGCTCGAACGCACTGTACTGGTGGTCGCGTCGAAGTCGGGCTCCACAGTAGAGACCGACTCCCAGCGGCGCATCGTGCAGCACGCCCTCGAGCAGGCCGGCATCGACCCGTTCTCCCGGACGGTGGTCGTCACTGACCCCGGCTCCCCCATGAATGAGCAGGCCCGTGAGCAGGGTGTCCGTGCCGTGTTTGAGGCTGACCCGACAGTCGGCGGCCGCTACTCCGCCCTCACCGCGTTCGGTCTGGTCCCGGCAGGGCTGGCCGGGGCGGACATCGCTGAGCTCTTGGACTCTGCGGAGAGCGCAGCAGATCTTTTGGCGGAGGACGACGCCGCCAACCCCGGCCTGCAGCTGGGAGCCGCCCTGGGCGGGACTGCGCCGCTGCGGGACAAACTGGTCATCACCAATGCGGGATCGCCGCTGGTAGGGCTGGGCGCCTGGATCGAACAGCTGGTGGCCGAGTCCACCGGCAAGCAGGGCACCGGCCTGTTGCCGGTGCTCGTGGCCGACGGCGAGCCGGAGCTGACCCGCGACGCCGAGGACGCGCTGGTGGTCCAGCTGGTCGACGCCGAGGCCGACGAAGGCCCTTCGGTGGACGCCGACCCCGCCGAGACGGTGGTCTCTCCGCATATGGTGCGCACCGGCGGAAGCCTGGGGGCGCAGTTCCTGCTGTGGGAGGTCGCCACGGCGGTCGCAGGATCGCTACTCGGTATCAACCCCTTCGATCAGCCCGACGTCGAGTCGGCAAAAGTTGCCGCACGCGGCCTGCTGGACTCCCCTGCGCCGGTCCCGGCTGCCACCACCGTCGACGGCGCCGTGGAGCTCCGTGCCTCCGGGGACCCCAGTCTGCTGCCGGCTGGGGAGGTCAGCGTCGCTGAGGCCCTTGAGGCACTGCTGCGGCGGATCCCCGACCGTGGCTACCTGGCCGTCATGGCCTACCTGGACCGCATCTCTGAGAACCGACTTGAGGAGCTTCGGCCGCAGCTGGCCGCGCTGTGCGGACGCCCGGTCACCTTCGGATGGGGACCACGGTTCCTGCACTCGACCGGGCAGTTCCACAAGGGTGGGCCCGCGGTCGGAGCGTTTCTGCAGATCACCGGCACCCCGGAGCAAGACCTGGAGGTGCCCGACCGTCCCTTTACGCTCAGCCAGCTGATCACCGCCCAGGCCCATGGCGACGCTCAGGTGCTGGCTGATCACGGGCGCCCCGTGCTGCAGCTGCACCTGCGCGATCGGAACGCGGGCATCGCTGCGGTCCTCGACGCGGTCTCGGCGCTTGCCTCATGAGCAGTGCCGCACACGGCGACCCGCTAGCCTCCGCCTTTGCTCGCCAGGCGCAGGACCAGCGCACCAAACGCAATGGCTCGCGCCCGGCCGGGGACTGCGCGATGGTGATGTTCGGTGTCACCGGGGACCTGGCGCGGAAAAAACTGCTGCCCGCGATTTATGACCTCGCCAACCGCGGCAGGCTCCCGGAGAGCTTCAGCCTGGTCGGGTTCGGGCGCCGCGACTGGGACGACGCGGAGTTTGCCTCTCAGGTCAAAGCTCACGTGCAGGAGCGGGCGCGCACCGACTTCGACGAAGAGGTATGGGAGAAACTCGCCGCGGGTCTGCGATTCATCCACGCCGAGGGCTTCGACGACGACGACGCCTACCGGCGTCTGGGGCAAGTGCTGGTGGACCTCCAGGACGAGCGCGGCACCGGCGGCAATCACGCGTTCTACCTCTCCATCCCGCCCAACTCCTTCGAAACCGTGTGCCAGAAGCTCTCCAGCCACGGATTGGCCCGGCGGGCGCAGTCCGCCGCGGATTCCTGGTCCCGGGTCATTATCGAAAAACCCTTCGGGCACGATGAAGCCTCCGCCCATGAGCTGAACCACGCGGTGGAGCGAGTCTTCGCCTCCGACGATGTCTTCCGCATCGATCACTATCTGGGCAAAGAGACCGTGCAGAACCTGTTGGCTCTGCGGTTCGCCAACCGACTCTTCGAACCGCTGTGGAACAACCAGCACATCGATCACGTGCAAATCACGATGGCCGAGGACATCGGCATTGAAGGCCGAGCCAGCTACTACGACGGCGTCGGTGCCTCCCGTGATGTCATCCAGAACCACCTGCTGCAGCTTCTGGCGCTGACCGCGATGGAAGAGCCCATCAGCTTTGACGCCGATCACCTCCGGCGGGAGAAGGAGAAAGTGCTGGAGGCGGTGCACGTCCCGGAGGACCTCGGCGCCTCCAGCGCGCGCGGACAATACGCCGCCGGCACCCAGCACGGCGAGGAAGTTCCCGGGTTTCTGCAGGAAGAGGGCTTCGACCCGGAGTCCACCACAGAAACCTACGCCGCCTTCAAATTGGACATCCACACCCGCCGGTGGGCCGGCGTGCCGTTCTACCTGCGCAGCGGGAAGCGCTTGGGCAAGCGTGTCACCGAGATCGTGGTGCTGTTCAAACGCGCCCCGAATCTGCTGTTCACCGAAGCGGATGAAAACCAATTCGGACAGAACGCCCTGATCATCCGCATTCAGCCCAATGAGGGGGCCACCCTCCGGCTGGCCTCCAAGGTGCCCGGCACCGGGATGGACATCCGTGATGTGGACATGGACTTCAGCTACGGCCGCTCCTTCACCGAAGAGTCCCCGGAAGCCTATGAGCGGCTCATCCTCGATGTGCTTCTCGGGGAGCCGCCGCTGTTCCCCCGGCACCGTGAGGTGGAGCTCTCCTGGCGGATCCTGGATCCCTTCATTCAGCGCTGGGAGGCCATGGATACCCAGCCTGAGCCCTACAGTCCAGGCTCATGGGGTCCGAGCTCCGCTCATGAACTTCTCAGCCGCGACGGCCGAGCATGGAGGGTTCCCTAAGTCAGGGAACCTAGCCTGGGCCAGCGGAAACACAACGACCTCGAGGATAAGGGATGGGTGTTATGGAGATCAGCATCAATACGCACACCGCAGAGCCACAGATTGAAGTCTACGCGGACCGGCCCGCGGTCACCGAGGCCATCGCCAGCAAGCTCCTCACTGTGCTGAGCGAGGCACTGGTCAGCCAGCCCGCCGCACACGTGTCCCTGACCGGCGGCGGGGCAGGAATCGCGGTGCTCACCGCGGTCAAAGACCTCCTGGAGCACAGCACCACAGTTCCCGATTGGTCGGCAGTGCACTTCTGGTGGGGCGACGAGAGGCTGCTCCCCCGGGATGATGCTGAGCGCAATGAGACTCAGGCCAGGCAGGCTTTACTGGACGCTCTGGTCGACGAACACGGCCTGCCGGAGGAGAACATCCACCCCATGCCGACCTCCGAGGACGCCGCCCACCCGGCTGCCGGGGCGGAGATGTACGCCCAGCAGCTGGAGAGCTTCGCCCCCGAAGGCGGGATCCCGGGCCCACACGGACCACTCAATATGCCCGCCTTTGATGTCATGCTGCTGGGGGTGGGTCCAGACGGGCACATCAACAGTCTCTTTCCCGGCAAGGACTCCTTGACGGTGGTCGGTCAGACCACCGTGGGCGAGGAGGACGCCCCACAGCAGCTGGGCCCGCCGCTGCGCGTGACACTAACGTTCGATGGCATTCACACCGCGCAGCGGGTATGGACAGCGGTCACCGGAGCAGACAAGGCTGAGGCGGCCGCCCGGGCGCTGGCTGCCGAGCCCGACGTCTCAGAGGTCCCGGCCGCCAATGCCCGCGGAGCACAGGAAACGGTCTGGCACGTGGACCGCGCCGCCGCCGAGCAGCTGCCGCGCGTCTGAGTTCTTGCCCAGCGCGGCGGCTGGGTATTAACCGCTGCGCTACCAGGAACCGGTGGTCTGAATCAGCAGCGCCAGGGTGACGATGATCAGACCCCACACGATGCCCAGCACGATCGTCAGCCGCGTCAGGTTCCGTTCAGCGACACCAGAGGAACCCAATGAGGAGGTGATCCCGCCGCCGAACATGTCAGACATGCCGCCCCCGCGGCCCTTGTGCAGCAGGATCAGCAGAATCAGGAGCAGGCTGATCACCAAGAGGGCGACCTGAAGCCCGACGGTCATTGCGGTCACATGCGGCCTTTCGTGGACGTTCAGCAGAAATTGCGCAGCTACCAGCCTAGCAGGGCGGCTGCAGCCGGCTAAGCGGTGATGTGCTTTTCGAACTGGGCGATCTTGGCGAACTCCTCGGCATCAAGTGAGGCCCCGCCGACCAGTGCGCCGTCGACGTCGGCACCTTCCAGGATCGCAGCCACGTTGCTGGACTTCACAGATCCGCCGTAGAGGACTCGGACCGAGTCGGCGAACTCTGCTGTATAGAGCTCGGCGAGCTTGCTGCGAATAGCCTGCGCCAGTTCCTGGGCGTCCTCGGGGCCGGCGGTCTTGCCAGTGCCGATCGCCCAGACGGGTTCGTAGGCGATGACCAGTTCACTCAGCTGCTCCGCAGTGAAGCCCTGCAGCGCTGCCTCCACCTGAGCCAGCGTGTGCCGCACGTGGTCACCCGCCTCGCGCACCTGAAGTCCTTCACCCACACACAGCAGCGGGCTCAGCTGGTGGCGCAGAGCAGCCTCGATCTTCGCATGGATCAGCTCATCATTTTCGTGGTGAATCTCACGGCGTTCGGAGTGCCCGATGAGCACCTGGGTGCAGCCCAGCTTGGCGAGGAAGCCCCCTGGGATGTCCCCGGTGTAGGCACCGGAGTCTTGCGCGGAGAGATCTTGCGCGCCGTACGTCAGGGAGAGCTTGTCCCCGGCGACCAGGGTCTGCACACTTCGGAGATCGGTGAACGGCGGAAACACCGAGACTTCGACGCGGCCGTAGTCGTGGCCGGCGTCGTCGAGGGTCCAGGCCAGCTTCTGCACCAGGGCGATGGCCTGAATATGGTCCATGTTCATCTTCCAGTTGCCGGCGATCAGCGGCCGGCGGACATACGCCCCGTCCCGTGTGGTGGTCATGCTGCTCCTAATGCGTCGATTCCTGGCAGGTTCTTCCCCTCAAGATACTCCAGCGAGGCGCCGCCTCCGGTGGAGATGTGACCGAACCGGGACTCGTCAAAGCCCAGTGCCCGCACCGCGGCCGCCGAGTCCCCGCCGCCCACCACGGTGAACCCGCGAGTCTCGGTCAGCGCCCGGGCCACCGCGGCTGTGCCGTGGGCGAAGGCATCCATCTCGAACACGCCCATCGGCCCGTTCCAGAACACGGTCTCGGACCGGGAAATCTCGGCAGCGAACAGCGCCGCGGACTCCGGTCCGATGTCGAGACCGAGAGCCTCAGCCCCGTGGGCACCAGATTCCAGTGCTTCCAGGGGCAACACCTCATGCTCCGCATCCTCGGCGAACTTCGAGGCCATGACGATATCAGTGGGGAAGATCAGCTTGGTCCCGTGCTGTTCGGCCAACTTCATCAGTCCGGTGACAGACTTATCGTTCAGCAGGTCCGTCTCGACCAGGGACTTCCCAATCCGGTACCCCATCAGGGCCTTCGCGAGAGTGAAGACCATGCCGCCGCCGATGATGAGGCTGTCGGCTTTGGGAATGAGGTTCTCGATCACCGCGATCTTGTCTGAGACTTTGGACCCGCCCAGCACCACGGTGTAGGGCCGCTTTGGGGAGCGGGTGAGCCGGGTCAGCACCTCCAGCTCGGTGGCCACCAGGTCTCCCTGGTAGGCGGGAAGCTTTTGCGCAATGTCATAGACCGAGGCGTGCTTGCGGTGCACCGCCCCGAAGGCGTCATTGACGAAGGCCCCGCCCTCCCCCACCAGGGCGGCCAGTTCCGTGGCAAGCTCGGCGCGTGCGGCGTCGTCCTTGGAGGTTTCGCGCGCGTCGAACCGTACGTTCTCCAACAGCAGGATCTCCCCGGCCTCCAGGGAGGCGACCGCAGCGTGTGCCCGCGGACCCACCAGGTCCTCGGCGTGGGTCACAGAGGCGCGCGCGAGCTCTTTCATCCGCGCCGCCACCGGAGCGAGCGAGAACTCCGGATGCGGTTCACCCTTGGGCCTGCCCAGGTGAGCGGTGACCAGCACCTTCGCCCCGGCCGCGGCGAGCTTCTCCAGGACCGGCAGGGAGGCGCGAATCCGGCCGTCGTCGCCGACCTCACCTTGGATGAGGGGCACATTGAGGTCGGAGCGGACCAGTACGGTGCGCCCGGAGACACCCTGCCTGAGCAGGTCATCAAGAGTCGAAGCAGTCATAGCTGGCGCGGTGTCCCTTCCCATCACGTCGCGCTGAACCGGGGTCCCGGTCCGCTGTTTTCAGAGTTTACTGGCAACGTGCTCGGTCAGGCGCACCAACCGTGAGGAGTAGCCGTACTCATTGTCGTACCAGGAGAACACCTTGACGGTGCGCCCGATGACCTTCGTCAGCGGCGCATCGAAGATGGAGGCGTGGGGGTCGCCGATGATGTCGGAGGAGACGATGGGGTCCTCGTTATAGGCGAGCGCGCCGGCCATCGGGCCTTCTGCCGCGCGCTTGAAGGCGGCGTTGACCTCCTGAGCGGTGACCCCCTCCTTGGCGACGGTGACGGTGAGGTCCGTGCCCGAGCCGGTGATGACCGGGACGCGGACAGCGAAGCCGTCCAGCTTGCCGTCGACCTCCGGGATCACCGCGCCGATGGCTGCAGCGGCACCAGTGGAGGTGGGGACCATATTGTTCGCCGCAGCGCGGGCGCGCCTGGGGTCACGGTGCGGTGCGTCGTGCAGGCGCTGGTCACCGGTGTAGGCATGGACCGTGGTCATCAGGCCCTCGACGATGCCGAACTCGTCATTGAGCACCTTCACCAGCGGTGCCAGGCAGTTGGTGGTGCAGGAAGCGTTGGAGATCACGGTGTGGTTCTCCGCATCGTAAGTGTCCTCGTTGATGCCGGGCACAAAGGTGCCGTCCACACCATCACCGGGGGCGGAGATGATGACCTTCTTGGCGCCGGCGTCAATATGCTTGCTGGCTGCCGCCTTTGTGGCGAAGAATCCGGTGCTCTCAATCACGATGTCGATGCCCAGCTCCCCCCACGGCAGTTGAGCCGGGTCCCGCTCGGAAAGCAGCTTGATGCGGCGGGACCCGATCACGAGGGTGTCGCCGGAAAGGGTCACCTCCTGCGGGAAGCGGCCCAGAATGGAGTCATACTTGGTGAGGTTGACCAGCGTGGACGGGTCAGTGAGGTCGTTGATCGCAACGAGCTCCAGATCGGATCCTTGGTCTTGCAGCACCCGCAGCACATTGCGTCCGATGCGTCCGAATCCGTTGATTGCGATCTTAGTCGCCATAGTGTGTCCTTCCGTTTCCGGCTTGAGGTTTTCTGCATTAACCCACACGGTTAAACGTGCCGAGAAACAGGTTGGGGATCAGCTGCGCCGGTGTGTTTCCGGCGCCGCTGACCCCCAACAACTTCGTTGTTCTCAGGTGTAGCTGCAGAACGTGTTCAGTTTTCTTCAGCCTATTGTGTCATAGGCGCGACGCCGCGGCGTCGTCTTCGTCACATTCTTGCGACTACGGCGTGACGAGTTTGCCTGCTCCGGCGCGTGCGGCGGCCAGGCGGGAGGCGACGTCGTCCCAGTTGACGACGTTCCACCATGCCTTGACGTAGTCAGGCTTCACATTCTGGTAGTCCAAGTAGAAGGCGTGCTCCCACATGTCCAGCATCAGCAGCGGCGTCGTGGCCACGGGGATGCCGTTCTGCTGGTCGTAGAACTGCTCGATGACCAGGTTGCCGCCCATTGGCTCATAGGCCAGCAGCGCCCACCCCGAGCCCTGGATGGTCAGCGCCGCCTGCGTGAACTGCTCCTGGAACTTCTCAAATCCTCCGAAATACTCATCGATGGCAGCCGCCAGGTCACCTTCAGGGCGCCCCTGGCCGTTGGGCGTCATGTTTTTCCAGAAGATGGAGTGGTTGGTGTGCCCGCCGAGGTTGAACTGCAGGTCCTTGAGCAGCTTGGGGGTGGTGGCGTAGTCGCCCTTGTCGCGAGCCTCGGCCAGCTTCTCCAGAGCGGTGTTTGCACCGCCTACGTAGGTGTTGTGGTGCTTCGAGTGGTGAAGCTCCATGATGCGGCCGGAGATGTGCGGCTCCAGGGCACCGTAGTCGTAGTCGAGCTCAGGAAGGGTGTACTCAGCCATGCGTTCCTCCTTGTGACGGGGGTTCCGAGGTCGCTGCCTCGCTGCAGATTCATCCTATGCCGCCGGGGAGCTGCGATGAAGAGGGTGAAGCCGTGTGACAGGCTCTGTTCACCGATGGAGGAACGCCTCCAGCTGGCGTCCAGGTGCCGCTCAGCTGTCGAGCATCTCGTCGGTGACGTGAGCCTCGGTGCCGGGAATGCCCTTGTCTTCTGCGAGTTTGTCCGCCATGGCCAGCAGCCGACGGATTCGCCCGGCGATAGCGTCCTTGGTCATGGCTGGCTCCGCCAGCCGGCCCAGTTCGTCCAGTGAGGCCTGTTTGTGCTGCAGGCGCAGCTTGCCCGCATAGGCCAGGTGTTCGGGGACGTCCTCGCCCAGGATCTCCAGGGCTCGCTCCACGCGGGCTCCGGCAGCGACTGCCGCCTGGGCGGACCTGCGGAGGTTGGCGTCGTCGAAGTTGGCCAGCCGATTGGCGGAGGCGCGGTGCTCCCGCCGCTGCCGGCGCTCCTCCCACACTTCCAGGGTCTTGTGCGCACCCATGGCGGTGAGCAGCTTGGCGATGGACTCCGCGTCTCTGATCACCACGCGATCTGCATTGCGGACCTCCCGGGCCTTGGCGAGGATGTCCATCCGGCGCGCCGCACCCACCAGGGCCAGGGCGGCCTCGGATCCGGGGCAGGTGACTTCCAGGGAGCAGGACCGCCCCGGTTCGGTGAGCGAGCCGTGGGCGAGGAAGGCGCCTCGCCAAGCGGCCACCGCATCGTCCACCGAGCCGTTGACCACCACCGCTGGCAGCCCCCGCACCGGTCGCCCCCGTCCGTCCAGCAGGCCGGTCTGACGCGCAAGCGCGTCACCGTCGCGGACCACCCGCACCACATACCGGGAGCCCCGCTTGAGCCCATTGCCGGAGACCACAATGATTTCGCAGCCGTGCCCGAAGACTTCGCCCAGCCCGGCCCGGAGCCGCCGCGCGGTGTGCGCATGGTCCAGCTCCGCTTCAATGACGATCCGGCGCGAGATCACGTGCAACCCGCCGGAGAAGCGGAGCATGGCGGAGATCTCAGCCTTGCGCTGAGCGGTGGTGAAGACCTCCACCCGGGAGAGTTCGTTCTTGACCGATTCGGTCAGCGCCATTGGTATCTGATCCTCATGTGTGGTTCGGTTCGGCTGGTGCGCTGGAGCGTGCGCAATAGTATCTCAGGCGTGGAACACCTCGCTGAAGGAGATGGCCAGACGCAGCGGATCATGCACGTCCTGCTGGGTTTCTCGCCGGACCTCCCCGTACGTGATCGAAGCACCCAACTGGGCCGCCGCCTGCTCGAAGTCTGCCTGCTCCGTCTCCGCGATCGCGCGGGGATCCGCGATCACAGAGTCCACGCGCATCCCCGGGGCGTACTCGGCAATCACCTTGAGGTGATCAGCCGGAGTCATCCCGGGCGTCTCAGCAGTGTCCGGCTTGAGGTTCATCACAATGCACCGTCTGGCCTCCGTCTCACCCAGTGCGATGCGCAGCCCGTCCAGCAGCAGGTGGGGAAGTACAGAGGTGTACCAGGACCCGGGCCCGAAGACCACCCAGTCGGCCAGCTCGATGGAGGTCACTGCCTCCATGCACGGTTCGGCATCCTGCGGGTCCAGCTGCAGGTCGGTCAGCCTGCCGAGACTGCCGGCACGCGCGAGTTCAGCTTGGGAGCTCATACGGACCGGTTCTCCCCCGTCCTTGGGGTGCACCATCCCTGACAGCGCCAGCGGGGTGCGGGACATCGGCAGCACCTGACCGCGCGCTCCCAGCAGCGCTCCGGCCCAGCGAAGGCCGTCGACCGGGTCGCCCAGCAGCTCCCACAGCGCCACGATCAGCAGGTTGCCCATGGCGTGGTCGTCGAGGCTGCCGGTGATCCCCGCCTTGGACCTGAAGCGGTGCTGCATCACATCGGCCCATGTCCGGCCCCAGTCGGTGTCGTCACAGAGGGCGGTCAGCGCCATGCGCAGGTCTCCAGGGGGCAGCACATCCATGTCATGCCGCAGCCTGCCTGAGGAACCGCCGTCGTCCGCCACGGTACAAATCGCGGTGAGGTGCTCAGCTCCGACTATGCGCAGAGCTTTCAGCGTGGCCGAGAGGCCGTGACCCCCGCCCAGCGCTGTGACCCGGAAGGTCCTCCGGCTCGTGGGAGGGGCCATCAGCTGCGAGCTGACTGTCGGCACGGGGCCGGTCATATGGTTCACGGTGGGTCTCCCGCCAGTTACTCGCGGCCGAGATCGCGGTGAACAACGTTGACGGTGACGTTCGGCAACTGAGCCAGCCGACGGGCCAGCTCCTCACTGATCGCCACAGAGCGGTGCTTGCCGCCCGTGCAGCCCACCGCAAGGGTCGCGTAGTGCTTGTTTTCGCGTCGGTACCCGTCCAGGACCGGTTTGAGCGCTTCCACATAGCGGTCGACGAATTCTCCGGCGCCCTCGTTCTCCAGCACGTAGTCCCGGACCCGCGCGCTCTGTCCCGTCAGCGGGCGCAGCTCTGGCACCCAATGCGGATTGGGGATGAACCTGACATCGGCCAAGTAGTTGGCATCAGCGGGCACGCCGTACTTGAAGCCGAAACTCATCACGTTCAATCGCAGGGTGATCGGGCCGTCATCGTTGAAAAGCTCGTTGATGGCGTTGGCCAGGCCGTGGACGTTCAGATCCGTGGTGTCAATCACGATGTCAGCCTGGTCCTTCACGGGGGCGAGCAGCTCCCGCTCGGCGCGGAGCCCGTCGGGGATGCGTCCCTCCCCCTGCAGCGGGTGCGGACGCCGGCCCTGTTCGAACCGGCGGACCAGCAGCTCGTCGCTGGCTTCGAGGTACAGCACCCGGTAGTTGATGCCCGCCGCAGAGACCTGGGCCAGGCCCTCCTGCATCGAGCTGTAGAGTCCGCGGCTGCGCGCATCCAGCACCACCGCCAGCTTCTCCACCGAGCCAGGGTTGCGCGCCACCAAGTCCATCATGGTGGAGATGAGCTCCGGCGGGAGTCCCTCCACCACGTACCAGCCCATGTCCTCCAGCGCGTGGGCCGCGGTGGTGCGCCCCGCGCCAGACATTCCGGTGAGAATCAGCAGTTCGCTCTCGGGCGGTTTCACCGGCGCAAGGTCGCTCATGTCTCCACCCTACTGCCCCTGCTCGTCCGCGCGAAGGTGCTGCAAAATCTTCTGTGCTGTCTCCAGGCCCAGGCCCGGAACTTCCGCGATCTCCTCGGGGGTCGCGCGCAGAATATTGGCTACGGAGCCAAAATGGGCGACGACGGCGGCACGGCGCTTGGGACCGAGACCCGGCACCTCGTCCAGTGCTGAGGCTGTCATCTTTTTCGACCGTGTGGAGCGGTGGTAGGCGATGGCGAACCGGTGCGCCTCGTCGCGGATCCGCTGCAGCATGTAGAGCGCCTCAGAGGTCCTCGGCAGCACCAGTGGGAACTCCTCGTCACTGACCCATACCTCTTCGAGCCGCTTGGCCAGGCCGACCACCGGCATCTCGGCCAGCCCCAGATCCTGAAGCGCTCGGTGCGCAGCTGCCACCTGCGGCTGGCCACCGTCGACCACCACCAGGCTGGGCGGGTAGGCGAATTTCCCAGGATCGTCGACGTCGAGCTCGGCCGATTCTTCGAGGTACTTACTGAACCGTCGAGTCAGCACGTCATACATTGCCGAGGTGTCATCACGGGCCGCCTCGCCGCGGACGCTGAATCTCCGGTAATCCTTCTTCTTAGGCAGCCCATCCTCCAACACCACCATGGAGCCGACCACATTGGTCCCGCCCGTGTGGGAGATGTCGAAGCACTCGATGCGCAGCAGCGGTTCCGTGAGACCCAGCTGCTCCTGCAGTTCGCGCAGCGCCGCTGAGCGAGTGGTGATGTCGCTGGACCGGCGAGCCTTATGCAGACGCAGCGCCTGCTCCGCATTCTCCTGCACGGTTTCCAGCAGGGCGGCCTTGTCCCCGCGCTGGGGCACCCGCAGGTCGACGGCGGCTCCGCGCCGAGCGGAGAGCCACTGGGTCAGTTCGGCGCGGTTGTCGGGGACCGCGGGCACCAGGACCTCGCGCGGGATGCGTTCGGTGTCCGCCATGTCCCCGTAAATCTGCAGCACCAGCTGCTCCACCATGCCGGCGTCGTCGATCTCCTCCACCTTCTCTGAGATCCAGCCGCGCTGCCCGCGGATGCGGCCCTGGCGGACGTGGAAGACCTGGGCGCTGGCTTCCAACTCATCCTGGGCAAAGGCGAAAATGTCAGCATCGGTTTCGTCGGCGAGCACCACCGCATTGCGTTCAAAGACCCGTTGGATCGCGTGGAGTTCGTCACGGTGCCGAGCGGCGTCCTCATACCGCAGCTCATCGACCGCCTGCTTCATCTGCGCCTCAATCCGCCGGATGTGAGGTCCGGGGCGCCCGGCCATGACCTCCACAAACTCCTCGGCAAGCTTCCGGTGGTCCTCCACGGAGATCCTGCCCACGCACGGGGCGGAGCACTTGTCGATGTAGCCCAGCAGACAGGGGCGTCCGGCCGCTTCGGCCCGCTTGTACACCCCTGCGGAGCAGGAGCGGACCGGGAACACCCGAAGCATGGTGTCCACAGTGTCACGGATGGCTTTGGCGGGGTAGAACGGGCCGAAGTACTTCACCCCGGGCTTCTTGTCGCCGCGCAGCACCTGGACCCGGGGGACCTTCTCGTTCATGGTCACCGCGAGGTAGGGATAGGACTTGTCGTCCCGGTACATGATGTTGAACCGGGGCGTATGCTGCTTGATCCAGGTGTATTCCAGCTGGATCGCTTCGAGCTCGGAGCGCACCACCGTCCATTCCACTGACGCGGCGGCATGGACCATCGCGTACGTCTTCGGGTGCAGCTGATGCACGGAGGCGAAGTAGGTGTTCAGCCGGGACCTGAGGTTCTTGGCCTTTCCCACGTAGACAACCCGGCCGTGGGCATCGATGAACCGGTACACCCCCGGCGTGGTGGGGATCTCACCGGTCTTGGGACGGTAGCTGGCTGGGTCAGCCATCGGCTCCCGGGGTGCCGCCGGAGGCCGAGTCGGGCGCAGCGGGGCGAGCGTTGTAGGCGTCCACCCGCTCCTGCCCGGACAGGGCGGCGATGGCATCCATGACTGCGCTGGTGGCTTCCTTCCGGGGCTTCATGGAGTGCTTCTCGCCCAACTTCTCGAACTGCAGCGGCGCGCCCACGCGCATCTCAAACTTCGCCGGACGCATCATGTTCTTATCCGGCGGCTGCAGCTTCTCGGTTCCGCGCAAGCCCACTGGAATAACCGGAGCGCCGGTGGCCAAAGCCAACCAGCCCACTCCGTTCTTGCCACGGTAAAGCCGGCCGTCCCTGCTTCGGGTGCCCTCGGGGTAGATCCCGACCCCGTGGCCTGCTTCGATAATCCCGGTCAGCCCGAAGAGCGCCTCCACGGCCCCGGACTGCCGGTCGCGGTCCACCGGCACCGACCCGAACGACTCAAAGAAGAACCGCTTGCCCCTGCCGCGCAGCCCGGGCTGGGTGAAGTACTCGGCTTTTGCGAAGAAGCTGACCGCGCGGGGGAAGATGCCCTGAATCAGGACGGAGTCCAAGAAGCTGAGGTGGTTGGAGGCGACGATGAACCCACCGGCGTCGGGAACGTGCTCCAATCCGGTGACAGTAGGCCGGCACAGCAGGCGCACCACGCCCCCGCCCAGCTTGCGGATAGTCTCTTGGGCGGCGGTGCGGCCTTCGACGACGTCGGCCGAATCTGGTGCTTCCGGTACGGTGCTCATCGCAAGAGAGCTTAGCAACTGTGCTGGGCCACACGGGCAGCGCTCAGCAGCGGGGCCAGAAACCTGCCGGTGTGGGACCCGGTCTCCTCATGCGCTTCAGCGAGCGTCTCGGGGACCCCTTCTGCAATGATTCTGCCGCCGCCGGAGCCACCCTCGGGCCCAAGGTCGATCACCCAGTCCGCCGATTTCACCACGTCCAGGTTGTGCTCGATCGTGAGCACCGTGTTGCCCTTGTCCACCAGGCCCTGCAGCACCCCGAGCAGCTTGCGGATGTCCTCGAAGTGCAGCCCGGTGGTGGGTTCGTCCAGCACGTAGATGGAACGGCCATTGGACCGTTTCTGCAGCTCGGAGGCCAGTTTCACCCGCTGCGCCTCCCCTCCGGAGAGGGTGGTGGCGGACTGGCCCAGCCGCACGTAGCCCAGGCCCACCTCCACCAGCGTGTTGAGGTGCCGTGCGATGGGGGCGAACGCGGAGAAGAACTCGGCGGCGACCTCGATGGGCATGTCCAACACGTCGGCGATCGACTTGCCCTTGTAGAGGATCTCCAGGGTCTCCCGGTTGTAACGCGCCCCCTGGCAGACTTCGCAGGGCACATAGACATCGGGGAGGAAGTTCATCTCAATCTTGAGCGTGCCGTCACCCGAACACGCCTCGCAGCGTCCGCCCTTGATGTTGAAGCTGAACCGCCCCGGCTGATACCCGCGTGTCTTGGCCTCTGGGGTGGAGGCGAAGAGTTTGCGGATGTGGTCGAAGACCCCGGTGTAGGTCGCGGGATTGGACCGAGGCGTGCGTCCGATCGGGCTTTGGTCGACTTGGATGATCTTGTCGAGGTGATCGGCGACGCCGTCGATGCGGCGATGCCGCCCGGGCACCTGGCGTGCCTTGTTGAGGCGGTTGGCCAGCGCCTTCGACAGGATCTCGTTGATCAGGGTGGACTTTCCGGAGCCCGAGACCCCGGTCACGGCAAGGAAGAGGCCCAGCGGGATGTCGACGCTGACATTGTCCAGGTTGTTCTCCGTCGCCTCCACTATCCGCAGCTTCCGCTGCGGGTCGACCGGCCGTCGCTCACCCGGTACTGGAATGCTCCGGCGACCCGCGAGGTAGTCCCCGGTGATGGAGTCTTCATTGGCCCGCAGCCCCGCTACCGATCCGGAGTGGACAATGCTGCCGCCGCGCTCGCCAGCCCCGGGACCGATATCCACGATCCAGTCAGCCTCTTCGATCGTGTCCTCGTCGTGTTCGACGACGATGAGCGTATTGCCAAGGTCACGCAACCGCGTCAGTGTCTGGATGAGCCGGGCATTGTCGCGCTGGTGGAGGCCGATCGACGGTTCGTCCAGGACGTAGAGCACTCCCACCAGCCCGGAGCCGATCTGCGTCGCGAGCCGGATCCGCTGAGCCTCTCCGCCGGAGAGGGTCCCAGCCGCCCGCTCCAAATTGAGGTAGTTCAGGCCCACATCCAGCAGAAACTGCAGCCGCGCGTCGATCTCTTTGAGCACCTGGTCTGCGATCTTCGCATCGCGCGCCGAGAGCTTCAGCCCGTGGAAGAACGCGGCGCACTCGTCCAACGGCAGCCGTGCGACTTCCGCAATGGACCGGCCCTCCACGAGCACCGAAAGCACCGCCGGATTCAGCCGCTGACCCGAGCACGCCGGACAGGGTATCTGCCGCATGTACTGTTCGTAACGGTCCCGGGCGTTGTCGGACTCGACCTCTTCGTGCTTGCGCTCGATATAGGCCAGCACACCCTCAAACCCGCTGGTGTAGCGCCGCTCCCGGCCCCACCGGTTCCGGTAGGAGACCTTGACCTTGAAGTTGCGTCCGCGCAGCAGCGCCTTCTGCACTTTCGGGGTGAGGTCTCTCCAGGGCGTGCTGACCGAGAACTTCAACTCCTCGGTGAGACCCTCAATGATGCGTACCCAGTACTTCTTGGTCTCCGCCCCCATGGCCCAGGGCGCGATCGCCCCGTCCCGAATGGAGAGGGAGTCATCGGGCACCACCAGGTCAGGGTCCACCTCCAGTCGGGAGCCGATGCCGGAGCAGACATCACAGGCGCCGAACGGAGAGTTGAAGCTGAAGGTGCGCGGCTCGATCTCATCGATAGGCAGCGGATGCTCATTCGGGCACGCAAGATTTTCACTGAACGTCCGGTACTTGGGGCCGGTCAGCCCGTCCGGAACCCGTGAACGGTCAGCAGGCTCCCCGGTGGAGTCCAGGTCCACCAGGTCGATGACCACCCGACCGTCAGCCTGTTTGAGTGCCGTCTCTATGGAGTCCGTCAGACGCTGGCGTATCCCGTCCCGGATGACGAGCCGGTCGATGACCACGTCCACCGAGTGCTTGAACTGTTTCTCCAGGTGCGGCGGATCGTTGAGCTGGATCAGCTCATCGTCAACCACGGCGCGGGAGAACCCTGCCCCCGCCAGCTCCCGAAAGAGGTCTTTGAACTCCCCTTTCCGCTCCCGCACCACCGGGGCGAGGACCTGGAAGCGTGTGCCTTCGGGGAAGCTGAGGATCTGGTCCACGATCTGCTGCGGTGTCTGCCGGTCAATCTTCTCTCCGCACTCCGGGCAGTGCGGGACCCCGATGCGCGCCCACAGGAGGCGCAGGTAGTCATGGATTTCGGTGACCGTGCCCACCGTGGATCGCGGATTCCGTGAGGTGGACTTCTGGTCGATGGACACCGCCGGGGAGAGCCCCTCAATGAAGTCGATGTCGGGCTTGTCGACGCGCCCCAGGAACTGCCGAGCATAGGCAGAGAGTGATTCCACATAGCGGCGCTGTCCCTCGGCGAAAATGGTGTCGAACGCCAGCGACGATTTCCCGGAGCCGGAGAGCCCGGTGAAGACGATGAATGAGTTGCGGGGCAGCTCAACCCCGACATTCTTCAGGTTGTGCTCGCGTGCCCCTTGGACAACAATCTCAGTGGCTTCGGCTCGGGTTTCAGGCACGGGCTCAAGTGTAAGCCCGACCCCGAATTCGAACAAGTGTTCTATCTCACGTCGGCGTCCCCGGCCGACCCTTGAGCCGTCCTGCCCTGGGCATAGACTGGGACGCATGGCTCCGGACAATTCCTTGATCTATGACTTGCCCGCAGTGACCCTTCGGCGCATCGCCGTCAGTGACATGAGTAATAATGTCTATCTGCTCACGGCGAAGAAGACGGGCGTGCAGGTGCTGATTGACGCCGCGGACGACCCCGCGGCGATCCGCTCCATGGTGGAGGCGGCCATCGGCGACACACCCTGCTCCCCGCGGCTGGAGGCGGTGCTCACCACCCATCGGCACTGGGACCACATTCGCGCCCTGGCGGATTTTGCCGCCGAGGGGGTGGAACTTGCCGCCGGCGCACCAGACGCTGACAGCATTGAGGCTGAGCAGAGCGTGACCATCAACCGCCGGCTTGAGCATGGCACCACAGTCAGCTATGACGGCATCGGGCTGGAGGTCCTTCACCTGCGCGGGCACACCCCCGGGTCGGTGGCCTTCGTCTGCCGGGTGGAGGATGGACCCACCCACATCTTCAGCGGAGATTCGCTGTTCCCCGGCGGAGTGGGCAAGACCTGGAGCAGCGAAGACTTCCAGCAGCTCATCGGCGACGTCGAGTCCAGAATTTTTGACCAGTTCGACGACGACACCATCATCCACCCCGGACACGGTGCTCCCACCACACTGGGTGCCGAGCGCCCCAAGCTCGCCGAATGGCGGGAACGCGGTTGGTGACACCACCGGCAGCGACGGCAGCAACTCTGCAGGTTCCCGGCTCCTGGAGCACTCCTGCGCCCGAAGAGCTCTTCGCCACCTTCCGGGAGTGGGCGGCAGGGCAAGGGCTGAGCCTGTATCCGGCCCAGGAAGACGCCATTCTGGAGCTGGCGGACTCGCACCACGTCATCATGGCCACACCCACCGGGTCCGGAAAGTCGTTGGTGGCGCTGGCGGCCCATTTCTTCGCTCTGGCCAGGGGCCAGCGCACGGTGTACACAGCACCGATCAAGGCGCTCGTGAGTGAGAAATTCTTCTCTTTGGTGCGGGTCTTCGGTCCTGCGAACGTGGGAATGGTCACTGGCGACTCCGCAGTGAATGCCGGGGCTCCCATTATCTGCTGCACTGCGGAGATTCTGGCCAATGAGGCGCTGCGCGACGGCGCAGCAGCCGACCTGGGTCCGGTGGTGATGGATGAGTTCCACTTCTATGCAGACCCGCACCGGGGCTGGGCGTGGCAGGTGCCGCTGATTGAGCTGCCGCAGGCACAGTTCCTGCTCATGTCCGCCACCCTGGGAGATACAGCGCGCTTCGAGCGCCGCATCGCGGATCGGACCGGCCGTGACGTCGTCGTTGTTTCTTCAGCCCAGCGCCCGGTGCCGCTGGCCTTTGAATACTCCACTACGGCGTTGGTTGAGAAGCTGGAGGAGCTCGCTGCCCACCAGCTGGCACCGGTGTACGTGGTGCACTTCTCGCAGCGCGAGGCCGCGGAGCAGGCCGCCGGGCTGATGAGCCTGAACCTGTTGTCCAAGGCGGAGCGCGAGCAGCTGAGCGAACGGCTCAAGACGTTCCGCTTCGCCAAGGGGTACGGCCAGACCCTTGCCCGGCTGCTCAAGTCCGGCGTGGGCGTCCACCACGCAGGGATGCTGCCGAAGTACCGCCGGTTGGTCGAACAGTTGGCCCAAGAAGGCCTGCTGAAGGTCATCTCGGGCACCGACACGCTGGGAGTGGGCATCAATGTGCCGATTCGCACCGTGCTGCTGAGCGGGCTGTCGAAGTACGACGGCACCCGGGTCCGGCAGCTCAACGCCCGCGAATTCCATCAGATCGCCGGACGCGCCGGCCGGGCCGGGTTCGACACTCAGGGCACTGTGGTGGTCCAGGCTCCGGAGCATGTCATTGAGAATGCGGCCGCTGCCCGCAAGCTGGAGGCCAAACACGGCGGCGACGAGACCAAGCTCGCTCAGGCGCTGAAGTCCAAGCCCAAGAAGAAGCCCCCGGAGGGGTTCGTCTCGTGGAGTGAGAAGACCTTCGACAAGCTGATGGGGGCAGACCCGGATCCCATGGTCTCCCGGATGAAGGTCACCTATGCCATGGTCCTGCACATCCTCAACCGGCCGGAGGATCCCATCACCGCCATGCGCCGGCTGATCACGAACTCGGACGAGACTCCGGTGCGGCAGGCTCAGCTGCAGCGCCAGGCATTGCAGATCTTGCGGGAACTCCTGGCTGCCGGGGTGCTGGAGAAGTTGGAAGAACCGGGTGAAGACGGCCGGACCGTGGATCTGACCATCGAGCTGCAGGACGATTTTGCGCTCAACCAACCGCTGGCGCCCTTCGCCGTGGCCGCGCTTGAGCTGCTGGACCCCGAGTCTGAGACGTACGCGCTGGAGGTGATCAGTGTCATCGAGTCCATTCTGGAGACGCCGTATCAGGTGACCGGCGCGCAGGTGAAACGGATCAAATCCGAGCGACTCGCCGAACTGAAGGCCGAGGGCGTCGACTACACCGAACGGATGCGCATTCTCGATGAGCTGACACATCCGCAGCCGCTGGCGGAACTTCTCGAGCAGCAGTTCGAGGTCTACCGGGCTGCTGCCCCGTGGGTGGCCGATTATGAGCTGCAGCCGAAGTCGGTGGTCCGGGACATGATTGAGCGGGCTTTCACGTTCATCGACGCGGTCAACTACTACGGTCTGGCCCGCAGCGAGGGTGTGCTGCTGCGCTACCTCACCGACGCCTACCGGGCGCTGCGCCAGACGGTTCCTGCCGCAAAGGTGACCCCGGAACTCGAGGACCTCCTGGAGTGGCTCGGTGAGGTGATCCGGCAGACCGACTCCTCGCTGCTGGAGGAGTGGGAACGGATGGCCGCCGGGGAGGACCCCGAGAAGCTCGCCGAATGGGACCGGCAGCGTGCCCAAGACGTGGAGTCAGCTCCCCCGGCGGGTTTCACCGGGAATGAGCGGGCGTTTGCCGTGGTGGTGCGCAACGCAATGTTCCGCCGGGCAGAGCTGTTCGCCCAGGAGAAGGAGGAGGCGCTGGCCGCCCTTCAGCGAGAACATGCCCCGAGGTCCGAGTGGGCGTCCCCCGAACGCTGGGGTGAGGCACTGGACACGTTCTTCAATGAGTACGAGGACGTCTATGTTGACGCTCAGGCGCGCAGCGCCGAGTTCTTCCGGTTGAGCAAGAATCCCGCCGACAGGCCCGGCTTCTGGCACGCCGTGCAGGTCCTCGACGATAACGAGGGCAACCGTGACTGGGGTATCCACGCCTGGATAGATCTCGCCGCATCGGACGAGGCAGAGGCGGCGGTGATCACGGTGGACCACGTCGGTGAGCTGCGAGCTCCATGACCACCCGGCAGCTGCTGGACGGCACTCGCCTCACTGAGCATTGGGTGACTGCTCCCTTGGACTGGTCCGACCCGCATGGTGAGCAGCTTCAGGTCTTCGCCCGTGAGTTCATCGGCCCCAACGCAGTGGCCAAAGGCGAGCTCCATGTCGAGAGTCTCCCTTACCTGCTGTTCCTCCAAGGGGGACCCGGCGGCAGAGGAAGCCGCCCCGCCAAGCTCAGCGGGTGGATGGCGGACCTGGCGCAGGACTTCCGCATCATCATGCTGGATCAGCGCGGCACCGGCCTGTCCTCACGCGTGGACCGGCACAGCCTCTGCGCTCGGGGGACGCCGGAGCAGCAGGCCGCCTACCTGCGCAACTTCCGCGCTGACTCCATTGTGCGCGACGCCGAGGCGCTGCGTGAACAGCTCGGCATCCGCTCCTGGACAGTCTTCGGGCAGAGCTACGGGGGGTTCTGCACCCTGACCTACCTCTCCTTGGCTCCGCACTGCATGGACCGGGCACTCATCACCGGCGGGCTTCCGCCCCTGGAGGGGCACCCCGACCGGCTCTACCGCCGGACCTACCGCCGCATGGCCCGCCGCAACACCGAATACTTCGACCGTTTCCCGGAGGACCGGGAACGACTGGATGCGGTCTTCGACCACCTGCGACGGCACCGGGTTCAGCTGCCCGACACCTCTCCCCTGACACCGATGCGGCTACAGCTGCTCGGCCTGGAGCTCGGCGGCAATACGAAGGCCGACTCCCTGCACTACCTCCTGGAAGAAGCCTTCACCGGGGGCAGGCTCTCCGACGTCTTCCTGACCGAGGTCGGACACCGGATCAGCTTCGCCAGCAATCCGATGTACGCGCTGATGCACGAATCCATCTACGGACTGCCCGGCGAGGGACCGACAGACTGGTCCGCTGAGCGGGTGCTGCCGGAGTTCCCGGAGTTCTCCACCGCCGACGAATCGCCGCTGCTGACCGGCGAGATGATCTTTCGCTCTCACCTGGAGCTGGACCCGATGCTCGCACCACTGAGCGCCACAGCCGAGGCGCTGGCGGCAGTGGACGATTGGGGCCCGCTCTACGATCTGACGCAGCTGGCCCACAATGAGGTGCCGGTGGCGGCGTGCGTCTACACCGACGACGTCTTCGTGGACCGGGACCTGTCCTGGGAGACCGCCGCCCGGGTGGGACAGCTGAGCGTCTATGAGACCGCCGAGTTCCACCATGACGGGATCCACGATGACGGTCCCGCCATCCTGCGCGAGCTGCTGCGCCGCACCGAGTGACCGGCGGCGCTACTCGGCCGTCTGGATGGCGCGCAACTCCCGCTTGAGGTCGCCGAGCTCATCGCGGAGCCGGGCAGCAAGTTCGAAGTTCAGATTCTCCGCCGCCCGGTGCATCTGTTCGGTCAGCTGGGCAATCAGGTCTGCGGTGTCCTGGGCCGGAGTCTGCGCGGCAAGACTGGGCGCAGTCGGCTCCTGACCCGGGGCGTCGTCGTCCTCTCGGTGGAATCCGGTGAATCCCCGGTGACCCTTGCCGTACTGGAACCCGGTGGCCAGTCCGCCCATCCCCTGCAGGAGGTCCGCGGTGTCTGCGTCTTCCCGGGCCAGCTGGTCGGTGATGTCGGCGATCTTCTTCACCAGCGGCGCCGGGTCAATCCCGTGCTCCCGGTTGTGCGCAATCTGCCGCTGGCGGCGCCGTTCGGTCTCGTCAATGGCCCTCCGCATGGAGTCGGTGATCTTGTCGGCGTACATGTGGACTTCACCGTGGAGGTTTCTGGCCGCCCGGCCGATGGTCTGGATGAGGCTGGTGGTGGACCGGAGGAAACCCTCCTTGTCAGCATCCAGAATGGCCACCAGAGAGACCTCGGGGAGATCGAGGCCCTCCCGCAGCAGGTTGATCCCGACGACCACATCGAAGGTTCCCTTGCGCAGCTCCCGAAGGATCTCGATCCGTTTGAGAGTGTCGACATCCGAGTGCAGGTACTCCACCTTGACCCCATGCTCCAGCAGGTACTCGGTGAGGTCCTCTGCCATGCGCTTGGTCAGGGTGGTGACCAGGGTTCTCTCATTGCGCTCGGACCGGGTTCTGATCTCGTGGAGCAGGTCATCAATCTGACCCCGGGTGGGTTTGACCTCAATCTTGGGATCCACCAGACCGGTGGGCCGGATGATCTGCTCGACGACGCCGTCGGACTGTCCCAGCTCATAGTTGCCGGGAGTGGCCGAGAGGTAGACGGTCTGACCGATGCGCTCCAGGAACTCGTCCCACTTCAGCGGGCGGTTGTCCATGGCCGAGGGCAGCCTGAATCCATGCTCCACCAGAGTGCGCTTCCGCGACATATCCCCTTCATACATGCCGCCGATCTGCGGGATGGTGACGTGGGACTCGTCAACGATGAGCACGAAATCGTCGGGGAAATAGTCCAGCAGGCAGTGCGGGGCGGAGCCGGCAGGCCGGCCGTCGATGTGCCGGGAGTAGTTCTCGATGCCATTGCAGAAGCCCATCTGCTGCATCATCTCCAGGTCATAGGTGGTGCGCATCCGCAGCCGCTGGGCCTCCAGCAGCTTGTTCTGCGCCTCCAGCTCCTGGAGCCGTTCACGCAGCTCGTCCTCAATGGCGGCGATCGCCTTGGCCATCCGGTCCTCCCCGGCCACATAGTGGCTCGCCGGGAAGATGTACATCTCCTCCTCCTCGCGAACCAGCGTGCCGGTCAGCGGGTGCAGGGTTTGGATGGCCTCGATCTCATCGCCGAAGAACTCGATGCGCACCGCGAGCTCCTCATACATCGGGATGATCTCCACCGTGTCTCCGCGCACACGGAAGGTCCCCCGGTGGAAGTCGGTGTCGTTGCGCACATATTGCATGTTGACGAACCGGCGCAGCAGTTCGTCCCGGTCCACCACCTGCCCGCGCCGCAGGGAGACCATCTGGGCGATGTACTCCTCGGGTGTGCCCAGGCCGTAGATGCATGAGACAGTGGCCACGACGACGGTGTCGCGCCGAGTCAGCAGCGCGTTCGTCGCTGAGTGGCGCAACCGCTCCACCTCTTCGTTGATGGAGCTGTCCTTCTCAATGAACGTGTCAGTCTGCGGCACGTAGGCTTCAGGCTGGTAGTAGTCGTAGTAGGAGACGAAGTACTCCACCGCGTTGTGCGGCAGCAGTTCGCGAAACTCATTGGCCAGCTGCGCAGCCAGGGTCTTGTTCTGCACCATGATCAGCGTGGGGCGCTGCAGCCGTTCGATCAACCAGGCAGCGGTCGCGGACTTCCCCGTTCCGGTGGCACCCATCAGCACCACGTCCTTCTCGCCGCCCTCCACCCGCTCAGCCAGCTCCTCGATCGCTTGCGGCTGGTCGCCCGACGGCTGATACGGACTCTCCACAGTGAACGGCGCGACAGTGCGGGAGATCTTCGGGGCGAGACTCATGAGGGGTAGTCTACGCCCCCGTCATCGAATACGTGTTCGAAGCTGCTCCCAGAGACGGTCAGTCTGGGCGTAGAGCTCCTCGAGAGTCCCGGAGTTGTCCAGCACCACATCGGCCGCTGCGGCCCGCTCCTCATCCGTGGTCTGCGCCCGGATCCGCAGCTGGGCCTCACGGCGGCGCATCCCCCGGTCCTCAGTCATCCTGCGCAGTCGCTCCGATTCAGGGGCCTGCACCACCACCAGCACGTCGAACCGTTTCTGCTGCCCGGTCTCCACCAGGAGCGGTATGTCCTCCACCACCACCGACCCCTCGGGCGCCGCCTCGCGCTTGCGGGCGGCGGCGGCTCGGACTTTGGGGTGGATGATGGCGTTGAGTCGCCTCAGGGACTCCTCGTTGTCGAAGACCCGCTGGCCCAGGGCCGGACGGTCCAAGGAACCGTCGGCGGCGAGGACCTCCGGACCGAATTCCTCGACGATCTGCGTCAATCCCTCGGTGCCGACGTCGACCACTTCGCGGGCAAGCTGGTCGGCGTCGATGATGACTGCGCCGTGCTCGGCCAGCCGGCGGGACACTGCGGACTTCCCGGAGGCGATGCCCCCGGTGAGCCCCACATGGAGAATACGGGCCATGAGCTCAGCGGCGCGGCGGAGTGTCCCCCGCGTCCGGGGCGGCCGGATCAATCACGGGCTGCTCCCCGGTGCGGAGCCGGTACTCTTTGACCACCCCGGGTTGCTGCCCGTGCTCCACCTCAGGGGCGTTCTCCGGCTGGGTGCCTTCCGCAAAGTCAGGGGCGACCACCGCATTGGCCAGCGTGTCGTCGTTCTCCTCCATCCGGCGTTCGAACTCCTCCGGCGGCAGCGTCTGCAGCCAGCGCCGGGTCCGCAGGTGGCGGATCTCTCCGGCGTCCTCGCGCATGGCGCGCGAGAGGTTGAACATGATGAAGTACCCCAGCACGAAGAACGGCAGTCCGAAGACCAGCGCCACATTCTGCAGCGCTTCCAATCCGCCTTCGCCGGTGGCGGTCAGCAGCACCGCGGCGATCGCACCGATCGCGATGGTCCAGAATGCGCGCTGGTGCAGTGGTGCTTTGCCCTCGAAGCCGTTGCACATATCGTCCAGCACCAGCGAACAGGAGTCCATGGAGGTGATGAAGAAGATGCCCACCAGCATGATGGCTACTGCAGAGGTCAACGTGGCCAGCGGGAACTCGGCGAGGAAGCTGAACAGGGCGGTTTCCACACCGTCCTCTATGACCGAGTCGACCAGTCCCCCATCACCGTTGAGCTCGATGTCGAACACGCCGGTTCCCCAGACGCCGAACCAGATGACGCTGAACAGTGTCGGCAGGCCCAGCACCCCGGTGACGAACTGCCGCACTGTCCGCCCGCGGGAGATGCGAGCGATGAAGATGCCCACGAAGGGTGCCCAGGCGATGGTCCACGCCCAGTAGAAGATGGTCCAGCCTTCCTGCCAGCCGGTGTCGGCCAGGGTGTCGTTCCACCACGCCACCTCCGGCAGCAGGCCGAGGTAGACGCCGGTCCACTCGAACATGCCGCGCAGCAGGTAGACGGTGGGACCGGTGACGAGGATGAAGACCAGCAGCACGATGGCCGTCCAGATGTTGAAGTTGGAGAGCTTCTTGATGCCTCTCTCCACCCCGAGGACCGAGGAGATGGTCGCGACCAGCGTGACCGCACCGATGATGACGATGAACGCCCACCAGACGTCCGGCAGCCCGACCAGCTGGGCCAGCCCGGCGTGAATCTGCATGGTGCCCAGGCCGATGGAGACCGCCACACCGAAGATCGTGCCCACGATGGCGAAGACGTCGATGGCCTTGCCGATCGGACCGTGAATGCCGTCGCCGAGCAGCGGCTGGAACAGGGACGACACCCGTGGGGGGAGCTTGCGCTTGTAGATGAAGTATGCGAAGGCGAGTCCGGGAAGCGTGAAGATGGTCCAGGTGTGCAGCCCGAAGTGGTAGAGCGTGAAGCCCATGGCTTCCCGGGCTGCTTCCGAGGAGCCGCCCTCGATTCCGAGCTGCTCACCCCGCGGGGGGTCACTGAAGTGGTTGGCCGGCTCGGCCACCGCCCAGAACATGAGGATGGTGCCGATGCCAGCGGCGAAAAGCATGCCGAACCAGGAGATGTCACTGTGCTCGGGGCGTTCGTGGTCATCGCCCAGGCGCATCAGGCCGAATCGGCCCACGGCCATCCAGAGCAGGAAGATCAGGAAGATGGTCACGCCGGAAACGTAGAACCAGCCGAGGTTTTCGTAGAGCCATCCGGAGCCGGTACCCCAGAACTCGCCCATCTCTGCGGGAATGAGCAGCGTGACGACGACGAACACAGTCACGATAGCCGCTGAGATGAAGAATATGGCCGGACTGGTCCTGAGCCTGAACAGGTCGTGCACCTTCTTGAGCATGATCTTCCCCTCACCTCGAGCACCGGCCTGACAAGGCCCTGGACAGTGCTTTACCGTAAGCAGGATGTGCCCCCAAACGCAACAGAAGCCGTCCAACCCCTAGGGGATGAACGGCTTCTGTTCAGCGTTTGCTCAGCTAATGTTACTTTCCGGTGAGCTTCTCCCGCAGTGCGGCCAGAGCCTCATCGGAAGCGAGAGTTCCGGCGTCCTCAGTGTCGGACTGCGCGGAGGAGTAGTTGGACGGCGCCGGCTCCGACTTCCGTCCGCTGCTGGAGGAGCTGGAGGACATGGATGCCTCAGCCGCGGCCTCGGCATCAGCCTCGATGGCCTTGCGCACCTGCTGCTTGTGGCTTTCCCAGCGCTCCTGGGCCACGGCGTACTGCGCCTCCCAGGTGGCACGCTGCTCCTCGTAGCCTTCCATCCACTCGTTGGTCTCGGGATCGAAGCCTTCGGGGTACTTGTAGTTGCCCTCGTCGTCGTACTCGGCGTCCATGCCGTAGAGAGCCGGGTCGAAGTCCTCAGCCTCCGGCTCGACCCCCTCATTGGCCTGCTTCAGGGACAGGCTGATCCGGCGGCGCTCGAGGTCGATGTCGATGACCTTGACGAAGACGTCGTCGTTGACGGAGACGACCTGCTCAGCAAGGTCCACGTGGCGCACTGCCAGCTCGGAGATGTGCACCAAGCCTTCGATGCCGTCTTCCACCCGCACGAATGCACCGAAGGGCACCAGTTTGGTGACCTTGCCCGGGACGATCTGGCCCAGGGCGTGGGTGCGTGCGAAGGTCTGCCACGGATCTTCCTGCGTGGCCTTCAGCGACAGTGAGACCCGCTCGCGGTCCATGTCCACCTCGAGGACCTCCACGGTGACCTCGTCGCCGACTGCCACCACTTCTTGTGGGTGGTCGATGTGCTTCCAGGACAGCTCCGAGACGTGCACCAGTCCGTCCACTCCGCCCAGGTCGACGAATGCGCCGAAGTTGACGATGGAGGAGACCACGCCGTTGCGTACCTGACCGCGCTCGAGCTTGTTCAGGAAGGTGGAGCGCACCTCGGACTGGGTCTGCTCCAGCCATGCGCGGCGGGAGAGGACCACGTTGTTGCGGTTCTTGTCCAGCTCAATGATCTTGGCCTCGAGCTCCTGGCCGATGTAGGGAGCCAGGTCACGCACGCGGCGCATCTCCACCAGCGAGGCCGGGAGGAATCCGCGCAGCCCGATGTCGAGGATCAGGCCACCCTTGACCACCTCAATGACCGTACCGGTGACGACGCCGTCCTCATCCTTGATGCGCTCGATGTCACCCCATGCGCGCTCGTACTGGGCGCGCTTCTTGGACAGAACCAGACGGCCTTCCTTGTCCTCCTTCTGGAGCACGAGAGCTTCGACCTGATCGCCGACGGAGACCACCTGACCGGGGTCAACGTCGTGCTTGATCGACAGTTCGCGGGAAGGGATCACGCCTTCGGTCTTGTACCCGATGTCCAGCAGGACCTCGTCACGGTCGACTTTGACGATTGTGCCTTCGACCAGGTCGCCGTCGTCGAAGTACTTCATCGTGGCATCGACTGCGGCGAGGAAGTCCTCCTCCGTTCCGATGTCGTTGACGGCGATCTGTGGGGCACCGGGTGCGGTTGCAGTGGTGGTCATGTAGTAGGTGTTCCTAGTGGGATTGTGTGATTGGGTCAGTGCACTGTTCATAGCTGGCACTGATCGGCGGACAATTGCAGGCGCCCGGAGTCATATGAAATCCATATGATTCTCGAGCGGGATCTGTCAGAAGTCAGACACGACTCTGTGCGCAGAACGCGCCCGATTAGTCTATACTCCTGCGCCAACCTGGCACAACCGCACGCGTCCCAGGCGCTGGGACCCATGAGGAGTCCGGCGACTGGGCAATGCGAGGGGACGGACGGGCCGTCGAGCCCGGGCCCTCAGAAGTGGGTGGCGCAGTGCGGGGCGGTTGGCAGGTCCATAGTGGCGGCGAACGCTGACCAGTCGGCGCCGTCGTCGGCGGTGATGCGGCCAGCCTCGCGCATGGTCAGCACGGAGGCATCCCCCAGGTAGAGCGACCCGAGGGTGGCGACGTCAAGCGTGAAGTGCTGCGGCGCCGTGGCGCTCTCCGCGCTGGTGACCTGGGCAACCCCGGAGGAGACGGACACAGTGAACACGCCGTCGGCGATGCCCAGGCCGTCGCGGACAGTGAGGCTGAACTCCCCGTCGGCGTTCCACGCCCGGGACTCCAGGGCAACCACAGGGTTGAGCAGGCGCACCCACAGCACATCGCTCACGCTGGTGGTCTTCACCACTCGCGGGTTGACCAGCGCATGCTCCAGCGGATCCGTCACCGGCGCGCCGTGCGGGATGAGGATTCGCTCCACCAGGTCCATCTCGGCAAGATGCCGCAGCAGCTCCAGGCGGCTGGCGGCGTCCACGGCGATCAGATCGCGGATACGCATGGTGGCTGGCTCCGTGTCCCACCCGGCGAAGGTGAAGACCACGTAGCCGCCGAGGCTGCCGTCGTCCTTCACGTGCACCGCCGCCCGGGCCTTGCGGTCCCAGCTGGTGATATTGTCCGGATCCCACCGGGCGCTGCCGGTCTCCCAGTAAGTTCCCTGCCGTTCCACTGAGCCACGCGTGCTGCGGTGGAACTGCGCGAACACCTCCTGCAGCACGTCTCTGGTCTTGGAGGGATCCACGGTGAGGACTTTCCCCGTTTTCGACCCCCGGGGTGCGAACCCGTCGTCGGCCGCGGAGGCGCTGATCTGCAGGCTGCGCAGCCGGGTTGCAGGCCCGAAGCCGAACCGGCCGTAGATTCCGCCTTCCGATACGGTCAGCGCGGCCACCGCCATGCCGTCCTTCACTGCGGCGGCCAGCCGGCTGGTCATCATATGTTTCAGGATGCCGCGCCGCCGGAAGCTGGGGTTGACCGTCACTCCGGTGATCAGACGTGCCGGCAGCGGCTCCGCTCCCCCGGCGTTGAGGGTCTTGTCATAGTCGACGAAGGTGCCCACCGGATGTTCAGGATCGAATCCGAACTCCTCGAACGCTGCACCCCACGGCTCCAGTGCGGCGAAGCCGCGGTCCATATAGACCCCGGTGAGCTGCTGGGCGTCGGCACTGAAGACAGGGTGCAGCCGCGCCAGCTGCTCGTCGCTGTACCAGGGCTCGTAGAACCCGTACTCCACGGTTCGGGTGAAGGCCGCCGTGTGTGCCTCCGGCGTGCCGTCCTCACCGGCGGCAGGTTCGAACGTCCGGCTGCTGAGCCCATCGGCCAAGCCTGAGACGGCAGGCATCCCGGGGGCGTAGTGAGAAGTCACGACTCCACCCTATACGCTGGTCCCCCGCGGCCCCTCAGTGTGCCGCACTGTGCCAGGACTCGCCCACGCCGACATGTACATCCAGCGGCACCGCCAGCTCGGCGGCGGAGCCCATTTTCTCAGTCACCAGAGCTTCCACCCGCTCCTGCTCGCCCGGGGCGACTTCCAGGACCAGCTCGTCGTGCACCTGCAGCAGCACCCGGGAGCTCAGGCCGCCCTCGCGGAGCCCAGCGTCGACGTCGATCATGGCGCGTTTGATGATGTCGGCCGCCGATCCCTGAATGGGTGCGTTGAGTGCGGCCCGCTCCGCCATCTGCCGCAGCTGCCGGTTGTCGCTGGTCAGGTCGGGAAGATAACGACGACGCCCGTAGAGAGTGGAGGTGAAGCCGTCACGCTTGGCCTGTGCCACCACATTCTGAAGATAGTCACGGACGGCGCCGAAGCGCACGAAGTACTCGTTCATCAGCTCCCGAGCCTCATCGACGCCGATTCCCAGCTGCTTTGACAGGCCGAAGCTGCTCAGGCCGTAGACCAACCCATAACTCATCGCTTTGATCTTCGATCGCTGCTCGGCGGAAACCTCGTCGGTGCCCACCCCGAACACCCGCGCCCCGACAAAGTTGTGCAGATCCTCACCCGCGCGGAACGCGTCGATCAGTGCCTGGTCTCCGGAGAGGTGAGCCATGATGCGCATCTCAATCTGCGAATAGTCCGCTGTCAGCAGGGTCTGGTAGCCCTCACCGACCACAAAGGCATCGCGGATCTTCCGGCCGGATTCTGTGCGCACCGGAATGTTCTGCAGGTTCGGATGCAGGCTGGAGAGCCGCCCGGTGGCGGCCACGGTTTGGGCGTAGGTGGTGTGCACCCGTCCGTCGTCGCCCACCGCCTCAATCAAGCCGGTGACTGTCTGGCGCAGCTTCGAGGCGTCACGGTGATTCATCAGATGCACCAAGAACTCGTTCTCCGTCTTGACCAGCAGGTCCTGCAGCGTCTCCACGTCGGTGGAGTAGCCGGTCTTGTTCTTCTTCACCCCCGCGGTGGGCAGGCCGAGCTCTTCGAACAGCACCTGTTGGAGCTGCTTCGGAGAACCAAGATTGACCTCATGGCCCACCACCGCGTAGGCGGCACGAGCGGAGGCGGTGATGGAGGATTCGAACTCGGCGTCGAGCGCCTCCAGGCGCTCCCGGCTGACTGCAATGCCGGTGAGCTCCATCTGCAGCAGGATCTCCGCCAGCGGAAGCTCCAGCTCATAGAGCAGCTTCTCGGCGTGACGCTGCGTCAACTCATCGTGCAGCGCGGCGGAGAGCGGGTGCAGCAGCATGGCGTGCACTGCCGCACGCGCCATGTCTTCTTGCGTCACGCCAGTGATCACGTCCTGGTCGAAGAGGTCCAGCTGCGCACCGTCGGCGCTCTGCGGCGCGAACTCCTCCCCGCCGATGTAGTCGGCCGGTTCGGTGGAGCTCCCCAGGTGCTGGGTGACCAGGTCGGCAAACGCGAAGTTCCTCCGGTCGGGTTGGACCAGGTACCCGGAGAGCAGCGTGTCCTCCACTGTGCCCCGCAGGCTCAGCCCGCGCCAGGCCAGGCGTTTGCCGGCGTCCTTGACGTCGTGCACCAGCTGAGGGGCATCCGGGTCCGCGAGCCAGGCATCCACTGCCGCCTCGAGGTCGGCATCAGCCTCAGCCAGCGGCACGGCTATGGCGGGCACGGCGGTTTCGGGGTCGATCGCCGCCGGCACGAGGACGAGCGCGAGGACCTCCGCGCCGCGAGCGGCCTCATCGCGTTTGGCTTTGGTCGACAGCGACTCTCCTGACCGGTCCAGACACAGGGCCAGTCCCAACGGGCTGCCGTGGTGCTCACCTGTGAAGGCGGTGAACTCTGCTGCCGTGCTGACCACCTGAACCCGGGGCAGAGCCTGGGTGGGTTTTGCGGCCAGCTCGGCGCCCGGGAACCGGGCGGCAAAAGTGTCGAAGAGCCGTTCGCGTATCTGGTTGAACTGCAGAGCGTCGAAGAGCGGTTCCACGGCCTCCCGGTCGGGGGCGGTCAGCACACAGTCCTGCAGCGGCACCGGAAGCTCCAGATCGGTGACCAGCCGGTTGAGCTCCAAGTTGCGCTCGACGTCGGCGAGCGCGGCCCGCAGATTCTCCCCGGCTTTCCCCTTGATCTCGTCGGCGTGTTCGATGATCCCTCGGGCGGAGCCGTATTGGCCCAGCCACTTGGCGGCTGTCTTCGGGCCGACTTTCGGCACCCCGGGGAGGTTATCGGCGCTCTCCCCCACAAGGGCTGCCAGGTCCCGATACTTGGCGGGCGCCACGAGGTATTTCGCCTCCACGCCTGCGGGGTCCAGGCGGACCGACTTGCTGACTCCGCTGGTGGGATAGTCCAGGTGCGTGTTCTCGGTCACCAGCTGCAGCGCATCACGGTCTCCGGAGACGATCACGGTCTGCCACTGGGCGGCTTCGGCCTGTGTGACGTAGGTGGCGACGATGTCGTCGGCCTCATACCCCTCCACGGTCACTGCGGGGATGTTCAGTGCGGCGGCGACCTCTTTGATCAAGTCGATCTGCCCGGCGAATTCGGCCGGGGACTTCTCCCGGCCGCCCTTGTAGTCATCGTAGGTCGCGTGCCGGAAGGTCGGGGTGTCCAGATCGAAGGCGAGCGCGATGTGGGTCGGCGCCTCTTCGCGGATCAGTTTGAGCAGCATATTGGTGAAGCCGTGCACCGCGTTGGTGTACTGCCCTGTCGAGGTGCGGAAAGACTCCGTCGGCAGAGCGTAGAACGCACGGAATGCCATCGAGTGCCCGTCGATTACCAGTAGTTTGTTGCCCTCGTCGCTCACACCGACAGCCTACCGTCCGGATGCTGGCTAAGCTGAAGCTCATGAGCTTCGACGGATATGGTCCAGAGTTTCCGACCCCGGGCGTCCCCACCCCGGTCCCCACCGAGTCCGAGCGGATTGCGCGGATGCGGGCCGCAGGGGTCGACGAGGAGTACTGGGATTGGATGGGCCCGCACGGCACCTCCGCCATGAGCGCCAAACTGGGGCTGAAGTTTGTGGAGATGAGTCCTGAGCGGTTGGTGGCCACGGTGCCGGTGGGGGGAAATGAGCAGAACGCGGGGCTGTTTCACGGCGGCGGTCACTTCGTCCTGGCCGAGACTTTGGGCTCCATTGCGGCGATCTTCCATGTGCGCGCCAATCTGGGGTGGGACCGGCAGGTGGTCGGCACTGAGCTTTCGGCTACGCACCACCGCGCGGCCACCAGCGGCCTGGTGTGGGGCACCTGCACTCCGCTGAACCTGGGCAAGCAGCTCACTGTGCATGAGATTGTGATGCGCGATGACCAGCACCGCCGGCTCTCGACTGCGCGCATGACCAATATGATCCTGGCCCCGCGGGACTGATCAGGAGCGCAGGAAGTGGCGCAGACCCGCTTCGAACGCGGCGGCGTGCGCTTCGGCGGTGTAGCGCTGGCGCACCAGCTCCAGGCCGTTGGCGCCGAGTCGGCGAGCCTCCTCGGGTGTGGCGAGCAGCGATATGAGCACCTGCCGCAGGGACTCAGGGTCGGCGGCGTCGTAGTACCGTCCGGTGTGTCCCTCAACGACCGCTTCGATTTCCGGTGAGGAGTCCCGGTTACCCGCTTCGGCCACTACGGGAACTCCGAAGCCCAGCGCCTGGATGACGTTGAGTCCGGCCCCTCCGATGGCGAGGGCCGCCTGCGCCTGCCCGTAGTGGTCCTTCAACTGCTCAAAGTCGTACACTGCGCCGAGGAATGTGGCCTCCACCCCGGCCTCGGAGAAGACCCGCTCCAGGCGGGGCCGTTCGGACCCCTCTCCGATGATCACCACACGCGGTGCCGGGCGATCGGCCGGCCAGTCGGAGAGCGCGTCGGCGAGCACATCCAGCCGGTGCCGCACAGTCAGCCGCGAGGAGTAGATCAGGGTGGGCTGGTCTCCGGCGGCGGCACGGTCCAGCGGCTGGGCGGGAAGCTGCTGCTGGGAGTAGAGGCTGTTGTAGATGACGTGGATCTTCTGCCTCGGCACCCCGTACGCGGTGCCGAGCTCCTGGGCACGCTCGCCGTAGACCAATAGCCCGTCGACCAACGTGTAGAACGCGAGTCTGAGCAGACGCTTCGGGCCCGATTCCGGGCGCTTCCACCCATGTCCCCAAAGCAGTACCCGGCGTCCGCGCAGCTTGCCGAGTGCTCCTGCCACCCAGGTGGAGAGGGTATAGATTCTGCCTTCGAGCACGTAGGCGGCGTGCCCGCCGCGCCACACGGCCGAAACCTGTCCGGCCTCCCACCACAGCGGTCCCAGCGCTCGGGTGCGCAGCGGGGTCACCCGCGCCAGGACCCCGGCAGAGGCGGAGGCGATTCGGTCGGCCTCGCTCGCCTCGCTGTTCTTCACCCGGCCCACCAGGTCGTAGGTGAACTCTGCTGAGGCGAGCAGCCGCTTGACCAGGGGCTCACGGTAGTGCGAGACCGTGGGCTGCACCTGGAGCCTGATCCGGGAAAGGGGTGTCGGTGTCACGGGGTCCATCCTGCCTTGGGCCGGCGGTACCGCCGCTGATCAACACCCAGTTTTGCAGCTGACTGGGTGCTTGATAAGGTGACTAGGCGCTCAACGCGGAGCGGGGGTGTAGCTTAGTGGCAAAGCTCCAGCCTTCCAAGCTGGTCACGCGGGTTCGATTCCCGTCACCCCCTCCATTGCCTCTCGGCCCCCGACCGGTACAGTCGGAGGGTGGCCGCTCCCAGACTCAGCATCATTGTTCCGGTGTTCAACACCGGTGAGCATCTTCGCACCCGGGCGTTCCCGTCCTTAGCGCGACTCCCGCATTTCGAACAGATCCAGGTGCTACTGGTCGACGACGGGTCGACCTATCCGCAGACCCGCAGCGCGGTCCGTGAGCTGGCCGCCGCTCACCCTCATGTGCAGGCCTGCTTCCTCGACTCCGGGGGTTCCGGTTCAGCTTCCCGGCCGCGCAACACCGGGATCGACCTGGCCGAAGCCGAGTACCTGGGGTTCCTGGATCCGGATGATGAGTTCCTCGGCGCGGGGCCCTGGCCGCTGGTGGAAGCGCTGCAGGCCCACCCCAGTGCCCAGCTGGCCATCGGCCAGCAGCATCGGATATACGCCGACCGCCAGGAGCTGGTGAACAACGCTTCGCACTACACCGAGCGGACTGACGCCCACGGCCTCTGGCCGGCCGGCGGTGAGGTGCTGACGGCTGCTCGGTTCCGCCCCAGCAACCTCAGCAGCTTCGTAGTGCGCACCGCATGGCTGAGGGAGACGGGCCTGCGGCAGGTGGTGGGCGCGGCGGGGCAGGACTCCCTGTTCTTCCGGCAGCTATTCGCCGCCGCCACGGCCTTCGTCGCCTCATCTGAGGTGATATACGCCTACCACGCAGAGACCCCGGGCTCGATGGTCAACACGGTCAACGCTGAGTACTTCGCCAAGTGTCTGTTGCGGGAGCGCGCCCAGGCGGAGTGGCTGCGGTCCGCTGGCCTGTTCGACGCCTACGTGGCCAGCGGGTTCGAACGAGCCTTCGCGTGGTACCTCCCCCGGCTGCGCCGAGTGCCAAAGGATCAGCGCGCTGAGGCCCGGGCGGTGCTGCGCACGATCGCCGAACTCTATGTGGATCCCCAGACCCACCGGTGGCGCTACCCGGAGGCGATGGCGTTCTTCAAGCGACCAGCAGTTCCCTCCCTGGAAGGGCTGAAGCCGCTCTCCGCCGTGGCCGCGCGCCGGGCCCGGGACACGGCCCTGGCGGCCGTGGCGGCCGGACGCCGGGTCAGTTCGTCCGTGCGTACTCGGCGGCGCCTCGACCCATGAGGGCCTGAAGCATACCGAGGCCCTCGCACAGGTAGTAGTCGTCGGTGTAGGTCACCGGACGTCCACGGAGCCTGCTGCTGAATCTGCGCGCTGCGCCGTAGCCGGCTCGCGCGAGCCCCTCAGCGGCCACCGCCGGTCCGGATGCTGAGTTGCGCAGCTGCCGCTTGGCCGCCCGGACCTGACCGCCGCGCAGAGCCCGACGCCGCAGCCACTCCTTGGTGGCCCGCTCAGCGGGAACGTGCTCAGTCACCGCAGCCTCGGCGCACCACCAGTACTGTGCGCCAGCGTGCATCATGCGTTCGAAGAGGTCGGAGTCGGAGCCCCCGATGAAGTTGAACGTCTCGTCGAATCGGTATCCCCGGCCGCCCGAGTCCTGGGACTGGAACCAGTCCGCACGCACCAAGGTGTTGTTGGTGGCCAGTCGGCGCTGGTGCGGGCCGCTGGGGAAGTCCGTACGGCGGACGTACCCGTAGGTGTGCACCCAGGCGGGCTCACCGTCGTCGAACACGGGTAGCACCGGACCGCCCACCGCATCGGCTGCGGAGCGCTCACCGGTGCTGAGCAGGTGGGTGAACCACTCTGGGGTGACCTGTTCGTCGTCGTCGAGGAAAATCACCGCCTCGGCATCCGCGGGCAGGGCGTCCAGCGAGGTGTTGCGGGCGGTGGCGATACCCGCGCGGGACTGGTGGAGATACACCGCCTCGGGATAGAGGCTGGCCACCACGTGCTGGGCCTCTGGCCCGGGTGCGTTGTCGACCACGATCAGCTGTGGTCGGGGCCGTACTGCACCGGGGGGCATGCGGGCGGCATCCAGCGACGTCAGCAGCTGAGCCAGGAGGTCGTTCCTGCGGTAGGTGCACACCAGCACCCAGACGTTCTCCGGGGTGAGCGCACGCCCCCGGGCAGAATCATTCCTCACCGTCGAGACTCTCTCCCAGCTGACGGCCCAACTGCCGGCTGAGCTCGTCATCATCCTCCGAGACGGTGAAGGCGCCACCAGCGGAGTCGGGGTCCAACGCTTCGGTATACCTGACGAAGCCGGACATGTTCTCACTGGAGAGGGAGCGCCGCAGCAGGTCCATCATGTCCTCGTCGGGGAGAATGACCTGCGCGCCGCCAGAGGTGGTGTGCGGCTCCCCCGAGGGCATGGTGAAGGTATGGATGTCCCGCCCGCGCATATGGGTCATATCAAGGCCGTAGCCAACGATGGTGTTGGCGTCCAGTCCACCGTCCATCTCCATATAGGGCAGGATCGCTTCCAACACGGCGAAGATGCGCTGCGGGTTGGTCAGGGTGTCTCCGGAGAGGAAGCGTTCTGCGATGGCCCGCATCACCAGTTGTTGGTTTTCCACCCGGACGTGATCGTTGGTGGGAAAGGACTTCCTTTCGCGGACGAACCGCAGCGCGTCCGAGCCTTGCAGCCGTATGGTGCCCTCTGGGTAGAACGCGGGATTCTGCTGGCCTGCGGCAAAGGGGCGTGGATTGTCCACATAGACCCCGCCAAGGGCGGTGGTGAGATCCTCGAATCCGTCGAAGTTGATAGTCACCACGTGATCGATGTGTGTGTACAGGAGGTCCTCGACGGTATCGACCGCGAGATCCAGTCCCCCCGCCGAGAGTGCGGTGTTGATTCGCCCCTCCCCCTGGCCGGGAATCTCGACCCACAGGTCCCGCATGATCGACATGACGTAGATGCCGGAGCGGTCTTCCGGGATGTGCACCAGCATCATCGCATCGGAACGTTCGCCCTCTTCTCCGGTCTGCGCCCGATAGTCGGTGTCATCCTCACCGCGGCTGTCGGAGCCCAGCAGCAGGACGTTCACTGTCCCTTCCGGGGTGCGGTAGGCGGTGTCGTCGTCAAGGTCGTCGAGTTCCTCGATGACGTTGCGCTCCTCTTCGAAGACCGTCTGGAGCCTGTTGACGTAACTGTAGGCGACGATCCCGCCGATGAGCAGCAGCGTGGCCAGCACGGCCAGCGAAATGAGGATGATGCGCTTCCGGCGGCCGGGCCGGGGCGCGGGGTCCTCGGCCTGGGCCGGCGCAGGCGCGGAAGCCGGCGGCGAAGGCGGGACGGCCCCGCCCCTGGCCCGGCGGGGACGGTGCTGCTCACTCACCTCGTGTGCCTGCTCTCTGCTTCGGCGGTCGCCTCATAGCGGTCCAGCACCAGGGTCAGCACATCGGCCTGACCGCGCCCCCCGGTGAGCTCTTCCACGGTGACTCGAGCGGCATCCCGCTCTGCCTCCTTCTTGGACGATCCGGTGCCCTGCCCGTAGGTGGTGCCGTCAATGGTGACCGTGGCACGGAAGGATTTGCGGTGGTCGGGGCCGGAGTCCTCGATCAGATACCGGATCTCGCCCATGTCGCGCGCGGCGGCCAGCTCCTGGATGGTGGTCTTCCAGTCTTTGCCCGCTGTCATCGCTTCGGTGTCACTGAGCAGCGGGGTCACGAGCCGGAGCACTAGTGCTTGAGCCGTGTCGAATCCGTGGGCGGAGTAGACCGCACCGATGATCGCCTCCACGGTGTCGGCCAGGATCGAGTCCTTCTCCGCGCCTTGGGTACGCAGCTCGCCGGCGCCGAGGCGGATATGCGGTCCCAGCTGCAGGGTGCGCGCAATTCTGGCCAGAGCCCGGGTGGAGACCAGGGCGGGGCGCAGCTTGGCCAGGTCACCCTCGGTGAGGTCGCCGAAGGTCCGGAAGAGATAGTCGGTGACGACAAGCTGCAGCACGGCGTCGCCCAGGAACTCCAGGCGCTCGTTGGTGGCCAGGCCCTCATTCTCGTAGGCGTAGGAACGGTGCGTCAGGGCAAGACGAAGAGCCTCAGGGTCAACGTGGACCCCAAGGCTCTTCTGAAGTGTCTCTGACGCGCTCAACCCTTGCGAAACGACGAGATCAGGCGTCGGCGACTTTGCGGCCCTTGTACTCGTAGAACAGCGGGGTGTCTGCAGAGTCGGTCACCAGCTTGGCCTGGTGCGGACGGCTGTAGACGACACGGCCGTTCTCCACTGTCTTCACCAGGGTTGGCACGTCGGCCTTCCACTGCGAGCGGCGGTGACGGGTGTTGGCACGGGACTTCTTCCGCTTCGGAACAGCCACGGTGTCCTCTTCTCTCTCAGTTGACTAACAGTTGACTACGACGACGCGTCGTCGTCCTCATCATCATGATTCAGTGTATCGGCCAGGCTTGCAAGCGCAGCCCAGCGGGGGTCGAGCTGCTCGTGGTGGTGTCCAGGGTCCTCCTCCATGCGGAATCCGCACTGGGAGCACAACCCCGGGCAGTCCGCCCGGCACACCGGCTGGAACGGCAGTGCTGAGACCAAAAGGTCCCGCAATACCGGCTCCAGTTCGAGGGTCAGTTCCGCGGTGACTTCCCGAGTTTCCTCGTCGTCACCGTCAGCCTGGTGGCCCTCCGGAGTCCAGGTGTAGAGCTGCATGACGTCGACGGTCAGCGGGTAGCCTAGGGGGTCCAGGCAACGCCCGCACTGACCAGTGACCTCTGCGGAGGCGGTTCCTGTCAGCAGCACTCCCTCGTGCACGGACTCCACTCGCAGGTCGAGGTCCAGGTCGCTGTGTTCGGCGATGCCGACCAGAACGGTGCCCAGCCCTGACGGAGCGTCCACCGTGCGGGAGAGGGTTCGCTGAGCTCCAGGATGGCCTTTGAGCTCTTTGACGTCCACGTGCAGCAAATAGTCCTGCTGTGGATGTTTCACAGCGGACAACTCTACAGGACTCAGATGCTTTGGGCGAACTCCTTCAGCCACGGTCTCAGCTCGGGGCCGAGGTCCTCCCGGCCTGCGGCGAGGGTCACCACCGCTTTGATGTAGCTGAGTTTGTCCCCGGTGTCGTAGCGGCGTCCGCGAAAGATCACTGCGTGGACACCCCCGCCGTCTTCAGCTGGGATGGCTGCCATGGCTTGCAGGGCATCGGTCAGCTGGATCTCCCCGCCCTTGCCCGGTGGGGTGCGTTCGAGCTCGGTGAAGATGGCCGGGTGCAGCACATACCGACCGATGATGGCCAAGTTGCTGGGCGCCTCCTCTGCCGGGGGTTTCTCCACCAGACGGTGCACCGGCACCACCTGGGCACCCGGCTCGAGGTGCTTGCCGCCGGCGTCGACCACGCCGTAGGCAGAGACAGCCTCCTGGGGCACTTCCATCACCGCGATCACTGAGCCGCCGAGGCGCGCCTGAGCCTCCATCATGGTGGTGAGCAGCTCATCGCGGGGGTCAATGAGGTCATCGCCGAGCAGCACGGCAAAAGGCTCATTGCCCACATGCTGCTTTCCGCAGAGCACCGCATGACCCAAACCCAGCGCCTGGCCCTGGCGCACATAGTGCAGGTCACCAAGGTTGGTCGCATGCTGGATCGCCTCCAGCTTCTTCGTGTCTCCCTTGTCCCGCAGCGTCGCCTCAAGAACGGGAGCGCGGTCAAAGTGATCTTCCATGGACCGCTTGTTCTGACCGGTGATCATCAGAATGTCATCCAGGCCAGCCCGCGAGGCTTCCGCCACCACGTACTGGATGGCCGGCTCGTCGACCACCGGGAGCATCTCCTTGGGCATCGCCTTCGTCGCTGGCAGGAATCGGGTTCCCAGGCCTGCTGCAGGAATGACGGCTTTTCTAATCCGCTGAGTGGCGCTCATGAACATACCTTACCGCGAGTGTGCCTTGTGTCCGCGCTCCTTGAGCCGCTTCTGCACCGCACGGGGGATATATTCGGAGACATCCCCGCCGAGCAAATGCACCTCTTTGACGAGAGTCGAGGACAGGTGGGTGTAGCGGCCGTCAGCGGTGAGGAAGACGGTCTCCAGGCTGGTCAGGTGGCGATTCATGGTGGCCATGGACGCCTCATACGCCAGATCGTGGACCCCCCGCAGGCCCTTGATCACCGCCGAGGCCCCCACCTCTTTGCAGAAGTCGGTCAGCAGCACCCCGGGCCGCAGCGGCTTGACGGTGACTCCTTTGAGGTAGGAGAAGGTCTCCTGCGCCATCAGGATCCGCTCTTCGAGCGGGAACATGGGGCTCTTATGCATATTGGCGGAGACCGCCACAATCACCTCCTCGAAAAGATTGGCCGCGCGGGCGATGATCTCGACGTGCCCGTTATGCATGGGGTCGAAGGATCCTGGGCACACTGCTGACTGCATAATTACTCCACCCGGCTCGGCGTCGTCGTACTGGTGATGTTCTGGGCAGGTGCGGCACTCTCCACCACACTCAGGAACCTGTCGAAGAGCAGGTCCCGGTCAAATTCCTTGCGCGCGAGCTCCAGCGCGGCCGCGGAGCCGGCGGACAGGTCAATTTCTCCAGATCGCAACCGTTCCACCAGCTGATCAGCTGCAGTGCCGGGGTGGCGGGAAAGCTGCCAGCCCGCACCATGTGCTGCCAGAATCTCCGGAAGCCAACCGGCATGGTTGAACACCACCGGCCGCGCTGCCGCAAGTGCGTCGAAGACTTTGTTCAGGGAGTTGATCTCCAGGGCGGGGTTGTCCACCAGGGTGGAGACCGCCAGGTCCGCAGCCGGGAGCATGCGTTCGATCTCCGTGCGGGGGATGTTGCCCGGCAGCACCTGAAGCGGGTCAAGTCCGAATTCCCGGGCCAGGCGGCGGCAGGTGCCGGTGTCGGCTCCTTCACCGTAGGCCACGACCCGGAACTTCTCGCCGCGCCGGCTGAGCTGACCAGCCAGACGGACCAGCCAGGGCACGTCATAGGTCACCCCGAAGCTTCCGGCGTAGAAGAGCACCGTCTCGTCCTCGGCCCACCCGAGTTCGGCTCGGACCTCGTTGCGGTGCTCCCGCGATGCGGCAAAGTTCTCCACATCAGAAGCATTGGGCACCACGGTGGTGGTTACCTCCGGGCAGACCCGCTTGACTCCGGCCTCCATCCCCGGGGAGAGGGCGATGACGTGGTCAGCTGAGCGGTAGGCGAACTTCTCCAGCTGCTCCGCCGCCCAGATGGCACCACGGTTCTTCAAGAACCCCAGCGCCACCGGCGCCTCCGGCCACAGGTCACGGACTTCGAAGATGAACGGGGCCCGCCTCAGGGTGGAGGCAATAATCCCGGGAACTGCCGTGGTCAGCGGAGTCGAGGAGGCGAACACCACATCAGCGTTGACCTTGGAGGCGAACCAGCTGGCGCGGGCCATGAACGAGGCAAAGGACCTGACCCGCTGCCAAAACGTCATGGCGTTCTCATACGGCACTGTCAGCCTGTGCACTTCCACCCCGTCAAGGTGCTGACGGGCGGCTTCCTTGCCGCCGCAGATGACAGTGACCTCATGACCGGCGCGCGCCAGCCGACGGGCGAATTGCCAGGGACGCTGCCAGCCGGGCTCCGAGGGGAAGTTGAAATGCTGATGGATGTAGACGATGCGCACGCACGCCAGTCTACGTGGATGCCGAGCCGGTCATTGCGGCTCTGCCAACCATATCCGGGTGGACCCGTAGCTCTTCTCATGAAACCTGCGCAGCGTCGGTGGCCAGGCCGGCTCCGGGGCGCGGGCGTCACGTTCCACGACCACGGTGGCGCCGGGATGCAGCTGGGGCGAGGCGGCATGCAGCACCTTCTCCAACTCCGCCTCACTGAGGGTGTACGGAGGATCCAGGAACAGCAGCTCGATGGGCTCTCCGCGCCGGGAGTTCAGATATCTCAGCGCCTGGGACTTGTGCACACTCAGCCCGTTCTGGACGAAAAGCTCCGCGTTCCTGTGCAGGGTGCGGTAGGCCGCCTCGGCGACGTCGACCGCCTCCAGGCTGCGGGCCCCGCGGCTGAGAGCTTCGAACCCCAGGGCGCCAGAGCCGGCGAACAGGTCCACCACGACCGCGTCCTCCAGCGCGTCATAGCCTTCCAGTCTGGAGAAGAGCGACTCCTTGACCCGGTCGCTGGTCGGGCGTGTCCCCGTCCCGGGGACGGCTGCAATGCGGCGGCCCTTGTGCGTGCCGGCAATGATGCGTGCCATGGCTGCCTCGCTCTCCCTGTGGCGGTGTGCTGACGTCCCTGCACCCTATCCCTGATTCACATAGTCGACGGCGTCGTCGTGCTCCCGCTCCCACCGGGTGACTGCCCGGGCCAGTTCCGGTGCGCCTTCCCAGAACGGATCCTCAGCACTGAGCCGGGCGATATGCTTTGCGGCAGCACTGATGAGGTCTTCGTCACGCAGGATGCTCAGGTGCTGCAAGGAGCTGCTGCGGCCCGATTGGCTCGCGCCCAGGACGTCCCCCTCGCGCCGCCGGGCCAGGTCCAGGCGGGCCAATGCCATTCCGTCACGGTGTTGGGCCACCTGTCGCAGCCGCTCCACCGAGGGGTGAGACTCCGGCATACGAGTCACCAGCAGGCACAGGTTGGTGGTGGTGCTGCCGCGGCCGATGCGCCCGCGGAGCTGGTGCAGGGTGGAGATGCCGAAAGACTCCGCGTCCAGGATGACCATGGCGGTGGCGTTGGGGACATCGACGCCGACCTCCACCACTGTGGTGGCCACCAGCACGTCGATCTCACCGGACTCGAACCGAGACATGATCTCTGCTGCCTCCTCGGCCGGCAACTGACCGTGCAAGGTGCCGAGCCGAGCCTCAGAGAGCAGCTCATTGCCCGCCAGGCGGTCGGCAATGAGTTCCACTGAGGCGTCCTGGGATACGAAAGCCTCGGCCCATTCGCGGGTGATGGTGGCACCATGGGCGGCCCCATCCTCGGTCTGCCCAGCCAGTGTGGTGTGCTGCTGGCCGGGCAGCAGCCCGAACCTGTATTCCAGCTGACGCTCCACTTCTTCGTCGGTCGGGGCCTTGGCGGTGATCTTGGGGCAGACGATGTAGACCTGACGGCCAGCCTGGACCTGCTCCGCGACCCGCTCCCAAACCCGCTGGATCCATGCCGGGCCCCGCATGGTGGGCACCACGTGGGTCTGGATGGGGCTGCGACCGCCCGGTAGCCCCTCCAGCACGGTCAGCTCCAGATCCCCGAATACCGTCATGGCCACTGAGCGCGGGATGGGCGTGGCAGACATCACGAGCATATGCGGGGTGGGCGCGAAGCGTTCGCGCAGTGCGCTGCGCTGTTCCACTCCGAACCTGTGCTGCTCATCAATGACCACCAGGCCCAGCTGGGCGAATGACACGGCACCGCTGAACACCGAGTGGGTTGCAATGATGATGTCGGATCGGCCGGAGGCGATGTCCAGCAGGGCCTTCTTCCGCTCCGAGGTGCGCAGGGAGCCGGTGAGGACGGTCACCGCAGGGGCGGACTCCCCCATCGGTCCAAGAGCACGGCGCAGCGACCGGGAATGCTGGGCGGCGAGCACCTCAGTGGGCGCCACCAGCACTGATTGAGCGCCGGCGTCGGCGGCCTGGAGCATGGCCCGCAGCGCCACCAGCGTCTTCCCCGAGCCCACCTCCCCTTGGAGTAGGCGATTCATTGGACTGGAGCGGGCGAGGTCCCGGGCGATGAGCGTACCGCTGTGCTGCTGGCCCGATGTGAGCTCGAACGGCAGCTGGGCGTCGAAGGCGGCAAGCATCCCGTCGGAGCGCAGCGGCATGGCTGTGGCATCCCACAGGGCCGTCTCCTGACGCCGGCGCTCCAGCACCCCCTGCATGAGAAGTGCCTCCTGGAACCGGAAGCGCCGGATTCCCGAAGTGTGCGCACCCTCCTCCTGAGGCTGGTGCACCAGCCGGTAGGCGGTGCCCAGATCCGGGAGGTTCTCCGCCCCCGCGATATGCGGTGGGACGGGATCGGGCCACGTGCTGAAGTCGACCAGCTGCAGCACCGCCGCGACTGCCCGTTGGATATCCCAGCTGGCGATATGCCGATTGGCCGGGTAGAGCGCCATCGGGCCGCCGCTCAGCGCCTGCGCGACCACCAATTCAGCCGCACCCTCCACCGTGTCGGAGTGAACGGCGTAATCGGGGTTGTTCAGCGTCAGCTGGGAGTTGAAGGTGGTCACTTTGCCATGGAACAGCGCTCGGACGCCGGGGCTGAGGTCTTTGAGGGCCCGATACCCGTTGAAGTACGCCATGCGCAGCCTGCTGCCCTGACCGTCCTCGACAGTGACTTCGACGATGAACCGCTTGCGCCCCTGCAGGCTGCGCCGCTGGGTGCCGGTGACCAATGCGATGAACGTGACATACTCACCCTCGGAAAGTTCACTGAAGTCAGAGAGCGAACTGGCCTGGATGTAACGGCGAGGGAAGTGGTCCAGCAGCTGCCGTACCGTGCGGATCTCGAACCCCGTGGCCAGCCGCTGAGCCGCTTTGCCGAGGAGCCGGTCCACCGGAGTGTCCGGCAGGATGCTGGTCATGGGTTCAGCGCTGTGGTGGAGCTGTCCTCCACCGGGCCGGCCTGCCTGACCGCCTCCAGGGTGAGGTCGGGATCAGGTGTGTGCACGTGGATGCGCCAGCGCAGGTCCCCTTCTGGCGCCGTCACCGGATCAATCGGGGTCAGGATGACCGACTCGCCCAGTTCGTTCAAGCGCTGACGCAGCTGTGCCGCCTGCAGCGGGTCTAAGCGGGCGGTGCACATCAGCTCCACACCGGGTGGAGAAGCCTCACCGGACTGCCCCGGTGTGGTGCCGTCTGTTTCAGTATCCACAAGATGCTCCCCCTGCGGGCCGGAGTCCCAACCGGCCAGCCCCTGGGTCAGAGCATGGTCCAGCTCTTCGTCCCGCACCGTGGCAGAGAGTGCGGCCAGCAGCAGCAGCAGGCCAAGCCCCCCGGAGTCCACCACATGAGCGCGGGTGAGTTCCGGCAGCTGGTGCTCGGTCTGGGCCACAGCCTTCCGCGCCGCGGCGACCACCAGGGGCAGCGCCGCGGCGACAGCTGCTCCGGAGTCCTGATTCGCCGCCGCGGCGGCGCAGCGGCTGGCTTCATCCCGCGCAGCGTCGAGCACCGAGAGCATGGTGCCGCTGACGGGGTGGGTCAGCGCCGCCCATCCGCGCTGGCTGGCCTGCTCCAGTCCGCGGCTGAAGGAGTCCACGGTGAGCCGGTGCTCGCCGTCGAGTGGTTCAGCGAATCCCTTGATCAGCACCGCCAGCAGGGTGCCTGAGTTTCCATGCGCCGAGGCCATGGCATGAGCGCCTGCCGCGGCCAGCAGGCGCCCCAGATCTTCTTGGTCGGTGCGCGCCAGCGCGGACCTGGTGGCCTGGACAGTGGCCAGCATATTGGAGCCGGTGTCGGCGTCAGGAACCGGATACACATTGAGCCGATTGAGCCGGTCGCGGTGAGTGGTGAGCGCGTCGTCAGCGAGGGCGAACCAGCGCCGCACTGCGGCTGCCCCGTCTTTCCTGCCTCTCACTACAGCCTCCCTCTGATCGGCGTGACGCGCTGACACTTCCGAGCCCATTGTTCACTATCGTCCGGCGTCACTCCGAAAGGTAGTCGGCGAGGGTGCCGTCGCGCAGCGCCTGAGAGAGCTCACTCTGCGCGTCCGTGTCCTGGTACCAGATCCACTGCCCGTCCGGGGAGGTGCCCGAGCCGGCGGTGGGGAGTGTGGCGAACGTGATGTCGCCTGTGGCCTCCCGGGCGTCCCAGGCCAGTGCGGCGGCACGCGTGGCGGTGAGGTCTGCATCTGCCATCAGGTGTGAGGCGAACGTGGAGATCATGTTGTTGGTCTGGACCGGGTTGGCCAGCGTGGACGGCGAGGCCGACTCCTGAATCACCGCGCGAATGAAGGCGTGCTGATTGCGGATGCGCTGGAGGTCGCCGTCGGGGAAGCTGCTGCGGTGCCTGACAAAGCTCAGCGCCTGATCAGCGTCCATGAACTGCTCACCGGGGGTGAACGTGTAACCGTCCCCGGTGGTGAACGACTCACCGTAAGTGGACTCGACATGCACCCCGCCGAGCTCCTCCACGAGGCCGACGAACCCCTGGAGATCCACCGCGGTGACATGGTCGATGCGCACATCCAAGAGATCTTCCACGGTGGCCCGGGCAAGCCAGTGGCCCTGATCCCCGCCCAGGGCAAGACCGGCATTCACCTTGTGCCAGCCGTAGCCCCCCGGGATCTCCACCCAGAGATCGCGCGGGATGGAGATGACCTGGATGGAGTCCCCGGATTCGGGGATGTGGACCAGCATCATGGTGTCGCTGCGGCCTCCGCCTGGTACACGCGGAAGGTCTTCGTCCTCGCCGGATCCTCCGCCTGCGTCGGTGCCCAGCAGCAGGACATTGATCGCGTCGGTGTCCTCGGGCCGCTCCGCCTCGTCGAGACCGACCGAGTCATCAGCCTCAGGGAAGTGCGTCACATTCGAGTCGTAGGACCGCTGCAGGGTGAACAGGTAAGCACCGGCTGCCAGCAGCGCCAGGATCAGCAGCAGCGCAGCTCCGCCGAGGACCCACCGTGAACCGCGACGGCGTCTGCGCCGCCGCGGCGGCTCCTCGTCGTCGTAGACAAAGAAGTGGTCTGCGGGCCCGGCAGCGGTCATGGGCGTTCTCCTGATGGCGCGAATGGTGCGGATGGCACCTCGTTAGATATTCCTACAGAATAGGACACGTGTGTGGAAAGTTCTTGCTCCTACCCGTGGCCGCCGTACTGGGGCTAGTGGGCTGCACCTCATCGTACTCAGTGGAGCCAGCCCCCGATGCTCATCATCCGGACTGCGCTGACGTCATGCTGAACCTTCCTGAGCAGGTCGGTGACTATCAGCAGCGGCTGAGCTCCTCCCAAGGGACCGCTGCATGGGGCGACCCAGCGGCGGTGGTGCTGCGGTGCGGGGTGGAGCCTATCGGCCCCACTGAACATCCCTGCGTCTCACCGGCCGGGGTGGACTGGGTGTGGATCGAGCACGATGATCACACGCAGTTGGTCACCTTCGGCCGCGTGCCCGCCGTGGAGCTGCTGTTGGACCAGGAGCACATCACCGAGTCCAGCATGATGAACGTCCAGGCCGCGCTGTCCGGCCCGGTGCAGGAAATCGATCAGGAGCGAGAGTGCCTGCCCATCGATGAGGCCGAGCTTTAAAAGAGTGCGGCGGCGAGCTTCTTACGCGCCGCGGCGACCCGCGGGTCGGTGTCTCCGACGATGCTGAACAGCTCCACCAGGTGCTTCCGTGCGGTCTCGCGGTCCTCGCCGGGGTGGGTCTGAATGAAGCGGATAAGCCGCAGGAACGCATCTTCCACATGCCCTCCGAGCACATCAATGTCAGCCACGTCTGTTTGGGCCTGCACATCATCGGCGTGTTCGGCGGCGCGCTGGCGGACCGCTGCAGCATCCATCTGCTGGGTGCGCTGCATCAGCCGCACTTGGGCGAGACCCAGCTTGGCCTCGGCGTCGTCGGGCTTCTGCTTCAGCGCCTCGGCGAAGGCGGCAGCTGCGGCCTCGTGGTCGCCGCGCTCCAGTGCCTCATGGGCCTGCCGGTGCAGCGGAGGGAGCTCCGGTTCAGCCTCCGGCTCCTCACCTCCGCGCTGTGACTGTGCCGGAACTGTGCCCGTGACGCCGTTTTGGGTGGCCAGTTGCAGGATCTGAGTCACCACTTGGGGCAGCTGGTCCACCGGCGCCGAGGAGTCGAATTCTCCGATGGGCTGACCTGACAAGAACGCGGTGACCACGGGCAGCTTGCCCGCCTGCTCGGCCACCTCTGGCGCAGCTGCGGCGTCGATGGTGGCCATGACGATCCGCCCCTGGTGCGAATCCACCGCCCGCGCCAGGGTGGAGACGAACTGCTCGGAAATGGCGTCGCTGCCGTGGATGAGCACCAGAGCCGGCACCTGGGCGGAGAGCTGGACAATCCGCTGCAGCTGCTGCGGTGCGACAGCGACCACCCAGGAGTCCTGGCCCTGCTGTGGTGCGCCCGCCCGGCCATCCTGGCCGGCACTCTGGGCCAGTCCCGAAAGGTCTACGGCGCCGTGGGCATTGACGGAACGGTCGTTGGCTGAGGAATTGTCATTCATCGCTTGTCATCCTACCGCTCCGGCCGGTGGGTCTCCTAGTAGCCGTCGAACCACTCCGGGGTGTTGATCTCCGCATCAGAGATCAGGTTGTCCACCCCGACAAGCACTACGTCGTCCTCTGAGTCCTCCGGCGGAATCTGCACGACGATAAATTCGCGGGAGGTGATGCGGGTGGGGAAGGTGGTCCAATCGGTGCCGACGATCTCCACCACCAGGTCATGCTCCAGGAAGATGGTGTCACCATCGCGGATCGGGGCCATTTCCATGGTCATGTCGAAGGACCCAGCGACCACAACGGAGCCGTCGGGCAGCTCCACTGCAGAAGCATTGTCGAGGTCGACCTCGGGGTCGGCGAACTCGATGACGGTGTCGTCAGCAGCCTCGGTGAGCTCGTCGTGGTAGTCGTGGAGGGCATCGATGTAGACGCTCTCGGCCATCTGCTCACCGAAGTCATGGTCCTGGTCGACGAACCAGCGGGAGACTCCCTGCAAGGCGGAGGCAGGGCTGCCGGAGTCATCCGTCTCCCCCGGTGAGACCACCGAGACCCCGCCCTGTTCGGCGGAGACGGCCGGGAATTCGGTTCCCGGAGCCATCATGGCGGTGTGCACCAGCTTGTAGTTCTCCCGGGCAGCGGCCTGCTCGATGATGAGCACCTGCGGGACCTCGGCGTCAGGGTGTTCCACAATCACCACAGCCTGACGAGGGAAATCGGACTCGCCGGTCACGGCCGCGGAGAGCACTTCGGTCCCGATAGGGGTGGGCATCGAGGTATCAGCCAGCTCATTGTTCCGGTAGGCGAGCTCCCGGTAGTTCAGCGCGTCGGCAGCGACCCGGTCCTCCAGCAGGTCGGCGTCGAGCTCCTCATCTGCGGCCTCAACGGTCGACGCGATGTCTTCCATGATGCGCTCCAGCTGGGAGCTCAGCAGCACAGAGTAACCTTCAGAGGGCACCTCACCCTCCACACCGGTCTCCTCCTCGGCACCGTTGTCCTCTTCAAGCTCCTCAGGGTCGACGTCTGCCGGGTCATCCTGCTGGACCTCGCCCTCTTCGTCCGCCTCCGCATCCTCCTCAGCGTGAGCCGGGCCAGCCAGGCCCACTGCGGAGGTCAGTGCGATCATCCCGGCCAAGCCGGCAGCAAAGGAGGTCTTGCCTCCTCCGCCGAGCCGGTCACGCAGCCCGGTGGCCCAACCAGAGAGCCGCTCGCTGTTGTTGGTCTCCGAGGCTTTCGGAGCAGAGGGGCTGGAGTCATCCGGGGAGTCGTGGTCCTCGGAGTCCGTGCCCGCCGAGCCCGAGTCGTCGGAGTCCGAGTCGTCGGAGTCGGGGTCCTCGGAGTCGTCTTCGTACTCGTCGTCGTGGTCTTCTGCCGGGGACTCCGCTGCGGGCGTATGCCCGGTGCTCTCCTGCGCCGCCCACGCGGGAACGAACTCCTGGGTCAGGTCGTCCTCGGCGGGTCCCGGGACGGGGTCCTGGTCCACGGTGATGTCCTCGTCGGGTCCCGGGACGGGGTCCTGGTCCACGGTGATGTCCTCGTCGGGCAGGCGTGCCGGCTCCTCCTCCGGCAGGCCGGCCGGGGTCTGCGCGGCCGCGGGTGCCGCCGTGGCGGCGGAGGCTGTGGCGGTGGCTTCAGCGTTCCGCCTGCGCCGCGGAGCGCCCGCAGCCCAGTAGAACAGCCCCAGGGCCAGCAGAATGACCAGCGCGCCGCTGACCAGCAGGGCGATGCCGCCGGTCTGGGAAATGGTGAGCGTTTCGGTGGTGGTGATCGCAGCTGGAGCAGGCTCGTCGCCCTCCCGGTAGATCAGCAGCGCCCACTCCCCCTGCTCATCGGGAGTGTCCCAACGGTAGGGCATCTCACCTTCGGCGGTCTCCACGCTGACCCACAGGTCAGATTCGGTGGGGTCGGGGACGTCAGTCTCCCCGTCGATGTACTCGGCAGTGATCCGCGCCGTCTCCTCATCGCCGTCGCCGGATTCGAAGCCGGTCACCCGGTTGTGCGCAGCGTCGTCGAGCCAGGCTTCAACGTCGTAGGTGCGGCCCAGGGCGATGAGGTACTCTCCCTCCGCCTCAATGGTGAACTCCTCGCGGCCCGCGTCGGTGTCAATGACGTCATTGGTCACGACCGTGAACGGTGCGTCCTCCGCGCCCTCGGTCTCCACGAGATACGTCTCCTCCGTCTCCGCTGTCAGCTGGTTGATGCCCAGTCCGAGCAGCGCCAGGCCGGCGACAAAAGCAATGATGGCGTAAACGAATCGCACGGGGGTGTTGTCCTTAGATTTGGCGGAGCGGGGCGGCGGTCACCCCAAACATTGATGTCCAACGAACTAGAATACAGAACATAACGATATGGTTACAATTCGTGTGGTTCTGCCCACATCGCAGCGTCTGCGAGAATGAGCCCGTGGGGAAGGGAAGACGACGCCGCGGCAGCTCAAAGTGGCAGCAGGAGCCCCGTCCGCTCAACTCTGCTCACCTGGCACCGGGAGGGTTGAGCGCCGGCCGGGTGAGACGCCGCGACGGCGAGTACCACGTGCGAACCATCTCCGGCTCTGCTGCAGCGAAGGAATACCTCTGCCCCGCCTGTCAGCTGCCCATCAGCGCAGGGACCCCGCATGTGGTCGCCTGGCGGGCTGACTGGATCTTAGGCGACGAGGACGCTGCCTCCCAGCGCCGGCACTGGCACACCCACTGCTGGAGAATTTCCGGCTAGAGGGTGCGCACCCTCCTCTCTCCAACGTTGAGCGTCTCCCGATGTGGGAAACTCACGGGATTTCCGGCGGACTTTCCAACATCCAGAGACGCTGTGCTGCTGTGGGAAGGCGGTCCGCGCGAGCCGACTCAGAACAGCCGAGGAGCCCCGGACTCCTCCCCCTTCATGTCCTCGTAGTCCAGGACCACGCACCGGATGCCCCGGTCTTCGGCCAGCGTGCGGGCCTGCGGCTTGATCTGTTGGGCGGCGAAGACCCCCGCCACTGGAGAGAGCAGCGGGTCCCGGTTCAGCAGCTCCAGATAGCGGGTGAGCTGCTCGACGCCGTCGATGTCGCCCCGGCGCTTCAACTCCACTGCCACCACTCCGCTGGGGCCCCGGGCAAGGATGTCGACCGGACCGATCGGTGTGGCGTGCTCCCGGCGGATCAGAGTGTGGCCCTTTCCGAGTCTCTCGATCTGCTCAGCGAGCAGACGCTGCAGATCGGCCTCGACCCCGTCCTTGACCAGACCGGGATCGGTCCCCAGCTCATGGGCGGTGTCGTGGTGGATCTCGGAGATCAGAATGCAGAGCTGGTCGTCACTCTTCTCGGCAGAAACTGTCCATACTTCCCGGATGCCGGCATCGACCTGGAGCTGGTCCGGCTCGGCGACCTTCAGCGATGCCGGCGGAGACATCCAATTCAGCGGCTTGTACGAACCACCATCGGAGTGGATGAGCACGGCACCGTCGGCCTTGACCATGATGAGCCGCTTGGCCAGCCCCAGGTGAGCGTTCAACCGCCCCGAGTAGGTGACGGAGCAGCTGGCAATGACTAATCGCACGGTGGTTGATTCTATCGGAGATCTGCCCCTGATAACCGGGTGGGCCTGAATATGCTGATGGCCCCGGCATCAGCCGGAGCCATCAGCTCGTCACACCAGGGGTGCTGCGGTTCAGTCGGTGACGTCAGCCTCGTCGGCGACGACCGTGACTTTGTCGGCGTCCACGGAGAAGAAGCCTCCCTTGACATATGCCTTCACGGTGTCCCCCTCGACCGGCTCGATGGTGAGGTCGCCCTGAGCCAGCAGGGCCAGTACGGGCGAGTGCCCGGGCAGGATCCCGATATCGCCCTCTACGGTCCGCCCGGTGAGGGATCGCGCCTCCCCGGACCACACCGCGTGATCGGCGGCCACAACCTGTACGTCAAGCGTCGCCATCAGGATCAGCCCTGCTTCTGCATCTCGGCGTACTTGCGCTCCACGTCCTCGAGCCCGCCGATGTTGTAGAAGGCCTGCTCTGGAACATGGTCGAGGTCGCCGTTGGCGATCGCGTTGAAGCCTTCGATGGTGTCCTTGATCGGCACCGTGGAGCCCTCCACGCCGGTGAACTGCACCGCGGTGTAGGTGTTCTGCGAGAGGAACTGCTCGATCCGGCGGGCGCGGGAGACGATGATCTTGTCTTCCTCGGAGAGCTCGTCGACACCGAGAATCGCGATGATGTCCTGGAGCTCTTTGTTCTTCTGCAGAATCTGCTTCACCCGGGTGGCGCAGTCGTAGTGCTCCTGGCCGATGTACTGGGGATCCAGAATGCGGGAGGTGGAGGTCAGCGGGTCCACCGCGGGGTAGAGACCACGCGAGGCGATCGCACGGGAGAGCTCCGTGGTCGCGTCGAGGTGCGCGAACACGTTGGCCGGCGCCGGGTCGGTGTAGTCGTCTGCGGGCACATAGACCGCCTGCATAGAGGTGATCGAGTGTCCCCGGGTGGAGGTGATCCGCTCCTGCAGCACACCCATCTCGTCAGCCAGGTTGGGCTGGTAGCCCACAGCTGAGGGCATGCGGCCCAGCAGCGTGGAGACTTCGGAGCCTGCCTGGGAGAAGCGGAAGATGTTGTCGATGAAGAGCAGGACATCCTGGTTCTTCACGTCGCGGAAGTACTCCGCCATGGTCAGCGCGCTCAGTGCCACGCGGAGACGCGTGCCAGGTGGCTCGTCCATCTGACCGAACACCAGCGCGGTGTCTTTGAGGACTCCGGCCTCTTCCATTTCCACCCAGAGGTCGTTGCCCTCACGGGTGCGCTCCCCCACGCCGGCGAAGACGGAGGTGCCGCCGAAGTTGCGGGCCACACGGGTGATCATCTCCTGGATGAGCACCGTCTTCCCGACGCCTGCACCACCGAACAGGCCAATCTTGCCGCCGTTGATGTAGGGAGTCAGCAGGTCGATGACCTTGATGCCGGTCTCCAGCATCTCGGTCGAGCCCTCCAGCGCCGCGAAGTTCGGAGCCTCGCGGTGGATCGGCCAGCGCTCGGTGACTTCGAGCTCTGCGGTGGGGATATCGAGGGTCTCTCCGAGCACGTTGAACAGGTGGCCTTTGACGGTCTCACCGACCGGCACCGAGATCGGCGCGCCAGTGTCCTGAACGTTGACGCCGCGGACCAGACCATCAGTGGCCTGCAGCGAGATCGCGCGGACCAGGTTGTCGCCCAGGTGAGCAGCAACCTCGAAGGTCACCGTCTGGGTCTTTCCGCCGAGCGTCAGCTCAGCGGTGAGCGCGTTGTACATGGCGGGGATAGCGTCGGCGGGGAACTCAATGTCCACCACCGGGCCGATGACACGGGCGACCCGACCGGTCGCGCCGGGCTGCACGGCCTCTGTGGGCTGTTCTGCAGTAGTGGCAGTCATCTCTCTCACTTTCTTACGACGACGCCAGCGCGTCGGCACCGGCGATGAGCTCGGTGAGCTCCTGGGTGATTTCGGCCTGGCGTGCATTGTTCCGGAGCAGCGTGTACTTCCGGATCAGCTCGTCGGCGTTGTCTGCTGCGGACTTCATGGCCTTCTGGCGGGCGGCCAGCTCGGATGCCGAAGCTTCCAACATGGCGGAGAAGATCCGTGATTCGATGTACTTCGGAAGCAGGGCGTCCAACACTTCTTCGGCGGAGGGCTCAAAGTCGTAGAGCGGCATCGGCTCGGTTCCGACACCGTCCTCAGACTCCACCACAGCCAGCGGCAGAAGCCTTTTGACCACCGGTTCCTGGGTCACCATGGACTTGAACTCGGTGAAGACGAGATAGATCTCATCCACACCGCCGGACTCGTAGGGCTGAACGAACTGGTCGACGAGGGTCTGGCCGATTTCGCGAGCACGCCCCACAGCCGGGGCGTCGGTCTGGCCTGTCCAGACCTGGTCGTACTCACGGTGCCGGAAGTCGTAGAACGCCTGTGCCTTCCGCCCGTAGAGGTACGGGCGAACCTCAATGTTGTCCTGCTTGAGGCGGGCCAGCAGCGATTCTGAGCGCTTGAGCACATTGGTGGAGTAAGCGCCTGCGAGACCGCGGTCGCTGGCCAGGATGAGCACGGCGGCACGCTGCGGGTTGCTCACCTTCTCCGTGAGCACATGCTCGACGTCGTCCTGCGAAGCGACCGCCGACACCGCACGGGTGATGGCCTCCGCGTAGGGCGAGGCCGCCTGCGCACGGCTGCGCGCCTTGCCGACCCGCGAGGTCGCGATCAGTTCCATCGCCTTGAAGATCTTCTTCATCGACGACGTCGATGCGATCTTCTGGCGATAGACCCGGATCTGGGCTCCCATGCTTGTCCTTCCTTAGTTCACGTCGAAGAGGTCGGCCACACTCACCGGGAGGTGGGGATCTCTTCCTGCTCAATGTCCTCGTCCGAGAGCGCCTCAGCGGTTTCGTTGCCCACCAGAGACTCTGCGCCTTCGGAGTGGAAATTACGCTTGAACGTCTCGATCTCCGCATTGAGCGTGTTGACGGTGTCGTCTTCGAGCTTGCCTGTGGAGGCCAGTGTGGTCAGCACATCGGTCTTCCGCCGGAGGTGTTCGATCCATTCCGTCTCAAAGCGTTTGATGTCAGCCAGTTCCACATCATCGAGGTGGCCCTGAGCACCGGCCCAGATGGAGACGACCTGCTCCTCGACGGGGAACGGGGTGTACTGCGGCTGCTTCAGCAGCTCAGTCTGGCGCTCACCACGGGTCAGCTGCTGGCGGGTGGCTGGGTCCAGGTCCGAGGCGAACATGGCGAATGCCTGCATGTCCCGGTACTGGGCCAGGTCCAGCTTCAGCGTGCCGGAGACCTTCTTCATCGCCTTCACCTGAGCGGCGCCGCCGACGCGGGACACTGAGATGCCCACGTCCACGGCCGGACGCTGGTTGGCGTTGAACAAGTCTGACTGCAGAAAGATCTGACCGTCGGTGATCGAGATGACGTTGGTGGGGATGTAGGCCGAGACGTCGTTCGCCTTGGTCTCCACCATCGGCAGCCCCGTCATGGAGCCGGCACCGAGCTCGTCGGAGAGCTTCGCACAACGCTCCAGCAGGCGTGAGTGCAGGTAGAACACGTCGCCGGGGAAGGCTTCACGGCCCGGCGGGCGGCGCAGCAGGAGGGAGACCGCACGGTAGGCTTCGGCCTGCTTGGAGAGGTCATCGAAGATGATGAGCACATGCTTGCCGCCGTACATCCAGTGCTGTCCGATGGCGGAGCCGGCGAACGGTGCCAGATACTTGAAGCCTGCGGGGTCGGAGGCGGGAGAGGCGACGATGGTGGTGTACTCCAGGGCACCGCGCTCAGCCAGGGTCTGACGCACCGAGGCGATGGTGGAAGCTTTCTGACCGACGGCGACATAGATGCAGCGCACCTGCTTGCTGACGTCGCCGGACTCCCAGTTGGCTTTCTGGTTGAGAATCGCGTCGATGGCAATAGCCGTCTTGCCGGTCTGGCGGTCACCGATGATCAGCTGACGCTGGCCGCGTCCAATCGGAATCATCGCGTCGATGGCCTTGATGCCGGTCTGCAGCGGCTCGTGCACTGATTTACGCTGCACCACTGACGGTGCCTGCAGTTCCAGCGCGCGGCGGGATTCTGACTCGATCTCGCCCATGTCATCAATGGGGTTGCCCAGCGGGTCCACCACTCGGCCCAGGAAGTTGTCACCGACCGGCACGGAGAGCACCTCTCCGGTCCGGGTGACCTCCTGGCCTTCTTCGATGCCGGAGAAGGCGCCGAGCACCACGACGCCGATTTCCCGGGTGTCGAGGTTCTGGGCCAGGCCCAGGGTGCCGTCTTCAAAGCGAAGAAGTTCGTTCGACATGGTCGAGGGAAGGCCCTCAACTCGTGCAATGCCGTCTGCCGCTGAGATGACGCGTCCCACCTCGGTGCGCTCGGCACCGCCCGGCTCGTAGGACGCGGCAAACTCGTTCAAGGCGTTGCGGACGTCATCGGCGTTGATGGTCAAATCAGCCATCTGCAGTCCCTGCTCTCCTCTATCAGTGGCCGTGTCGTGCACGGCCGTTCGGGTCAATAAGTTGTCGGTCGGGCTAGCGGAGCTAGCGGGCAATAGTGCGGTGCAGCTCGTTCAGTCGGGAGGCCACAGTGCTGTCGACTACTTCATCGCCGACTTGGACTCGAATGCCGCCGACCACGGAGGGGTCGACCTTGACATCGAGTTTCAGTTCCCTGCCGAAGTACTTGTCCAGGCTCGTGGAGAGTCTCTCCAAGTACGCGCTGCTGAGGTCCTTCGCCACTGTCACCTGTGCGATCCACCGGTCCTGACGAGCAGCGATCACGGCAGCGAACCGTTCAATCACCGCGGTGATCCGCAGTCCGCGCGGCGCGGTGACCGCACGGTCGATCAGCAGCCGCGCCTCCGCGGAGGCATCGGCACTGAGCCGGGCTGCCAGCTGCTGTTTGGCTGAGGCTGGTGCCTGGTCGTCGCGGAATGCGCGCTGCAGTTCGTGCGAGTCAGCGATGGCCCGACGGAAGCTCAGCAGGGTGCCTTCGAGTTCTTCCAGCCCCTGCAGGCCCCTGCTCTCGGCTCGAGCGGCCACAGCAGTCACCGCCAGGGTCTCCACTGCGTCACCCAGGTCACGTTCGCTCCCCCAGCGCTGTGCCACGGCTGCGCCCAGAACTTGCACGGTGGTCTGCTGGGCACGCTGGCCGAACAGCGACCGGATCACCTCCACACGGGCGGCCTGTTCCCGCGCCGGGTCGGTCAGCGACCGCCGCAGTGCTGCCGAACCGTCCAGCACGTCGAGCGCAGAGAACAACTCGTCAGCCACCGTCAGATCGGCCGCGGCGATAACGGCCTCCAGCTCACTCTGCAGCGTGTGCAGGGAGGCTCTGGACCGACTGGATTCGCTGAACTGCACTGCCATTACCGCGGTGCCCCCTGGGTCTGCTGCTCAGCATCCAGGTTGGCGAGGAAACGGTCCACCACTCGATTGGAGCGGGCATCGTCGTCGAGCGCCTCGCCGACAATCTTGGAGGCAAGCTGGGTGGCCAGCGCGCCGACCTCGGACTTCAGCGCTGCAGCAGCGGCTGCCCGGTCAGCTTCAATCTGGGCATGCGCCTGCTCACGGATGCGGGCGCTTTCCGAAGCAGCCTTCTCCTGAGCCTCCGCGACCAGCTGGGCGCCTTCAGCCCGGGCCTCCTCGCGGATCCTCGACGCCTCAGCGCGCGAGTCCGCCAACTGCTGCTCGTACTCGGCGCGGAGAGCCTCAGCTTCAGCCTGAGCCTCTTCTGCCTGATTGAGTCCGCCTTCGATGGCCTCGACACGGTTCTGGTACGACTGCTCGAACCGCGGCGCGATTACCTTGACGACGATGATGAAAAGCACGATGAAGCCGATTCCGGCTACGGCAGCTTCCCAGGGGTTGGGGACCAGCGGGTTGGCGTCCTCATACTCCGCTGCCCGGATCAGTGTTGTGCTGACCATGTGTTCACCCATCTTCATTGGTCTGACGGTCTTCTGGTGCCGCCGTCAGAGACGGCGGCGGCGTAAGTGCTAAACCTGCGTCAGAGCACAAAGGCGAAGACGATGGCCAGAATGAACACAGCCTCGGCAAGGGCGAAGCCGAGCAGCGCAATCGGCTGCAGCACACGCTGCGCCTCCGGCTGACGCGCCACACCATTGAGGTAGGCAGCGAAGACCATGCCGATCGCGATGGCCGCGCCGAATCCAGCGAGGCCGAGGCCGATCATGTTCAGGGTGCCTTCCATGTGTTTCTCTCTTTCTGTCTCGCTTCCGGTGGCTTTCACCGGAAAAACTGTGCGGGAACTGGTTAGGTTGGGGGTTCTTACAGGGTCAGTGCGCGTCGGCTTCGATTGAGCCTTGGATATAGATGGCGGTCAGCAGAGCGAAGACGAATGCCTGCAGCACCATCATGATCAACTCCAGGAAGTACAGCGGGATGGAGCCGAGCAGAACAGCCACACCCAGACCGGCGTTGGCGATGCCCTCCTGTTGGGCGATCAGGAACTCCGCCCCGGAGCCGGCCAGCATCACGATGATGTGCCCGGCGAGCATCACCGCCATCAGACGCAGGCTGTGCGTCAGCGGCCGAATGATGAAGTTGGAGAGGAACTCCAGCGGAGTCAGGATCAGCAGCAGCGGCTTCGGCACTCCGGAGGGCACCGTCATCAGTTTCATGAACTTGGCGCCGTGGAGCTTGAAGCCCAGCGCGATCCAGGTGACCCAGATGATGCCGGCCATGGCGTAGGCCGGTCCGGCGTGGGAGAAGGTCGGCATCTGCAGTCCGGGGATCGCGCCGAAGAGATTGTTGAACAGCACGAAGAAGAAGACGGTGAACAGCAGCGGGATCCACGGACGGAAGTGCTTGTCACCGAGGATGTCCCGTCCCATCGTGTTGCGCACGAAGCCGTAGGCAGACTCAGCCAGGTACTGTCCGCGGGAGGGAACCAGCGCTTGTTTGCGGATTGCGAAGGTGAACAGCCAGGTGATCAGCACGACCGCCAGGATCACCATCAGCATGTTCTTGCCGAAGCCGGTGCCCCAGGGCGCCATCCACGGGAGGATCTCCGGAAGGTGGGTCTCACTGATAGTGGGTGGCTGGAAGCCACCCTCTTCGGCGGCACTCAGGGCAAGCGATGACAACGCTGGTCCTCTCATCGGTCGTCGAAAGATCGAGACATACTGATCTCGGGTTCGGGCGAGGGAAGTCTGCGCATGGACATCCAGCCGCGGCCCGCGCTAAGCCTACCAAAGCTCACCGCTGCGCACGGCACGTTATCCAGCTGTGACAACACTACTACAAGCTGTAGAAAAACTATGCATCGGGCTCGATGGCAAGGCGCATGCGCGCAAAGCTGAGCACCTCGACGATCTGCCAGACCAGCAGCACCGCGATTCCTGAACCCAGCGCCCAGCCGGGATGCAGCCACTGGCCTGGCTGCACCAGGGGCATGGCCAGTGCCAGCACTACGATCTTGATGCCGAATCCCATCATGAACAGTGGTATGGCGAGGTGCGGCCGGTGCCGCTCGGCCCAATCGATCAGGGCCAGAGAGAGGAAGGACAGCACCAGGACCAGTCCGCCTCCGGCCGCAGCCGAGGCCGCAGCCTCACCGCCGTGAATCAGCGCCGCAGCCCCGGTGGCCAGACCCCACGTGAGCAGGCCCGCCTGGGTGGTGCTCACCAGTACCGCACGCCAACCTGAGCTGCTCATCGGGGCCCCTCCTCGCTCAGCGGTGCGGCGGTCTGACTTTTCGACACCCTGGCACGACGGCGCACCCAGGGCCCCAGCGTCAGCACAGTCGCCAGACCCAGGGTCAGCGCCATCGCAGCGCTGACCACCTGCCAGGCGACGAAGTTGAAGGAGATGGAGCCGAAGGCGATCAGTCCAGCCCACAGGTAGAGCAGCAGCACCGCCTGGGCGTGGGAGTATCCGGAGTCCAGCAGCTTGTGGTGCAGGTGTCCCCGATCCGGGGCAAACGGGCTCTGGCCCCGCCACGCCCGGCGGATCACAGCCAGAAACAGGTCCAGCACCGGCATATAGGCGGGGATGTTCCGGAAGCGGAACTGTTCCTGGTGCAGGTCCAAGGAGCTTGTGGCGATCACCGCTGCGGTGGCCATCACGAAGCCCAGCAGCATGGCCCCGGTGTCACCCATGATGAGCTTCGACGGGTAGAAGTTGTGCGGCAGAAAGCCCAGGCAGGAACCGACCAGCACCGCCATCAGCAGCGTGCCGAGATGAGAGGGTTCAAACTCGCGAATCGACAGCGTGAGCAGATAGCTGTAGATGAAAAAGGCCGCCCCGCCAATGGCAGCCACTCCCGCTGCGAGTCCGTCAAGGCCGTCAATGAAGTTGAAGGCATTGATCGTCAGGACCACCAGGAAGACAGTCAGCACTCCTTGCAGCAGCGGCCCGCCGACGCCGAGCCAGCCCACCGGCATCACCTCCAGTTGGATGCCGTGGACCACTAGGAGCACCCCGGAGGTGATCTGCGCGGCCAGTTTGACCAGCCAGTGGATGTCCCAGGCGTCGTCGGCCAGACCGGTGACCATGATCAGCGTCATTGCCAGCATCACGCCCAGCACCTGCGTGAGATCGGCGAATATTCCCGTGAAAAGCGGAATCACGGCGGAGACCCCGATCCCAGCGAGCATCCCAGCGTAGATGGCCATGCCGCCCCAACGAGGTTTGACCTCGGTGTGGATATCCCGGGAGCGAATGCCGGTGTAGATGCCCAGGCGGAGCGCAAGTCTGCGCACCGGTGGGGTCAGCACATAGGTGGTGGCGGCTGCGGCGGTGAGAACGATCAGAAAATAGATCACTCCGCAGCAGCCACCTCGGGCACCACTGCCTGGAGTTCGTGGAGGGGGATCGTCCCGTGGCGGACCACAGTGGGCGCCTCACGGGTGCAGTCGACAATGGTCGAAGCCTGCTGCTGGGAGCGCTCCCCGTCGTCGAGGTACACCGCGACTGCCTCGGCCAGCATCTCCTCGGCCGCTGCCACCGATGTGGCTGCGGGAAGACCGGTGCGGTTTGCGCTGGAGACGGCCATTGGCCCCACCGCACCCAGCAGCTCCAGGGCGACCTCGTCAGCGGGCATGCGCAGCGCCACGGTGCCGCGGGTCTCCCCCAGGTCCCAGGCCAGCGAAGGTTGGGCATGCAGAATCAGCGTCAGACCCCCAGGCCAGAATGTGTCAGCCAGCTGGCGCGCAGCCTCGGGTATCTCGGTGGCGAGGGCGTCCATCACCTCAGTCCGGGCAATGAGCACCGGCGGGGGCATGGTCCGGTCGCGGCCCTTGGCGGCCAGCAGCACGGCCACAGCTTGTGGGCTGAATGCGTCCACCCCGATTCCATATACCGTGTCAGTCGGCAGCACCACTGGGGCGCCGCGGTTCAGGGCACTGCGGGCGGCATCGATGGCGGTCTCGCGCTGCTGGGGCTCGGTGACGTCATAGGTCTCGCTCACGCGCAGTATTCTTTCACGCTGCCGGCTCGGATGTGGACCGGACTCTCGCCGAGGTGGCGCGCTGCCGACCTGTGAGGTCCTGGTGGCTCTGCACGCTGGTCAGCGCCGGCTCAGCCCGGCAGAGCCCAGCCACCGCCTCGGCCTGCACCTCGGCGTGTTCCAGGATCAGCCGGCCGCCGGGGGCCAGCACGGTCACCGCCGCACTCACCACGGCCGCGGGAAGCTCCAGTCCCTCGGGTCCTCCTCCGTAGAGCGCGATCTCAGGGTCATGGTCACGAACTTCCTGCTCGACCGGCACCATGTGGGGAGGAATATAGGGCGGATTGGAGACCACAACGTCGAAGGAGCTTCCTCCCCCGGCGGGATCCTGACTCCACTGCTGGGGGAAGTCACGCAGATCGCACTGATGCAGGGTCACCTTACTGGCCGTGGCGGGCAGCCGCTGGAAGTTCAGCTGCGCCCAGGCGGCGGCCTCGGCGGAGAGTTCCACGGCATGAACCTCTGCATTCGGGAACTCCAAGGCGATCGAGGCCGCGATCGCTCCGGAGCCGGTGCCGAGATCCACCACGCGGGGGGCGCGGACTCCTTCACTGTGGAGCGTGCGCAGGTGCTGCAGCGCCAGCTCCACGACTGTTTCCGTCTCCGGACGGGGGACGAACACGCCTGGACCCACCCGAAGCTCGAGCCACCGGAAGGGTGCAAACCCTGTGATGTGCTGCAGCGGAACCCGGCGGGCGCGCTCCTCGATCAGCTCCCAGAACCGGGTCTGCTGCGGGTCCGCAGGGTGAGCGCCGGTGCCGGAGAGCGCCTGCAGCTGCAGCTGTGCGCGGCTGAGCCCCCAGGCGTGGGCGGCCAGCAGCTCTGCGTCTGTGTGGCAGCTGGCAATGCCTGCCGCAGCAAGGCGCTCAGCGCCCCGGCGGATCGTGAGCTGGAGGTCCATGGGTGTGCGACTTGAGGCTACGTGGCCTACTGGTGGGAGAGCGCGTCGAGCCGCTCCTGCTCATCCAGTTGGATGCAGGAGGCGATGACGGCTTCGAGGTCGCCGTTGATGACCGCGTCGAGATTATAGGCCTTGTAGCCGGTGCGGTGATCTGCGATCCGGTTCTCCGGGAAGTTGTAGGTGCGGATCCGTTCGGAGCGGTCCATGGTGCGCACCTGGGACTTCCGGGCCTCCGCGCTTTCGGCGTCGAGCTGTTCCTGCTGATGTGCCAGGAGTCTGGAGCGCAGCACTCGCATGGCAGCCTCTTTGTTCTGCAACTGGGACTTCTCGTTCTGCATCGCCACCACAATCCCGGTGGGGAGGTGGGTGATGCGCACCGCGGAGTCGGTGGTGTTCACGCTTTGTCCCCCCGGCCCGGAGGAGCGGTAGACGTCGATCTTGAGGTCGTTCTGGGAGATGTCGATCTCTTCAGGCTCATCAACCTCAGGAAGGACCAGAACGCCGGCGGCGGAGGTGTGGATCCGCCCCTGCGACTCCGTCTCAGGGACCCGCTGCACCCGGTGAACTCCGCCTTCGTACTTCAGGTGCGCGTAGACCCCCTCGGCGGGGTCGTTGGTGTGGGACTTAATCGCCACCTGGACATCCTTGTATCCCCCCAGATCCGACGGCGTGGCAGAGAGAAGCTCGGCCTTCCAGCCCTTGGACTCAGCGTATCGGGTGTACATCCGCAGCAAGTCACCGGCAAAGAGTGCGGCCTCGTCACCGCCTGCCCCGCCCTTGATCTCCACGATGGCGTTGCGCACATCGTTCTCATCGCGAGGAATGAGCATCCGCAGCAGCCGCTCCGAGGCCTCCTGCAGCTGCTCCTGCAGGCGGGGGACTTCTGCGGCGAACTCGGCGTCGTCCTCGCCGAGCTCCCGCGCGGCATCCAGATCACCTTGCAGCTGCGTCCAGCGCCGGTGCGCCTCGACCACTCCGTTGAGCTGCGCATAGCGCCGGCCGAGCTTCCGAGCCAGCGACTGGTCGGCATGGGTCTCCGGCTCAGCCAGCCGGGCCTGCAGCTCCTTGTGCTCCTCAATGAGGCCGCCGACGGAGTCGAACATGCGGGGGTTGATCTCGGTGCTCATAAGCCTTCCTGGGACAACAGCGTTGCGGGAGGTGAAGGCCCCGTCAGCTGTCCGTGGCCGGAAGCGACGGGGCCTCGCCCTGGGGTCTCGGCCCTAGTCGCCGTTGCCGCCCAGGGTCGTCTTCTGGGTCAGCAGCAGGAACTCTGCATTGGAGCTGGTGTCCTTGATCTTCTTCAGCAGAAGGTCCAGGCCCTGCTCCTGCTCCAGCCCGGAGAGCACCCGGCGCAGCTTCCACATGATCTGAACCTCTTGGGGTGAGAGCAGGTTCTCTTCACGTCGGGTGGAGGATTCCGACACGCTGATGGCGGGGAAGATACGCTTGTCAGCCAGCCGGCGGGACAGGCGCAGCTCCATATTGCCGGTGCCCTTGAACTCCTCAAAGATGACTTCATCCATCTTGGAGCCGGTCTCCACCAGGGCGGTGGCCAGGATCGTCAGCGAGCCGCCGTGCTCAATATTGCGGGCCGCGCCGAAGAACCGCTTGGGCGGGTAGAGCGCATTGGCGTCCACACCACCGGAGAGGATCCGGCCCGACGCCGGGGCTGCCGTGTTGTACGCACGGCCCAGCCGCGTCATGGAGTCCAGCAGCACCACGACATCTTTGCCGACCTCCACCAGTCGCTTGGCTCGCTCGATTGCCAGCTCAGCAACGGTGGTGTGATCGTCGGCGGGACGGTCGAAGGTGGAGGCGATGACCTCACCGTCGACGGTGCGCTGCATGTCGGTGACTTCCTCGGGGCGCTCATCGACCAGCACCATCATCAGGTGCACCTCTGGGTTGTTGGCCTTGATCGCCCGGGCCAGGGACTGCAGGATGATGGTCTTGCCCGCCTTGGGTGGGGAGACGATCAGACCGCGCTGGCCCTTGCCGATCGGCGCCACGAGATCAATCAGGCGCGTGCTGAGGTCTTTGGGATCGCCTTCCAGGCGCAGCCGATCCTGCGGGTAGAGCGGAGTCAGCTTATTGAAGTCCACCCGGTCGGTGTTGGCCTCGGCAGGGCGACCGTTGACCTTCTCCACCTTCACCAGGGCGGCGAACTTCTGCCGCTTGTTCTGCTTCTGGTTCTCCTGCGGGGCCTTGATGAATCCGGTCACCACATCTCCCTTGCGCAGGTTGTTCTTCTTCACCTGCTGCAAGGAGACATAGACATCATTCTGACCGGGGAGGTACCCGGAGGTGCGCACGAACGCGTAGTTGTCGAGCACATCGAGGATGCCGGCGATCGGGATCAGCTGGTCATCTTCAGTGAAGTCAGTGTCGTCATGCTCGGGCCCGCGGTTGCGGTCGCGCCCCCGGCGGTTCCGGTCATTGCGGTTTCGCCGCCGGTTGCGACGATCGTTGCGGTCGTCGTCCTGATCATTGTCGCTGTCACTGTCGCGACCGCTGTTGTCCTGGTCCCTGCGCTGATCCTGCGAGTCGTTCTGGTTGGACTGGCGGGACTGCTTCTTCTCAGCGCGCTGCTGGCGCTGGTCATCACCGCGGTCGCGGCCCTCTTTGGTGGAGTCAGACTCAGAGCTGGCGTTGTCTCCGCCGGCACGGCCCTCTTCGCCCTTGCCGCGTCCACGGCGGTGGCGGTTGTTGCCCTTGGAGGGGGTCTCCCCCTCGCCCTGGGCAGCACCCTTGGACGAGTCGCCCTTGGAGGAATCACGCGTGTCCTCCCCCTTGACGGGGGCACCGCGGTCGGTCTCTCCTTCGGCTGCTGGTGTGCCGTTGTTCTCGGCAGCCGACTGGGGCTGCTCGGCTGGCTTCTGCTGCTTCTTGTCCCGGTCGGCGACCGCACCTCCGCGCTGGTGGGCAGAGATGGCTTCCACCAGGTCAGACTTCCGCATCCGGGAAGACCCGGCGATGCCGAGTTGGGAGGCCAATGCCTTCAGCTGCGCAAGTTTCAGTCCGGCAAGCCCGGTATTTGTGGTGCTGTCGGCGTCGTTCTTCACGTCCTGAGGGGCTTCCTCAGTGGTGGTTTCTGTCACGAAGGTTCCTTCTCCCTCGTCAGGCAGACCGCGTTCAGATGCGGCCAACGGTTTCCATGGCAATCTTTCGCGTCAACGCGGTGAAGAATTCCCGTTCAGTACACTCGTGTACACACTCGGGCTGAACACATCAATAGGTGCGTGCTGTGTTAATGACCCGGCTGGGAGCGCGAACTGCGCGAAAGGCACTCGGCGATAACTGTGATCACCGCAGTGACTCAACTATAACACCTGTATGGGCGATCGGCAGATTCGCCGGGGTAAAAGTGCACTGACCGGGGTGTTCGCGCTCGAAGGCCTGCACCGCCTCCATGACGTGGTCTGCGTGTGCGGTGTCGGTGAGCACAATCACCGCCGGACCAGCGCCGGAGATCACCGCGGCAAAGCCCTGCCTTCGCAGCGAATCCACCAGTGACATGGACAGCGGGAAGGCTTGCCGCCGGTACTCCTGGTGCAGGAAGTCCTCGGTGGCCTCCAGCAGCAGCGCCGGGTCTGCGGTGAGCGCGTGCACCAGAAGGGCCGCCCGGGAGCTGTTCTTGGCTGCCTGATCGTGGGGAACGCTGCCGGGCAGCAGGTCACGGGCCGCCTGGGTGGACTGGGTGAAGGAAGGTACTGCCACCACACACCTGAGCTCCGGGTGCACATCCAGGGGCGCTGTCCGGAACGTCGGTTCGGAACTCTGGGAGGCCAGCCAGGACACCGCCGCGCCTCCCCGCAGCGCAGGCGCGTAGTTGTCCGGATGGCCTTCCATCCGCGAGCCGATCTGCAGCTGCTCGTCCTCGCTGAGCCCACCGGGCAGAAGCTGATGAGCCGTCTTGACCGCTGTGGCGATGGCCGCGGCGGAGGAGCCCAGCCCGCGCGAGTGCGGAATAGTGTTCTGCGCCTGCACCTGAAGATCTGGCAGGTGGTACCCCTCCGCGGCAAGAATCCGCTCCACGGTGCTGATCACCAGATGGGAGGCATCGGCAGGCAGCTCTCCGGCCCCTTCGCCGGTGACAACGACGTCGACCTCAGGCCGCTCCGGATTGCGGCGGGGCCGGGCGGAGACGACAATCTCATCTCGCCACTCCAGGGCGAGCCCCAGGGTGTCATAGCCCGGACCGAGGTTGGCGCTGGTGGCTGGCACCCGCAACCGGAAGTGTGTTTCGGCGCTGAGCGGGGCGCGCAGCTGAGCAGCCGGGGTCCCGGCTGCCGCCTCGGCGCCGAGGCCTTGGCCCAAGCGCCCGACCTGAAGTCCCATCTGCGGCTCAGAGCCCCAAGGTGCGGGCGACGGTTTCGACATCCTGCGGCACCTGGGTCGGGGCGGCGTCGTTGCCTTGACTGGTCTGCAGCTCCGGGTTGTTGATGGCCCAATCGGGGTCTTTCAGCCCGTGACCGGTGACGGTGATGACCCACGTCTTTCCGGCGGGCACCTGGCCCGCCTCATAGCGCTTGAGAAGCCCTGCCACCCCGGAGGCTGAGGCTGGTTCCACGAAGACGCCCTCTTTGGCGGAGAGCCATCGGTGGGCAGCCAGGATCTGATCGTCGGTGACCGATTCGATGACCCCGGATGACTCGTCGCGGGCAACCTCAGCCTGCTCCCATGAGGCCGGGTTACCGATCCGGATGGCCGTGGCCACAGTTTCTGGATCGGTGATGGGGTGTCCTGCGACGATAGGCGCCGCTCCTGCCGCCTGGAAGCCCCACATCTGCGGCAGGGCGGAGATCAGCTGATCCTGGTGGTATTCCTGGTAGCCCTTCCAGTAGGCGGTGATGTTCCCGGCGTTGCCGACCGGGAGCAGGTGGTAGTCCGGGGCTGCGCCCAGGGCGTCGACGACTTCGAAGGCGGCAGTCTTCTGACCCTCGATCCGAGCCGGATTGACGGAGTTGACCAAGAAGACCGGGTAGTTTTCCGCCAGTTTGCGCGCCACATCCAGGCATCCGTCGAAGTTGCCGTCGATCTGGATCAGCTCGGCCCCATGCGCCACGGCTTGGGAGAGTTTGCCCATGGAGATCTTGCCTGCGGGCACCAGCACCGCGCAGGTCAGTCCGGCCTGGGTGGCATAGGCGGCTGCAGAGGCGGAAGTGTTCCCGGTGGAGGCGCAGACCACCGCTTTGGCACCGTCGGCCACTGCGGCGGTGATCGCCATGGTCATCCCGCGGTCTTTGAAGGATCCCGTGGGATTCATTCCTTCGACCTTCAGGTGCACCTCGCCCTGAACCAGCGCAGAGAGCGCTGGGGCATGGACCAGCGGGGTGCCGCCCTCGCCGAGGCTGATGATGCGGTCGCCCTCTTCCACCGGCAGCCGGTCAAAATACTCCCGGATCACTCCTCGCCACTGATGAGCCATGTGCTCTGCTCCCTACTTCTCGACTTCGACGCGCAGCACAGAATTTACCGTCTTGACCACGTCGAGTCCGCGCAGCTCCTCCACTGTCTCGCGAAGGTCCTTTTCGGTCGCCAGGTGGGTCACCACCTGCACTTTGGCGCCGTTGTCGCTGTCTTCGACCTCGCCTTCGACGGTGACGCTGCCGGGTTGGCGCATGGACTCAATGGAGACGTGATGGTCGGCCAGCACCCGGGCGATCTCGGCGATCACTCCTTCGCGGTCGGCGACCTCCATGTCGATGTAGTACTGCGTGGTGGCTTTGTCGAGCGGCAGCGGGGGGAGGTGGACCTCGCGGGAGATGGTGGGAGCCTCCGGCACCGGGGTGCGCAGCCGGCGGGCCACGGCGACCACATCGCCCATGATTGCACTCGACGTCGGACGTCCACCTGCCCCCTGGCCGTAGAACATCAGCTCGCCGGCGTTCTCAGCGACCACGAAGACCGCGTTGAACGCTCCGCGCACGCTGGCCAGCGGGTGGGTCCGCGGAAGCAGCGTGGGATGGACCCGCAGCACCACCCCAGGTGCCTGGTTGCGGGTGTGCTTCTCAGCAATGGCCAGCAGCTTGACCACGTACCCGGAGGCCGCAGCGGCCTCGATATCGTCCCGGGTGACTTCGGTGATGCCTTCGCAGTAGACGTCGTCGAAGCTGAAGGGCGCGTGGAAGGCCAGGGTGCCGAGGATCGCTGCCTTGGCAGCGGCATCGAGCCCGGCGACGTCGGCGGTGGGGTCGGCTTCGGCATAGCCGAGCTTCTGCGCCTCCTCCAGGGCGTCGTCGAACGCGGCCCCGGTGGTGTCCATCTGATCCAGCACATAGTTGGTGGTGCCGTTGACGATCCCCATCACCTTGGTGATCCGGTCTCCGGAGAGGGATTCCTCGATCGGGCGCAGGATCGGGATGGCCCCGCCGACGGAGGCTTCGAAGCGCAGCAGTGCCCCGGTCTCTGCGGCGATCGCGTTGAGTGCGGCGCCTCGGCTGGCCAGCAGTGCCTTATTGCCGGTCACCACTGCTGCTCCCCGGCGCAGCGCGCGCTCAATCAGTGCGCTGGCGGGTTCCATACCGCCGATGAGCTCGATGACCAGGTCCGACCGGTCCACCAGTGCTTCCGCATCAGTGGTGAGCAGCTCCCCCGGAATGCGCCAGTCCCGGGGAGCCTCCGGGTCGCGCACGGCCACGCCGAGGAGCCTGACCGGTGTGCCGACCCGAGCCGATATCAGCTCCCGCTCCTCCACGAGCGTCTTGGCCACTTGGGCACCGACGTTGCCGGCCCCGAGCAGGCCGATCGTGATCGTTTCGCTCGATGTGGACTGCGGCGGCAGGGCCATGATCACCTCTTCAGTGTGGAGTTCGGTTGGGCCGACGCGAACGTCTGTCGGCTTAGGCGGGATAGCCGGTGTCGCGGGCGAGCATCATCTCTTCGGTCTCCCGCCGGATCAGCACCTGGGTATGGCCGTCTCTGACGGCGACTACGGCAGGTCGGGTCAGATAGTTGTAGTTGCTCGACAACGAGTGGCAGTAGGCCCCGGTGGCCGGTACTGCGATGAGGTCCCCCCGGGTCACGGCCGGTGGCAAGTATACGTTTCGGACCACGATATCTCCGGATTCGCAGTGCTTTCCCACAATGCGAGACAGCACATGCTCTCCGGTGACTCGTCGCGAGCCCAGGACCGCTGAATAGTCGGCGTCATAGAGCACAGGCCGGGCGTTGTCCCCCATGCCGCCGTCCACAGCAATGTAGCGGCGGCTGAGACCGTCGGTGACCACGACATCTTTGGTGGTGCCGACGCTGTAGAGCGTCATGCCGGCCGGACCGGCGATGCTGCGTCCGGGTTCAATGCTCAGCCGCGGGATGGCGATCGCGTGTTCGCGGCAGGCGGCGCGGACTGCGGCGGCCAGCGCTTGGGCGATCGCCTCGGGTGAGCGCGGGTGGTCGGCCTCGGTGTAGGCGATGCCGTGACCTCCGCCAAGGTCGAGCTCCGGCAGGGCCACACCGTGGCTGGCCTCAATACGGGCGAGGAAGTCGATCAGTTTGGAGGCGGCGAGTTCAAAACCGGCGGGTTCGAAGATCTGCGAACCGATGTGACAGTGCACGCCGATAAGTCTCACTCCTGGTGCGGCCAGCGCCTCGGTGACCGCTGTCCACGCCGGAGAGCCCAAATAAGGGTTGGCCGAGTCGGAGGTGGCTCCGGGGACAGGGGTGAGTGAGAGCCCGAACTTCTGATCCTCATGGGCAGTGGCAATGTACTCATGGGTGGAGGCGTGCACCCCTGGGGTCAGCCGCAGCATGACCGAGGCGGTCCGGCCTAAGCCGGAGGCAATGGCTGAGATCCGCCCGATCTCCTCCACCGAATCGGCGATGATGCGACCCAGGTCCAGTTCCACTGCGCGGGTGATCTCCGCATCCGACTTATTGTTCCCGTGCAGACCGATGCGCGCCGGGGGCACTTCTGCGGCGAGCGCGATGGCAAGTTCGCCGCCGCTGGCGGTGTCGATGTTCAGCCCCTCTTCGGCGGCCCAGCGCGCGGCGTGGGTGGAGAGGAAGGCTTTCCCTGCGTAGAAGACGTCGACTTCGGTCTCCGGGGCGAAAGCCGCGTTGAATGCCGTCCGGAAGGTGCGGGCCCTGGCGCGGAAGTCGGTTTCGGAGACCACGTAGAGCGGGGTGCCGTAGGTGGCGGCGAGTTCACTCACCGGTACGCCGTCGACGGTGAGCTCACCGTCGGAGCTGCGGGCAGCAGTGCTGGGCAGCAGTGTCGCCTCGAGGTCGTCGGTGTTTTCCCGCGGCCTCAGCCAGTCCGGGGCCAGGGGGTGTGCGTGGAGAGTCATCGGGGCGGCCTCACATCTGCTCCGGCGCGCTGACCCCGAGCAGCGCCAGCCCGTTGCTGAGCACCTGCGCCGTGGCGCTGTTGAGCCAGAGCCGACTGCGATTGAGGTCCGTCACCGGAGCCACGGTGCCGTCTTCGGAGGTGGAGGGCGCGATCCTGCACTTGGCGTACCACGCGTGATACGCGCCGGCGAGGTCCTCCAGATACCGCGCGACCCGGTGCGGTTCGCGCAGCTGCGCTGCTCGCGCCACGGTGGTGGGGAAGGTGGCCAAATGCGCCAAGAGTTCCTCCTCCCGCACGTGGTTGAGCTGCGCGGCATCGAAGCTTGAGTGATCCACCCCTTGCGCCTCGGCGTTGCGAGCGGCGTTGCATGCCCGGGCGTGGGCGTACTGGACGTAGAAGACCGGGTTGTCGTTGGTCTTCGACTGCAGCACCTCAGGATCGACGTCGATAGGCGAGTCGGCCGGGTAGCGTGCCAGGGTGTAGCGCAGCGCGTCAGTGCCCAGCCATTCGATGAGGTCATCGAGTGCGATCACATTGCCCTTGCGCTTGGACAGCCGGGCGCCTTTGACGCTCATCAATTGGCCGATGATGATCTCGATATTGCGTTCGGGGTCGTCGCCGGCGCAGGCGGCCATGGCTTTGAGCCGCCCTACGTAGCCGTGGTGGTCGGCTCCAAGGATGTACATCTTTTCGCTGAAGCCGCGTTCACGCTTGCTCAAGTAGTACGCGGCGTCGGCGGCGAAATAGGTGGGCTCGCCGTCCTCCTTGATCAGCACCCGGTCCTTGTCATCCCCGAAGTCGGTGGTGCGCAGCCAGACTGCGCCGTCGCGGTCGTCGATGTGGCCCTCTTCGCGCAGGGTGGCGATGGCTGCCTGGATTTTCCCCTGATCATGCAGGGACTTTTCTGAGAACCACTCGTCAAAGTGGACTCCGAAGTTGGCCAGGGTGTCTTGGATCTGGGCCAGCTGCGCTCGGTAGGCCAGGTCGCGGACCAGTGGCAGGGCCTCCTCGCGGGGGAGGTCTCGGATGTCAGGACGCTCGGCGGCGACGGTCTCGGCCAACTCATTGATGTACTCGCCGGGGTATCCGTTCTCCGGCCGGTCCTCGCCGCGGAGCTCAGCAAGCACGGTCGCGGCGAAGACGTTCATCTGGTTGCCGGCGTCATTGATGTAGTACTCGGCGGTGACCTGCGCACCGGAGGCGCGCAGCAGCCGCAGCAGCGCATCCCCCAGGGCGGCCCACCGGGTGTGCCCCATGTGCAGCGGACCGGTGGGGTTGGCCGAGACGTACTCCAGGTTGATCACGTGACCCTGCAGGGCCTGGTTATGACCGTAGTCCGCGCCAGCCTCCACAATCGTGCGGGCCAACTGGCCAGAAGCTGCGGCGTCGAGCGTGACGTTGATGAAGCCGGGACCAGCGACTTCCGCGCTGGCCACCTGGGTGTGCTCCGCCAACCGGGAGGTGAGGATCTCGGCGAGCTGGCGCGGGGCCATCCGGGCTGGCTTGGCCAGTTGCAGGGCAATATTGGTGGCCCAGTCCCCGTGGTCGCGGCTCTTGGGCCGCTCCACTCGCACATCCTCCGGAAGGGCCTCCAAGGTGATGTGGCCGGCGTCGACGGCCTCAGCAAGGGTGGTCTTCACAAGGGCGGAGAGTTCTTCAGGAGTCACCCGACCATCCTAAGGGCTCAGGGAAGCAGCCCCAGCGTGCCGGCGATCACCATGTACAGCCCCAGGCAGAGCAGAGTCAGGCCGCTGACCAGCTCGATCCACCCTGTCACGCGCGGGTTGGACAGCCAGCGGTTGGCTGCATCGACCAGCAGCACCACGCTGATCAGATACGCGAACACGGTGAGCACCACTGTGCCGCCCAGGACCACAATGGCGAAGACCGGGCCCATGCTGGTGGGGGTGAACTGCGGAAACAGCGCCAGGAAGAACAGTCCCACCTTGGGGTTGGTCATACAGGTGGCCATACCGGCGAACAGCGGAGTCAGCGGCGTGGTGCTCTGCTGCTGCGCGGGCGTGGCCTGCTGGAGTCGGGCAGCGCTGATGACTGCTGCGTCACGAAACCGTCCGCGTGCGGTCCAGCAGGTGCGCGCGCCCAGCAGCAGCAGATAACAGCCGCCAAGCAGACTGACGACGTAGTAGGCGATGTCGGAGGCTTCGAACAGCGCAGCCAGGCCCAAAGCCGCCAGCGCGGCCCAGACGAACATTGCCACGGAGGATCCTGTGGCCGCTGCCGCCCCAGCCCGCCGGGAGACCAGCGCGTAGCGCAGCGACAGCAGTGTGTCCGGACCGGGCGTGACAGCCAGGATCACGGCCACGCCGAGGAACGCAAGGTAGGTGCTGAGGGTCACTGCTCTATCCTGCGTCGCCAACGGAGGCGGACACAACCACGCCGTTGCCGGGCCACCACCGGCTCACGGCACCCAACGGTAGCGGTGCTCAGGTCGGCCGGCTTGACCGTAGCGCAGCGTCAGCTCCGCCCGCCCCTCCGCACACAGGTGTTCCAAATACCGGCGGGCCGTCACGCGTGCGATCCCGGTCCGGTCGGAGACCTCAACAGCGGAGACATCTTCCTGTGCGGATCGCAAAGCTTCAGCAACTCGCTCAACGGTCGCCGGAGTGAGCCCCTTGGGCATCGAGCGCGAGGCGGCCGGGCGCATCATCCCGAACAGCGTCTCGACGTCCTTCTGCGTCACCGTGGACATGGCATCCATGCGCTTCCGCGCAGCAGCATAGCGTTCCAGATGATCGCGCAGCTGACGCAGCGGGAATGGCTTGATGAAATAGTGCAGCGCCCCCATGGCCATCGCGTGACGGACCTGCTCGACGTCGCGCAGCGCGGTGATCAGGACTACATCCACAATGCCCACTTCTCGCAACCACACCGAACTCCGCAGCTTCTCCAGGACGGCCAAGCCAGTGCCGTCGGGCAGGAAGAGGTCCAGCAAGAGCAGTTCGGGACGATGCTGCCGGACTGCTTCGAGGGCCTCCGCTGCGGTGTGGACCGTGGCAAGCACTTCGAACCCAGGCAGAGAATTGACCAGCTCCCGATGATTACGTGCCACCCGCACATCATCGTCCACAATCAGCGCGGTGATCGGGCCGACGGCGCGGGACCCGGCTGCGGAGTGGTCCGAGGGGAGGCTCATGATGGACCCACCTTATGCCGCACCGGGAGGTAGGCACAGAAGGTAGTCGCATCCTCCGTGTCCACGCTGACTGTCCCGCCGCGCCGCAGGCAGGCCTGACGAACCAGTGCCAGGCCCAGGCCTCGCCCTTCTCCGGAAAGATCCTTGGTGGAGCTCCCCATGCTGAAGACCTCGTCAGCAATTGCACTGTCCACACCTGGACCGGAGTCAATGACTCGGACTTCCAGCACAGCGTTCTCTCCTCCGCCGTGCTGGCGCACCATCAGCTCCATCCAGCCGTCCGGACCGGCAGCGTCCATGGCGTTGTCCGTGAGATTGCCGAGCACCAGAAGGAGGTCATCGCGAAGGTCGTGCGGCAGATCTTTCGGCAAGTGGGACAGCGCAGACAGGTGGAAGTGCACGCCTCGTTCGGCCGCCTGCACGGATTTGGCCAGCACCAGTGCCGCCACCGTCATGTCCTGCAGGCTGGCGGCAATCTCCGCATCAGCACCGGAAGTGGCCAGCGAAAGCTCGGAGAGGTACTCCTGGGCCTCGTCCACGGCGCCGAGCTCCAACATGCCGGCCACAGTGTGGATGCGGTTGGCGAACTCATGCCGTTGGGCACGCAGCCCATCGGTGACTGTGCGCGCACCGTCCAGCTGGTCGCTGAGTCGTGTCAGTTCCGTGCGGTCACGCAGCGTCACGACGACGCCGCCGTCACGGTCACGCACCCGCACAGGTCTCCTGGTGCAGACCAGAATCAAGCCATCCTGGTTCAGAAGCAGATGCTCGCCAGGTTCAGTCCCATTGAGCACAGCTTGGGCTTCTGGCCCCAGCCCGAGTTCCGCCGGGGTCTGGCCCAGGTGTTCCTCGGGAAGCCGAAGAAGCTGCTGTGCCGGCGCATTGGCCAGCACCACACGTCCGGCATGATCCAGGCCGATCACGCCTTCTCCAATAGCGTAGAGCAGCGCCTCGCGGCCATCGAGAAGCGCTGTAATTTCCCGGGGCTCAAGCCCGTGGGTTTCTGCGCGAAGCCGGCGCGCCAACGATCGGGCGCCGACAGCGCCCATACCCACGGCCAGCAGTGCCACCCCCGCTATCAGGGGCAGCTCTCCAATTGAGGCCAGCTGGACCTCGGAGGCGAGAATACCCACAGAGACGAACCCGATCACCTCTTCGGACTCATTGAACACCGGGACCCGGGCTCGCATGGTTAGTCCCGCATAACCATGTTCCACCCCGGTCCACGTCTCGCCGGCCAGCACGGCTGCGGGGTCAAGATCGGGGCGCTGGCCGATGGCGGCGGGGTCCGGGTGGGACTGTCGGATGCCGTCGCTATCGGCGATCATGATGTATTCGTAACCTGTGGCCTCACGCAGCGTCTCGGCCCACGGTGCAAGAATCTGTGAAGGATCCTCCGTCTCCAGTGCCTCCTGCACGGTCTCCATCACAGCAACGGATTCGGCCATCGTCAGCACTCGGTCCTCATACTGCTGGCGGACCTCGACGTACTGGTTCACGCCCCAGAGCAGGCTGACCAGGGTGACTGCCCCAATGAGCAGCACCATGTTCCACCGAAAGAGCCGATGGTCCAACGAGAGTTCGCGATGGACGTGGCGCCGACGGCGTGTCATGACGGCCACTAGACCCTCCTCTTGCCCCTGTCACGCGGGACCCGGAACTCTCCGGCAACCCCCGCCTCTGAGACCAATACGACCAATAATGCGCCAATGTGCACAAAACTGTGGGGCCGGTCACATGCATTCAATACTGTCACGTGGCTCACATTTCCTGAGACCGAACCTACCCGCAGAACCGCACCAAGGAGAAAACCATGCTCAGCCTAATTGGCCTGGCAGTGATCGTCACTATGACGACGCTGCTCATCATGGGGCGGATAGCCCCGATCGTGGGACTCACGGTCATACCTTTCGCAGGAGCGCTGCTGGCCGGCTTCACCTTCACCGAGATCGGAGATTTCTTCGGCGAAGGCATAGGCGCAGTACTGGATGTGGCCGTCATGCTGATCTTTGCGATCCTGTTCTTCGCGATCATGAACCAGGCAGGGCTCTTCGACCCCTTGGTTCGGCTTGTGGTCCGGCTGACGCGCGGAAATGTGATCGCCATCTGCGTCGGTACCGTGCTGTTGGCCGCCGTCTGCCACCTGGACGGAGCAGGCGCCTCCACCTTCCTGATCGTCATCCCCGCACTGCTCCCCCTGTACCGCCACCTGGGCATGAGCCCTTACCTACTGTTGCTGCTGGCTGGGATGAGCATGGGGGTGCTGAACATGCTTCCGTGGGGCGGCCCAGTGGCGCGTGCGGCTGCGGTGGTCGGTATGGATCCCATCGCACTGTGGCGAGGGTTGATCCCCGTGCAGGTCCTCTGCCTGCTGATGCTCGTGGTAGCTGCCGTCCTGCTGGGGATGCGGGAGAAGCGCAGGATTGCTGCCCGCGGCACGGCAGTAGAGACCCAGGAGACCCCCGTTGAGCTCCAGGACTCCCAGGTCGAGGAAGCAGCAGAGCGCGAGCTGGTCACCGTCGCAGCGCACGGGCGCGCCGAGTCTGTCCCGGCTGGCCACCAATCAGCCGGGACAGGCGCTGGGCATTCACCGGGTGCGGGAGACAAGTACCGCGGGGAAGCCGACGACGTGTGGGGCGCTCAGGACTCAGATGAGCCCACCCCGCGGTGGAAGATGGCCGTCAACATCGCCCTGGTCTTGGGCATGCTCGCTCTTCTGGTGTCGGACATCCTGCCAGCTCCACTGGCGTTCATGCTGGGGCTCAGCGCAGCCCTGGTGGTCAATCACCCCAAGGTCAGCGACCAGATGGAGACCATTAAGAATCATGGTGGCAGCGCCATCACCACTGGTGCCATCGTCCTGGCCGCCGGCTGCTTCTTAGGCATTCTCGAAGAATCCGGAATGCTTGACGCACTGGCCACCAATGCCGTCGCCATCCTGCCGGCGGCCCTCGTTCCCTATGTGCACCTGATCGTCGGTTTCTTCGGCCTGCCGCTGGAGCTGCTGCTGAGCACCGACGCGCACTACTTCGCGCTGCTGCCCGTGGTGGAGGGTGTCGCCGGACAGGCAGGCGTGGAGACGATCTCCGTGGTCTACACCGTGCTGGTGGGCAATATCATCGGCACCTTCATCAGCCCATTCTCCGCCGCCCTGTGGCTAGCTCTCGGACTGGCCGGCTGTGACATCGGCAAGCACATCCGGTATTCGTTCGTTCCCATGTGGGTCTTCTCTGTGGTAGCCCTGGTGCTCGCGCTGGTCCTCGGGTTCATCCCATGGAGCTGAGGCCGCTCCCGCCGCATTGACGTCGGCCGAGACGTCAAGCCCCCGTAGCCTCCGCACATTTCTCGACCCTGGAGAGAGGACCGTGTGGAGGCTACGGGGACATTCGCGTCAACACTAAAGACTGAAGGCCCCAACCCTTGACCAGCTCACGGCGCACACCTAATATGCAACTTAATGGTTGTATATCCGGATGTAGACGCAAGACTCAGTGACGATGAGGTGGACCGCATCTTCCGCGCCCTGGCCGATGCCACCCGCAGAGACATCGTTCAGCGCACCCTGATTGAGGATGCCTCCATCTCTGATCTGGCGGAGCGCTATGACATGTCCTTCGCAGCCGTTCAGAAGCACATCACCGTCCTGGAGGGGGCCGGGCTGGTGACCAAACACCGCAGCGGCCGCATGCGGCACATACGCGCCAACGCGCAGGCGCTGCGCAAAGCACAGGGGCTTCTCCAGACCTACGAACGCATCTGGCAACACCGCCTCGCCCAGCTCGATGCACTCCTCGCCGAGGAATAGCACCACCACTGAGAGAAAGGCCACACCATGCCGGTCACATCGGTCGACAAGGACCTCGACAATCTCACTATGACCATCGTCGCGGACTTCTCCGTGCCGCGCGCACGCCTCTGGGACGCCTACGCCGACCCCCGTCAGCTCGAGAAGTTCTGGGGCCCGCCGGGATGGCCAGCCACCTTTCTCCGCCATGACCTCTACCCCGGCGGCCGCTCCGAGTACTACATGACTGGGCCGCAGGGCGAACGCTCACACGGCTACTGGGAGTTCACCCGCGTGGAGCCGGGGCGCTCCATTGAAGTCCTTGACGGCTTCGCCACCGAGGACGGCCAACCCCAGAATGACATGCCCTCCATGCGCATGGTGTTGACGTTTGCTGACACCGAGACGGGTTCGCAGCTGGTGACCACCACGTACTTCAACAGTCTTGCCGAGCTGGAGCAGCTGATTGAGATGGGCATGGAGGAAGGCACCCGCGCGGCAATGAGCCAGATCGACGACGTCGTGGCAGATACAGCAAGCTTCTCCGCGGATCGTGGCGTGGACACCCAGATCCTCTCCGAGACCCAGGTGCGCTTCAGCCGGGTTCTTCGCGGCACAGTGGAACAGATCTGGAGGGCGCATCACGACCCGGAGCTGCTCAAACAGTGGCTGTTCGGCCCTGACGGCTGGCAGCTGGCCGAGTGCCAGCTCGCCGACACGGTGGGAGGGCCTTACCGGTTCACCTGGGTGAAGGCCGACAGCGAGACCGGGTTCAGCATTACGGGAGAACTGGTGGAGTCGGATCCTCCGCACCGGGAGGTCACCACCGAAGCCATGGAGGACATGCCGGGCCCGCCAACTCTCAACGTGCAGACACTGATCCCCGTCCAGAGCGGGACCCTGCTCACCTTGCTGATCACCTACGCCACCCAGGAGCTGCGCGACGCCGCCCTGGAGACCGGGATGACCGACGGCATGGAACTTAGCTATGCACGTCTGGAAAACGGGCTGGCTGCGGCATGAGCACTCAGATCCAGATCACCTTTGACGCCCACGACCCCCGTGCACTTTCAGCGTTCTGGGCTGAAGCTCTGGGTTACCTGCACCCCGCCCCACCGGGGGTGGAGCTGCCACCCGGTCAGGATGGCCAGGAGGCTTGGGATGCGTTTCTCACCGAAGCCGGGGTTCCGGAGGACCAACACAACAGTGCCTCGGCCCTAGAGGATCCGGAGCAACGGGGCCCACGGCTGTACTTCCAACGTGTTCCGGAAGGAAAGACCGCCAAGAACCGGCTGCATCTTGACCTGCGTGCTGCCCCTGGTCTCGCCGGTGGAGAGAAAATGGCCGCGTTGGAGGAGGAATGCGCTCGGCTGGTGGGACTGGGCGCCAGCCGGCTGGAACGCCATGAGCCGGCTCCACCCATGAGCACCGGATTTATTGTCATGGCTGACCCTGAGGGTAACGAATTCTGCCTGGACTGAGAGAGGCGATGCACGAGAAGGGACTTGCGCTCCGAAGCGACTCCACTGCTGGCTGAATGCCTGTGGCTATTCGAGATGCCGGGCGTACTGAGTCGTCAGCTCTGCGAACCGGGAGGAAAAGTCACTGTCCGGCTCCCCCGCCGGGAGTCTTTCGAGGAAGGCGTGCCACCCTGGGCCGTACTGGAGAACGTCGGCGGCAAGGAGGTCTTCGTGCTCCAGCACCAGGAGCACGCCGTCGTCGTGAGGGGTCAAAGTGACGCGCAGGATGGTCTCGGTGAACGGCTCGGCGTCATCGCTGGCGAACCAGCTCACTTCGATCACCTGCGGAGGTTCGCACCGGAGGATCTCCCCTCGGGCGTACTCCCGGCCGTCATCCCAATAGGTCGCCCATTCGCGGTCTGCCACGGTCACAGGAGCGAACCACCGGGCGATTCTCTGGGGGTCACTGATGATCCGCCAGGCATCATCCACATCTGTGGTCAGTATGCGCTCGAACCGTATGCTCGCCCGCTCCCCCGTGGTATTGACTTGTGCAAAGTCTGTTGCTTTCGCTGACGTCATGACAGGTTCCTTTCCACGTTCTTACGGGCTGTTTGGCCTCGAGCCACTTCGGTTTCCAGCGCATCGAGCCGTTGGGTCCAGAAAAGCGAGACCCGCTGCGCCCATTCCGTGACATCGGTGACCGCCGCTGGTGTCAGCGAATACACGCGCCGCTGGGCATCGACGGCACTTTCGACGACGCCGGCTTCCTTCAGTACACGGAGGTGACGCGAGGTGGCAGGCTGGCTGATGCCAAACTCGCCATGGAGCACATCTGCCAGTGCGCCAGCGGGACGAGCGCCGCGAGCGAGCTCCTCGACGATTCGGCGTCGGACGGGTTCTCCCAGAACATCCAGCGCATGCATGGCACTATATTTGCATATTGCGTTATATAACGCAATTATTAATTGAAGTCCGACGTTGCGGCTGGCCCAGCACGTTCACGGTCCACATCTCCGGCGGAACTCACGCACCGTGGCTTTGTAGACGCTTTCATTCTGATAATCCCGATGTCCCGCCACATCGGCCCAGGGCTGCCGCAGCGGTTCAGGATCATCCGGAGCGATCGGAAAGCTTACCGCCGAGACCTCAGCCGGGTCCGGGACACAGACATCGACCGCCGGGTCACCGCGGCCCACTACCGGTCCGCCGATCGGATCCGTGAGGCGGTAGAGGTTGACCCAGCCGCCGCAGCTGGGGTCCGTGCGCTCCTTCAAGTCATCCACCGGACGCTGACCGAAGTAGGCCGGAAACACCTGGCCATACAGCGCGGTGATGGGCGAGCCTGAGGTCAGCACGCCGCAGCGGTGCAGCATGGCCGCACCCATCGGCGCCAGTGCGGCCAGCGCCAGCACCGAGCCCTGAGAATGCGCGGAGACGATCAACCCCTCATCTCTGCGGATCCGTTCGGTGATCAGCCCCTGAAACTCCGGCACCGCGCGTTCGGTGAAGGGGCGGACAGCGAAAGGGTGGTATCTCCGGGGCCAAAATGTCAGGACATCCCACGTAATGGCGACCGTCCGGCGCAACACGGCATTCCGACTCGACTGCCACACCACCACCATTGCTGCTACGGGGATGCCAGGCAGCAGCATCGCCGCCACGGTGGAGAGCACGCTGCGCTGCGGTGGAGGCACCCAGTCCATCACAGGTTGGGACAGATCCAACCGCATCACCACAGACACCACTGCAGAGAGCAGAAACAGTCCGGCAAATACGGTGACCAGCTGCGGGGCTCGGCGCGCTGCGGCGGCACGTGATCGTTGCCTGGCCACCTGGGCTCGGAGCTCCTCGGTGACACCATCGGGCTCGTCGTCTCCCACGGTGCGGGAAGGCAGCTCATCGGCATTGGCACGGCCGCGGCGTCGTGCTCTCCACACGCCGAACGCCACGGCCCAGAGCACCACAGTGGTGACGAATGATTCGATCAGGCCCAGCTCCTGCCCCCAGCGGTCCCAGGGGATCCCCATCAGCTGAGCCACCAGCAGCGCAAATCCGGCGCAGACTCCGTTGCTCAGCGCCACCGCGAGAGTCACTGCCGCCGCCGGCAGCGCTCGCCCGGCAGACAGGTCCGCGTACCTGCCCGCCGGATTCCAGCAGAGCACTGCGAGGGCGGCGATACTCCCCACCTGCAGCGCACCGACCAGCAGGAAGAGACGTCCCAGTCCCAGATTGGGCTCCCCCCATTGGACGAGGACCATCCACACCACTGCCGCGAAGCTCATCGCAGTGATCACCCCGTGCCACCCCAGCAGCTTCTTCAGGCTTCGATCGTGGGCGAAGAACTGTTCACTTCTGAGGTCCTCCTGGGCTGCCCAGCGGGCTTGACCGTCGCGGGTGCCGATGCCGTAGCCGGCTTCCGGCTTCTCGAAGCGCCGCCGGGTGACATTGGCAATGGTCATCAGAACAGCGGGGACCCCTGCAGCCAGGAGAAACCCCAATACGACGCCGAAGACCTGCGCGGTCTCACCCCACCTCCCGATGGCCTGGTAGCCGACGTAGTCGACACCGATGATTGCCGCCCACAAGGTGTAGGTGGCGGTCAGCAGCCCCGCGGAGGCGTGGACAGCCCCACGTGTGGCGAGGAGGCGACGCCGGCTGCTGGAGAAGTCACCGTGGGCCCATCCGGCCACGTTGACCAGCGTGAAAGGAAGCAGCAGCACCCACAGGGGTTGAAGCGGCGAGTCAGTGGTCAGCCGCCCCCAGTCGTACCCCTCCACCCGCGGATCCCTCCGGCGCGCCAGCACCTGGGTCCGCCGACCCTGCCGAATCACCTTCGCGTCCCCTGGCTTCACCCCCAGCATGGCGGCACCGGGCGACCCGCCCACCCCGTGAATGCGCAGTTCACGAATGGTCATCGGACGGCGGTGTCAGGAACGGCCGGCGTCCGGGATCTCCTGCAGGAAGGTCTCCACTGTGGGGTGGTCATCAGTCCGGTTCCAGGGAAGCAGGCTCAACGCCCTGGCCATGGCGCAGGTGTTGGTTGCCGCGGCGAAGATCAGTCCGCTGCCGATACCAGCCGAGAGGTAGGCGAATCTGCGGTCGATGAGCTTGGCACCAAGCAGTCCTCCCACCACCAGCGTGCCGGCGACCATGCGCACTTGGCGCTCCATGGCCCACCGCTGAGTCTCGTGTACGGCCTCGCCGCCGGTGTCTTGAAAACCAGCGATGCCACCGGCCAGTACCGCAGTGTCATCCGAGCCGGCCCGGGAGAGAGCCGCTGCGGCCTGTTTGGAACGAGCGCCCGAGTGGCAGACCAGCACGGTGCCTGCAGGCAGCCGGGCAGCCACAGCCTCAGGATTCCGCTGCAGCTGGTCCAGGGGCAGGTTCCGAGATCCCGCGATTCGGACGGTCTCGAACTCGGCGGGGGTTCGCACATCCACCAGCAGCGGAGCCTCGCCGGAGGCCAAGGTGGTGCGCAGCTCATCCGGTGCGCAGAGAGAAGTGGTCATCGGAAGGTCCTTTCGCGGTAGATACGGGCTATGTCGACTCGGGTGCGCCGGTGTAGGGCAGGACGCTGGAGGCATCCCCCAGAGCGTCATGACCAATGACTTCCAGCGTGCCGTTCTGCTCCAGCACCACCGCTGAGACCTCGTGGAGCGCCCCTTTGCTGGAGGTGCGCACTGCAGTGTGCACATCATCCTCCACCAGCTGGTGCTTCCGCATCGCCCGGCGTTGGAAGCTGCCCTGATAGTAAACCAGCACCGGCGGGGAGTCGACCAGCCTGCGGATCCGCGGGGAGCGGCCGCGGACCCAGGCGAGCACCCACTGCAGTAGCACCAGCAGCACCAATGCGAAGATCGTCTGCGCCAGTGGCACCTCCACTGCGGTGACGGTCCGGCCGAAGGCAGAGCCGATGGTCACCGCGATGATGAGATCCAGCGGTGTCATGGAGGCCATGGTGCGGGCCCCGGAGATGCGCAGCAGCACCAACAGGGTGAGGTAGCCGGCCACCAAGGTGACCAACGTGTGCACGATCGGCTCCCAGCCGTCCCAGTACTGTGAAATTTCCATGGGGGACCCTTCCAGGTCTGCAGTGCGATGTCCACATAGGGCCGGTGCGGCACTACCGCAGACGGGCCGCAATATGGGCGCTGCCTGGCGCTACGTACAACCACGGCGTCCAGGGGCGGGCCGCGAGGATGAGCATCGTCAGAGCCAGGGCCAGCACGGTGATGACGGCGACATGCACACCGGCGGAGAGTTCCCCCTGGCTCAGTACGGTGTCGCGGAGGAAGATCACCACCGGGAAGTGGGCCACATAGACCACAATCGAGTGCCGGCCCGTCCAGCTGATCAGGCGGAAGGCACCGGAGCGGGGAATGCGCGGTGCCAGCCAGATCACCACCGCGATGCCGGCCACGGCTACACCTGCCATTGCTGGGGTGCGCAGCTCCGCGTTTGCCCCGTTGGCCCCGAGGGCTGAGATGCCCAGCAGGAGCGCCAGCAGCAATGTCCCGGCCCACCAGGGGGCAGCAGTCCACCGGTGCAGCCGGGCAGTAGCCCATGCCCCGAGAAAGAAGAAGGAGCCGTACCAGAGTGTATTGCCGGCCAGCCCAGCGATGGGGCCGCTGATCAGCATGGTGAACATCATCACCGCCGACAGCGCCAGAAATGCCCAGCCACCGGTGCGAGGGTCGGAAACCACCAGCGGCCGGAAACCTGCCCCGACGGCGTAACAGATCAGCAGGGCCATCAGGAACCACAGGTAGTCACCTGTGGCCAGATAGTCGACTATGTCCTCCGGCAGGCCGAGTCCGCCGCGGATGAGCAGTCCGTAGAGGCTCAGCCACACCAGCAGCGGCCAGCCCACGGCCGCGATTTTTCCCCAGAGATACAGCGGCAGCGGTTTGGCCAGCGAGCGCGTCAGCAGCAGCCCCGAGAGGAACATCAGCAGCGGCATCCGGAAGGGAGCCAGGTACCTGTTGGCCTCATCCCACCACAGCACGGTGGCCCCGCCGTGCTGAGCAGCGTGGAGCACGACCACCAGGAGTACCGCGACACCTCGGAGAAAGTCCATCCAGTGCATTCGGGCATCGGGCTGGGTCACAGCGCTCCTGCGCAGGTCTGAAGCATCGGGAGTTATCACCGGTGGGCGGCGGAAGGAAGGTGCTCTGCAATGCCGCGCATGGGTTCCACGGTCAGGTCAGGGTATTGACGCTTGACGCTGCGCAGCTTCCACGGATTGGGGAACAGACCCAGCAGCGTCCCATCGTCGCGGGTGACCACCTCGCAGTCTCGGTGACCGGCAAGCACCTCTCCGGCCTCGTGGTCAATCTGGCAGGCGAAGCTGTAGTCGAGGGTGTCCAGGTTGAGCGGGGCGTTGAATTCGCCCCGCATCCGTTCCAGGACCACGTCGAACTGCATGGGACCCACGGCGCCGAGCACGGGGTGTTGGGCGCCACGGCGTTCCGAGTGCAGGACTTGGACGATGCCCTCCTCCCCCAGCTGGCGGATGCCCCGGCGGAACTGTTTGTGTTTGCCGGCGTCGGCGCAGCGGGCCTCGCGGAAGTATTCGGGGGCGAAGTGCGGCAGCCGCGGGTAGCGCACCGGGCCGGTGCCCGAGTGGAGTGTGTCACCGGGCCGCAGTGCGGCCGCATTGACCAGGCCCACCACGTCCCCAGGCCACGCGGTGTCCACTGTTTCGCGCTCACGGCCGAATGCCTTCTGCGCGTACTTGGTGGCAAACGGCTTCCCGGTCTGCGCGTGCGTGGCCACCATGCCGCGCTCGAAGACACCGGAACAGACCCGGGCGAAGGCGATCCGGTCTCGATGAGCTCGCGGACTTCTTTCTCCAGCTCAGCCAGGCGGTTGGCATCGTCGGTGGTCGTGCCCGGGCGATCGCCGGCGTCGATCTGGATTCGACGGACCCAGCCGCGCAGCGTTTCGGGGTTGATGCCGAGCTGCTCACCGACTCGGCGGAAGACTCCTCGCTGCGAGCCGGGTTCGTCTTCCAGGGCATCGAGGACCATGCGAACCGCTCGCTCGCGCAGCTCGTCGGGGTACTTGCGTGGTGCAGGCATGACAGGGAAGTCCTTTCCGTGGCTTCACTGCCTCCATCATCCCCGGGGCGAGACACGAACGTCCCTCTGAGGTTGGTTGACCGCACCGTCGGGCACTTGACCGTCGAGTGCCTGCAGAATCGCCCGGGCGGCGTGCTCCTCGATCCTGAGCCGGGCAGAGGCCACTGCCGATCCCAGGTGCGGGGTGAACAGCGTCCGGTCGCCCATGTCGATCAGCTCCTCGGGAATGGCCGCTGGCCGGTCCGGGCGCGACAGGTCCTCGAACTCGAAGACGTCGGCGGCGAACCCGCCGAGGTGCCCGCTGCGTAGGAGTCCGGCCACGGCGCGCTCGTCCACCACCGAACCGCGGCCGACGTTGACCAGCAGTGCGCCCGGTCGCAGCGACTCCAGCCGGTCGCGGTCGAGCAGGTGCAGCGTGCTGTCGTCGAGCGGAGCGCAGACGATCACGGAGTCGCTGCGCTCCAGCAGCTCCGGCAGTTCGACGCGTTCCATCTGAGGCACCTCCTCGCCGGCCGGCGAAGCGGGCGCGGGATCGCAGCAGAGCAGCCGGGCGTCGAATCCCGTGAGCATCCGTGCCACGCCGCGGCCCAGCCGTCCCGCGCCCACGATGCCGATCGTCGATCCGACGAGAGTGCTGCCATAGAGGGTCGGCCGCCACCCCGGCTTGCCGGCGCGCACAGCACGGTCGCCGGCGACGATGTGCCGTGCGAGTCCGATGAGCAGGCCGACCGCGAGCTCTGCCGTGGGCTCGGTGAGGAGATCCTCGACCCGCGTGAGCCAGATTCCGCGGTCCGTGCATGCCTCGATGTCGATGTTGTCGTGGCCTTTGAGGGCCCCGGCGACCACCTGCAGCTGCGGGCACCCGTCGAGGAAGTCCGCGTTGATCCGGTCGGGCATGAACACCATCAGTCCGTCGGCCTCGGCTGCACGGCGCCGCACCTCGTCCGCGGACAGGCTGTCGTCGCTCTGGTTGGCGATCACCTTGCACCGCTCGCCCAGCACGTCGAGGATCTGCGGGTGGACCCGGTGGGTGAGGACAACCACCGGGCGATGGGCTTGGTTGATCATTGGAACCTCTTTCGCAGAGCTCCGCCGAGGGCGTCGACGACGGTGACAGTGGCAAGTATGACGAGGAGGATCGCGGCGACCTCGTCGTACTGGAGGGTGCGCAGAGCGGCGATCAGTTCGAAGCCGATGCCCCCGGCGCCGACGACACCCACCACGACCGAGGCGCGGAAGTTGAGCTCCCAGCGGTAGACGGTGACGTCGGCCAGCTGCGGCAGCACCTGCGGCAGGATGCCGTGCAGGATCACCTGTGCAGGTCCGGCCCCGGTGGCGCGGGCCGCCTCGATGGGTGCGTTGTCCGCGTGCTCGATCGCCTCGGCGAAGAACTTGCCGACCATTCCGGCGGAATGGATGCCCAGCGCCAGCGCGCCGGGCAGAGCCCCGAAGCCCACCGCCGCGACGAAGACGATGGCCATGATCAGCTCGGGCACGGAACGCAGCACGTTGAGGAAGAGGCGCGCAACCCAGTAGAGCGCCGGATGCGGTGATGTATTGCGGGCCCCGCACAGTGCGAGCGGGACGGAGAGGACCACTGCCAGCGCCGTGGCGGCGATGCTCATGGTCATCGAATCCCACAGCGGGCCCCACCAGCTGTTGATATTGGTGAAGTCCGGCACCCACATCTCGCTGAGCAGGTCGGCGATGTCGGCCAGACCGGTGATCATGCGCGTGCCGTCGAGCATTCCCACGACCCACGCACTCACCACCACGACGACGAGGATGAACCCACCGACGGCGATCGAGCGCTTCCACCCCGACCGTGCATGATCGGAGATCTGCCGGTACTCCTGCTCCCGCTGCTCTTCGAGAGTAGCGCTTCCGGGGCCGCTCACTGGTAGTCCTCGAGGTTGATGTCGAGCAGCGGCGCGAGGTCGCGCACCGCGTCGTAGTCCGCGTCAGTGACCTCTTCGAAGCCGGTGGCGTCGAAGGGTTCGAGCACGGCCGGATCCTCGAGCTCCAGGAACGCCGCGCGCAGCTTCCCCTTGACGTCCTCCGGAAGATTCGACTGCATCGTCCACGGATAGTTGGCGTAGGGCTCGGACTCCTGGACCTTCACAACCTTCTCGGAGTCGATGACGCCCTCCTCGACCATGCGCTCGTAGATGGGCAGGCTCATGCCACCGGCATCGGCGTTGCCATTCTGCACTGCGAGGGCGACTGCGTCGTGAGACCCGACGTGCTGCTCCTCGTAGTCGCCCTGGTCGACGCGCAGGTCGGCCTCTTCAGCGAGCATGGCCTTGGGGATCAGGTGGCTGGACGTGCTCGCCTGGTCTCCCCAGGCCACGGTCCTGCCGGCGACGTCGGCGAGGCTCTCGATTCCCGCGTCGGCATTGGCGATGAACACCGACTGGTACGTCGGGTCCTCGCCGTCGACTTCCTGCAGGGCCGCGAAGGGCTCGATATCGGCCTTTTCCTGTGCGACAACGTACGAGAGAGGACCGAAATAGGCCAGTTCGAGGCGGCCGCGCGACATCGCCTCGATCATCGAGGAATAGTCGGTCGTCACGACGAGCTCGACGTCCATCTCCAGCTCCTCTTCGAGGTGCTTCTTGAGCGGTTCATTGTTCTTGATGACGTCCGAGGCGTTCTCGTCGGGCAGCAGGGCAACCCGGAGCGTGTCGGGTGCGGCGCTCGCCTCTCCGGCGGCACCGCAGCCGGAGAGAAGGAGGGCGGAAGTCAGCAGGGCTGCCGCAGCAGCGGTGAAACGGGGGCGTCCGATCATGGTGATTCACTCCTGGGGTGAGTCGTGTCGCTTGGTGAGTCGGGTCGTGCAATGGGTCGTTCGATGTCGTGGTGGGTGCGACTGAGTTCGGTTGAGCGGCTCTGGTCAGGAGCGCTCGGCCGCAAGCGTGTCCTGACCGGCTCTTACAGGGGCGTCGGATCGGGAATCGTCCGGCGCGCCTTCGTAGATCAGGCGGAGGTCTGCGTCGGTGACGCCGGCAGCGGGACCGTCATAGACGATCCGCCCGCGGGCGAGGCCCACGATGCGGTCGGCGTGCTCGAGCGCGAGGTCGACCTGGTGAAGGCTGGCGATCAGGGTGATTCCGCTCTCCTGGCAGACGCGGCGCAACAGGTCCATGACGCGACGCGCCGAGGCGGGATCGAGGCTGGCGACCGGTTCGTCGGCCAGGATCAGGTCCGGCTGCTGGGCCAAAGCGCGGGCGATGCCCACGCGCTGCTGCATACCGCCGCTGAGGTTGTCGACGCGGGTCAGGGCCTTGTCCAGCAGCCCGACTCGGTCGAGCGATTCGAGGGCGATGCGTTCGTCGCTCCGGCTGAAGGGCAGAAGGCTGCGCCAGAAGCTGTAGTAACCGAGCCTGCCGAGGAGCACATTCCGCAGCGCCGTGTACCGGGGGATGAGCTGGTGGTGCTGGAAGACCATTCCGGTGCGTCTGCGGTGGTGGCGCAGGTCTTTGCGTGATTCGAGTGCCGGGACGCCCTCGACCCGCACTGTTCCGGTGCTGGGGGTCACGAGCAGGTTCATGCACCGCAGCAGAGTGGATTTGCCGGCCCCCGACGGGCCGAGGAGTACGGTGACCTTTCCGCTCTCGATCGATAGGTCGGTGGTCCCGAGGGCTTGCACTCCGCCCTGGTAGGTCTTGCTGACATCCGTGAGTTCAATCATTGCGAGTCCTCTATACGACTACTCGTTACGCGATCAAACGTATAGATGAATTGTGAACGCGCGGTCGGATCTGGGATAACCGTTGGTGAACGCCGGTGGAACGGCGGAGGTGGATGGGCGTTCACGAGGCGTACACATCGCAGTCAAGAGCGGGTGACAGGCTCTGTGGATGGCATCTTTGACCTCGGACGGAACGATCTCCGACATTGTGATCGGTCACGCCGCTGCAGTGCTGCCCGACAGAGTGGTAGATGACGCCAGGGTCGTTGTCCGCGGTGGCCGCATCACCGAGGTCGGGACGCATCCTCGTGGGGCCGAGTGTGACCTTGATGCTCGTGGAGCCTTCGTGTTGCCGGGGCTCGTCGATGTGCACAGCGACCTGCTCTCGCGGGAGGTGCGTCCACGACCTGGTGCCGCGCTCGATCCATCGTTCGCCGTCGCATCTGCCGGCGCTCGGCTGCGCGCTGCGGGCATCACGACGGCCTTCCACGGGCTGGCCTTCCAAGAGAGCTCGATCGTGGGGACGCCGATCGATTCGCCTGCAGCCTCCGAGCTTTCGGAGGCACTCCGCGACACCGACGACTCTCAGGTTGATCATCAAGTGCTGCACCGACTAGACATTCGCTGCGCGCACGGGCGGGCGCTTCTCGAGAAGGATTTCGAGTCACGGGTGTCTGCGCCGCGTGTGCCAGTCGTATCTCATGAAGACCACACGCCGGGGCAAGGACAATTCTCCGACCCGGCGAAGATGCAGAAGTGGCTGGTTCATGGTGAAGGAATGTCTGACGAAGACGCTGCTGATCATGTCGAATGGTGGCGCAGCAGTCGTGACGAGCGTCTTGCCGTGCGCGACAGCACCCTGTCGTGGTTGGAAGGCCTGGCCCAGGAAGGTGCCATCCGGCTTTTCGCCCACGACCTGACGACGCCGGAGGAGGTGTCAGCGGCAGCTGCTCGCGGTTGCGCTGTCGCGGAGTTCCCAACGACCGTTTCGGCCGCGCGCGGCCCGGGACCTTGGAATGCTCATCATCGCGGGCACGCCCAACATTGTCCGCGGAGAATCGCACACCGGCAACGTATCCGCAGCTGAACTCGTTTCTGCGGGCCTGACCGATGCGCTCGCCAGCGACTACATCCCGACGTCAATGCTTCCGGCCATACTTCGACTGGTGCGTGACGGAGTCGCGGCGCTTCCACAGGCGGTTCGACTCGTCACCTCAGGTGCTGCCGCCTGTGTGGGTCTGGACGACCGTGGCTCTCTGGTCGAAGGGCTTCGGGCCGACCTGGTGCTCGCAGATTTCAGCAAGAGCTGGCCCTCCGCTCTCGCCTTCACAAGCAGAGCCATGGATGATGAATGACGACGGCAAGCCTTCCGGCAGGTCGTATGAAAGGAGTGCGTCCACGATGAGTGACGACGCTTTCGAAACCCTCATGGCCTCGGTCGACCAGCCCCTGATCGTGGTGACAACCGTGGCGGAGGGCGAACTGGCCGGCTGCGTGGTCGGGTTTCATACGCAGTCGGGAATCAGCCCGCAGCGGTACTGCCTATGGCTGTCGAAGGCCAACCACACCTATCGTGTGGGCCTCCGCGCTACGCACTTCGCAGTTCACTTCCTAAGCGCGGACAACCGTGCCATCGCGGAGCGGTTCGGCACCCGTTCCGGCGACGACACGGACATGTCAAGCCCCGGGTTTGGTGGAGGGCGGGTTATCTGGCGTCCAGGAGGACGGGGACGGGTTCTGACGAGTCGGTGGATGCCTCGAGCTGGCTGGCCCGGTACGCCTGCGGAGTGAGACCATCGAGCGCACCGTGCGGTCGGTAGGTGTTGAACCAGTGGACCCACTCGGCAGTCGCGATCTCGACGTCGTCGATCCCGGTCCAGGGGCCGCGGTTACGGATGAGTTCGGCCTTGAACAAGGAGTTCAAGGCCTCGGCCAGCGCGTTGTCGTAGGAATCGCCTTTCGACCCGACCGAGGCAACAGCGTCCTGTTCAGCCAGAGCCTCGCCATAGCGGATCGCTCGATACTGGCCGTATTCAAGTGGTCGTCGCAACACCTACCTGATGGAGGTGTTCGATGGGCATTGGCCCAAGGCAGAAGAGGGCAAGGGAATATCGCGGTCAGATCGTCTCTCCTGGGCGCCCAACGGTGGCTTGGCGCGAGGACCGTGTGCGGTTCTGGCAGGCCATCGCTGCAGGAGCTAAGACCCGAGAGGCCGGTGAAGCCGCCGGTGTCTCCGAGCCTGTAGCTCACCGTTGGTTCCGACATGCTGGTGGCGTGAATCCACACTTGGCCTCGACTGTTTCCGGACGGTATATCTCCTCCTCTGAACGGGAGGACATCGCTTTATGGCGAGCCCAAGACAGCGGGGTCCGTGAGATCGCCCGTCGGCTGGGGCGTAGCCCATCGACGATCTCACGGGAGCTACGGCGTAACGCCTCGACCAGGACCTATCAGCTGGAGTACAAGGCCTCGATTGCTCAGTGGCATGCTGAGCGGCGCGCCCGCCGTCCGAAGACCGCGAAGATGGTCACCAACGACCGGCTGCGCCAGTACGTCCAAGACAAGCTCAGCGGTGAGATCATCACCGCCGAAGGTGAAGTTGTCGGCCCCGAGGGCCCGGCCTGGGATGGAAAGAACAAGCCCCACCGTGGGGATCGTGAATGGGTCACCGCCTGGAGTCCGCAGCAGATTGCCAAGCGGCTGCCACTGGAGTTCCCCGATGACCCGACCATGAGGATCTCTCATGAGGCGATCTATCAGGCCCTCTACGTCGAATCCCGCGGCGGGCTTGCCCGGAAGCAGTCCTGGCACCTGCGCCGAGGTCGCACCAAGCGAATGCCCCGGGCCCGCACACGGCAGGAAGCCTGGGCTCATGTCACTGCCGAGACCGTGCTGCAGAAACGCCCCAAGGAGGTCGAGGACCGCAAGATCGCCGGCCACTGGGAAGGTGACCTGATCATCGGACTGAAACGCTCAGCGGTGGCCACCCTGATTGAGCGCACCACCCGCTACACGATGCTCGTACACCTGCCCCGACAGGTCGGCTACGGGCTCATCCCGCCGAAGAAGAACGGTCCCGCCCTGGCCGGCTACGGGGCACTGACCATGAAGGACGCTCTGATCAATGCTATGACTCCGGTGCCACCGACGCTTCGACGATCCTTGACCTGGGACCGGGGCAAGGAACTCTCAGCCCATGCTCTGTTCACTGAGGCCACCAAGACCCCGGTGTACTTCGCCGACGCGAAGAGCCCGTGGCAGCGGGGCAGCAACGAACACCTCAATGGGCTGCTGCGGCAGTACTTCCCGAAAGGCACCGACCTCTCACGGTGGAATGCCGCGGAGATCGCAGCTATCGCCACCGCCATGAACAACCGGCCACGCGGGATCTTGGGGTGGCGCACTCCCGCCGAGGCGTTCGCCGATCAACTACGCTCAGTCCAACAACACACTGTTGCGACGACCAGTTGAATACGGCGGCTGTCCCGCAGTCACTGTGGTGTCAGGTTCGATGCGGCGGGTTGCGGTGGCTTCGCGGATGCGTTCTCGGGCCAGCAGGAAAAGGCTGATGGGTCCGATCCAGAAGAACTTCATGGCGTTCCAGATGCAGACCAGCACGATCAGGTGCAGCCAGCCGGGGGCTCCGGTCTCGATGAGCTGGGCACAGAAGCTGGCTGCGTAGAGGTAGGGCAGGGTCAGCAGCATTGCCGGGAGTCCCCATTTGTGACCGCGTCGGGTGCGGAGGGCATCGAGGGCGATGTTGGTGGGCATGTAGCGCCGCATGAAGTAGCGGATGTGAACGCTGGCGCTCCAGATCAGGCGGATCATGGTTGGACCTTTCCTCTCGTACGCACGGCTAGCTAGTAGCGGTGAGACGGTGCGTTAGAGAGTGACCCAAGGGTCTGCCGCGAAGGGCGCGTTATTAAGGAGGGTTCCGCCTCATGGTTCAGTTTACGTCGGTCCGGTGACACCGTGAAGATCTACTGTTCCCGCCCGACCTCTCCCTTGGCTCGGGGTTCAGAGGCTGCGGCCCGTTGCTGAGCGGTCCACAGTCTGCCGTCCGTTTTCCTGGGTGTGCTTGGTCAGTTGTTGGGCTTGGTGGAGTGCGGTGCGGGCTCTGGCGTGGTCGATTTTCTGTGCGGTGGTCTCCGGTTCGGCACCCAGGGGGTGGGCGCTGTTGATCTGGTAACGGTCGCGGTAGGCCGCCACGGTGCGGACGACTCGATGCCACTGCCGCTGGCCCCTTTCGTACGAAGGCGGCTCGCCGAGCTCTTGGGCCCAGGGTTCGTCGTCCTGGAGTGCTGTCTCCAGGATAGTGGTGGCGCGGGTTTCGATGTGGTCGCGGCGTTCCTCCAACGCCTGCCGCATCTCTTCGTCCATGGGGCCCCGAGCGGGTGCGACCAGTCCGGCAATGAGGCGGGATGGTTTACGGGTGCGGCCTGATCCTGCCGGGCGTGCGGTAGCCATTGCCACGCGATGGTGAAGCACCGCAGCAACATCATCGGCATCCTCCAAACCTTTGGCTGCGACGAGTCGTGGGAGCAAGGTTTCGGGGTTGTGGTGATTGGCTTCCGCGCGTCGTAGTTCTGCGGTGAGTGGGCCGAAGGCCTCGGAGGTGACGGCTTCTTCTGCTTGTTCATCGGTGAGGCCGCTGTGGCGGATGAGGGTGGCCCATCGATCGTGTTGTGCTGCGGCGGCGATGGTCTCGTACTCGGCAGCCAGTTGAGCGATTGACCCCCAGGTCTCTTGCTCGGCGGTGATCGTCTCATGCGCCGATAGCTCGGCACCGGAGTGTTGGAGCACCCCGTAGAGCACTGTCCGGGCGGTGGCATCTGGGTTCACCCCCGGGTGGGGCTCGGCGTGTTCATCGGGCTGGTCGAGCACCACGTAGGCGCGGTTGGCTTCTCGGCCTCGGGTCATGGCGACGTAGAAGTTCTCCCGGGTCGTGGTCGGCTCCACCAACACATGGGAGGTATCGGTGGTGAGCCCTTGTGCCCGGTGTGCGGTGACGGCGTACCCCAGGTCGAGATGCTCGGCGACGTAGGAGGCGGGCAGCACGATCGCGCCGCCGAATCGGCGGCCATGTTTGCGGACGCTGACCGAGCCGTCGCCGCGGATGTCGGTGATCCTCCAAGTGTCTCCGTTGCGGACCCAATCACGTCCAGTGCGCAGCCGGCGGTCGTTGCACCGGGTGATCACCGTGTCCCCGACACCGGCCTGAGTACCGTCGTTGACTGTGATTTCGGGGCCGGGTTTCAGGGTGCCATCGAGGATAAGGTCGGCTCGGGCACGGGCGTTAAGCATCGCCACCTGCTCCCGAGTCTCAGCCACCAGCACCGAAGACTTTCCTGCCTGCCGGTCGGTACGCCAAGCGGTGTAAGCGGCGTCGGCCATCGTCTCTGCTTCGCCTTCGCTGATCCGGTCGTGGTCCAGGTAAGTATCAATCACCTCAGTGCGGCCGTGCCGTAGCGCGAGGGAGGCGGTCTTCTCCCACTGGTGGGTGAATCGGTGAACATCGACCAGCTCAGGAGGGTCGTCGCGGTCGTTGACCAGCAGGGAGAACGCCCCACCAGCATCCACGGATTGCAGCTGCCCATGGTCACCAACCAGCAGCACTTTTGCCCCGGTCTCTGCGGCGTGGGCTGTGATCCGGTCCAGGGTCAACGTTCCGGCCAGGGATGCCTCGTCGATGATCACCAACTGGCCGGCTTGGAAGGAGGCACCGTAACGGGTGTGGTTGTCCCACCATTTCGCCGTGTTCTCCGTGGTGATTCCCAGGTCTTCGGCGAGCACCTGGGCTGCTACGGCTGAGGGTGCCAGTCCGACCACGGAGCCTATGCCGTGCTCGGTCTCCCACGCTTGGCGGAGGGCACCTAGGGCGGTGGTCTTACCTGCCCCAGCAGGACCGACCAGCACATCCAGCATCCTCCCGGAGACCGCCACCCGCGCCAGTGCATCGGCCTGGTCTGGTCCGAGCCGGCGGCCCTGACGATCCGGGCTACTGGTGATCTTCTCCACCGTGCCCATGTCCACGACCGAGCTGGTGTGGGTGCGTGCCCGTTCTAGGAGGCGGTCTTCTGCGGCCAGGAGGTCTTCGGATGAGAACACGGTCGAGTGTTTCGGGCGGAAGACGCTGGTGCCGTCGTCTCGGCGGAACACTACTGGCGAGACTGCCAGTTCGGGTGGGGTGAGACGCAGGGAGGCGTGTTCGGCGGCGTCGGTGATCATGCCCAGGATGGCGTGGCGGTCTTCGGTGCTGGCGAACCTTAGTCCCATGGTCTGTCGGGAGGCTTCGGCGTAGAGGTTCCAGCGCCGCCAGGTCGAACGCTTCTCCCCGACCACCGCCACTACAGATTCGCCCAGCTGGCTGACGGCGTCCAGGGGCACATCGTCAGCCCGCAGTAACTGAGGTGCCGGGTTCTGGTGGGCGGTTCTGGAGGCCCAGGTGGTGGCGTCCTCACCCAACACGCTGGTCGCCCGGGTGCGCCACTGGTCAGTCAGTTTGGCCAGGGAGCGGACCTGTTTCTCTGGTCGGGTGGTCAGGGTGGCTTGGGCGCGTAGCTTCATGATGGTCGCCGGAGCAGGCCTGCGCCCGTGCTGGGCGACGTAGTTCTCGATGAGACGGTCGGTCTCGGCGTCGATATGCCTACTGCGGGTCGAGAACTCACCCACGAGGTCTTCGGGGACGGTGGTGATGGCCCAGGAGGGGTTGCGGTCCCGGCCCATGTCCCGTGACTCCCAGGTGACTCCGAGCATCCGGGTCAGGTGGTCGGCGAAGATCGGGCTTGTCAAGTAGTTTGTGTACGGGGG